>DIYL01000047.1:0-325203 GCA_002428985.1 Anaerolineales bacterium UBA6055 | reverse complement strand
ACGCATCTTGGAGATTGGCTCCCCATAAATACGCCTTTTGAAGATTGGCTTCCACTAAATTCGCATCTTGGAGATTGGCATGCTTTAAATACGCCTCTTGGAGATTGGCGTCAAATAACTTCGCCTCTTGGAGATTGGCTACATATAAATCCGCCCCTTGGAGGTTGGCTCTCCGTAAACTCGCCTCTTGGAGATTGGCTCCCACTAAAGTCGCATCTTGAAGATTGGCTCCACCTAAATTCGCCTCTTGGAGATTGGCTCCCAATAACTTCGCCTCTTGGAGATTGGCTACCTCTAAATTCGCCTCTTGGAGATTGGCTCCATCTAAACCCGCCTCTTGGAGATTGGCTCCCGATAAATCCGCCCCCTGAAGGTCACTTTCGTTTAAATTTACAGCGCCAGCCCACTGTACCTGTGATAAATCTATTCTTTGTTCTTCTGCATTACGATAGTGCTCTAGTAGTTCATCCCACCAGCCAAGGCGTTGGATTTTTTCGAGGGCATCAACTGCCATGTCGTTAGAGCGACTTTTGGCTTGGTCGAAGAGTTCGAGTTTGCGTTCACGGGTGGCGCGATACTCGTTGATTTGATCGAGTACGACGATGGTGATGATGATGCTGATAAACTCACTGTACAATCCAATCGGGTAATCACCTTCTAAAAATTGAATATCGACCAGATGAAACCCAACGAGAATCCCAATCAATAGAAAAATGATCCCTAGCGCGAGGAAGTTCAGCCGTGGGTATTGTTTATGAATCGCTTTGATTTCTTCTTGCCGTGTCAGTGTGGTCATGTCGTCCTCCGAGCATCAAATAATTAGAGGATAACATGGGATGCAAATATTCAAAAATCCATGGGAGACCCGTCCCATGTAGGGAAGAGGCATGCCTCTTCCCTACCGTGGTATACGCAAGTTGTCTATTCCTCACCCACGATAATCGGTTTTTCATCGCGTGGTTGACCGAGATATTGACGTTCTTCATCGACGATTTCGGGATCGAGCTTGACGAATAGTGGCGATGGTTTTTGTAGTGCTTGACCCGATTGCAAATCGGATTTTTCCCATTTACCAATTGCCTTTTCGCCATCGTACATCAACGCGACATGATCACGGGTTTCTTCTTTAATGGTTTCGATCTTGAGGTCGCCGAATAGTTGCCCTTCATAACCGAGTAATTCATGCACCTTCTGTGAGCTGAATGGTGTAAACGGCGCAAACAAAATTTTCAGATTATCGATGCAACGCAATGCCGTATAAACCGAACGGGCTGCATCGGCTTCATCCACTTTAATCGTCTTCCACGGTTCACGCGTATCGAGCCAGCCATTGACCTCTCGTGCTAGTCCGAGTGTTTGTTCGAGTGCTTCTTTGAGTTGTGTTGATTCAAGTAATGCGCCGATTATCTCGAAACCAGCTTCGGTTTTTGCAATGATGTCTTTGTCTGCATCGGTTAATTCGTCATATGAGGGTACAACCCCATCGTAACGTTTATACGCAAATCCCATCATGCGGTTGACCAGATTGCCCCACGCCGCGAGTAATTCATTATTCACGCGCACGAGGAAGCCATCCCATGAAAAATCACTATCTTGGCGTTCAGGGAATGTCCGCGCCACATAAAAGCGAATCGCATCTTCTTGATAGCGTTCCAGCATATCCGGCAACCAGATCGCCCAATTGCGAGATTTTGAAAATTGCTCACCCTCAATATTCATGAATTCGTTGGCGGGCACATCAAATGGCAGTTGCAACGGGGTATCATCGCCTTCATTATAGATGCCATTTACACCGAACAATTCTGCCTGCCAGATAATCGTATGGAATGGGATATTGTCCTTACCGATGAAGTTATAAATTTTGGCATCGGGGTTATACCACCATTTTTTCCATTCATCCGGCTTACCGATATTGTGCGCCCATTCCACACTAGCAGTAAAGTAACCCATGACTGCTTCAAACCACACATAGAGGCGTTTATCGTCCCATCCGTCTAATGGCACTGGAATGCCCCAGTCAATATCACGGGTGATGGGTCGTCCACGTAGACCATCTTTGACAAAGTTCTGGCTAAATTTGGTCACATTCGGACGCCAGTTTTCTTGATAGCCATCCAGATATTCCAAAATCTGGTCAGCAAATTTATCAAGTGCAAGAAAGTAATGGTCAGTCGTGCGGATTTCGAGCGCGTCATCCGGGTTATTTTTACTGCGCGGATTGATCAGTTTGGTGGCATCCATCAAATTACCACAATTGTCACATTGGTCACCACGCGCGCTATCGTAACCGCAGATATAACATGTACCCTCTACATAACGATCCGGCAAAAAGCGTTTCTCGGAATCGCTATAAAGAAGCGTCTGTGTTTCTTTATAGAGATATTCGCGTTCATGCAAGAGCTTAAAAAAGTCCTGCGCGATTTTATGATGATTTTCAGTATCGGTGTGACTGAACAGATCATAACTGATGCCGATTTTCTGCTGGGTCTGCACAAAGCGTTCGTGATAACGTTCAAAGACGTCGCGCGGGGATATGCCCCGTTTATCCGCTTCAACGGAAATCGGTGTACCATGACTATCCGAGCCGGAGACCATCAACACATGGTTTCCTGCCAGACGATGATAGCGGGCAAAAATATCAGCAGGTAGATAGGCTCCGGCAAGGTGTCCGATGTGGAGGTCACCATTTGCATAGGGCCATGCCACCGAGACATGAATATATTTTCCAGACATAATGTTCCTTTCGTTGAGTAAATTTGCTGTGCTTAGGTGTTATTTTCTAGTCGTTAATTGACGGGTATCGCGTTATCTCGCTCGACATTAGGTCGAATGACCTTTTGATTGATGAAGGTCACAAATGTTGCCATAAACAAGATAAAAACGGATGTTGGCTCATTCTTCGGATTGTCGGGATACAGCACCCAGATTAACGTCTGCAGGAAGCCGAGAAATAGTAGATAGTACTGTATCGACTGCGCTTGTATCAGGCGGGTATCGTGGGCTTGTACACCGAGCACAATTGTTATAAAAATCCAGATATTGCAGATAATCGATAGTGCTAATTGTGCCACTACCGAATCAATTGCGCCGGTTGTCATGACTGTGACCAAGGCAATAATCATCGTCATTATGTAGAGTACGGGCGACATTCGGAAAACCAATTCTGGCAATTCCACTTCGAGAATCTTGACCGCGTCTGGTTCACCACGCACGACACTAATAAGGAAGCGCCCCAATAATGGTGGGATACTCAGTAATGCGCGGACAGCATTTATAAATAATGTCAGTGGATTCATCTTCTACCTTTCCCATAGCAACGACCTACCTAAACAACAAAAAACCGCCTGCCAAAGACAGACGGTATCATATGCTAAGTCGTCACGCTTATGCGCGCCACAATAGCCGTCTGTCATATCGGACGGTTGGCATTCGCATGGGCATGGTGTGGTATGTGTTTAAAATATCCATATTATGAGTATAGCCACCTTCAACAGGTTACGTCAAGGACTTTTGTGCAACACAAACTGATGGATTACTGACAAGTCATATACATGATGTCATCAGTTGTTAACATTTTTATGCTACCCTGTGCCAAATTCAGGAACACAAGTGAGTAAGGATGTCTTCAATGAAAAAAGTCATTATTGTAATGATGATGTTGGTCTTAGCTACATGGACACTCAGTGCGCAGTCTGATGAAGCGAGTTTGATTTTGGAGCATGATGAAGGTGTAGTTACTGCATCATGGAATACCGATGAGTCCCAAATACTGACAGCTGATGAAGCGGGATTGGTGCAAATCTGGTCAGCCGAAGATGGTGAATTATTAACGACAATCGACCATAACGGCAATGCGCTAACCCATGCCGTCTGGCTCTCTGATGATAGTCATATTGTATCCGCTGATGAAAGTGGACTCGTTCAAGTGGCATCGGTGGAATCTGGTGATATTTTGCAATCATGGGAAATTGAGGGGATGCCCCTTGCTTTGCAAGTAACGGCTGATGAAGATCGCGTTTTTGTATTTACATCTGAAGGTAACGGCGCAGTCTGGTCAATCGATGGTGACGAAATTGCAGTTGTCTCACGGTCAGGTGCGATTAGTGGCGCAGACCTTAGTGCCGATGAAGCTATGATTCGGGCATGGTCGGAAGATGGGCGCATGGTCGTGTGGAATGTAGAAACAGAAGAAACCCTTGAGACCGTCTCATTCCCGCATCGTGGTATGTTGCTCGGCGTAGAATTTAACAGTGACGATACCCGCGTCTTAGCATGGTATACCGACGGCAGTGTATTTGCTTATGAGACCGATGGTGTACGGGTTACATCGCGCCCATTAAGCAATGTACAGCATCGTAGTTTTGTACAACAAGCCATCTGGTCGGACGATGAAACCGCCTATATGTCTTGGGCAGGTGATGATACTGTGCACGTCTGGAACACCGACACGGGACGCTCTGAGCAAGTCCTCCGTCATGAAGATTGGGTCGTCGGGGCAGAATGGAATATGAACGAATCGCGGATTTTGTCGTGGTCACATATTTACGTTAACGTCTGGAATCGCATTATTAGGCAAGACCGCTTCCAACATGATAATTTGGTGCGCGGTGCTATCTGGAACAGTGACGCAACCCAAGTGCTATCATGGTCATGGGATGGAACAGCCCGCGTCTGGGATTTGTAGGCAGTGTCATGTTTTTTAGACAAGACAAATATCATTGTCATTCATATGATATTGTTCATTATGGAGTGTAGGTGTTTCATCTATTTCAACGAGATTACATAATCTAGATCTTGGCATTCCAATTAACATGAGCCTATCTATGTTTATCGGATTAGCAACAAAGCATAAGTTAGATGATGTCCAGTTATCCATATCCTATCAACCCGATTTGTACATGACCGAAAGGGAATTTCTTGCATAATAAACCCAAACACCAAAACCACTGGAAAGAAATTGGATTCGGTGGCATTGCTCTATTGATTGCTTCCCCATTGATCGCCTATTCCCTAATTTATTCGGTGATGGCGTTTATTGCAGGATTTTCCTATTTGAGTAGAGGTGTAGAGTTTGCACCAAGCTTGATTACAGCATCAGGTTTAGGGATTGTCGGATTAACATTCGCACTATGGCAAGTCATCCAACGGTTTCGTTACATAGTACAGCGACAACGTGCAAATCACATCAGGCAACAAGAAGCAACTTATGATGACATCTCTTATGCAGAGCACCGTTTGATGGATGTCACGCCGATACATAGCCGGTCAAACTATAAAGAAACTACATCGAAAAAACACTTTATTCAGGGATAGACCCTGCCCCAAAAGAAGCATCCCCACATAGATTACTATGTAGGGATGTATTGCTTTTTGAGGATTCGTACATCTGTTATACGCAATGAGCACCTCAAAAGTCTCAAATGTAATTCCCCACGTTTACCCTACGCTAGGACTAGATTCCCCTATAACATCCATTTATGCCCGTGTTATAATCTCACCCGCAATGTGCTGTTGCATATTACAGATAAAATAAAGTACGTTTAGTTTTTATATCAATCAAAAAATAAAATGGGTAGGGTTGCAGGTAAACATATGGGTATCATCCCTACACTTTTTAAGACCTTTTGACACTTACATTCTATATACGATAGGCAACGGTACCAAAATTAGGAAAATGGAGAAATAACCTGATGTTGCGTTGGATAAAACCGAGTGTAGTTCTCACCGTTATGATGTGTTTATTGAGCATTTTACCAGTACAAGCACAAGGTAATTTGCTCTCAAATTCAGAATTTGAATTCAATTATAGTGGACGTGGGCGGGGTGATTTTAACTTCGCAGAAAACTGGGGTGGCTGGTTCACAGAAGAACCCCGTAGCGAATCTTGGATGAATATCCCTCCAAATGCGTTTCCACATACCAGTTACTATAAATATGGTGGTGCAGCTGCACAGAGTATTTCCAGAGGTGGTGGAACATTTACCGCTGCTGCCTATCAAGAGGTTGGAAATATTCCAGCGGGCGCAATCGTAAGAGGGTCTGCCTTTGTGTTCCTCGAAAATGCGTCTGGTAACAACGCACGCGTGCGTGTTGGTGTCGGTAGCAATGTCGGTAACAATCCGTTTGGTGGCAATGTAACATGGTCAGAGTGGGGTACAACCCTGCTTGAGTATCGCCAGTTGACAGTAGATCATATCGCAACAGGTGGAAATGTCACGATTTTCATTTATGCGACTCAAGACCGCCCCAACGACCCAAATGCCGTTTATATTGATGATGCAGCCCTTGTGATTGTTGGCGATAGTGCAGACCTCCCTGGTAATAATGAAGGTGGCGATGAGTCTGGCGGTGACACTGCCGAAAATGCTCCAGCACCCCAACCACAACAACCATCGGGTGTTGCTTTTGTCTCACCACAAGATCGCGATGTTGCAGATGGTATCAACCACACCGTAAGTAGTGGTGATACACTGGCATCGATTGCTGTTGGCTACGGTGTATCGATGGATCAAGTCATGAACTTAAATGGTCTGGATAGAACATCGGTCATACAGATTGGACAAGTCTTGGTGATTGCAACGCCAGACCCGAATGCAACACCGATTCCAACTTCGACACCTGTCCCGACAGAAGACGCAACGTCTGAAGAACAAGCCGAGGTTGTAGAAGCAGACCCCGACAATCAACTTGCACCCGCAACACCACAATCTGAGGTTGTTCCGTCGGATGATTCATCAGAAGTCGTCATCACAGATCCCGTTATCACCCAAGAAATGGTCGATAATTTTAGATTGACCTGTTCAGTTAGCTTAATCCTCAGGGCACCGTTCTTTGAACTTACCTGTGGTTCGGAGAGCTAGTTGATGCAACGTTGGATTACACAACTTAGCGTGATCGCGCTAATGCTGGCGCTGATGGGACTAATACCTGTACAAGCACAGGAAAATCTACTCACAAGCCCCGGTTTCGAAACGAATTATAGCGGGCGAACAGGACGTGGCGATTTTAACTTTCCGGCAGGTTGGGACGGATGGTATACAGAAGCCCCACGTAGCGAAGCATGGATGAATCAACCACCGAACGCTTTCCCGCATACAAGTTTTTTTAAATATAGCGGGACATCCGCATTAAGCATCTCTAAAGGTGGCGGTACATTTACAGCGGCTGCTTTCCAAGAAGTGTCCGATATACCCGCAGGTGCAATTGTGCGGGGCTCGGCATTTGTTCTGCTAGAAAATGGTAGTGGTTCAAATGCACAAGTCCGCATCGGCGTTGGCAGTAACATCGGTAGCAACGTCAACGGCGCGATTACGTGGTCCAGTTGGATGACCAACCTCAACAACTATCAACAAATTAGTGTTGATCATGTCGCAACGGGTGGATCCGTCACGATCGTGATTTATGCAACTCAGACATGGCCGAATGATCCAAATGCGGTTTATATTGACGAGGCATCACTGGTCATCGTCGGTGAAGGGGAAGCCCCTGCCGATAGCAGTACTGGTGATAGCGGGTCGGTTGATGTACCAGCACCGCCTGCCCAATCCGCAGAGGTGGGATTTGTCGCACCACAAGATACAGAAGAAGATGATGGTATCGTTCATACGGTTGGTAGTGGCGATACACTCGCATCGATTGCGGTTGCTTATGGTGTATCGGTTGATGATCTCTTAAATTTGAACGGTTTAGATCGCGGGACATTTTTGCAGATTGGGCAAGTAATCGTTGTATCGACACCGGAACCGACTGAAGAACCGGAAGTCGAAGCACCACCAGTAGAAGAGACAGCAGCACAACCTGAGGAAACCTCAGTTGAGCCAGTTGAGACCGAAGCCGTTGAAGAACCCACGCAAAGTTTTGGGGCGGTCATTACCGAATTTACAGAAACGCCTGAATCCGAACCCACTACAGAGCCTGAGGTCGACGCAGAATCAACGGAAGATGTCACATCTGATGGTACACCAACAGACATACCGAATACAGCAACACCAGCACCGACTGCACCTGTCGCAGAAGCTGCTGTACAAGGGGTAAACCCAACTGAATTAGATCCCGGCATTTGTGTGCGCATCTTTGAAGATGATAATCAAAACGGGGTACTGGAACCCGCAGAACCAACACTGGCTGGCGGGGTAATCGTCGTTAATGATGGTGATGGCGCAGAACGTGATCGTCATACAACTGATGGCTCTGAGCCATTTTGTTTTGATACACTTGAAGCCGGACGTTATACCTTGAATGTCACCGCACCAGAAGGATATGGTTTGACAACCTCAGACATTTTACGGGTGAATTTAGAAGATGGCGCAACCGTCAGCGTACAGTTTGGCGCAAAAGCCGGACTTGAAGCGCTTGCCATCCCGACAGTAAACACCAGTAGTCTGACACAAGAGCCCGAACCACAAACAGGTACCATCAGTGACGACCCTGATATTTCTGATCTCAGTGGTTTACTGGTATTTGGCTTAGCTGGGGTTGTTCTGGTTATTGGGCTTGGCGCATCCCTGTTGTTACGCGGACGATAAATACGATAAAAATGCGGCACGATTAACAAGACGCAACTAATGTATAAGGATATGCAATTCATGAAGGTCACACTCTTACTCCTCCTCATCTGTACCATCGGGTTATGGATACCCGCGACCTATGCACAGGAAACAGGAGACGGTCAAATTTGTGTACGGGCATTCGAAGACCGCAATAGCAACGGTGTATTCGATCCCAATGAACCACCGATTACACAGGGGATTGGCGTGAACTTGCTCAATATCCAAAGTGTGACAATCGCCGCTCAGCTCCTCGAAGATTCTGAGAGTGCAGCCCTCGGTACAGTTTGCTTTCGTGAACTATTGGCAGGTGATTACACTGTCCTCGTGACTTCTGCTGATTATACAGCGACAACCCCGACAACCTTTAATGCGATGGTATTGCCACAATCCGTGCCAACACGCCTTGATTTTGGTGGCGAGATTATCACGACAAACCTCAGTGGTGTAACGCCAGTTGATTCGGGTGTCTCGGCTGAAGATGCACAACAACAGGTTTTACAGGGGATATTATTTGGGGCGATTGGGTCAATTGTTGTTGTCTTTATCATGGTAATTGCAGGGATGTTCATTTACTTTGCGATCTTCCGGCGTCGTATGAACCGTGTCCTCGCGATGCAAGGCACTGGCGGATTCCGTCCAGTGACAGGACAAATGCCAGCTTACCAACCGGGAACAGGCCCGATGCCGGCGTATCAACCCGGTACAGGTCCGATGCAAGCAATGCGACCTGATACAGGGGGGTATCCTCCTGTACGCCCTGACACAAGTTCAATGCCAGCGGTACAAGACGCACCGAACCCACTGCTCAGTCGCGACCCGAATGAGGGGTCACCACCACTATTCAATGATGAGGATACCGACCAGATGGGGTCAGTTTAGGGGCAATCATGGATGCTGTGTTTGTCAATCCGGTGCGCTATTTGCAAGCTGATGAACTGGTGTTTATCAATGGCAAAGTATTAAATAACGAGAAAATTTTACGGGGCGAGCTTAAAATCCGTGATCGTGAACGCCTCGAAGCAGCGGTTGCTCGTCCAGCTTCAAGCGCGTTTGGTGAAGATGCGTATAAATCTTTGCAGGAAAAAGTCGCCTCGATGATGCACAGTGTCGCCCGTAATCATCCATTTACGGATGGCAATAAACGCACAGCAACGATGTCAACAATTTTTATGTTGAATGTCAATGGATATGATGTGGATTGGGACGCGAGTGATGCGCTGGACGTCATTTTAAAGGTGGCGGAAGGCAAAATGGATATGCCAGAATTTGCGGAGTGGTTGTCATTGCGTGAAGGTGAAGCGACCCCCGAACCGGATACCGACCGCGATATGGCATTGATCGAAACCCTGATTGCACAACATCAATGGCTGTTAGATGAATTATCAGAACGCTAGTTACTGGCGCAAATCATTTGGTGGCAAATCCGTAGGGGCATAATTGATCATGCCCCTTTTTAGTTATTGAGCGTAGTCGCGCTATTTTGTCCAGAATGGTTCGCTGAGGTACTTATAGGCATTATCGCAGAAGATTGTGACAATTGTTCCCGATTCACCCTGTTCAGCGAGTGATTCAGCGAGACGCAATGACGCGACCATATTGGCAGCGGCACTAATGCCAACGAGATACCCCTCTTCACGTGCGAGACGACGCGCCATCTCATGCGAGTCTTCTGTACGAACGGCAACATCAGCATCGGCCAGACTATCATCGTAAATAGCAGGCTTAATTGCTGTTTCCATATGCTTCAATCCCTCAAGCCCGTGGAATGGAGAATCTGGTTGCATTGAAATTATCTGTACATCATCATTGTACTCTTTAAGGCGACGTCCTGTGCCCATGAGCGTCCCGCTTGTGCCCAATCCAGCAACAAAGTGCGTGATTTGTCCCTGCGTCTGATTCCAGATTTCCATGCCTGTGCTGTAATAGTGTGCTTGCCAGTTGGCAGGATTGTTATATTGGTTGGCATAGAAATATTTATCAGGCTCACGCTCTGCCAAATCACGGACAGCTTCAATTGCTCCATCAGACCCTTCTAATGGATCGGTAAATTCTAGGTCTACGCCGTATGCTCGCAAAATAGCGATACGTTCAGGGCTGGCATTTTCGGGTAAGAATAATTTGACACCATACCCTTTTGCCGCACCAACCATAGCGTAGGCAATGCCGGTATTCCCGCTGGTGCTATCCATGATAATTTTATCAGGTGTGAGGCGACCATCGCGTTCGGCTGTGCGGATAATGTTATATGCGGGACGGTCTTTGACACTCCCACCGGGATTTGTCCACTCAGCTTTGGCATATATATTGATGTTTTCCGGCAGATGACTTGTCACACGACGGAAGCTCAATAATGGCGTGTTACCAATTTGTTGCTCAATATCTACCGATTGGGTACGAACAGTCGGTGCTGTTGTGAATGTCTCAAAGTTACGTAAGGCGGTCATGTATTCCCCTGTGCAATCTCATCATTTACGTTTGAACAAAAAAAGCCAACTGACAAAATAAAAAGCGCGTTCGACGCTTCCCGAACAAATCGGGGCGTTAACATCGCTTACATTGCCAATTGACTTCTAAAAGTCGTGTTTAGTGTTGTTCTGGCTGTTTATTGGAAGCGGTTAACGACCCATCTCACAACAACAGCAACAACAAAATTGAACAAACATCTGGTTCTCCAGATTATTTTCATTAATTGGAGCATAAATGGATTGACATGATTTGTCAAATTTTGCTCTACACATATGACGTTTTAAGGGTCGAGAGTCTTACATTTGTTTATGTGGTATTAAAGTTAGAAAATAAAAAAGCCCACTGTAGTCTGACAGCAGGCTTTTGTTTGTGTTAATTCGGTATCGGCTAGGTAGATGTACTCATCAATGCTGCTTGGCCTTTGATCGCATTGAGCATGTCGAGTTCCTCAGCAGTCTTAAGATACGTAAGCATCTCGTCCGTGGTCTTGGGTCGCTTAGATAGTATCGCGAGCTTTCCTAGTCTGTCTTTGTCTGTGCTCCATTCTGCTTCATCCATATATTTCTGCTTGCGGATAAATAGGAATGGAGAGGTCAAATACCCTCCATCTAACAAGAACTGAAGCATTTCTTGATCGCCATCTAAGGCAGCATCAATCATCCAGTTGGCACTTTCAAGACGACGTTTACCGCGCTTGCCGACAATCATCTTGTAGATGCCTTTGAGCGATTGCCCAACCTTGATGATACCGTTAGATAGGGATGTACCAATAGCAACTGTTTCACTAATCAACGCTGCTGTACCACCCGTCAATAAGGTTACTACACGGGCAATCAATTGTCCTAAGGTCAAGGCAGCTTTAATGACACGCAGCCAAAAGCCTCGTTTGGTCTTGGCAAAGCCATATGCACCAATTGCACCTTTGTCTTTCAAAGCGGTACTACGTTTTTTAGCAGACTTGACATCACCACCGTTTTTGCCCATTAACCCCTTGAAGGCTTTCATATGTTTGTATTTCTGAACCGCGGCATAAATGCGGTATATTAGTGCGGCCACTGGAATAATGACATTCATCGGAGGCGCATCAAAGAAGTCAGCTACCTTGCCCAGTAACCCTTGAATACCGTCTGAACCAACATCACTAGCTGTGTCTGTGATACCTTCTAACCCATCTTTCACGTTTTTGGCCGAAGCAATTGCATCACCCGCCTCTGCAAACGACATGGTCGTTTGTACATTACGGGTTGTATCCATAGCCAGTTGACCTAATGCAGGTCCTACACTTTCTCCAGCAAGCTGATGCCCTTTGATATGCGTACCCTGTTTTTGCTTATGACCCTGTTTTTGCTTGATGACTGAATTGCTGACTGGTGAAGAGGCGAGGTCATCATCATCTAAATTCCCGAGCATACTATCGTCAGTATCCATCGGCTCGATGACTTGGACATTATCATCATCCATCTCGGAATCTTCATCGTCACCAAGATCAACGCCTACGTTAGATGTAACTTTTGCATTAGGATCAAAAATTTGTCCTTGTTGCTCATTATTATCATCATTCAGAAACTCGATATTGTCCTGATTTTCCATATCGGAGTCCATCGTATCCATAGGTTGGATAACTTGGATTTGCTGGGCTTCCGCTATAGTTTTATCAATCTCGTTAGATTCATCCTGGACTTCTGGATCGGTAATATCAAGGTCAGTTGCAGTCTCAGGGTTAACGTCATCTTCGTCAAGACCATCTTGGCGTTCAATCACACCGCCGTCACCATCTTCATCATCTACACGTTGAATGCTATTGGGTGCAGCAGGTGTGACCATGCGCAAACCCGAAAATGCTGATAGCGCATTCGTATCTGTCTTTGGTTGGGCAAAGCGATTGATAATATTGGTTGTGGCTTGGTTACCAAGGTTCCGTTGCAATTGAAGCACATTACTCGGTTTCAGGGGAGGCGAATCACCGCTTGCGATCTTGGCAATGTCACCCGACCCACCCGAGGAGATGAGCCACTCACCCTCGCCACCAACCATTGCACCAATACCACTATCAGGCGCATGGGTTTTATTTTCATTTTCTGTTTGATGAGAATCAGTCATAACAATTCTGTTTCATAACTCTTGTAACAATACTTTGACTATATCATACTTTTCCGATAGAGCACAAACATTAATACCTTTTTTGTTGTTATAAACAAAATCTTGACACTAGTCACCATTTTTTAGATATTCAGTAATATCTAACTCACCAGGAGAATATCCAAAAGCAGTCAGAATCATAGCGCATTCGCTACGATGTTGCCCACCATGATTAACAACATGCCACAAATAATGCCAGAGTGCGTTCTTATTTGAGCTTTGATCAATATGTTTAATATGTTCATGCATATCATCATCAGTTAGGCTATTGAGATAATCTGACATGGCAATTTTTTCTTCATTCCAAGGTTTGCGTAATGAAGCGAGATTAGGAAAATCTTTTTCGTTCATGAGATCAACATTTTTACGGTGTTGAAGCAACATACGCCAAGCCCATTCTGTATCTAACATATGCACTAATGTTCCGCGTAAGCTACCCCAAGAGAGATTATTGTGTATAGTAAACTGTTCCACCGTAACCTGTTCAGTGGTCTTTAAAATGCGCTCATTCGCCCAGTCGTTATATTTGTACATAAATTTAATGTCATCAAGCTTCATAACGTTGCCTCAATCTCATAATCAATTAGATAACAGTCTAACAAGTTGGCCTACGTATTCATCCTTTTCATTCACACACTATTGTCCATAAAGGTTGATCACGATAGGGATTGCGCGGTGCATCATAGTCATTGACTTGTCGAAAACGATAAACAAATTCGACTTGGAGCAGATGTTTATCAGGGTCGCCAATATTGAGCGTTCTACAATAATAACGCGCTTGGCTATCCATCAAATCGGTAAGCCAACTATAGTATAGGTTCTCGTCGTATTTCTTCCAGCGTGTCCCCACCCCAAAATAAAAACGAGGCAGACGATCACTATCTGTGAGTCCTGTACGCAGTTCGAGTGTCTGCCCATTATCATATGTCCCATTGATGAGCATACCGCCATCAGTCGGAAATGGATTCGGTGCGAACATATCCCAGATTTGCCATAATCCAAGCAGTTGCACCGTTTGTAATTGGACATCGCTAATAGGTGGTCCGAGGGGTTCTTCAGCAGGGCGCATAAACCAGAAATTATAGGCATAGACTGTAAACAACAAACTGCCGAGTAGTAAAACTAAGGCAATGCGTCGTTTGGTCATCGGCAGGGCTGGCGATAGTGACGGTATATCAGCAAATTGATATTGGGCGAATCGTCGCCTTGTGAGCCATACAAGCCACTTACCTTCAAAAAATAAGAGATAACATGCCAGCATAACAAGCGAGAAATTAGGGATAGCCATCAGAATTGCGATCCCGACATGGACTGACCCCATCGCCAGCAAACCGATCAATTTTAAGCGGGGTTGCCCAAATGGTATAAACATCAAGATAAAAAACGCGCCTTCAGCAATAAATGTGAAAGTAGTCGCTATTTGGAAGAAAAGATAGGGCGCAGTATTCAAAACCCAGTCGGCTATCGGATGGGTGAAACCACGCAACTGCAACGCATAATAGACGGCTGATCCATCAAGCCATGCATCGCCATGTACTTTCATAATAAAGGTCGATAGATAGATGAATGCAAATTGCAATTGTACAATCCGCAACGGAAAAGCAAACGTTGTCAGTGGTAAATCGGGCTTACGCAAACGATCTAGCGCATATGCACGCCCCAATGGTAAAAACATAATCCAGAAACTCATTACGCGCATGACGGTATCAGCACCGTTGAGCATATAGACATTGCGTTCATGGATGGAAAGGATAATGATCCAATTGAGTATGGTCATCCAGCGGGTACGATAACCGAGTAAGAGGGCGACCAACACCATAATCCAGAGCAAGAAAAATAGCGTAATTTGCCAATCTGCCCCGATGTAATCCATGAGCGACCAACGCCAATCGCGATCATATACGGTGATGACATGACGTGGGGCAATGCCATCAGCGGCATAAAATTGCACACCCAAAAGCAGATGATAAATCGCATCTTTGAGCAGAATCAGCGAAAATGCAATCCGAAAGACGCCTAATGGACGGGCATCGACTTGTCCGAACCAATAATCCCAACTGAGGCTATCATAAGCGGGCTTAACCCATTTTGACCACATGATTCGTTAACCAGAATAGGCTGGAGCAAATCTATTCATGATCATCGTTTTGTTGACGTTTGGCTATCTTTTGTTTGAGTTTATCGAGGGTCATGACATCCTGTGACACATCAGCAATAGCTTGATTATACTCGGCATCTAAAATTTCTTGATTGTCATAGTAGTAGGCGATAGCTGAATGGACTTCACTTGCTGTCAGATCATATTGATCGACCACTGACGTAATCGATTGCTTTTCCCAAATATATAGACGAGCAACCATTTTGGCTTTGATATGAGGTTTACGCCGAATTCTTGCCTGTCCATCCACCATGATGATGTGCTTGATAACTTCCATATAGCTTCCTAGATAAATATAATTGCGTTAAATAAGTCGGATTTACTTCCTGCTTCTGCCTCAATTAAATCATAATATTCGGTACAAGATTTGACAATCTCGCCAATTGCTGGACTTTCTCGTTTACGGCTGAAAAAGATACCATCATGTCGCTTATTACTTTCGACATGAATTGCATGTAAACGCAAGAAATCATCATCTTTTGTGATGAGGCATAATTCATTATCAATTGCATATTGAAAATGAACCTCATCATCAGCTTCCGCTAATCCAACTTCTTCACAACGGATAACTTCAATATCTTTAGCACGTAATTGAATCGCAACTTGTTTAGGAATATGCGTATCCGTATAAAAACGCAAGCTCATGATTTTTTATTCCGCCCTAACTTAGTTAGGTTTGACCTTATCCGTCACACTCATTTTTCCGGTTGTTGGTGACGTCAACCACATCAAGACGGTTGCCGATAATCCGCCAAAGATAATCGGTGCAAACACCCAGAAGCTCATGGTTTGATCACGCAAGACCGCCCCACAGATCAACCCCGCGACGATGCCTGCCAACGCATACACCCACGTTTGGGAAAGATGTTTACTGAGCAACCACGATTGCGCGTATGCTGGTACGGCGGTCACAATTGTAATCCAGATGATAGTGAACCATTGCGGTGCATCTAAGTTCGGGAAGAGCATCGCCTCTAGGGTTGTGACGATATTGACCGCCAAAAATAATCCGATCGACCATGAAAGCGCTGTGACCCACCACCAGTGGCTTACATTTAAACCGAGGTGTTCTTTGAGGGTAGATTGCTGGCTAAGTCCCATCATCACCCCTGCTGGCAAAATCAAGACATAGAGAATAATAGACATACCAGTCGTCTCTGATAAGACATCTTCCCCACCTGCCATCATAATAAAAACACCAACCATCAAAATGAACGCGAGTATCATGCCGACAATCCATGTCATCGTCGTGCCAATCATCCAACTGATGACAAATCCGCGTCGTAGAAAGGGTTGCCGATTTTTCTTAGTGTTCATCGTTGCACCACCTGCATCTTGAGCCCACCTTTTGGGCGGAGCGTCACCAGCGGTTCTGGTTCGACGTGATCTTGCATCAAATTCAGTTTATACCGCCCGAGAATTGTCGCTAACACCAGATGTCCCTCCATTAAGGCGAAGCTATTGCCAATGCACACCCGCGCACCACCACCAAACGGCAGATAAGCGTAACGTGGGATGTGTTTTTCGTTTTCCGGCGAGAAGCGTTCAGGGTCAAATGTTTCGGGATCATGCCATAAATTCGGGTCACGGTGGATGACGTAGGGCACAATGAATACATCCCATTTTTTCGGGATGATATACTCGCCGATTTGCACATCCTCGGTCGCTTGCCGACTAAATGCCCATGCTGGCGGATATAAACGGAGCGCTTCTTTAAAGACCATCAATGTATAGAGCAAGTTTTTCAAGTCAGCGAGTGTTGGTGTACGATCGCCTAGATGCGTGCGGATTTCGTTGATGACTTTCGCTTCGATTTCGGGGTGTTGTGATAGCAAATAAAACGTCCATGTGAGGGCATTGGCAGTCGTTTCGTGCCCAGCAAGGAATAATGTGAGCGCCTCATTTCTGACTTCTTCATCAGTCATACTCGCACCGTTCTCATCTTGCGCCATCAAAAGCATCGATAATAAATCGCCAGTATCTTCTCCGCTCGATCGCCGTTCATTGATGATGTCCATCGTGATGTGATTGAGGGTTTCGATAGCCTGTTGTTTGCGGAATTTTTCCGGAGTCGGCACCCATTCTGGGAAGCGCACAACCTTACGCGACGCGCCCGCTACATGATGCAGTAATACATCCAACGCTACCCCAACTTCATGGGCTTCGTCACGAACATCCGCATTAAATAAGGTCTTGGCGACGATAAATAACGTCAGTTGCATCATATCTTCGGCAATGTTGACCGTTTCACCATCTTGCCAGCGATCACATAATTTGAGGGCATAATCGACCATCGTCTCGGCATAGGCATGAATCCGTCCCGTATGGAAGGCTGGTTGTGCTAGTTTGCGTTGCCGTTTCCAGAAGTCTCCATCACTAATGAGCAAGCCATTGCCAAGATATTCACCTAAGACTTTTTTGTAGAGAGCTGATTTTTGAAAATATTTTGCTTGCTTGACCAAGACTTGTCCGACTAGTTCGGGGTCATTGACTTGGTAGAAGTGATATTTAAACACGCGGAAATGCGCAATCCCTCCATATTCGTGCAGATTATTCAGTAGGAATGGCAGTGTATTGCCATGGTATTGCATAATATGCCCACCAAACCAACCCTCCGTTGGGGTTGGTGGCGTTGTATGTTCATCGATTAAGCCAGGATAGGTTACCATCAGTTGGGGATGCCTCTATATTTCGTTCGAAAGCATTATAGCAGTGCTTATTTTGTAGACGACGCCTACAAATGTCTTGGTGATGTGTTTGTAGGGAGCATAACGCATCATACTCCCTACTATGCGATAGACTAATTAATTGCTGGCAGGAATCAACAACTCTTGCCCAATCGAGAGAGAATTCGGGTTGTCTAAGCCATTGAGATCAACAATCGCGTTGATGCTCGTATTATACCGGTTAGCAATCGACCCTAATGTTTCACCCGATACAACGACATGAATTTGTTGTCCAGCAATCGGCACATTATCCAATGGCTCGACAGTCGCGATACTGCTACCACCAGCGAGACTGGTCGCTGTCGGAATAAGATCGGTTGTTGTATCCTCATCATCGTCTGCTTGTGTTTGACCAGGTACACAGCCGGGGATTGTCAAAAATTGCCCAACTTGAATGGCATCACCCTCTAAACTATTTAATTGTTGGATGGCTTCTACAGTCGTTCCGTTATCAATAGCAATACGGAATAGATTATCACCAGAGGCAACTTCGTAGACACATTCACTCGGTTCATCAGGTGGTGCACCGAATTCGGTAGCTGTCGGTGGAATAATATCCTGTGTTGCTGTTGCCGTCGGCGGAATAATTGTCGGTTGCTCTACTTGCCCGGGTGCAGGTTCTGGAGTCAAAAATACTGGATTGGTTGCTGTGGGTACAACTGCAGGTGGATTTGTCGCCGGGATGACCGATGTGGGTTCGATTGTAGACACACCGGTTGGGTTGACATCGGCAGGGTCTTCGGTTTTTGTAGGTTGAACATCACCAGTGTCAGTTGTGGATTCAGTTTCAACGGCTTGTGCTGCTGTATCATCGGTTGCATCGGTAGTCGGTGTCAGTACGGATAGATCGATCGTTGGTGTCACAAGTGACTCAACACTTTGACTATCAACTTGTTCGAATTCTTCACCTGCTGGACGATAACATCCAACAAGCGTCAGCATACATATCATCAGTGGTAGAAAAACTTTATATGTCATCAATTGCCACCCTCATATTGTTAGTTCAACCATAGCCACATTATATAAGACTGAACAAGGTTGGGCTAGTTGTGTCTAAACAGGTTTATCCTGATGATATATCAGAACTGTAATCATTAAGAACTCTTATCCCAATTTATGGAATTCTACGATTCTAGGCTACCTTCGGCTGGTGCAAAAAAGACAAGAATCGTTAAATCCTCGCTGATGTCAAAAAATTTATGGTGAGCATGACGACGCACAAATACGACTGTACCCGCTTTACACTCATACACTGTATCTTCAACACGAATCTTGCCAACACCACTGACGATGTAATAAGCTTCATCTTCGGTATGGGGTAATTGAGGATCGGGTTCGCCCGCATTCAATTTATAGATACCCATACTCATCGACGGGATACTAAAGAATTCGTTCCAGCGTTCCGTTTGGTCACTGCCCATTTGGGGATGTCCCATGCAGCGCTTATTTGTTGGGTATCGGATTGATCGGTCATCTGATCTACTTTCATCGTTTTTACTGTATAGTAACGTTATTTTATCATCCGTGTAGAGCCATTCCATGACTTGGTTTATAATTGGGTGTTGTGTGTACGGAACAATCAACAGATGGATATATCATGTTTTCAATTCAACCCGAAAAAATTCGATCTTATGCTGATAAGTGGCGCAAGATTGGTCTATCGATTGCCCCAGCCAATCGACTAAAAGCCGAGAACGGTATCCAAAAGTTTTATCAAAGTAATGGATTACGTACACCGTCCATCAAATGGTTCGATTCCCCCAAAGCGATGTTCGATACCATCATCAAAACAATGCCATCACATCAGCTTCAAAAATGGATTCAGATGAAGACGGATGATTTACCTGACACAACTATGTTACAAATCAAAGCGGAATTACAAGGTCAACTCGATAGTTCCATCTGGGATGGCATTCGTCGATCCGTCCTGATGATGTTGGATGTCGAAACGCGACGGATTGGTTTGGGATATGGTCAGCATTATGTCGCTATGTATGCCCTGCATGATGTATTAATCCATGAATTTGGTGTTTCACTACCCAGTGTTTTACGTGCTGAAGCCTATGTAGCACAACATAGTGGATGGTGGTTACCCTACTATGACACCTGTTATATTTGTGAACGACCGTCGACATTGCACTTAGACGAACAAAAACGTCCGCATAACCCCAATGGATATGCTATTGCTTATCCCGATGGATGGGGGATTTATTTGTGGCATGGGGTAAACGTACCCGAATGGATCATCACACAACCACATAAAATCACACCTGATAAAATCTTATCAGCAGATAATATCGAAATCGCGCGTGTGATGCTCGACCGTTACGGGCAAGATAAATTTATTCATGATGGTGGCTTTAGCAAAGTTCAATCCGATACATATGGGGATTTATATCGCATCGAATTTGAGAACGGGGATGAGCCGATTGTCGCGGTGAAAGTGCGCGATAGTAGTACGAATCGAGAGTATTTTTTGTATGTCCCGCCCCACATCCGCACAGCCCATGAAGGTGTAGCGTGGTCGTTTGGTTATGATTCACCGGATGCGTATCGTCCTGATATTGAGACGTAACAAAAAGGGCGACTTATAGAAAAATCGCCCGAATTGAATCATTTGCCAATGTTGTTATTCATCATTGAGTATTATGAATTCGCCAATGAGTAGGTTACCGTTGAATCCTATCTGTGCTAGACCGGGACCAAATATATTTTCATCATGGGTAAATAATGTCGTCGGTTCACTAAACCCATCTTCAAATGTATATAACGAAACTGCTATTTCATCACGATTACCATGAATGACAACCACACCACTGTAATCTGGTGCGATTGTGGCTGAGATTGGCGAATAGTATGGAGATGGGAATGTTGTATCGTCCCTATCGAATAACTCATCCTCTGTAAAGCCAGTTAAATCCATGAGCGTGCTAATATTATTGGTGAGCAAATCCAAATGATGTACCATCGAATAACCGCCACCACGTATCGGGTCAACTGTATAGAGATAAAGCCCTGTTCCATCCGCATCCCATGCTAACCCCATTGCAAATAATGACGAATCATTTTCAAACAGTTCTGATGAAAAACCACGCTGATAGTCTCGTGGAGTAGCCACTTGTACAGGGTCTTGCCCGCCAATAAGATCAATAACCCAGATACCTGACGCTGTACTATCACGGTCAAAGGCGCGAGCGGATAATGCCATGAAACTTGCATCTGGTGATACAGACAATGCGCCGTCTAATGTTGGTATCGTTGCTTCAACGACATCACCAAACACAAGAAATGCACTAATATCTTGTAGCACGACAGTCTCCCCCGTCTCAGGATCAACCTGAATAATCAGATGTTGTGCATCTGGGAATCCATCTGTCTGCGCGTCAAGAACAGCACGTAAGCCGTATATTTTATTGTCGGGTCCCCACGTGATCGCTAGGTCAACCCAAGTCTCAACTTCAATATCCGTAAATCCGAATGAATCAGTCCTATCATCCGTCAGATTGACGAAGTTATCTTCTTCAACCTCATAGATCCAAATGTCAGCTTCAAGGAAGAAACGCAAAACATCTTGATGAAAGGCAATATATCGTCCATCTGGCGACCAATAAAGATATTGGGGTCGGCTATCAAACGCAGGAGGCATTGAGGCGCATGTTTCATCGCCATCACTTATACTCACGATACACAATTCATCACCAGTGGCATAGGCTAATTGTGTGCCATCTACCGATAAAGTGATCATTATCGGGGTAGTTAGGTCATAATCTTCGTCGATGTTAATGATGGAGCTATACGCTAATGAATCGGCTGGAGTACCAATTTCACGGAGTGATTGCCCCGGCGGGAACTGAATCGAATCACGAAGCGTTTTTGTGTAGACTTCGATAATTGGTAGGCTTTGGGTGTTAGCAAGCCCGAGTAATAGCATCACAGCAGATGGGTCTTCCTCCGATGTATAATCCACAAAAGTGACATATCCGCTGACCGTATCACTAATGCGAATATTAAAGCTCACAGTTCGTCGTCCACGAATGATCTCATCTTCCTGACTGCTGATAATAGACAGGTCGCTTTGAATATCATCAATGATATCATCGACTGTTTCATTAAATGTGCCGGGTCCGGTCGGTTGTACTTGTAAGGCAATTGCCCCATCGCCGACAGCAAGGTCTTCGGGCAAATCGCCTTCGACAGCATTCGCGACAGCACTCGATGATGTCACAAAAAATAAGCCACGTTCGACCGTATTGACCTGCCAACCGTCTGGATAACGGAAGCTGATCTGATTATCAATTGCGGTGTAAGTTTCATCAAATCGCACACTATCACACCCCGATGTGATGCCATCGATGCTATCTTGTATGCCTTGTAAAATTGCGACAGCTGTCAATGTATCTCCAGTATCGGCGGCGCGTTGTGCTTGTATCATGCTCAATATCGAATCTTCAAGTTCAATGTCACAGCCTGATTGTCCATAGACTGTCACTGTTCCCAAAACGAGAACGGTCAACCAAATCAAAAAACGTCGCATTGTGTTCTCCTGTTGTTGTCATTGTTGTAATTATAGGGTGAAACGGTTTTGTATGCGGGTCATGATCATAGGAGTTAGATTAGTCTAGGATGATGACAGGCAAGTGAGTGCCTGTTATGATGTTCTACATTAATGGCATGAACCACAAGGAATACATCCTATGCAATTTAATAACAAAATCGTCTTGGTCACGGGGGCATCACGCGGAATCGGGCGAGAGATCGCTAAACAATTTGCTGAAAAAGGCGCGACAATTGCTGTGCACTATAACAGTAATCAATCAGCAGCAAATGATACATTAGGCATGTTAGATGGCGACGGACATATCATCATACAAGCTAATATGGATGACGCAGATGGCATCCAAACGATGGTCAACAGTGTCGTTGAGCAACTCGGGCGAATTGATATTCTGGTTAATAATGCGGGGATTTATGACGAACATAACCTGACCGACATTAGTTATGCCGATTGGCAAGCAAATTTCCGTAAGACATTAGATGTCAACTTAATTGGTGTTGCCAATACGATTTACTGCGCGGCACAACATATGATCAAACAGGGTGGCGGACGCATCGTGAATATTTCTTCGCGTGGTGCATTTCGGGGTGAACCAACTGCACCCGCTTATGGTGCGAGTAAAGCAGGTATGAATAGCATGGGACAATCCTTAGCGAAATTGCTCGCCCCTCACAATATCTTCATCGGGACGGTTGCACCCGGATTTGTCGAAACGGATATGGCTGCAGAGATCCTCGCCCAACCGCGTGGTGAAGAAATCCGCAATCAATCACCATTAGGGCGCGTTGCAAAACCTGAAGAAGTCGCCCATGTTGCGGTATTCCTCGCATCAGAAGGGGCAGAATTTGCGACAGGCACAATTATTGATGTAAACGGTGCATCATATTTGCGGAGTTAATTTGTTTTGGTGATGTGTGGGGGAAGATTCGCAAGCATTTCTACCCTCATCCCCCAGCCCCTTCTCCCGACCGTGTTGCTAGGAGAAGGGGAGCAATGTGTTTCCCTAATATATTTTTAAATCCATCACCTGCAAACTAAGATTGCATACAGGAATCACCTCTAGTTTTATGGGATGATAAGTTGCTGACCGACAAAAATCCGATCAGGATTATCAATACCATTGGCGTCCAATAATTCATCTAAACCGATGCCATATTGTTGAGCAATACCGAACGCAGTATCACCTGTTTCGACAATATGGGTTGTAGTTCCGCCAGAGTCTGACGACGCACCGGATGCGGTAGCTGTCAGGTCTGTAACGAATGCCGTCGCAGTTAATTCAAACGCATTCACAGGTGGTTGTGCGGTGGATGTTAAGTCTGCGATGATGGCGGTTGCTGTTAATGACAACGGGTCATCAGTTGTTGTAAATGCATCGGTCGGTGTTGCAATAATCGACGGTGATTGGAAACCAGTCCCGGCACCCGTTGGCACTGCAATCGGTACAGTTGTTGGGAACGGCGTTAGGGTTGGGAGTGGTGTGAATGTTGGAAGTGGTGTTGGTGATGGCGGAATCGGGCAGGGTGCTTCAAAGCGTAGTTGTATCTCAACCCGTTGTCCAGCGTTATTGATACCGAAAACTGTTTGTGTCGGGCGATTTTGTACGATATTAAGGGTATCGCGTGGTGGTACAGCATTCTCGAAATCCGCAAAGAAGATAATTTGATTAATATCGGGTGGCATATTGCGGACTTCCCATGTTTCGTTATAACTCATGTCTAATGTACATTCAACACGGGTGACGCTTGGCGGTGGCACGCTTACGGTAATCGGGTAATTGAGTAATGCTGGCGGGATTTGTGTGAGCGTCTGATAATAATCAAGGCTCCAAACATCCGTACCTGTTGGTTCTAATGGGAGCGGTGTGGTAAATACCGTTAACGGGACACGACGTAACAGAGGTTGCCCAAGCTCATCGGTAATTGGCAATCCAGACTGTGCTTGTAGAATCGGTTGAGACTCTGCATCTAACTCAGATGACAATACAGCAATCGAGACCTCGCCACCACTCACACGCATCGCGCGTTCAGTATTGGGATAAAGCATCACATCGCCATCGATTGCAGCAACAAACATCGGGTTATCAGTCGTACCAGTTGTTTGCCCAAGTACAGTTGTCCCACTCAAGCGCATTGGGACGCTATTCACTGTCAAGGAAATTTCAGTCTCGGGTGGCGGTTGTACAACGATTGCATTCATCGCTTCGAGGCAGGGACCATCCCCATTACCTATAAAGTAGAAATTATTCATTAATGCGCTCGGGGTATTGTTCAATCCAGTTGTCGCCGGAAAGTCACCCGTTGCAGCAACCACTGACGGTACATTCTCGACAATCATGTCACCAAACACCAACACCCGAATCGCTTGATTGAGCGGTAAAACAAGGTCGGTCGGATCAACCTGAAAATAGCTGATGCCCCATTCGGCACCATCTTGTGATACGACACTACTTTCAATCAATTGGATGTCACTAATATTATTTTGACTACCCGGTGTCCATTCGGTTGTATTTAAGAGGTCATCATAAAAAGTTGTGGTGACCATACTATTGCCATAACAAGCCGTATTATTGAGCATTCCCGCGCAGTTGATCTCAGTCAATGCCAGCGCATTCGCTACAATAGGTGCGCAGAGTCCCTGTGCCGAAATACTTATACTGCTCACAAGTGTCAAGAAGGTGAACAGCCCCATTATTGTTAGTCGTCGCATCATCGTTTGATTTCCTCACCGTTGTGCAAATCCTCATACGCCTATTATGACAAACTATGGGCGTTCATGCGAATGTCAATTATGGTTATTTAAATTTGAGGACTCATCATGATGCAGTTGTATCAATAGTCATACAGTTGATTATTCATGACAAAGAGCGCATATGCATGCACAAACCCTCATACAGAGTTTCCAGTACACAGCGGACACCCTACAGTTACAATTATGTGACATCACCCATGCAGAAAGCCTTCTGCAACCCATAGCTGGTGGACATAGCATCAATTGGTTGTTGGGGCATATTGTATCATCGCGGTCTATCCCCTTAAGCCGAGTAAATGCCGCGCCTGTCTGGGATGACTCAATACGTGCCCGCTATCGCAATGGCAGTCAACCGATTACAGAAGATGCACCGGATGTTTTATCGCTATCGGCGTTGAAATCCTTATTTGCACTAACCCATGAACGCCTTATTGATGGGTTATCCGTGATGACCGAGGCACAGCTAAAAGCACATTCGGGATATGGTGAGAATAGTGTTTTTCAGAGTTTTTTGTATTTTCACTTTCATGAGGCGTATCACGTCGGACAACTGACGATGATTGCGGAATCGTTGGGATATTCTGCGGCGTATCCGATGTAATCCTGTACAACCCTAGATGTTTTGCGTACACTGTCACGTCGATACCGATGAATCGTGATATATGCCATGACCGAAAACCCGACAATACCCAACCTCAACCGACGCTACCTGCTCATCTTATTGATAGCAACTATCATCGTGCAAGGTGTCCTATATGTGAGTTATCCATTGGGCAACAGCGTCAACAATGATAATCAGGCGGGACAAGTCTACCTGATGAATGAGTTTGTGTCGGGGAATTTTATGGTCGGTAATGTGCGCTACAACCCCGGTTATGCATTGGTACTCGCACCATTTAAAGCAGTCACAGATCTATTCGGTGCAAGCCTCGCACCACGACTGTTATTATTGGTTCACCTCATTGCATATAGCACCATCCCATTTATGGTCTACGACATCATGCGCCGACGCTTCACTGCGACAGCCGGACTCATTACTGGGTTGATTGTGCTGATTGATCCCTTCGGTTTGCAGTGGATGCACTTCCAATTACCAGGCTGGTTGATTGCGACCGTGACAGTGTGGGCGTTGTGGATGGCACAATTGGCATGGGATAGTCCCACCCGCCGACGGTTTGTACTAGTTGGGATTGCCAGCATCGGGCTGGGTATTATGACATTTGCCCGCTTCAATTATGCGCCATTGGTGGCACTATATGGCGCGAGCTTTTTTCTATGGACGCATATTCCTCTGCGCCAACGATTTGGACTTTTTGTGATGGTGGGTGTGATTAGTGTCGGGATTCTCGGTGGTTATATTTTAGGTGTCCATATCCCATCAACGGGCACAACCACACTCAGTTGCATCACTGGCAACAATCTTGCGACTGGATTGCTTGAAAAAGAGATCCCCATGCGCGCATCGAATGGTCCTGCTTCAGCTAACTATGCAAACTTACTGACATTAGAAGCGGATCGCGTCACCGATTTCTATGAATATACCTATCCACTGTGGCAAAATCCAACCTCATGGGTCACACCCGAAGAGCGTGAAGCCTTCCTCGCACAAGCTTTCGGCGAACCACAAGAAATCATTACCGTTGTTTTTCCAGCAGAATTATATTGGTATCTCGGTCCATGTGAAGCAGACGCACTACTGTATGACATTTACTTCGAGGCGATTGCACTTGACCCTGCAAAGCTCGCTTTTGAGGTTCTAAAGTCTATATTTTATATGATGATTCAACATCCGACCGAAACCAGTTTTCATCACATGTATGTTGATCGAGCCGATGCGATTGAATGGCAAGGCGAAGGACAATTCGGATTTTATGAGGCACAGAGTGATATGTACGATGGGCATCTGGTATGGCGACCGGGTGTCGAAATTTATACCCTCTTGTTCACACCAATTAACCTACTCAAATTGCTTACCCCGTTGGCGGTCATTTGGGCGTTGTGGAAGCGTGACTGGTTTACGGTAACAGTTGCGATTTTACTTGTTGTTGGATTGGTATTGATTGCATCAGCCGCCCGAATGGAACCCCGATATTATGCGATGCTATCCCCATTGTTCACGATCTTGATCGGCGGATTTATTGCAGAGATTGTGCAACGATTGCGTCGCAATTCTTAAGTCGTGCCCATTAATTTATTAAGATACATAAAGGTCATTTTAAGCATCTTCACATCTTATTGCGATTCAATAAGCTTCAGTATGACGCAATAACATACATAGGACTAGGGACATGATTATATACAATTTTACTCACCCTAATCATCAGCAGAGGTGGCGATCTCTTGATGACTGGGTTATGGGCGGACGCTCATCGAGTGACATGGACTTTTGCCCAAATGGCGCACATTTTAAAGGAAGAATCTCGCTGGCAAACAACGGTGGTTTTGCATCGATTCATTCGCCAGATATGTATCTCGACTTGAGTCAATACAATGGACTAAGATTAAATATACACGGTGACGGTAAAGAATACGGTTGTATTTTGCGTGATGATGGTCCGATGCAACTCCGGTATCAAGCATCATTCCAGACACAATCGTGTACATGGCAGACAATTGATATACCTTTTGACAATTTCATGCCAATGGTGATGGGCACAGAATTATCATGCGCCCCATCATTGAATCGCGAAAAAATTAGTGTCGTCGGACTAATTGTGAGTCATCAAATCGGTGATTTTAGTCTACATGTCAAATCAATCGAGGCGATGTCACAAGACCAATTTCAACTGACAGGTTAAGTAGCTTCAGCTTCAGACAACTCAGGGGTGTCATCATTTTTTGGTTTAATAACATTTTCTACCAATAAGCCAGCAAAGATGGCACTCGCCAAACACATCCCTGCCGCGATAAACATAATAATGCTAAAGGTATGCGCGAACACCTCGCGGATAACCTGACTGACATCTTGTTGGGTTGATTCATCTAAGGTGTCGGGTACAGGTGTTCCCGCAAGGTTAGATGAATCTTCAGAGAGTTGAGTTTGCGCGTCTTGGGGCAACTCCGTAACAATCGGATTTTCCATCAGCGATTGACCAAATACCAAGAGGGCGATCCCCCCCATAATCGCAACCGCTAACACCTGTGATGACCGTGACATGGCGTTATTGATGCCGGATGCAATCCCCGCATTATGTTGTGGGACAGATCCCATCACTGATGTGGTTAGCGGGGCAACGGTGATACCCATCCCGATACCAAACAATGAAATAGGGAGGAAGAAAGTCATCCAATATGCATCTTGTCCATCTGTGATGCCGACCAACCCGAATAGCACAAAAGCAACTGTTACGATGAGCGGTCCAATAATCAGTGGTAGGCGCGGTCCGTAGCGATCAACAATATCGCCCATGAAGAATGATAATCCGACCATAAATATCGTCATGGGTAAGGTCGCGAAACCTGCAACAGATTCGGCATAACCTTGTACCTGTATCAAATTCAAGGGTAAGAAGAATAATGCGCCACCTAATGCCCCATAGAGTAGAAGCGTCAAAATATTTGCCCCGCTAAATGTCCGCGAAGAGAATAAGCTTAAAGGCATCATCGGATGATCGCTACGGTTTTCATGCCAGACAAACACGACCAGAGCCAAAATACCGCCAATAATCGACCCCAATACAATCGGATTTTCAAATCCGCGTTGTGGTCCTTCGATAAAGCCGAATGTAAACCCCGCTAACCCTAAGGTCGCAAGCACTGCCCCGAGGATGTCCAATTGATCCGATGCTTCTTCGTCGTAGCTTTCCGGTACAAATCGGACTAATGCGAGGAGCGAAACAATCCCGAGTGGGATATTGATAAAAAAGACAAATCGCCATAAGTCATTTTCAGCAAGCCACCCACCGAGAATTGGTCCAGCAACCGAGGTCATCATTGTAAATGCCGACCATAAGCCAATTGCCCATCCGCGATTACTATCATCAAAATAAGCCGAAACTATCGCCAAACTACCGGGGATCATCATCGCCCCACCAATACCCTGTGCGACTCTTGCTAGAATCAAAATTTCTGTTGATGGCGCAATCCCACATATAAATGATGTGACCATAAAGACGATAATACCCATCCCATAGATGCGTTTGCGTCCGTAATGATCACCGAGCGAGCCCCCCACAAGGATTAATGCCGCTAACAGGAGCGCATATGAATTGACAATCCAGAGTAAATCGGCACCCGTTGCACCGAGGTCGCGCTGTATCGCAGGTAATGCTACATTGAGTGCCGACCCACCGATAAATGCCATACTCGATGCACTAATTGTTGCAAATAATACCCAATAATCAGTTGCACTGCGTCGCTTGCGTTTTGGTTTATCGCTCATTGCGTTTCCTTGTGTTGGCTGATAGCAGACGTATGATGTTTGATAAGGTTATTGTAACCGTTGTGGTACGAATTGTATAATCAGAAAATCAATAACATATTCGACTATGAATTAAACTGTTTGGTTAGATCGTCAAATTTACTATATCGCACAACGAACAAATGGTCTAAAATATAATAAAATGATAAGTTGGTCAAAGTTCTGTGGGTTATATATGGGATTGTTTATCGTTTTCGGACATAATGAAGTGCGTAGTAATCCAATTTAGGGGAAAACGACTTGACCAGTATCACGCACATTGGCATTCTCGCACATCCAACCCGTCCTGACACCTATCCAGTTGCCCATCGCATCGCAGAAACATTAGCCAAGCGGCAGATTGAACACTGGATATACACCGATTGGAATGATGATTTAGTTCAATCGTCTGTCGCCAAAGCTGATATGGTGGTTGCCATCGGCGGTGATGGCGCAATGTTACGCGCTGGACGCGTCTGTGGTGAGCAAGGTGTACCTGTCCTTGGCATCAATATGGGATGGTTAGGATTTTTAACCGAGGTCGATCAACCCGAAGATTGGGATACAACCCTAGAAAATCTACTGGCGGGTAATTATTGGATTGAACGTCGAATGATGTTGACTGCAACACTCATTAACGACAAACAAGATATTATCTCCAGCCACAGCGCACTCAATGATGTTGTCATTAGTGGGAATGTGTTTGGACGCATGATTCAGATCAATACGTTCATCGACAAGCATTGGACGACGACCTATAACTCAGATGCCCTAATTATTGCGACACCAACTGGTTCGACTGCATATGCCCTAGCAACAGGGGGGCCAATTTTACCGCCGGAGCTACGTAATATTTTGATGGTTCCAGTTGCACCTCATCTGAGTATGGATCGTCCGTTGGTGCTATCTGAAGGTGCAGTTGTTGATGTTGAACCAACCGAAGAAAATCGCCATCAGATTGTGTTGACAGTCGATGGAAACGTCGTGGCAGAAGTACAAGATAACCAACACATTTGTATTCGGTCAGCCGAGCCGGTCAGCCAGTTCGTCAGGATGCGCGATCCGAATTATTTTTATCGGTCATTATTGGATCGTATGGAACCGCGTGTCAACCGTCATGGTCCACGTCGTAAAACATTTTAGATCTAGATTGGCGAGTCGTTTGTTCAAATTTCAAAAAATGGCGATAACTGACTAGACACTCTAAAATATAGGAAAGACGCTTTTATATATTTATTATGTTTGCATTACACACTGACAATGATTTTCGTTTAAGCTGAAGGTATCTGATAAGGTAAAACGAGAAACATCAAACATGACAGAAACAATGAACAACGGACTATCCGGAGAACCCATGAATTATTGCGAGGTGCATCCCGATCGCGATACAGAATTACGGTGCAATCGCTGTGATCGTTATATGTGTGTCGATTGTGCAGTACACACATCAGTCGGGTACACTTGTAAAGAATGTGTCCGTGGACATGAGAATAAATTCTTCGCCGGAACAAATACCGATTATGCCATTGTTGCATCAGTCGCATTTATTGGCGGTGCACTAGGCGCATTTATAATCGGTTTGTTTGGTGGATTTTTCATACTGGCGTTGATTGTTGCGCCAACAATTGGGGCAGGCATTGGACAAGTCGCCTTAAGTTTGACAGGTCGCCGTCGCGGACGACAAACTTCCTATGTGTGTGCGGGTGGTGTCTTCCTTGGTGGCTTAACGATTGCATTTTTGCTGACGGGATTAGGTCTCGGGATGTTAATTTATCTGGGGCTTGCGTCATCCTCAGCATATGCCAGCATGAAGGTGGCTATATAGTTAGTGAATCCATAACACAATTGAACCAACTGTTCGTTTCATAGGTAGTCAACCTCACCCCCTATACCCCTCCCCGAAACTTCAAGGAGGGGGACTCAAGTACCTTCTCAATGCATTGGGGAGAATTTAGGAAGGGGATAGATAGATGAATAAAAAGGTATCGACAGGTTATTAGCGGAAACATAGGCTTAAATCGACAATGTTAGAAGAATTGCGTGTTCAAAATTTTGCAGTCATAGATCAGGTCGAGTTGACCTTCACCAATGGATTTAACGTCATCACTGGGGAAACAGGGGCGGGTAAATCGATATTGATTGATGCCGTCGAGCTGTTGTTGGGCAATAAAGCTGACCCATCGTTTGTGCGGTCAGGTGCTGAGCGTGCCATCATCGAAGGCGTGGTGTCGATTGATCCTATAAATCGTGATCTCGTGATGGAAATTCTCGAACGAGAACAGTTAGTCGATCCTGATGACCCTGATTATGTGACGATAATCCGTGAAGTCCGTGCGAAGGGACGGTCGACAGCGCGCATTAATGGTGTTGCGGTAAAGACCGATATTCTCACGGAAGTCGGCGGTATTCTATTTGATATTCATGGACAAAGCGCACATCTATCCTTATTCCATCCGCGTTATCATATTGATTTGCTTGACCGCTATGCTGATCTATTTGAAGTCCGCGATAGTCTGGAAAATCTCGTGGATGAACTTGGCAAAGTTCGTGGCGAGATGAAACGCCTGCAAGATGATGAAGATGCCCTCAAACGCCGTGCTGATTTGTTGCGTCATGAAGTGCAAGAAATTCATGCTGCCGCCCTCGAACCAGATGAAGAAGCCGACCTTAATGCAGAGCGTAACCGCCTCGCGAATAGTGAGCAGTTGGCGACACTAGCATTACAAACATCCATTTTGTTGAACGGCGATGACAATGATGACCCTGTGCCAATTATTGATGGTCTGATGCAGGTTGCTGTCGCGATGTCAAAACTCGCAAAGATCGATCCCGATATGCAAGAAGATTATGAGATGGCAGAAAGCCTCGCCCAGCAAGCCCAAGAGCTTGGTATCACTATGGCGGGATATGTTGATGAAGTAGAGTATGACCCAGAACGACTTGATGAACTCGAAGAACGACTTGAACTCATCAAAACACTCAAACGCCGTTATTCCTGCGATACGATTGAAGAAATTAACGCTTATGGGGAACATGCCCAACAAGAGCTGGATAACATCGACCACAGCGAAGAACGCCTCGAGCAATTGATAAAACACGAGACCACATTGCTCCGTCATATCGGCGAAATTAGCAAACGGTTGAGTGATGCACGGGTCAAAGCCGGTAAAGAATTAGGCAAAGCAGTTGTTGCCGAATTGCAAGATTTACGTATGGAACGCACTCAATTTGAAGTATTGCTAGCCCAAGCAGAACATCCACAGGGGTGTATCATCGGTAAAAAACGCTATAAATTCGATGCTAAAGGGATTGATGATGTCGAGTTTATGATGAGTGCAAACCCCGGTGAACCCTTGCGCCCATTAGTAAAAGTCGCCTCTGGTGGTGAAGCTGCCCGCATTATGTTGGCACTCAAACGCGTGTTGACTGCCGCCGACCAAACCCCGATTTTGATATTTGATGAAGTTGATCAGGGTATCGGTGGACGAATTGGTGCAGTCGTTGGTGAGAAATTATGGTCGCTATCGGGCAAGCATCAAGTGCTATGTGTCACTCATTTACCACAGTTAGCCAGTTATGGTGACAAGCATTTTCATGTGCGCAAAGATGTCACCAAAGCACACGCGGCAACTATGGTCAGCGTGCTTGATGACGAGCAACAACGTATTCACGAAATTGCAGAAATGTTAGGCACATCCGGTGAATCTGGGCGACAATCGGCGTTAGGCATTTTGGAAGAGGCGCGCGTTCGTAAGATGGAGCTCAATCCGACTTAACATTTAACCAGCCGATTAGCTGCGTGACAATTTCATCATAGCTGAGGCTTCTGCCATGAGCGATTGTTTTTGTATAAGTCGCCTCATCTAATCGCGTGCTCATATCTACTTTGATTTCCTTTACTCTTTCACGTTCTTGCATACGAACAGCGTTCTCACCACAAAATCCAAGCAATAGTGTGGCATCTAGCCAATCACCCTGTTGAATTTTCCATTCTACAATATCTAAAATCAACACATAAATGCCATGTAAAAAGCGATAGTTACGAAATAACAATAGGGCTCTGTACCAATATTTAAGGGCTTCATCCTCATACCCCAACTGTTTAGCAATGCTACCGGCTTGCGTTAACAAGAAGATATAATCAAAGCTCTGTGATAATCCCTGATAAGCATCATATGATGTACGAATATGATTCATCGCTGTTTCAAAATCATGACGACGTGTAGCAAGTTCGCCCAGATATTGCGTGCTATAAGCAATCATGAAGCGATGTTTGATAGTATTCGCAATCTTTAAGGCACTCAGAGCATATCGTTCGAGCATCGGGTTAGACTCATTAAAGTAGACAAGATGGATCGTTGGGATTTGTGAATAGGCATAGGCTAACATTGTTTGTGCCACATCATCTGTTATCAGATTACGATTTTCAAGATGTATAATAACTTGTTCCACGAGGTCGAGTGCAAGCTCCTTATTAAAATACCGCTGGGCAAGGGCCAGATGATATAGTGCAAAGATCACTTCTATGCGAACATCATCGTAATTGATATTGTTTAGTAACGTTTTGCCGCGTTTAATCGCATGATCCGCAAGGTCATCCTGTTTAAAATATATGAGGAACGATGCTTGTATATAATACAGACAGGCTATCAATTCAGAATTTTCGGCATGGTCCAATCGTTGTATAGCGTATTGGTACAGTGGCAGCATATCGCGTAATGCGCCAAGCTGATATGCAATCATGCCGTAATTATTGAATCCACGCCATAGCAAGTCGATCTGTTTGGTATCAACTGCCCAATACCATGCTGCTAATAAATTACCCATCTCAATTTGTATCGAATCGCCATAAATTTTATTTGTCATCATATCTACCGACAAATTGATAAAGTATGTTGCATGAATCGTCTTGATGGCTATTTCTGATTGTGTGTTAGCTTGTAATTTGCTCACAAAATATTGGCGATGTAGTGGGTGCACCCGATACCGTCCAGTTACATCACGTTGTATCAGTGCTTTGCTGACTAGTGACTTTAAAATACGTGGGTTTGCATTGGTAATTGTTTCGACAGCATCTAACAAACCACCGTTAAAAAACACCGAAAATTTTTTCAAGACATCTCGTTCAGCATCAGTCAACAATTGCCATGTCCAATCGAAGACTGCGCGCATACTCCGATGACGGTCGAGCATATCCCGAAAATCACCAGCCAGAAAGTCTATGTTTCGCTTAATCTCTGTAACGATACGACTGAGCGAGTAAACATCGATCCAACTAGCCGCCAACATAATGGCAAGTGGCATACCTTGTGTTAGATGACATAATTCATAGACTGCATCACGGTTATCATCTGTAATTTGCCACTGGGATTGGACACGATGAGCAAAGTCTAATAAGAGTTGAACTGCATCGGTTTGGTCATCTTGCACAGTGATATTTTCAGTTGGGATTGATAATCCACCAAGGGCGTATACGGTTTCTTGTCGCAGATTCAGGCGTTCCCGAGATGTTGCCAAGATATGGAGGTGGGATGATGATTGGAGCATGTCCCTCAGAAATGTAAGATCCTCTAGTAGGTGCTCACAATTATCAATGATGAGTAGTATCTCTTTGTTCTGCAGGTATGTAAGGATCTGTTGTGAAGCCGACTCTTTACCCACTAATTGTAACGAGATGCTATCCGCAATTTGTAGAATTATACCGTCGGCATCTGTTATTGATTCTAGTTCAACGATATAGATGCCATGCGGGTATCTCGTATAGGCTTGTTGGGCAAACTCAATGGCGAGGCGCGTCTTGCCCATGCCACCGACACCAACAATACTGATAAAACGATCTCCGTTTGTAAATAACTCTGATAGGTCTGACAATTCACGTTTGCGTCCAATGAAGGTGTCATACCTTGCATGAAGATTGGTCGCGGTTGGCGTCGTCACGTAGATTGGATCGTTGACTAAGCCCAATTGAATAGCACGGAAGCTGGCTTCTTGTCTTCCTGAGACATTGAGCTTAGAGTAGATTCGCTTGGTGTGGGTGCGTATAGTCTCCACACTGACATTGAGCTTTTCACTTATTTCTCGGTTGCTATGAGCTTCCACCAGTAACTTTAAGACATCAAACTCTCTTGGTGTCAGTTCTTCAATCATAGGATTATTGTCATCTGTCATGTTATCCCGCCATTTTACTATTTTTAGCCTAACATAGGGATAGTTTATGATTTAAGTTTATTCTAACTATCGATCGATTGAAAAAGATTTGTTGTATATACCTAAAAGTCAGTGTCGATTGCCTGTCATGCAAAATCATGCACTCAATACCTCATCAAGCTGAGGAAACTGACAACAGTTATACCTCTGCATAGATTATTCAACTTTCAGAGTTACTATTGATGAAGTGAATCTGGTATATCATCCCAATGCGAATCGGCATGAGGCATTTTGGAAGAGGCGCGCGTCCGCAAGATGGAACTGAACCCGATTTAATCTTCGAGCCACGCAGTCAAATCGCGTATAACATCTTCGCGCAGGAGCATTTTACCGAACTGTAAGGCTTGCGTATAAACAGTCTCATCTACACTCAAACGCAAGTCTTCGTCGAACTGTTGAATGGTTGTTTTGTATCGGGAATATGGTGCATTTTCCATACAGAATCCCAGCAATGACACCCCAAATTCTGTATACCCCTGTTCAATTGCCCATGGGATAGCGGTTAGTATCACACGGATTAAACCAACCCTACAATCAAATTCACGACACACTTCAAGCGCACGATGCAAATAATGTCGTGCTTTTTCCTCATTGCCCAGCGTTTTTTCGACGATACCACGATAAACGTTGAGGGCAGAATAATCGACTGATTTAGCGATGCGGGCATATGCTTCTTCTGCTACTAGAGCATAGCGTTGCGCCCGTTCAAATTTGCCATAATGAATCTGTATCTGGCAGGCACATTGGTTGGCAAAAGCAATCAGATAATGATGATCCAAATTTTCTATAGTATCAAACGCCTTCTGCACATAGCGTTCTGCGCGTGTAAAATCTTCAAACGTATCTGCATACATATATGTGAGGTGTGTATAGACATACCCTAGTATTGTCTGTCCCATGCGGTCATTGGTTAGATCAAACATTTCAAGTTGATCGCTTATTGAATGGAGTTGTTTCAGTGCATTATCACGATCAAAACGGCGAGATGTCAACGCGCCATGATAGGATGCGTAGATAATCCGTATGTCGTTTTGGGGCGAATCTTTCAACAAATGCCGTGCTTGTTCTAAGAAAGTCATCACTTCCCTATGATCACTAATATAATTTGTTAGCGATGCGCATACGTATGATAAACATCCGACAAGATATGGATACTGTTCTGCACCCAACTTTTCTATAGCATACACATACAAGGCTTTTGTTTCGCGCACATTGCCTAATTGATAAGCGATGATGCTGTAAATATTCACACCTCGCCACAACAAATCCATATTCTGTGTATCAACCAACCAATGCCACGTACGATACAGATTATCGAGTTCAGCTTTCATCTGTTCACCGTACAACTTATTTGTCATCATATCTTCTGCGATCATGACATAGTATTTGGCGTGCTCATTGTAGATCTCACGTGTAAGCGTCGGTAATATCTCCAACTTTTCGGCGCTATATTGGCGTTGCAACGGATGCATCCGATACCGTCCAGTTGCATCACGATGTATCAGTGCTTTACTGACGAGTGACTTTAAAATGTGAGGGGTTGCCTTGGTAATTGTTTCGACAGCATCTAACAAACCACCATTAGAAAATACCGAAAATTTCATCAAAACATCGCGTTCATCATCAGTCAATAATTGCCATGTCCAATCGAAGACTGCGCGCATGCTCCGATGGCGATCTGGCATATCCCGAAAATCAACCGCCAAAAAGTCCACGTTTTGCTTGACCTCTTCAACGATACGGCTGAGCGAGTAAACATCAATCCAACTAGCTGCCAACATAATAGCGAGGGGCATACCCTGTGTCAGATGACATAATTCATAGACTGCATCACGATTCTCATCTGTAATTTGCCAATCGGGTTGGGCGCGGTGAGCAAAGCGTCGTAAGAGTTGGACTGCATCAGCTTGATCCTCTTGCACAGTAATATTTTCAGTTGGGATTGATAATCCACCAAGAGCGTATACCGTCTCTTGCATGAGATTCAGACGTTCCCGAGATGTTGCCAAGATGTGCAGGTGGGACGACGATTGGAGCATATCTGTTAGAAAAGCCAGATCGTTCAATAAATGCTCACAATTATCGATGATCAGTAGCATCTCTTTGTTCTGTAGGTATGTCAGGATTTGTTGTGAGGCAGACTCTTTACCCACTAATTGTAATGAGATGCTATCCGCAATTTGTAGGATTACACTCTCGGCATCTGTTATAGATTCTAGTTTGACGATATAAATGCCATGCTGGTATCTCTCATAGGCTTGTTGCGCGAATTCAATGGCGAGGCGCGTCTTGCCCATGCCACCTACACCGACAATGCTGATAAAACGACCACCGTTTGTAAATAAAGCAGATAGATCTGATAATTCACGTTCACGCCCAATGAAGGTGTCATATGTTGTACGGAGATTCGTTAAAGTAGGCGTAGTCGTATATGTTGGATCGTTGACCAAGCCCAATTGAATGGCACGGAAGCTGGCTTCTTGTCGTCCTGATACATTGAGTTTGGAGTAGATCCGCTTAGTATGGGTACGTATTGTCTCCACACTCACATTGAGCTTTTCACTAATTTCTCGGTTGCTATGAGCTTGCACGAGTAACTTTAAGACATCATGCTCTCGTTGGGTCAATTCTTCAATCATACGATTATCGTCATCTGTCATGTTATCCCCTCATCTAGCCCATCCATTTTGGTGCGGATAAGCGGTTCTACTTTAGCAATCTGATGATGGCGTACTAAGTCGAGCGCATCTTGATAAATAGATCGTGCCTCAGTGTGCTTACCGTGGTAACGAATACGATCACCAAATTGGATCAATGCCTCGACCACCAGATTGTGATTTTCAGCTTGGTGTAATTGGTCTATAGCCGTCTGAAAGTGATAAGTCGCATCCTCAATATTCTTTGTGAGCCGCGCCAGATTAAGATGAAAAAATGCCTTATGAGATGGATGATGGATAATAGATACTTCTTTACCAATATCCACATTATGTTCAACCTGATGTAGAGAGTGACCGAGATTTACTTGCAACATCGAGGTAAAATACAAGGCATGACCATAAGATGGACTCTTTTCAGGGCTTTGCATATACGCTAATTTATAAATTTCTGCACCATCTTGCCAGCGATCACTCCTGAATAATAGTACCCAAAGCAGATTAGCAAGTTCTAAACCCTTTTCCGCTTGCTCATTTTCGAGTGTGTATTGCAATGCAAAATAGAAGTTTGCCTTTTCGATTGCAAATTGTTCGCGAGCTTTTGCAGGGTTGATCTGATACTGTTCTTGCAACGCCTGTCCCATGTTCAAATAATAATCAAAGTAGTTGCCAAACGTATCCTCAATCCGATCCATTATAGTCAATTGGTCAAAGGCAAACTGTCGGATCAGAGGATGCAAACTGTAACGACCCGGAACTGTGACACGGATCAACGATTTATCCAGTAACGTATTAAGCACAAAATGATTGGCATTGGCTATAAATCTTGCCGAGTCGATATTAAAATCACCTCTATATAGTGACAGTTTTGCTAAAACAGCTTGCTCTGTGTCTGTCAGCATCGCCCAAGATTGATCCAATAACGCACGAATACTGCGTTGTCGAGCAGGAATATCACGAAGATTCGTTGATAAGATTTCTAAATCTGTCTGTATGTGATTAGCGATTGCAGTTAACGGCATATGACGAACCCATGATGCAGCTAACTCGATCGCAAGTGGCATCCCTTCTACGCTGTCACAAATGATGTCGATCAATTCTTTATTTAGGTTGTTGGCATGGGGCGACGCGATTCGCTTCGCGGTCTGGATAAACAAGTCTTGGGCATCACGATACGAGTTCATCGCTAAGCCACCGATATATAACAGATGCTCACTGCTGAGATTCAGTCTTTCACGTGAAGTCGTTAATATTTTGACTTTCGGGGCGCCTGTTAATATATCGTTGATGATTGAGACATCATCGAGTAGCTGTTCCCAATTATCCATTACAATCAGGAGCTCCAAATCTGCAAGTTTAGAGAGGATTGCTTGACGGGGATCATGTTCTACAGCGATGTCTAACGCATCAACTAAGGCATTTAGGACATATTCAGACGAATTAAACTCCTCTAGCATGACCACACACACGCCATCTGCGAAATCTTCTAGACAGATAGAGGCTGTACGTAACGCAAGTCGTGTTTTCCCTATACCGCCTGAGCCTATTAGATTCAGGAGACGACAGTCACGATGGAGCAATTTTTCTCGTATCTCTTGCAATTCCCGCTCGCGCCCGATGAATGGCGTTGACGGTTCTGGTATCTGATGAAATGGCTTCTGAACAGATATTGAATAATTGCCTGACTGAATCTGCTCGTATAGCGTATTGGTTATTGTTTCTGGTTCTATGCCCAGTTCGTCTTCGAGAAGTTGACGACATCTCTCATACTGCTTCAGAGCGGCTGCCCGCTGATCATTCCCTGCAAGTAAGCGCATTAGGGAACGATGGGCATCTTCGTCAAATGGTGCTAGATCTAGCAACTTCTGTGCGTAATCGATGCCCTGTTCAAATTGGTGATCTTTGAGCCTTTGTCTAACCTCTTGATGCAATCTACTAATGAGCAGATTCTGATATTTATCACGTTCTTGCGTTATCCAAGTTTCAAAATTATCACAATCTGAGACAAAGAATCCAGCAAGAAAATCACCTTGATATAACGATAACAGATTCCCAATATCGTTATTTTTTGATGTGTTACTCAAAATAGAATTGAATTCATGCGTATCTGCCCACACCCTATCGGGCTGACTGGCAAGGGCAATGTTCTGGCGTGTAATGTGTAGATAGTCCCCGATACTAGCACGCAGTCGAGTTAAGGTCGTCCGGAGATTGCTCATCGCTTGTTTCTGAGAGCGATCATCCCAAAACAAATCGGCTAAATGCTCTCGAGCTTGAGGTTGTCCCGTCACAAGCAGATAAATAAGTAACGCCTGTGTTTTTCGGGTCGGGAAACTTGCCAATTGCCCGTTCAGAAATATTTGTAGTCCCCCAAAAGTTGTAATTTCTAGCATTTTTGCCCTGTCACGTCCTTGAAGCGATTTTGAAGCGTTTGCCTCTTATAATACAGGATAAAAGTGCAGTAGTAGAAGAAAATAAGAATTTGTTTATGGACGACAAAGCCAAAAAGCAATTGATCCGTTATCTGTTAGAAGAAGCATTTGCAAGTAATCTCGTTCCTCTAGAGGAGCATAGAGGATTGCGTGACTCTATTCCGATGTTACAGCATCTTGGTGAAAATACCTCAGATCGCTCAATGTCATTTCCGTTCCAGTTTGTGGCAAACGATTGGATAGTCACGGTAGCTCGGCGTAGTTATACGTCAATTTCCCCTATTTTCGGCTTTGATGTAGGTCAACAACATGTCACATACGATGTGCTGTACTTGCATCAATTTGATCAAGAAGAAGTCATCCTTGAATATTCGCAAGCAGACGTCATGAGTGTGATGCAACAACTTGGTTTTGACATGCCGGGTGCACCCACTGCATCGGATGCGACTTATCCAGCTTCACAGACCGACTTATCAGACGCAGAACCTGCAAAGGCAATCGAGCTGGTTCGAACAACCCTTGAACGCATTGTCCATAGTGATGGGAACTTTGAATTTCTTAGGGATCATCCCGCATATGAAGCAATTATTCCCGATCTTGAAATGCGTAAAGCGATGAGCCCCGATGCAGAAGCGACATTTCCCCTCATGATTAGCGACGGTGAGTGGGTGGCTTGTAGGAGTTTCTGGAGGCAGTCTTTTGTGGGGGAGATGTTTGGAACTCAGGCAGATGGGAAATATATTGAATTCGAGACATTAAATCTTGATCGCATCATAAATGAGAAAATTGTGGATCATCGAGAATTTCCGGATACGCCATCCATGATGCGTCAACTCGGCGCTGACACAGGATGATAGGGATGTTAGGTACTTACTTGGTATTCAAAAAGAACGACACACAATAATTTAAGGAGACAACATGAGAAAAATAAATATGACCATAGACATTGACCGCCCGATTGGAGAAGTTTTCAGTGCGTTGGCCGATGCACGAACTCACCCGCAGTGGGACCCTGACATGATTGAAGGTCGTCATGAACCGGATGCACCTGCACAGTTGGGAACAAAAATTACTGAAGTTCGTAAATTTGCGGGGCGTGTGATCGAAACAACATCAGAGTTAGTCGAGTTCGAGGCAAATCGAAAGTTTGTACGAAAAGGGGAAGATAACGGGCCAATGAGCTTAACAGGAATCCTCACCTTCACGCAAACAGACACAGGTACGCACATTGATTGGGTGTGGGAACTAGAATTGTCAGGACTTTTATCAGTGATGACCCCAATTATGGCTCGAATGCTTAAGAATGATGGTGAGACACATCTCGACAACTTCAAACAACTTCTTGAAAATGGGAAATTCCAACCCATAAGTTAAGTAGACTGTTTGATACACCACATCGTCACGCAAGATATTAGGAGGGTACACGCTTGAAGTGTGTTGCCCTTTTGACTTAGATCGCTATGGTGTCAGTAAATAGAGTCAATAGGTCTAATGATTCACTCTAACACTCAAAGATCCGTTAAATATCTGCCTAAAAGCCCGCTTCGATGCCATGCCGTGCGAGGTATCGCACCAAATACCCCATCAAAGCCGTGTGCGTTTCTCGCATGAGTGTTTCCCCATCGACTGCATTCGGTGGATGTGCCATCGTCAACATACCACGGACAATCGCATATCCAGCATTTGCACATAAATGTGCATCGGCTTCCGGCAATTGTGGGAAGTGTGCCATAATCATGTTTTGTACCCACGCAATGACTTGATTTTGTAAAGCATAGACTGTTTCGGCTTGGCTGACGGTATCGGCTTGTGTGAGCATCCAATCTAACCCAGCTTGTACCGACTGAAATGCCAACAATAATCCGAGCATTTCCTGAACAACATCAGGAATACGACGCGGTGGATGATAATCTTGTGGCATCACCTCGCTGATGCGCTCTTTATAGCGATGCACTAATGCTTGCAAAATTGCATCTTTATCTCCAAAAAAATGATAAACCGAGCCCACTGCCACCTCAGCCGATTCAGCGATGTGATTGGTTGTGACGGTGTCGTACCCCATTTCCGCAAAGAGTTTATCCGCTGTATCCAGAATATGATTAAAGCGGTCGATACTGCGTTTTTGTTTAGGGATATTACGTAGATAGCTTTGATCTTTCGTCAAGATGAATACTCCATGAGCAAAATTCAAAAACCGAGTAATTGCTCATATTATAAAAACAGAGCAATTACTCGCATTTATTATACCATAGAAAAAGAGCACCATAACAATGATCGAAAATCAACAAGAAACACAACAAACCAATCGCACAGGACGACGCGGATTCCTGAAAATACTTGGGGCTGGTCTGGCAGGGGCAGTCGTCGGAACAGGCGCTACCGGACGGGTGATGGGTGGTTGGTATGATAGCCAAATATCATCACCAAATCCTTTACTGGCATCTCAACCACTACCACCATCTACTATTACAACGACAAATGGTGTAAAAATCCACCATCTCAATGCAGGTTTTGTTGCTGTCAAAAAAGCGCATCGCAGTTTTGACGGTCAGGATGGTATGGGCATCCCAGCAATTGCGGTCGATCCATTTTGGACAGAATGGATGCCGATTACATCATGGGTCATCGAACATCCTGAAGGTGTGATTGTTGTCGATACTGGCGAGAGCCTGCGTGCGATTACCGATGAGAATTACTTTAACTGTGATCCCGGCACACAGTTTTTCTATAGTTCGTTCCTACGGTTTGTTGTGCGCCCAGAGGAAGAGGTCACAGCCCAATTAACCGCCCTCGGCATTAATCCATCGGATGTGCGCTGGGTGATTCAAACCCATTTGCATAGTGATCATATGGGGGGATTATCCAAATTTGACCAATCCGAAATGATTTTATCCAATATCGATTACCCATCGTCAGTTGGCACGTTAGCCTGTCATTATGAGCCGTGGATGTCACCCACATTTAGCACTTTTGATGGTGAAGAGCTGGCGGGTTTGGGTCGTGCCATGCCCATCACACAAGCAGGTGATGTGATGGTTGTGCAAACACCGGGGCATACCGAAGGCCATCAATCGGTGATCTATAGAGAAACTGATAGAACATTCTTTTTTGCGGGGGATACCTCATTCAGTGAGACCCAAATGCTAGAACAAGGTGTGGCGGGTATCGCGATGCAACCCTCAGGTATGCGCCAAACGCTTGCCAATATCCGCACTTATGCAGAATCTCACCCGACGGTGTACCTACCATCACATGATCCTGATCTTCGTACCCGTTTACAAAACCAACAAACTGTTAGTCTATAGGAGCACATACAATGAAACATTTTCAACACGCACAAACAACAACTGCAAGTCGTGAGACCATCTGGGCGATATGGATGGATGTTGCCAACTGGCACAAATGGGATACCGAACTCGAATCGGCACAGTCAGATAGCGATCTTATACTCGGTGCGCAAGGCACACTCAAGTCGAAAGGTTCACCAAAGAGTCGCTTTACAATTACTGAATTCACAGACGGAGAAAGCTTCACCTTTACCGTGTCTATGCCACTGGCGAAGTTGCATGTCGCCCATTACTTTGAAGCAGGCGACAACACCACCTTTGTCCACGAGGTTTGGTTTGATGGATTACTGAGTGGTGTATTTGCAAGGCTGCTGGGCAACACCTATGCTCAAGCATTACCAAATGTGTTAAAACTCATTCAAGAGATTGCTGAATCACATGCTTTAGAACAACGACAAATAGTGTAAAAATTCATCATCTCAATGCGGGCTTTGTTGCTGTCATACAAGCCCGTCGTAGCTTTGCTGGTCAGATTGCAATCTCATCCGACAGTGTATCTACAATCACAAAACCAAGATATTCGAACCTGTTTACAAAATCAGCAAACTGTTGCTACCTAAAACAGCTTGTTGAAAAAGTCCTTAATATAATTCAGTCAATAGTTTCAACATCATTGAATTCAGGTTCAAAACCTGCTTCAAGTAGTGGGATTTTGGAACTAAGATAATCTCGCATTTCTTGAAGCTCTCGAATACGCTCATCTAGCTCAGTAACTTTTTCAGCATAGACAGATATACGTTCTTCGATAGTTAGCTCACCAGAAGCCCATGCGTCAAGTAATGATTTGATTTCGGTCAGGCTAAATCCGACGAGTTGCCCTTTCTTTACCATTCCAATTCGCTCAATCACTTCCTCTGTGTAACGTCGATAATTATTGTCTTCTCGCTTCATTAGCGTTCCGTCTAATAGCCCTAGTTTCTCGTAGTAACGAATAGTATGAATTGATACATTTGCCAGATATGCCACTTCGCCAATTTTCATAACTTCTCCAAATTGCTTCTTGACCCTAGAGTATACTCTAGGGTTTATTATATGAACAAGATAACATTGGTTAAGGAGTAAATATTATGAGCAAGCAAGTCGTGCTGATTACAGGTGCATCGTCAGGTATCGGTTATGCTACGGCTGAACTACTGCTGGAAAAAGGATATACGGTTTATGCTGGAGCACGTCGAGTTGAAAGAATGAAACCACTCGAAGATCGGGGAGCACATATCAGCAATCTGGATGTGCGAAATCAATCAAGTGTAGATGCCTTTGTTAATCAAGCGATCACTGATGAAGGCAAAATCGATGCAATCTTTGCGAATGCAGGCTATGGTGTTCAAGGTTTCTTCGAGACAGTCGACTTGGAAGATGCCATTGCAGAGTTTGATACAAATGTATTCGGTCTCGCTCGGACATTCAAAGCTGTCATTCCAATTATGCGACAGCAAGGTTCTGGGAAACTGATAGCATGTAGCTCGGTTGTAGGTATGGTATCTGTACCAGGTATGCCTTGGTATCCAGCATCCAAACACGCGGTAGAAGGACTCGTTGACGGTTTACGTATGGAAGTGAAAGAATTTGGTATCGATGTAGTCAAGATTCAACCAGGTTATATCAAAACTGAATTTGCCGAGGTTGCGTTCCAGTATCTCGACAAGGCAATGGCATCTCCCCACGCTGAAGTGTATCAGGGGAAAATGGAAAACTTCCGCCATAATTTCGCACAGGCATTGGACAATGGAGCTGAAGCATCAACCATCGCAGATGCGGTATTATCAGCTATTGAGGCTAAAGATCCTAAACGAGCTTACCGAGTGAATATGGATGCGATACAAGGTAGCTTCTTAGATCGGGTCTTTGGTGATCGAGCAATTGATCGAATTATGCCAATGATGATGCTCAGAAAACACTAAAAATAGAGATTGCTGAATCACATGCTTTAGAACAACGGTAAATGATGTAAAAATCTATTGTCTCAGTACGAGTTTGGTCGGGGATATCTCATTTAGCAAACGCAAATGCTGCAACAAGTATCAAGCGATCCGAGCATATCTGATCTATCGTTGCATATACGTGTTCACGGCTTCTAGAGTGACATCACGGCCAGCAACAATATCAGCAAATTTCAGCGGGACATAATAGTGCGGCGCGATCCAAATACGCTCATCCATCGGCCATGATGACTGCCAGAAGAGATCCGATGTACTGATATTCAGTTTAGAATAGGGCAACTGGGTTTCTGTCCCTTCACCAACAAAGTTGGGGCAAGATCCAGTCGGTTCCCCAATAAAAATCGGATTCGCGTGTCGATCCAGCAAAGTGACAAAATTCATCGCCGCCGAAAAGGTACGCCGTCCGATTAAGATAAAGAGATGTCCATCACGATTGATGGTCTTGTTGCCGATAATTTCATGAATGAGCGGGATATGGAGATACGTATTCCCCCCATTATTGTAGCGGACATCTAATATCAACCGCTCAACGGGGTTGTTGTCGATAAACGCAAATAAGCGTTGAGTAAAGTCCGCAAGTGACTCAGATTCCATATTCGCCACTTGATTAAATTGAACATATATCTGACGTGCTGTTGCCTCATATTCAAACCAATAGGTGCGATGTTGTTGACGCATCGTACGCGGTAAGCTCGGCAAAACGAGCCATTCATCTTCATACCATTTGTTGTACCAGATTGGACTCGTATCGTCCGGTGTTACATCGACTGTATGTTGATCGCCATTCATATCTTTTATGGTCAGCGTGACTTTATCGAGCCCACTTGTTTGACCAAGTGCATGTAACATCGGAATATTTCGCATAAAAAATGGTGCCATATGATTGACCCATTGCAAATTATCACGACTGACCATCGGCTCAATAGCATCTAACACGGATTGAATCGGGTTGTCATCAATTGCCAAAACCTGCGATCCCAACAACGATTCATATTGCGGTGCAGCACGAATGATAAACACACCATCTTCATATATATAATATTCCAGTGGTGTATTACGACAGAAATCATCCCGTTCGGGACTGCTGATGATGCGCGTATGCCCATCACCGGCCATGTTCAATAACTTCGCAAACTCAACAATGACCTGCGTATCTGTTAACTGTGGGATCTCGTCATGGACTTTTTGAATAGCTGCGTCAAATTCATCTTCGGTGACCTTGCGGAATGGTGCATAGCCTAAACGCTTCAATTGTTTGACAAGTAGTTGAAGATCAGAACGTAATCCTTCATCACGAGACAATTCATCGGAGTTAATCCACCCCACAAGCGATCGAAACCGTGGGTGATGATGCAAATTTTCCAAAGCGGGATCTGTTTGTACCGCTTGCATATCATTAAAGCCTAGCTCAAATGAACACTCCAACCACTCTAGGGATGAATCCAACTCATTGAGGTGCGCATAACAACACGCCATCTTATACGCATTCATAAAACGGCGTCCAGCACCTAATTCGAGGGCTTTATTGTAAGTATCTATCGCCTCATAATAAGACGAGTGATGATAGAGGGCTGTCGCAAACGCCTCCCAGTACTCGCCGTTGACGGGATTCAACTGTGTGAGTTGTCTCCATATGCTCTGTGCAAGACCCCAGTCTTCAGCTTGCATATGCGCATGGGCTTTTTGTAGCAGTTCAAATTGATTCATCGTCTATTCCTAATCGTTATCAAAACTTAGTACGAAGGACATACACGTTAAGTTCAATTCTCGAGTCTACATAACAGGTGTCGTCCGACGTGACACAAGCATCAACAATCTGATGATAATCACTTTTTTTTGAATTTTCCCTGTCTTAGACGAAGTAGTGGAAAAACGCTATGGAGCATCGTAAGAAAACTGACAAGTGTTATAACAACTGCACCCATTGTTAAACTTACTGAATTACTATCAATGCACTCAATCAGAAGTATAACACCAATACTAAACGAAAATATAACCATAATAAGAAAAAGAATATAGGCAATAACTGAGTTTTCCGATGCGTCAAATGCTTTAACAAAATCATGTTTGAATCGTTCATTTGAAGCCATACGATAGTAATGACGATACAAGGGTGAAGATTCTTGTTTGAATTTATTCAATTCATCTATATCTATATCGAAATTTTTGATTAGATAAAATAGATACATGAGGTTTATCTGAGACCATGCCAGTGTAAAAGTAATAAAAATAAACGGATAATAAATTATACGTTCGTCAACATACATTCCAATTATTCCTATCCTTCTACTTTCTTAAACCTTCGGTTTATTATGGTATACCTCTTCAATCGCAAGTCGTCTTAAAACTATGACAGTAACATCTTTTGTCGCTCCTAGTTATACACGACGTGACACCAGTCCCAGCAATCCGATAATAATTACCCATATACCAAGCCCCATGAATAATGCTGTGTGCCACAAGTCCGGCTCAAATGTGAAGACGACTGTGCTATCACCTGCTGGTACTTGTACAGCGCGGAACATCGCATTGGCACGGTAAACAGGCGTTGGTTGGTCATTGACGGTCGCTTTCCATCCCGGATAGTACGCATCATTGAGAATGAGGTAGTCATCGTCTTCGGCATTTACATTAATGACAATACGGGTATCGCTATATTCGACAAACTCAGGCGATCCGGTTGTTCGTTCGCTATCAGCCAAATTGCGTGGATCAAGTCCTTCACCATGAATCGCAGAACCATCACCAATTTCGAGAATGTCTATTGCGTCTTCGTGCCCCTGCCAATCATCAGGAAGAATCGTGGTTTTGTCGGCGAGGTATGCCCGCATCTCGTCTTCAAATGCACCATAAATTTTGATGTCACTCGATAACAGTCGTTCTAAGCGCGGTTGAATCTGTAAAAAGACATCATCTGTCCGGCTATCGACAATCGTAACAGCGAGAACCGTATGGTCAGTTTGTAGAATTTGGTTAAGGGTGTCGGCATCGGTAATTGTGACGAGCAACCCATCTTGAATTTCTTCAGGAGTTGTCTCAAATTCGAAGGGGTCACTATGCAGAATACGGACTTGATCGAAACTATCATCGGGCATAATAAAGGTCGTTGTGTCTTGCCAGAAGTTGGCTTGTAATGTGTCATAGGCGACATCATCATGCCAGATGTCAAACACTTTGTCGGTGATGATATAACGCGTATCAGTGAGCATCAGCCACTCAATATCAGGGATACATGCCCCGCGACATTCGGGTTTTGCCATAATCTCACCAATGCGACCATCAACAGTCCGTAGCTCATTTTCGGGCAGGAGCAATGATGTAAATTGCGAATAATAAATTGTTGGCAAAATCCCACCACCGAAGCCGTCAATCGATGGAATGCCCCATGTCATCGATAGATTGGGCATAAGCATCTCTTGCTTTTTGACGGCATCAAAGGCGTGAAATTGCGATTGCTCATCGAGTCCAAGCCGATTATAGCGTTCACGTAATGCACCGATGTCACCGGGATCGAAGAATAACCGGCTAATAGACAAGGTGCGTCCCGGCACAACCGACTCGTCTTGTTCGGATAATAATTGGCTAATGGTAAATCGTTGCCCCAAATAGACTTCAGGCGGGGTTAGATCGTTATATGGAAGAATAAGCGATGCGAGGAACAACTCTACAATCACGACACCCACAGCGATGTATGGCATCATCTGATGACGGATTAAGAGTACCCCGAGCAAAACAAAAAGAGATGCAACCCATAATGCTACGCTCGAATTTTGCGGGATGGGATCACCATAGACATCGCGGGGGTCAATCTGGAGCACAAAGCGTGTTAGAAAAATAAGCGCACCGATAAATATGAGCAGAAAGATCGCTGTGATGCGTGATTTGCGGAGATTTGTATCGCTATCTTTGCCGTTGATATAAGGGCGTAAAGCTTCCACACCAATCCCTGCGAGCATTGCCATACCCAATGTGAATAACGATAACCACCGTGCAGGAACGCGGAACAAATTAAATCCGGGTAACTCCGCTAAAAATAAATACAATGGATTAAAGCGTCCGAACGCGAGCATTAAGCCAACACATGCCAGCACAATCCAACCGATTTTATGATAGCGGGATTGCAGATTATTCTCGATTTGATTAGTACTTGTGACACGATGGGTACAGACCATACCCCAAATTGCTAAACCAAGCCCAATCACACCGAGATACGTCACATATTCGCCGAAGAGTTGACTATCATAACTCGGCAACAAAGCGCGACCGATGGTATTAGGCGATAGTGAAAAGGCAGTCGCTTGTTGCACCGTGAAACCGCTGCCACGGTTAGACATACCTGTTAATTCAAGCGTTGGCAATAGCTGTGGGATAGCCAGTAATACAGCAATGAAAGCACACAGTCCGAGGATAATCGGTGCGCGTGGGATACTCAGGATTTTTTGTTGGTCGCGCCATTGGATAATCCCGATGACGAGTCCATATAATCCAAGTCCAACACCTGTCATGAAGACAGTCTGCGTATGTCCGCTGAAAATCTGTAATGCCCAAACGATGCTCAACAGCAGTCCATCACGCAGTGGGTGATTTCGTGTCAGGATGCGATGATATAGTGCAAAAAGTAAGGGCATCCATGCCAAGCCCTGTAACTGGTTAATCTGTTCGACATGCGCACCAACATATCCGCCAAATGCAAAAATCACACCTGCTGTTAACGCTGGAAGCAACGCCTTACTGACAACGGTACGATAGAGCGCCATCATGCCAAGTCCAGCAATCGTTGCGTGAAGCAAAATACTGATTTTGATGGCATTCGGTGCGCGGAATGGTGCGGTCAACCAATTCGGCGGATAGTACGTGCCGAGCTGTGGATTTGCCAGCAAGGGCGCACCCATAAAAATATCAGGCGTCCACATGGGGAGTTGTCCGGCACGATAGGCTTCGTTACGCACATCCCAATACGGATAGAAGTAGTTATAAGTATCGCCCCGTGCTAGAATTTTGTCGGTGAGTGTCATTTGATGAAAAAATAACAGGGTCAAACCGATCATCAGCAGAAGCGGTAGCAGTCGTTTAAGCATAGATTATCACTTTGTTGTACAGGTCATCATCTAGCCGATGATACTGCGAAGCATCCAAGCTGTCAGTGGTCAGAGTGAAATTAATCTGTTGCTATGCCGTAGACTGTCACATTACCCTGCTCGAATACCACCGTCATCTCCTCAGTACGCTCATCTGAGGCATTGTCATTCAATATGATATAGTCAGGCGTAAAATTGTCAGCATTATCAATGGTGGTCACATCATCCCACTCGAAGTAGCGTTGCGCCCGAATGGTTGGTGCTTCACGTTCGGCATAGACAGGCAACCACGCATTATGATCTGCGCTATAGACAGTCGCGGATTGAGGCGTATTGTCGTGTAGCCACAACATCGCGGCGATTTCATCGGCCGTGATTGTTTCATCAGGTAAGCCAATCACAGGGCGTACAATATCTACAATCGCACTAAAGGACAGTCCGATGATCAATACGATCACGCCAGCACCTGCAATGAATCCATAAGCACGGTTGCGTAGTGTTGTTTGGGTCATTTTTGGAATAAGATTTTCCCACAGATATAAGATTGCCACACCGCCCAAGACAGTAAACGGCACAATCACACCATGTTGAGCGATATTCGACGGATTGATTAAGTCACCTAATATCGGAATAAAGCCCCGTAGGATACCAAGTAGGCTAAATTCGAGGACTAATACCAGCCAAACAATCATCACCATGCTGATCATACGCGCATCATTTTTTTGCTGTAATCCAACCACCATACCCCATAATGCCAACGGCACAATTATGATTCCTTGCCCCAAGATGATGACCGCGAGCAAACTTAAATCGGTGATAAACGGTGATGGATTGACGGGGAATAACAACGACAGGTTACTCATCAACCATGGTGAAATGCCGATAAGGGCGACAATTGGGAACCCGACCGTTAAACTTAGGCGGGATTTGAGCAGGTCACTAGTTGAACGCTCGGATTGTGGGGTAATCCATGCGAGTACCGTCAGCGGGATAAACCCTAAAATCATGATGATACTCAAGCTGAGGTTGGTATAGACCACTGCACCCATCATCAACCCACCCGCGACCATATCCGGCAGGCTAAATTCACGGATCGTCCGCAAAGCATAGAGTAGAAACGCCATCATGAAGAGTAACGCCATCAATTCGGTAAAATGCCCGTCCAAGTAACTGACAAACACCCCACCGCACAACATAAATGCAACCGCCATCGCGCGTCCGAGGCGTTTATTTTGCAACTCTGCACCATAGTCATATGCCAACCACATACAAAGGAACAATACAACCGCTGTCACGCCCATATGAATCATCGGGATTGGCTGATCGAGTTGTTGGCTGAGGTAGGCTGAAAAAGCGTGAAAGCCCGGTGATACGATCACTGTTTCTTGTGGCATAAATGGTGCAAGGGTCGTAAACGATTCACCGAAGCGGGTCGTTAGTGTATGGAATCCTAGGATTTGCCCTTGTGTGCCGAGTGGCGCAGGAAAACTGAGTAAGGGAACTAAAATAATCAGACCGACAATCATAAAAAATAGGAGGTCTTGCGGACCAGGCCACCCTTCATCGTCATCGGCGAGGGTTTCGCCTTTGGCTTCGGCACGGGCTTGCGCACTGGATAATGTGCCACCGAGCACAACGCCTGAGAGCAAGGCAAACAGCAGATAATCGACGACGAGCGTATCCCATCCGAACGCCTCTGCCCAAAAGACGGCACCCCCGACAACCAATGCCAGACATAAAGTCGCCCCTAAGGCGATACGCGGTTGAGATGTGCGCCATGCCGGAGACAACATTGACCCTGCACCGAGTACAACTGCCGCTAAAATGAAGACGATGAAAAATTGCATAGATCGAGTTCCTTAGCCAATTTATTTAGCGTCGCTAAGTATAATCAGAGGGGGTCGGTTTTTCTAGAGACGACAACAAAATACAGTTTATGTAACCAAATCAAGCAAAATGCCCTACCACAGTAGAACGTTTTGTGTGAGTCGTCAAAGAGATATTATTGAGATTTCATCGTCTTCGCTAATGCTTCAACCAGAGCGGCTTGTGCTTCCGGTTTAGAGTACGGATTGTATCTTCCGGATAGCCATTTCGCCAGTTGGGCTTTATCCTGTGGTTTTGGAAGTGTGGTGCTATGCCGATCTTTGGACTTACCAAACGTTGCATTCCATGCACCTTTTGATAGGACCTTTACCTCGTCAAACGGGTTGACATCCATAATCGTTTGCAGTGCATCGTCATCACCACCAATTGCTAACGCGAGCAACTCACTGGCATTACGTTGACGAGCTTTACCGCGTGTACCGCCTAATGCCTTAAAGGCACCTTTTATTTTCAAACCAAATCCCGTGAATAGACGCGTCAAGTCAGAGATAATCGCTGTTGTTGCGGTAATAATCGCTGTTGTACCGCCTGATGCTAATGTGATCGCGTAGCTAATCCATTTAAGGATTTTGAGCACGATCTTAACAGTTGAATAGGCGACCGCACGGCGCGTCTTCTTAAATGCATAAAGTGAAATATTTGCTAAACGGTTCTTATCGGCATCTTGTTGGGTTTCTTCAGAAATTGTGCCATCGTTCTCGACACCTAGTCGCGTCATCGCCGCTTTGTAACCCGCCATACGCCTGATATGCTTATTGAACAAGTTAATCAGATTGATACCTAAAACAATGCCGGCAAATGCCTTACCTAAAATCCATAAGACCGCACCTTGGAGGGCGTCCGCGAGGATGTCGCCACCGCTTGCTCCTTGCTTGAGGCGGTTGATTGTCTCGACACCATCGATAATCGTGAACCCAATGCCAGAGACATTTGCGGCTACATCTGCAGTGCCTAATGCTTTATCTTCAAGCGAGGTGCCTTGATCTCGCTGATCTAAGTCTGCGATTCTTAGTTGCACAATACGTTTAATTATTGATTCATCCGCTTTTTTACCGGCAACTGCCCATGACCAATCATCTGAGTTTACCATCGCCTGGAAGGTTTCAAATTCATCTTTGTGATCTTCTGGGACTGAATTTATTCCGTGATAGAATACACGCACGGCATTAATGTGGCTCACGAGTTTTGCGGTACCAACCTTTTTCGCTTCTGTTATCTCAGTTTGGTGCTTATGCTGTGCAGATGGTTTGGCGTTATCGGGTAAGGGTGGTGGCAAGTTACCTTTATCATTGATAAAATCGCGTGGGTCATCGTAATTCATGATCAGGTCCATCGCCATTTGCCAGTCTTTAAGGATATCTTTCTCAAGTACTCGCTTGAGCCCTATTCTTTCTGCCTCTTCAGTGCCCTCAATGCCTTTTATAGCTCCAATTTGCGCTGTCTTCACGAGTTCAAGGTAATATTCGTGTTGGGCTTCGGTCATATCTTGACCGTTACTCTGAACGATGATGTCTCGCACTGGGTATGAGAGAACACTACCGTGCTTGTTGAAAAAGGCGAGACCACCCATCGACTCGAGTTCTGCTAGCAAGCCATCAATTTTTGCTTTGTGTGTGGCTGTTAATTCATCAAATTCAGGTATTAACCCTGGACCTGAGAGCATCCCACCTTGTAAACCTATGTTAGTTTGATCAGTATCCTGATTTTGATCGTTGGTATCCTGATCTTGGTCATTGCCATAGTCACCTTGGTATCCCCAGCCATACTCTACACCGTTATCCGGTGAGTCGGGGCGTTTGGGCACATCGTTATTACGCTGGATTGCATCTGCCATGCGTAAGTTAAACATACGGTTGATTTTAGTGTCAGATTGACCCATCAACTGCATGGTGGTTTGGTTTCCGAGTGTGCGTTGCAACTTCAGTACATTATCAGGATCGGTATTGGTCAGAGAGATGGATTGTCCCGCTAAAGCGGAGAAACTTGCCATGTCTTTTGTATCACCCTGCACATTGGTAGCTTGGGTAATTTGCTGCGATTGAGTATCTTTGGAAGTAGAAGTGTGTTCACTCATAACAATTATGCTCACATAAAGAAAACAATGATTATTTTGAATGTAACACAACCATTTTTGGATTTACATTATTTTTACCATTAGGCTTAGAGATAAATTACATATAGGTCAATTTGGTGATTTAGTCATAAGCTATGGACTTTAAAAACCTGTTTTTAAATCCAAAATATTTGACAATTTTAGATTGACATCTTGTTAACTAGCCTATAAAAATTTTGTTTAGAATGGTGTTGATTCGTATATTTATTGACTGCCTAAACATCATACGAATATAACAGAAGATCTTTGGTTATTGTCCTCGGATATAATTTTTGCTTATGCTGACACAGACAAAGCGCTCTACTTCGGTAGGGCGTTTTTGCACTCTATCTGACCAATCTAAATGTTATTTCGAGACTATTTAAGAAATATGATTGTTAAATTAGGCCGGATTCCTATGTTTACGTTTAGTGTCATGTTGTATTCAATATTCTCACCAACGTGATACTAGCGCAAACGCCAACAGCAATTTGCACCAGCTCTAAAAAAGGCTTCAATAGTATATGAGACTGTTATTTCAATTCTTTAAAATCGTGACAGCTTGATTTCAGTTGAATTTCTGTCTTATTGTTCATATTTTCTTCAGATAATGGCAGAAAAACAAAGCGTTGAGTCAGTTTCAATGCAATGTAAAATAAAAATATACCTATAGGTAACATCCACAGTGCGTCGACATTCCCCTCTGATAGAATATCAGGAAGAAATTGTACGAACGCCACGAGCATCATGAATGTAGACAAACGAAATAACCAATCCATAGATAGGAGCAAATTGGGCTTGAGTCGATGCCAAGCTAATGGGTTAATTCCGTCTTTATAGACAATTTGCTGAATTGATTGATTCGGATAAAGATAAAAATCCAGTAAAGGCTGAGGTACATTAACAAAGAATATAGCTGAGAAAAATCCGAATAAGAATACAGGAAGTATTGCAAACGAGACAATTAAACTAACAAATGCGCTTATATCAGGGATCAATAGTCTTGTGATGTCAATAAAAACATCCATGATCCCAAAAGTTAACCAGAGAATCACTAAAAATCCAGCTACATAAATGACCCATGCCAGCAAACTACGTTTCATGAAATATCCCAGTGTAGGTAAGGGTGTTGAGATCAATTCAGATGTTTGCTTTGATTGTTTCTGCATATATTCTTGATACCCTGCCATTGCACTAATCACAATCGAAATTGGCGCAACCGCTAGTAGCCATAATCCACCGATTAATACACCTTGTAGTGATAACAATACACTCACAGATGCCACAGATGAAATATACAGGATTGTTCCGATAAAAAGCCCTAATTGAACAAAGGCATTAATTGAGATGATATTTTTGAATAGTTTTGAGTATTTCTTCTTTTTTTTCATATATTTCGTCGCTTTGATAAACCATGTTTTTAGTTTAGTCGCAAGTGATCCGACAAACTCCCCCAACAATTGGGGGAACTATTAGCTTTGGTTTCTTTTGGTTTGAGCGCAAATCTCATATGGAGTCATAAAACATACGCGTTAGTGCAATATGACCGTTAATCAGATCAACTTCCTATCTACGTCGAGACCAACCGCAATTGTCTATACAGGTGTAAACACAAAGCCCTGATTACTAGCGAAACGACTACTGTGTTGAGTTTATACATTTATAAGATAGGAGCAAAACTAGAGGGTTTTGGTTATTGTTTTCAGATGTAATGTAGTTTATACGACTTCCCCAAGTAAAGCCCTCGACTTCGACAGGTCGTTTTTGAATCTAACAGCAGAGTGTTAGAGTTTAGTTGATATATCAAGTAATAATTGACACTTCTCAGACACGATTGACTCGACATTTATTAACAAAATGCAATAGTTAGTTTATGCTTGAAATGAGGAAGTTTGACATAGTGTGTTTCAAATATGAGTTATCTCTGTATTGCTACACTATCTGTTGGTCGAATCAGTCTTCTGTCAACTTTCAGGTTCACTTGGTAAAGGAAAGTCTATGCTTAACCTTAACATACAAAATAAACTTCTATTGCTCTTTTTACTGCCAATTCTTGCTCTCATATTCATTGTCTATTTGAGTATCAGCTTATCCACATCCGCAACATCGTCTTTTACACAAGTTGCTGATAGTAGTCTGCCGATTGTAGCTTCTGTCGAACATATGAAATTTAGTGGCACACGTCTGCTTGCCTCTGCCAACGAATATATTCTCGATGAATTTGCTGGATTTGAAGAGGAAGAAGAAGACGAACTTGAAGGCGGAGATGGCACAACTGAACTTGAAGAGATTGAAGAAGCAATCGAAGAATTCAATGTGACATTCGCGACTTACAAAGAACTCCTACCCGATGACGTTGCCAATGGTCAAGTTGCAGGACATCCGATAATTGAAATAGAACAACAGAGTGCAGAGCTTCTCGCAATTGTGGATGAATTGACTGAACTGGAAACTGATGAAGAGTCAGATGAAGCAAACGAGTTGTCAGAAGAAGTTGAAGAAGCAAATGAAACTGACGAAGAATCGGAAGCTGGTGAAGAGTCAGATGAAGCAAGCGAGTTGTCAGAAGAGCAACTTGAAGAAATTGCAGAAATAAGAGAAGCGCTTGAGGAAGCAGAAGCACCGTTTATCAACGCGCTCGACGATGCGCTTGCCCTTGTTCGTGATGAACTGGATGAATCCCGCAATAGTTTGGATTCAACAGTCAGTAGCTTTCAGACCACTGTTGTGACCATTGTTATCGTCACACTTGGTATAACGATTGTGCTGGGAACTTATCTATTGCGCGGGATTATCAATCCATTAAATGATATTCGCTTAACCGCTCAAAGAATTGGACAGGGCGACCTCACTGCCAGAAGTAAAGTGTCCTCAAACGATGAGCTAGGACAAGTTGCACACGCGTTCAATGCAATGTCCGATGCAATTGAAGTACGCGATCAACAACAGGAAGAACAAATTGCCATAACCCGCGAAGCACAAGAAAAAGCAGAAGCAGCCAATGTTGCAAAATCAGCGTTTTTGGCAAGTATGTCACATGAACTCCGAACTCCGTTGAATTCAATCATTAACTTTTCTAAATTCATTTCAAAAGGGTTAATGGGATCCGTTAATGATGAACAACAAGAAACACTTGGTGAGATCGTCGAAAGTGGTGAACATTTGTTAAGCTTGATCAATGATGTTCTGGACATCTCGAAAATCGAATCGGATTCACTCAACCTCTTTGTTGAAGACGATGTCTCAATTTACGAGTTACTGTTAACTGCTGCTAGTACAGCCAAGAGCCTAATTCATGAAAAGCCTATTGAGTTACAAACTGTTATTCCAGAGGATCTACCGTCTGTACGGGCAGACAAACAACGTATTTTACAGGTATTCCTAAATGTTGTTTCGAACGCGTGTAAGTACACAGAAGAAGGTCAAATTGTCATTGCAGCCAAACAGGAAGCTAACCACCTTTTAATCTCGGTAAAGGACACTGGTCCTGGTATTGCACCCGAAGACTATGGGGCTGTATTTGCAGCATTTGAACAAACAGAAACGGGGCTCGAATCTGGCAGTGGAACTGGACTGGGCATGCCAATTTCGAAAAATCTAATTGAGGCTCATGGTGGAAAATTGTGGTTTGAAAGCGAAGTCAATGTTGGCACTACTTTCTATATGTCAATGCCAATTAAATCTGAACAGCTTGAATTAACGATATAGAAAAGGGTAATTGGATGAATCTGTTCTACGTTGAAGACGATAAACTTAGCCGAAAAGTGATGCGACTGATGGTTGCTGATACACCTGAGTTTGATACCTTGACTATGTTTGAAGATAGTCGTGACTTTGAAAATCGTGTTGTACAGCTTGATCCAAAACCGGATGTTATTTTGCTAGATATTCATGTCAAACCTTTGAGTGGATTTGAGATGTTATCAAAATTAAAGACAATGGACGATTTTCAGACTATACCGGTTGTAGCATTAACTGCCAGTGTAATGAATGAGGAAGTTCAGCAATTAAAGTCAGCTGGATTTGATGGCGTGGTCGCTAAACCATTAAATCCGGATCGATTCGTCAATGCTATCGAACGTATCATGCAGGGCGAAAATATTTGGACAATTACTCAATAACGAGATGAGTTGAGCATGAGCTTACTATTGGAAGATAAACGCATATTTCTGGTGGAAGATAATTCTGGGAATATGGCAATCATGAAGACTTTACTAGAAAACTCTGGCGCACAATTCCAGTTTGATCGATGGGGTACAGATGTTATCCAAAAGGCGAGAGCATTTATGCCAATTGATGTTATTTTGCTAGACTTGATGTATCCTAGAGGTGTGACTGGTTACGACATTTATGATCAAATTCGTGAGGTCTCTGAGTTTGATGGGGTATACATTGTTGCAGTCTCCGCGTCTGACCCATCTATTGCAATTCCAAAAACACGCGCACAGGGCTTTGACGGCTTTATTGCGAAACCGATCGAGTTAGAAGAGTTTCCTGATCAAATTGATCAAATTATTAAAGGTCAACCTGTTTGGTATGGTGGTAAACGAAAGTTTCTTTAGGGTAATTTTATGAACAAACATGCGCTTATCATTGATGATAATGTAAATAACGGCAAGGTGTTAGCGGGTTATTTAACCTTGGAATCTGTGACTAGCACCTTGATCTCTGATCCGACACTGGTAGAAGATCAGGTGACAGATGGAGAAGCAGTTGATGTAGTATTCTTGGATCTGGAGATGCCTGGGCTTGATGGTTACAAAGTCTTTGATTTGTTGAAGTCGATACCACGATTGGAACAGATACCGATAGTTGCTTATTCTGTTCACGCTAATGAACTAACAATTGCTCATGAATATGGCTTTGATGGCTTTGTAGGAAAACCGTTGAATGATGTACGATTCCCTTCTCAACTCTCTCGTATTCTCAATGGTGAGGGCGTTTGGGAAGCAAAATAATAGTTATTTCAAACATATCCTATAATAACCATCAACTCGTTCAGCCTAGATTTCAAGACAGTGTACTCAAATATGACAAGGCTCTAGTAGAATGCAATCCCCTTAGATAGCGAAGGGGGTTTGGAATGTTATGTCCTCTGAGATTATATCCTATGCGTTGCTTGCTAAAACCTTCTCGACGTCCCCATCTGGTTACAGTCTCTACATTATGAGATGTGAATAAAACTGGAGATTTTTTGGTTATTGTCCTCGTACATAATTTGGCTTATACGACTGACCCAGGCAAAACGCTCTACTTAGGTAGGGCGTCTTTGCGTAAATAGTGTTATGTAGGAATTCTCTTGTCCTCAGATATAATTTGGCTTGGGGTATACTATCCAGTTAAATGCTCTGCAAATGCAAGGTGTTTTTGATTATAAGATTCGTAGGAAAGTCGCTGGGTAGTCGGATGCTTACATGCTTTGTAATTCATTAATATTGTAGCAAGAGATATAAGTTGAAAGGACAATGTTGTGAATTATTGGATAATGTTAACTATATTCTTGCTATCGATAGGTATTAATTCCGCACAGGATGAGATTAGCGGCTATGAGCAAGCTATACAATTGATAGAATCTGCAGCAGATAATGAAGCAACTCAACTGAGTTTAGTCAGTTTGGGTTTGCAGGAGCTTCCCCCACAAATTGGTGATCTGATTCATTTAGAAGGACTCAATCTACATGGTAATAATCTGGATGATTTACCTGCGAGTATTGAGAACTTAACTAACTTACAGTGGCTTGACTTATCTTTTAATGAATTTGTTAAATTGCCACAAAGCGTGGAGAGTTTAACAAATTTGCAATCTCTATATTTGTGGCGGAATGATTTAGTTAAACTACCAGAGTCTATAGGAAATCTAATTAACTTGGAGTATTTGTCTTTAGAACATAATAGGTTGATTGAGCTTCCAGAAGGTATCGGAAATCTAACTAACTTGCAGTCTCTAGATTTACAAAATAATCAGTTGGTTAAGTTACCCGAAGAGCTTGGCAGTTTATTTAGCTTAACTTCACTACGTCTGGATGATAATAATTTGAGTGAGCTACCTTACAGTATTGAGAATTTAATCAACTTATCTAGCTTAAGCTTATCCAATAATAATCTGAGCAAGTTGCCTAATAGTATTGGAAACCTAAGAAGTTTGCATAGTCTATATTTACGTGATAACAGACTAAAAATACTTCCGGAGAGCATAGGAAATCTGAGCAATTTACAGGGACTATACTTAAGTAACAATGACCTGATTGCGCTACCCTTAAGTATCGGGAATATGAGTCGCCTACTACAACTTTATCTGCAAAATAACAATTTAAATGAGTTACCAGAGAGTATTGGAGATCTCAGTGCACTGTGTTATCTAAATATTCAAGGTAATGCCTTTGAATATATTCCTACACAATTATATCGACTACGTAATCTAGTAAATCAGAAATGTACAACTCTTCCCCGAATGGGCTTAGATGTTGACAAATATCTATTGGATAAGCTACCAAATGTAGTTGTAGAAGGTGGAATAGAATCAATTTTGAATTATTTGAAGAATCAGTGGGTTTGGCACATACGTAAGATTATGGCTATCATCACATTTACTCTAGGATTGTCAATTTTCAGCCTTCTTGCAATAAGATTGCGAAATTATCGAGGACATAAAGTAAAACGGAAAATTAGTGAGATCTGATGTGCGAACAGAGCTAACATACACAGGTTATTGTCCGCGCTTCTCTTTTAAACATAATTGGGCTTATAACCATCACCCCAGACAGAAATGCTCTACTTCGGTAGGGCGTTTTGTGTCATCGACCGTTGGTTAGTCGTATAGGTATGTCACCGCAATGCTAGCTACACTTGTAGTAAGGTGTGTCAGATAAGAGGAGAGATGCGTGAAAACAGGGATCGCTTTGTGGTGCATAATCTGGTTGTGTATTGGTGTTAACTTAGCACAGGATTACTCAACTACATATGAAATTGCTCTTGAACGAATTGCAACAGCAGCAAAAAGTGGCGCAACCGAACTGGATTTATCTGAGTTGAACCTGAGTACACTCCCGCCACAAATTGGTGATTTAGTTGATTTACAAGAGCTTGTCTTAACAAGCAATCGGTTGGTTGAATTACCCGAGAGCATCGGTAATCTCATTAGCCTGCGTGAGCTTGTCCTAGCTCGTAACCACTTGATTAAGTTACCAGAGAGTGTAGGGAGTCTTAGTAATTTGCGTGAGCTTGAATTGGCTAACAATCGGTTGATTGAATTGCCAGAAAGCATTGGGAACCTCACTAACTTGCAGATGCTCGGATTGTTTAATAATCAGTTGAGTGAGTTGCCGGAGAGCGTATGGAACCTGAGCAACCTTCAGGAACTTAATTTGTGGGGTAATCAATTGAGTGAGTTGCCGGAGAGTCTAGGCAACCTCACTAACTTGCAAAGGCTTGGATTGGGTAATAATCAATTGAGTGAGTTGCCGGAGAGTCTAAGTAACCTCACTCAATTGCAAGTACTTTTTGTGGCGAACAACCAGCTACTTAAATTACCTGCCAGTATTGGAGATCTAAGTAAATTGTGTTATTTAAATATCCAATACAATCGTTTAGATCATATACCGCTAGTATTATATCGGTTGAAGCAATTAGCAGACACTAGAAATTTATGTCTTAATGGCTCTACTGGTCTATGGGTAGACACTTACTTGCTAGACGACCTGCCAGCGGAGATTGTAGAAGGCGGGACAAGTTCAATTTTAGATTACCTTGAGAATCAAGCCATGTGGCACATGCGAGGCATAGTAGCTAGTGTAGCATCGGGACTTGGGCTACTAGTAGTTGGTATTCTGACATTGAGATGGCAGTATTATCGGCGGCGACGTAAATCGAAACGGAGCGGTATAATACACGGACAGAACTAGATATTTCAGGTTATTGTCCTCGGATATAATTTGGCAACAACGCTGCAATACTGAGAATTAAAACTGGTCAAGTGGTTAGTTCAGAACTACCGAGCTGGCGGATTACAATCACAGTCAAGTTGTAATAATATAACATATAGTGAGGCTATAGCGTATTTCATCCTAAAAATCATACACAGATTGCATCATAACTCTTAAAGGGCAGATAATGAATATTAAAGCAAGTGCAGCTCCGGATATGAATCAACAATTGGTCATGAGACAGGATAATGTCAATCAGTGGAGAGTACTAATCGTAGACGATGTTGAAGATAATGTTACAGTCTTATCTGCCATACTTGAGCTAAATGGTGCAACTATTGAAAAAGCTAGTGGGGGAATTGAAGGTATGGAAAAAGTGTTAGACTTTCAACCGTCTCTAATTCTCTTAGATTTAGCAATGCCTGATGTTGATGGTTGGGATATGAAGCGTTTTCTGGATGCGACACCTAATGTGTCACATGTTCCTGTCATCGCGGTTACCGCTCATCAATCTTATAATGTACGGAATCAGTTGAAGCAAGATGGATTCGCAGGAATGATTGCAAAGCCATTCAGTGTCATGACAATTATTGATGAAATCTGTGACATGTTGACAACTGGTCGAACATCAGAGCCTCTTCGTCTATCCAGCTAAAAACCATCGCTTTAATCGATATAGTCGCATTTAATTTACTATAAACTATTGTAATTGATTTAAAATCACGGAGTACCAAATGAACGCTCAAATCCTAGTTGCTGAAGATAACGAAGATAATATGATGGTTGCTACTATGATTTTGGAGCGCATGGGTTTCACAGTATTGCAAGCAATCAATGGTCTTGAGGCTTATGATACTGCAGTTGAAAAACAACCTGATCTAATTTTAATGGACCATCATATGCCTGAAATGACAGGTATCGAAGCAACACAAGCGTTGCGGGTCTCAAGTGAAACCAAAAGCATCCCTATTATCGCTCTAACTGCGGACATTGATTCCAAGGATGATTTATTGGAAGCAGGGTGTAATGCTTTTCTTGCAAAACCATTGCGAAGCTCTAAATTACTTCGAATTGTTCATCAAGTCTTATCCGTCGGCTAAATTCGAATTTATGCAACCATAGGATGAGGGTATAACTGGAGAATTTTTGGGTGTTGTTATCGGATATAGTTGGATTATGCAACTGACCTCAGCAAACACCGTGCATTTTTACTCATTTAATCGAGCCGTTTGTGCAATGATAGCATCTGCATACCTCTTGATTAGTTCCGAACGTTCATCAAGTGGTACAATCTTAAGATTCGTATTGGGCTCTAAAAATTCAAACTCACTTAATACTATACTCTGCTTATTTACGAAAAAATCTGTACGAACACGTGTCAAGGCATACTCACCGTAGCGTTTACGCATAAAGTTCAACATGTTATCAGCAGTATCTAACATACCTGATGGCAAACCCAATTTAGGCACATAGACTCGTTTGCCCGAAATATCTTGACGGAAACCGGCTGGTTTACGAATAGCATGACTAAATAATCCATCAAAGAAGGTTAGCGAGTATTCGCCTGCCTCTACACCAGTTTGATAAATCTGAAGCATTGCACCAAGATTATCAAACTGACCACAAATCTCGGTGAAGGCTTTGTCAACTTGATCATCATCAGTGAGTATCTTATCTTGATGCCATGAAGCAACGAGTCGTTCGTCATTGGTTCGTTTATATAGATATGTCATATGACCATCTGCAGAGCAAGCTGGTTTCAGAACAAGGTCTTGATGTTCCCATAGGGGATCTGTATCTAGATTACTCTTGATCCACTTACTTAACGTTTCATCATCTGACAGTTTATCAAAAAAAGAGGATGGATTTGATATATGTGAAGAAGGGAAAAAGCGTGTAGGGGTAACTTGATTTGGGAAATGTTCCATTAGACGGCTCATATAGTCATATTTGGAGACTCCTTTTTGTAACAGCTTACTGTCGTTAATTAATCGTCGTTTTCCATCACTCTCACAGCTTTTTAGCCAGCGAAGAAAGCGCATCGGGTCATGGTGAAAGTTCCAAGTACTACTAATGTAGATGGAATCATAATTTAAGAGATTTCCTGCCAATGTCCAATCTATTATATCTACATAATGTCCCTGTTGAATAAGTTCTGCTCGTAACCAATCATCATCGAACCAATATTCTCCCGGTTGTGCGTACTTTCCATATGCGACGATAGCAATTGTAAACTGTTCTTTGGATTCCACAACAATACTCCAGATGATTATTATTTGGTGTAATTATATTTTCTTTAGGTTTAGTGAGAATGCAAATGATAATTCTGACTGTGGGCAAACTCCAGAAATTCTTGGTTATTGTTCGATCATTTAATCTGTCTTATGGCATCAGTCTAAGTCAAAAATGCCCTGTTTTTGCAAGGCATTTTCGATTACACAATTACACTATCGTTCGACAATCACTTCAATAGCTAGAAACTTATTCACAAGGATTTTCTGTATAGGTCTCAACATCATTTGTGAAGTCAAAGGATTCAGCTGCATATTCAAATTCACCAGTGAGGGTTACTGTACTACCTTCTTCATAGTCGCTATCTGTTGTGAGCAACTCAATACTAAAGTCACCCTGAGCTATTTCGCCACCACCAGTGGGTAGTGACGCTAATGTGATGGTACCTTCACCATAATCCCAATCCACACTGTCATTGCTATTATAGAAAATGAATGCTGTACCAACTCGTGGGAACGGTTGGTACTCACTCGCTTCAAGTGATGCCCCGAGTTCACCAAATAGCGGATATGTTCCAGCTTCTGTTCCATATGGAATATAGAGGCGCACATATTCACCGTATACATCACCGCCGGTTAACTGGATGATAGGCGTAGCATTTTCTGGATCAGAGAAGAATGCATCTTCACTGCAGAAGACTTCTGCACTTGTGTCTGCAATCGTACTCGTTACAGAACCTGTTATATCAACTTGAAATTCTGAATCTTCGGCTGCGACCTCTTGAGCTGTATTTTCAGTCTCTTCGGTATTCGTTGTATTTGCTTCCTCTTCTGTTTCTTCATTGGTATCCGTTGTATCATTCTCGACGACCTGTTCATTCGCCGCTTCAGCATTTGTATCGTCGGTCGTACCACTAGAGCTATCCCCACCACAGGCAGCTAAAACCACTGATAAAGCGATAAGAAGTAGAAATTTAGTGATGTGCTTCATATTGTTACCTCTTTTGAAATGTTCAATTCGTATCAGTATAGTCAGTTTCAGCACCCGTACTAGTGATACTATGATTAACTTTTGTTTAGAACGCGTAATTTAATTTGGCGGGACATTTATAACGACACACTCGGCAACTTAAGGTGCGTACAAAGTTCTTTATTCGCATTGATGCTTGAGTAAAGCAGTCATCATTCATCCTGCGATAACTTACCCAATGCTCATGGTAAATCACCCGTATGGGTGACGAAATCAGTGATGTGTTTATGATAGTTTGGGCATATACATCCTCAAAAAATTCAAATTATCAGATTTTGTGGAGAGACATATGACGCGACGACACATCCATCGCACAAAACAAGGGGTTTCAACTATTTCGCAAGTATCACAACCTAGTTCATCACAGGTTCAGCGGAATATCCTACAGCGTGTGATAGAACATCCCACCGAAGAAAATCTAACGCCATCGGTTATCCAACAGCTACAGACGACACACGGTAATCAGGTTGTTAATCGCCTTGTGCAGCAAGCCAAGCAAAATTCGAAGCAAACCGATCCTTCTACACCGACGATTAACCAAACAACGCAAGATACCGAGACCGTACAGCGACAATACCCGCCTAATAATGATAACGAAGCCAAAAAACGTAACAAAGGCTTTGAAAGAAAACAAGAGGGTATACCCTTAGTCAAAGCATTTGATGCAGTATATAAATTTCTTAACAATCAGAACAAATTTAATAGCAAGTTCCTTGCATGGATAACTCAAAATAAAAAATCAACCGGATTTTTTGGTAAGCGGAAACGTGAACGTTTTGCAGGGTATCTCACACCTGATCACGTTCTCAAAAGGGGTAATAAAAGCGATATATCGGAGTTATTGGAGGTAGCGATTAAAGGTCATTGTCATGAGGCAGTTTTATTTCAGCAAGCTGTCGTGAAATTTAAACAGAATCCATCGGCAGACGGTTTTCATGACATTATGGAGAAGTTTATTTATCGAGATGGTAAATCTCATGTCAATATATCGGGGATTGATCGCGATGGACTGGTTGAACGCGCGTATCGGATGATTGAAAACGAACTCGATGATAATGGTAATCCCCAAGTAGACACCTTATTCTCTGGGGATCACATGACGCAAAACAGACTCTTAACCCACCAAAATAATAACTGATGACCTTCTGAGGAGGCTTCAATTTCTTGCATGCTGTACACACCTTTATGGAGGATCATATGACACGACAACACATCAATCGTACCAAACAAACGACTCATACCATTCCGAAAATAACATCGTCGCGTTCATCACAGGTGAGTCGAAGTATTTTACAGCGTGTGATAGAACATCCTACTGAAGAAAATCTAACCCCGTCGGTTGTCCAACAATTACAGGCAACACATGGTAATCAGGTTGTTAATCGGCTTGTAAAGCAAGCAAAACAAAATTCGATGCAATCAAATCAGTCTACACCGACGCTTAACCAAACAACGCAAGATACCCGGACAGTACAGCGAAAATTTGCACCTAAGAATGATAAAGAAGCAAAAAGACGAAATAAGCGTTTTAGCAAACGACAAGCAGGTATACCCTTAGTCAAAGCATTTGATAATGCATATGCGACTGTTAATAGTACGAATACACTAAAACCAGCTTTCGCGGAATGGCTAGAGAGTAAGCAAAAATCAACCGGATTCTTTAATAGGAGGCAACGTGGGCGTTTTGTAGGATATAAAACGCCAGATGACATTCTTACAAATGGCAATAAAAGCGACATATCGAATTTATTTGAGTTAGCGAAGAGATGGTCCTTTGGGAATGAATTAGAGTTTCAACAAGCTGTCCTGACATTTAAACAGACTCCATCGGCAGACAGTTTTCATCACATTATGGATACGTTTGTTTATGAAGGTAGTGAATTGCAGGCAAATATAAACAGTGATGATCTTACAGCACTCACTGAACGCGCGTATCGAATGCTTGAAAACGAACTTGATGATGATGGTAATCCTAAAGAAGATACAGACTTTTTTGAAGGGGCGAATATGTCGCAAAATAAACTCTACACGGGGTAATCAGTATGGCTCACATAGGCAACTCTAGTACGACGCTTACACTAAATAATCTAGGGAACTACCTGACAGTTTTGATTTTGAGGAATATATGCAAAATATGTCGATTCATATACTGATACTATCTGGATTTCAATATTTTCATCCCAACAATGTAATCGATTTATTCTATCTATAGTAGATTCATGATCAGGTGGATAAACACTGATATGAGTTATAAACTGTTCAAGATTATCACTTGGTTTATAGAGACTAAAGTATGTACCCGGCAAAGTTAGATCAAGTGGGATCGAGGTGCTTTCAGGTGTGTCAGAGTTAACTTCAAACATTACGATTAGACCCATTTGTGGATAGTAAGCTAATAACTCTATAAACAGAATACCCATGTGATGTTCATAATATGAATTCAGCAAGATTGCCTCTGGGATTCCATAGAACGATAATATTTCTTGGAGCGTAAACTCTATATTAGGGTAAATTGATATTTCGGTTAAATAGAAATCATCTATATGCAATCTACTAGTTTCTGTGACGCTCTCATACCACCATCGAAGAGTAGTAGTTGTTGTTTTATCGTATCTTATAGATTTATATGTATGTGATCTGATCTGTTTAGCTTCAAAAATAAATTCAATCTGTGGTAGTGTCTGGATTACATCTAAAAATGTTGATTCTCCCGGAATCAAATCATACCAACAAGGAAAATGACAGTGATATTGAGTCAGTAGGCTATCATCACTTCCTTGTGAAGATGCATTTGTTATATTCAAGAGACATATTAGCACTAAAATAATTGATTTAATCTTCATCTATTCGCCCCCTATAACTTAAGGTCCAACTCAGCGAATTCTAAAGATGAAACGCTCAACTGAATTTAAAATAAAGTATAAATATATTAACAAAGGAAAATATTTATGCTAGTAACTGTTAAATGGCTGGATGATACACAAACGATCTTATGTTATGATTTGTTCAAAAATTGGACATGGGATGAGATGTTCTCAGCTTTTGCAACTGGGCAAGAAATGATTGGTTCTGTGAACCATAAAATGTAACAATTGTCGATCTGGTTGATTCGGCTGAAATCCCTGTTAATTCTGATCCGTATCTGCGACAAATTATATAAAGTCGGGCAGTAACCCACGAGAATGACACAGACACCACGATCTTCATCAACGCGCAAATTCTGACTAAAGCTATGCTAGATGTGGTTGTACTCGGTGAAGACCAACAACTACGAGCCTTTGCAGATTTTATTCATGCGAGATCCCGGGATGAAGCGATCCAAATTGCCAAAGATAAGCTTGCGAGCCTGCCGTAACTGATTGACGTAGACGGTATCTACACCGGTTCGTCCTCCTAGGTTTTGCTAGCCTAAGCTCAAAATAATCGCGCCGATAACCATAATACTAGCTGCCCCTAATCGGTGTTGCAGGTTACCTTCTTTTAGGATTAGTGCACCCATCATAACACCGATGAGAATGCTGATACTTCGCAACGGTGCAACATAGCTGACCTGACTAAATGATAGGGCAAATAACATCAGGATGTAGGAAAAAGAGCTCAGGATTGCAACAAGGGTTGCTTTCCATTTATCGTGAATCCATGCTTGTTTTATGTTATCTGTTTGTTTGAGGGCAAAAGGCGTGAGAATGAAAAAACGCCCCATCGTTAACCCCCACTGAAAGACAATAGGTGATAGCATCACAGTACTGACCGCATAGCTATCCCAAATGGTATAACCAGCAATTGCAACCCCTGTGACACTCGCCCAGAACAATCCTTTTAACAGATTATTCGAGCGTATTCTGCGAGGATCACCTGTCAAGCCAAATATCCCAATGGTAATCAGAACTGTCCCGAATAAAGCAATCATCGTTGGGCGTTCATTGAGTATGATGATTGCCCCAATCGTGGAGAGTAAGGGGCCAATTCCTCTTGAAAATGGATAGACGACAGATAAATCACCGACCTGATAACCGCGTGTCAGTGATAAGAAATACACAAGGTGTAATACAGAGCTGCCGACAATCATGATGATTTCGATTGCACCAAGAGCATTCTGCTCTTGCGTGAGGATTATCAATAAAACGGGAAAGTAGATCACCACTTCGATTAGGGCGACGACCCAGATAAAACTTAATCCGCCGATGGCTCGTTTGGCGACAAAATTCCACAAGGCATGCGTAAAAGCAGATGATAACACTAATCCAATAGCGAGGGTGGTCATCGTAGACTCCTTTGAGATGTAGGTATACAAAATACACCAACTCATCCCCTCCGGTCTTTTATCCCTTAAGGTGTCTACCATGTGGCTTGGAACAACGCTCGGTCACAGACCCGACAAAAATTATCGGCGGAACCCTAGATGCACATGAGTTCGTTATGGGTCAGTATAGAGGATGTATCATCCATTGTCTAGTTGATGCAGAATTTTGATGTTTTCATATTTTCTCGATGAATGTGATATATGAGAATAGTTGGAGGATTCTTGGTTATTGCTTGCAGATATAATTTGGCTTAGAAGATAATCAATAGTTCACTGTGGTAGAGAGTCGGTGTATAAACGTATAGAGGGGCTCTGAAAGTGCCCCTCTATTCTTAATCTAAATTGGCTGATCTTGCTTTGCATTGCTATAGAGCATTGCTAGTGAGCGCATACTCGCAACAATCATAAACCAGAAGAATGGGTTAGTTGGAACGATATGTGTTGTTGCCAAAAAGTAACTTTGAGGATTGTTTGGCGACTCAGCAATAATGAACAACGTTTTCCTATCAGTAATGCGCACAAAGCCATCACCTTCTGGTGAAAGCACTTGAACATCTCCATTCATATACTTGTCACGTTCTGCTAAGGCTTCAGCATCACTTAAATCACCTACATTCATAACGACTTCATCACCAACTATCAGGACACCTACAACAGGTTCATCAGGACTGCGCATAGCCATCGACTCATGCATACGTTGTGTCATCACTTGCGACATCATTCCAGCAGAGTGCTGTGACGTAGCGATACCACCGTTGAGCATCATCATTTGCACAACCGAGAACTCCATCAACATAAATTGGCGAATGCCACTTTTGACAAGGGTATACAGTTTGTCTTCGGTTGCTTCTACTTTAGTGAAGTAGCCGTTGATATCGTACCTATCAATAACTTCGCGTTCGGGTGCAATACCTGGTTGACCTGTCCGAATGTAAATTTGTGTTACAGCATTTTTGAGTTCATGACGGATAGCTTGGCACAATTCTAACCCAGCATTATCAGTTTCCATTACCACATCAATGAAGGCAACAGCAAGCGTTGTTTGCCCAGTTTCATCAGTGAAATCATTTTTAATCATAGTCAACGCTTGCTCTTTACTAGATGCAGTGTGAACGTTAACAGGCACACCTTCAACCTCAAAATCGCGCATTACCAGCTTTGTTAAATCAAGTACATCAGGCTCATCATCAACTACAAGTACATTCCATTCTGTGTAATACATTATTTCCTCCTACGTTGTTTAGACTATAGATTTATGCCGGTTGACTGACGTTGTTTAGCAGCATTCCACAAAGCAATCACGGAACGGAACTGATAAACAGTTGCTAACCAAAGATATGGATTGCTTGGAATCATATATGTTTCACCAATGAAATGCCCGGCAGGGTTTAATGGGGTTTCAGCAATATAGAAGATAACCTCATTTGTTTCAGCATCGAGACCATATTTATCTCCTTCAGGAGATAGCGGTGTGGTCTCTAATTGCATCAAACGATCACGGCGTTTTCGTGCTGTATCTTCGTCCTCATTGACGGACATAAACATCTCATCGCCAATCCAAAGGGTTTGTACTAATCGTCCATCAGGACTGCGATGTGCAGCGAATTCACTCATGCTCTCTTGCATCATACCTTGCAAGGCCTCTGGTGATTGTAATGAACTCAGTACGATACCATGCATTGCCATGTGCATCATTGTCGAATAAGCCATCCACAGGTATTGGCGTACACCACTTTTTACGAGGGTATACAGTTTGTCTTCAGTTGCTTCTACTTTAGTGAAGTAGCCATTGATGTCGTACTTATCAATAACTTCACGTTCTGGGGCGACACCTGGTTGCCCTGTACGGATATACAATTGAGTGGTGGTATTATTGAGTTCGTAGCGCAATGCATGGCATAATTCTAAACCAGCACTATCAGTTTCCATTACCACGTCAATGAAAGCAACGGCAAGTTTGGTATCACCACGTGCATCAGTAAATTCTGACTTAATGAGTTCTAATGCCTCAGCTTTACTCGATGCTGTATGCACGCGGATAGGTACGCTATCTACCTCAAAATCGCGCATAACCAACTTCGTTAAATCGAGTACATCAGGCTCATCGTCAACGACGAGCACATGCCATTCATCAAAAAACATCTTATCCTCCCAAATTTTTAGTTTACAGAATTGTCAACAGCCGAAGCTGATTAAACCTAAACTAAGTGATTGACTTATGTTTTTCCGGTGCCTGTTTCGGAAAGTTGATGACGACGCTTGTTCCTTCCCCTACCGCAGATTGGATTTCTATGGTGCCAGCAAATACATCGGTCACGATGTTGTAGACAATTGCCATTCCTAATCCAGTACCACCTTTAGATCGTCCGGTAGTAAAAAATGGGGACATCACTTGTGCCAAATTTTCTGGGGCAATCCCCGCACCAAAATCTTGGACTGTGAGTGTAAAGCTCTCGCCACTCTCACTAAGTTTGATATGAATATCACCACCCATCACGGTGTACGCATACCGTTCAACATTGGTTAGTAGGTTCATAATTACCTGTGTCATCGAGGCAGGGTAACCTTCCCACACTGCATTATCGTTAACCTCACTATGAATCGACGTATTCAAATTTGATTTACGGGCATTGATACGAAACAAGTCTACGCTATCGTCAACAAGTTCAACCAATTTTACGGGTTCTCGTGTATCTGTGACTTGGTTAACAGAAATCTTCTTGAAGTTCTGAACAAGCCGATGTGCTCGTTCGATATTACGCTGAATAAGGTCTGCTGCTTCTTCAATATCTTCTACTTTGCGGCGAGTACGCCGATCATTAGCTACTATTGCTTGTATCTCGCCACCTGATATGCGGTTTGTAATCAAATTGGATGCAGTATTTATAATACCAAGCGGTGTATTGATTTCATGCGCTACGCCAGCCACCATCTGTGCCAAAGCTCGATGTCGTTCAATTTGCATTTCGGATTCAAGAGCCTGTTTATTTAGTTCATCTTGTAGGACACGTTCCGTTGTATCACGTACACGCTTTGTTAGTGCAGCAAATAACTGCAAAGTAGCACGAGAATCCGCATTCGCTAGCCATTGCAAAAAAGCATCTTGGTTCAGTTTAATCAGGTCACACTTGGTTGTTGCGGTGACCGTCGCAGATCGTGTACCAGCGTCTAGCAATGCCATTTCTCCGAAGAAATCTCCTTTACGAAGAATAGCAATCTCAACTTCATTTCCAGCGTCATCATGCTTAGAGACTTGGGCATTACCATTAATCAGCACGAATAATCCATTTGCTGGACTGTCTTCTTCTACAATGACAGATCGCGATGTGTGGGTTACCTGTTCTGCCACATCTAATAGACTCTGCAGTGCATCATCATTCATATGCTGAAAAAACGATATTTTTTGCAAAACAGCAAGACTATCACTCACTGGATTTCCCTTTAGTTACAACATTTATTATTGATTATAGAGAATTACAAACTTGCAACTTCATAATGTAATAAAAAAGCTATAAATTCATAATTTTAAAACGACTAGTTTTAGATATGAGGGCAAAAAACAATAATTTAGCTTATGCGACTACTGCATAAAAAGCACTATCTCGAATTGATCACTTTTTGGGTTTGGGGTTTGCGATACTACCTGAATGAACAAGCTTGGATAAATGGTGGGAATCCAGTATTTGGATACCTCAATTTTGGTACAAGCGAGCCGTTCGCCCCAATATTTCAGGGGATGGCAGATTCATTGCTGGTTGCATATTTGTTCGAGTTTGGCATGCTAGCTATTGGCTCAGCATTTATCCTAGGAATCGGGATACGTATTGCTAGTTTAGGTGACATTACGATGATGATCCTTATTTATCTATCGCAAATTACACCAGAGCATAATCCGTTTATGGATCAACATATTATTTATGCGCTTTTGTTTGGACAATTCCTTATGGCAGAAGTACCTGCGACCTTCAGCTTAAGAGGTTGGTGGATAGAGCAACCTGTTGTGCAAAAATATCCGGTATTTGCGTAGCACAAATTCATTAATCAACGACGTGATGTAGTGTACGTCGCCCAAATTTATTGGACACACCATTTGAGATTTATACAACTAAAAATCAATAATAGAGGCGACACATAGATAGTCGCCTTTTGTGTCATTCAAGACACTCCGACGATAAGTAATAAATTACGAATTGTTCTCTAGCAAGATGTGTTTGGGGAATTATTATGATAACTATCCGGATCCACCAAAATTCATTCAGTTTAGATTTTACACCTATTCGTCAGTATCAGAGACGATCTGGGTTATCTAATTTAAGCAGTTGTTCCTGCTTAGCTTTATAATCGCGGAAGTTATCTGGTGTTGGGTCAGTTTGGTAGCGTCGCAAAGCTTCCAATACCTCAATTACTAACTGCGATGGCACAGATGGCATTGCTGATTGATTCGTTTCATTTTCAGTATCAGATGGTTGATTGAAAACCATAGTTAAACCCTATTTACATAGCCCCCGTTGTCGTAACACTGAACAATAATAGGCCTCTTCTAGTTTAAGACGTTCTTTACGACTACATCGTAATGCACTGCTCAGAGATTGTACTATTTCCGAGTGAGGTGGAATTGCTGTGTTTGTTTCCCACCGAGAAATCGTTGATGTCGAATAGCTAACAAAGTCACTGAGTATCTCCAATGTTATATATTTCTTTAGCCGAATGCCTTGTAATACTGTACCAAAATATATTCCATTACAATCTATACCGCCAGGAACCAAAATAAGTTACGCCTTTCCCGTATTTTCGGGAAATCCCCATGAATAATTCACCTAATGTAATAAATAGAAGTAGGTAAAGCAAGTTTTATAACTCATTTCTTACTTTATAACATTATCAGATGACCAAGGTGAATCAGATGACTAAATCTCCGATGCTCTCTCCTAACGATATCCGCAATTGGTTAAAGGCTATCCAACACAATCAAGACTACCCAGCTCATATCTGTGAACAGATCCCCACGTTACATATAGAACTAGAGAAATTGGTTACATCACATTTAAAGAACTACACAGCTACTCAATGGATAACGCAACAAATACAAGTGCAATATAATCTCATACGTGAACGATATCATCTGCCTCTATCTGATTTAGATTTAAGTCGAAAAGAAACAATAGATCAAATTCGGCAAGATTTTGTCCACAATAACAAGATCATTGAAGCTTGGAGTGTACTTTATCACTTCTATGTGCGGGTAGATTTAAGCTTCTCTGAATCAGAACTGGAAAAGATGACATTGCAATCGACTCGTAATCTAAGACGGCGTAAAAAACTTGGTTACAAGCTTCTATATGAGGTGATTTTGGTAATGACTAACTAGTCAGTTGGTTTTTGTCCACTGTCCACGATATTCACTATATAATCCATGGATGGATAAAAATAGAAATTCGAGATTATAGCGAAAGATCATGGGGGACCAATGTATACAATTCTGAAATGTCTGCATAGACTCCTCCAACGATCTTAAACACATAGTTGAAATGATTCGCTACAAAATCAACATGAAACGAAAATCTTATAGCGATGGTTAATCACTTTTTCCTAAGATAGTGAGCATACCTTCTCCCATCCATTCGGTCAAAGAGCCATCATAAACAGCAACATTTTTATTGCCGGCAATCAAATGGGCAACAGCGTTCACAGTCGCTGCAATACCACCACCACAATAGACAATGACTCGTTCTGCGTCTACATCGTCATTGAGGTTAGTAGTCAATTGCTCATCAGGTAACAATGTAACCCAATCTTGTGTTGTAAACTATGTTGCAGGGATACAAACCGAGTTCGGGATCATCTTATCATCGTACATTGCACCGAGTGGCAGTGCATATGATGTATTCACAGTCTCATCATCCTGTGCCATTTGTACATCGTCTAGACCAACAAACATATCTTGGCGAAGTTGTAATGTAAAGGTCGTTGGTTCGTATGTGTTATCTCCTGATTCCACGTCACCATTGGCTGCTTCCCAAGCTGTCAGACCGCCGTTGAGTATGCGTACATTGTTGTGACCAGCGTAGCGCAAGGCCCAGAATGCACGGGTAGCGGTTGCCAGCATACCGGATGAATACACAATCACTTCGTTGTCATTCGAAATACCCATGTCACCTATTGCTTTTGCAAGTTCGGCTTCTGGCAATACAGTGAACATGTACTTAGCATCTTTAACCGAAACACGATCATGGTTTAAAAAAACAGCCCCAGGGATATGTTTATTTTGATAAGCCTCGTGGGCGGTGGGTTCTCCCTCTTTGGGGAAGAAATTGATCTGTGCGTCAAAAATCCGAATATTCGGATCATTGAGCTTACCCTTTAGTTCATCAACCTCAATGATAATATCATTCCGCTTCATAAATAGTCTCTCCCTATGGTTTATTCTGTTACTCACTTATACGGGATACATCCATAAATGTTGCAACACGGATTACTTTGCAGCATCTGTTATTCAAAATATACATTGTGAAGACAATTTAAAGTAATTATTCTTGCTACATTTGTACATAATTGGGTTTATACGACTGACTCGGACAAAACCTTATGCTTGGATGAGGCGTTTTTGCGCTATTTTATGAATCTCCGTGGTTTCCAAAAGTTAGGATGGTTTGGGTTAGTAAAGCGATCCATATCAGTTGCTGATGTCCAGTTAGTTCTATCTGGAAGAGTTATCATTAACTCCCCAAATGGCTCGAATTTAACACCTATTAGATTGGCTTCAAGCAAATCCGCATCTGTAAGGTCGATTGCTGAGATTATGGCATTGCTAAGATTTACTCGTCTCAGGTTAACACCTCGCAGAACACACCGCACCAGCTTAGCATTTCTGAGATTAGCACTCTCTAAATTAACACCTGTCAAATCAGTGTTGAATATGAAGACATATTCTAAATCTGCTTTCCTTAAGTTGGCATTCACAAATATAGTTGGTGGACGAAATAAGCTAGCTTGTTCCGCATTTATCCTAGCATATCTTAGATTAGCTCGCTCCAAATTTGCACCGGTCAAATCACTCTGAAAAATCCTAATTTCTTCTAAGTTAGCATCTTGCAGATCAACATCTATCAATTTCATAGACCTAAATACTGCCCTTTGCAGGTTACTTTGCTGCATTGTAATTGCACTCCAATCAGAGCTATGCACCCTGATACCTTCTAAATTTGAAGATTGAAGGTTTGTAATTGATGTTAATCTAGTATATCCATGAAGAACTCTACCTATGAATGCACCAGTAGCAATGTCACTGTCAAAAAGAATACTTCCAGCAGGTTGATTAAGTTCGGATTTGTCTGTTGAGTAAGCTTCGTCATCAGTAGAATTGACAATTAATGATTTTGATAACTCTATTGGATTTTTGATGTATGAGAATCGTAAATCAACATTTAACAGTCTTGTACCATCTAGATTTACACGAGTTAACGTAGTTTTTAGTAGTCTAGCACCGTACAGATCCGCCAATTTCAAACTAGTATCTTCAAGGTCTGCTCCACTTAGATCCGCGAACTGCAGTTTCGCATTTTCGAAATTCGTATTATTAATTTCAGAAAGTACTAAACTTGAACCTATTAAATTAGTGTTTATGAGATTAGCTTCGTATATGTGAGCAGAACTTAAATCTGCATCCATTAGGTTAGCATTACTTAGATCAGCCTGATATATATTGACAAAACTTAGACTAGCGCGTTGTAGATTAGCATTGTGAAGGTTAGTGCCTTCTAAGTTGGCTTCGGTTAAGATCGCTGCTTCCAAATTAGCATCTTCGAGGTTTACGTTCTTCAGATTTGCTCCATGCAACCTTGCTCTTTGTAATTCTGCTCCTTGAAGAACTGCATTTTCTAAATTCACCCCAGATAGATTGGCTCCAGATAAATCTGCTCCTGTCAAATCTACATTCACAAGGGTGGACTGGCTAAGGTCAGTACCTCCAGCCTTGATACCTTGTAAACTAATTCCGGTCAGTATTACATCGCTTAGTATAGTCCCAACCATATCAGTATTGCTAAGATCCGCATCTTTCAAACTGACTCCCCAAAGATTTGCGCCACTCAGGTTTGCACCACTCAGATTGGCACCATCTAAGTTTGCACTACTTAAATTTGTTCGGCTAAGATCAGTTCGTTTAAGCACTTGTTCTTCAATATTTCCCAAGTCTAAAGCCTCTTCATCATTAGCAGATACTCCACGTATATCTTGAAACTTTTGAACAGCATTGAGAATTGATTGAGTGAGTGTTATGAGACGCCGTAGCACACTAGCATTTGTAGCAACACTCACCAGTCTTCTCACTCGCTTTTCTGACCCTAATTGTTTGATAACCGTAGCATATAATGTGATACTTGCAAAAACCACATCAAAACCTTCTGGCATACGTTGTATTAAACTCACTGTTAAGTGGGCATTATTTGTTAAACGTTTTGGCGCAATCAAAAACACCACTTTGGGAGAATTATTAGAATACTCTACTCGTACTATTTTGGACTTCTGTACAATCTCATAATCTCGCGATTCCACTTCAATCTGAATATTAGTCGGGTCTGGTTTTGACAAACCCTTTGGATTTGGAAAGCCAATATTCAAAGTTTCATTATTTATATTATCTTGTCTAAGCTCAGTTTCTAAGCTGTTAGTATCTTCAAGCTCATCCCGAAACCCAAGTGAGTCAATAGTACAGATTTGAACCCATACTTCTACCTCTTCTCCCATAATAACTTGACTAGGCATAGCGGCATCCAGTCGTCGTTCTTCCTCAACCCAATTAATCCGTTCATTATCAACTATTTTTGAAGTATTCATTAATTTATTTGTCAAAATAATTTGAAGATGTTCTCGAACCTTTTCACGAAATTCGTCAACTGTCTCGTAAGATTGGAATAAACCTTCATATATTGGGGGGACGCTCAGAAACTTCTTGAAGAAATCATCTACTGCACGCTGTTGCTCTAAATCAGTCTCTTTATTTGTCGATGTGTTGCGATATAGTAGTATTAGTGGTGCACCTTTATCTTTATATGATTTGTATGCAACAACAAATTCATAGTAGGTACCAGAGCAAAAGCTTTCTTGCTCCTTTGGATGGATAAAAGGCGTGCCCATCCTAGACCAGAATACCACAATTACAATATGACATAAATCAGGTGTCTTCATATAGCGATTAACTACATCTTGAGCGGGGCTACCAACTTTTGCTGGCACTAATTCTTCGTAAGCCTGTGGATACAACAGATAACCATTTGGAATAAAATGTACACGATTAAGGGATTCAATTATTGTTTTGGTTATCTGACGTTCATGAGCAACATCACTTGGCGATGATATAAATATATCAATCTGTTTCAGTGTAGAGTATTTAGTTGTTGCTATCATTCCTGACCTCAATTGTGTGAGCCTACGATCAATATGAAAATAACATTTTCTTAGACACTCATCATGTAACTGAAGTCACTAATTGATAGTAACATTAATCCAATAGGCTTTCATACTTTAATTAGATCTAACGTATGGAATAATTAATAGCCTAACAAGTTTACTCGTTTTTGAGAACTTCTAGAAAGATATTGATGTGGTTAGAGTTTACATGAGATGAAAATATAGTCGAGTTGCGACTTGTAACGAATCTAATGAAGAGACCACGTAATTAATAAATTCCATAAGTGCTTAATTTGCAACTAAATGTTATATCCTCGCCGAAGTTAATCCAAGCTTCTTAATATCACCATCAGGTTATAAGCCTCAAACCTAACAGAGACAAAGCAACATACTGATATATGTGGGGAAATATTAATAGTTATTGGATGAGCCCTAAATCGCGTCCGGTATTGATGGCGTGTGCACGTCGGTTAACATTGAGCTTCTGGTAGAGGTTGAACACATGCCGTTTGACGGTGCCTTCGGCAATGATAAAGTGTTCGGCAATATCATGGTTGGAAAGTCCGTCGGCAATCAATTGTAGGATTTCTAATTCGCGCGGTGTCAGTTTTTCCGATGCGAGTGCGTCTTGATTCGGCACAATAGCCTCGAGCTGGTCGATCATATTATGGGTTTTGGCTGGCGATAACAGGAGTCCGGCTTCGACACTACTATCAAAAAATTTCCGTGATAACAGCGTGGCGAGCTGTTCTAGCAATTCGTCGGCGCGGTGCTGTTCGATGCTATAAGTCGCTTTGTGATGTTGTACATAGGTCGCTAATGCGATGGCATCGTGAAATTGCCGTGTCTCTTTCATATAAAATGCTGTATCTAAAATCACCCCTAAAATGATCGACATATTGGCGGAGTCTTTGGCTTTGCTCCATGCTTGTTGCAGGTAGTGATAGGCTTGTTTATAATCCTTCTTCCTGAGCATAATGCGACTCAGATAGCTTAAGGAAAAAACGATGCCCCAATAATCTTGCGTGCGAACAAGCACAGTATAACTCTCTTTGAGATGCTCCAAGGCGTCGTCGTACTGTCCGCTCCGTTCCAGAATCGTGCTCAAGACAATCAGTGATAATGCCGTCCCCCATTCTTGCCCGAGCCGTCGCGACAGTGCAATCGACCGATTGATATAGTTGATCGCCTCATCAATTTGCCCGACGAGGCTTAATAAATAGCCATAGTTGTATAACGCAAAGCTATGATAATAGTCATCGTCCAGATATTCGGCAGCAGCAATCGAATCCGGTATTAATTGATGGGCTTCGTCATATTGACCGGATATCACCAGAATATGTGCATAGTGAACGAGATGCAAAATTTCGGGTTTTTCTCTGGCAGACCGTTCGATTGGCTGTTGTTCGATGAGCTTACGCGCCGCCTCGATTTGCCCTCTGCGGAATATGAACCATGCGGTAAATGTCAGCCCAATCAAATGCATATCCGCATCGATAGTGTCGCCTGCATCTAACAAACGCTGAAAAATCTCCTCACCCTCTTGATAGTTGCCCTTCTGCACAAAAAACTGAAACAACCCTTCCCACATTTGCTCAAGGATTGGTGAGTTCCCATCACGAATCGCGAGATTCCAGCTATTGATGATATTAAACTTGGCCGTGATGAACTTATTCTTGGCTTGTGGTGTGCCGACTTTGAGGTCGTGTGTCCATGTCGCTAATAAGTTGGCATAATGACGCATGTAGGCGTTTTCTGTCGCTTGGAAGTCCGCGCTCAGTGACAACTTCGTGTAACTATATTGACGCATCAATTCGTGAATATAATAGCGTTCGAGATTGCGGTCATATTGGATCAGCGATTTCTCGGTTAATGAGCGCAATATCCAAGCATTTGCATCGGCAATTTGCTGAGCAGCTTCAACTGTGAATCCGCCCTCAAAAATTGATAATTTTGCCAACGCCTGCTGTTCTACCGTCGTCAGTAGATTCCATGAAATATCAAAACACGCTGTAATGCTCTGGTGGCGTTTGGGTATATCGGCGTGCTGACTCGATAGAATCTCGTGATTGGCTTTAATCTGATCAAAAATTGTAGCGCACGACATCGAAGCGACCCACGAACTTGCGAGTTGAATCGCCAATGGCATGCCATCAACAAACTGGCAAATTTTAATCGTGTCCACTTCTTCTTCTTGAATATCGAAGCTTAGATGGCGTCGTTTTGCAAACTCAATAAACATAGAGACAGATGACGATGCTGTGCCGTTCTTTGTATTTAAGCCATCCAAGTAATGCACATATTCCATGTTCAGTTTGAGTGTTTGGCGTGATGTAATGAGGAAGTTAGTTTCATCAGTTTGAGCAATAATCTGCGCTAAAATATCGCGCTCGGCGACAAGGTGCTCAAAATTATCGAGAACGATCAATATGTGTCTATCACTCAACCAATTACAAATCTGGTTTAGCATTGGATGCGAGTCAACGGTATGAATATCGAGCGTTTCGATCAATTGCGAATAGAGACCTTGAGCAGTGTCGATTGCATGTATATCCACGAAATAGACTTGATCATATACATTTTGTAGCTGATGCATTATTTCGATAGCAAGGCGCGTTTTGCCGATCCCGCCAACACCGGCAATCGTCAGTAAACGACAATCACGATTACGTAGCATTAACTTGATCGTTTGAATATCTGTTTTACGCCCAAAAAACGGCTCGGATGTTAAGTATGCCCTCACACTAGACTCCACAGTTGAAGTAAATATTATTTACCTATAATAGTTTAACGAATTTCTCGCGCACTTGTATGCCTCATAATCGATCCTGAATGAATTGGACTTAACATCAACACATCTGTTTTCGTTTTGAGCACACAATATTGATCTCTCTAATATGTCCACGTGCGCGGAATTGGTCATTCGATACGTAACAGGCGTGTGATCAATTGATGGCACAGACAACAAAAAGCGCGTTAGATTGCGCTTTTGAGTTTGCTATATATGTCAGTTTACTATGATTATTAACAACGGATGTGATATCCACGTGCGGATAGTTCCTGTAGCGCAAACGAACAGGATCTATTGTTCTCATCCACAACAGTCACAAATCCATATGCTGATATTTCCGCTAGTTCAAATTGTATAATGGAAGACTTATCCATAGCAACATCTGTAATAGTCACGATACCTTCAGCAGACAATTCAGTTAGTGCTTGCTGCGTGTGATAAACGGCAACATCATTATCCAAAGGGGTACTTAATTCACTTGCAGCAACCCAAACGACACTCACAAATAATACGATAACTACCAGACTCAGAATACTTAAGTGTTTCATTTTATATCTCCTCTAAATCATCATTTGATGTCTTTAGAATAGAGAATTCATCTGAAAGCGTCTTGCCACGAAAGTAGTAGATATAGGGTTTATATAGTTTATTTGGTTAGGTAGTGAGAGTTTATGACAGTAATCCGAGGTTACGCCCACGCTCAATCGCTTGTACCCGTCTTTTCACATCCAGTTTCTGGTAGATATTAAACACATGCTTTTTGACTGTACCTTCAGCGATATATAAATGTTCGCCAATCCCTGCATTAGAAAGCCCATTAGCAATAAGTCCGAGGATTTCCAGTTCACGTTCGGTCAGGGGTTCAATCAGGGCTTGATTGGCATTCTCAATAGAGGAGATACTAGATTCGTTACTAGCATAAAACTCACGTTGCAACTGTTCAATGATTTCAGCTAAATCAAGCTGTTTACCGTGTTGCCAAGCTTGTTCATATGTGGTTGTTCCCAACTTATTTCTTATATCACTTTGTAGATTTCCTAGTTTATCCCATTGTTTCATCCAGCCTTTTCGGCTAGCAGGGTGCGTAAATACTAAACCCAGATATTGTGTAGCACGATAGTAATCCTGCTTCTGAAATACTGGAAATACTGCCATTGTGATCGCCATACTTTCAAGCATAGGAATATGCTGAGAATTGCGTAACATACCTAACAATGAATGAGCAAAGTTTGCTTCACCAATGATAGTTGCATAAACAGCATTAGCCATATTAGAGAAGAAATCCACAGAACTCCCATTCAACCCACCAGACGAATCCAGAGAATTAAGATACACTCGTGCTTGAGCTTGCTGTCCAATCATAGCTGATATCATTGATAACATCGCATACCCTATCGATCCATGTCCATGAAAATTCAATATACGATTTAGCTCTATACTTTCTTGTAAATTTTCAATTGATATAGCAAAGTTTCCCTCAAAAAATGCGTTAATCCCTTTTGTATGTAATACGCCAGCTATACTTTTTTGATCTCCGACCATTCGCCAATAAGTTAAAGATTCTTCTAAATAGTAGGAATCTTCTTCATATCTTCCCATTCTCATATATCGTCTCGACTTTATAAAGAGTGCATCAGCGATACCATGATAATCCTTAAGTTGTCGCGTGATCGCCTCATATTTACGATTAATGTCATCACCATATGATGTGGAATCATAGTATTGAAATGTAAAAAGGTTATTGAGAATTCCTAGCAAGCATCCTTGATAAAAGGTTGTGTTATGGTCTTCTGCCAAATGCATAGCCCGATTCATACTAACTAAAGCGTCATCTAGTTGATTGTCGAATCCAAGGTACATACCACGTAACCAATGGCAGAGAAGTTCTGTGAGCCAATCCTCCTGTTTTTCAGCATGATGCAACGTCATTTGTGTCATTGTTGTCACATTAATAGGAACAGGATATTTTTGAGGTAAAAGTCGAACATGTAAATAATAGGCACGTAGCCGATTCAAAATTGGATGGATTGTTTTAGATTCGTTTGGCAATACTTTATAAATCGCATCTTCAAATAAGGTCAGACCTACCCGATAGTATGTCCGTAGCTTGCAAAATAGTGTGAGGCACTCCATTATCATGGCTAATGCATCTAAATCGCTAGACTCGATTGCTAGATACCATGTAATACGAATATTATCAAAATCCTCCTGAAACTCGTTGAGTCCTTCTATCTGTCTACGCCCTTTTATATCAATGGCTTTATCTACAGAAAATTGAGCATAGTACATTTTGTATCGTTCCCAAACCGAATCTTGGCTAACAGTATCAAGTTTTTGTGAAGCATATTCTCGCAGTAACTTATGTAGGTCATATCGTCCGTTATTATTCATGCGAATCATCGACTTCTCGATGAGGCTTGATAGAGTCAGAATAGTTGCATCAGCAATTGCTTCAGCAGCTTCAAATGTAAAGCCACCACGAAAGATCGATAGTTTCGAGAAAACTACTTTTTCTTTTGCGTTTAGCCGTTCCCAAGAATAATCAAAAGTCGCCCGAATACTACGATGACGCTCTGGTATATTGCGATTGCGCGTTGCCAGTAAATCGATACCTTTTTCAAGTTCGATGATAATTTGATCACATGTCAGTGACGATAGCCATGAGGTAGCTAATTCAATAGCTAAAGGCAACCCAGCTACAGCCTGACAAATGCGTCGAACTTGCTTATAGTTTGCTTGAAGATCAAAATTATATTGAATCTGTTTTGCCCGTTCCTCAAATAGCGTCAGTGCTGAGTAACCCTCCCCAGTTTCACTATCATCTTTTGGGTGGGTCAATCCATCTACTTGTAAGATATGCTCAGCTTGTAGATAAAGACGCTCACGCGATGTAATCAACCAGGTCACCATCGGACATAGACGAATAATATCGTCTACGAGGTCAACTGCATCTGGAAGGAGATGTTCCAAATTATCTAAGATAATTAATAAATTGCGGTCACTTAGATATGAGAGCAATACCTCATAGGGCGTCGTATCATCTCCCATCAAGATACCTAATGTAGTGATAATTTCAGTCACAATATTTTCTGGATTCTTGAGCGAGGCAAGTGCAATGAATACGATCCCATCTATAAAGTCATCTTCAGATAATTGTTGTGCACTGGCAATTGCTAGGCGTGTTTTGCCAATCCCACCAACACCTTGTAAGGTCAGTAAATGACAGTTGGTATCTCGTAGACGGGAAATAACAGTAGCAATATCTGTCTCTCGCCCTACAAATGAAGTAACTTGTAATGGTAAATTACGAATCGGCATTGGAGCCTGCCCCTAATATGTCCATGTGCGCGGGATTGGTCGTTCCATACGTAATAGGCGTGTGACCAATTGATGGCGACAGTCCATTAACGCAGGGGCATAATCTGGGTGCGTCGCAACATCATAATAATTACGCGGGTCTTGTTGTATATCCCACAAGTTTTCCGTACCATCATCATGAATGAGATAGCGAAAGTTTGGTGTGCGCAGGCATTTCCAGCCGTTGCCTTCGGTAAGTGCAACCCCATCACCCTGTGCAATTTCACCACGCAGGACGCCCGCTAAGCTATCGCCTTGTAGATGCGGTGGAATCTGAATATGCGCAAGGTCAAGGAGTGTCGGAACGATGTCCACACTTTCCACTAACGATCTAATCTTTTTACCAGAAATGCCATTTGGTGCGTCAATAATTAGTGGCACACGGCTGACAGCATCATCAGCAGGATAGCCTTTACCAAATTTAAGATGATCGCCAAGCCATTCCCCATGATCCGATGTAAACACCACAATCGTATTATCGGCGTGTCCCGTTTCTTGCAATGTGCGTAAAATTTGCCCGATCATGTCATCAACTTCGGTAATCATGGCGTAGTATCCATGTTTGGCATTGCGCAATTGAGTATCCGAAAATTGTCCAAAGGGATTATCAGGGCGTTCGGCATCAATCTCGGGTGGGAAAGAGGGGATAGATAAAGACTCAGGATTGTACATATCGAGGTACTTTTGGGGTACTACCCACGGCGAATGCGGAGAATAAAATCCAGAGATACATAAGAAAGGTTGGTCGGTTTGTTGGCGGATAAATTCTTGGGTTTGTTCGCTGACAAATGCTGTATGCGTGAGATGATCATCTGCCATGAACGGAATCACGCCAAGCGTATCATTACGCCCTGATGGATTGCCACGATGATTAACGCCATCATCAATATCCATCAGCTCTTGCCAGACACGAGAAGCGGGTGGAATCCCCACGCTGATATTATCCATCTGTTCAGGTGCTTGTGCGCGCACCCATGCACGATAGGCATCTTCATAGACACCGGGTTCGTCACTAATTTCTAGATGCTGAAAACCATAGTCAGGATGAGGGTGTCGATGGTCACGATTCGCATGTGGGAGGAAATGCAGTTTACCGATATTAGCTGTGCGATACCCATAGGGATTCAATAGTTTAGGTAATGTGAGGGTATCTTCGGGAACAGGCACGCCCATATGCGTAATTTTCAAGGTCGATGGATATTGCCCTGATAACATACTGATACGGCTCGGCATACAGACCGGACTCTGTACGAAGTGATGGGTAAATACGACCCCACCCGCCGCGAGGCGATCCAGATTTGGGGTGATAATTTCATCATTGCCAATCGCATCCCAGCGTTGTTGGTCGGTATATAGAATGAGAATATTCGGACGTTTCATGTGTTTCACTCCATCTCCCAGCATCAGACTAAGTGTGACACAAAATCTTAAACATCACAAAAGGTGTGCGTCATCTGCAATAAGATTCAAACTGAATTGATAACACGTGATGGCATCAAAGATATGTTCTTATCTTGTTCAAAAAAGTCAAATTTCATCAAAATTAAAAATAAAGCTTGACATCTTCACCTTAATCAGTTATTCTAAAAGTAACTAATTGAGATAAAGAATCTAAGTAACAATGGCATACGATTTAACATATGCTACAGCAACCCATATGTTGGCTGTAATGGCATTTTATGAAGGCGAGTGGGTCACGTCTGGGACAATGGCTGAGAGTATTCAAACCAATCCCGGACTCGTGCGACGCTTGCTCTCACAACTATCTGATGCAGGGCTTATAGTGACTAAACCCGGACCTCAAGGAGGTTCGCGTCTAGCTAAACCAACCCACTCCATCAATATGGCTGATGTGTTGGATGCGGTTGTGCAAGAACCTCTTCTAAAGAGATCAACGCGAGAACCATATAAGGCTTGCCAAGTAAGTCGTGGCATCGGTGGTGCGTTAGAGTGTGTTTTTAGTGGCGCAGAAGATGCGATGCGAGATCACCTCAAAAAGACGACACTTGAAGATGTCATGAAAAGTATGTGATATTTTTTGCCTATAATAGTTACTCTAAAAGTAACTATATAGATTCTTTAGAAAAACATTGAGATAGCAAACTATCAGGAGAGTTTTATGAATTCTACAGATGGTAAAACGGTATATGTGGAGGCAACAATGTAGGGGGCATGATACGAAATTAGCGCATGACGTATATGTAATATCTTTTTTTATCCGCAATAGTTACTTTAAAAGTAACTATATAAATTTCGCAAAAGTAATGAACTGATAAACCAAGGAGACTATAATGAGTTCTATACATGAAAACAAAACATATCTTGTCACAGGTGGTACAACCGGCATTGGCGCAGCAACAGTCGCGCATCTAGCTGAAGCTGGCGCGACGATTATTGCAACTGGACGATCACCAGAAACACTAGAAGCAGCTAAGCAAGTAGCACCACCCAACGTCGAGTTTATCGCTTCGGATGCTGGTGACCTCGAGGCAATCACTGCATTGGCCAATCATATCCAAGTAGCGTATGGGAAGATTGATGGTGCATTCATCAATGCAGGCATCGCACCTTTTGCACCGCTTGAAACTTGGACAGAAACTCAGTTTGATAATTTGTTTAATATCAATGTAAAGGGACCTTACTTCCTAGCGCAAAAGTTAGTACCGCTCCTCAACGAAGGTGGAGCGCTCGTATTCAATACATCAGTGGTTCATGAGGTGGGTATGGGCAATGCCGCAGCCTATGGTGGTAGCAAGGGAGCTCTCCGTTCCATCGTTCGTTCACTTTCCGTTGAGCTAGCAGAGCTAGGAATCCGTGTCAACGCAGTGGCACCTGGTCCGATATCTACACCTATCTATGGTAAGCTCGGCATGGATGAGGCACAACTCGATGGTTTCGCGTCACATATGATGAGTCGGGTACCGCTTAAACGCTTTGGTGCCGGTGAAGATATTGCACGAGCAACAGCGTTCCTGCTGAGTAGTGATGCAGCCTTCATTAATGGTGAAGAGCTAGCGATTGATGGTGGTTTGATTAACAACGTAGGTTAGTCGCCCATTGCAACCTGACGTAGAAAACCACTCCGTTTACAGATCTCAAAATAAAAACGCCCTACTGAAGTAGAGCGTTTTTTGATTTTATCGCGGTTATTTTATTCCGACTCAACCACTTGAATTGTAATTTCATCGGTAAATGCATCACCTTCGCGCGCCATGTGGATATTGTCTGCAATCTCTAGCATGACGGTATAGACACCTGGATCAAGCGTCACCATAACACAGTCAATTGTATCAAACGTATCAATCATAATCACCTCAGCTACTTCTGATTCCATTTCATCGTCATGCGCGTGGTCATCATCGTCATCATGAGCGTGATCGTCATCATGGGCATGGTCATCGTCATCGTCGTCGTGGGCATGATCATCATCGTCATCGTCATGCGCGTGATCATCTTCGTCATCATGGGTATGGTCATCTTCGTCGTGTGCGTGATCGTCTTCGTCATCATGAGCGTGGTCATCTTCGTCGTCGTGCGCGTGGTCGTGGTCGTCATCATGGTCGTGATCGTCATGTGCATGATCATCATCACCGTGTGCATGATCGTCATCGTCATGACTTAGTTCTTCGCATGTACTTACAATATTTTCGGATTCAGATTCGGTAAGCTCAAATTCTGTGTCTAATTCGGTAATATACAAATGAGGATGGGCATCGTCACTCAATTCCATATCAGACGATTCAATAACAACAGTGAAGGTGGTCGCTACTTCGCTTCCACTGATTGGGCTGGCGATAATGAATCCTTGTTTATCTTCGGCATCACTATGATCAGAGTCCTCATCATCATGTGCAATTGATGTACCATACAGCATCAAAACAGTGAGCATGAGCATTAAAAATATCAATAAGCGTTTCATAACATTATCTTTCCAAATAAATTATTCCAATATAGATTTTAGGAATAGTAACATACTTCAATGATCACACCAATTTTTAGTCAATGTCGCTTTTATGAATCGATAAACATAAAACGCCCTACCGAAGTAGAGCGTTTGACTGTTTCAGATTAACTTGATGTTCGGCTTACTTGAGGAAATCAGCGGTTTGTTCCCAATCGCCATTAAAGACGAATGATTCCATTGGTTGACGTTCACGTTGTGCCATTTCACGTTCGCGGTGTGCATCGGTCAAGTGGCTCAAGTCGGATGTTTTGTAGCCGAATGCAATTGCCGTATACGCTTCGAACTCTTCAGGAATGTTATAAACTTCGCGCGCTTTATCGGGGAAGAAACCACCCATCTGGCGGACATAAATATCATGTTCGAGTGCTTGCAATACCATCTGCCCGATAGCTGCGCCTAAATCATGGCTAGCATGGCGGTTTAATACATCAGGGCGACGATATTTATTGATCACACCGATCATGAGCACACCCGCATTTTTTGCCCATGGGATATTGCCCTCTTTAATCACGGATAAGATCTTGTTAAATTCTGTTTCGTTTTCCTTTGGTGCGACGATAAAACGCCACGGTTGCAAGTTGCTGGATGATGCTGCCCAACGTGCCGCTTCTAAGATGCTCAAGAGTTTATCGTGCTCAATGCTTTTGTTCGGGTCAAATGCACGCGGACTATAACGCCGTGCGATTAGGTCATTCAAATAGATGTTGGTCTCAGCGGGTTTTTCAATTAATGTCACGGTTTATGCTCCATTTTGTGTTTACTCTGTACATTATGCCTGACGCGGTGACAGCTATCAATTATTACGTCATATCATCTATGGCAATATTTCTTAGAGTTTAAGTAATTCATCATATTTTGCGTATACTATATAGAGTGTGAATACCTCATCAAAGAAAATAGTTTATAGGTTATTACGGTATGGATTTACAGTTTGGTACGATTCGGTTACAGATGACGATGTATGGTGGATTAATTGGTGCAGTCGGTGGTGGGTTACTCGGTGCAGGGTTTGTAGCACTTACTTACAATCCATTTTTTGAGATGAATATTTTACTGGTTATGGTTGGGATGTTAGCAACAACGATGGTCGGCGGTTTCTTTGGACTTGTATCCGGTTTTCTATCTGGTTTAGGTGTAGCGACTATCACGGCGATATGGTTTAAGCAGGCGCGATTTCGCACCCTCCACAAACTGCTATCAGCTGGATTCACTGTTGCGATGACGTTATTTGTCTTTTTTCATGTGGCGTATGCGGTTGGTCGTCCATTTATATGGGACATCCACACCTATCCGTCATGGGTATGGGCGATGGTTTTGTCGGTTATCGGCGCATTGATTGTCAGCACACTCGCAGTTAACTCGTACATCAATCAACACAGTGTCAAGCTAAAACCGGCGTATGCCAAAGTTTATGTCGAAGATCAGAGATAGGATAGACATCACATGCAATTATTTGACAGCTTACTAAAATTATTCGGACGCATGACAATCTATGGTCTTGTCCTCGGTATATTCGCGGGAATGCTTGTGGGTGCGGCTCTGGCGATTGTTATCTTTACCACACCACCTAGCAATGACATTATTGAATCTGCCATGGGTGGGTTGATGTTTGGCGGTATATATGGTGCAATTTTTGGTGGTATCTATGGTAGCATCGCCGGATTATTTTCGGGTATCGTCATGACTGTTGTTACAGGTTTAGGGTATCGCATCGTCCGTAATCCCAAAACCTATAAATATATCATGGGCGCAATCACGGCGTTTTGCACCGGATTTGTCTTCTTTGGTTTTGGCTTATGGGACCTCGGTATGGAAATCGACTCGAATAATATCACATGGTTACTCGCGATGTTGCTATCGGTCGGGATTGCCGTTTATGCTAGCCAAATCGCGGCAGGCAAATATATCATTGAATTATCAAATCGTAAGGAAAAAGAGAAAGCTGTATGAACGATTATCCCCCGATTGCGGGTATCGTCCTCCGTATGATTGGATACGGGGTGATGCTCGGCATTATTGCAGGTCTGTTGAGTGTATTCACAATTACGTTACCGTCCCATCTTCAGATGAACGTCGATATGCCACTGCATGACATTGGCGAAGCATTCTTTGCATTGATCATTATTGGTGTTGCCTTTGGCGGATTTTACGGTAGCTTGGCGGGGTTAACAAATGGTGTCGCGCTGGGATTTGTGAGTTTGCTGGCATTCCGCAAAATTCACAAGCCGCGACTCTATAAAGCAATTATCGGGTCACTCACAGCCATCATCACCGGAATTGTCTTGATGAGTACCGTGTTGCCTATGACAGTCGCGCTTGACTATATGGCGAATACAGGTGCGTGGATGACATCGATTGCAATGTCGGTAATCATCTTTGTTTATGTCAGTCAAATTGTGGCACGCAACTATATCTATGCCACTAACGGTCGTAAGTCTAAAGCATAAGTCAGATGCAATATGACATCTTAAAACAAGTAACGAAAGATGTGACACTCACAGGTGATGTCCGTACGGATGTAATAGCATTTTTGACATTTCATGGGTTTCATCACACGCTTCAACATTCGGGGCAAGTTGCTGTTGAGGCGAAGAAACTTGCTGAACGATTTGGGGAAGATGCAGCGTTAGCAGTTCAGGCGGCGTGGATTCATGATGTAAGCGCAGTATTCCCGAATGCAGAGCGCATCGCTGTCGCTGAAGCCCTTGATATTGTGGTATTGCCAGAAGAACGAACATTACCTCTGATTATCCATCAACGTATATCGAAGGTGATGGCACGGCACATCTTTGGTGTAACTAATGAAGCGGTACTCAGTGCAATTGGGTGTCATACGACCTTAAAGAAGGATGCGTCGGCACTGGATAAAGTGGTTTTTGTAGCCGATAAGATCAAATGGGATCAAGACGGTGAGCCACCCTATCTAGAGAAAATTCTAGCAGGATTGGAACAGTCTTTAGATGCAGCAACGCTTGTATATCTAGACTATTTGTGGCAAAAAAGAGATGGGCTCGTCGTTATCCATCCGTGGTTAAAAGACGCCTATGAGCAATTATCGAAACCCTTGAATTCGTAAGACAATACACAGCCTTGCGTCAACAAATTGGTACTGGATTTCAAATTGGCTATAGCTTATCCATACCAAACCGTATACAAGGATAGATAATAAGATTGATGGAAAAACAATATAGGTCTCATTTACTACACATGACGATCATTTAATTTTATTCATATAACTTAGAGAGGCAAAACAATGAGATTACCCCTTAAAGCAAAACTTGTCCTTAATATGACAACTTATGGCATTTTCCTCGGTGGTATGGCAGGCGCACTATCTGCTCTAACGCTGATTTTAACATCTGGTGAATTTACATTTATTGGTGGCACGCTTCCCGTCATTCTACTCGAAACACTATCAATAGGTGTATTTGGTATGATCTTCGGCGGTATCTTCGGTATGATCGCAGGGCTCTATAGCGGTGTCGGTATGGCAGTTGCAATTAGTATCTTTTTCACCGATATTTTCTCACGTCCCATCTTTAAAGCTGTTATGGGTGTGATGACAGCGATTTGTACGGCTCTATTCTTCAGCACCGGATTATGGCATCTGCGTATTGATGGTATCGATAGCAGTGGTTGGAACGGTATGATTTTAATGTCAGTCATCATCGCAGTTTATGCCAGCCAACGTGTATCCAGCTTTTACGTCCAAGAATGGTCGCAACGCAAGCAGAAAGCCGCTGTCTAAATGCCTCTTATCGTTCGCCTGACCAATATGCTTAAGCGGATGACACTCTATGGATTTTTATTAGGCGGTGCGTCTGGTTTATTAGTCACATTGACCATCTTACTCGTCCCGACATTAGAGCGTCCGACATTTTACGGTCTACCTGTTGATATCGGGGCGGTCGTATTTGGTGGGGCGTCTTTGGGGATTTTGTTCGGAACAGTAGCAGGATTTACCAGCGGATTCGGTATGATTCTATTTGCCGCCTTACTGTTTCGTGAGGTGAACGATAGACCGCGTTTTCGTATTATGATGGGCAGTACCACCTTGATGCTGACCATCGCAACACTGGTTGGGCGTGGATTATGGGACTTCGGTGCACTCATTATTGATGAACAAACATGGCATCTGACCATGGTCATGTCGGTCATGATTGCAGTTTATGCCAGCCAACGCGTATCCACAAAATATCTGATTGAACTCAGCGATAGCAAATTAAAACGCACCAAAACAATATAATCAGTCCGCCTAACCGACAGCCCCCTCGATTACCCCGATAATATCTTCCGCATTAAATGGTGCGAGGAAATGCATATCAGCATAATCTTCTAGCTTCACCCGCAAATTCGGGAAGCAATCACATGTCCGCAAATCTACTAAACCGACAGTGACAAGGTCAACATCGGCGATTGTTTCTGTCATGACATCGAGCGAAATAAACAATTGATCGAGTTCAGCGGCTTCGGATACAGCTACGATGACCACATCACTATTAATTTGAGGTAACTGATCAATGAGGGTTTCCCTGAGCTCATCCTTCACGCGAATCAGTGGCTCATCACTGAGTTGTGCAGGGTCAATCGCTAAACGTGAGACATTATCAATTACGGTCACAGTTTTATCAGTCTGCCATGTGTAATAGGTCGCCAAGTCGACGGTTAGTTGAATCTTCTCGATTGCTACTAATCCAATTAATGCAATAACTTTCATCACATTTGCCTTTCCATGTGCTTCTCAATACTATCTGCAACTTGTAACCAATGATCGGTATCTAACAGAGCAATATCTTCATTCGTCCAAAATGCATAAGCAATTTCGCGTGTTTTAGGGTCGGTTGGATTACTACGGACAAACTCCCATTGTTCCATATTTGCGCCGTAATAATGTTCAACTAGTTCCGCCATAATCGCATTAACCGTCGCACTGACCAGATAGCCGATGCGTGGTGGTAGGGGACCATTTTGTAATCCGTGTGCCATATCTGCAATGGCTTTCATATAATTGGCGGCTCCGGGATATTCAAAATCACGTAGCGCTTCTGGCGGGAGTTTACTAGGTGCTGTGCCAGTATTGACCATCTGCATCAAAATTTGACGGGCAAATTTAGATTCAGGATAATAATGCTCAAATGTGTCTAAGAAGGAATGGGCGCGTTCGACCACGACTGCAAACGCGAGGAAAAAATCCATGTTTAAAAATAGGGTTTTCAGCAAAAATTGACATTGTTCAGGGTCACGATTTTCAGCGGCTTTACGTAATTTGGCGAGTGTTTCTGTATTGGACATATAAGATGTACCTGTGTTTGTTGTTTTCGAAAGTAATTCATAATTTGTGTTTGGGACAATGCGGGCATTCTCCTCACACGGGGCATCACAGATGACCACTTGTCCTGTCATATCATACAATGATTAAACTCACATAAGATTGAGATATTATCAAATGCAACGAAATGATTTAGATGAGTTTGCGACTAGGAAATTAGTAACCTAAATTGCAGGGATTGTCGGGTCAATGTTATACTTAGGTTTGTAACGTATAGACTTAACTGGATTATCAACTGCTGGGGGCAACCTATGCCAGAAATCAAACCCCATGAAGCACCCGTTAGCACAATCAATGACTTACCATTGATGCATCCGGGGCGACCTATCGGGCGTGACGACTTACTCAAACAGGTGCTCGGCGCACTTCGTCAGAACACACCACAGGTCTTACATGGACCATCAGGTATCGGTAAAACAACGATCGCAGTCACCATCGCGAGTGCCTATGCACAACAACCGGAACAAACCGTCTTATGGCTCAGTGTCAACAATCCGCCACTGGTCGAATTGATGGCACGGATTGGACGTGCTTATGGCGATAGTGACATCAGCACCAGCCAAAACCCACTGAGTAAGGTCGGTGCAGTCGCGAATTTACTGAGTCAACATAAGCCGCTCCTAGTGCTCGATGGCGAAATTGAGGCACCTATCCTGACACAGTTTATTGATCGATGTGGTGGTGGTTATCCGCTTCTGGTCACGACAACAGATGCGCTCATTGGTGATGCATGGGATAGGGTTGCAGTTGCAAAGTTATCGGATACTGACGCGGCGATGTTGTTCAAACAAAAATCGGGTATTAAAGAAAATAATTTTGATATAGATATTTATGCGATTGCAAAGACCGTAAATTTTGAACCGTTCGCATTATCCTTAGCTGCTCGTGCAATGACAGCTGCAAAACAAACCCCTCGCGATTATGACAAAACCCTGAAAGAGTTAGCAAAAAGCCTCAATGATAATGGGCCGTTAGCTGCCTTGACTGCGAGTTATCGCTCACTAAATCAAGCATTGCAGGGCTTGCTCTTGCTCCTTGGCGCAACAGTCAATGGTGAAGGATCCGCCGAATTTTTGAGCATGGTAGGTGGTGTGCCACAGGCGAACATCGATCAAGCGATGACGATTCTTTCGCAACTCTATCTAGTCGAAAAATTTAATCGTCACGGCGAATCATATTATCGCCTCCATCCGATGGTGCAACAATTCCTCGAGACATGGCTGAACAGCAGCAACCGGATGGATCCATTACGCGATAAAGCCAAAGATACGATCCGTAAATATATTGAAAAATACGGTCAATCAGACGAAGCAAATATGCGCCTTGCGATTGAGATGGATAATATCATCGCAACTGCGCGCTGGTCTGCCGATCAAGGTGATCGTGACCTATCGAATGCTGTGGTCGTTGGTCTATCTCAAGCGGATGACTTCGTGCAATCCGAAGGGTATATGTACGAATTTCTGTTATTGCGGGCATTCGGATCTGGTTCGACTAATGCGTTCCCAGCATACGGTGAAGAAGAAGCACTGATCGAAGAGGAAGAAGACGAAAGCATCGGTGCACCCGAAGACTTCATGTATGATCTGGAAGATGAAGAGCTTGAAGAACTTGAAATGGCAAATACCGTTGATGACGACAGTCCGGAACCAGAACCAGATGATTCAACGATGATTGGCGACGATGAAGATAGCCTGCAAAATATCAATATCGATCAATTACGTACAGCGCTACAAGCTGCCCGCCAACAACAGAACGTCCTGCGTCAGGTAAAAATCCTTGAGGCGATTGGTAAAGTCCAAATTAGTCAGGGACGTGAACGCGAAGCGATCACAACTTACAACGAAGCCCTCCAAGTCTACGAAGATAATGAAGATCTGGAAGGTCGCCTCGTCACACTCGATATGCTATCGGGGTTATTGGCGCGTACAGATAATGCTCAAGCGGCAGTCGCACATGCGAACCAAGGCTTACAATTAGCTGAAGAATTGGATGATGCAGATACCGAAATGCACTTGCTGATTACACTGGGTGATGCGCATCAAGAATTAGGCGAGACCCAAGAAGCGGTAGAAGCATACGAATCCGCATTGTCGATCGCGCGTAAACGGGACGATAAACAAAACGAATCCGATATTCTGTATAAATTGGGTGTCGCGCATCTCGATAATGGCGATGCAGACCATGCGATACAAACCTTAGAACAAGCCAATACCCTCTTCAAAGAACAAGGTAAACGCGCTATGGAAGGACATGCGCTCGGTGGGTTAGGAACAGCCAGTGCAGAACTTGCCCGTTGGAGCGAAGCCGTCAATTACCACACGTCAGCGCTTCACATCTCGCGCGAGGTCAAAGATACCGAAGAAGAAGCCCTACAATTAAGCAACCTCGGTAAAGCCTTGACCGAAGCCAACCGTCTACCCGAGGCATTATTGCGCTATCGTCAAGCGTTGCATGTCGCGTACCTCACCGATAAAAAAGATAATATCGTTAGTGCGGTCGTCGAACTCGTGACACTCATGCTGAAAAGTGTCCGTCTTGTTACCATCGCTGAATTGCTGATCGACGATGCGATGGCATATGATGCCACTGACCGTGATGTGTTGCGCCTCAAAGATGAAATTGATGCAATTAAACAACAAGCCGAAGCACAAGGCAAACCGATGGCAGTTGTCGCGGGTACCGCCAAAGACTACGCCGCCAACGCTTACGAAACCTAAACAACAACCCTCAAGTGGTCGGCATGGAAGGACGTGGACAGTCCTGTTTATGTCGACCCTACACAAATGTACGGTAAATTCGTAGGGCTGTGACCTGTCACAACCGAATGAGAACAATCATTATGCCATTACCACAGCGTAAATCTCCACGTCTAAAAGATTATGATTATGCGTCATCAGGCGGTTATTTTGTCACCATTTGCACCTATGAACGTAAGTGTGTTTTTGGCGAGATCGCTAACCAACAAATGGAACTAAATGTGTTTGGAACTATCGTGCACGAACAATGGAAGCAGACTGGTATATTGCGTGATAATGTGCAATTAGATGCCTTTGTGGTTATGCCAAACCATGTGCATGGCATCATTCTGATAACGAGCACAAATAACAACCTTAGGGACATGATGCATCATGTCCCTACACCGCGCAAATTCTCAAAACCAATCGCGAATTCACTATCCGCTATTGTCGGTTCTTTCAAAGCCGCAGTCACACGACAAATCAGGCGTTTACCGGAGACACCCGATCATCCAATTTGGCAATCACGCTACCACGACCACATCATCCGCAGCTTACCCGACCTCAATCGTATCCGCGCGTATGTGCGAGCCAACCCTGCTGGTTAGGAAGCTGATACCTTTTACGAATCCACGTAGCTTTGAGTGGGTGGCATAGCAAGACATAGACATTCCTGTTTATCCCAACCCCACTAAAATCGACGTAGGGCTGGAATTTATTGTAGTCGTTAATATACAGTGTAGATGAAATGCGTGCTAGGCGATCAACCCAAACCGTCCGACTGCGATAAATGCGACGATCCCCAGTAATACGAGATTAACAGCGATCCCTGGATATTCTTTACGGCGTAAGTGCGTCAATGCGGCACCAATCATCGTCAAAACCAAACCAACTGCCGCAATCGGGGTGAGAATCGGCAAAATATCGAGTAACCACGGCAAAATCAGTCCGATTGCGCCTGCTACTTCCAATGCACCAATCAGACGAATTGAGCCTTTTGGCAAATCATCAATAAATCCCATGCGTTCTTTTAGTTTTTCTTCCGGTTGTGTCACTTTCATAATGCCTGACATGAAAAAGACAAACGCCATTAAAACTTGTGCGATCCATAAAATTGTGTCCATTGTGTGTTTTCCTTTAAGCAACATGTGTTGCATATTGACCAGTTGTTGCTTAAAATATACGCAAGTGGACCGCCGTCCGCAACCAACAATCAAGCCCATCTGTTGTTTACCCAACACAAGGAGGAATCTGTTGCTTATTATCGACGATCAAAATCTGGATAAACGTATTTTACGCACCCGCAAAGCATTGCGTCAGGCATTTAAGACCCTGATGGAGCAAAAACCGTTTGAACAAATCACCGTATTAGACATCGCCGACGAAGCCATGATTAATCGGGCGACATTTTATGCGCACTTTGCCGATAAATACGATCTATTGGATTATATGTTGCGCTATATGTTCAATGAGCACCTGAAATCCATGATGCCATCTACTGACCGGCTGCCCCATGATAATTTGCGCTGTTTAACCCTCGCTACACTGACGTTTTTACAGCAATTTATCGTCCACTGTGCGCCATCTGACCGCAATAGCACCATGCCATTTGAGCCCAACATCCAATCGTATTTGTTTGATGTCATCGTGGATTGGCTAGAGCATCACGATCCGCAGTTGATTCCAGATCATCTATCGACGGATTTAATCGCCACATCGACGAGTGCGTCAATTTTGAGTGCTAGCCTGTATTATGCGCGTGGGAACACATCTTTAGAGCAAGACGTATATATTGACCAATTGATGGATTTACTGACCAACGGTGTTTGCACAGTTTTAAGCGATTGACGGAGCTGTACCAATTCCCAATGGGACTATCAACAAGGCGATGTTATCGCTACAATCGGAACAATGTTTTTATTGTGCGGTGGCTATGGTCTCCGCCAATCGACAGTCTGCAAACCTAACGGATAATCCATATGCAACTTGCAACACCTTCGGCTTTATTGCTGTTACTGATATTTTTACCGATCGTCTGGTATATCGGCAGACCGCGTCATGCGTTTCGTCGCCGCCGTGACATCACCAGCTTGGTTTTACGCACAACGATTGTCGTGCTATTGGTATTGGTATTGGCAGGTATCCAAAATGTTCAGGCAGTCGATAAATTAGCGGTGGTCTTCTTGGTAGATGTCTCCGATAGTATGGGCACAACCACACAAGATGCACAAATTGAATACATCCGTGAAGCAATTGCAGGCAAAACTCCTGAAGATGAATGGGCAGTCGTATTATTCGGCGATAATGCCGTGCCCGAAAGTGACTTCAGCATCATCCAAGAAATTGAATCATTCGGGTCTGTTCCGGTCACGACGCATACTGATATTGCCAATGCGATTCAAACCGCGCTGTCGATGTTTCCACCGGATGCATCTAGACGGATTGTGATTTTGAGTGATGGACAAGCGACACAAGGGGATGCTGTCGCGCGTGCTCAACGTGCCGCCGCCTCTGGTGTAGAAATTAGTTATGTACCGTTCTTCCGTGAGCCTGCACCTGATGTACGCATCACTGCATTAGATGCCCCATCGCGTGTATCCGAAAATCAATCATTTGATATTTCCGTTAGTGTCAATGCCGAAGCACCGACTCCCGCGACACTGCTCCTGTTTTCTGGTGGTAGTCTCATTCTAGAAGAAGCACTCGATCTACAAGCTGGTGATACGCGCTTTACCTTTGCGCAAACCAGCCAATTTAGTGGCTTCCTCGATTTTTCGGCGCAGATTGTCGTCCCGAACGAAAGCGACAACTTCAGCCAAAACAATCAACTATCGGCATTTAGTCAAGTTGTCGGACCATCACGCGTGCTGATGGTGACATCTGATGAGACCGAAACGCAATTTTTACTGCCAGCGTTAGAGCAAGCAGGCATTATCGTCACGACAACGTCCCCTGAATCACTCCCATTGAATATGGCGGGACTAGCTGATTATAAAAGTGTGATTATCGCCAATGTACCAGCAACAGACCTCAGTAACGCCCAGATGGAATTGCTCGACCAATATGTCAGGGACATCGGTGGTGGCTTGGTAGTCGTTGGGGGGCCGGATTCATTTGCACCGGGGGGATATTTCCAGACGCCATTAGAGCGCACCTTACCCGTTGAGATGCAAATTAAAGACCAACAACGTCTACCGCAATTGACCATCGCATACCTAATTGATCGCTCTGGTAGTATGGGACAAATTGGACGTAGCGGTGTACCGAATCTTGAACTTGCCAAACGTGCGATTGTGTTATCGCTTGAGTTATTACAACCGACAGACCGCGCCGCAGTCGGGACATTCGATACGAGCGGGTCATGGGTTGCATCGTTCCAGAATGTGAATGATAACGCGACATTAATCGGGTTAGTCAATTCGATCCGTGCAGGTGGCGGGACGGACATTCTCGCGGGGATGCGCCTTGTCGAACGTGATATTGTGCAAGAACCCTCTGAGATTAAACATGTCATTTTGCTGACAGATGGGGGCGCGAATCCAACTGGGTTAGTAGAACTTGCTGAATCCCTCCATCTAGAAGACGGAGTCACACTGTCATCAATCGCAATTGGTACAAATCCGGCAAACTTCCTACAACGGATGGCAAACGCCGCTGACGGTAATTATTATGAAGTCGCCAATGTTGTGGATATTCCGCGCATCTTTACACAAGAGACGGTCTTAGCATCGCGATCCTATATTGTTGAAGATACGTTTACGCCGACATTAACAGGTACAAGCTCGATCATGGATGGCATCAACAGTCTGCCACCACTCCGTGGGTATGTCGCGACATCACCGAAAACTGCTGCTCAAAAAATTCTCAGCTCACCCGAGCCATTTGCCGACCCGATTCTAGCTTCGTGGCAATATGGTCTGGGGCGTTCGGTTGTATTTACATCAGACGCAACCTCGCGCTGGGCGAACGAATGGGTCGCATGGGATGATTTCTCACGTTTTTGGGGGCAAGCTGTCTCGTGGAGTATCAACGAAGGCGCAAACAATAACCTCGAAACTCGGATTATCATGGAAAATGACGATGCTCGGATTGTTGTCGATGCTCGTGATGATGATGGTGCGTTCCTCAACGGCTTATTGCTGACAGGCTCAGTGTTAAATCCAAATGGTGATAGTCGCCGTGTCCCCCTTCAACAGACCGCACCAGGACGATATGAAGCCACGTTTAGTCCAGAGGATGAAGGGGCATATTTCCTGACAGTTGATGGCACAATGACAGTCGATGATGAAGAAGTCAGCCTCAATGACATTAACGGTTGGGTGATGTCGTATTCACCGGAATATATCACCCGCGAACAGGATGACACCTTACTCGCACAACTTGCTGATATTACTGATGGGCAAAACCTGAGCGAAACACCGACCGATGTCTTCTTACATAATCTCGGTGAACGACAAGCCACTACACCGATTTGGGAAGCATTAGTGATTATCGCATTGATTTTGTTGCCATTTGATATTGCAGTGCGTCGTCTAATTATCACCCGCAGTGATCTTTCGCGACTACGGGCTTATCTATCCGGTCAGCGAACCGAAGAAGAGGAACGATCAGAACGGCTTGAAGCGCTTCTTAATGCGCGTGAGCGTTCACGCGAATCCACCGCATATGGTGAGTCGTCGCCATTGGATACGGTCGGGCAATTACGTCGTCGCAGATCCTTCTCATTTGAACAAGACAGTGATCGTGATGATGACACGCCACCAAGACCTGTGAATCGTCCGAGTGCAGCTCCGAGAACACCTACAACGCGTCAAAGTGACCCCAAGGGAACTCAAGCTCCACAAGGCAATATTGGGTCACGTTTATTAAAATCACGGCGGGATCGTCGTGGTGAGGACACAAATGAAGATGATGTTTAGATCATAGGGCGAGACAATTTCCCGCCCCATATTTACTCTAGTATCTAATCAATCGGAATCCAGCCTTTGGGTTTAGCATCGGCTTCGAGAATTGAATCAGGCACCAGCACGACTTTGCCAAATGTTTCGCCTTTTTCAACTTTTTCATGCGCTTGACGTGTCTGACTCAGTGGCATCACTTCGTCTACGACTGCTTGATATATCCCCTTAGCGAATGCTTGCATCAAGCTGTCAAAGTCTTTGGGTTTAATCGCATCAAATGACCCGATGAGGCTGATATTCTTGAGGTATAGATCCAGTCCGTTGATCTTGATTTCAGTCGTTTTGAGAGCATTTGCTAGCACCAAACGTCCTTTGTCCGCTAGCATATCTACCATTGTCTGGACTTGATCTTTTGAATCAATATGTAAGCCGAGGGTCGCGCCTTGTTCATCTGTCGCAACTTTAACTTGACGGATAATATCACGTCCGCTCGCATCCAATACAATATCTGCACCAATCTCGCGGAGTTGTGCTGCAAATTTACCATTACTGATGGCAATCACCTTGGATCCTTTAGCATGAGCAATCTGAATAGCAGCTGTTCCAATACTACTGGAAGCGTTTTGAATGACAACCGTATCGGCTTTTTTCAGTTTACCGTTACTGATGAGTGCGACCCAAGCGGTCACAAATGATGCGCCTGCACTGACAGCCGTTTGATAATCCACACTATCCGGTAGTTTTGCTAGTTCTTCAATCGGCACAGCGCAATATTCTGCATAACTGCCGTCACGCTCACGACCGAGGGTTTCAAAACTCGCAATCACACGGTCACCCACTGCCCAATTGTCGACATCATCTGCAACTTCGATAATTTCACCAGCTAAATCTGCACCTAAAATGTGGGGCATCGGCTTACGGACAATAAAGCGTCCACTCCGGTACAGCAAATCAATCGGGTTAACTGAGGTAGCATGCACTTTAACGAGCACTTCGCCACTTGTCGGCAGAGGCGTTTTCATATCAACATACTGTAGAACTTTGGGTTTACCATTTTTTTCAATCGCAACGGCGCGCATCAATTCGGGTGTATCGGTCATTATCAATCCTTATAAACAAAACATCTCATTATAGGTTTGAGTCTAAACCAAGATACGACCCGAGTCAAAATGTTCTCTACATTAGCTAACACACATGAGGATTGTGAGGAAACGCCTTTAGTAGCAGGAGTAGATCTTAAACCTACTCCTAGCAGCTTCAATGTCTTATGGAATAGGGTGCTTACAATGTTTTGACGAGATCATCCAGTTTATCAAATGCCATTTCCCAACCCGATTTACCCGGTGAGTCGGCAGGTACACCTGCGTGGGTCATAGTCATTTTAGTTTGATTATCAACGGTTTCTAGAATGACAGTAACTTCTGTTGTGGCAGGCATGCCCTCGGGTGTCATGATATTGCCTGCTTCATCGGATATGCTCTCGGTGTAGGCTAGCTTATCGGTTGCATCTACAACGGTGAATTCACCAATTGTCCACATTTTCATGTTGCCGTCGGGCGATTCCATACAAATGCGCCGTTTACCGCCAACCTGCACATCCATCTCTGCGACAGGTATCGAAAATCCTGTTGGGCCGTACCAATTCTGGAAGTATTCTGGCTCTGTCCATAATTTCCACACAAGATCTTGTGGTGCGTCTACAATCCGTTCGATAACAATTGCATCTTTTGATTTAATGTCACTCATTGTTGTTTGTCTCCCCTTTATCTTTCATTTGTTGAATATAGTCGTCCATCTGGTCAAAGCGTGATTCCCACAATTGGCGATACTGCTCTGTCCAGTCGGCAATGTCTTCAATCGGCGCGGTGTTTATGATGCACGGGCGGTATTGCGCCTTTCTACCGCGTGTAATCAGTCCTGCATCCTCCAATATTTTGATGTGCTTCGAGATGTTTGGTAAGCTCTTATCAAACGGTTCTGCAAGTTCGTTAACGGTTGCCTCTCCCTCAGCTAACCGTGCTAAAATTGCCCGTCGTATCGGGCTTGCCAAAGCCGCGAATGTCTGACTCAGCCTATCATCGTCGTTCTTCATGATATTGTCTGACCTTATTTAACCAATCAGTTAATTAACCTATCAGTATAATACGAAAATCTGTTCGGTTTGTCAACACATATGATCGGATGTTCTATATATTCAAACCATTTTGTAACAATATGCTTGTGATACAATATAGCTATCCACAAGCAATAAGGGAAAACATGTCAGCTAATCCCAAATCCCAAAATCCAAAGATGACTATAGAAGAATTCTATAAATTCGAAGAACAAAGTGACATTCGCCATAAGTATCTACAAGGCCATGTTGTTGCAATGGCTGGTGCAAGCCGACGACATAATCAGATTACCAGTACACTAAATTTTCTATTGTATGGACATTTGCGTGACAAAGATTGTGAAGTCAATGGTGGCGAGATGATGGTCAAAATTGAAACGGTTAATGTATTGACCTACCCAGATTTCAGCGTTTTTTGCGGTGAGCCTAAGTTTACAGAAGATACCATTGCGACATTACTCAACCCAATATTGATTATTGAAATTTTGTCACCATCAACAGAGTCTTATGACCCTGGGAAAAAATTCCAGTATTATCGAGAACTCCCATCTTTACAGGAATATGTACTGATCTCGCAAGATTCTGCACGAATCGAACGCTTTGTGCGTAAAGCCAATAACATCTGGGAACTGAGTGATGCAAGTGGCTTACATGAGGCTATTATATTGACTTCAATTGGCTATAAATTAATGCTTGCAGATGTATATGAAAATGTCAATTTTGATGATGAAGAAAATTAGGTAGGGCGAAACATGTTCGCCCATTCAAAAGTTAATTTAGATTCTCCATTATTCAATCAGCCCTTCAAGACGGTCAACGAGATCCGATAATACTCCGAATGTTTCTTCAACCGCTTGTGGTGTAGACATATCCACACCAGCTTGTTCCAACACATTAATCGGATAATCGCGACTACCGGATTTGAGGAAGGTCAAATATCGATCAACTGCGCCGTCATCATCCCCGTACATGATGTTATTTCCCAATGCATGGGCTGCCGAGATTCCTGTCGCATATTGGAAGGTGTAATATGGCACATAGAGGTGATTAAATTGCGCCCATGTGATCCCCGTACGAACTGAATCATCCGTCATCGTGTCGCCATAACCTTCAGCGTAAAATTGGGACATGATTTCATTGAGGGTATCCGGTGTGACAGGCTCACCATTTTCCACACGAGTATGCACTTCATATTCAAAGCGAGCAAGCGTCGGCATGATGAAGAAGTAACGATGAATATTGTCCATCGCTTCTTGGATCATTCCGAGTTCAAAGTCACGATCATTATCTTGTGCAAACAGATGCGCGCGGGTCATCACTTGGTTAAAGTTGGATGCGACCTCGGCAACAAACATGGAATAGCCACTGTAGACATAAGGTTGCGTCCGGCGCGAATTTAAGCTGTGCATTGAGTGACCAAGTTCATGTGCGAGTGTACTCATCGCACCGAGGCTGTTATCAAAGCTCATCATCACAAACGGATAGGTATCATATGTACCTGATGAAAATGCACCCTGACGTTTACCTTTATTGACCGCATAATCTACCCAGCGTTGTTCGAGGCAGCCTTTGCTCATGGTCGTGACGTAATCTTCACCAAGCCAGTGCATCCCCTTTGCAATCATATCCACCGCATCTTCAAATGAAACAACAGGCTCATTATCGGTCAACGGTGCCCAAATGTCGTATGGATGGATGGTATCGTAGCCGAGAGCACGACGACGCACATCCCAATAACGATGCCATGTCGGGATATTTTTCTTATATGTGTCGATTAGATTATGGAAGACTTCGACCGGAATATTATGGGGCGCAAGACGTGATTCCAGCACAGTTTCATAACCACGTACCCGTGCATTCATCACATTTTGCTTGACGGATGTCAGGTAGATTTGCGCGAGTGTATTTTTAAATTCGAGGTGTGCATCAGCATAACTATTCCAAGCTGTACGGCGTAGGTCACGGTCTTTACTACCTTTGAGTCCGTCCATGTTACTTTGTGTGATACCAACTGTATTGCCGTCACTATCAACTGCATCAGCAAATTTAAGATCTGTATTTGTCAAAATCTGGCGGGCTTGACCAACCCCACCAAAGGGTTCGGACAGCATTCCCATGATTTCTTCAACTTCTGCCGACCGAACATGGGATTTCTGTCGGAGTAAATCGTCAATGTATTTATCATAGACACTTAACGCCTCATGATCTGTAACCCAACTACGCAGTGTCGCTTCATCCATACCAAGTAGTTCTGGACGAGCAAATGCCGTTTTGGATGCAAATTGACTATACAGCGCCGATGATTGCGCCTGTATGCCTTTGACGACTTCATTATCCGAATCACATGCGAGCCACATACGTGGGAAAAACGCCAACTTATTGACACGTTGCGCTAGCAAGCTATAGAAGTCCATCCATTCGGTCAGTTGTTCAGGACTTGATGAAATTGTGCCATTATATGGGGCAATCTTTGGGAGTTCTTCACGAACAGATTCATATTCTGTGCGCCATGTGTCAAAATCTGCAAAAACACTTTCCGAATTCCATGTTTGTTCTTTGGGGATGTCACTACGGTCAGGGACTTGATTGGTTGGGGGCATAAATCGTTCTCCTTATTGAGGCAATACTAAAAACACTATGCTCTTATCATAACCGAGTGCAATAGGTTGGCATACGGCAAATTCGCTACTTAGATTTGTAGAGCCTTAGCAAGTTCACCAGCAGTTGCAAAGCGATCTTGGGGGGATTTTGCCAATGCTGTCTGAATCACCGAGCTAGTCTGCTCCGGTACTCCCGGCATAACATCTCGAATATCTGGCACGGGTTTATTGAGATGTGAAAAGAGCACAGCAGGGAAATTACCGGTGAACGGTGGAAATCCAGCAATCATTTCATATAACACAGCCCCAAGGGCATAAATATCTGTATATTTATCAATTTGAGCATCCGCAATAATTTGCTCAGGAGCCATGTACGCAATTGTTCCAACCGCATTTGAGCGCGTATCTAGATTTTGCCCAACAATTTTTGACAAGCCAAAGTCAAGGATTACAACGCGATTATCGTCTTGCACCATTAGATTTGCAGGTTTGATATCTCTATGGATGATATTTTTACTATGCATGTAATCTAATATATACGCCATATCACGAGCGATTTCTAACGCTTGATCTAAGGGTAATTTCCCCTGCACAGTCATGAGTTGATTTAGGCTTTTACCGTTTACATAATTCATTATATAAAATGGTGTGTCCTGTTCGATATTGAAGTCTAACAGCTTGACAATACCGGGATGATGTAAACCGTTTAAGATGTTAATTTCGTTTTGGAAGCGCATCTGTAGCTCGTTATTATCAAGATGTGTATCGGAGAGAAGCTTAATTGCTGCTGGTTCGCCTCGGTAGGTTGTTTGATAGACTTCTCCCATTCCCCCTTTGCCAATTGGCTTAAGCAGTGGATATTCACCGACAACCCGTGATGTATCGGGTAAATTCTGAAGCTCGTGTTGCGCCTCGAGAACCATATTCAAGTCATAGCGTAAACCAAATAACCGATGGTCGATCACACGTTGTAGAATACTGCGAATACGATTAAACAATGTCAGCGGTACCAATCCACTGACAATAATTGCAACAACAAAATTTTCAGAGTCCAATAGTTGCAAGAGCAAGCCAACTAGAGCGATATAAATAAATCCAAGGACGAGAATAACAGCTGAATAGACTAAAGATCGATTGGCAACAAGTTCAATATCCCAGAGGCGCTGTTCACGGATTGCAATCGCAAAACTCACAATTAATACAGTGCTCGGCATATACCACAAAAAGAACGAAAATGTCATTTCATATATAGCGATGCCGGCTGTAAAGTCAGTAAATACTGGATCTACAAACACGTCATCAATAATCGTACGCAAAATTGCAGCGCCACAAAAAATGATGAATCCGAACAAAACCCATTTCGTTTGTTGGCGCTGTGTGGGCGTGGTATGTAAGCGATATCGCTGAATCTGAGCAAAAAATGCTGCAATAATAAATGAGAGTGTTACGATGACAACAATAATAGGGTCAAACTCAATCAGCGCCCCTGCAACAACAGTGAGGACTGTCGAGATAGCAGGAATCCAACGTGTCCATGAAAAGACAAACTTTCCATCAGGAAACGTGATAATAAGATACATAATAAAAAACACTGGCAGAATTGGGACTAAGCCGAACAGAATGCGGAATAATTCAGGAAATGCGGCATCTTGATAAATATCGAGACTTGATACAGGTATACTGAGTATCCCCAGTGTGACAATTTTTGTGCCAAGCTGAGCCTCAGGATTACGAAAAATACTCCACGTTAACCAGATTGCCAACAACATGAGGGCAACATCAAAGACAGCAAAATAAAAGACAAATACTTCAACAGATAAGATACTCGCGTCAAAGACTGCACTATGTAGACGTGTTTCCCGCGCAAGATCATCGGTGTATTCGTATGGCACGCCAATGATGATGTATGACAGACAATAAAAAAATATCCCGTACACGATATATGTGAGGAAATTGCGATTCTGGAACGTGTGCATATTTAAACTCTGATAAAATTCTCCGCAACAAGTGTACCATACAGTACAAAATCATTATAGCCGGAGAAATGGATGAAATAGCACAAAGAGATGTCTGAATAAACTCTTTATTACGTGGCTTTCATACGTTGCCAATTAAACCAAAGGGCATTCGTTAAGAAAATCTAACGGTTTCAATATTTTTGTTACACGATTATTGGTATAGGATGTACTCATCTGATACTCATATCTGTGTTGGGAGATAAAATGAGTCAGCATAATGTCGCACAAGCTACGCTTCCTGATCGTAGCGATAGTAGTCTTGTACATCTTTCGGATGCAGTAACATTCCAGTGGTTGTACGATGGTGCAGCCTATATGATCGAAGTCAAAAATTCCCGTCGGGATACAATTGACGTCTACATCGATACCAGTCTAAAAATTGTCGCAGAGTGGGATCGTAGTATGCCATTCCATTCACTCCAAGACATTTCTAGCGATGACTTCCAGATGACACCTTATCTAAAAGCCCGCCTCAATGAGGTGCTGACAGCAATGAGTGAGTCAGGCATGGACGGTCGTTCGATCATTGTGATGTCTGATGGATTTGCTGGTCGTATTATGCAGGTACTTGGACGCTTTTTTGCACAACAATCCAAGCCGATTATTCAAGATTGGGTGGTTGATCGCGCCGTAGGTGAAGAAAAACTCGCACAAATTATGGCAGATCGATAATATTTCAACGTCTCGCGTACCATACGCCCACCTGACGTTATAGATTATAGCGTAGCCGTGTTGGATAAGGTCTGGTAATATCCTCCCGTATCTGCACCGGAAGGACAGGCTTATGGTACGTGCATTAATTACAGGTGGCGCAGGTTTTATCGGTAGTCATCTCTCAGAACAACTTCTCAAAAACGGTTACGAAGTTACCATTATTGATAACCTCACAACCGGACAATTCAAAAATATTGAACATCTCACGGATAATCCCAAATTCCATTATGCAATTGAAGACATCCGCAATGTTAATGTGATTGATCGTCTCGTCAGTGAGTGCGATCTAATTTTCCATTTAGCGGCAGCCGTCGGTGTCAAAAACATTATCGATAGCCCCATCAATACGATTGAAGTTAACATCGGTGGTACAGAAACCATCCTCAAAACAGCACGGCGCTATCGTCGACGTACGCTCATCGCTTCAACATCCGAGGTCTATGGTAAAGGTGTAAAATTCCCGTTTAAAGAGGAAGACGATACCTTATCGGGTCCGACAATTCGCAGTCGTTGGAGTTATGCAGCGTCCAAAGCAATCGATGAATTTCTGTCCCTAGCATATTATCAAGAGGTCAATTTGCCTGTGACGTTATTCCGCCTGTTTAATACGGTCGGTCCACGTCAGATTGGGCAGTATGGAATGGTTGTACCTCGCTTTGTCAAATGGGCAATCGCACATGAGCCAATCCAAGTATATGGCGATGGTCAACAACAACGATGCTTCGGCAATGTCTATGATGTCGTCAAGGCAATACATGGGCTAGCCGAAGAAGATGCGACAATTGGTGAGTTATATAACATCGGTAGCAATGAAGAAGTCTCGATTATGGAATTGGCAGAACGGGTGCGGGATCGTGCCGATAGTGCATCAGAGATTAAGCTTATTTCGTACGATGATGCGTATCAAAAACCCGGTTTTGAAGATTTTCGTCGGCGTGTTCCGAGTATCGAAAAAATCAATAACGCCATCGGTTGGCAACCGGAAACACCACTCGATGACACAATCGACCAGATTATTGAATATTATCACAACGAGATGCAATCATCCTAGAACTTAAAGCATTATTGTGCAGAGGGGAATGTGGCCGCTCTGCACACCATCAGCTTTTGTCGGGTTTTAAGAAATCCGATTGTGCATAGGATGGATTCGGATAAGTATAAAATCCACATCCAGTTTTCTGCCCAAGATCACCACGTGCCACTTTTTCCGTGAGAATGGGTGGGGGCAAATCCGCTGGATCCCCACTTTCCCTAGCGTAATGCTCCTCAATTGCTTGTACAACATCCAACCCGATGCGATCCATCTGTGCAAATGGTGGTAAATCATGCGTACCATATTTAATCATCCATGCACGATCAATATCTTCAAACGACGCGACCCCGCTATCTGCTACACGCAGAACCTCACGTTTGATGGCACGCCACACGCGATTAAAAATGAATCCGGTACTTTCCTTTTGGACACGCAGGGGCAAAATTCCGATTGCGATCGCAAATTCTGAGAGAGCATCTAAAACATCCGATGATGTTTGTGTACCGCCCCCCACTTCAACCATTGGGCTATCCCAAACAGGCGTATAAAAGTGAAAATTAGCAACTTGCTCGGGACGTTCGGTTGCGTCTTCTAAGAGACTGACACGGATAGACGAGCTATTGGTCGCAATAATGGCATGTTCCCGCATAACCGCATCAAGCTGTTTGAAGACTTTGCGTTTAAGGTCCACTTGTTCAGGCACAGCTTCAATCACAAGATCGGCATCTTTAACAGCTTCAAGCAAATCGGATGATAGCGTAATACGCGCTAAGATGGTTTCGCTATCAGTGATGGTAATGTCACCGGCACTCATCCAACCCGCAAGATAGTCACGCTGGGCTTGTTTTGCATCGGTTAACATCTCCGATTGAATATCATAGAGCGTTACTGGAAAGCCGTGTCGCGCGATTTGCAGTGAAATCATACGCCCCATAGTCCCCGCACCGATAATAGCGATCCGTTTAATGACTGTCATGTATCACCTCTGGTAATTGACCTTGTTTACGCCCGCGAGTGTCGAGTAATTCACGCGCTTCGTCAGGCGTTGCTGGACGACGCTCTAACTCTTTCGCAATCCGTACAGTTCGTTCGACTAACTGGGCATTATTCTCTAGCAACTCGCCATAACGATAATATACATTATCTTCCATACCCACCCGAACATTGAGACCCATTGCCAATCCAATTGTTGTAATCGGTAATTGAGTGCGCCCCATCGCGCTGACCGTCACCCGTAGTTCATCTTGTGGCACAGGCAAATCACGGAGTCGACCGACCATTTCAACAAGATTTTGTGGCGTGCCTTTTGCACCACCTTGTGTCGGAGTATGCAGGACAAAATTTACGGCATACGGTGGTTCGAAGATATTCAGGCTCAGCAGGTGGCTCACTTCTTCTAGCATGACATGATTGTAGACTTCAAATTCTGGTTTGACCCCGCGCACTTTCATTTCTTTAGCGAAGTGTTCAATATCGGAGCGATGATTAGGGAAGAAGACTTGCTCACCACGTATAAAAAAATTCAGTAATCCCATATTGAGTGATGCCATTTCTGGTGCATGAAACACGTTTTTTACGCGTTCTGTGATTGGCAATAAGGGGCTCCCACCTGTTGTAAGCTGAATAATCGCGTCAGTTTCTGTGCAGAGCCGTTCATGAATTTCAGCAAAGATCGCTTTGTCCGTAGTGTTCGATCCATCGGGTTTGCGGGCATGCACATGGAGTACAGATGCACCAGCTTCCCATGCGGCAATGCCTTGCTCGACAATCTCATCGGGTTGTTCCGGTAAGTTGGGGTTAGCTTCTTTACCGTGTATACCGCCTGTTAACGCACAGGTGATGATCACGAGATTTTCCATAGATTGCCTCGATTTATTGTTACTCATCAGTTGATCTCACAGCGTCTTGCATCGTTGACCATAAGGCTTTGACATGATCGAGTGTTGTGTTTTCTGCACCGATCGAAATCCGCACCATCCAACGTCCATCTAATATGGCGGGCGTGAGATAAGCCGCACCGCTCGAATTAATCACATTTGCCCAACGCAGCGTGTGCTTATCGAGTTCATCATCAGCAACCCCATCAGGAATATGACGGACACATACAGTCTGTAATTGAACAGGTGCGACAACTTCCCATTCTGGTGTTGCTTCGATTTGCTGGAATAGCCATTGGGCATTTTCCATGTCTCGGCGGATACGTTCTTGCAATCCGCTGATGCCCTGCTCCCTTATCAAAAACCATAGTTTTAGTGACCGGAAACGACGACCTAATGGAATCCCCCAATCGCGATAGCTCTTGGTTTCTTGATCAACTGCTGTTTGCAGATAGCTGGGGTTGGTTGACATCACGCGAATTAGATGTTCGGATTTGCGCGTGTAATATAGTGAGCAATCAAACACGACACCGAGCCATTTATGCGCATTGATGACAATCGAATCGGCTTTTTCAATGCCATTCCACATCCAGCGACACTCCGGCAAAATCATTGCTGATCCTGCCATCGCTGCATCGACATGCAACCACATATCATATGTCTCAGCGATTGTTGCGATGTCAGCAATCGGATCAATCGCGGTTGTACTAGTTGTGCCTGTTGTCGCGATAATTGCACATGGACGCAGACCATTCTCGATGTCAGCCTTAATCGTAGATTCTAACTTCTTCACATCGAGTGCGTAGTTTTCATCGGTATCAATAAAGCGAACATGATCCAGACCAAATCCAGCGAGCAACGCCGCTTTTTTGACTGAGCTATGGCTTTGGATCGACGAATATACAACTAACGGAGAATCACTTTTTTGTAGCCCTGTATTCATCTGGCTATAATCGGAACCATATTCCCGTGCGCAGAGTAAAGCGATCAATGAGGATGTTGATGCAGTATCTTGAATAACCCCATCCCATTCAGAAGATAACCCGACCATTTGACGCATCCAATCGGTAACGACCTCTTCTACCTCTGTTAGTGCAGGCATAGATTGCCAATTCAGCCCAACGCCACCGATACCCGAACTCAGAAAATCGCCTAAAATCGATGATAACACTGCATTACCGGGGAAGTATGCAAAATAACTTGGATGATTCCAATGCGTGATACCCGGAACAATGGCATCATCTAGATCCGACAAAATAGAGTCGAATGTCTCTCTTGACTCCGGTGGTGATTTGGGTAATTTATTGCGCACATCGCCGGGTTGAATCGTCGACATGACATCATAATCATCAACTTTGGCACGATAATCGGCAATCCAATCAATGATCTGATAGCCCATTTTGCGGAATTCTTCAGGAGTCATAAGATTTCTCGATTCTGTTAATAGTCAATAATTTTGTATGCGTTGTTTGAGGGGGAGTTTATTCCAAGAAGTCGGCGGACAAGGCAAGCCTTGTCCCTACGACGAGAGGACAGGATAATTCCCATCCTCTCACCGGATACGGTCTATCCAATTTCGTGTGGTTGGATAATGCCTTCGGTTGTGCCTTTACGGATCGCAAGTTTAACTTCACCGATTGCTTTGGTGACTTCAATTTCACGCGGGCAAGCAGGTGTACAGTTAAAGATGGTACGGCAACGCCAGACACCATTCGGTTCACTTAGAATATTTAAGCGTTCCTGCCCACCTTGATCACGGGTATCAAAGATGAAGCGGTGCGCCTGTACAATCGCTGCAGGTCCAACATAGTGACCATTTGCCCAGAAGCTCGGGCAGGATGTGGTACAGCACGCGCAAAGGATACACTTGGTTGTATCATCAAATAGTTCGCGGTCAGATTGTGTTTGCAGGCGTTCACGTCCGTCTTCTGGGACAGGGTTGTCGTTAATGAAGAATGGCATGACTTGCTTGTAGTGATCGAAGAATGGTTCCATATCAACGATCAAATCTTTTACTACTGGCAGACCCAAAATTGGCTCAATTTGAATTTGTTCGCCGACATCTTGAATCAGCACTTTACACGCCAATGCATTCACACCGTTAATACGCATTGCATCTGACCCACAGACACCATGCGCACATGAACGACGCAAAGAGAGGGTACCGTCTTGTTCCCATTTAATGCGGTGCATCATTTCGAGTACGCGGTCGGTTGGGTCGACATCGGTCAAGGTAAATTCTTGCCAGTAGGGTTTATCTTTACCGGGTATTTCCGGATTTTGTCGTTTGATTTTAAAGGTTACATCCATAATGCTCTATATCCCCAATAAATAGTTGTGTTGAAAATTGTAGGAACGACCCTATGTGTTCGTCCGTAGGAGCACACACAGGTGCTCCCCTACAAGAAATCCATCGAATGGGCACGATGTATCATGCCCTTACGAATGATTTTATATTTGACTAATATACGCGTTCTTTTGGACGGAATTTTTGTTTATCTTCTGGAACACCGTTGGCTTTTTCCTCTTCCCACAATGACAGATCAACTTTGCGTTCAAAGTTCATTGTATAGGTAGGTGTTTGGAGGTTACCGTCGTGGTATGCCAGTGTATGAACCATCCAATTTTCGTCATCACGTTTCTTAAAGTCTTCACGGCTATGTGCACCACGGCTTTCTTTACGTGAAATCGCGCTACGTGCAGTTACATCTGCAAGATCGAGCAAACAACCGAGTTCCCATGCCTCGAGTAAGTCGGTGTTAAAAATCTTGCCTTTATCATCAATAGCAATGTCGTTGTGGAAGCGTTCACGCAATTCAGCGAGTTCATCAATACCTTGTTGCATCGTTTCTTCAGTACGGAACACACCAACATTGTCCATCATGGATTCTTGCATTTTCGCACGTAGTTCACCAGCACGGGTTTTACCTGTACCGTTGCGGATCCGTTCGAATTCAGCACGAATTTCTTCAGTTGGATCAGCAGGAAGTGGTTTCCAATCAGCTTGTTTAACGAAGTCTGCGACTTGCATCCCACCACGGCGACCAAATACGATCAAGTCAACCAGTGAATTTGTACCCAGACGATTCGCACCATGAACACTGACACATGCGGTTTCGCCAGCAGCATAGAGACCCGGCATCACTGTTCCGGCTGCATCAATGATAACTTCTGCGTCAACATTGGTTGGGATACCACCCATTGCATAGTGTGCAGTTGGTTGGACGGGCATGGGTTCATGAACAGGATCTACACCAAGATATGTCCGGCAGAAATCAAGAATGTCTGGCAGTTTACGTTCTACATAGCCATCATCAATGAAGTCATCCTTACGCCCTTCTTCCGCGAAGAAGCGGTTAACCGTCTTCGGACGAATATCGAGGTGAACATAACCACGATCTTTAATACTACGTCCTGCACGGGTTTCGAGGTAAATTGCGCGACTGACAACATCACGGCTAGCAAGGTCTTTTACGCTTGGTGCATATTTTTCCATGAAGCGTTCGCCCTGACTATTAATCAGAACACCGCCTTCACCACGTACACCTTCTGTAATCAAGATACCCATGCGATAAATTCCAGTCGGATGGAATTGGAAGAACTCCATATCTTGCATCGGGATACCACGACGTAATGCGATCGCCGCGCCATCACCGGTCATGGAGTGTGCATTACTGGTAACTGACCAGCAACGTCCCCAACCGCCGGATGCAAATAAGACAGCTTTACCGTGGAAAACATGATATTCGCCTGTGCCCATTTCAATAGCGACAACCCCAGCAACAGCACCGTCAACGACAATCATGTCAACAACTTGGAATTCATCAAAGAAGTTCACTTCGTTTTTTATACATTGCTGATAGAGTGTCTGCAAAATCATATGTCCGGTGCGGTCAGCCGCGTGACATGCGCGACGGACAAGTTCTTCACCGAAGTTACGGGTATGTCCACCAAAACGACGTTGGCTAATACGTTTTTCGTCTGTACGATCGAACGGTAATCCCATGTGCTCAAGTTCAATAACTGCTTCGATCGCATTTTCTGCTAGGACTTTCGCCGCAGCTTGGTCAGTCAGATAATCCCCACCTTTAATGGTGTCGTAGGTGTGATAAATGGGTTGATCTTCGTCGAGGTTGCCGAGTGCTGCACCGATGCCTCCCTGTGCCGCGCCTGTATGGCTACGGGTCGGATACAGTTTACTCACAACAGCGACATCTGCACCGCCCTTGCTGGCATATAATGCAGCCATTAAGCCAGCACCACCTGCCCCTACAATAATTGCTTCATGTTTATGAATCTTCATCTAATTTGCTCCTGCAATACTTTGCCTGATTTGCGCTCCCCGTTTTGTGGTGTGGTCATCACCCCATTGGCAAATGCATGTGTGTCTATTTGATTGTCAAAATTATTATGTCTACCTATTGTAGGGGCGGTTGTTGATGGTTTGATCTGTTAAGCAGATTTTCTCATCGGCGGACGCACAGAAGTGCGTCCCTACAACTCTTTGCGATTATGTTATAGAGGCAGGCTTATGCCTGTCCGCCCATATCACACATGCCCCTACGAGAATTATCTTATAGGATTATCCACCTGAATCTTCGGTTTCTTCTCCATCAGATTCAGCATCATCACCCGTAGCTTCTTCACCCGCATCAGCATCACCGGCACTAGCGTCTTCACCGGTTGTACCTGCTTCAGCAGCTTCTTGTTCAGCTAAGAACGCTTCGAGTTCTGGCGGAACTTCTACACCACGAAGTTCGTAGATTTCTGCGGTTGCATCCATTGCTTCAAAAATGATGTCACGTTCGATTGGCAGAATAAGTGCTGCACCACCGACGATTAACATAATCGCAGCGAGGATTGTACAAAGCGCAACTGATGTACGGCGTAAGAAATCATTGCTCGCAGTATAGTCTGTCAAGACATAGCGCAGACCATTGAAACCGTGGAGGGTAACGAGAACAAGCAAGAAGAGATCGTAAATACGCCAGATGAAGACACCACCAGCCGCATATGTCCAACGATGATAGACAAATTCAACTGCGGATGGGACAACACCAATTGATCCATTGACTTCGAGTGTACCGACAACCTGTTGTGCTGCCGTAATATCGAAGACACCTTGTACAACGTGCATCATCGCGAGGTGACCAAATACAAGGGGTACAATCAACAAACCACTCAAGCGCATGAATGCCCACCAGAAGCGCTCAACTGGGCTGGATTGTGGGTATTTAGGTTGTTCACCACCACGATTTCCTACAACCATGCCATACAGACCGGCTAGGACAATCGCACCCACCAGCACGCCGACGAACCCAGCAATGAATGGGAATTGCTCAACAATTGAGAAAATAATAACGTTCAGGAATGCATCTCCTGCAATCGCCTGTTCATCTACATAGAAATGAACAACATGAGCTGTCATGCCGAGGAAAACAGGTGCGAGTACCAGCACTGTCAATACCAATACGCCAATAGCCGCCTGCGATTGATATTTCCATAATTCGGGTTTGTTATCAAAAATAGAAATCCTTAACCCGTTAAATGCGTGATAGACCACCGCAAAAACAAGACCAAACTCACCAATTGTAAAAACAGGAGATTGATAAGCCGCAATCGCTTTGACGTAGAGATCAGGATAGAACACGGCCCACGTAGTATCAATAACATGAAGTGCGAGGAACACCACCACGCCGATACCCGTCAGACGGTGCAAAACCCAGCTCCACTGCCCGATTGCGCCACGATAGCGCAAAGTTTCTTTGACAGTTAAAACAAGGGAGGACAAGGGACTACCTTTCTATATATAACTTTTTAACTACAGTAAAATTATTAATCAGTTTGGATTAAAACCTGTTGGTCATTATAACATGTGGTGCATGTGGCGCAAAGGCAAGTATAGAGATGCGTATTAAGATTCTTTTATCCCGCCCCCTCAGAATTATAGAGTCATAATAATTGAGCAGTGGGTATACTATCATGCGTCAAATCAAAGCTATGCTAAGAACACTACAGGATTACATCAAATAAGAATGTGAAAACAGTACTCATAGTTAGAAATACTTAAACTGGAGTTGATCTATCTCAGTTATCAGAAGTTTCTACCGAAGTTGAGGTTTTGGTGTTACCAGCAGCAGTGTAAAAAGTTGTTGAAATTAGAGAGGACCTTCCCGCTGGTAGCTCATATGGTTCAACAAAATGGCTTATAATGCTATTGGAGGCAATAGTTAAAATAAGACAGGGAGTCGAAGTAATGGCAGTAACACATGAGCTTGTAGTTGGCACTAACGACAGTGCTGAAAAATTTGTCAATAAGATGTGTAATTCTACTGGATATGATGTAAACATTAGATCAGAAGAAAATCACGGGCAGGTATTTTTCAATTTTGATATCTCAATCTTCTTCATAGAAGCAGAAAAAATTTCACCTCGTGGTTGGGGTAGAGGTGATTTAGAAAATCATTTTACATTCTCAACTGGCTTTAGCATACTGTTTACTCCTAGAGATGATGATATTTATAATGTTCAAAGTGAATTGATAAAATTGGCTATTAACACTATTCGCCAATCACAAGATATTGAACTTGTCTTATATTTCGAGCACGGTGATGAATTAGTTTTAACCTATAAACAAGAAGAAGGTCTAATACTCAATAGCTTATCAATTAACAGTCCATTCAATATCTGGGATAGGAGACGATTAGATTTGATAACAATTCCATATAAATTCAAAGAAATATCTGTTTTCTAATAGAAGGCAATAAATGCCAACAACATAGACAATCGTAATATATTGGGATTGAGATAGGGCGTGATGATATTGTCACAGATCGGACCATCTGGGTCAATTGATTCTTGGGGTTTCATAAACCTTATATGGACATCGCTGTAATAACTTTAGGACTTATTGAATCTTGAAATAACTTTACGCTTATAATTTTCTTTTAGGCGTACACTATATTTAAATATAGTTATCAGATGGAATTAGATACGATGAACGCAATTCGGGTTGATTGGGCTGACGAAAATAAGAATATATTGCTCTTCACGTTTGTATCAGAGTGGACATGGCAAGAATTTAATGCTGCTGGTAGTCTGTCGATGGAGATGATGGGCACTGTCAATCATCCAGTCATCCAAATTTTGGATATGCGTCAAGCGCAGGCGCTTCCTAAAAACGTCTTGTCGAACGGACGTAAAGCGATAGATCGTAAGCCACATCCTAACTTGGAAAAAGTGATTGTTGTTGGCATCAATGGTTATTTTAACGCCATCTATCGTGCCTTCGAAAAGATGTTACCAGCGTCATGGATTGATAAATGGAATCTGGCATTTGTCGATACCCTAGTTGAAGCGGTCGAACAAGCACAACAAGACTTAACCCAATCCAACCCTCAGATGTAACAACACACCTACGAACAGCATATATAACAACCTGTTGAAGGGCCATCAGCATGCAATCTATTCGTGTCTCCTGGTACGATGAACATCATCATATCTTAGTTATACAATTCGAAGAGGGATGGGATTGGCCAGATTTGTACATTGCATTGGTACAAGTACACGACATGGTACAGGCATCTGATTCTCCTATTGTGCAAATTTTTGATATGAGCGAATGCAGTCAGTTACCCGGGAATATGTTTCAACAGGGGCGTAAATTATTACAAAGACCAACTCCACCACAGATCAAAGCAGTTATTACAGTTATCCCCAACCCCTATTTACAAGCTGTCTATCGTGCATTCCACAAAATGTTCCCGAAGACGTTATTCAGTAAATGGAATTTATCATTTGTTGAGAGTTTAGACGATGCGTTATCCCGTACTCAGCAGATGTTAAAGTGATGCAATATAATTGCGCTTCCTACCTACCAGCTTCCACCAACCAACTACTCTAGTATGTTCAAAATATTCTAATGATTTTGAATCATATATAAGTTATTAATCCTACAATCTGAATTAAGGTGTTAAAGTTAATTATCGAATACCAATCGAAGAGAATGATACTTTGGGTAACTCACATATTGATTATGAATGGTTTGATAATCGTCGCCAAATTCTGTTATTACACTTTCAAAACGGTTGGGATTGGAACGAATTAAACACAATACTGAACAAAGTTGAGGTAATGCTTGATGAAATCGAACACCCTGTGACGATTATCTTTGATGTCAAGAATATGTCTCAGTTTCCACTCAATATCTTCCAACAGGGTAAAAGTATATTCCAAAGAACACGCCATCCACAATTAAAACAATTGATTGTCGCTGGTGCGAATGTTTTTATAACTGCCGTTTTTCGAGCATTCGAATCCATGTTACCGGCATCATGGATTGATAAGTGGGACATCTTATTTATCGATTCATTGGAGCAAGCTTTAGAACACGCCTCGCAATACCCAACAAATAGATGTTGATGAGTTCAATCTACATACGCCAGATTAACTCAATCAATTCACACCATAGATTCAAGCTTTTGTAATGATTTCAAATCATAATGATTCTCGAATGCGAATGTATATAGTTAGATGATATACTAATTGTCAAAGAGTTAATCAATGAGGCTGACATTATGGGAAAACAACACATCGTTTTGGAATGGTTTGACGATACTCGACAGATTCTATTCGTCACATTTCAAAATGGGTGGGAATGGAAAGAATTTAATACTGCCCTCGATCAGATTGAACTCATGCTCGATCAATCCGACAATCGGGTGGTTATCATCTTCGATATACAGTCAGTATCAAAAGTCCCTCTCAATATTATCAAAGAAGGCAAACAAGTCTTCGCACGAACCCCACATGCACAATTAGATAGCCTGATCATTACGGGATCAAATCAGCTACTGGATGCTGTCTTTCGGGCATTTCAGGCTCTACTTCCATCACAATCAATCAACAAGTGGAATATTATATCCCTAGCAACACTCAAAGAAGCACTTGAATACGCATCTCGACATCTTTTGAGTTCTCGCCAAGATTGAGTATTCCTCATACACTCTACGTTGTAATGTATCCTATAAACCTTATATCTACTTATATATCTGTCTCCCTACTCATTTCAAGTGCTTTAGCAGATAAATCGAATAGTTTCTGGCGTAACTCTGGTGGATTATTCACTTGAATGCGGAAAGGTGCATAAAGTAGTGTATACGCCAACCAGTCCAAATCCGAAGTATTTCGGCGAAGAATTACTTTATCCTGAACTTCTTCAAGGATGCCATCTGTTAGGGAAAAAACAGCCTCTGCCTTTTCTAAAGATGTGTGCAGAATGATCTCGACGCTATAGGAGTTGGGAGATAACGCAATAGATTTGAGCACATGTTCCAAAGGATTTATATCTTGTATCTGTTCAAATTTAATAGGTAGCGCATGGACATCACGTACTCGATCCAATCGAAATGTACGTAAATCATCTCGTAGATGACAATAACCAACCACATACCAATAACCTTCGTTGTATACCAGCGCATATGTATCGACCTCACGATTGGTCAAGTCACCATGCCATGAGCGATAAGACAGATAGACTCGTGTTTGCTCCTGAGCTGCTGAACTTAACAAGACAAGATACTTATTATGAACCAGTTTTGGCGGTTGAGTGATATAGGCACTAGGATTAAAAATAATCGCATTACGTAAACTCTGAACACGTCTAAAGGCGGTTTCGGGTATTACTCGCTCGGTTTTTGCGAGTGCTCCTTCGACCGCAACTGCATCTACAGGAAGATTAAATTCTTGAAGCGTGATTAGACCAAGTGCTAACGCAACTGCTTCTTCTTCTGTATAAAGTAAAGGTGGGAGGCGATGCCCTCGTTTTAGTTGGTATCCACCATAAATGCCACGCTCACCTTCAACTGGAATCCCCATATCTTGTAATGTAGTGATGTACCGACGCACTGTCCGTACATCTACTTCCAATCGTCGTGCAATCTCCGTACCGCTCATATATTTATTCGATTGTAAAAGCTCTAGAACAGCCAACAATCGCGCAGTTGGTGAATACATTATATCTCCATTTAAATTAGGGCGAATACTGTCCTTAATCCATATTATAGTCTAAATATCACGTTAAGTGATTTACATAAACCTATTCAATAAGGAGCAAACAATGCAACTCGATCATATCAACCTAACAGTAGATGATGTTAAAGTAACCAGCACATTTTTGAAAAAGCACTTTGACTATACAGATGCATTTGAAGATAACGATGAAAATATGAGTGTTCTGTCCCACGAAAGTGGCATGTATATCAACTTAATGCGAGGCAAAAACCCAACATACCCAAAGACCTTTCATATTGGTTTTGATGCAAAAACTGAAGCAAGTGTCAACACTATGTACGAGCGTTTAACGAATGATGGGTTATCCATAAAACCACCCAAACACGCATGGGGATCATGGACATTTCACTTTACCTGTCCGGGTAGTGAATTTGTAATAGAGGTTGCCTGTGCATCCGAAGAAAGCCCATACTAAGGCTATTGTCTTATGGCAATACTCTGGAAGTGCATGTTGTAAGCTCATATTCATGTACTTCCAGATAAGTGTCTGAGTCTTGTCAATCAAGAAGGAGCTGAATAGGTTTTACATTTCAATTAGCTTGAAGAAGCGCTCGAATACGCATCACAACAGGTGGTGCAAACAAATCATCATTTTGATTAAATTCTAATCCCACTGCATAACCCGATTGCCTACCAATATAGCATGTATATATTGGGGTAACTCACTTACTAAGATTGGCTTGATTCCAGTACGACACTATATAACACTTCTCCTGTTGTGCTTTCTACAATTGCTAGTCGATTGATCAAAGTATTTACAGGCAATGGCTGACTTCGGCATGTATTCAATGCTTTCAGCATTGTTGAATCATCCAATTGGAAGGCAAGTGTACAATGGGGTATCCAAAATTCTGGCACATACAGTAAAGTCATATCTAAGTTATCGCTACATTGCTTATAAAACTGACGATGTAGGTCATGTAAAGTATCTGTCACCGTAACACCAAGAAATAGCACTTGGAATGGGGAGGTGAAAACACCGAAATGTGGCATATTAACGGGTACTGGAGAGAATTGTTTAGCAAAACTTGTTAGTTGAGTTTTCATATCTGCGAATTTGTCATCGAGGACTCCGCCAAATGTAATATGAGGGATATAAGGCTTATCTACCATAAATGTTGACACATCTTGTTCCGCCAAACTACTCCACAATTGTCGCACAACTTGATCGCCATGCTCCTCGAAAAAACCTTCTATTGCAAGCATATGTTGTCATCCTATAGCGATTGAACGTGACGCCCAACCAACCGAATAAACCCACGAATTATGGCATAGGGTAACAGTAGTGGTAAAACCAAATCAACAAATATGGTTTGGAGCACAGCTAACACCAGCCGAAAATTTGCCGCATCAATCGTCGCCTCGGTGGCTTGTTGAACCGCTTCCATTGAAGCAACAGCGTACTCTAAATTGAGTTGTTGGAGCATGACCATCAGTAAGAAGTAAAATCCGACCATGGCGACAGCAGATGTCATCGCCGTACTACGGAACGGGACAAATGCACCAATCGTCACCCCGATAATTCCAAACATTACGGGTTCAATAATAATACGCAATAGCGATACAACTGTGAAGACGATCACTAAAATATAGGTGATTGGACCCCCATCACGTAAGGTAAAAATCCCAGCATAGTGCATGATAATCAGCGGTGGCCCAAATAGTGCTGCTGCTTGGATGATGAGAATGAGGTCATCCATTTTACGCCAAATCGCTGCTGCTGCTTTACCCAGAAAAATCTGATCAACAGTCATCGGTGTAGACATTAATAGATGCATCGTATTATTGCGAATTTCATCCGACATCGCGGCGGCTGAGTTGGCTGCAATCGAAAATAAGGATCTCACATAAAATATAATCGCCAATGGAATAACCAGTACCGAGACAACAATCACAGTCGTCGCAAGATCCGTTACAAACGGCGCTACAATTCCCAATAACAGCAAAGCAATCCATGTACCTGTGATATATAAGAGGGGTTCAATCTCCGGCGGAAGAGTGCGCCAGTATAAACCAAGGTGTCGTCGGACGATGGGATTTGTCGCCCGTGCCCAATATGGCAAACGTTCCATTGGGGGACGATCATCAACTTCAATTTCGTCTACGAGTAATTCAGGTTGGTTTACATTGGTTGTCATAAAATACTCAATATTAGATTATCAACTGGAATGCCTTATTATAGGTGTCGATAAGGGGTATTCACAAGCCCAATGGACATAGGATGGTACGGTTATATCACTCACGCCGTCTCTTACATCTTACACAACTTTTATGATCTAATCTGACGAGTGACATCTCATCAAAAGAGTGCTAAGGTGGAGTATGATATGGTTTAATCCAGCATTCTAGATTGGAAGGCTTATGACTACCTATCAGCCACCCACCACCGCCGAAAAATTACGGGCACTCCCTTGGAGCTTCGGCGCACAAGCAAGTAATGCAATTTTTGTCCAATTGGTTTTTTTTGGGCCCGCATTTGTCCTATTTCTCGATGAATTGAATATCAGTCGTAGTGAAATTGGCTTTTTGCTATCGTTAATCCCGTTTACTGGATTAGTCGCCCTCTTTATCGCTCCGCAAGTTGCCCGCTTTGGTTATAAACGCACCTTCTTGACATTTTGGGGGACGCGTAAAATTATCACAGCCTTGTTGTTGTTTGTACCATTTGTGATGGCAAATTTTGGTATGCAAGCAACCATCATTTTGATTACCTTCATTATGATCGGATTTAGCTTTTGCCGATCGATTGCAGAAACGGGCTTCTATCCGTGGGTGCGCGAATATGTACCCGATAGTGTGCGGGGTAAATTCTCGGCGACAAACTCTGCACTCGCCAGCTTAGTTAGTATCGTGGCGACCGCATTTGCGACATTCATCATTGGTGCATCAACCGATATCAATCGCTTTATGATCTTGTTTGCCATTGGGGTCATTGGTGGGTTGATTAGTGTTGCTATGTATGCACAAGTCCCCGGCGGCGCACCTGTTACCGCAGAGAATAACTCTAGCGAAGGACAGGTCAAATATAGTGATATGTGGCAAACAATTAAAGATAGCAATCTGCGTTTCTATTTATTGGGTATTTTGTTATATACATTCGGAACAGGTCCGTTGTATTCATTCTTACCCTTGTTTATGGATCAAGAAGTCGGATTGACTGATAGCAACATTTTGTCCTTGCAGATTGCGGTGCTGGTTGGTGGATTGATTTCATCACAACTTTTGGGTTGGTCGGCTGATCGCTATGGTAGTAAGCCAGTGATCATTTCCGGTATTGTGCTGACATTTCTATTGCCAATCGGCTTGATTTTAATGCCACGTATGACCGAAGTGAGCTTATTTTTCGCATTGACGCTGTCTTTTATACGCGGGATCGCTCAGATTGGCTGGCAAGTCGGATCGAGTCGATTACTATTTACCAATGTTATTCCCGAAGATCAAAAATCGCAGTACACAGCCGTCTATTACGCCAGTATTGGGTTAATTGGTGGGATAAGCCAATTTATCGGTGGCGCAGTCTTAGATGCAACCAGTGATATCTCTGGACAGTTCTTATTTGTCACACTGGATTCGTTTACGGTGTTGATGGTCATCGGGATTATACTCCCCATGCTTAGTTTGTTTTTGTTCCGCATGGTGCGTGGTGATAGTAATGTCTCTGTGAGCGAGTTTGCGGCGATGTTTACACACGGGAATCCAGTCTTTGCACTTGGTACAATGATGCGCTTCTATCGGGCAAAAGATGAATCGCAAGCGGTGAAGTTAACCGAGCAACTCGGACAAACCAATAGCCCACTGACAAACGAAGAATTGATGGATGCGCTGACGGACCCGCGTTTTTACGTGCGCTTTGAAGCGGTTGTGTCTATCTCGCGGATGGATAGTAATCCACAGTTGATACAAGCCCTGATTGATATGCTCAAAGGTACAGAATTATCACTCTCTTCAATGGCGGCGTGGGCGTTGGGACGCATCGGTGATGAATCAGCCATTCCGGCATTGCGTGAAGGATTATCTTCAGATCACCGTTCGATACGGACACACTGTGCGCGAGCGTTAGGTATGATTGGGGATCATGGGAGTATCCCACAGTTACATCAGCTATTACGTGACGAAACAGAAATCGGGTTACAAGTCGCCTACTCGTCGGCATTAGCAAACTTGGGTGCAACATCTGCCATCCCAACAATACTTGACGTGCTCAACTTGTTGGAAAACGCCAAAGCGCGCATGGATATTATGGTGTCATTGGGCAAGATGGTCAGCGATGAGAAACATTTTGTTACACTAGTCCGAGGATTTAATACTGATCCAGCAACAACGATCTCTACAGAATTATTACGGTTGCGGACACGCCTCAATAAGATTCCGGCAGTTAACGATATTCATGTGACAGCTTGTAGTAAAGCTCTTGAGGCATTCGGTAGAAACGATATGGAACAGGGACTCGATGACTTCATCACGATTGTTGAGGGTATGTTGTTCTTAATCGAAAATCCAACTGCTCAGAAGTTATTACAAGGTAGCATTGATGGGATGATACGTTGGCGGACGGCGCACCCCGGGTATATCTTGATGGTGTTAAATATCCTTGATGAAGAGGCGTTATTTGTGACAAGCGCGCGTAATTGATAAAGCGCTTAGTGGCTTTATGTGGGAGTGCCCATACGTGCTCCCACCAACCGTGAAAATTTTGTATCGTCGAATAATGTTTAGACTCAACCGGCATAGGCTGGACGGCGACTCTTATGGATCTGTCCAGTACCCTCACATGTTGGGCAGTCTTGTACATCGGTATGCGTAATCGGTGTTGTGCCTTCACCACCACAGACAAAACACCGTGCATTATTTGAGCGCCCTGTACCACGACAAGTGATGCATGGTTCGGTCTTTTGTGTGACCATCAGGAGAACCCCCTTACCAAAACAATCGGGGCAACCAATATGATGCTCAGTTACAGTTTTGAACTTATCCCGTAAACGAAACATAGTATGTCTCTTTCCACATCCCCATCAGTAATTTCAGCTTATCATGTTGTGATTGGACTGCGGTCATATTGCAATGTGATGTTTGTCATATTTTTAGTAATGGTTTAACGTCTGACAAAACGCTCTTAAATGAGATACTTCCGGCATAAGTATCATCTTTCTCACCCTACTTTTACATTTAATTGTTAAAATAGACATGTTGTAGTCTCGCAGATTATCGTAGTTTAAATACATATCATTCCACCTCGCATCAGGATGACTACCAACCATAATGTAACGTATCAAATTATCATCGTATGGTGTCATTAATTAGGAAATTATCGGCTATCAATTGGAGGCGACATGTCAGAATCACATAATGGTGAAAAGCCGAAAACACATGAAGTTAAACAAACAGTTCAAATTAATGAAGAATTTAAACAACAATATCTCGAGGACATTAAAATCGATAAAGATAATACCCCAGCCCCAAATAGCAAAGAAGTCGCGCTATTTATTATGGGTGTTAGAGAACGCATCGATTTTGACACAATGTCAAAGATTATACTGGGGCGTTTTGATGCAAAGACTAAACAAGATAATCAATTTGATTTAACATCTTATCGCGGTGTCGCGAAAGGTGTATCCCGTACTCACTGCCAGCTAGAGTTTGAAGATGGCAATGTAATTATCACCGACCTAGGCAGTTCCAACGGAACGTTTGTAGCGGGTCAACGCCTCGAACCTAATCAACCTCGCGTTTTAAAGCAAGGCGATGATGTTATCGTCGGGCGGTTGCCGATTCATATTGTCACTGGGCGTTAATTTTTGATATTTTGTTAAATTATCTCAACAATAAAATTAAACTTTCTTAATTATTCTCACCTGTAATGATACGTTATATTGTAGATAAGGGTTTTGTTCATCAGATAATCTGATGTGACCAAAACGACTAGTTGGGATTAGCCTCAACAAATTACTTATTCACATATAGGGTATACACTTATGGAACAACATCATCAAGTTCCCGGCACACGCCAGTTCACCGACCATCTCGTATTTTTTAGAGATACTTATAAACGTCCCCACACACAACAAGTAACCGAAAAACCAACTGAGGACGCATCCCTACCAACCCACAAACGCATGGCATTATTTATTCTCGGTGTCGCTGAACGTATTGATTTTGAGGTCATGCCTCGGATTATCTTAGGACGTTTTGAGGGTGAAGGCAAACAAAGCCATCATCTAGATTTAACTGACTATGGCGCTATCAACAAAGGGGTCTCACGGGTTCATTGTCGATTAGAATTCAAAGATGGAAAATTACTGGTGACCGATCTTGATAGTAGTAATGGGACATATGTATCCGGCAAACGCCTCATCCCACATCAACCCCGCGTACTTCAACGTGGTGAAGAATTAGTCATTGGACGTTTACCGATACAAGTTGTTTCTGGTCGCTAAATTAAATCGTCGCAACAGTCGTCGCTACATCAAGATTTTGTTGTGCTTCGGATAGAGCATCTACAAAAATAAGGTCTTTACGGAATAATTGTCCTACAAGCGATGCAGTAAATGTTAATGGTTCACGAGAGCCGATGATAATCACTTTGCCAAGTTTGTTATGCTTTGCCCACCGCAACTTCACTAGAGTTGTGATCGATGGTAAGGCATCTAATTGACTGAAGTCCAACAATAAATCAATAGTATCTGATGATGTATTCTCTAAGAGATGTACTAGTTTTGGATCGCCCTTTAATAGATCTTTCGTAGTCAAACGACCCACAGCATTAATGTAAAGCACAGTGTTTGGAACGTACCAATCTATAGTTACCAAGTGACCTATTCCTTAACGTATTTATTATCCCGTTAAACTATAACAAATTATCCGTATATCGCTAGTCGACTTAGATAAGATAACTATTGAATGGTTTGGTCAAGGTTGTTGTCAAATGTCTATAAAAGGCATCAAACCTCTTGTATTCCAAGAGGTAAGATTATAGGCAAACTCAAGAGGTTATATGATAGTGATGCTTTGATTATAAGACCTAAGAAGATGGCTAATTTATAGCCATTAGACCGTTACTTCGTTGACTGGACGGCGTGCACTTGGCAGTGGATTGTTTTGTGGATAGCCCATCCGGAATGCAAATGTAGGTCGCCATGTTATATCACCTGTTAATTCGTCCATAATTTCTGCTATCCGAGAAGTACGCTCTAATTGTCGATACCGATCAACAACTTCTGGCATTTGGTTAATAGGTTGCATTGCTAGACCATTTGTAGTCCCCCAGAGGTGCAATCTCTGCCAAATACGCCCCGCATTTAATGTCATTTCTTGATCATATAGGTCTCGTACAGCAATAAACCCTACTATGTCAGTTGTGGTAAGAGTTTCCTGAGTACTAGTGAGCCACCCAGCTTTAAACTGATCCCTTGGAACAGAGGGGAGCATTTTCACTAATGTACGTGTGCTAGCCGGTGCGCCAGATGTGTCAATATAAACACCATCTTTATCTTCCTGAACAGCATTCCAGCTTTGTTTGACCCATCTATGGTTGTCATGGGACATCTGTTCATCGGCTATGATTGCTTCTGTGCTTTCAACAGTATGTTGCACAAATGTATCAAACGTAGGTGTCTGCTGACGATATGTAAACAAGCGGATGTTGTCTAAATCTATCAGGCTTGTCATTTCATCCAACTTAGAGTTATCAACCGACCGTGAGCTATCATATGTATAACGGTTTGTTCGTCGGAATGGGATGGCATCATAAAGTGTGTTGGAGTGTATCGGGGCTGGGGATAAGATAATATCAGCAACTTTTGTCATCTCCGTTTGCTCAGATGCAAGCTCTAGCGTTCCAGATACGATGCTAACATTTGCCTCATACCCTGTTGCAGAAGCTGTTAGTATCATATTTTCAAGCGCACAACCCAATCCAAGTGTCATTTCACGTAGATATGGATCCATAGCGCCGAGGTGTCTGCGACGGTCTGCGAATAGTGAAATCTGGTTGTCAGTTACATGGAATAACCATGGCTGAGTATTATGCGGATTAGATGCGAGAATAGCAGATTGTACGAGACGTAAGGGTCCGTCTGCCGGGTCTGTGCGCCAGTTTGACCAAGCTTCATATGCTAAGCCAGTACCAGAAGAGAAGACACCTTGATCAATACTCCGATACACTGCTCCACCTGCGACGAGAACTGAGACTGCTCCGAATCCCTTCAAGAATTTGCGACGGCTCATTTTTTTAGACATTATGTTTCTCCTTAAGTTGTATAGTGATAGGGTGATAGGTTTACTATTGTGAAGATGTCTATTGAGCAACTAGATAGACCACAAGTGCTTCAACTTGGGCTTCATCTAACACATCGCCAAATTGCGGCATAATATCTGGCTCACACATTTGGTTGCCACAATTGGTAGCGATCAAAGCATTAGGGTTTACAATAGATTCACGGATATGATTGATGTCTGAGCGAGTTCCAATACCATCTAGTACAGGTCCTACTATGCCCATAGATCCCGCTTCGCTTAGGGTGTGACAGAAAACGCACCCACGTGTTTCAAAGAGAACTTCTCCATATACATAAGCATCCGTCGCATCAACATTGATGAACGTTTCTCGCACATCAGCGACAATGCTGTAATAATTTGTCCATATTGTGATTCCTACTCCTAAAAAGATCACAAGTAAGGCAGTAAGCCCGACATAGATACGTTTTTTCACGCTTCTAACTCCTGATTGCTGGTTGGTATTTGACATTGTTTACAACTGTTATGATCGCAATAGGGTCAACAAACTGCATCCGAAATAAAATTCGAATATATTAGTGTGTTTTCCTTTACAATCACCGGACTCATGGTGTAAATTAGATAGATACAAATATGCATGGGCTGGTTTTTCTGAATTGCCGCCAAGCTGACAGAAATCCTCAGCCTCTTGCTATAGAAAATCATCTACTCAATTGTCATCCATTTCACCTCCTCAGATAATTGGATACCTACTGATTTTAAAAATGTAAAAACAGTATGCCGATAATAAATTTCGTAATCTGTAATTACAGGAGCATGAACATCATTTATTTCTTGGGATACTAAGTTTCTTACAAATGTACCAACGACAAATGTCATGTAAAGCAAATGCGGCGGAAGATCATAACCAAACTCGTATCGCACAGGCTCGAACTGATCTAAGAGTGATTCAGGTAATTTCAAAAAATCCGACTCTTTATTTAAGAAGCCACTTTGCTCGGCTTCCAATAACAACTCGACAGTCATCGCACCCATTGATCTTTCTTCGCGTAAAGATATATCCGGTGCTAACTCAAAATTCGAAATGGGACTAATAAAAGCAAACTTATACTCTGTACGATTTGCAACAGCCCATGCTCTGTAATTTAGAGAATTCAACCAGATTTGTGTCGCAACATCATATTCTGCATGTGCATCAAGTAATGATTTTAAAGCTTGCCTTAGGTCGGCATATACATCAACAATCATCTCTGTGATTAGTGCTTCTCGGTTTTCATAATAGTAGTAGAGTGCAGATGTGCGCATTGCTAATGCTTTTCCGATTGCACTCATACTCACATCTATCACATCAGTTTCATCAATTATTCGAAACGCGGTTGACTTTATATCTTGTCGCATTTTCTGTTGTTTGAGCTTTACTTTTGATGTGACCATTATTTTTGAAACCCTTTCAAATTTATATGCATTTTATTGAAACCCTTTCAAAAAACAAATTACATTCTGCATTACTCATATTTTTCTCATATTTATAAGGCAAGTATAAATAGCTGCTCAATAACAGCAAATTCAGTAGTTACTTGGCTTATTACAGTCGTGTATCGGCTACTTTTATTTTTCAATGGGGCATATTAATTAAACAAAAAGCGAACCAATTGGTCCGCTTTTGTTAATGATTCAATTATGATATGGAGTTGATTGTTATCGCCTATAACTCGGGTTCCGGTTCAGCATTTTCTTCGCTATTAAATTCATAGCCAAGTTGCTTAAGGGCATCAAGGGCGACATGACGTGTTTTATCACGACTTGTATCCGCAAGATTGACGAGTGCATCAATCGCGCGTACATCGCCGATTTTACCGAGGGCTTGCGCCGCATTAATCGGAGTTTGGAATCCAGGTGCATCTAGTGCACGAATGAGAGTTGGTACAGCACGGGAATCTTTGAGTTTTCCCAACATCAGCGCCGCGCGTCCCCTGACGATGAGGTCTTCTTGTGTATTTTCGACGGTGCGGATGAGCGCACGAACGGCTTCATCACCACCAATCATCCCTAACTTCATGACAGCGGTACGTCGCTTGTCTTTGCTTATATCACGGAGTTCACTGAGGATAGATTTGACTTGTTTTTGAATCTCAGGGTCACCCATTGGCGTTTGCCTTTCGCCTGTTTACGTTCTACATTGCCGTGGATCACAGCACATACTACAAAATAAATGCTAGAAAAAATTCTAAGTATGGCTACTGGCTTTTGACAGAAACTATCACTGAATAAGTGGTTAACCAATCAACTCGGTATGTTGTCAAATCCTTTCGTCACTCTTTTAGAACATTCAGCTAATAGCAACAGAGTAAAAGTCAACTAGCTACATCTATTTTACTATTACTTTTTATTATCGCACATTATATCTACAACAGAATTTAGGAAATGTCCCAAAATTGTACAGACGTGTTTAGATAGATTTTACAAGTTCAGGTTCTTCCGGCATAGTTCCAGTAGTCGATTTGGTTACATTTTCACTGGTAATATGCAGATGTCCGTCATGTATGCGGCAGACACGATCGGCATATGGGACAATTTCTGGGCTATGGGTTGCCATAATGAGCGTCTTACCTGCGCCACGTGTCAACTCTAATAACAAGTCCAAGACTTTTTCGCCTGTGTCTTCATCGAGGTTACCAGTTGGTTCATCAGCCAAGACAATTTTGGGTTCATGAACAAGCGCACGGGCAATTGCAATGCGTTGTTGTTCGCCACCACTGAGTTTGTCTGGGAAGGTATCTGCGCGATTTTCGAGTCCAACACGCTCTAATAATTGACGCGCTAGGGTCTCGCTTTCTTTCCGACTTTTACCACGTAATTCATGAGGGAGTGTGATATTTTCAAGAACAGTCAGGGTTGGGATAAGATTAAAAAATTGGAAGACAATCCCGATATTGTCACGGCGGAAGAGGGTTTGCTCGGTGTCACTTAAGGATGTGATGTCTGTTCCATCGATTAAAATCTTACCGCTGTCAGCATAGTCGATACCACTGAGCATATTGAGTAGTGTGCTTTTTCCGCTACCACTCTTACCAAGCATCACAAAAAATTCACCTTCATAAATATCTGCATTAACACTATCCAATACAGTGCGGGTGCGACCGCCTTCGGTATATTCTTTGACGAGATCTTGAATTTGAACAATGGCACGTTGTTGCATTTTGCATTCCTGTTGTCTTATTTATTCCGTAATGCACCAAATTTAACACGGATTGATGAGATAATGATGAACAGTATGCAAGCGCTGTATCAGTTTTATGAGCTTTATGTCTGAAAACTTGATGACAGATCAATCCTTGACAACAATTGACCCTAGTAAAAACGCTAGAATCGGTTAACATCATTAGCCGATTTCTGTCCGATATACTGCAACCTAAGCACACAGAGATGGGGTTACAATCACCCCGAATGAAAGAGGTATTGTCAAGTTATGGCTTCATATCATGGACCAAAAGCAAAACCACAGCGTCGCTTCGGGGAATTGCTCGTACCACGCCCCAAGTATCAACGCATTATGGAAGAACGTGCCTATCCACCAGGAGAACATGGGCGCGAAAAATCGTTCCGTTCGGGTCGTCGTAGCAACTATGCGATCCAATTAGACGAAAAACAAAAGTTGGCATTCATCTACAATGTACGTGAACGTCAAATGCGTAATTACTACAAAAAAGCAGCGTTGATGCCCGGCACAACCGGTAACAACCTGTTGACCTTGCTCGAACGTCGTTTAGATAACCTTGTCTACAAAGCAGGGTTTGGTGCGACAATCTGGGCAGCACGCCAAATTGTTGGTCACGGTCACATTCTCATCAACGAAAGACGTGTTGATCTTCCATCTTACCAAGTTAACCCCGGTGATGTTATCGAAGTTAACGCTAAGATGAAAAAGAATGTTCACATTCAAGAGTGGGTACAGCAATCCGCTTACTTCCCACCTTATATCACAGTCGACCGTGATAACATGAAAGCAGTTCTTGATCGTCTACCAGAACAAGGTGAAGTACAAACACCTGTAGACATTCAGCTGGTGGTCGAGTTCTACAACCGTTTGACCTAATTCTACAGGTCAATTACAACGCATTTTCTAAGGGATGCTACTCACTAGCGTCCCTTTTTGCGTTCTTCATATTGCATTAACGACAGGCTTCCTCGCCAGCAAACTCACTCGGGCTCCACACAATTGGTGTATTGCCGATCATATCCGCATCCAACCAGTCCATACTCGCATTGTTCAAGTTCACTAATGCAAGCTCATATCCACTGCGCACAGCCAACCAATTTCCATCGGGACTAAACCGTGGATAATCGGCATGGGCTAAACCGAGCGCATCCAAATAGCGGGTAGAATCGGTTTCAGTATTCCCAAAGAGTGGAACTTTCCACAAACGATTTTCAGTGATCCCTTTAAAGTCACGCTTAGATGTAATCACATGGGTGCTATCGGGCAACCACGTATTATCCAACACCAAGCCCCATTCGTAGGTTAATTGCGTTGGGATCGCGCCTTGCTGATTGCCAATCATCCAGACAGTGTCATTACTTGGACTGGGTGCAAAGATGAATGCAATCAATTCCGAATCCGGACTCCAGCGTGGGTTGGTAACATTGCCTGTTGGGAAGTTCGTCAGCGGATATTTTGTCTCGCCATCTGCACTGACGACCCACAAATCAGCTTCACTGATTGTTGTTGATGGCGGGCTATCGTTAGTAGAGGGTACACCTTCTAATGGTTCGTCAGTTGGGACAGCTGTCGAAAACACATCAGCACCGGGCACACGCTCCGAATATGATGTATAGACAAGCCATTCACCATTCGGTGACCACTGCGGGGAATGTTCCTCACCTGTCAGGCTATAAAACTCTGGTGTACCACCATCCGGTGTAACCCATCCGATATGATACTCACGTTCAACCTCATCAGTCCCAACAATGGGTTCATCCCGTATCATCGTAAATGCAATCCGTGATCCGTCCGGTGCATAATCCGGTTCCCAGATGCCCCATTGATCATCGGGTAAATCACTATAACGTACCAACTCGCGCAAGTCGCGCCCATCAATACGGGCAGAATAGAGTTTGGCGGGTTGAATGCCGTTACTCATAGTGAATAAGACACGGCATCCATCCGGCGAAAAATCCCAGACATGATGCCAATAATTACCAAAGCTCAATTCACGGGTGGTATCATGTGCCATGTCATACAAAATGATGCGGTCAAGCTCGACGGTATTTGATGCAATGAGCGGACCGTCCAGTGGTAAGGATTGTGAGTAGGTCGGTAATATAGACAATCCCAACATCGCAATAATAATCAATGTGGCACGTAGATGATTGAACATGCCTAGATGGACTCCAAACTATCAACTGTTTTGTCATTGGTATCCGCATCGCCTGTGTTGAGTGTGCCCTGCTTTTCGATTAGTACAACTTGGACTTCGCTATCGGCGACGGGCATATGCTCTATGCCCTGTGGCACAACAATAAATTCGCCTGCATTCACAACTACATCTTTATCGCGGAAGCGCATCGTAAATGAGCCCTCAATCACCCAAAACAATTCGTCGGTGTCATCGTGTTTATGCCATACAAATTCGCCCTCAAATTTGACAGCTTTGATGTGGAAGTCATTGAGTTCGGTCAAGATTTTGGGTGACCAGTGATCGCTAAATTTCGCAAATTTTCCGCTGAGGTTAATTTTATCGGGCATAATCAGTCTCCGATTATTTGTATGTTTTTACATCATATGGGAGTGCTCGTCTGCACTCCCGACTTATCTGTGATCCTATTTATAGTCCGTAGATGTCGCTATATTTGGTGGTGAGGTAATCCAGATAATCACGCGATTGAATGCTTTCGCCTGTGATTTTTTGGGTTAATTCGTCGCTGGTGAACTTACGTCCGTGTTGGTGAATGTTCTCATTCAACCATGTCAGTAAGGTGTCAAATTTACCATTTGCAATATCTGATGGAATATTCGGATGTGCTTCGACGGCTTTATTGTAGTATTGTACCGAGAGCAAGTTGCCAAGTGCATAAGTTGGGAAGTACCCCTGAATACCATATGACCAGTGGACATCTTGCAACACACCTTTGGCATCATCTGTTGGGATAATACCAAAGAATTCCTCGAACTTAGTATTCCACGCCTCAGGCGCATCTTTGACCGCGAGATCGCCTGTGATCAAGTCCATCTCAATTTCAAAGCGCAAAATGATGTGTAAGTTGTAATTTACTTCGTCGGCTTCGACACGAATGAATGATGGTGCTGATTTGTTGATGGCTTTATAGAAGGTGTTGAGATCAACAGATTCGAGATGTGGGAAGGTTTCTTTAAGTTGTGGCAGTGCCCATGACCAGAAGCCTTTGCTACGCCCGACCAGATTTTCCCACATGCGGGATTGCGATTCATGAACACCGAGGGATGTTCCGCTAGCGAGTGGTGTACCTTCTAAATTCTGTCCGATACCCTGTTCATACATACCATGTCCGGCTTCGTGCATCATGCCGAATAATGCAGGATTCAAGAAGTTGGATTCAAAGCGGGTTGTAATACGCACATCGTTGCTGGAAAAATGTGTACAGAACGGATGCACCGAGATTGCTTGATACCCCCGATTAAAGTCGAAGCCGTATGCTTCAATCATTTTTAAACCGAAGTCACGTTGCTTATCAACATTATACGGACGGCGCAAAATGCTGTCATCAACTTGATCGGCATTTTCTGTAATCCCTGCGATGAGGTCGATTAGCCCCGGTTTATGATCATCAAAAATTTGTTTTACCTGTGTGGTTGTGATGCCACGTTCGTATTGGTTCAGCAATGCCGTGTATGGATGATCGTCATAGCCGAGTAATTCTGTTTTTTGGCGCACCATCTCGACAATACGTTCCAGTGTCCCTTGGAATTGTGAGAAGTCTGCATCTTGGCGGGCTTTCACCCAGATACTATCGGCTTTTGAGGTGAGTTCAGTAAATTCTGTAACCCATTCTGTTGGGAGCTTTGTACTTTCATCGTAATCTTCTTGAACAACACGCACCATACTGGCAGCATCACTATCGTAATCATCACCAACTTCTTTAGCTGCATCTTCGAGTAGCTGTCCAGTTTCATCGCTGGTAAACATTTCGTGTGATAATTTGGAGAGGGTCGCTAATTGGCTCGCACGCGCTTCGACACCACCGGCAGGCATTTGTGTTTGTTGATCCCACCCTAATAATGATGATGCCATGTTTAGGTTGTGAATATCACGGAGTCGAGCGACCAATGCGTCGTATTGTGTCCCCATAAGTATATTTCCCCTTGATTCAAATAAATTTAAATGTGCATTTGTGGAAGTTTAACAGGGGAGAGCGATTTCGAGTAGATACGTTTATTGCTATGAATTTATAACTAAAGTTTGTCATTAAAAATTGGACATGCGTTCTAATTTATGCTATTCTGTAAATATCGCTAAATACATAGTAGTAACAATGAAGGGTTATAAAATGAGCCAACTAAAATTTCAAGAATCTGATAGACATGATTCGCGTCCATTTGTAGAAATAATCGCAGATAAATTTGGACATAGATTACAGAAGAAAACAGAATGGGCAGGCACATTATATCGCATAAATGATTGGGTGAGCTTGATCTCTGCAGGTTTATACAAGTGGGATAAGCATATTAAACCTAAAATGCTACAAGATCACGCGATTGAAGGACATATGTATATAGAACAACGTGCTGTCCAAATCGGTGCAGATGCTTATGCTAAAACGAAGATGGTTGATTTCTGTGATGAACGAGGCTTGTATTATATTGTTCAACACATGCCAAGTACTGATCGGGTAAAGGCTGTTAAGAATTACCTTGCTGATGCCGGTGTTTTAGTGGATCTAATTCGTCGTGAGCCTGAAACAGCAATTGATATGGCACGTGAAGCATATCGAATGCAGGGTAAAAGTGAAGCGTGGATCGAGACTAGAATTGAGAGTAAATATCGAAGAAAGCAATTTACAGATGCCTTAACTCAAGCTGTGGGAGAAGCAATAATAAAAGGCTTTCAATACGGTATTGCCACAAATAAAGTATATGAGGGATTGTGGAAGCGTACTTCTGAAATTCTTAAGAATCAAGTTGGATTAACCAAGAACTCAAGTAAACTTAGAGATAAGCAACCTGAACTGGCTCTAACATATCAAATGTTGACTGAACAAATTTGTGCTGAAAAACTGTCTAGATATGATGATATTATTCCGGCAGAAGATGTATATGAGGTAATTTTAGCAGTTGCAAAAATGATTGGAAGACAAGCGAGGGAAACTGGTAGATGGTTAGATATGGATTTACCAACAGGAAAACGATTATCTCAGAACCCTCAACTCAAAAAGTATAATCAAGATTAGCTAGTCTCATCTGTTTGGGATTCGTAGAATTTTTCCCATGCATCAGAAAATTCTTCGCGTCGATCAACCACATGGGGGACATGTTCGGCTAACTCTGCAACCGATTTGGGCATTAAATCGACTAAGGATTGCTCAATAAAATAGACCATATCATGAGCATCAACTGCAGCACTATAACGATATGCCATCCACGCAAATCCATAAATGCCGATCATCATCGCAATTCGCACCACGGGATGATGCCATACTGCAAATAGAAAAAGCGGTGTAAAAAAGATCGGCACCAGAAATCCGGTATACATATTGGCAAGCCGGATATTAGCAGTGATGTTAATTTGGGTTAGGTCATCATCTAGTTTTTTGAAGTTAGCATTTAATATCGCAGTGGCGCGGGTACGTTCTCTACGTCGCCACGGTACTTTGCTGGTTGTCTGCATCCGAAACCCATCAGCAGACCCGCCCACAAAATGATAACGGCGTCCGTGTGCAAATAAATTCCGTAGATGTAAACGCTCGGTACTCGGCTTAGAGGCTTGCACCAACATCCCTAACACCACCGCTGGCGATCCATATGCAATTAGTGTAATGTCGGGATGCACATACCACATCCCCATTAATGGACGCAACAGACGACGCAATCGGCTGTATCGGTCGATCTCTTCGGTCGGGATTCTGCCCTCGGTGGGTGGCTTACTGTATGATTTATCTGTCACTTTTATCAATACTCATCATTTAACTACTTGTCGTGACAGACACTTCCTCAGCGACGACTACAACCCGTTCTAAATAGGTATCGGAGATGAAATCATATGTGCCACAGGTAATTAGCGTCAGGATGTTTGTCGTTGACGGGTAAATTGGTGTAAGATCAGTCGGATCGTAATTTGCAATAGATGAGACATCGTAGTGATAATCATTACCATCTTGCGTAACAATCACACGATCACCGATTTGTACTTCATGCAGGTTCGCAAAAATACCTTCACGACCATCCGATAATTCGACATGCCCTGACAAGACGATATTGCCGGGTTCCGATAACCAGCGGGTACCTTCCAAATGCCCGATATTATTCCCGAGTTGGCTTACGTCCCAAGTGGTATCACCCAAATAGACCCGTACAATCGGCGCAACAACACCTGCACCGGGGATGACAAGCGCAGCATTCTCAATATCAGGTCCTAAGTCCCGCGCGTTAATGGGAGTCGGTGACGGAGTAACAACCAGTTGCTCTGAAAATTGTGGGGTTGCTGTAGCATCAGGATTTTGGGCAACAACCTGCACAGGTGTCTGAGTTGGTTGTATGTTCGCTACAGGAGCAGAGCGAGATTGATCAAATATCACAAATGCGACCCCGCCAATAACACCAAACAAAATGAGTAACCGTAATGGGAATCTCCGTCGTTGCCGATACATAATCGTCCTTCAACTTACTATCGTTTATGCTGATTGGGTGTGGGCTGATTTGGATTCAGCCCTTAATCAATTATAACCAGAAAGCGAGGTGAGAGGCATTAGTGTTCATAAATTGTAACGAATTGTATCAGCGGATTACTTGAATAGATGATACACAATTAACCTGTTGCTTGGTCTCTATAATCTTTCTCTTGTGCGAGGAGAGCCTCTTTACGCTCAATTCCCCAGCGGTATCCGCCTAGTGATTTGCCATCTTTGCGAATGATACGATGGCAAGGAATAACAAGGGCTACAGGGTTTTTAGCACAGGCATTTGCGACAGCACGGGATGCAGTTGGTTGACCGATTTCTTCAGCAATATCGCTATAAGAGCGTGTTTCGCCAACCGGAATGGCTTGTAATTTCTGCCAAACTTTCATCTGGAATGCAGTCGCGCGAATATCTAAGGGCAAATCAAGATTGGGTTGCCACCCTTCTAGATAACCAATGATCTTCTCCGTCCAAAATCCGACACCTTCGTCATCACGGATGCGTTCAGCCAATTCAAACTCTGTTGTCATATCAGCGATCAATGCTTGCTCATCATCACCGAGGCTAATTTTGCAAATCCCTTTATCCGTCACAGCAACCAAAAGTAGACCGAGTGGACACGCTACCACACTGTAAAAGATTGTCATACCGTCACCTTTTTTGCGATATGTCGATGGCGTCATGCCAAGCTGTTCATTACTGCGTTCATAAAGTCGACTAGACGACCCAAACCCTGCCGAGTAAATGGCGTCGGTGATGCGCTCACCACGGCGGACTTGAGATTTAAAGTCTTCTACACGCAAATTTTCAGCAAATTGACGTGGCGAAATACCTGTCACATGCTTAAATGTGCGTTGCAGGTGATATGGACTCATATGAAATTCATGACCGAGTTGTTGCAAGGTGATTGTTGCTGGATGTTGATCTTGAATATATTGACACACACGAGTTATAAATGATGTTGTTGCCGAATTTGCCTCAATTGAATTCACAGTGCTACCTCCGCCTATTGTGTACTTACATACATTATAAGTGCGGATAGTACCCCTCACACTCTGATTCTTGCGAACCTCGACTAGGTAACAATAACCTCGTCAACTGATTCAATCACTTTGACAGCTTTGGTTTGATCCACTACACCGTCAAACAGATGCTTAGACAGTTTTTCGTAGATAGGATTCATACCAATGATGTAAATGTGACCTTGACGTGGGTTAGGCGTACGGTGAATTGCAATAAATTCGCGCATGATCCCTTCAGGTGGCTCATACGTCTCGCTCATATCTAATAGAATGGGGACGATGTAATCAACACCTTTTATCATTCTGTGCCATTTTTTACGAGCTTCTCTGAATTCTTGCAATGTGTAGGGGTCAGCAAATGTTGTTTGGATAAGCGTCTTACTCTTATTATTCCATGTTACAGTTATAGACATAGTGCTACTCCATTAAGAGTTTATTAAGTTATGTATTATGTTTGAAGTAATACATTGGTTATCACCTAATATACCTCATCTTACACATATTGCAACTCTTATATCATTTAATAATTTACTATAAATATGAAGTCTTACCGTAAATTTACTATTTAAATATACAATTTAAACTAAACAAATGTCAAGCAAAAGTTGTTATGAAATTATACAATTCTTTTATATGAGTCAGACATACATAATATGTATATTAATTACCAAATAGTGACCAGCGTTTTTTCTTGCGTGGTGCTGGTGCCCCATGCGTGAGTGTCGTGAGTCCACCACCGTAGACATTGAACATTGGACGTTGATCTTCAAAGAGTTGTTCGATTGCCCGTAATGGACTGCGTCGGTTTACAATTTCTATGAATGCACCATCGGTTTTCATGATGGGTTCAACAGCTTCTAGTGTTAAATTTTCTTCCCACTTCCACTTTTCGGGGTAATAATAATAATACAGTGTGTACGTTGCCGCTGTGATAGGTGTAACCCCTCGGTTATTCATACCCCACAAATCTACTTCCGCCATTTCTGCCATTTCTGCCATTAGCGTTAAAGCAGCCACCCCAGAAACTTGCTTTTGATATGTATTTGTCACAGTTTCATCGCCATCTTCGACAATCCCTTTAAGATAGCCTTCGGGGTGAATGTACTGGTCGATTGCTAACTGATAAAATTCTTGCCCTTTTGCAAAGATCGTCTCATTATTCAGAACAATCCCCGCCCCAATATTGAGAACGCCCAACCAGAACCCATCTAATAGAGTGGCGTCTTCTGGTGGTTGGTTTAAGGCATCGACAATGGGTTGAACATGTTGTTCCAACCATGAGGATTCCAGCGTTTGCCAAGCTGGTAAATCGCGCACCATTTCAGCGACATTGAGCCATGCGACTACATCTTGAATGGTCGGACGATAATCATGAATCTCGTCAAGGCGTGCTTGACTAATCAACTCAATTGCACGGTCACCACTACCGCTATCATTCATAAAACGATACCGTAATCCCAACAAATACGCATGGACAAGCGGGGTCTTATCTCGTGTGTCGGTCAAGAAGTCAAAAGCGGCAGCAATATGTTCGCTATCGTCTTTCGCCTGTGTTCCGGTGATATGATCTTGATTGAATGTTAGTCCAATACGATTGGGTTTCATTGACGCCTCCACGAGATTCCCTAAGATTTGATTAGGGGGTTGTTGACTTTGTTTCTCGTTATAATTTTGTTACAGTATAACTACCTTTGTATTATAGCGCATATCCGCTGATAATTTCTGTGATATGCTTATAGTAAGAGAAGAAAAAAGACAAATATTTCGGGTATTTGATATAGGGTGTATTGAAGTGGAACCTCAGACGGGTAATGAATCACAAAATAATCGTGCGAGTAGTCCTAAGAGCGCGTTACATACTATTCGAGAAAAGATGCAAGAAGTTGTTGCTGAATACTCCAATGGTGATATTAACGCATCGCAATTTAACGCGGTTTATCAGCACTATGCAGAAAAGCGCGATATTATCGAGCGTATGATAGAACGCAATCCGAATTCGGATGCGTGGCGTTCGGTTGTACAACAGGGCTATACCGGACATTTGCTTTCGCAATTTCAAGCGAAGGCAATCCACTATGCCGTATTTAATCGTGGCAATACTACCCCTCTTAATTCATCGGGTAAATTGAGTCGTAAAACTGCCCAACAAATTCATCATATGCTGCGTATTGTCTTTAAGATGAAAACGCATCGCACCGGATTGGCACGTAAATCTATTGGTAACGGCAATTGGCTCGTCATGGCAATCGGGAATAAAGCCCTAACAATCGTTACATTTACGCTACAACCATCCAGTTTGCAAACATCAAAAGTTCGTGATCTTCATGATGACTTTGAGATCGCCAATGAACGGGCATTGCGCAATAACGAGCCACCCGAACGACTCGTCTTTCCGCAACGCGCGCTACTCGAAGATTAAATATTACGCATCATTTGGATCGTCATTTACTTCATTTGTGGCTTTCATATGGTCAACAGATGCTGTAATCAGTTGCTTGAGAATATCTACATCAACATCGGCTAGCTTGTTGACATAGAGACATGACTTACCGGTTTTATATTTGCCCAGTTTTTCCAATAAATGATCGTATTGTTCAAAACCTGACGTAATATACAGCACCAAATTAGCTTTGCGTGGTGCGAATCCGACCAGCATGCTATCCCCTTCGCGCCCGCTCTCATAGACATAATGATAGCTACCAAAACCGATGATACTTGTACCCCACATAGTTGGCTGGTACCCTGTCAAGTCAGTCATTAGTTCCACGAGTGTTTGAGCATCCTCGCGACGGCGTTTATTTTCCACATTTTCAATATATGCTATGACATCATCTTGCGTTGGACGCGTTTTATTCTCGGACATGATATTGCTCCTATCATTTATTTTTTCTTAGTTGGTTTGGGTTTGAGGGTTTGAGCATACTCGTAGCTCAATTGCAAATATGGCTTGAGTGTATCGAGATCAGTGAGTAAGTCATCAGGCACTTCGACGTACTCCCGCATAACGGCGCCATAACTACGTAATGGTTGGGCATCAAATTTTTCGATAAATGCGTCATAATCTGCTTTGCCCAGTCGTAATCCTACCTTACCAGCTTTGGTAATTTGGGTGAACATATTGCCATTCAATGCGGTATATGAGAGCTTTTTGCCACCTTTAAGTTCAATCTCGATATGGCTATCAATCAGTTGTTTGTACAAAAGCAATTTGTCTTCTGGAATTGTGTCACTCATGATTTACTGCCTCTATTATTCACGATAAATACACTATAGCACAAATTTTCTATATTCGACAAATATTTACATGAGAATTGAAGATATGACTCTTTGGTAAAACAAAACAGACGAGATATACCCGTCTGCTCTGTTTCGATTTTATAGGTCGAGATATTTAACTTGGTATTAGACCGCAGTCAAATCCTTCAACCGCATCAACATCAAAGCCATCTGCATTTCGATTGAAGTGACGACGCTTGGTTGCATCAACTAATTTGATTTGTGTAGCATATGATAGATCACCAAGATCATAGGCTTGATCTTTATCACTAGTGATACCAATCTCTACCCATGTAACGCCATCGTCCATCGATGCGTAGACTCTTGCACGTTCTGGATAGCGTGTCCATGAGCGGTTGCTATCACGGTATGATGTTTCCCAGATACGGACATCAGGTGCATCGCCATTGTTATTGAAGATCACATTATTACCAAAACCAAGAATCAATGTTCCGGGTGGTACTTCAAGGCGTTTGCGTTCAAAGCCAAGGGATACGAAGTTTAATGTATCATCATTTTGCGGTGCACCAAGAGAATTTTCAGGATTGGTACGGTTGGCTGGAAGGTCTCTGTTACCGCCTTTGCGTTTACCCGGTTGATAGTACAGTACTTCACTTGCATAACAAACCACTGGGTCAATAGACTCAACGGTGATTGTTACAGAGTATGGGGTAAAGCCACGGTCTTTGTCTGAAATCTTAGCTAATGCAACATATGTTCCAGGTTCGCTATAGACACATCCAAATGAGTTGTCGCCAGAAATATCACCCGGAAAACCATCATCAAAGATACAGTCAAATTCGTAAATGAAACCTGCATCTATGTCCGCTTGGCTGAACTCAACGATTGGTCCATCGAGTGATAAGGTTGCCGTTTCAAATACATTGACGGTTGTCTTATCGACATTCAATGTTGCCGTTGGTGCAATATTTAGAATTTTTACATCAAGCGTAACCGTGTCAGTCGCCCCTTTAGAATCAGTTGCAGTGACAGTAACTTGGGTTGTTTGGGCTTGTTCAAGACCATCACCAACACTGATTGACCATGTTCCGTCTGGAGCAACTGCACTTACTGTAATTCCTGCACTATTTGGGCTCACACTAAGTGTAACGCTATCGCCTGTATCTGGGTCAGTAACTGAACCAACATGTGCAGACGTTCCTTCGTTCACAATGAGTGATTTATTGGCATCAGTTACATTAAATATAGGTGCATTATTGACAGGGATACTACAATCAAGAGGATTTTCGTCACTGTTGAACGGTGCATTATCTGCTTTGTCCCGTGCTGATGGAGCAAGTGGTGGTGTACCGTTTGCGCCAAATTCACAAGCATCCGGATAGGTTAACCATAAGGCAGATAGTACCGATACAAATGGTGATGCATAAGATGTACCTGCGCCTAGTTCTGTTGCAACACGTTCGCCATCTTCCATTATGGTTTGCAAGTAAATGCTAACACCCGGTGCAGCAATATTACCATCGTGCGAGAATGGCCAGAACGAATCGATTGTCCCACTATTACCGACAAGTGCAGATGTGGCAATCACTTCTGGGTATGATGCGGGTTTTAGCGCATCAACAGGTGCATAAGGATTATCAGTCGTGTTAAATAGATGGCGGAAGTTACCTGCTGATGCCACTGGGATAAGCGCAAAGTTGGTGTCTGGATTACCATCATTCGCTTGATTGTACGCCATTGTTTGATAGTAACGCATCAGCAATTGCAGATTCGCAAATGGATCACTTTCATCTTCAACCGCTGCACCAAAAAGATATTGGAAGTATTCGTCAACAAACTGATTCGGAATACCCATCACTTCGGTGAAGTAATTGCTCAAACCATAACCTTCAGGGAAGACTTCGCTTGGAGGTTCAGGAACAACCTCGTCACAATAGTCTCCATTGAATCCAGCAGTTGCTGTCTTACCATTTAGTGTCCAAACAATATTACCACTACCTTCGGTTCCGAGGCTAAACACATAGCGATGACGCCCAGGGGCAAAGACTGTTGGTTGTATACCCTCATTTAAGAAATCTGGTGAAATCTTATTTGCTTCGCCAAGCGGAATTTCGACTGTATATGGATTTGGATTAAAGTACCCAAAATACCCTTCGATGAAATACCCTTCATCGCCATAAATACATTCGAGTACTGGTGATACTTTTTGTTGAGGTGGGCGTACCAATGTACCTTGTTCTTCAGCTTCTACATTTTCAATGTATTGGTCAAAGCTGAAATCAGCTGTGACAGTAAAGCTGTCATCGCCATCGGTTAAGGTCACATCTGTGGGATCATCACATGGTACGAGCCCAAAGCTCATGTTGACAACAACGTGGACATTCGGGTCTGCTGAGATGAGACCAGTAACTATACGTTGAATCTCGCCAGCAACTGATTGTGCATCAAAATCGATCGCCGATGTCGCAATATTAACCTCTTCGATGGTAAAGTTTGGTGCGCCTCTTTGTGCTGTAATTGCATCAATTAGAATATCAAAGGTTCGGCGAACTTTCGCACCGTGTGAATTTGCATCAGTGAAATCATCTACGATGAGGATAACAACATTTTCGCTGTTGTAACCATCACCAGAAATCACGGTATCGATTGGATCAATAATCCAAGCGGGGGTAACTTCAACGAGCAATTGTCTCAAAATATCTTCTAAGGAAGACACATTAAAGCCCAACGAGGACACATTGAAACCAAGGGACGATACGTTAAAGCCCAACGAAGACACATTGAAACCGAGGGACGATACGTTAAAGCCCAACGAGGATACATTAAACCCGAGGGACGATACGTTAAAACCTTGTCCGTCAACACGATCTGGTGTGACCGTACACACGGTTATGTCGTTGTTCGTCGTTTGTGCTTGTGTCTCAAGGGGTGTCGTAAATGACAGGCTCAAGATTAAAGTTAATGTCAAAAAAGTTAGGTAGTGCAGTGATGTCTTAATTCTTTTCATTAAAATCACTCCTACATAAATAGAATACCATTATCATACGATAAATTAAGTTTCATTACAAACCATAAAGATTAAGTCTTGAGGGATATTTGTATGTATCTGTTTACTTTTTCCAACACAATCTTACGCTTCAGTTAATCTGCGGGTTCATCAGTCGCTGTATGCGTTGCTGTTGGTGTCATTGACGGCGTCACGGTAAATGTAAGAGTTGGCGTCGGCGTATGTGTAAATGTAGCTGTTGGTGTAAGACTTGGTGTAATAGTCGGAGTTGGCGTTGGTGTGAATGTAAGGGTTGGGGTTGATGTTGGTGTCATTGTTGCTGTAAAAATAACCTCTTGTGTTACGGGATCTAACGTTTCGGTTGGTATAGGTGTTGTGTCGACCACTTCTGTCGTTAAGGTTGCAGAGGGTGTCATTGTTGATGTTTGTACTGGTGTCGCTTCGTCAATCACGACAACAGTCGGTGACGGTGTTGCCGTTGCGGTAACGATGACTTGTGCAGGTGTGACCTCAATTTCCAGGCTGGTTACATCTGAACTCGCACCATCGTTGACATACAGAATGCTTTCAAATAAGCCACCGGAATTAAATGTAAAAATAGGTTCAAATTCGGTACTATCAATGACCCCATCGCCATCAAAGTCCCATTGATATGACGTATTATCCCCCGACGAATAGTTATAATATTGCACGGTTAATGGCGCGAGTCCATCAAATACATCAACCGAAAAATCAGCAAATAGGTCCAGTGGAGCAGATGCAATCGCGGGTGTTGGTGTCGCGTTACTCGTCAATGGGAGGACAACAACCTGTGTTTGTGCCCGCGAAATTTTTGATGCACCAAAGCGATCGAACCCTTTAACCGTCAGCGTAATGGTGTAGGTTCCGGGGATCGCATATTGTTGTGACGGAGGTTGGGCGGAGGCACTATCGACCTCGCCATCGCCATCAAAATCCCACTCATAATTATTGTTTTCTCCGACGGACTGGTTGGTGATGTCAACGCGTAATGGTAATACACCCGATGTCGGTGACACCGAAAAATCAGCTTGGGACTCGACATCATATATTGGTTGAAGCGTGTCATCAGGGGATGACGCATAGACATTAATTTGTGCTTGTGCTGAATCGCGCGCTCCACCCTCAGTCACAACTTCAAGGCGAGCATTGTATGTGCCGACCTGTGAATAGGTATAGGTCGGCGGGCTCACGCCTTCAAAGTCGATATTGCCATCGCCATTAAAATCCCAGCGATAGGTCAGGTTATTGCCAATGGTGCGGTTAGTGAATTGTACACTTAACGGTACTACACCGGATGATGGAACGACACGGAAGCTGGCAAAGGCACTGCCTGAGCTGACATTCGTCTGTGCGGTATTGTTGGCATAGACTTCAATTGTTTTCTGGCTTTGTAATGCGCGATTTTGTGTGTCGATGATGGTCAATGTTAGTGTATAGACCCCTGGTTGATTATACGTAATCGGAGGCGGTTGTATGGCCGTGCTATCAACTACGCCATCCGTCTCATAATCCCATTGAACACTTTGGATTGAACCGGATGATAAATTTGTGACAGTCACAACAAGCGGTGCATCCCCGCGCGGTATATCAACCGCAAAATCGACGCGCAGGGTTTCTTGATTTTCGGTTGTAGAAATGGCTGATCCAATGGGTGTGGTTGTGAGAGTCTCAACTTCTTCGGTCGATTCGACATCAGCCGTTACTTCGACTTCAACCGTCGCTTCTGCATCGGTTGTTTCTTCAGTCGCTTCAATCTCGGTTGTTGCCTCTATCTCTGGTGTTGTTTCTGAGATTACCGTCGATGCTTCGGCGGTTGCTTCGGCTACAAGGTCGGTCGAGTCGGTCATAACATCGAGCGTAACTAACGTCGGCATGGCTTCTGCGGGCTGGCTATTGGTCGCTACGGCAAATACACCTGCCATCATCGCTAGCAAAATGACCAATCCGGCAACACCTGCTAAAAATCGCCCTCTGCCTCCAGTGGATGGCGCTGGGACAGGCAATTGCACCGAAATTTCTTCGGCAACACGGACGAAATTACGCGTGAGTCTAATGTTCGTTTGCGGGATATAGTCACTTTGGTAGGGGCTGACGGCAACCGGAATAAAATCCAGCCCTTGTTTTTGCAGGGCTTGATACAAGCGGACATAGGGTTTGGTTGTAGTAGTTTGCGGGTTCGCGAACCAAACGACCGCAGGCGATAATCCGACCTGTTGACGGAGCACATCACGCGAGGTCTTGGCTGTGACAATCGCGACGGTATGCCCGTCGGCTTGTAACGCATCCCGCAGCGCAAGGGCAGGTTTTTGATGATTTGTTCCGGCGACCAACAAGACATTTGCCACGGTATTGTCCATCGATGACACAATAAGATACAAGGTATTGACTGATACTGATTTGATGCGGTTAGTATAGCAGATGCCCACCGCATCAGCGAATCACGCTATATTCCCCATATAGAAAACCTAACGAAGTTGCTGAGGATTAAAATCGCTCAGCTAAACAAAGCAAAGCCCACGCAAGGGGCTCTGTATGAACTCGCGCATAGCCTCTTTAGCAGGCTTACAAATTTCGTTAGCCGACATGTTTTAACTTTCGGCGGACTCCTTAACCCCAAAAGGTGATTGCCAGAAGTCGGGATGGTCAGGATCGGTGTAGCGACATATCTGTAGACATATCTGTAGTAAGTCACTGAGGATTAAAATCGCTCAGCTAAACAAAGCAAAGCCCACTCAAGGGGCTGTTGACTTATAGCTTCTTTAGCAGGCTTACAAATTCCGTTAGCCGACATGTTTTAACTTTCGGCGGACAATCCTAAAAATCTGGAAAAGCTATCCTAGAACGCGATAAGCAAACCGGAGCATCAATTCCTGATGTTCAATTTGTTCATCCATTGCCCGTGAACCGTGTCCCGCATCGAACCAATGCACATCAATCGTTTTGCCGAGGCTTTTGAGGGTATCCTGATAGACTTCCATCTGGCGCGATGGACAGCGTGTATCGTTCGCCCCTTGAATCACAAAGACATCGGCTTTGACTTGTTCGGCATAGGTTAGCGGGGATGATTTTTTATGTTGTTCGGGTTTTTCCTCAGGTGATCCGCCAAATAATGCGCGTTGGTAGCCTTGTAAGGTACTCGCTTGATCTTCATACATCAGCGTCCAATCAGCAATTGCGACAACTGCCATACCACCCGCCCAGAGATCAGGTTTTGTTCCGAGCGATTGTAGTGTTAAGTATCCCCCATAGGAGCCGCCTGTTTTGAGGATCGATTCAGGGTCGGCAACGCCTTCTGCAATCAGCCACTTCACACCCGCTTCAATATCTTCTACTTCAAGCTCGCCAAGGTTGCCATCAATCGCATGTTGAAAGTCATAGCCGAAGGTTGTCGAGCCGCGATAATTGATAGTGAAAAATGCAAAGCCATGATCGAGCCATGCTTGTGACCCGGGATGATAGGTATGGGTCTGGACTGCGGTTGGACCGCCGTGTGTATGTACGATTACTGGAAATGGCCCGTCGCCGTCTGGGGTCGCTAACCATGCCTGAATCGGTGTACCATCACTCGAGTTGAATGTGACCGACCGCCATTTGATGCTCTGTGGCATATCCACTGAGAGATCAATCACATTACGAATAAATTCGCCTGTGTTCCCATCTAATTCAAATAAACTATTGGGCGTGGAGGAATCATTCCAGTGCACAAACAAGTTGCCATTATCAACAAATGAGCCACCCCCTCCGGCTGACCCTGCAGGCGTATTGAGTGTTTGGACGCGGTCTTCCTCTACATGGTAGATATACAGTGTGTGCAAAGCTTGATGCAATTGATGGAGCAAAATACGTTTACCATCATCCGACCAATCCCATACCGTCACATCACCAGCAAAATTATCATCGACGATGTCTTGGCGGTCGCCTGTCTGCGGATTCCACATAAATGGACGTTTGAAGCCTGTTTTGTTACTCGATCCAGCAAAGCGCATATCGCCCGCGACAGATGCAAACCCAGCCGGACTAATACCTGTACCTTCACCATCCCATAATTCACCGAGTAAAGTCCCATCGGCAACGCTATAGGCTTCCAGCGCAAATTCAGTTGATTGTGTTTTTTCGGTCGAGGCGATCACAGCAATTTCACCATTGTGTGACAACATCGGGCCGACTGCCATCGCACCGGATTCATAGGTAAAGAGTGGCGCACCTTTAACCGCATTATCAATCACAAACATGTGGAAGCCATCTTCATTGGCTGCCATGAAACCGATTGTATTACCGGTATGACTCTCGGTGATGTAAAACGAGGAGTACGGTTTCATATCGGGTGTCGTGTCTTGTATCTCGCCACCTGTAAACGGCATGCGTACATAATGCCCGATTTCGTTACCGCCAGCATCTAACAAATAATAGACCCATTCGCCATCAGCCGAAATCATCCCGTTCACAACACCTGCGGGTTGATCAGTCAACTGTGTGAGATCATTGCTATCGGTATCCCATGCGTATAACTGATAAATCCCGTCTTTGTTAGTGCATACCAGACCGCGTTTATTGTTTTGTGTCGCAATCGTCGACCATGCAATCCCAGGGGCACGATAGCGTTTTTTCCACGGGGCAGATTCGCTCAAATCTAATGCTTTTAGCATCTCAACTCCTATTTAAATTATTTTAAATGATCGAATTACCCATATGATACGGTTGTATCTCAGCAAAATCAATCACGGCGTCGTAGTCTCTGAGGAGTCTATTATGTAGCGGATGGTGTTTCGTCGGCTTTAACACCCTGTTCGTAACCATCATAAATCACAATTGGAATCGGTAGCGGATCAAGCCATTGCTGTAAGATGGGTTCAAATTCTTCATATTCATAGTCGTTTCCGGGACGGATGAGGGCAAGGCTTTCAATCTGATATAGTTGATAATCGCGCACAAAACTCATCGCAATCGATTGTACATAGCGGATGCGAGTTGCACCAAACGGCGATTCACGCACTATCCAGAACATAAAATATGGCGTCGTCTCGTTCCAACGCCAGACATCACCAGTTTTCAGTTTGCCTTTACGCGCTTGGCGTTTAAACACCGAAAACATTGCCGGATACGTCTGGGCGAGATGAATTTGTTCAGCACGTGATTCACTTTGACCGCGCGCATTATATCCAAATGCCAAGACCTGACAGTCTGTCAGCAATGGGTCACCCGAAACTGTAATCAGAGGCATCGGTCAATCCTATCAACTCTATAAATGATATTGCTATCGTAGCAGATACATCCATGAAACTAAAATAGCAAGTAACTATAAGTGACGATCACTATACGCATATGAGCATAAAGCAAAAATTCCTGTACAATGTATGTAGGGTATTACATAACATTTGTTCAAGTAAGAAATGAAAGTCAGTGTAAAATGGCACAACGCACCATTTATCTAATACGGCATGGGCAATATATTAGTCAACCAGATGATGATGAATTGGGTGGTGTGCTGACAGAGCTTGGACGAGAACAAGCCGGTCAAGTAGGCGTATTTTTAAGCGAAACGGGTGTATCGGAAATCCATTGTAGTTCGATGCGACGTGCAGAAGAAACAGCTGACATAATCGCTAAGCACATGCCAAACCTCCGCCCGAATTCGACAGACCTATTATGGGAACTTGTCCCAACAATTCCCCCGCACCTAGAAGGCTATTTTGCGAATCTGGCTGAACGTAACCCTCAATTTAGAAGTGAGATGGTTGAAGAACGCCGTAGTGTTGCGGACAAAGCCTTTAAGGAGTTTTTTCATCCGGCCGGACGAGGCATCGACCAAATTGCGATTGTCTGCCACGGTAATCTCATCCGCTATCTTGTGTGTTCTGCTTTAGAAATCGACCCTGATAAATGGAGCAAAATGCTCATTCATCATTGTAGCTTAACCTCAATTCTTATCGAAGCGAACGGTGATATGATTTTAGTATCATATAATGAAACGGGTCATCTACCCAAATATATGAAGACTGAACGCTAAGTGATTGAGGGGCAATCCATGACGAGACGTGTCTTATATTTAATTCGGAATGGTGAATATGATCGGAATGCAATGGACGAAGAGTTCAATGCACCATTAACCGAGCGTGGTGTATTGCAGGCACAACGCACAGCTAGTGCTCTCAAAGACTTGCCCATCACTGCTATCTACACCAGCCCACACGAACAAACTGGTTCAACCGCAGGTATTATCCATGAGTCGCTTGATTCGGCATTATTTGCTGCTTGTGACGAACTCCAACAATACCGTAGCTCCAGCGTTGGACGTACCTTCACACGAGAAATGATTGAAAAAGCGATGAATGATGATAGTGATGACGCCCAAATGCAAGCCGCTTATCAGCGTTTCTTCAAACCAGCAGATGTTGATACACATGAAGTATTAGTCTGTCATGGCAATATTATCCTCGATTTGGTGTGTCACGCGACCAACGTCAATCCCGATGTCTGGTCTCATATGCTCATTAACAACTGCGCCATCAATATTGTCGCTATAGAATCGGTAGATGATATGCAATTGGTCGCATTTAATGATGTCCGCCACTTACCCGAAAATCTACGCACCGAATAATCGACTACCTTCTGTTCGTTTCTGTTGTCTGTGGTGCGCTTGTCATCTACAATGGTGATATGTGTTTGATAGATCGTCATCTATTATCTGATTAACGACCTGTACCATAGACAACCCAATAGGAAACTGATGGAATCCTTCTTCGAAAGAAATTTTAATCCCGCAAATGTCGACCGCTTCACTTATGATGAGGTTGATGCTGTCGCCCATTACACAGCCAAGCGTCAGATGAACTTCCGCATTGTGGTAGGGCTGACCATTACCAGCGGGATCATTAGTCTGCTGCTGTTTGTGGTTGCCCTGATTGCCCGATTACCGGGGATTGTCTTTCTCGGTGGTCTTGTTATTGGTGGGATTGCCGGATTATCATATCGTCAATTACGAAGCTACTACTTAAATAATTTTAGCTTAAAAGTGGTACATCGATACCAAAATACATCGCCTGCACCAAACGCAACTGCTCAATTGATCCCTCGTTTGTTGATTACACAAGGCGTTAGTATCGCTAGTATTCTTGTTTCGTTCAGCATCAGTTTACTTGTACCCACGCCTCCGCCACCACCATTGCCGACACCAACACCGACAGTTACGCTAACCCCATCCGCGACATTTACAAATACGCCCACATTTACGCCATCAGCGACCTTTACGCCATCGGCTACACCGACTGCAACCCATACGCCAACAATCACTCTAACCCCTACTCAAGTAATTTTTGTGGATAGTCCACGTCCGGTTGCTGTCTATATTTGTCCGCAAGTAAGCTGCGAAGTGCTTAGCATACTTGATCCCAATGACCAGATCATTGTCATCAATCGTGCAGCATGGATTGAAGTGCAACTTGATGATGGACGTAGAGGATTTATCCCGTCATTTCTTGTAGGCCAATAATATCAAATAAGGCAGGCTACTTTTATTTACAATATGTGTCATAAAGGGTTTTAACAGATGATACGACGATTGTCACTATTTTAAAGGTGCGATGACATTTACAGCATCCGACCTATTGCGTCCTATAGATATTATCTGTTACTATATAATTGATAAAGTTGGGGGAAAGGGATAGAAGGAAGACCTACATGGCAGAAGAAAAACAGTTCCGTGTGATTCGGAAGATGATTAATGCGGGGATGTATGATGAAGCACGTTCCGCGTTAATGGGTATGAATCATCCAACAGCTGATAAGTGGTTAAAAAAACTGGATCAGATTTCGCCACCGACGACCAGACAACAACCACGTAAGCGACGACCACAACCAGCTAATGAAACGCGCAAACAAAAAACGAAAATTGATGATTTTTATGCCGATGAGGAGGAAAACGAGAATCAACCACTTGGTACGTCGATGGCGTCTATGGTTGTTATCGTTGTTGTGCTCTTTGGGATTGGCGCCCTGTTGATTGGCGGGGCATTTATGTTGACCCAATCATCATTTATTGAACCACCGATCACAACAGATGAAACCGGATGTGGTGCACAGGCATGGGTTAACGAAATTGATGGTAGTTTCGATGAAATTTATCGCTATAACCTATGGGAGATGATTTATTTTAATCAGAATAATTTCCTAGTTGTCGATCCGGATTTACGTTCAAGACAAGTTGCTGAATTAGAAGGGCGTTTAGCACGCATTGAAAACTCGACACCACCCGATTGTGTCGTGAGTATTCGCGACAAGATGGTCGAAGCCTACGAGACACAAATTGCAGCAACACAATACCTTGACATCAATAATCCACTACAAGCATTTGGCTCATTTGGTAAGACCTTGCGATTGATGAAAGAATCGGGGACAGAATTACTCGAAATGGGTGCACAATTCCGGCGGGTTGACGGCGCAGCAGTTCGACAAGTTGTAGACCCTGAATGTCCAGCATTTGAATATGTGACCCGTACAATGTATGTCGATAATCAGTTTGTGGTAATTATGTTGGTTGATCCTGAAGTAACGACGATAGACCAACTTTATTCGCTCATTCGAGATTTAGCGCAACAATACTATCGCGTGAAAGACGATCCCAATGTGCCACCCTGCTTATGGGAAGTCCGTAATCAATTTGTTGAAATGATCGATGCGATGCAACGTGCCCTTGAGGCAATTACGGGATTAGACTTTTATGGTGCAGAGTCACATCTGAATCGTTACAGTGACGCATTAGATCGGTTTTATATCGAAGTAGAAAAAGTTGGGTTAGACCCCCAACAATTCGGTAGTTACGTCACGATTCGTGAAAGTTAGATAATCTACTAAGGGATGAGCGCACCTCATCCCTTTATATATACTTATTTAAGCCACTTCATCTAAATCAGCAAATACCACAATTCGCTCGGTACTCACTTGATACGGATAACACGAAATTAATGTCGCACCGGCTCTACCACGGGGTTCCATCACATGGACATCTGTCGGTTGATATATATCCCAGCCAGTGATGGTATAGGTGTATAAATTCTCTTTGGTTTGAATTTGGAATTTATCGCCGGGTTCTAGCTGGTCGAGATAACGGAATAACTCACCGTAGATGTCATTATGTGCGGCAAGCACAACATTACCATTCGGCGTAGATGGAGATGTGCCATTCTGCACTTGTCCGATACCGAGTTTTAACGCTTCCCAATCAACACCCTGCACAATACTGTGATCGACATTAATCTTCGGAATCCTCAAAACGAGTGGGGTTTCATCGGTTGGGGGTGGGCGTTGAATATCAGGGGGTAAGAAGACTTGATTGGCGACCAAAGATCGCATCTGCGCTGGAATTTCGTCAAAGTTGAATTGTCCGCCACCAACTTGATTTGGTGGGGTATGACCACTTGGGAGAACAACATTGGTCAGTTGCAATTGTGGGGTTGGCTCTAATGTCGGGATAGATTGGCGTAATTGTTCCTCCGCCACCCGCTGAGCTTCGGCTGTTTCTTGCTGGAGGATGCCAATCCCATTAAGCATCTCAAATCCGATGAAGATCAGCCCAAGTACGGCGGCAATCTCGATAAACACCAGCGTGATGTCAAGAACCTTACGTGATGCCGAGTTGCCTTTATTTTGATTGGCTTTTGCTTTGCTCTTACGAGCCCGCACATCCCCTATGTCATCCTCAAATTCGGGTTTGCCCTTACGTTTTTCAACAGATTCCGCCGGAATACTAACCGTCTCTGACGGGAGTTGATTTTCAGTCGCTGTCGCTTGCTGGTATGGTAGTCCTTTATCAATTGGTTGAGGTGGCGATTGTTCGGGTTCGATCACGCGCCCAGTACGACGCATACGCCGTAACTGATCCTGACGTGCCTCACGTTTTTTAATAGCCAGCACACGCTCTAATTCTTCAATCGACAGGTCGTCTACATTGCGTTTGTCTGCCATAAACCTTGTTCCATCAATTACACTTTAAAAATTAACAATGTCAGTATAACGGTTACACTACAACCGATCATACAGTATTTATCATACAATAGTCAGATTTTATTACAAATTGAAGACTTGCAAAGTTTAATTTGTCTATCGCTATTTATTAAATCACATATACTATAATTAATACCTGATCGCTAAATAACTAACGCAGTGACAGATGCAGGAAAAGACATCTAGGAAGCAATCATCGCAAAACCGTGTTTATGCCCACCAATATACAAAACGTTTAGCGCGTCATTTGCAATTCACACCGAATGACTTGTTTTATAATCGCCAAGGTCGTTTAAGTGCTCGCCAAGTCAAAAAACTACGCAATCGACTCATCCAATCATTAGCTGCACTGCTAGTCGGATTTTTAATTGTAACTGTAGGGGTTGGTGTAATTCTCATCACACCATGGGCACGAGAAATCATCGACACACAAGGTATCTTTGCAGACCTATCACAGTTGACAGTGGTCGATTGGAGTTTGATTTTTGGTGGTGGTGTGATGTTGATCTTATTCGCGATGATGCTACGTAAAATTATGCTCTCACCTAGCAAAGATCAACAACATGTTTATCGTTACATCGGGTATGCTAACCGTGATGTGGTAGAGTTTAGCAATCGACCATCGTACCGTGATGACAAGTATTTTTATTATCTGACAATTGATGACCATCACATTGAGGTAGATGGTGAATTATACAAACTGTGCCAGAAGAATTTTGTATATGCCTCTTATGTCGCACCAGCGTTTAATGACATTATTGCGATGGAAGTCGTTGATGATAAAGTGCGTCAATATTTAGCCTGAGTAATTTGGCATTCGTATATTATCTCTATGTAACGGAAACTTTGGCTTTGTCATTCGAGTTTTCCATCACCCATGATAATGCGAACACGAATAGCGATAAGACCGTCCCGATAACACCAAGCCATGACAGCGACTCGACCCCAACTTGTTCGAGGAAAACACCACCAGCGACACCCCCAAGTGTCAAGCCGATGTTGATAAATGATGAGTTGAGACTAAGAGATGCACTGGATAAGGCAGGAGCAATCCCAACCAGACGCACCAATTGTGGGGCGATGAATCCTTGCCCAACAAAGCCCCAGATAAAGATCAACGCGCCACCAATCCATAAACTCACTCCCATCAACGGAAGCAATCCGAGACTCACTGCGAGAATAATCAACTGGATTAATTGGGTACGCCGTGGTCCAAAACGGTCTGCCATCGACCCACCGGCATAATTGCCCAAGACACCACCGATACCGGAGACCAATAACATCAACGTAATCCCGCCTGCATCCAAGCTAGTGAAGGCTTGTAACCACGGCGAAATATAAGCGAAAATTGCCATTTGTCCGGCAAATTGCAGCACCGTGACTGACAGCACCACAATCAATAGTGTGTTGGCAAAGACTTTTCTAAAGACAGCGAGATTAACCGCAGGTGTATCAATATCATGTGGTAGAAATCGCCACATCAGAAAGCTTGCAATCGCCGCCATAATCGAGACTGAGCCTAACGACCAACGCCAGCCAAAATTGAGCCCAATATACGTACCAATAGGTAATCCTAGCGCACTAGCCAGTGTGAAGCCTGTAAATACAACTGCTGAGACACGCCCCCGTTGATCTTCTGGAACCAGTGAAATTGCCGAAGCGGCTGCTAACGGAACGTATCCTGCCGCCCCTAATGCTGTGACAATGCGCACAATGAACAAAATCGTATAATCTGAACTGAGTGCAGCAACACCATTGCCCACAAATATCATCAGCATCGCCAACATAAGCATAATGCGCCGTTGGTAACGGGTTGTGATTGACATCAAAATCGGCGCACTAATTGCATACGAAAATGAGTAGACCGAAATCAATTGCCCTGCTTGACCGACACTCACATTGATGTCCGTTGCGAGTTCGGGTAAAACGCCGGCAATTACAAGGACACTCATACCTGCTGCAAAATTGCCGAACGCCATTGCATAGATGGCGAATGTTAAAGAACGCGACATAAGAAATTTCTCTCGATTCATCTAAATGGTTATTCGGTATTGCAGGTTGTTTGTAACTTATTCGTCTAGCATATCACGATCATTTAAAAGTGATTGCAATTGTTCGAAGCTAATGCCATATTGTTGGGCGATTTCACGCGCATAACTACGCCCGCGCGGTGGTGCGGGTATAACTTTATACGTACGTTTCACTGTATCGTCGCTGTCATCGACAATCGATACCACACTCTGAATAAGACTCTCGCCGTTAATTTCTGCATTGATCTCATCACAATCTTCGGCAAGTTCATGCAAATGGGTGACAAATATCGCCCGCGCCCCAAGGATGCGTAAGGTACTGACAATGTCTCGTGCGAGATAGTAACTCTCGGTCGCACTGGTGCTAGCAAGTGATTCATTCAGTAACACAAGACTATGAGCAGTGGCATGACTGAATATATCGCGTAACCGTTTGGCTTCTTCACCCAATCTACCGCTTTCCATGGCTGGATTTTCTTCGACTGGGAAATGCAGATAAATCGCATCGACAGGACTAATCTCAACCGAGTCTGCGGGGACATATAAACCCGATTGCGCGAGAACATGAAGTAAACCAATCGACTGTGTATAGGTTGTTTTCCCACCACGATTGGGGCCTGTCAAAATTTGGATGCGTCCACTGCCATCAAAGACAACATGATTACCGACGATATACTCCGTCAGTTCTTCGTCCCGATGTTCACGCGAGAGGCGTAACGCAAGGTCGAGGTTATAGAGTCCTTGTGCCGATAATCTGCGTTCGGATTGTGGTACGATTTGCGGAGGGGTCATTGATAATCCGTGTGCTCGCATCCGCTTGATTAGCTCCACTCCACCAACATAAAATGCAATTTCGGGTTCAATTGCTCGCAAGAAGGCACTATTGACCCGTGTATACTTTTGGAGTGCTCGCCCAATCGGACGAATGACATCATCGAGGATACGTCCAAGGTCATTAAACAGGGCGTTAGCAGCCAGTCGGTCTAATGTTTCACGGCGATCTGCTAAAATGCTGTCTTCGCGGAATTGATAGGCTTGAGGCGATTCCCGTAAGGGGGTAATACCACGGTCATCGTCTGTATCGTTCCCCCACAATTTGCGGAAAAAACGCGGTCCTTTAAAGCGTACTTTATTGAGCGAGAGTAACGTCGCCCCAATCGGTTTGAGGTCAGGCGATAAATTGACACCAATCGTTACACTCACAATTTCGCGTACGTTAGCGCGTAGGTTGGGTAGTTCCTCTGCCATTTGTTGAAATAAGGGGGTCTTGATGAGCTCATCAACTTGTTGATGGAGTTCTTTCCAACCGTCCGCCTGCAACTTCGATCCATGTATTTTTAAGATGCGATGTAGCGCTTGTACACAGTCAACGTAATTTTCGAGCTCTGTCAGGCGCGATAAGACAATCGAGATTTCATTTTTCCGCACACGAATATCACTCACGTATTCATGCAACCCGCGTATCATTGGCAGAAGTTGTTGAAGGTCGGTCGTGAAGTCCTCATGATTCAGACAATCTTCTAGAACCTGATGACGATATGTCAGTGTTTCGGTATCGGTCAGTAATGTCAGTAGCGTTTTGCGGATAAATTGCGTGTAATTGGTATGCAACGTGAGGGTATTGGCGATGACTTTAATACGCAGGTCATCATTTTGCGGGATGCTAGGCTGATGCTGGCTATCTTCGGCATTGCGCCATAATAAGCTAATGGGTTTGGGTTGGTTATTTTGCGGATTGAACATGAAGATTTCTCTGAGCGACCGTTAGATTGCCCCCTATCATAACAGATAGTCAGCGGGAACGGTTAGCTATTCATGCGATCTTAAATCCGTAATCATCTACCCGTGCTTTTAAGGTTTATTTGCCAGCTCGAATAATGTCTTGTATCCGTTTACATATGCCTGTGGCGAGAAGAAATCTTGTGCAAATGTACGGGCATTATCACCCATTGCTTTAACATCAGCGTTATAGATATTTTCTAGAGCAGTGGTCAGCGAAGCAACATCATCCGGTTCGACGAGGAAGCCATTATCACCATCAACAACCATATCCGGTATCCCACCAACGCGACTACCAATCACTGGAATACCAAGCAACATCGCTTCTACTACCACGCGCCCTAATCCTTCCGACAGCGACGGTAGTGCCATTACGCGTGATTTTGCAAAATAATCTGCAAGTCCCTGCTGGGATACATTGCCAACAAAATGCACACGATCGCTGATGTTCAAATTATGAGCTTGTTGTTCTAATTCCGAAGCATAGACTGCATTTTCAGGATGTCCGACTAGATGTAATTGGGCGGTTGGATGATTAAGGTTCGCAAATGCTGTCAGTAAATGATGCACGCCTTTACGCGGAATCAACACCCCTGCATAGACAATATCGTGTGCCTCTTCAACGGGTATTGTGCGCTGTGTCGCTTGGAAAATATCGGTATTGCTCCATGTCATGAAGCGTACTTGCGGTAAATCCGGCGCATAATGTTTCGCCCGTTCAATCGTCGATGATGAGATCACACGCACTGCATCACCATTGCGGAAGGCATAACGCGCTAATCCGAGCATAATCGACTTATACACCCCTTGAAGTGGGATGTTCCGTTGTAAGAAAACATCTTCCTCAAAATTATTGTGATTCTCGACAATCAAAAATAGTTTTTTACCAAATAGACGCGCTAGTGTTTTGACCCACGCCCCAATTGCACCTTCAAATGGGCTTTGGGCAACCAAAATTTCCCCATCATAACGCAGAACGAGATACATCAATAACAACGGCGACAGTGTAAAAATCGTCAGGTAGCGTAGAATCGATGTTGGCGGTTGTGGAATCAGATAGAAATGCACATGCTCGACAAAATGACGTGGACGCAACGATGTCGAAAATCCAGTGATACGGATGTCATAGTCGGCAAGGTCTGCCATCATTTGCCATTTGCGTGCTGTTGTCGCTTCGAGCGGATCGTTATAGCGTGCGCTACTAATCCAGCACACTGTTTTTTTTGAGATGTTTTTGCTCATAAATTAACTGCCATTATTGCATTCACTAAAACAACTGCTCCACAAACAAGTCAAACATCCCCCCGCTCAGATACCCATTGACCCGCACGGTATACGGTCCGTCTTGTTCCAGAATTACCTCAATGATTGGATTCAGTGTGCCATTGCTATCATCTGCTTGCGCGATTTGGTTGCCACTCGGGTCTAATAAGACTGCAACCGGATCCAGTTGTTCCCCCGGTTTTGGTTCAACCCGAATGCGCACTTTTTGCCCCGCCAGCCCATAAAATACATAAAACTGATAATTATCGGCTTCCAACACATCATCGAGTGACATCAACGTGCTAAACGGTGGTATCGGTGTAGGTGATGGCGCAGTATTGATATATCGCCAAATTAATGTGTATTGTCCGATATTTTGCTGGGGTGTCGCGTCACGGATATGGATGCGATAAGTATCTGTCGTCGGGATCTCGACCGACTGAATCAGGGCGGTTGTATCGCCACCGCTATCATTATCACCAGCCAGCAATTGCCCATCCCATGTCAGGATTTCGACATAAGGGTCAAAGTCGCCACTGGAATTGCTCACCGCGATATTGATCACATCGCCTTGATTAAGATTGACATGCCATTCATCGAGTACGCCCCCGCGTGGTAGGTTGCCTTCAGCACGAGTATTCGGGGGTGGTGACCCACGCACGATGATTTCGTTCGTGTAGCCGATGCCATACGATAGCACATAATCGCCACCGGTATTATTTTCCCCATTGAGCAGAATAATATACGCTCCGGTCACAGGTGCAATCACCGCAGGAATTAATGTTGAGCCGTCCGTTCCAGATTCACTGGCATTCGTAAATAACACGAGGTCACCCTCAGGGCTATACATCTCGATTTGTGCGCGCAAGCCATTCTCACCGACTGGTTTTGTGCCAATCGTGAAGATTTCTCCTGCGACTGCATAAATACTAAATTGCGCATAATCACCAGCATCCAAACGCCCAAGCACAGGCGAATTATTTTGTAGGCGATTGCCGTTGAGAGCTGGCGCAAGTGTTGGGATTAGCGGAATGCGGGTTGCAGTTGCTTCTGGGTTGAGAGGTGCTTCGGTTGGTAACGGAATACCACCACGCGATAAGATCAGTGAATATGTACCAAGTGTATTATCTGCTCCAATGGCTTGCACACTATAGAGTCCCTCTTCTAAGAGTTTGATGTTGCGTAGCTCTGCGTTACGGGTTGCTCCGGTATTATCATCCATTGCTAGCACATCACCACTCGGCGAGAAAATTGTCAGGAAGGGGTCAACATCCCCTGAAATCCGCTCCATGCTAATATTGATGATTTCGCCAACAGTGCCTTCGAATGTATAGACATGTTGCGCTACATTTTCGCTGAGGATGCTCCCCGTTGGAATATCTTCTTGTAACCCTCCAACAAATGTGCCGAGGTCTTGATAAGCAGGGGTTGGTGTCGGCACACCGACCAGTTGCGGGCGTGGGGTCGGGGTATAACTATTTGGGTTGGGGCGATCAGCATATCCTAAGCCAATATCATAACTCCCGTCGCCAGATGTACCGAGCGTGACTTCGACGGTATATGTGCCATCTTGAGCTAACTCAATTTCAATGTCTGAACCCTCAGTTACGATTGTGCTATTGGGATCTTGCAAGGTCATTATCGGCTCAATATTGTAACCAATGACCCGTAGTGTAATTACATCACCGCGCGTCCCAACAAACTGCCAGATATCGCGTTGTTTGGATGGTGAGAGTAAGCTAGATTCTGTCACCCAATAATCCAGTAGTCCGACAGCCTCTAATTCGCTTGGTGGTGCAACCGTGACTTGCTGCGCTTGCCCATCAACACTCGCTTCGGTTGGCATTTGGGCACGGGTTGGGAGGTCAGCAGTTGTGGCTGTATCACAGGCTGTTAGTACACATAACAATAAAACACAAGAATATAGTATTCGGTTTGTCATCAGCTTTGGTCATCAACAATTGGTTTCTAAGGTTGGGTGTCTTGGACGACCCACTGACGAGTTTAACATAATTTGGGAAGGCGGGTAAGCGGAGAATCATGATTGTTTATCTACGGCAAAAGCCGACTCAAACAACAGGCTAATATTGCTTGAGTCGGCTTCGAACATACTAGCGAGATAGAACGTTCGCTTGATAACGTTATACAAATGATCCAGCGCAGACGGTTAAAACTTGTCCGGTTGTTCCACTTGATAAATCCGAGGCAAGGAAGGCAGCAGTTGAAACAGTCTCTTGCACTGTAATTGGACGACCGAGTGGTGGTAAGCTCATCTGTGGGGGTTGTCCCATAATTTCAGCATTACCTGCCATCGTCTCATGAATCGTCCGGGTTTCTGGCATTCCTGATCCCCGCACACAATTTACACGAATACCTGCTGAGCCAAATTCGCCTGCTAATGAGCGAGTCATCGCTTCAGCCGCACCACATGCTGCTGTGATGCCCGCCATAAATGGTGCCGTCATACCACTTAAGGTTGCCGACAATATAATGATTGACCCGCCAGTGCCCTGTTCTTGCATAACACGCCCAACAACACGTGACGTTAAAAATTGGGATGCCACGATAATATTCATCGGGATCATAAAGTCGTCTAAAGTTGTTGTTGTTGATACCTGTGGATAACCGAGGTCTTTGGGACGACCGCCAACCGCATTAAAAACGCCGTCAATCCGCCCAGACGATTCCGCGACCTGACTCACATACGATTCAACTGCCTGTGGATCGGTTGCATCAACAACATCGCAATCGACTTGTCCGCCATCGACTTTAATTTCATTCGCGAGGGCTTGTAGCTTATCATTATCGCGTCCACTGATGTAAACATGTGCGCCATGTTGTGCAAATGTTTTAGCAGCACCACTACCGATTGCACCAGTTGCAGCGAATACGAGAATATTTTTGTCTTGTAGAATCATTAGATTGCCTCCGTTTGATAGATTTGTGTGTTGTGTTTGTTGGTTCTATCTTACGGTGACCGCGGGTGTTAATCTTGTAAAAAATCGACATCCTCAGCTGGTGATGACAATCGCACAAATTCGTGATAATCAGCAAAAAAGTGACGAGGCGACAAACCTGTGAAGCGTTTGAAATCTTTACTAAAATGTGCTTGATCGTAATAGCCAGTATCTAATGCCAGTTGGCTGAGTGTGAGTGGTTTGTCGGTGTGTAATGCTGTGTACATCGCTTGTTGAAAGCGAGAAATCCGCGCAAATAAACTCGGGCGGAATCCAATATGACGGGTAAACAAGCGTTCAAAGTGCTTAAGACTCAAATTGACACTATCTGCAAGGGATGGCATTGAGGTCGATGTCATAGGTTGTGAGATCTGCTCGACTGCATACAGAAGGCGATCTAAATGATCTGGTGGATTAAAATGGGCTAACAAAGCCGTGTCCAGTAGGTGTGCTTGCGCTTGTATGGAGGACGATGATACAAGTTGATCTTCTAGATCTGTTACGGCTTGGCGTTCCCACAAATTGTCTAATTCAACATATATATCGCTGAGGGCTTTGAGTGGGTCGTCTATAAACGCAGATAGACCACCGGGCTTGAAGCGTACCGAAACATAATATGGTGCGTCAAAATGATCCACAACGTATCCTTGCCCCCGCGCGCCGAGGATAAAACTAGAGGTGCGAATCGTACATAAATCACCACCATCGGGTGTTGTACGCTCAGAATCGCTACCGAAGCTAAACATCATCTCAACACGCCCATCTGCTGGCATCCGTTGTGTTTCGGGTGTATATCCGCTAGGAGATGACAAGATCCAATAGCATTCAATGTAGGGTCGCAAAATATTACAGGGCGTCAGTCGCATAAGTTGAGGGGCAGGTGACATAATCGTTCTCACTCTATTTGGACACTTAACAGAATAGAACATTTGAACGATCGTTGCATGAAGCTGAGATGAATCTTCTCAACCAATGACCTTAATTATTTACAAGAAGAATTACTTTACAATAAAAGTAACGTTAAGTAGATGATTGGTCTATACATCCATGCCAACCCCTAGCACGACCAACTTTGTAGATATTGAATATAGTGATGATAAACGCATCCATATCATCCATGTACATAATAAATATGACCCGAGCAACAGTTGATGCTTATGTCGAAGCGATCAAATCAGAAATCACAAACCGTGAGGATTCTCTCCTCTTGTCCATCCACAATTATGCCAAGCTTGGTGGATTGATCTCACCGTATTTTCTTGGACGTCTTAAGGAATTTTCTGATCCGGAAAATTCACGCGATGATTTCCATGGGCGAGTCGCCCTCGTGAATTCTAGTACTGCATTTCAGCTTCTATTCGATTCGATACTCCGTATATTCTCGCGTAATAGCGATGTCGTCACGATTCGCTTTTTCACGGATGTTGAATCTGCCGTAAAGTGGGTATCTGAATACGAAGCAACTTAATCATCCATGCTCTCTAAAATTGCCTGCCGGACGCGATCATACTCGTCTTTGTTGATGAGGTTCTTCTGGTAGGCTTCGTCCAATTGTTGTAGACGCTCGCTTAATGATGCCGATTGGATGCCACTATTGTTGACCATCGCATTGGTCATGACGCCGTCGAGGATATTTTCGATCATGTCGCGGGTTTGTGGTGGCACATTTTGCAAATTCCCCTGAATACTAACATATGTACCATCTCCACCCTCAGCAAATTGTTGTTGCAATTGATCTTGTAATCGATCTGCTGTGGCATTGGTGGCACGTGCCGCCGCTGCAATAATGGAAATGATGCCCAATCCCAATAATGCTGTGAAGACAATCACTTGAATAACAATCGACATCTCGGTCACGTTGCGCCCGACATTCGGTTCAATATCACAAAAATAAGAGGTATTAATCCCACGCTCGCCGTTCGGGAGTGACCATGAACTCTGCTCGACACGCAATGTTTCATTCTCGGTACAAGCGAATGTTTCTAACCCACCAACAATAATCGGATTTTTCGCATCAAAAACAGTCGATACCATAAATCCAATTGATCCAATGATGCATAAAATACCAAATAATCCCCAAAATCGTCCCATGTTTGTCTCCTCCTGTTGCTTTTTACAGTATAGGAGGAAACATCTTTTTATGAAAATGAGATCAAAGTACCGTCACAGCCGGTTATTCATTAATCCATTTGCTGAGTGAACTATCAAATCGCCAACCGGGTGGTAGTTCGGGCTGGCACGATGTCGGGATAAATTCGTCAGCCTCATCTTGATTGACATATTGTATTGTGACCTCAGCATCGGTCAACGCAGTCACAAATGATTGCATCAAAATAGTATTTTCCCGCTCGGCGCGGTCGAGGATACCGCGTGCAAGTGCATCTTCGACAAATTTCTCCATCGCGATGTGTTGCGCTAATACACGGACTTCGTCCCAATTGGGTGAACATCCAAAGTTACTACTGGCTTGATATTGTCGGATATATTCGATGCGACAACTGGTGATTCGTGGATAGGGCACAGTAATCGTATAGGCATTGCCGACTTCGGTATAACTGATGTTATCGGGTGTAATCAGTGTAAAATCGACCCCTGCTTCAATCACACCTTCAGCGACATGGTGTGCGCTATGCCCGCATGAGTTAATCACACCTTGCTCGACCTCAACCCGAATATCTGCTTGCGCAAGTTCAGTGCTGATTGTCACCAGTTGTCCAAGCGGTTGAATACTATTGACGAGGGTGCGTCCACTGATAATTTCGGCAGTTGAAGGACCTGATTGTAAGAATCCGCCAAAGCTCCCAACAAAGTTTGTCAATGTAGCTTGCCCGATAAATGCGACCGATACCGCACATAACCCGATCATGACGATTAGCCCTAGGAATGTAATCCCACAGGTCTGGGCACATCCCCATCGCTTATTGATATTCTGGATAACTTGTGCGGGTTGTTCTGGTAGTGGTTGCCTCGTCGTTAATGATGCCTGTGTCGATTGCTCGGTCTGTGATTGACTTTCTAATGACATGTCTTGTTCGGGTTGCTGAGGCGTGTTCATTGGTTGGTTATCGTCTGGTGTTGGGTTGGGTTCCGGTGGTGAGATTTCAGTCATGAGTTGTCCTGATTGTTTTCAAGCCGTTATGTTGTTGATATAGCGAATATGTGACTTCATTATATACGAGTTTGATGGCATGGTTGTTGCATCTTAACGTTGTCGTACAGCAATTTCACGATAGAATAGGCACGGCACACGACCCATACACAAATAAGGATCAAAAATGAGCAACGCACCTATACAACCACTGAGTGAAATTGACGGTGTATTTATCGCAACATTAAAGGCATATGGTGATGACCGTGGACGGTTTATGGAAACATTTCGTAAAGAGTGGTTTCCACAGGTGAGTTGGGACAAGATGCAAAGTAACCGCAGTGATAGTAAAGCGGGTGTTTTGCGGGGTCTACATTACCATTTTAAACAAGTCGATTACTGGTACGCAGTTAACGGCACAATTCGTGCTGGATTGGTTGATTTACGTCCGTCGTCATCAACCTATCTACAATCTGCGACATTGGATATGGGTGACGATAATCCAGTTGGGTTATTTATCCCAGTTGGTGTTGCACATGGATTTTCGGCATTAACCGACTGCACGCTGACCTATATTGTCAATAATTACTATGATGGTGGTGATGAATTTGGCATTGCGTATAACGACCCCCAAATTGGGATTGATTGGGGTGTGGATGAACCCTATCTATCGGATCGGGATATAAATAACCCGCTGATCGAAAATATTCCAAGCGAACACATGCCCAAATAAATCAAGCGTCTCAAGCATTAGTCATCAGAATTATCCAATTCATCTGGCATCAAACTGGGTGCAATCCGCCAGATCATCACAATGAGAAAGACCAAGAACGGCATCTCGACCATAAACTTAAAATGTGCATTTTCAGGGGTGATTAAAAGGCTTGTCGATACAGTCGTAAATGTCACGATCCACCAAATGAAAATGAGGATACTGTCCCGCCGAATGCCTTCAACCCAACAGTTGAGATTGGCACGAAAACGGAACACAAGCCATAAAGGGTAGCCAAGCATCACTATTGGCAAAATCGCATATAAGTTCGAACATGCGCCGTACTCTTCTTGTGTTAAACCAAGTCGCCGTGCAATTTCTTGGGTGAGCCCGCGCATATGCAAGAGTTCGACACTTACCGCTTGATGACTCGCTGGGAACACATTGAGATTATCAGTCATGGGTGCATAGGTCGATGATGGACATGTATAGTGACCATACGCACGCAATACCCCGTTAAAGTAACGTCCTACATCATGCCAGATCAAGCGAAGCGCATTATCGAGATACAACGCATTGATTTCTGGATAGACAGCATTATTGATATTATCACCAGATAAAATGGCAATATCACCGGTAGCTTGATCATATTTAGGATAAGCAGATGGCGGCATTAATGACGACGCGTTAATTACTGTACTATCAGTCAAAATACCTGCTTGGAGCAACTTAGTTAATTCATCGGTTTCATAGTCATAGCGGGCGACTTCCCACAAATTCATCCCCAACAAACTACTACTAGAGAAATTACCAAACATGATCAGGTTCTTGCCGTACAATCCAACCGATAACAAGCAGATACAAACACATCCGATCATCACCCGCCGAGACTCTTGTTGGACGAGAATTGCAACCAATATTAATACCGGAATCAAAAATAGAATATGATACAAACTATGTGTCAGCATTACCAAATTGATGGATAACACAAACAAGTAAAGATAGCGATTTTGTCCATACTGTTGATAAAGATAGAGGCAATACACAGCCAACATCATCCAAAAAGCGGTATGAATCGTATGTAAAATGATTGCTTCAAAAAAGAATAACGCCGGATTTAGCGCAAGTACAAGCGATGCAAATAACGTCAAGGTTTGGTTTTGTGTCAAATGCCAAAATAAGCGATAACTTATCCCACACATCAGCGCGCCCATAGCCACTTGTCCAACCAACATCGCAGTAGTGTAATTATCACCCAATAGCGTATCGAGGAGAATGCCATACAGGCTAAATAAGGGAGGCTGTGCATGTTGATAGATAATACTTTCAAACACATTGGCGCGTAGATCCGTCATTGGCACAGTATATACCCATGTATCCCATGTCCACGCACTGGTGATGCTTAAATCAATCGTCAGGTGATAGATAATGACGAGACCAATATGAACACCCATCACCAAGGCAATCAACATCTGGTGTGACGCCGTTTGCATACCGAAAATCCACATAGCAATGAACAACAAAGCTAACCCTGCTAGAACATGTAACCCATTACCATAGACAACTGTGACATTTAACTGATAAGACTCGATGGATGATGAGGGCAGGCGGACTTCTAGTGTTGGTGATAAGTTAGGCTGATTACAGAGGGTGTATCGTCCTGTCGGGTGTTCGACCCAGTCGCCATGATTAACACGGACTGCATCAGCCCCTTCGACACTCCAGCGCCCGTTAACACAAGCATCCAGTACCAAAACAGCAGATGTATTGACCGTAAATTCAATCGAAACATCTTCGATTATTTCATCAATGCGTGGTGGAGCATCTTCACGGATTGACGTGAAGTACAGACCTTCTCCTGCTAAAAAGGCGACCAGCAGAATTATTACCCAACGCATTGTATTCCAACGGTCAATTACTGTAGTTGGCATCGAACTGCATATCCTCTAGCAATTTCATGTTTGCGGGAAATGGAACGGCAAGGCGTTTGCCACTGTCAGCATTATACCACCCAATATACAGCGGGTAGGTTCCCACAAAATCGTCTGGTAAATCAAATTGATGATTCGTACGGATAATCTCACCCGCTTTAAGAAAGCCTAATGGTACACGTGGGGGTGAGTCTTTCTGTAACAAGGGTTCAAAATCGTCCCCATCAGCATAGATGTCATCCAATACAAACGCAAAGACACGCCAATCGCCATCCAAGGGTTGCATGAGTTCCCATTCCAGCCGTAACTGGCTTCCCGATGCAAACCGATAACTATTGAGTCGGATGCGGTCACCAAAAATTGTCCCATCTTCAGTAAAGCGGCTCTTGATAATCTGATCGGTATCTCCACCGACATAAACACCAACTGGAATCGTAAACGCGCCGATATCTTCTCCATCATTATTTATTGGGCGGAGATTACCGCCTTCAGGATAACGATACCAGCCAATTTGTAACTGGACGGTCGAGAACCCATTTGGTTCACCAAGAATTTGTAAAACGATGTCATCTCGGTAAATTCTACCCGCTTCCCACCATGTTGGTAAGGTTGTCCCCCAACCCGGGAATGTATCGAGTGTGACTAGTGCCCTTCCATCCATATCAATCAAGCTGACAAAATAAGCAAGCGGTTCAGCAGATTGAGCGGCAGGCTGCCAATATAATGTAATCGGAATCTCATCCCCCGGTTCAAAGCGAATCCCAGTTTCGCCAAGTTCATACCCAAGGAGTGCGATATCATCCCATTGTGTGCTGACTTGAGTAGCATTTTCCGGTAGTTGATCAACCGTCGCAGGTTGATCGTATGCTGGCAAAATATAGGCAAACGGTGCATACATTGCAAAAGCGATCATCGGAATTGCAATCAACCCTGCTGGAATCCGCAATGCCGTCAGCCCCATCGCGATCAATAAACTATAGGCGACAATATATGGGAAGATTAACCGTCCCTGACTTCCAGTCGTCTGTGATGTCCACCACACAAGCATCACCATACCAACCGTCGCCATAATACCGAGAAACGAAAATGCTGTCAGTCGCATCGGTTTCTTGCGGGCTTGTACTACATACACAATCATCCCAAAGAGGCTTAATGCCGTTAACCCATCCATGAGTTGATAATGCAATTTATGTGTGAAGATACTAAACCAACCAAATAAGCCCCAATAACTTTGACGAAAACCTGTCCATTCACTGGTGATCAAACTCAGCATGGTTGCATCTCGCCGTCCATAATTAGCGATCATCGCCCCTGTACCAAATAACTCCCCATAGAGTTGAAGGTTACGGATATACCACCAACTGGCGACAACTAACCAAATCCCAAGCATACTTGCACCAAGAATGATGAGTCCACGTAAGTCACGATCACGGCACGCAACCCATAATCCGGCTAAAGCAACTGTCAACACCATCACTAATCCATTGAGTTTTGCCAATGTCGAAAGCGCAATCAAAATCGCGAGGATCACGCTTCTGCGTGTATCGAAGCCGTGACGGAGCATCAACAGCATCTGCCATGTGATGAGTGTCGCCAGCATTGTGACGAGATTATCATTGTTGACGGATGTGCCAATGAACAAAAATTGTGGGTTGAAGGCAACCAATGCTGTACCGAGAACCGCAAACCCAATGGTATCTGGTTGAATGACTCGCGCCGACTTATAGACAGCAAATACTGTAATGGTGCTTATGCCGAGTGTCAGTAGACGCATGACATAAATCGCTAAGGATGTTCCGGTTAGATCTGGTGGATGCGGTTGTTCATAAAATACCAGATTTCGATTACCTAAGCGGGTTGGATTACCGGAAATCGCCAACTCATTAAAATACAAAAATGTATCAAAATCGGATGTATCAAACACTGACCAGACGGGCATCATCAAGAAATAATATAATGGGGGTTGGCTGGCTTGTTGTCCATACAGTTGACCGTGATCTTTGGATTGTACAGGTAGATTTCCGTTATTATCCGCGACCCAGCGAATCATCGCCACATGTGTGATGCTATCGGGTGTTTCAAAATGCGGTGTGACATACAGGTATAACAATCCCACACAAAAAAATAGCGCAGGCAAAATCCACTGATAAGGTAAGGTCATCCACTGTTGGAGTCGGTTCATGCAAGTCTCGTTAGCTTATGTATATGGCGCAGGATATTATGCGAGAGGGATGCGGGTTTGTGCAGGGTGGATTGTTCCATACAGATGATAGGCGATGACTGTTGTTTCCGCCATACATTTAGGTTAAGTTATTTTTGACTTTTGTATATCAATTATTATATCGTCTAAGTATCATTATAATAGAAGTGTAACCTGTAGTGACGTATGAGATATGGAGCAGTACCATGCCAACTTGGATGGTCGTAGAAGACGAACAAGATTTATACGATATGATTCTAGCAATGTACGATATGCTTGGAATTGGTGGTGTGGCATTTGCAACAGGTATCGATGCCATGGACTGGATTGAAGATGTGGAACGGGGTCTTGAACAAGATATTCCTGAACTTGCTTTAGTCGATATTCGCCTTCCCGATGATGATATTGACGGTGTACATGTCGCCTCGAAAATTCGTAAAAGCAAAAAACTGGGGAACGTTGCGATTTGTTTGATGACCGCTTACAAATTTTCGCCAGCTGATGAAAAAGAAATTGTTAAAGAATCTGGTGCCGACTTATTACTATACAAGCCACTCCCCCGTTTTAACGAGCTCGAAAAAATATTACGCGACCTCGTCAAAAAACGTCGCACCTCATCATAAGCTTTCATAATATAGGGCAGTCTGTGGCTGTCCTGATTTGTATCCCTCGCATATCCTCATAACATGTGTTTTTATCGGCATTTGATTCAACTTTTGTATCAATTTCCTATGTAGTTTCATGTTCGTAGCGACATTCCACTATAATCCCTGTATATCAATCATACAAAAGGATGAAACCCGATGATCGCATTGACATTTACACCATCTTTACAAATTAGACTTGACAGTCTAGACCAGTAGGTCTAAGATAGAATTATGAACACGAAACCTACAGGCTTCAATAAAGAATTTGAACACAATCAACAGTTATTTGACGCTGCCTTGGACGAGTTCATCCATAGGGGGTATGACAATGCTTCGATTAACACCATCCTGAAAAATGCAGGGATGAGTAAAGGTCAGTTTTATTATCACTTCAAAAATAAAGAGGGATTGTATCTGGCTTGCATCGGGGTCTTGATCGACAAGAAGACAGAGTTTATGACGGCGGTCATGGCGACAGCCGAAATACCGGAAAATGTCTTTGATATATTCCGTGTACGCGTCGCTTTTGGGATGCAGTTTGCGCAACAGTATCCGGTTATCAATCGCTTTGCAGAGAGCTTTATCAAAGAACAAGGCAAGCCGATTTATGACACCGCATTAGCGACATATAACTTTGACGATAACACAGCAATCGACACACTCATTCAACGCGGATACCAGCAAGGTGAGTTCCGTGATGATTTGCCCCTACCATTTATCAGACGTGTCTTTGGTTACTTGTTGACCCATGCAATTGATGTGACCAATATGGATACTGAGGATAGCTTCGAGCAAGAGATGAACTACCTCATCACATTTATGCAACACGGGTTAGGACGAGACAAATAGCCGGACACTAATCTAGAGGAGTAAGGCAATGTTTACTGTTGAATTTCCCGTCGGTTATCATGATATGAACCCGATCAAAATTATCGACTTTCAATTAAATCGGTGGTATTCGCTCGGATATATCCCATTAGCAGATATGCAAGAAGCGGGGCGTAACATCGATGGATTGCCTGCATGGAAAGATGAGTTTATCCGCCAAGCCGAAAAAGCCCTTGCCGATGGTCGCTTACTTCATGCGACATTCCACTATCGGGCAGCAGAATTTTTCACACACCCCGATGATCCTGCAAAACTGGAGCTGTATAACAGGTTCATTGATTTGTTCTATAACGAGCTATTTGTCGATGAGCCGATTGAACGCCATCATGTGCCGTATGACAATGGCACAACCCTACCGGCTATGCGCATTCCATCACAGACGGGGATTGTGCGCGATACGATTGTAATGCACGGCGGGTTTGACTCGTTCATAGAAGAATTCTATTCGTTGGCAACGGCATTTGCGCAACAAGGCTACGATGTCATCTTATTTGATGGACCGGGGCAAGGTGGTGCGTTGAAGCATCAACAGATTCCGATGCATTTTGCATGGGAGAAACCTGCTAAGGCTGTACTCGATTACTTCAATGTAACGGATGTGACATGGCTCGGTTTATCTATGGGCGGCTGGTTATGCTTCCGTGCAGCCGCATTCGAAACACGCATTAAACGAGTGATCGCCTCCAGTATCGCGTTCGATTATATGCAGATTCCACCCAAGCCGGTGGCAGATTTTGCGCGTTGGTTGTTTAAACATCCTCGTTTGTTCGGGGTGATGACCGACTGGAAAATGCGGGCTATGCCACAAGAAAAGTGGGGCATCGAGAATATGATGTATATGTGGAAAGCCGATAGCATCTTAGATGCATCATTCGAAATCCTCAAATTTAATGAGGAAAATCAACGTCCTGATTTGGTCACGCAAGATGTGCTCATTTTGACAGGCGAAGCAGATCATTTTATCCCGATGAAGATGCATCATCTACAAGTCGCAGCGTTGAAAAATGCCAACTCGATGACTGAAAAAGTCTTTGATCGGTCGACGCAGGGACATAACCACTGTCAGGTTGGGAATTTGGGGCTGGCGATGGATACCATGCTCACATGGATAGACGAGAAATTGCCGGAACCCTCACTGGCATAACGCGCATATACCCCCAGTCACTGGGGGTGACATATATTTGTGCCATGTTACCCTTTAGTTATTTGAGACTGGAGGATGAGCATGGCTGAACAAGTGGCACAAAACCCAACGCGACAAGAAGAAATCAAAGCAATCCACATCAAATACGAAGACTTCTACAAATTGGTGGCGGTCTATTTGTGATCTTGATCCTCGTCCTCATCGGTAGCTGGATATTTGGACAGAACGCATTTGGTTTTGAAGGCGATTTTCTGGGTTATATCACGAATGTAGCGACCGAATTATTGAGCGTTGTTGGGACTGTCATTGTTGTTGATCAATTAAACCGCAGACGAACTCGTGAAGAACGCAAACACGAACTCTTTGACCAAGCGAAAAGTCGCTCCAATGACATGGCAGTTGATGCTCTCGAAAAAATCCAACGTAATGATGGTTGGTGGAACGAGATGTTGGTGTATTATGGCGATAAAAAAGAACAAGTAGATTTATCGGGTGTACAGTGGGCCGGTGGCGTAGATTTAGAAAAAATTGATCTCCAGCAGGCGGATTTGCGGGGAGCTAATCTGCAAGAAGCGAATTTAGGACAAGCCAATCTGCAACAGGCGCGGTTATTCGCATCCAATCTTCAACAGACGAATTTAGAGGGAGCCAATCTGCAAGACGCGAAGTTAAGGGAAGCCAATCTACAAGAGGCAGAGTTACGGAGAGCCAATCTACAAGAGGCGGATTTATGGAGAGCCAATCTACAAGAGACGGAGTTAACGGTAGCCAATCTACAAGAGGCGAAGTTACTTGGAGCGAATCTACAAGGGGCGGATTTATTTGGAGTCAATCTGCATGCGGCGCGGTTACCGGTAGCCAATCTACAAGAGGCGAAGTTACTTGGAGCGAATCTACAAGAAGCGGATCTAACGAGAGCTAATCTACAAGAAGGGGATTTAACGAGAGCTAATCTGCAACAGGCAGATTTAAGAAGCGCCAATCTACAAGAAGCAAATTTATTTAGAGCCAATCTTCAAAAGGCGAAATTACGGGAAGCCAAGTTCTCCGAGACAACCGTCTTACCCGATGCAAATAAAACTGGTCGCCCTTTTAAGCCAGTCTATGATAAATTCTGGACACCGGATACTGATATGACGCGCTATACCGATCCAGAGCATCCCGACTTCTGGCAACCCGATTGGATGAAGGAGCAAGAGAATAGCGAAGAAGAGAGCGCGCAATAGCACATGCTGATGAAGCCCACAAAAGTTGTGGTGTGCTATACAGATGTTCGCACATGAGCTTTAGGCAGCTAGAGTTTTGTGTTTTAGAGGATGTTGTTTGTGAAGTATGCTATTGCGCGGTATACTCATGCGCACTATTTACCTCCAATGGATAGTACACCGACCCGAGCAGATTGCTGGGGTTTTGTGTTTTATTGGGGTGGTTTGGCAGACTAGACCTGAAAATAACACATCTCTATCCAAGTTAGACGAATCATAGTAAAATGGCCTCTTACCAATCGTAATGACCTGACACTGGGACAATACCATGAAATTACCACCGTTTGCACTCGATCGTTTTCTTGATGGGCGTGAAGATGCGACCTACAATCTGGCGGGGTCGGTCTGCAATCAGCGCACTGTCGCCGATATTCTGGCACTCGAACCGGATCAACACGATGCGTTGCTGGCGCTGGCACTCGATTATCAACCGTATAGTGGGCGTGTCTCGCTCCGTGAAGAAATTGTGAAGACCTATGCGAATCACATCGGATTTGAGAATGTGTTGATTACCGTCGGCGCACAGGAAGGCATGTTTGCGTTATTCAATGTGCTCTTAGAACAGGGCGATCATATTGTTGTGCAAACACCGTGTTATCAACTGCTCAATCAGATTGCGGTTAGCATCGGTTGTCATGTTGATGAATGGGCGATGAACGACGATGTCACGTGGGATCTCAATCGCCTCGAACAGCTGGTCACATCCAAAACACGCCTGATTGTGATTAACTCGCCCCACAATCCCACCGGAGCACATTTTTCACATGATGAATTCAATGCAATCGTTGATATTGCGCGCCAACATGATTGCTTCTTGCTATCAGATGAGGTCTACCGGGGACTTGAGCACGCAGTCGCCGACTTATTGCCATCGGCCGCCGAAGTGTATGAACGTGCAATTTCGGTTTCGGATATGTCTAAAACATATGGTATGGCGGGAACACGGGTCGCGTGGTTGGTGTCACAAGATACGGCATTATTGCATCATGTGCTCAAATTTAAAGATTATATGACGATTACAGGCAGTGCCGTTGGACAATTCCTGTCGGAAATTGCGATCCGTAACCGTGATACATTGATCACAGAAAATCGTAATTTGTTGAACACCAATATTGAACATTTCAAAGCATTTGCAGTGCGTCAGCAGGTGCGTGTGTTCATTAATATGCCAAATGCTAGCACGACCACATTGATACGATTCACGGAAATAACAGATGTTGAAGCATTTGCGTTAAAGGCATTTGAAACACATAGCATCCTTATTTCGCCTGGCAACAAATTCGGGGCGTATCCGCAATGGGCGCGCGTCGGATTTGGTGGGCAAACTTTTAAACCATCGCTTGATAAGTTTGAGCGGTATTTAGAACATAATTGATTGTTACCGAGATTTATAATAATTCTTACATATGCATCTAGAGCAATACAATAAGATTTTTTAGATATTACAAACACTATCAACATTGAATTACTTTTTGTACAAACTCCCTGTTAGATTCTAGTGATATCTCCGTCTTATTGTATAAGATTGGATATTCTAGGAGATGCCTATGGCAGAACAGTCGCAACGATCAAGCCCATTGCTATTTTTCAATAGAACCCGTTCTAAGAAATACGATGAGATCGATTTTGCCGAGGTTTATCAAGTGCATCGACTTCAAGTTTACAGGTACAGTTTATCACGCGTTGGACATATTGATGATGCACAGGACATCACGGCTCAAGTTTTCTTAAAGGCATATCGCAATCTCCCAAATTATCGACAGGATGTTCCGATTATTGCATGGTTAATGGGGATCACGCGTAATCAAATTGCAGACTATCATCGTAGACATCGAGAAGATATTTCTCTGTCTGTCCTGCCTGACATACCATCTCATAATAAATCCCTTGAAGAATCAATCGAACACAAACATCAAATAAAACGTGTTACACAAGCGTTAAACGCTCTAAGTGATGATCGTAGAGATGTTCTAGCAATGCGCTTATTTGCTGGGCTAAAAAATCAAGAAATTGCAGAAATTATGGGAAAGAGTCCCGATGCAGTCGCAATGCTCGTTCATCGTGGGATACAAGATCTCAAAAAACGTCTGAGTGAGGAGCAATAATTATGTCAACACCTCAAGAACTTGACCACTTTATCAATCAGCTTCAACAGAATAAACTAGTTCGACCAGCCAATGACGAGGAATCGCTCGCTGATGAGCTATTTCAACTGGCTAATCAGTTTGACTTAACATCTCAATTTGATTCAGCATTGCTAGCACAGTTTGAAGTCCAAAAGTCAACAACTAGAATTATCACTCATCGTTGGATGCGTTTAACGGCATCTATTTTAGTTGGGTTAATCAGCATTAGCTTATTGATTATGACTGTGCCTCCATTGCGGGTATTAGCAGGTGAGATACTCAACGAGCTTTTCCAACGCGATACAGAGTCAATTAAAGTCTACTCTGATAATCAAGGGTACTATGCGTTTAGTGATGAAACAATTGGGTTAACATCAATCAATGAGATCCCAGATCTGCTTGAATACGAAGTCACATTGCCTGACTATGAAGCATTTGGGTATCAATTTGAAAGAGCAAGTATTTTGCAAAGTCGTAACTCAATTCAAACTTATTATTCCAGAGTTTCACCGCCAGAAGATAATCAAATAGGTAATTCGACCTTTTATACATTTGAAGATAGCTTTCTCCAGTTGAGAGTTCGTCAACAACCTTTAGAAGACTCAAAAAATGGTGTTTTTCATTTTACAGATGAGCAGGGTACAATTGCACCAATTGCAGAAACAACACCTGTATCAGTTAATGGGTATCAAGGGCAATTTGTTCAAGGCACATGGATGAGTTCAACAATTTCTGGTAAAAAACATTTCTATTGGCGAGCTAATACACCTATATATCGGTTACGGTGGCAAGATAATATGTTCTTATATGAGATCGAATTATGGTCAGAGCCAGAAAATATTCTTGATAGAATGCTTGCCATAGCCGAATCTATGATGGAGTAGTATTGTTTGCTCTTGAATATCTGGGGTGTTGGGCTGGGATTGCCATCTTGGAACCGCTTCCCAGTTCAGATTTTTCTTACAGTCTGACTAATTTTACGTAATACCCTTTGCTACATTCTTAAGACATAGGCTTTTCAAATCTCTAATAAATCATATCAGACAGATGTATTAATTGGTAGCGAGACTTTAAAAGTTGTACCCACATTAATCGTACTTACACACTCAATTGTCCCGTCATGGAATTCAATAATCTGCTTAACAATTGTCAGACCAACACCTGTACCTTGAAAACTCAAGGCATTATCTGCACGGTGGAAAAAATCAAATATGCGTGATATTTCGTTAGGTGGTATACCAATTCCTTGATCAGCAATGTTGATATTGATCTGATCTATTTTTGTATTTTGAGTAATGTGTAATTTGACTGTTCCACCAGCGGGTGAATATTTAACAGCGTTTGTGATCAAATTTTCTAAAGCACGATACATCAATTCTGTATCAAATATAATCTCGAGTGAATCGATTGTTGCTTCAAAAACAAACTGATGACTTGACTCTTCTTGTTGTTGTTTAACATCATTAAAAACACGATGAGCAAATGCAATTATATCGCTAACAGCAGGCGAAAAATTATTTTTAATTGTTTCCATTCGACCTAATTCAAGAACATCGTCAATAAGTTTATTCAAGTGATTGGATGACCTAACAATACTTTCTGCTTTAGTATTTATCGCATCCGCATTCATTTTTTCTGTATAGCGTGTGATTAATTGAGCACTAAGAACGATCGATGTCACTGGATTACGAAAATCATGAACGATCATTGAGATAAATCGAGACTTAAGCTCACGTAATTCGCGTTCTTTTTCTAGATCAATTTTTAATGACATTGCCTGTTGTCTCGCATGTTCCGATTGTTTGCGTATCGTGACATCTTGAGCAATGATCTGGATAGCAGGCGCGCCTTGATATATAAATGGGACAGCAATTACTTCAACAGGTATTATTGTTTGATCTTTACGGATGAAGTTTTCTTCAACAGGATATAAGTTTTCCCCCCCATCCAATAAATGATTGAGACGATTGAGACTATCTTTTTTTATTTTATCATCTAGTAATAATGCATAGTTTTCACCTATTAACTCTTGATAACTATTTGCTCCAATCAACTTACAGCCTGCTTCATTTACAAACATGATATGTTCATTTTGATAGATAAAAATCGCATAGGGTGAGCTATCAACAAGTAGCCGATATCGTCGTTCACTATCACGTAGAGCTTCTCTTAGTGTATTTCGCGATGGAGACAATAATTCAACAAAAGAAAGTGGGGTTTCAGCAAAAGATATAAAATAACGACGAAATACGAATAAGAACAAGATCATCGGAATACTATACATCACGCCCATAATTAGCTTACCACTTACATTACCAGCAATGATTTCAGTGAGTGCCGGGTTATCAACAAATGCAAATAATGGGAACAAAATACCATCAAGTGTGACAGTAAAGATATATACTATAATGTAGGAAATCCCTAGAATGTAGATATTATTAATGCATCGCTTGAGCCATTCAAACACAAACAAAAAAAACAATAGCTCTACAACAATTAGCACACCTCCTAAGATCATAAATGGGATGGATACAGCAAATAGATCAGATGCTGTATCGAAAGGATTGATAACAACTGTATTAGAAAGCGCAATAGATAATGTCGTAAATAACAAAAAAACAAAGATATTGACAGTAATTACCAACCGAATCATAACACGAAAAACATCAATATCATTTTCAATCATGACCAATAAAATGATTGTCATAATAAATGCACCATATAACAAATTTCCGCCAGATAGTGAGATGTTATCTCCTATTGGAAACGAATACAGGGATCCAAAGAAACCACCTAAAACAAGAATCACAGATAAATATATGTAAAATGCTACATTACGACGATAATATGTCATGGAACCAAAATAGAATGGAAAAATAGAATAGATAATGACCTGCAACAAAAATAATTCCAGAGTATTATTCATGTATGATTGACCATGCTGAACACATTTACATTTGTTTGATTATATCATTGTATACTGCCTAATGTTCATTTTTTAAATTAATAATAGTTCGACAATGATTTACAACCGTTAAACTTGACAAATGCTAAAAATTACCAGCCGAAGCTATTGTTTTTTGGTTATTCTTAACATAAAAACCCACGCAAATTCATCTATTTCTACGGGGATGTTGTGAGAACTCTCCAATATAATATGGAACGTTACGTAATTTTAGTTGTTTCTACCAAAGGGTATAATAATTATGACGAGTCTAGTCCCCCCCGATTCCGCAAAAGAATCTCCCGCTGCATTAATTGCATGGGCAAAAGAAAACGAAGTTGTTGAATTTGACGCACGCTTTGTCGATGTTCGTGGTGTGCCACAACACTTCAGCATGCCAATCGAATCTGTAGACGAAGGCGCATTCGAAGATGGCTTCGGTTTTGATGGTTCCAGTATCCAAGGTTTCCAAGCGATTAACGAATCTGACATGATTCTATTGGCTGACCTCAGCACAGCAACCATTGATCCATTCAATAGCTACAAAACATTGTCATTCTACTGCGACATTCACGATCCAATCAGCCGCGAACCGTATGCACTCGACCCACGTGGTGTTGCAAAACGCGCTGAAGCTTATATCGCAGAATCTGATATCGCAGACACAGCATACTTCGGACCAGAAGCTGAATTCTTCATGTTCGACAATGTACAATACAAAACAACACCAAACAGCAGTATGTACAAAGTTGACTCCTTCGAAGGGTTCTGGAACAGCGACTCTGAAGATCCATCAATGGGTCACTTGAACAACATCAAGATGGGTTACTTCCCACTTGCGCCATTGGACAAAACACAAGACGTCCGTGCAGAAATGGTACAAACATTGATCGCAGCTGGTATGGATGTTGAAGTTCATCACCACGAAGTAGGTGGCGCAGGACAAGCTGAAATCGATCTTAAATACACATCCCTGCTTAAAATGGCAGACCAGATGATTTCGTACAAATACATCGTTAAAAATGTTGCAGCAGCAAACGGCTTCTTTGCAACCTTTATGCCAAAACCATTGTTCTTGGATAATGGATCTGGTATGCACGTTCACCAATCCCTCTGGAAAGATGGCGAACCACTCTTCGCTGGCGATGAATACGCAGGGCTAAGCCAAATGGCACTCTGGTACATCGGTGGTGTATTGAAACACGCACCTGCACTCTTGGCATTCACCAACCCGATCACCAACAGCTATCGCCGTCTGGTACCTGGTTACGAAGCACCTGTAAACTTGATCTACTCTGCACGTAACCGTTCGGCAGCTATCCGTATCCCAATGTATAGCAACAGTCCAAAAGCAAAACGTGTTGAAACACGCTTCCCAGATCCAGCAGCAAACCCATACTTGGCAATGCCTGCATTGTTGATGGCTGGTATCGACGGTATCAAGAACCAAATTGATCCAGGTGATCCTGCAACTGTTGATCTTTACGAAGGCGAAATGGAAACACCACTCGTACCGGGTAACCTCGCTGGTGCACTCGAAGCACTTAAAGCTGATCACGAATTCTTGCTCGAAGGCGGCGTATTCAGTAAAGAATACATCGATGCATACATCGACTACAAGCAAGTTAACGATCACGACCAAGTGGCAATGCGTCCACACCCATATGAATTTGATCTCTACTTCAGCATCTAAGATCAAGTTCCCTAAACAGATACTCCATATACAGGAAGCCATCCAATCGGGTGGCTTTTTGTATTAGATACCAATTCATCTCTTTGTGACATAAGACCTATTGGCATAAGCCCTCACTTCCCATAAGATAGGCGCATGATTCTAACAAGGGAGATTACACTATGTCCTATCTTAGATGTTTTAGTTTAGTGTTGAGTTTCGTCTTACTTGCCATCGCTGTCACTGCACAAGATGTTACAGTAAGGCTAGAACAACTCGAAATTTCACTACCATCCCCTTATACAATTACTAGCACATCTCCTGATACGATGTCTATCCAACTCGACGGCGATGACTCTGTTTTGACGGTTCGCGTATCAGAAACAAACGATGCACTCCCAACAAATTTAGCAACGATTATGAATGCCAGCCGTCCAGAACCGTTTGACTATACAAAAGTCAGCTTAAACGGCACACCCACCCTTGTATCAGACATCGAAGCGGACAGTATAGAGATGTTAGCCGTCGTACAAGGTGTTGCGTATGACTTGATGCTGACTCCGGTTAGTGGCGTTAATCCATTTATTGAGGAAACTGGATCACCGTGGGATACAATTTTGTCCGAGTTGGCATTTGTTGTACCCGATGATGCACCCGAATTTATTCAATTTGAAACGGACATTACCGAGGTCACACGCGTCCCGCTGGATGTGAATGTCGCTTGGGACTTGCTTAACCGCCCCGATAACAGCAACCTCGAATTTGTACAGGTGCTTGAGAATGGTGAAGAGATTAATGTCGAACTCCCGCGTGATAATCCGTTTATTGCATCAGCAGGATCCGGTGTGATTCGTCTGGCGACTGCTGGTGATAATGAAGAGGTGATCGACTTACAGGTACGCCTACGTGATTTGTCAGATAATCGCATTCTTGCAATCCGCCAAATTTTGCTACCGGCAGACATCCCGCCTGTGGTAGTGCCAACGGCTGTAGCTGTCGATGCGCCAACAACCGAAGCTCCGGAATCTATCGCAACTGGATCCGATGTGATTACACAATTTGGATCTGTCGTGAACTTGGTCGAACAAACAACAACCGTCACATGGGAGATTGCTGCCGACGCCGTCGAAATTTTACGTTATCAAGCGGTTGGGTCTGGTGGGCAAGCAATTATTGAAATCCTACCAAGCCAAATCTCAGGTACCTATACTTTCGCAGGCGAGTTTGAAGCTGTTGACGAAACCAATATTGCAGTATACGGTATCGGTACGTTATCGGCTGTTGTTGATGGGACACAAAGTGTGGTGAGTACAACTATTCGCTTTGAAGAAGATAGTGACAGCCCACAAATTACTGTATTCGCTACAACAGAACCCGATACAGAGATCAATGCATTACCGACACAAGCTAGCATCACATGGGCAGTGATCAATCGTCCACCAGAAACAAACCTCGAATTTGTGCAGGTACTCGCAAACGATGTGCTAATTAATGCTGAACTGCCCCGTGATAATCCGTTTATCGCATCTAGTGGGTCAGGGCTTGTTAATTTGGTGGCATCCACTGATTTCGATTTATCGCAAGCTGGTGAGCTTACAGTCCGTGTCCGTTTGCTCGATAGCGAGGGTAATGTCATTACCAGTCGAGACTTAATTATCCCGTATACACCACCATCCTAGTAATACATATCATGAATGAGATTTACAGAGGCATGACTCGTTGTGCCTCTGCTACACCCGACCCGTTCATTATTCCCAGATACGGATTGTACCGTCTCCTCCTGCTGACATGAGTTGCGATCCATCGGGTGAAAAACTCACACCAAGAACCCACCCGAGATGACTGGTGATGTTCTCCAATTGTTGCCCCGTTTCAACATCCCATAAGCGCAAGGTATTATCACGCCCGCCAGATGCAATCATCTGCCCATCAGGACTAAACAAGACCGTCCATACATCACGCCCATGCCCATCCATTGAATGCAGAACTTGATTAGTCTGCAAATCCCATATTTTGAGGGTGTTATCGGTACTGCTGGATACTAGCTTGCTCCCATCAGAGCTAAAGTCTACATCACGTACTTGCTCGGTATGCCCGCTGAGGAAGCGATTAAAACGTAAATCGGTCATATCCCATAAATAGACTTGTGTTTCATTACCGCCCGATGCCAATAATGTACCATCGTGATTCCACGATAGACCAAGCACCCTTGCTGTATGGTTATTCAAGGTTGTCTCAAGTGACCAATCACTCACTCGCCAGATGCGAATCGTTGTGTCTTCACTGGCGGTCGCTAACCGTGACCCATCGGGGCTAAACTCTAAATCGCGAATTACAGCAGAATGCCCAGTGAGCGTCTGAACAAGTTCAGCATCCGATACACGCCAGATTTTCACATCATTATCACGTCCACTCGATGCCACGAACTGACCATCAGGCGTGAAGTCAATCGCGCTGGCACTTTCTGCATGAGCATCGCGGGTGATTGCAGTGCTACCGCGCCAAAAACGAACTGTACCATCACCATGTGCCGAGACAATCACTTGACCATCAGGGCTAAAAACGGCATCACGCACCGGAATTGTCGGCTCATTCACCAATGTTGATCGTTGACTCAAGTTAAGGTCAGACAATCCGACAACATCAATCTGCACAAGCGGTGTCAGCACGATACCTGTTTCATCAGTAGAACCTGTATCTGCGATTTCAGTTGGTGCAACCACACCACTACTCGCTTCATTCTCGTCGTTATTGCGATTCTGGAATTGTGTGAATGCAAAACCTGCACCGATAACCAATACAACCAGCAAAATCAATCCGACCATGCCACCACCAATAACCGAGGTTGCATTACTCGATGAGGCACGTTGGGGTGGCTGTTGAGGTGGCGCTGTAGCTTGTTGGACGGGTGGTGATTGATAGATTGGTTGCGGTTGTTGTTGTGGTACTTGTTGGTGGACAACCGTTTCTGGTGCTTGAGATTGTATAGTATTTGGGGTCGCGGGTTGTTGTAACGCCTGACTGAGTGCATTGGCAAAGTTCGTAATCACAGGGTAACGGTCTGTCGGTGATTTTGCCATCGCCCTAGCGAGTACCAGTGACACCGCTGAAGATAGAGCAGGATTGATCTGATTAGCGGGTGCAGGGGTATCGTTAAGGTGTTGATACATAATATTCTGTGGCGAACTCCCGACAAATGCAGGAACGCCTGTCAACATTTGATAAGTAATGACAGCTAGCGCATATTGATCGGTTGCGGGTACAGGTGTTTGACCTTGCCATTGTTCAGGTGGCATATACAGCGGTGTGCCTAAGACCATATTTTGAGCAGTTAACCCGAGGTCTTGTTGTTGGGTGGCTTTCGCAATACCAAAATCGACGAGATATGCCGTGCCCTGTGCATCAAACATGATGTTACCGGGTTTGACATCGCGATGGACAATCCCGCGCCCATGCGCATAATCTAGAGCTTGTGCAATCGCCGTCACAATCGTGGTGACTTCATGCGGGTTCATCGGTTGTCCCTGCATTTTATCAAGGACTGTGCCACCCGTTAACAGACGCATAACCACATACATCATCTGGTTATGTGTGCCAAAATCATACACTGGCACAATATGCGCATGTTCCAATGACGCTGCGATTCTGGCTTCTTGATTAAACCGTGTTAGGTACGCATCATCCAATGCCAGTTGAGACGATAGCACCTTCACCGCGACATCGCGTGCTAATTCTGCTTGGTGCGCCCTGTAGACAGCACTCATGCCACCACTACCAATGAGTTGCACTAAACGATATTCATCTAAATCTACACCCGCTAGTTGCTTATAATTCATCTATACCACCCTGTGTTATGTTAGGGCAACCAAAACGTTGACCCGATTCGTTATCCTATCATCCTAGCGGATAGTTGAATTTCTAGCACTCATTTTGTGTTTGAAAATGATTTATTCCAATCCATCACGTACTGACTTGATGACATTGCTAGCCGCACCCCCCAACAACAGCGAATCCGTCATCACTGTCACAAACTCATAACCGCGACTAAGCATCTCAACAGCATACGCTGGATCAACAGTGAATAAACCCGCTTTAACATTGTGTTCGCGTGCTGATGCGAGAATCGCATCGAGTGCATCCGTAACAGTTGTGTCGGTCGAATCAAATCCAGCTTTTCCGGTCATACTCAAGCGTAAATCACCGATACCGACAAATACACCGTCCAACCCTTCCACACTCATAATTTCGTCGCGATTATCGAAGGCTTCTTGTGTTTCGATCATCGCTAAGGTGACGATTGTATCATTGGCGTGTTCAGCATAATCTGCACCTGCATAAACACGCGCGCGGGTTGGACCGAGGCTACGGTATCCCATAGGTGGATAACGACACGCTCCTACAAACACTTCGCATTGTTCTCGGTTATCAATCATAGGGCAAATCACACCGTACGCACCCGCGTCGAGTAGGCGCATAATATCACCGGGGGTATTCCAGTTGACCCGCACCAACGGCACTGTATCCGTTGTTGAAATTGCCTGTAGCATTTGAATCGCAGTTTCCATGCTCATCAACCCGTGTTGCATATCGACGAGTAAACTGTCCCAGCCTTGGTTCGCCATCACTTCTGCAGACCACATGCTAGGAATATGCAACCACCCATTTAAGACGGGTTTACCTTCTGCCCATAATGTTCGTATTCGATTTTCACGCATAATTTAGTTTGCTTTCTACACTGAATAATTAGTGGCATGATTATACTGCACACAACACATATCTATCTACAACCTACAAAATTTGCCCTTTAGTGGGTCGAAGCATATCATTTTGGGCGATAAGTGTGAAAGTACGCTATTAAACTTATTGGCGATTATAAGAAAACTACTAATGCGACATTAGAACCACTCCAACCCCCTTGACCAAGATCAGCAGATGTTATATTATCTAATCAACATAACGTTTACAACTTTCAAAAAAGTTTGAACGTTGTGCCGCTAGATGCAAATGTAATGGTATGTTGTCTCGATGATTGTGTATCGGTAGTGGTCTAGGATAGCATCTAGCATGGTGGATGGGTTTCTCCCTACCTGTCCATCGGCAATAACGCATGTCTCCCTCCTATGGTTACGCCGGACATTGGTTCGGCGTAATTACATTTAGGCGGCATTTCCCAATATTACGAAAAATATTAACTATAATAAAACGGTAAAAATATCGTAATGGAATTTTATTTGTAAGAAAATATTGTTAACCTTATAGGGTTCGTGTCAATTGTAATCAGTTTTGTAAGTTGGGCAAAATTCAATGTCAGAAAATAATGAAAACGATAACCCCATAACCCGCCGCTTTCGGGATAAGAAAAAAACACGCATTCTATCGACCAATTTTGATTTCTTTCAGAAGAAATACGATACAGATGAATTTGCGCAACTGCCCAACGAAAATGAACGCATTGCGTTGTTTATTATGGGTATGAAGGAATTTGTAGATTTTAAACTAACGCCAAAGGTCTTGTTGGGGCGCTTCGACCCTAAACAACGGTCGCGTAACCAAGTCGATTTAACAGACTTTGGTGCCGTTGATAAAGGTGTCTCGCGCATTCACTGTCAATTGGAATATCAAGATGGGAACATTGTTGTGACCGACCTAGGTAGCACCAATGGGACGTTTGTCGGAGGAAAGCGACTTGAACCGCATCAACCGCTGACAATGGAGCGTGGTACTGAGCTCATTATCGGACGATTACCCATCCAAATTGTCCCCGGCGGTTAATATCGAATAATCCACAGAATCTTCGTGCCTTACGAAACAACCTAATAATCAGTGATTTAGTTCACGCTGTCTTTTGCTCATCTTGAATAAACTACACAAATTGTGTTTGTTCTGTCATCGGTTTTCAGACAAAATGCCCTAATATTGCGATGCAAAAAGTCTAATTCTTATGGAATAAACAGTATAAGTTGCGATATATTAGATGTATTGCATACGAAGGACACTTAGGGCAAATTTATCATGGCAGTTGAACCTGCTTTTCGTAAATATATCGTCGTGGTGCTGGGAAGCTCACAATCTGGCGTTTCAGAATTTATTAAACGTGTGAGTGAACTCCCACCGCAAACGATGCCTGATCCAAATCCGAGTGATACGCTTAAACCACTGGATTATGGACGATTAAGTGTCGATGCAGGCAATATTATATATCTCTACGGGTTGTCTGAGGAAAGTCCATTGAGCGCATGGACGTTTTTGTTTGATCGTGAGGATCCGGTTGGGGTTGTGACATTAGTCGATAGCACCCGTCCTGCCAGTTTTTCGATCGACAAAGCTCTGATTAACAATGTTGATGATGACATCCCGTTTGTGATTGCCGCTAATAAACGCGACTGCGCCAACGCATGGGAGTTAGATGCAATTCGCGTCGCCCTCAATATCGACCGACAAATACCTGTCATTGGATGCTCTGCAAGAACAGGTGCGGGCGTTCGTCATGTGATCTTGACATTATTTGATCGGCTAATTACGCCTGATTATAATGTTGAAGATGAGGGTTATGATTACACAGATTTTGCAACCTAAGCCTCATTATTTTTAGATTCAATCATATCTCTAGAAACTTAAAATACGGTGGATAACATGTGTTCGGAGGCACGCAATTGTGCCCCCTGTGTTAATTCATCCTGACAATGAATTTAAGATTCGCTTGCTCCCGCAGACGCAACAAAGTTAATGGCGAGGTCAACATCGTCGGTGATATTGGCAACACCCGGTACATCAGGAATAACCAGACCATAGTCGGCATAAAGTACATTCGATGTTGCTGTACCTGTCAATTGCGTTTCACTATCGACGGTAACGGATGTATTAAAGACTACTTCTAGCGTCACACCCGTAATTGTCAGATTTCCGGTGATGTCAAAGGTCAATGTATCACCGACACTGACAGATTCTGCAGAAAAGTTACTGAGGCTTGTTGGTTCAAAGATGATAAACTCAAATTGATCTTCAGCAGATTTTAGAATCCGGCTACGAATTGCACGATCACGGAAGTCATTATCGGTAGCGATTGTTCGTGCGTTGACAGCAATTGTACCAACGCTGGATGCACTCGGATTATCAAGGTCAACGGTGATTGTTCCACCAACATCAGGTGTTGTACCGACTACAGTCACACGTTCGCCACGCAGGTCTTCTTCCAAGGTGAATGTTGCAGTCGATTCGTCGGTCACGATGCTAAATTCAACTGCTTCGGATGTCATGGATTCGTCACTCGCCATGTCTTCGGTGTCCTCAGCTTCAGTAGCTTCATCTTCGCCGGCTGTTTCTTCGCTCTCATCAGCAGCTTGAGCATCAGCATCTTCACTGGTTACATCTTCAGCATCAGCCATGTCTTCATCTTCACTTGCTGTTTCATCGGTGTCTTCTGCTACTTGGGCATCATTATCAGCTTCAATTTCGGCAATCGCATCTTGCACACTGCGGCTAGCCGTTCCATCACCACCGGTCGCGAAAATAAATCCGCCGACACCAACACCAGCTCCCACTGCAAATGCGATAATCACGAGGATGGCAACCACCCCGTATGATACACCTGTGCTACTTTTGTTTGTCATGGACAATCCCTCTTAGTTTTTAAATCAATACGCACGCATGATAGAGGACGCATATAAGGGATTTCTGAATAATATGTAAATAGAGTGTAAAGTCGGGATTATGGAAATATGGTAGCAGGCAAAATGCTATCTGGCGTAAGCTTGAGTGGATGCCCTTCTAGTAATTCTCGAATATGCGCGACTTGGTCATCCGGCAGTTGTTGTTGATTCCCTTTATCACCAGCGCGTTCGAGGACTGTCCCCGCTTGTGAGTCTTTGTCGAATCCAGCCAGCGCTGCTATGAGTTGTTCATCGGGTAAATCGAGGTAATCAAACAACTTGCGTAACATCGTTTCACGCTGGGTATTTAAATCTTGATAGCGTAATGCAAAAAATGACAATCCTTGATCAATCGCCCGAAAATACGCCTCAATATAGAAGATATAACGCCCCATCGTGCCAATCGCAAAATCTATAGTGGTCGCATCTTGAGGGATGAACTGCTCAAAATGATCGCTCCGTCCTGTAAATAAAGTTGTTCCGGTACGGGCTTGTTCAACAGTTCTTGAGGTCAATTTACCGCGCTTGACAATAATCCGATACCACGATGATGCCCATTGGATTGCATCACGATACATAAATATATTTTGGGCATACGGGAATGCCTGCTGCAATACATCCGCAATATCAATACACTCGGCACGGAACTTGATAGCAATAGTTTGATCAGCGTAGGGGTACGCAAATAATTTCACACACTGTGTGAGTAACTCAACATATGTCTCACGGTCGTCTGCATGATACACCATCGGGATAAGATTAAGGAAGAAATCCGGCTCGGAAAAACTACTTACCCCATCTACTTGATTCAATATCTGATTCATCAGGGTCGATCCTGCGCGTCCGGTTGAATAAATCAGAATCAATGCTTTTGGTGCATCAACTTGTTGAGCGAGGTCAGCGAGATCTTCAAATGGCACAGCAATTAAGCGGGTCGCATGTTCACGTTGCACCACATAAACAAATGGTGCAGTTGTCAGGTCAATCTCTGCGGGGACATCCGCAAAAATTAACCGCCGCGACTCAGCATCAATAAAATAGGGTGTGATGTTATCGTGTTGTATCACGACCTCTGATGGAATTGTATCGCCATCACGTAGTTTAAAGTGTGCCATCCGCGATGGGCCGAGTTCTTCATCACGCTCCAGAATTTCTAAGATTTGTGCCATGTCATACCCCGCGTTGTTATGGATTTACTGTATTGGGTAGAATCGTGTCGGGTGTGAGTTGTAGTGAATGACGTGCTAGAATCGCTTTAATTGATTCAACCTCTTCATCCAAGACTGTTTCCGTATTACCCCTGTCATCTTTACGTTCAAGCAGTGTACCAGCCTGTGAATCACGATCAAATCCTTGTAACGCCGATTCTAATTCGGATAATGGTAGCCCGACATATTCAAAAACTTTGGTCAACATGACATCCCGATGCTGGTTGAGGTCTTGATAGCGCACTGCCATGAATGGTATATCCAGATCTACCATCCGATAATACGCCTCCAGATAGAATAACCACAAGCTCATCAACATTTCGGGAATTGTCACCATCTTGGCGCCGTTAGCAACCCATTCCAACGTTGTGTTACGTCCATTAAAGAGATCACCATAAAAGGTGGCTTGATCGACAGGGAGAGCTTGATCGACACCAAAATTACTCCAGATACGCTTCCAAGATGATGCCCATTGAATTGTCTGCCGATATAGATATAGATTTTTTGCTTGTGGTAGCACTTGCTGGAAGACATCAGCACTGTCGATACATTCTCCACGGAATTTGATAGCGAGTGTTTTGTCACGGTGATGGTATCCCCACAGCTTAAAACATGCTTCTACAAGCGAATTATGTGCCGTGCGTTCCTCGGTATGATAAATGATAGGCACAAGATTGAGGAATACATCCGGTTCTGAATGACTCACGACATTATCAACTTCACTCAAAATCTGGCTCATCAAAGTCGACCCTGCGCGTCCAGTTGAGTAAATCAGGATGATCTGTTCTGGTAAATGGATATCTTGAGTAAGCGCGAAGACTTCCTCATAAGATAATGCGATTAACCGAGTCGCCTTTTCCTTTTGTGCAGCATATACAAAGGGCACAGTCGTTAGATCAACATCCGCAGGTAAGTCTGTAAAAATAAGCCGTTGTGCGGAGTGGTCAATGCAGTAAAGTGAGATATGCTCGTTTTCTAATACAATTTTCAGATCAATTTGCTCACCTGCTTCTAGTTTAAAATGGTTGAGGTTTGCTGGCCCAAATTGATCAACACGTTCAAGAATATTTAGGATTTGTGCCATTATAAAAGTCTCCTGAAGACACTTTATGGATGAATAGTACTCGGTAGAATTATCTCTGGTGTCAGCTTAAGTGGATGGTTGCTAAGAATATCTGTGATGATTTTAACCGATTCGTCGTTTAGACGTTCGGTGTTACCCTTATCATTTTTGCGTTCAAGGGCAGTACCAGCCTGCGAATCGCGTTCAAACCCATTTAGAGCCGATGCCAGTTGTGTTTGTGGCAACCCAACATAATCAAATAGTTTTGTTAACATTATCTCACGATGGTTATTCAGATCTTGATAGCGCATTGCCATAAATGGAACACCTTGCTCATGTGCACGAAAGTATCCTTCAAGATAGAACAAATATAGACTGGTGATGAATGATACAAAACTTACATCGTCTGTATTATCTCCTATAACATGTTTTAGAGTCGATATGCGTCCAGTGAAGTTTATGCCATATGCTGATGCTTGTTCAAATGATCGTGTACCGGTTCCACCAAACCCACTAAATACACGCCACCATGATGATGCCCACTCAATTGTGTGACGATAGAGATATAGATTTTTAGCAGATGGCAAAACCTGACGAATAACATCCGCGATGTCTATACATTCTCCACGAAATTTAATTGCAACAGTTTTGTCCGCATATTGATGCATAAATAATTTGAAACAATGCTCAACTAAGTAGTTGTAGTCGTGTCGATTATCAGCATGATAAATGATAGGCACTAAATTGAGGAATACATCGGGCTCTGAGAAACTGACAACATTATCAATTTCGTTCAGTATTTGGCTCATCAAAGTCGAACCAGCTCGCCCTGTCGAATAAACCAAGAGAATGTTTTCCGGTAACGTCAGAGAAGAGGTGAGCTCCGTTAACTCATCATATGAGACTGCGATAAAACGTGTGGCATTTTCCATTTGCGCGTTATACACAAAAGGTACATTGGTCAGATCAATATCAGGTGGTAAATCTGTAAAGATGAGTCGTTGCGCTGCGTGATCAATACAATATAGTGAGATGTGCTTGTGTTCAAGCACAATCTTCGCGTTAATTTGTTCGCCAGCTTCAACCGTAAAATGCATTAGGCTAGCTGGGCCGAATCGTTCTTCGTGGTCAATAATCTTTAGTATTTGTGCCATAAAAGTCTTTCTATGAATACAATAATACTGAAAAAATGTCGATTAGCTATAACGGTCTTGTTGCTCCAAAGGTTCGAGTTCATCTGTGTAATCGACAGAAGTTGAACGATCATAATCGGCGAGTCGCTGCTCTGCAGCTGTGGTATCAAGCAAGTTTACGACACGCATGTGCTCTGCTTGGATCGCTTGTTGGCGGTCAAGGAGGAGTCGGAAACGTTTGAAAAATAGCACCATCGCAGACCCGAAGATTGCTAAAGATGCGCCGTAGACGGCAATAATTATCATAGCAGATGTTGTCGCGCCGCCAGTTGTCCCCAGTAATAATGTTAATCCCGTAAAAACACCCAGCAAAGAGAAGGTAATCGCTGTCAACATCATCGGGAAAACCAATGCAAATACCCCAGAGCCGATGATCAATTCACGATAGATGTTTCGTTTTTTCTTTTTTGCGATTGACATAACATGTACCTTTCGTTGCTTATCTACTTCTAGCATAGACGCTATTTTAGCGTACCGTCAATGTGTTGTGACCATACGCTTACCCCCCGACATGCTTAAATCATTAGAATTGGTACAACCAAATTTCGGTTTTTCCGTAAATTCCTATATAATAGTATCAATCGAAGCAAAACGAATTCCCGTTCATAGTTGTAAGGGACTACCTATGAAATCCTACAAATTAGTTGCACTCTTTATTGTAAGCCTATTTGCAATTGCATTATTACCTGCTGTCGCTAGCGAATTTCCTGCGGGTGGTGGTATTGATGATGAACCGATTGCTGTTGGGGAATCTAGTGAACAAGACACCATGCGCGTCCAACTTGCGAGTAATGTCACCCCAACTGAATACTGGGTAATCCACTTTGACCCCGGTACACCTGAAGAAGAAAAATTAGAATATATCAGCCGTTTTAATGGTGTTATCGTTGAACGCATTGATGTGCTTGATATTTTGGTTGTGGATACGCCTGATTACTTCGGCGCGAACTTCTCCTTCGACAGTGATGTTGAATTAATCGAGCAAGATTATGTCGTCAACGTCAACTTTGATATTCCACCGAATGACCCTGACTATGGCATCCAATGGGCACTCCCGCATATTGAAGCAGAAACTGCTTGGGCAGAAATGGGCGACCTTGAACCCATCACTGTTGCTGTGATTGATACCGGTGTCTGCATGAACCACGAAGACCTTGAAGGTCGCGTCTTAGACAACGGATATGACTTCGTTGATAACGATGACGATCCAGATGATGTATTCGGCCACGGGTGTTCCGTTGCAGGTATCATCGCTGCGAATATCGATAACGGCATTGGTATCGCAGGTTTCGCACCGAACGCAAGTATTTTGCCAGTCCGCGTTCTTGGACCAAACGGTAGTGGTTCAATGGCAGACGTTGCTAAAGGTATCGTCTACGCAGCTGACAACGGTGCAGACATCATTAACTTGTCACTCGGTAGCTTTGTCGGTTCACAAGCCGAAAAAGATGCAGTTGATTATGCAGTCAGCCAAGGTGTCACTGTAATTGCATCCGCAGGTAACAGTGGTGGTACACTCCCTGGTTACCCAGCACGTTACGACAATGTTGTTGCAGTCGGCGCGATTGACTCCGATGGTTCACGTAGTAGCTTCAGCAACAAGGGTGGCGATATTTGGGGACCTGGTCGTGACATTCACACTATCTACCTTAACGACACCTATAAGAAACTCAACGGTACCAGCTTCTCCGCACCATACGTTTCCGCAATGGCAGCTGTCCTTGAAGGTATGGGCATGGAATTGCAACTCGATGGTGGCGATATGACATGGTCTTGCATGATGGAAGGTCAATGCGCAGTCGTACCGGGTAGCTAATCCGATATATGTAATTACTCCGTAAGGGACAGGGTTGCCTTGTCCCTGCGTTTCCTCTAAGATTTAGTGCAAATTTTCACCTTACATGTCAAACGACTCACACTCATCTTCCCAGATCGTATCAAGTGTGAAGCCCTCAAGATCACAGTCGAGCATCTCCTGCAAGGTCGCCTTGATCTTCTGATATTGGACAATAACAGCTTCTATTTCCTGTAGCTTTTGCTTAACTACGGGTTGCCACTCAGAATCAGCAGGTAAATTATTACCATCAAACAGTTGAAGCATGTCGCGGATTTCATCTAATGTGAATCCGGTTTGTTTCGCTAATTGAATAAAGCGCAATATAGGAATATAGCTTGCGGGATACCAGCGCCGTTGATCAATGCGAGGCACATCTGCAAGTAATCCAATATCTTCGTAGTAGCGCAATGTTGACGGTGCAACACCCACCTCTTTTGCAAATTCTCCGATTTTCATGAAAACTCCCTGTTGACTTAAAGTTGACTTGAACATGTAGGATTTTTCCATTGCTGTCAGTCTCTGTCAATTAGAAAAGGATTCACCTGATGACAAAAATGCAAGGAATTGTCTTGAATGATGCTTCACCACAACTGCGAAATGATTTGCCTATCCCACCGATCGGCGCTGGGGAAGTGCTTGTAAAAATTCTGTACACTACAGTTAACGGGCATGAAATCGACCTAGCCACCGATAAGGCCATGCAATTTCTGAATAAACTAATGGGGGCGCGTGGCGATGTAAAAACAGGCTTGGAATTTTCCGGCATTGTTGAGTCGGATGGCGAGGTATTTACCACAGGCGATAAAGTGCTCGGTTATGTTCATCTCGTTAAAGGATGGAAGCCTCACGCGGAATATATTGCAATTCCTGAGCAGTATCTTGCACCATTGCCCGCATCTTTACCTGTAACAGATGCTGCCGCCCTACCCATGAGCGCAATGACAGCATTGGTTGCCTTACGCGATATTGCCCACATTCAAGACGGTGATTCTGTATTGATATTAGGTGCATCCGGTGGTGTTGGTGTTATGGCGGTACAGATTGCCTCAATTCTTGGCGCAAAAATTACAGCGGTCGCCAGTGCGAAACATCATGAGCTACTAACAGAGCTTGGCGCAGATACATTAATCGACTACAAGACAACAGACATCACCCAAACCACTGCCAAATATGCCATGGTTCTTGATCTGACAACGAATTATCGGTTTAAGCAAATTCGACATTTGCTTGATGACGATGGATATTTCATTCCGGCAAATCCGTTCAACTCACTGTTAGATATGTTACGTTATAGAAAAGCTGTCCGTTGGTTATATGTCGATAAGGGCGATTCGAAAATGCTGGCGGAATTAGTGCATTGGGCGACTACGGGCAAGCTAAAATCGATCATCGATAGCCAATTTGACCTGACAGATTATAAAGATGCATTCGACCATGCCATGTCACGCGGTAAATCAGGGCGGATTCTGCTCAAGATAGGTGAAGATGTGTAAGTTGTGTTACTTTCCTGATTTCGCAAAGGGCAGTTCGATGAGCTGTCCTTTTTGCTTACTCTGCACCACCCACGAGTCCTTTGGCGCGCCATTCTGCAAAGATTTCTTCGACGCGTTCTGTGGCGAGGGCGACGGATTCTTCGGCACTCATTTCGCCTAAGGCAACACGTGCGACCATTGCTGTAATAATATTCTCGCTAAACACTTGGGTAGTGGCGGGGTTACTCACACCGGGATAGCCAAGGTGTACCGACCAATCATTAACGGACTTAAGCACCTCAAATTTGTTGGCAGGTGTGGATTCAAATGGGTCATCTTCGAGCCACTCATCTAATTGTGGAACAGTACTCGGGTAACACGGGAAGTTATAGAGTTCGCTGTTATAGGTCGCGTCACTATAGATAGCCGTGTGGTCGAGAATGAATTGTTTGGCGGCTTCAAGTTCTTCGCCTTGTACATACGACGGAATCACATAAATTTGCCAGACATGTGATGATGCAAATGCACCTGCTGGTCCTTCAATCGCGCTGGTGAATCCGATATTGTCAGCGGCAGGCCTATCTATTTTTTGCAAACTACGATATGCGGAGTTGGAGTTGATGATATAGTTGACATCGCCGGCGATGAGTGCTTGATTGTTGCTGGCGGCTGTCCAGCCAAAGACGCGATCAGTCATGGTTTCGTTTTGTAATTGTGCCATAAATTCAACAGCGGCGATTGTCTCGGGGCTATTCAGCACAACATTTTCATTCTCATCTTGAACACTGCCACCAAAGCTCCAGATGACGGCTCGATTCGCCATTTCACTATCAAGTTCGGGACTAATCCCGAGTCCGACTGGAATACCCGTTGATTCGAAGATTGTCCTGCCTCCATCCAACAAATCTTGGTAGGTTTGCGGACCTGATGGATAGCCGGCTTCTGTCCAGAGTGCAATATCATAATTGCCGGGGTCGGGGACATACCCGTGAGTAAACGCATAGTAGGTATCGCTTATTGGTAGATAGGATGTTGCCTGACATGTGCCAACACGTTCACCATACATTTCGGATGCGATGGCATTGATATCCGATAGATCGTGCAGACCTTCAATAAATTCTGATGGCGAAAATAGCAATTCTATAAGAGTATAACCGTCGCCTGCTTCAATTTGTGAGGCAAGAATCGTGGGAAGTTCCGTAAAATTGACATGATCCACACTCGTGCTGACATTATTCGCTTCGCCCCAGTCGTGTAGATAGGCATCAAACCATTCGTCATAACTGGGCACAAAGTGACTCCATTGTAATAAGCTAATCTCGGTATCATCGGAGAAACTGTCCTGTGCATTAATCGGCACGATGAATAAAATAAGCATACTTAGAACAATAATTGCATGGCGCATGTTGGTATCTCCAGAGATACGGTATTTTTGCTGAGTAGACATAAATTTATCATACTATCAAAAATGACGTTCTTTAATGAAGGCGTGATAATGGCAGTGTAACGAATTGCCGAACCCGCCTATCCACGCTAAGATAAGTTAGTATGGGAATCAAGTTGAGGAGTTAACGATATGGGGATCGAAGTTATCATCATCGCGGTCATTATCCTTGTAGGCGTAGTTGGATATTGGGCATGGCAACGTCAACAAAATGAGCCGACTGGCAATATACGCCCCATCACAACCGAACGCCAAGAACCTACACAAGAAGAGACTGAACGTGTCGGTAGTATAGCCAATCCCGATGAAGATGAACACAATGATTCCGTTGATGAAAACATCAGACAAAGAGGACAGGCAGAACCTGAGCCGCTTAACCCGAAAATTGATGATACCCAAATCATGAAAGCTGTAACGCCACCTGCACCACCTGTCCCACCGCAGCAATCAGCACTCCCATCTGCGCCTCCACCAGCACCTCCTAAACCCGTACTCGATGAAACATCAGAGTGGATGGACAAACTAGCAAAAGAAAAAGCCGATAGCGGTGACGAAATGATACAGTTTGGTGACGTTGATGATTACGCAGAACTACTACCACTAGAAGAAGAAATCGAGGAAGAACCTACCCTCGACATCGATTATCCAGAGAAAAAAGTACAACCAGAGGCTCCCGCGACAACGGCGCATTTTTCGGCATTTTATCCACGAGAAGCCGAAGTCAATCAACGTTATAGTGCCGTAATCTATGCACATGCCGAAGCAATGCTCGAGCAGATCAAACAAGATGCCGAGCGCTTTAAAGAAGAAATCGGCGGGACTGTGCCACCACCCCGTACAACTAAACAATCCAAATCATTGCAACATGGTAGCAAAATTACTGTTCTGCTGGAAAGCGAAGAACTCGACTTTGAGCCAGAATTACTCACGAAGACATGGCATGGTGATTGGACACGCTTCAATTTTGAATTTCGCCCATCCAATGAATTTGTCGATGAGACAGCATTTGTTCGTGCATCGATTATGGTACTGGGCTTTGAAATTGCAAAAATTAAATTTGCGATTGAGATTGTTGAAAGGAAAGCTCAAGCACAGGTTATGCCGATGATAATGGACGAACCAACGAATCCCTTCGCCCAAGCAAAGATGCAGTCCACGACTACAAGTGGATATGACAAAATCTTCATCTCTTATTCGCGCAAAGATAAATTTATCGCCGAGGCGTTCAAAGTCATCCAAGAAGCAGCCGGGAATGATGTCTTTTTTGATGTCGATGATATTCGCACCGGTGCCGATTGGAAGGCAGCCATTGCCGAAGCGATTGACAATGCCGATTATATGCAGGTATTTTGGTCGGAAAATTCTGCAAGTAGTGAGTGGTGTGGCTACGAATGGGACTACGCGCTCAATTACCGCTGTAAAGAAACGAACTGCCGTGAATTCATCCGCCCTGTGTGGTGGAATGCGCCAATGCCGACCCCACCGGACAATCTCGGACATCTCAACTTCAAGCGCATGGACCTAAAGGCGTTGATGAAGTTAGGCGACATATAAGCCAATCAACGATCAAAATAATATGTTAAGCATTATTGGGCGATATGCTACGCTACAATAGGTTAATCTATGTAGGTTGTTGTAATATCGCGAACCATATGAATCCACAATGGCAATTCAATCTAATCGCTGTCCCACTTGGTATATCTGTATTATTATTGCTAGTTTTAATTGTAATAGGGTTGCAGCAACGAGATAAACCAATTGCAAAAACATATCTCATTTTTATGGGATGCCTGCTCGTCTGGATGACGGGAAGTTTTCTTGAAATCCTCACTTTGAACTTACAACTAAGCTTATTATTTGCAGATTTTTCATTTTTAGGCATTACATTTATGCCGGTTGCATGGCTTGCTATCGTCATGCAATATAACAATATGATGGAACGCTTTAACCGATGGTTACCCCTAATTATTCTTTTTCCCATCCTGACAAATATTATGATATGGACAAATCCGTTACATCAATTGTGGCGCGGTGATTCATACCGTGACTTAACAACAACATGGTTTCCTATATCAGTATATGATTATGGGGCATGGTTTAGCACAATCCATGTTCCATTTAATATGACAATAACGCTTTTCTCAATCGTTCTGTTGTTGCACTCACTCAATTACCAAGAACAAGCTTATCGACGGCAAATTTTCACGATGTTAATTGCGCTGTGTTTACCTTTAAGTGTGGAAGTCTTATATCAACTTGGATTCATGATTGTTCCACATTTTAACGCATCAACGCTTGTCTTTCCCATCAGTGGGGTATTAACCGGCTGGGTTGTTCTAAGATACCGTTTGTTAGATTTAACACCGATTGCACGTGAAGTCCTGATCGAGAGTCTTGAAGATTTGGTACTGGTGCTCGATACACAACGTCGTATCCTGGATCTGAATCCTGCTGCACATAAACACCTTTTTAATAATCAAACTGACGTCATAGGACTATCCATAGACAAATTACTACCGGATCACAAATCTTTGGTTGATCAAATAAAAAGTGATCCACTAACACAAAACGAAATTGACCTCACAATACACAACAAAACTAAAACCTATGCAATTCGTGCGTCTCCTATTCAGCATCACGATCTCCAGCAAGTTGGATGGTTGCTACTACTACAAGACATCACAGATCGTCGCAAAACTGAGGAAATCTTCTTTGCGCAGGTCAAACAGGTCACTTTACTTGAAGAACGTCAACGGCTTGCTCGTGAACTACATGATTCGGTTAACCAGACACTCTTTGCAGCAAGTACACTTGCTGATTTACTACCGCGTGCTATTGAAAAAAAGCCCGAAAAAGTGAAGGAATACGCATATAACATCCAACAACTGATACATGGTGCAACAGCCGAAATGCGCTTAATCTTACTTGAGCTATATCCTGATGGACTAATAGAGACAGACCTCGGCACGAGCATTCGTCACCTCTGTGATGCGTACACAGGTACATCGGGTACAGTGGTCGGTTTTTCTACCACAGCGAATATCTATCTAGAAAAAGATGCTCAAGTTGCGTTGTATCGTATTGCTCAAGAGGCACTTAATAATATTAAACAACATACTACGTCAACAGAAGTCTTTGTCAGCCTGACAAAAATAGGGGATAAAGTTAAATTAGTAATCCAAGATAATGGATGTGGGTTTGATACCAAGAGCACACCATCTGGTCACTTTGGTATAGGAAATATGATCGAACGCGCCGAGGCTATTGGGGCCAATTGTACGATTGATAGTGTTATTGATGTAGGTACGACAATTACAGTCATAGGGGATATAACATGATGGAGAACAAACCAATTCGTATTATTTTAGTAGACGACCATCGTCGGGTCCATCAAGTAATGGTTGAGATGTTCAGTTTTTTTGATGGCATCGAGTTGATCGCACAAGGGAATAATGGGCAAGAAGCGATAGCGTTATGTGATCGTTACCAACCAGATATACTACTGATGGATGTGGTTATGCCAATTATGGATGGTGTGGAAGCGACAAAACATATCATAGCCAAACATCCTAATATTAAAATTTTGGCATTATCCAGTTTTAAAGATAATGATACAGTCCGAACAATGCTCCAAAATGGTGCAGTCGGATATATTTTAAAAGATTCATCAGTCGACGATCTCGAAAATACGATTCACACAGTATACGAGGGGCAAGGTGTGCTTTCGCCTGAAATTATGCAAGCCTTAATGCAAGAAAGTGAATCACCCACCCAACCGACATATAATCTCAATTTATCAGCACGTGAGTTAGAGATATTAAAACATTTTGCTGATGGCAAAACCAATAATCAAATTGCCGTCGCATTATCAATTAGTATATCAACTGTTAAATTTCATATCGCCAATATTATTACAAAACTCGGTGTAGAAACCCGTGCCGAAGCTCTTGTCATCGCCGCAAAAAATAATTTAGTGTAAAGCATAACCTGTCCAATCAGATAGGTAGTGACCTGTCACTATAGCTAGTCGACAAGCATGATGCTTTTTAATAAGATAGAACTAGACGAAGTGAAAGTAGATTATCTTGAATAAGCCAACCCACGTCGCTATTTTATCTTACGCAAATAACACACATAATACGATTCATATAGATAATGCCGATGAGCAAATTATTGTGTCTTACCTCAGATACCCTGTGCTTGTGGACATCACAGTAACACAAACATATGATGTAATTCTCATAGACACAGATACGCTAGATGATGAAATGCTTCACACCATCTTGCACAACTATATGACTGTGAAAATTATCATACTTTGTTCGACAGTGACACGCTCGCAAGCACAGTATTGGATGCGAAGGGGTGTATCTGGTATTATCTTACATGATGATCTAAATAATTTTACGCAATTTATCTCGTTGATTCTTGCGGGGCAAATTGTTATTTCACAACAGATTATGCAGTCTATACTTGGTTCAAACAATCCTCAGCATGATAATGATGAAACTCAGGCTACTCCCACAAATATTTGGGATTCTCAAACTCAATCCAGTTAATGCGATTCCCACATGGGCGACATCGTCCGATTATTTTTTTATTGCCAAAACCGACGACGAATTATCGATCATGTGTCCACAACAGGCTATACCAGATGATATTGCCTATTCGGCTGATTGGCGATGTTTTCGGGTAGATGGTGATCTTGAATTTGATGCAGTTGGTGTCGTAGCGCGTGTTTCTAAGCCGCTTGCTGACGATGGTATGAGCTTATTTTTAGTTTCGACACACGACCGCGATTATGTTTTTGTCGCAAAAGATGACCTACAACGCGCAATTACACTCTATCAATCCGTTAACTTTGTAATTATACAATCATAATTTGCTGTCCAACTATTCTCTCTCTAGTACAATAACCCCATAGTGTATTCATCGAATGGGGCAACCTATGACGCAACAAACAATACTCATCGATCGCTATCAGATTGAGCGTGAACTCGGTCAAGGTGGCATGGGAGTCGTTTACCTCGCATCTGATCTTCAGACAGGTGCTCAGGTAGCTGTCAAGCACCTCAAATCTGAGATCGCAACCCCTGCATTAATCGAGCGTTTTCAGCGTGAAGGGGAAGCTCTGCGCGACCTCAATCATCCGAATATTGTCAAATTGCTCAATACATTTGAAAATAATGGTGAATATTATCTGGTGATGGAATTTGTGTCTGGTGGCGACTTATCCGATCTTACGCAAACAGCCAAGTCCGACCCACAACAGATTCTACGTTATGCCCTTGATCTTGCCGATGCACTCACACGCGCGCATAAGTTAAATATTATCCATCGGGATTTGAAGCCCGCTAATATCCTCATTGCCGAGGACGGAACACTGCGATTGACCGACTTTGGCATCGCGCAACTTGGCAGTAAAGACCGCATCACCGAGACAGATGCCATTATCGGCACAATAGATTATCTACCACCAGAAGCGTTTAATGGCGAAGATATTGACCAACGCTCAGATATTTGGGCATTCGGCGTCATTCTATTCGAACTTATCGCTGGAGAGCGTCCATTCACGGGTGAATCAATCACCGAAACGATGCAAAAAATTCTGATAGCACCACTTCCAGACTTGGAATCTTACAATTCATCCGTGCCCATCGATCTGATTGATCTTGTTTATCGTATGTTAGAGCGCGATCCAAATCTGAGGATTCCATCCGTTAGGCATATCGGAGCAGAATTAGAAGATATCATACATGGGCGATCTGCACGTCAGCCCATTACCAAACGATTTGACACAACAGCATCCCCGTTTTTAATTACCATCCGTCACAACTTACCAAACCAAACCACGCCGTTTGTCGGGCGCGACATTGATATTAGTGCAGTCGTCGAGTTGCTGTCGGATGATGTGAACCGTCTTGTAACGATTCTCGGACCGGGAGGCATGGGAAAAACCCGACTTTCACTAGCAATCGCAGAACAAATGCTAGGCAGATTCACATCGGGGGTCTTTTTTGTTGAGCTCGCGCCTTTATCGGATACAGATGCAATTGTATCGACTATCGCAGAACAGATTGGATTTTCATTACAAGCGGATGGTCGAAGTGCAATCGAACAATTGGGTAGTTATTTCTCCAATGGTGAGACAATGCTTATTCTCGACAATTATGAGCATTTGATCGACGGTGCACATCTGACAACAGATTTGCTGACGCAATCCAGTCAACTCAGTATTCTTGTAACATCGCGTCAACGACTAAATCAGACCGCAGAAACTGTATATGACTTATCGGGGATGCGATTTTCAGATTGGGAATCGCCGGAGTCTGCCCTACGTGCAGAGGCGGTTCAACTGTTTGTACAGAGTGCGCGACGGATACAATCAGGCTTTGACATTACTAGTGATAATCTCGATGCAATCCGCCGAATTTGTGAGATGATGCAAGGTATGCCACTAGGTATTTTGTTATCCGCCAGTTGGTTAGGTATGCTGACGCCAATCGAAATTGCCGATGAACTCAATCAGGGTTTGGAATTACTAGAGACTGATGCAACCGACCTACCAGAACGTCAACGTAGTATAGTCGCGGTATTTGATTATTCATGGGAGCGAATGACACAACAGGAACAAGATGTGTTCATGCGCTTATCGATATTTCGTGGTGGATTTACAAGAGAGGCCGCACAAGCCACAACTGATGCCACCCTCCGTGTCTTGATGTCGCTGATGAATAAATCGTTGATTCGTCGCAATACGGATAGCGGACGCTACGAAATCCATGAGCTTCTGCGTCAATATGGTTACCAGCAATTGGTCGATGCACAGTTAGAAACCGAGGCGCATCAGCAATTTGTCGCATATTATACTGAACTCGCAGAGCGTGGTGGTAAAGAACTGAGATATGCTAATCAAGAACACTGGTACCGTCTATTTACAGCCGAGCATGATAACATCCGTAACGCTATGACATGGGCGATTCAACATGATCCTGTATCCGCTACAAAGCTCATTACGTCTGCACGCGATTTCTGGTTCTACCAAGGCCATCATATTGAAGCTTACACATGGATGACAACCTTATTAGAAAATAATGATGTGTTAGATACCTCGCTCCATGCTCAATTGACTTATGGATTAGCAATCATTTCATGGGGTTTACAGAAAATCGAACAGGCGGAGCAACTTGCACGCAAAGCGATTACAATGTTACACGACAGTGATGATTTACGTGTAAAAGGGTGGGCATATTGTATTCTAGCATCGGTTATGGGGACATTATCGGACCATTATGACGAGACGTTGGAAGTAGCTGATCAAGCGTTAAACTATTTTGAGCAAATTCATAATCTTGCAGGATTGGCACTAACATACAACATTATTGGAAATGCCCATGAAAATATGCGACATTTTGACCTAGCGATTGAAGCATTTGAGAAAACACTTGAGATATCCCAGCAAACTGGAGAAGTGCGACGCATCGCGATGAGTCAGGCGAATTTAGCCCGTTTTCACATCGAAAATGGCGACTACCATGTAGGCTTAGAACTATCAAAAACCTCTTTGAAGCTTGACTATCAAATCGGATTTACTTATATGTTGCCAGCCGATTTTCATGGTATTGCTATGCTATTGTCGCGTGTTGATCGCTCAGTGGATGCTGTCGTCCTGCTCGGTGTGATGGCAAATATACAAGATAAATTGAATATTCATGTACAACCAACCGAACAAAGCTATCTTGAAAGTACATTAGAGAGTGTACGCCAACAGTTGGATAAAAACTCCTACGAACAAGCTTGGCAAAAAGGGCTCAACATGGATATTGATGAAGCAATAGTCTATGCACTGAAGTTAGAAATTGACTAGGTTTTAGGGCATCGTCCTAGACACTAGTATAAGGGAAACAGATGGAACCCAATACAATACTTGCGAATACTTATCGGATTGAACATGAACTCGGGAAAGGGGGTATGGGGACTGTCTATCTCGCCACGGAAATACAAAATCAGACGCTAGTGGCAATCAAGCATCTTAGATCTGATTTAACCGACGCGTCACAGATTGAGCGGTTCCAGCGTGAGGGGGAAGCCCTCCGTGACCTAAATCATCCGAATATAGTCAAACTATTAGATACATTCACAAACGATGATGAGCATTTTCTCGTCATTGAATATGTCTCCGGTGGTGATCTGGCAAACTTAATTTCCACAGCCAAACTAGAGAATGAAGTCATTGTGCGCTACGCCATTGACCTTGCCGATGCCCTGACACGCGCCCATAAGCTCAACATCATCCATCGTGATTTAAAGCCTGCTAACATCCTCATTGCTGAGGATGGAACACTGAGACTGACCGACTTTGGCATTGCACAACTGGGGAGTAAAGAGCGTGTCACAGACACCGATGCAATCGTCGGCACAATCGATTATTTGCCACCGGAGGCATTTGAGGGAACTGGCATTGATGCGCGGTCTGACATCTGGGCGTTTGGTGTGATTCTTTTTGAGATGATTGCTGGAGAACGTCCATTTTCAGGCGCAAGTCTTATAGAAACAATCCAAAACATTACTACAGCCCCTATACCGGATTTAGAGGGATTATCGCCAGCGGCCTCAATCGATTTGATTGACCTCATCTATCGTATGCTAGAACGTGACCCCATCAATCGGATTCCATCGGTGCGACATATCGGCGCAGAGCTAGAAGATATATTGCATGGGCGCTCGACCAAACAACCTGTTACCAATCGCTTCGAGACAGATTCGCAAGATTGGTTACTTGAGGTGAAGCATAATTTACCTGCTCAAACAACCGAATTTGTCGGGCGTGAAACCGAGGTGCAAGCTGTCGTCGATTTGCTGGCACAGCCCAACAACCGTCTCGTGACAATTTTAGCTCCCGGCGGAATGGGAAAAACACGCCTATCACTGGCCGTTGCCGAAGCTATGCTGCAAGATTATGCTGACGGTGTATTTTTTGTTGAACTGGCACCCCTCTCAGATGTCGATAGCATCATCACCACAATTGCCGATGAATTAGGTTATCATTTTCAATCGGATGGACGCGACCCGCTTGAACAACTTCAAGACTATCTCAAATCGCGGTCACTTCTGCTAGTTCTCGATAATTTTGAACATCTGATTGCAGGCGCATCACTCACCACAAACTTACTCAAATCTGCGCCGGACCTCAATATTCTTGCGACATCGCGTCAACGCCTGAATCAGACGGGCGAGACAGTCTATGATCTTGCCGGGATGGACTTCCCAACATGGGAGACCCCCGACGATGCTAAAGATTACGGCGCGGTCAAACTCTTTATACAAAGTGCGCGTCGAGTGCAACCGGATTTTGACCTGACAGCGGACAACTTAAATGCTGTCGCGCGAATCACAAAATTAGTACAAGGCATGCCATTGGGGATTGTCCTCTCAGCAAGCTGGTTGAGCATGTTATCACCTGATGAAATCGCCTCGGAATTAGAAACCGGATTTGACCTACTGGAAAGTGATGCATCCGACTTACCCGAACGTCAACGCAGTATGCGCGCCGTGTTTGACTATTCATGGTCACATATGACGGAAGCCGAACAAGATGTGTTTATGAAATTATCCGTGTTTCGGGGTGGATTCACACGCGATGCAGCCCAAGCTGTAGCAGGTGCAAACTTGCGCGTCTTAATGTCGTTGATAAATAAATCGCTGATTCGATGAGATTCTAAGACTGGTCGCTATTTTATACATGAATTACTGAGGCAGTATGGGCATCAGAAACTAAAAGAACACAACCTCGATCACGAAACCCAAGATAATCATAGTAATTTTTTTATAAACTTTTTGAAGCAATTTAGTGCAGAAGATCTCAATCAAACCATACAAAATCAATTTGATACCGAGTTCGAAAATATTCGAATAGCTGTCTTGTTCAATGCGGAACACAAGAAGATTCAGCAATTACTGTCAATTGACATGGTATTAGCTACATACTTGGACTCGCGTGCTCGTCAGCAAGATGCAATCGTATTATTTGAGCACCTACTAGAAATTTTGTCGAATGCTTCCGACGTTAAACCCTCTACACAACAAGCAATTGGACGGCTAGAAGGTAAGGTGGGAAATGCGTATCATAGTCTTGGCAAAAGCCATAAAGCACAGCAATATGCGACTTCAAGTTTGAATATATTGAAATCATTTGATGATATTGACGGGGTCTACACAGCCTTTCATGTTTTGTGCTTATCAAATCTCTTTCAGGGCAATTATGTGCAAGTGGGCCATGTTGCCAACGAAGCAATTACATATTTCCAATCGAAAAACCTCTTACATAAGTACGTAGTTGGTCTACATTTTCTGGCTGAATCGTATTTCATGTTAGAAGATTTTGAAAGTGCTTTGGAGGTAGCGTCACAAATGCAGTCAATGGAAGGGCGCTATCCCGGTGGTTGGCACTTACTTATGGCTATGATCTACGATGCACTCAACGATTTTGGAAATTCTGAAAAATACTTCGAGTATGCTTTGAATGACTGGATGACTTATGATATGAGTTGGGGGCTCGCCATTACACAGATGTTGTGGGGATGTAGTGAGATTCGTAAGCAGAACCTCCCAAAAGCGCGCTTGCATTTTCAACAAGCCTTCTCGGTAGAGGTAACTCGTGATAGTCTGATCGATATGTATGTTATCTTGACCGGATTTCCTGCATTGTTATTTGCAGAACACTCTACTATAGAGGCCGTCAAATTGTTGTCGTTTTTGGAACATGTTCATATTCCAATTTCAGGGTTTGTGGGTAAGCCAATAACTGATTTAGTCAGAAAAGAGGTACAAAACAAATCGCGCAATTTGCTCAGTCTTGATAATTATAATGAAGCATGGGAGGCTGGTAAATCTTTGACATTTGAAGACATGATACAGAATATCAAGAATCATTTCTCGCAGAAGACGATGGAATAACGCAAAAAGCACACCCGTCTGGATGTGCTTCTGTTTTTCTTATCTATAGGTGAGGAATCCTAGTAAATACCTTCGACCTTTACCCCCGGCCCCATGCTTGATGTTAAGACAACACGTTTGATGTATTGGCCTTTAACAGCATCCGGGCGTTGTGCTTGTACTGCGGTAATGACTGCATTCAAGTTTTCGAGAAGTGCTTCTCTTGTAAAGCTCGCTTTACCACATGGAATATGCAGGTTTGCAGTTTTATCATTACGGAATTCTACACGACCCGCTTTAAGTTCGGTAATCACACGAGCGATGTCGTCAACTGGGACAACTGTACCCGCTTTCGGGCTTGGCATCAAACCACGTGGACCAAGAATACGTGCGATCGGACCAATTTTACGCATCATTGGTGGGGTTGCAACGGTTGTGTCAAATTCAAGCCAACCATCACGGATTTGTCCGATGACTTCATCGTTACCGATGATGTCTGCGCCTGCTTCTTGTGCGACACTTTCTTGACCTTCGTCCACAAATGCCAATACACGCACTGTGTTACCGGTACCGTTTGGTAGCATCACAGTTGTACGAATTTGTTGATCACTATGGCGTGGGTCAATGCCGAGGCGGAAGTGTAATTCGATGGTTTCATCGAACTTTGCTTTAGCGTTGTTCAATACGAGATCAACTGCATCTTCCAGAGGATATTCTGTTTGACGGTCAAAGGTTTTTGTTGCTTCTACGTAACGTTTTCCCATGATTATTTCTCCTTGTGGTAGACGGGCGGGAATGCCCTCCCACGATATAATTCTGATTTGTTGATTGTGTTTTTGTAGGGAAGAGGCGTGCCTCTTCCCTACATCATAACATCATATTTCTATCTATTTAGCTATCTGCGACTTTGATACCCATCTGACGGGCAGTACCAGCGATTTGGCGCATTGCCCCTTCGATGTCGATTGCATTCATGTCTGCCATTTTGGCTTGTGCAATTTCACGAACCTGATCTTGTGTCAAGGTAGCAACAGTCTCGGTTGCAGGGTTAGACGCTGCTTTTTGTAGACCAGCTGCTTTCTTAATCAAGAAGGAGGTTGGTGGGCTTTTTAGCGCAAATTTGAATGATCCATCTTGGAAGACGGTGATTTCTGCTGGAACAATTTCGCCCATACGGTTGGATGTACGCGCGTTATATTCTTTACAGAATTGCATCAAGTTGATACCGTGTTGTGCCAAAGCTGGACCAATTGGTGGTGCAGGGTTGGCTTTGCCGGCTGGGATTTGCAATTTAACAATTGCTTTGACTTTTTTTGCCATGTGGTTTCCTCATTCACATACTTGTTTTCGATTTACATCAGTAAGGGCGGAACTGAGATCCGCCCCTACGGGTTTTTATATTATATTCCAATTACTTATAGGGACAACGGCTACGTTGTCCGGTATGGTGTTATAGCTTTTCAACTTCCATGAAGCTGAGGACAACGGCTGTTTCACGTCCGAAGAAGTCTACCATCACGCGGACTTTCTCACGGTCAGAATCAATGGCGGCGACTGTACCGGGGAAGTCATTGAATGGTCCACCAACAATGCGGACGCGTTCGTTGATCTTGTAATCGACTTTAACAACCTTATCTTCAGAGTCCATGCGATCCATAATACGCTTGACCTCTTCAGGGCGGAGCGGTGTTGGGTCATTCCCCATCCCCACAAAACCGGTTACACCGGGGGTGTTACGTACCACATACCATGAATCTTCATTCAGATTCATCTGTACCATGACATAACCAGGAAAGACCCGTTTTTCGACAGTCTTACGTTTACCGTCTTTTACTTCGATCTCGTCTTCAGTTGGGATAATGACATCATAAATTTGGTCTTGCATCCCCATACTATCAATACGCTGGCGGAGCGCATGTTCGACTTTCTTCTCATAACCAGAATAGCAATGGATGAAATACCAGAGTTTTTCAGCTTCACTATCAGCCGACCCACTCCCATCATCCAAAACAATATTCAATCCCTCAATTTCATCATCGTCGTCGTCATCTTCGAGATAAACAGGTTCAGGATCGTAATCGGTTAATTCTTCGTCGTTCTTTATTTCGTCATTCATAAGATTCGCTTCTACTTATAGACAGAGACTAGAACATGCCGATAGGACGATTTACAAACGTCCACTGCGGATTGCGTAGACTGCACCACCAACCATCACGATAATAGTCGCAATGAGCATCCATGCATTACCCGGTGCGAGACCTGTTTCGATAAATTGGGTCAAGATCACACTTAAGCCACCAAGGAAGATAGACGATGCGATAGTCACATTAATACATAAAATGGTCAAACGGCGTGTGTCTTCACGGCTAGGCCATGACACTTTTTGCATCTCACCACGTACGTTATTGAAGTAATCGATTGTTGAGTAGATAGGGCGCGTAATTGCATTACCTTGTGGTTCGTTCTTCGCAGTACCACCACCACTTTTTGATTTACGTCGTTGACGACGACCGGGAGTAGCCCGTCCTTTTTTCTCGGTTAACGCATTCTCTTCTTGTTCAACGGTGTTTTCTGCCGCCATTGGTTTGCTCCTTGACCAAAATTTTGCCGGATTAGTGCCCTAATATGCAAACACCGCCTCAGAGGACGGTGTTTACAAGTTTATCGACAGGGGCAGAGAGTCTCGAACTCCCGACCTACGGTTTTGGAGACCGTCGCTCTGCCAACTGAGCTATACCCCTATACATCGGTTCGCGTCCTACACTATTACTATACGTGGCGCGATGTTACTTGGTTTCACGATAGAGTACATGCTTACGCAACAGCGGGTCGTATTTACGCAATTCGAGACGACCTTGTGTGTTGCGGCGACTCTTTTGCGTGATATACATGTGTCCACTTTCTGTACTACGCATTTTGACTACGATGCGTTGTCCTTTTTTCGCCATTTCTTTACCTCTATATTTTTATCTGCAGACATTATGGAACTCTTACGTGATGTTCCAGTCTGTTAAACAGGTCTAGAGCCTCCGATGAGATTTGAACTCATGACCTCGCCCTTACCAAGGGAGCGCTCTACCCCTGAGCTACGGAGGCTAGTGTGAGCCGGACTGGATTCGAACCAGTGTAGGCTTGCGCCAGCGGAGTTACAGTCCGCCCCCTTTAGCCACTCGGGCACCGACCCACGATTTGGTTATTAACCAGAGCCACCACTGGGACTTGAACCCAGAACCCCCTGTTTACAAAACAGGTGCTCTGCCAATTGAGCTATGGTGGCATAGCTTGAGAAGTATACCACAGTCATACATGCAACTTCAAGAGGATGTTTACTGTCATTGGCAACGTTCGATATTCTACGCGAGCGGTGGGATGATGTCAAGATGTTTGTGAATCATTTTAGGTCATCCATGGGTTGGCAGAGATTGGCAGTCTTTTTCATAGACATGGCAGGAATCTTTAGGACAAAATGGAAGGTATATAATCAGAATTTCAGAAAGGAACACCCTATGAATCGTCTATTTTTCTTCGGCTTTGGTTTTGCAGTTTGGTTGGCAGCGACAATTGTCTTTCGTGTTGCGGGACATATCTTCTTCCTCGATGACGAGATCGTGGTATTAGCAATTATATGGATAGTGACTGTAATCGCTCTAGTCGGAGTGGCACTATTTTTGTTTAAGCTACGTCAACTATCTGACGCACAACGTTTTGAGGCAGCAGCATTAATGGTAATACCCGGGATGGTGTTGGACGCGTTTATCACGGAGATATTCACCAGCGTCTTCCCGAATATGCCACCAACTGCTGATGCCAGTTTTGCCGCATGGTTATTGATGGCATATGCCAGTGTGTTGATTGCAGCGTTTCTACCGTTTGGACGTAGTGACTGAGTCTAGTCGTTAGCCCATTCAAAAACGGCGGTCACAGGTAAATGATCTGATCCAATTGCCGGACCAACATCAGCCGATATAGCTCGAAAATCATCTGAAGTCCAGATATAGTCGATGCGTAAGAAGGGCTGAACCATGGGTGGCAAATTGAATTTTTCGGCAACGGGCCATGTATGTCCAGCACCGGCACCAGCTTGACGAAACGCATCATCCAACTGACGATCAATCTCGCGGTAAATGAGTGACGACTCGCTGGTATTAAAATCGCCTGCCACAATATGTGGGAGTCGTTCGCTTCGTAGTAAATTTAACAATGTCCGAATTTGCTTGTTCCGGCGGGTCTCTTCATAGCGCAGGGCGAAATCAATGCCGAAGTTAGGCGATGGTAGCGGTAGGTGCTTTTCGTCAATAACAGGTAATGTAAAGTGTGTGTTATATGTAGCAATTTCGCGCCCGTTTTGATTGAGTACAACCCGTAGCACAAGGTGTCCGGGGTCTTCTTCAATTACAATAATGTCTTGTGACACAATCTCATAACGCGAGAAAATACGTACACTACCTTCAATATGAGATTCGTGAGCATAGACATCATATAATTTCGTGAGGCGTTCATCGTATCCGATGCTAGTTTCTTGTAAGAAGATAATATCGGCATCTGATGCGATTAACCATTCAGTAGCCTCGTCTAATTCCGTATTCATCCCGAAGACATTATAAGTAATGGCCTTAAATGTATCACCTTCGGGGGGATCAACCGGTATATAAATAGTCGGGACTGCAAACCAATGTAAGCCAATCGCCATCAGGATAATTTGGAGGGTCACACTCCATCGTGGTGGGTGTGTTTTCTCGCCTTGACGCGTCACCAACACAGCTAGCGGAAAGGTCACAATCATCGGCAAGTACAAGTATGGCGCATACGCATTGGCGAGATCAATCCACCAAACACCCGCGATGCCTAATATCCGCAAGATAGTGAAGAACAGCACCGCAACCACATAAATTGAAATGATGCGACGTGTCGGCGCGGAAAGCGTACGGATAAACGTATGAAAAGTCGACCACGACATATTATCAAGTGTCCTCAATCATTAGCTCAGCTACTTTATTATACACGGTGTCGGTCGACAAATCATTACAATTCGGATGAGCAAAACACAAATGAGGACATTTTAATTGTCGGGAAACAAAAGTTGAGCTTAACCCTTCAAAATTAACGCAACCGATCAAATACAGACCCCGGAGCATTACCAGATAAACGACCATACATCACAAGTGCCTCTTGATCAGTCATACGACTAATGCAGTCAGCAATAACCCTAGCTCGAATATATTTATCGGATAAATTCTCTGTATTTGACTCATTCTCCTCATATAGTTCCCAATATAATTCCCAGAAGTCTCTGGGTAATATTGTAGCTTTCATCAAATCATCCATGTTTTCTGGGTATTTTTTCTCTTCACTTGCTTCGAAAAATGCTTCAAAGATGTACCTAAGAACTACACGATAACCATGTTGTTGTGTCTGTAAGGAACGACTATTTATTACGTAAAATTCGGTAAACTTCTTTAAAACTTCTATATCATTTCTTGACTTAAGAGATACATAGTCTTCGTTATTAGAGTCGACATCAAAGAATTTAATGTACTGCTCTCTAAGTGATGCAAAGACTTCGTTATTAGATCTTTTTTGTTTACGCGGTAGAATTTTTGATCGTGGCCCTATAAAAGGTGTTAATTCCACAAAAGCTAAAAATGCCTCTTCTAATGTTTCTTCATTGTTCGCTGTTTCATGTTGCTTAATGTATTGTACGAAATCAGGAGTTCTACCATTGGTCTTTGAGCTACTATGATATGAATATATTTCACCTAAATCAATTAATTCAGCCTGTACAAAGTCCTCAAAATCATGGAAGGCATAAGCAACATCATCAGCCCAATCCATAATTTCTGCTTCCAGCGTACGCCGATTTTCAACTAAGTTTTCTGGTTGTCTTGTCCATTCAAATTCTTTTAACTCTGTTCTATATACACCATACTTTTTATTATTAGATTGCTTCAACCATGGATATTTCATCAAGGCATTTAGGGTTGCACGAGTCAAATTTAGCCCCTTAATATCGGGAGAAGTATGGCGAGGAATAAGCTTTGTTACCACTCTAAGCGATTGGGCGTTGCCCTCAAATCCTTCCAACTCCTCAAACTCTTTTTCACTTTTGTTAGCGTATCCATATTCCTTTACCAACTTATCTAACTCATCCTCACCACAGTGTCCGAATGGGGGATGCCCAATATCATGTGCTAATGACGCAGCTTCTACAACACTGACATCAAGACCACCTAACTCAGCAATTCTTTGCCGAATTTTTTTGTCATTTTTTTCTTTTTCCTTTAATCTATGTGCAATCAATCTTGCCATACGGCTAACTTTAATTGAATGTGTTAATCTATTATGATACACACCTGATTCTGTTGCAGTAATTACTTGTGTAACACCAGCTAGCCTGCGAAAAGCAGTAGATTGGTAAATTCTTTCGGCATCATCGCCAAATGAATTCTCACCTTTTTCAATAACAATACGTCTAATTCTCTCCAAATTATTCATTCTGAACCATATCCTTATACAATAGCAATAGTTGTTTTTAATCTGAAATTATACTAAACATGATCATTATATACTCAAATTTACAATTACGATTAAATATTTCATTTAAAAATTAGCATAATTTGTTTGTTAGTGCTAAAGTAGATGATGAATGTAAACAAGCACAGTATAACTTCTTAATGTCATATCTATCAAATATCATGTATAATATAGATGTAGATGTTTTGCACAAAAATAGGGGAATATTATGGGGAGTTATGCACAATACAATCAAAGAAGGATGGTATTGAAAATGAAACTCGCTGAAAAACTTGAAAACGCCCTCATCAAGAAAAATGAGCCGCTAACTATCAATGAGCTGTTAACGGAAATTAATGAACCATTAAACAGCGTGGTAGCACGCGAAGCTATTTGGACTTTGATAGATCAAGATGTCATCGAACTAACACCCGAGCGTAAATTCCGATACAATGCCAATTCCAACAACAACGGTCATCATTAATCGTCAAAATAAAAATCTCCTCACATATTGAGGAGATTTGTGCTTTTAGTTGATCAACAATTGAATCATTGACTACTTAATTTGCGGACGGATCTCGAGTGCGTTTGTATTGACAGTTTCCTTGGCAAATGCGACAAAGTCGTCTAATGACATTGTGCTGAGGTCTTCATCTGTCCGCAAGCGAATCAGCACTGTACGATTTTTAATATTAATCTTATGGTGTTGCTTGATTTTGGAGCGCATGTTGCGGTCTTGAACATCAGCTTTGATGCGTAATCCGGTTGTTTTCAACTTCGCTCGTACTTTCAATGCGTACTCATTATGTATATCACGGATTAGGATGGCAACCGCTTGTGTCGGTGCCAGCCACGCAGGGAATTCACCACCAAAGTGTTCGATTGAAATACCAGTAAAGCGTTCCATACTACCGGACGGTACACGTTGAATCATCATATTCTTACGTAAATCCCAAAAATCGCTATAAGAGCAAGCTGGTATGCACTGTCTACATGCGTCTGCCTGTCCACCGAATAGATTAGTTCGATGATTAATCGCATACGGCTTTCCCGCAGGCAACAGCTTCGGTAGGCTGGCGGACTCATTATTTAAGAAATTTGTGAGATGGATTAAGCTGTAAGAACATATTAGATCAATGCTTATTCAAGAGCGAGAGACATAATGACCCAAAATGACATAGCGCTTATGATTATCGATGTGCAGTACGCGATTGACGATCCGAGTTGGGGACGCCGTGGACAACCCGAAATGGAAGCGAACATCGTCCAATTACTGAACCATTGGCGGGCAAAGCAACAACCGATTATTCATATCCGCCATGACTCTGTCGAACCACAATCACCATACAGACCCAATCAAAAAGGAAATGACTTTAAGCAAGAAGTCTCTCCGTTGCCTGACGAAATCATTATTCCGAAGACGACAAATAGCGCATTTATCAATACAACTCTACAGGATTATCTAGGTGAACATCACATTCAGAAACTTGTTATAGTCGGCGTGCTATTGGAAAATTCAGTAGGCGCTACGATTCGTATGGCAGGTAACCTAGGATATGATGTCTTAGTCCCTATAGATGGTGTAGCCTCTACAGATCGTACAGACATCAATGGGCGTGTTTGGTCGGCTGAGGATGTGCATGCGCTTGAACTTGCCCTTCTATCCGGCGAGTATGCCACAATTACAGATACAAAATCTTTGTTGGATTGATACCTATAAATCAAATAATTTACCCAAAAACGCCCTACCGAAGTAGAGCGTTTTGACGAAGTCAATTGACACTATTTGAATTAATCAATAAGTGTGAGACTATTAGCGACAGCTTCATATATCTCTTTGTTTAATTCACATTCCCCTGCCATATCAACATCAATACGTGATCCAATATTACTAATAATATAAAGAATGCCATCGTGATACCATAACAACCGCTGAAGTTCACTTTCATTATGCCACTTACCTTGTACTGGTATCTGGGAACTTGGAATCAATGTAGAAACTTCTCCATTATTATTATATGTGCGTGTCCATTGATCATCTACTTCCTCAAATTGTATGCTTGGAGCATTAACTATCCATGCGCCACGCACGTATTGACCTTCTACACCATTAATATTCATCAGCTCAATGTTTGCACTAGCACCTACATCAAGTATGCCTAGATTTTGATTTTCTAAATCAGACATATTATCTAGCGAGCTAGCTATCAGGCTAACAATAAGTTGGCGATAAGATCCACATTGATAGTGTATCGAGATACGCTCTTCTTCATTCCAATAAAACACACCTACATGTTGATACGCTTCAGGTACATAACTGGGTATAGATATTGGGAAATCTACTTTCATGGAGGCCTGTTCAATAGAAATAGGACGATTGATCACTTGCTCTTCACCCATTCCATACATAACAGATACAATGTGTTGATCAGATTCGACCTGAGTGAAAATATCAAAGATTTGCTGAGCAAAAATCATCCCAACAACTAATAAAATAATACCCAGAGCTGTCATAACAGGCATCCATTTACGATCAATTGTAAAATCTATCCCTTTTCGCAAATTTACATAACGATACATTCTTTGCCACCATCTAATACGTTGCTTCCTATCAACTGCTGGTGTTTGAAACCTCATATGCTCTGCTTGAATGAGAAACCGTGTACGAATTGCATTACGATTAAGTGATTCAGGTGTGTTGATCTGCATTTGTTCAAAAGTCTCATATATCAATTTATCATCTTCCATTTCCAGTATCTCCTTGCTGTAGTTCCATTTCATTACGGAGTCGTTCTAAACCTCGATGCTGCAATGCCTTGACTGAGCCAACAGTAACGTCCAAAACATTAGCTATTTCAGTTGGAGTCATACCAATGAGATAACGCAGAAGAATAACATGTTGCTGCTTATCGGTTAATGTAGATAGAGCAAAGTAAACTTTTTCTATTAATTGATTGGTAACAATAAACTCTTCAATATTGTGGTTTGAAGCTGGCATGGTTTCCAATAATGGATCATGATTACGATGTGTTTGTCGGCGTGAATCATCAACTATAAGATTGTAAGCTACACGGAATAACCACGCTCTTAAGTTTCGATCAGGTCCGTTCCCCGAATGTAAGTGTTGCAACAAACGTTGAAAAACTTTCGCTGTTAAATCTTCGGCAGTTTGTACATGATGTACACGATAATATATATAACTATAGATAGAATCGTAATACATATCAAAGGTTTCAGCTAAAGCATCTGCATCAAGGTGTTTAATTCTCCGAAGTAACTCACTTTCAGTATCCATAAAATATCCTATCAAGTTTGTTCTATGTATAGAGACGCATGAAGACAGATTGAGATACGAAAGTAATTTCTTAGATTGCAGACAACATAAATCCATTATTTTCTGAAATTTTATAAAAAAACAAATACACTCCGAATTTATTGAGATTATTCATTTATAGGTCATTGTATAAATGCTATGAAGCCTATCATTTATGCAAAAACGCCCTACCGAAGTAGAGCGTTTTGAATAGCAATCCCATAGCTAACTCATGGGGACAATGATTCCAAATTCTCTGGTTATGTCCCCCCGTCAGAACTGCGAGGATATTATAATTTTGTCTGTGTAGCATAGTAACCAACAACTACAATCGGAGGTACCACTTTTCTAATTCTTCACCGATCAAATGAGGATTATCTTCTTGTACAAAATGTATCCCCTCCCCAATGTCCACTACTTCTAGATTCTTGAAGTTTTTCTTGATCCACTGGAGGTCTGAGGAATTTATGAGTACTCCCGGACTTGCGGCGAAGAGCAATTTAGGTAAATCAGATTCCTGAAGTTTTTTACTATAATTGGAGATCATATCATGCACATCAGCTGGTTGACCACCAATCGGAACATCACGGGGGAATTGTCTTATTGGTTTACGACTCCGAATCGATTTAAATGGAGCGTTATAATGCGCTTTTTCTTCTGCAGATAAATCTCGAACAATTCCTTGTGCCATAAATTGTTTCATGAAAACATTCATCACGCTGATCATAAACCAACCAATACCGGGAGTCCGAAATAACCTGAACCCAACTCGATTGCTAAAAGATAAATCACTCCACTCGAGTGGCTTGACCATTGATTCCATGAATGCAATACCTTTTAAATTGTCTTCATGTCTCATTCCATAATGAAAGCCAAGACCTGAACCCCAATCATGTAGAACGAGAGTGATATTTGATAGTCCAAGCTTTCTAATAAACTCTTCGAGATATTTGGATTGATCAGCTGTGCGATAAGGTAGATCCGGCTTATCTGATTTACCCATCCCAATTAGATCAGGCGCTATAACCCTAGCATGAGGTGTAAGGTATGGAATAATGTTACGCCACAAATAGTTTGATGTAGGATTTCCATGTAGGAAAAGTATTGGGTCACCTTTACCTTCATCGATATAGTGCATTTTAGAACCGAATACTTCAAGATACTTTGATTCAAATGGAAAGTCTGGTGAAATTGGTTTATTTGACATGGTTGCCTCCATACATTTTTTGTATTTTCTCTACTATGGCTTGCGCCAAACTATGATTTCAGTTTATAAAATCACGAAGACGACAACATCGGGCAAATACCCTATTTTTATTTAATTATGGCTGAGAGAGTACAGAGATTACATTACTTATAAGGACGGATCTAGTGTATCAAGGAGGTTATGTTGCATAGCAAAGAGAGTGGCTCCTGCTCGTGTAGAAACTTGAATTTTATTATAAATATGCTGAACGTGATGACCAACTGTCTTTTTGGAAATGAAAAGTTGATCACCAATTTCAGGATTTGATAATCCGCGCGCGATTAAACGTAACACTTCAATTTCACGTTTACTCAAACCACTCAATGTTTTGTAGCGAGGTCGCTTGATTTGGTGACCTGCGGCGCTGAGAACAGCATCGACAACTGTTGTATCGTATTTCCCCGCTTTTGCCTCTTGTTGTAGTTTAGTAGCAGCGTCATCTGGTGAGAGGGCTGGGCGATGTGGGCGGGGCTCTGTCATTGTATGATAAGCATCGGCAGTAGCAAGAATCCGAGCAGTAAGAGGAAGCATATTTCCGGACAGGCGACGATGATAGCCAGATCCATCAAGTCGTTCATGATGCATAATCGCTAAATTTATGAGTGGCACAAATGCTTGAGATCGAACCAGAATACGTTCAGTAAGATAAGGATGTAAGCGTATGCGTTCCCACTCACTCTCTGTAAGAGCACTTGTTTTGTTCCATATACTCGATGAGATTCCTACTTGACCTAAATCATGGAGTAATCCGGCATGACGTAGACTAATTGCATCAGATTCTGGGAGTCCATATTGGTGTGCAGTCACCTCTGCTAATGCAGAAACACCTCTAGAATGACCAGCGAAGTAAGGTGATTTTAAATCAGTGAAATCCGCAATTGCAAACAAGGCATCCTCAAACTGTTCCTGAGATAGCCATGATATTGCTTGAGGTTCAGTCGCTAGAATTGTATCCCAACTAGACTCAGTATCGAGTTGGTCAAATAATTCGGGTGCAGCCTGCAGGAAAACTTCAGCAATAGCAGGATCATAAAGTCGTCCAATCCGTTTTTGTACGGTTTTCATTGCTGTTTCTGTATTTACTTGTAGCTGCAATGTAGCAGCATCATGCGCGACATGGACAACCCGTACAGGTAATGTTAAATCATTGCCCTTTAATTGATGAGGCTGCCCTTGACCATCCCAACGTTCAAAGATTTGACCAAGCGCCTGTAGCATCTCAGATTCGAAACTTAATCGACTTGCCAGATTACCAGCTACTTCACACTGAATCAGACTCAATTCATCTTTTGCCCCAGTTCCAGCTGCGAGTGCCTTATAGAGATAACCAACACGAGCTGGTAATGGTTGTCCTTGACCTGCCATTCTTACTATAGCGGGTAATGCTTCGATTGGATTTTTAGTATCCAGTGTCAATACAGGACTCATATTGAGTTCATTACCAAATAGTTCGGCTTGCCAGCTGGCTGCAGAAGTGCAGCCTATATGTTGTAACAATGATATGTAGTACACTTGGCGACGCTCATTATCGCTTAAACCCAGTAGTTCGCTCAAATGAACACCCAGCAAGCATGTACGCATTACCCATTCCAATGGTTGTCCCATTCCCAAATCAATTGCTAGAGAGAATGAAGCCATAAGTTCAGCTAAACGAAGGTAATGATGCTCTGATTGATTAGTTACAACATCTGACATAAGAGACCTGGATATTAGCTAAATTAGTTTTCAATAATGTATGGAAATTGATATGGTGCGTGAATCAGATCATATACATGACAGAATCTTATCAAACACAAACCATCTTGCAAAGTAAACCCTGAAATCTTGGACACCATGTTTCAAATCACACCCAAGGGCATTCTCTTCTTTTGTCTTCAGTGATGCGTTTTATCATCTAATAAAGATGATAAAACGCTCTACTTCGGTAGAGCGTTTTATCTGATTTCGTAATGGATGAGATGTCTAGCTAGCTATTATCCATCAATTTCTGGACGGATCTCGAGCGCGTTTGTATCAACTGTTTCCTTAGCAAATGCGACGAAGTCATCTAGTGGAATCGCGCCGAGGTCTTCATCTGTGCGCAAGCGAACCGATACTGTGCGATCTTCCATGTCACGATCCCCAACAATCAGCAACCACGGGATGTTCATCTTGCGATGTTGCTTGATTTTGGAGCGCATGTTGCGGTCTTGGACATCAGCTTTGACGCGTAATCCGGCTGCTTTCAACTTCGCTTGAACTTCCAAGGCGTACTCATTGTGCATATCACGGATTGGGATGACAACCGCTTGTGTCGGAGCGAGCCATGCCGGGAATTCACCACCAAAGTGTTCGATCAAAATACCGATGAAGCGTTCCATACTACCGAACGGCGCACGGTGAATCATCACAGGGCGTTTGCGTTCGTTATCGCTATCGACATATTCTAAGTCAAAGCGTTCTGGCAAGTTATAATCAACCTGCACCGTTCCGAGTTGCCATTCACGTTTGAGCACATCACGCACAATAAAGTCTAACTTCGGGCCATAGAATGCCGCTTCACCCTCTTCAACATGATATGTTAAACCAAGCTCATCGCAGGCTTGAATGATCGCGTCTGTCGCTTGATCCCACAATTCAGGGTCACCCACATATTTATCGCTGTTCGGGTCACGTTTACCCACACGCGCACGGAAGTCTTTCATATTCAGTGAACCAAATACATGTTGAATCAGGTTAACCACTGCTTTAAATTCTTCCAACAATTGATCAGGGCGGACAAACAGATGCGCATCATCAACTGTGAATCCACGTACTCGTGTTAGACCGCGCAATTCGCCGGATTGCTCGTAACGATAAACCGTACCAAATTCTGCATACCGCACTGGCAAATCACGGTAGGAGCGGGGTTGGCTCTTATAAATCCGGCAGTGATGCGGACAATTCATCGGCTTGAGCATAAATTCGTCGCCATCAACATCAATCGGTGTATATTGACTATCCGAGTAATAAGGATAGTGACCAGATGTTTTATAGAGTTCGATATTGCCGAGATGTGGTGTCACAACCGGTAAGTAGCCTTGTTCAATTTGAATATCACGCAGCCATCGTTCGAGTGTATCGCGTAAAATCGCGCCATTGGGTAGCCACAGCGGTAGACCTTTACCCACCATCGGATCAATAATAAACAGATCGAGTTTTTCCCCGAGTACACGATGATCACGGCGCATGGCTTCTTCAAGGCGTTGTTTATAATCAGCGAGTTCTCCTGGTGTTTCCCACGCTGTCCCATAGATGCGCGTGAGTTGTTGGCGATTTTCATCACCACGCCAATAGGCACCCGCAACCGGGCGTAGCGAAATACTGATCGCTTTCGGATTGATTTCTTTTGTGGTGGCGACATGTGGACCACGACACAAATCTGTGAATTTGCTTTGTGTATAAATCGTCAATGTCTCGGCAGGTTCGGCTATTTGATTGCCATTATCGTCTGTTCGTCCATTGACCAGATCATCAATCAACTCCAGTTTATACGGTTGGTCTTTGAAGATTTCACGCGCTTCTTCTGGTGATACGTCGCGCACATTAAATTCGTGTGTCTGTGACAACAACTTCTTCATGCGCTTTTCGACCCACTTCACATCTTGCTCTGTGATTGCTTCTGGCAATTCGAAGTCGTAGTAAAAGCCGTCCTCAATCGGTGGACCAATCGCAATTTTGGCTTCTGGGAAGCGTTCGAGCATCGCTTCTGCCATCACATGTGCCGTTGAGTGGCGTATCTTATATAGTTGACTGTCTTCGTAGCGTTCTTCTGGCATTGTTTTCCCTCGGTATTTTTAAGTTAGATTTATATCTTCATGTCGGGGCGAGGCATGCCTCGTCCTTACGATGTATGATTTTATTGGATAACCAACATCAAACAAATTTGTCGATCATTGTTTATGATCATGTACAAATTATCGGGATATATTTTATTTCGTGACGGTAAGCCATGGGAGGATTATAGCGGAGAATACGGCAAACAAAAACACGAAGCCAGCATTCACCACAATGGGCGACAGACTTCGTGTCCTATTGAGTTACAAGTTGTGAATGTTAACGGAGCTTAGTCAGCGCCATCAACCATCAAAACATCTTCAATCACGACAGTCGCTACCTCTTGTGTGGCACGCTTACCGTCGTTGCTAGTTCGTTCATCCACGGCGTTTTCTTCTTCTGTAACGCGTGTGAACAAGCTCTCGAAAACATCTTCTAAAACGAGGTTATTGATTGCATCTTCAATTGTTGATCGTTGCAAATCTTCGACAATAACATGTGGTGTATCCAATACAGCATACCGAATCGGCGGTGTATCGGGGTTGCTCTCTGTCATCATCAATGTGAGTTGCATTTGACGATTGATGTAAGGTACAGTCGCAAACAATGCTGTAAATACGGCACCGTTTTCCATCTGTACAATGACATCGCATGCGTCACCTTCTGGTTGCATCTCACACCAAATTTTGTCAGGAACCATCATTAGGTTGGCTATCATACTGTCGAAGTTCATAGGTTTTTCCTAAACTTAATTCATATCGTTATAGCGCCATTATAAGCCTAAAATCATTAAAATAAAATAAACATATCGTAAATTGTGACATTTTTTACAATATAAATCAATTTTTATCAGACAGTTTGACGGACTAACGACAATCTAAATACTAAATTTAGTCCAAAATGAAATGTTATAATGCGATGATGTTGACAGAAATCAGCGGAATATCACTATGATCCGTTTAACCTCTACAGGCAAACTGGTTTATACCCTTCTCAATCAGATTGTTCTACTTTTACTCTTGCTAGTTGGTGGACTTTTATTGACTGAATTACAGGCATTACCCATTCCATCAATTGTGTCGGACATACCCATACAGCTTAAATTAATCACAACCCGATTATTCGATGTGCTAATTTTGACGGGGTGCATCACAGGTGGTGTGATGATGTGCTATGAAACGGTCGATGCACAGTATTTAAAGTGGGCGTTATGGTTATGGACTGTGCTGATTATTTTCAGTATAGCGGTATCATCGACCTTACTCATAATCGGGTTACTTGTGTTTGTCGGTCCCACGTATATACAGTCCGAGCGTTCGCGATTTTTAACAATTTGGCAAGTCGGTATTTTGCTGTGTATTTTGGGGCTCATTTTGCAAGTGATGTTTGATAACACCACATCTGTTGCATTGTTTCTGACTCATGTTGCTTATGGCGTTGTGGCTGTCAGCATCACGTTTTGGTTGATTTCACGCTGGAGTCATGTGCATCATAGCTGGGTAAACGACGGCATCATTAGTGTTTCAGGGGGCGTTATTCTCGCAGGGCTCTTGATCAGCGCATCACAAATCGAATTATTTCCATTTTATGGTGTCGTCGCAGACATTATTATTTTGACGTGCTATACAATGCTAGGCGGACATCACTATCGTGCACTGCGCGATCGTACAAACGATATGTCACTCTCGCCTCATTGGATTGCGCTGGGGACGGTTTTCTGGCTTGGGGTTGGATTTATGGGTGTGATGTCATCGCAAGTTGGTATTCATGATGTGATGCAAGGCACACAGTTAGCAGACGTGCAACTCGACCTCGTCTATTGGCTAATGATATTCATCATTCTTGGATTGGTGAACTATATCGCGACATATTTACGGGGCGAAAATCGTCGTGTAACCGGATATATGCCCTTATGGTTGATTGGCTTTGGCGTAGGGTTGATGTTGATCATCGGGTTATGTACTGGCGTGGTTGAAATTTACTTGAACGTATTAATCCAACTGGATAGTGAGATTATCCGTGTGTTGCTTATACCACTTGATATAACGAGTATTATTTGCCAACTTGGTGTGACATTAGGTGTCATCATTTATGCGTTAGGCTATGTTGCACGTCGCCCTAAAATTGTGGTTGCGGAGTTAGCCTAAACGCTCACGCAGATAATCCAATGCAACCCGATCAATCACCTGACTATTTTCGCGTGTCCAGCGCATCTCTAGATTTTCGTTAGCGATCAAAATCCAGAAGGCTTGTTGACATACTTCGTCCCATTCACCATTAATCGTACCTGACATATACCCATGTTTGACCATCATCGCCTGTAATTCTCTGGCAACATCTTTATCAATTTTAATCGCATCAGACTTCAGGGGTGGCTGGAAGTAGAGATGATGCATATCGACAAGTTCAGTTAGGCGTTTGACAGGTTCGCTATGGTCATCGACGCGCAAATCAAGATAGCGGTCCGTATCACCACCGTAGCCCCCATTCGGTCGTACAACTTGAACGGCAGCACTTTGTTTACCCCGTCGGTCACCGCCAGCAATTTCGCCAGCACGTAATGCGGCAACCAACCGATCCGCCAATTCACCTTCGGCTGTTAGAAAGGCTCGCGACATGGATTCAACAACACCTTCACCTGCAAGTAAGTTTCCTTGCACTGTAAAGCCATCACCAACTTTGTGTCCTGCCCAATCGTGACAGAATTTACCCGTATGAGCGACAGCATTACCCTGTGCATCAACAATACCAACTTGCCGATTTTCGCGTAGGTCATCATCTTCTAATAGGAGGCGTAATGTCTCTGATGCGGATTTACCTTCAGCCATCAAACGCAAGCCATCGGGGCCGTACCCTAATTTAGCAAATGCCTGCGTCGCAACAGCACCTACACCCGCCTGTGCGTAGGGAACAACTGCACCTACAGCCGGAAATTTGCTGGACACGGCAATACCCCATGCGTTTTCATTTGCATCATAAGCCACAATAGAGAAGGTATGGATGTTCATGTACGACCTCAACTAATATTTGATTAATCTCCCGCGCAGATTATAACAAACCTTGTCTACTCTCCCAAACGTAACCGATCAGGTTTGTTGATTGCAACATTTACCAATCGACGATTACAGTATTGCCTGTAAATTGAGAGCTTTGGTCGGTATATTGCATGAGTTCGATGCGCACGCCACTCGGGTCTGTAATCCATGCTTGCCAACTTTGGTCGCCACCTTGTTTTTTAGCAGAGGTCTCGATGCCTTTGCTGTTACAATGCGCAATCACAGCATCTAAATCTTCAACTTCAAGGCAGAAGTGCTTCATAATAGGACGGTCAAGATTAGCGGTTTCGGTTTGCATGAAGACTTCAATATAGGTTGTCTCGCCAGCTTTGGCATAAAACCCAAATGGTTTGTCATCCTTTACAAAGTCAAATGCTTTTTCCATACCGAGTAATTCACAGTAAAATTTTTCGGTTTCAGCAAGATCATCTGCACCGATGCAGACATGCGCTAGTCGTTTAAACATCATGTTGTTTCCTTATAAAAGTGATTATTTCAATAAATGTAGCAAATTCAAAGTTTACTCTGCCAGATCCTTTAAGCCAAATAATTTGGTGGGTCGCACACGCACCACATGTTCTTCAGGGACACCGTTACGTTTACCGTATTCTTCGGCTTTATCATCTCCCATATAACGTCGTGCAATCTCTGTTGCCCATTTGACGCGTTCTTCGGCTGTGACATCCATAAACTCAACTGTCCCGTCGATTTTTACAAAAGTATACATGGGTTTATCTTCGTCTACCGAAATACAGATACGATCATCACGCTCCATATTTTTGGCTTTTACGCTGGTGTTCATCGTCGTAAAAATGAGGTCGTCGCCATCCATAATAAACCAGATAGGCACAACATGCGGATGTCCACTTTTTCGAACAGTTGCAATTTTCCCTGTACGCGTCCCCTCCATAATGAAGGCGTGAATCTCTTCCTTTGTCATTGGCTTTGCCATATTTCCCTCCTATTTTTGAGATAACATACATCCAACTAATATTGATAATCGTCGCCCTGGATGAGCCGGAATAAGGGTGGTAGGGTCACGCGTGCCATCCGTTCTGCCATGACATCAATCGGTACGTGGGTGTCGTGCTCTAACCACCACATAATCACATCAAAGTTACCAGCACTTTGAAACCGCACCATCATGTCAATAAAATCTTCATCTACTTCTTTGTTTTGAGAGTGCAAAAATGCACGCATGGTTGACTTAATCCATTCTGATGCTCCATTGCGGAATAAATTAAAGAAGATTGACTCACCACCGTTCTTACCCATAACAGCCAAATAAAATTCACGGTGTTTCTTAAAATGATGTAGCAAGATTGTCATACGATCTTGGTGAAACGCAAATGGTTTTAAATGAGGCATTTGTGTTGGATCAAACCCTAGATCATTCTCAACTTCACCTCGAATTTCTTTGACTAATGTATTAGCCGTGTCATTGAGGAGGTCATATTTATCTTCATAATGTAAATAAAATGTGGCGCGGTTGACTCCGGCTGAGGTTGCAATATCGTTGATAGTAATCTCACGGAAAGGTTTTTTAACAACTGTTTCCATCAGCCCTTCACGTAGATTTTGGCGAGTGCGCATAGCACGTGGATCAGTTGAAGTCGATTTCATAGACAATATTCCTATTATTGTTGTATAAACGACACAACGTCGCATATTGTTTATTGTAACACATCACGATTCCTTGTAATCTATAGTTTATAGACATGGTGTCGTTTAAATACAACTCACTCTCAGTAATTCTTCCCAAAATTATTAAAACAAACTCTTGGTATTCCTTTTGTGCCCAGTGTTTTATTTATGTTGCCAATTCATAATATGATTTTGTCTTATGTTTAGTGTAAGTAATGTTTGAGTAGATATGTAATCTTTAGAGAGGATCTTGTCACAATGTTCAATATCTTTGGTAACAATCCATCATCTGCTGATGGGCAAGACAATAGTAGTCACAAAACACCTAATAAACTCAATCAGCAAGATAATGATTTATTGATTGAGCTTAAAGGCATCCAGAAAGAGTTTAAGACTGATGCAGGGCCTTTTCTCGCACTCAAAGGTATTGACCTCAAAATTAATAGTGGTGAATTTGTGGGTGTGATCGGTAAATCAGGTAGTGGTAAATCGACCATGATTAACATGATTACCGGGATTGACCGTCCAACAGCCGGCGAAGTATGGGTCAATGGAACGCCTATTCACAAATTCAGTGAAAACAAAATGGCAAAATGGCGTGGTACAAACATGGGTGTAGTCTTCCAGTTCTTCCAACTATTGCCAACTCTAACAGTAATCGAAAATGTCATGTTACCAATGGACTTTGGTAACAAATATAGCCCACGTGAACGCCGTGAAAAGGCAATGGATATCCTCGCCCTAATGGATGTTGACTCGCAGGCGGACAAACTCCCAACGATGATCTCTGGTGGACAACAACAACGTGTGGCGATTGCTCGCGCATTAGCTAATGACCCGCCTATTATTGTTGCTGATGAACCGACTGGTAATCTTGATAGTAAAACAGCTGCACAGGTGTTTGATTTATTCCAGAAATTAGTTGAACAGGGTAAAACCTTCTTGATGGTGACCCATGACGATGACCTTGCCGGGCAATTGAGTCGTGTCATTACGATCACTGATGGATTACTTGATCATGAAGATAATCAGCCGTCTCAACCAATCTTACCCGCACAGTTAGAGGAAGTCAGTTAGATGATACTAAGTCCTCGTTGGCGTAAAGTTTTCCGTGATTTGTGGAGTAACAAAAGCCGTACACTTCTTGTGGTATTGTCTATAGCCATCGGTGTATTTGCGTTTGGAGGTTTGTTCACAGCACGTACACTCATTATACAAAGCCTTGATGTTGAGTATGAAGCAACAAATCCTTCTGATATTGATATGACAATTGCTGGTATCGACACATTATTGGTGCAATATGTAGAACGGCAACCATTTGTGACAGGTGTTGAAACCTATACAACCCATTCGGTTGACATCATTAGGGATGGTGAAGCCGAAATATCTCAACTCATCGCTTATGAGAACTTTAATGAGGTACATATCAACACCGTTGCATATGAAGCTGGTGCAGCGCTTCCAGGAGCAAACGAAATTCTATTGGAACGTAGCTTTCTTGATGACTTAGATGTTCAAATCGGAGATGTTCTAACAATTCAGACTGCTGATGATAAACGCCATCAACTTACCTTAACCGGAACGGTTCACAGTCTTAATGTACCACCTAATACCATTACGATTCCGATTTGGGTTTCACAACGTACCTTGTTTAATCTTGGGTTATCAACAGATGAAAATCAAATGGAATTAACAGTTGTACGCGAAGGTGATGAAGGTGCGTTTGGTGTTCCATCAGTAGAGGAGCTTGCCATTCAGCTCCGTGATGATCTACAAGATAATGGCGTTACAGTTTTATCATTGACTGCAAATGAAGATGTATCCCATTGGGGTGCAGATGTTTTAGCATCACTAATTCTCATACTTGTTTTGATCGGACTGGTATCGTTAATTTTAAGTGGCTTCCTTGTGATCAATACGATTCAAGGTATTATGGCTGCACAGAAAAAACAGATTGGTGTCATGAAAATTATTGGCGCAGATCGAACACAGATTATCGTACTCTATCTCGTAATGGTGTCCATCTTTGGGCTAATTGCATTTGTTATTGCTGTGCCAATTAGTATGAGGTTGGCTGATATAATCATTAGCTTTTTCGGTACTATACTCAACTTCAATACACCCAATATTTACATCCCAATTGAGATTTTATTGATTGAGTTTTCAGTTGCAATCTTTGTGCCGATTTTAGCCGCATTAATTCCAATTTTAAATGGGACAGCCACAACTCCGGCAGAAGCCATTTCCGATCATGCTTCCACATCGGCAACAAATGTATTTGATAAATTACTTGCAAGTTTGGGCGGGTTCTATCGTCCAGCTCTTGTTGCTATTCGTAATACATTCCGCAAGAAAATTCGTCTAGCCATTACACTATTTACCTTAACATTTGCAGGAACTGTATTTATCAGCATGCTTAATGTGCGCAATGGGCTGGTTGCTAATATAGACGAATTATTGAATATGTCACAATTCGATATGCAAGTGACTCTTGGACAAACCTACCAAACGGATGCTATTGAACGTCGCTTGGAATCTCCAGTCATCGTAGATTTCGAAGGATGGCTCACAACATCGGTGGTTAGAGAAAGACCTGATTTTACAGATAGCCCGAATTACACTTTAATCGGGATGTATCCTGATTCGCCATTCGTTATCCCAAAGATGACAGAGGGACAATGGTTACCGCCTTATACAAATAATTCACGCTACAATATCGTTATACCAGCTAATATGTTAGAAGATGAACCGGATTTAACTGTTGGTGGGACTATTCGTCTGAAGATTGGGAACAATGAGCAGGATTGGAATATCATTGGTATCTTAGAGACTAACGGGCAATCAACAACTGATATGTATGCGTACTACGAGACTGTCTCACGTTTTAATAACACACTGAATACAACAAATCGGGTTCTATTGAATATTGATCCTTCAATCGAAGGTGAGCAATATCAAAATATTGCTGATGAATTGATCATATATTTAGAAGATAGAAACTTTAATGTTGTCAATGTTTTTCTAACATTTGACATCAGACAAAGTGTTACAGGTACTCTTGATTCACTTGTTATCATGCTACTCGGTATGTCAGTATTAGTTGCTATTGTTGCAGGTCTTGGTTTAACTGGCACAATGAGTTTGAATGTTTTGGAACGTACTCGTGAGATTGGTGTCATGCGTGCTGTTGGCGCGGGTAGTATGAGTATACGTATGATTTTTGTCGGTGAGGGTATCATTATTGGCATTATTAGCTTCTTGATTGCAATGCCACTAAGTATTCTAGGAACAATCGGATTTTCGGCAGCAATGGGTACAGCCCTATTTGGTAATCCACTCCCCTTAATTTTTACACCAGTTGGTCTTATCATCTGGTTAATAATTGTAATTGGTGTATCGAGTGTTGCGAGTATCACACCTGCTAATCGAGCATCACAAATCAGCATCCGCGAAGCAATTTCCTACGAGTAACCAATATAATATAAGACGGACGATAAAATTAATATCGTCCTTACCCTCTTTTTATTCCAATCTCCCCAACATCCCATCGTCTATCAGAGTTTGAGAGACAAATTCTTATTATCTGAGCTATAAATAAAATCAATATGAGCACTTAATAATGGATTCGTCATCACTGTCAACTCATGTATTATAATTTTGAAATCTGAGCCAAAGGTTGTGTTGGTTTACGCTTTGATATAGCTATTGGTGTTGTAAGAATGTTATGAGATACTATATATTAAAAAGATATGTGAATTTCATCACAATCATGAAACCCTAACGCAATATATGCGTAATTACAGATAGAATAGGGACAAGAATTATAGGGAGGTAACCTGTCCAATGTTTAATATCTTTGGTAACAATCAATCGTCCACATCTGGACAACAAAATAGCAATAATGCTCCAGCACCGCAGCCCGACGACAATATGTTGATTGAACTCAAGGGTATTCAGAAGGAATATAAGACAGATGCTGGTCCATTCCTCGCCCTCAAAGGCATTGATCTCAAGATCAATAAGGGTGAATTTGTTGGTGTCATCGGTAAATCTGGTAGTGGTAAATCTACTATGATTAATATGATTACCGGAATTGATCGCCCCACAGCTGGTGAAGTCTGGGTCAATGGCACGCCGATTCACAAATTTAGCGAAAACAAAATGGCAAAGTGGCGCGGAACAAATATGGGTGTGGTTTTCCAGTTCTTCCAATTGTTGCCAACCCTGACTGTCATCGAAAATGTTATGCTCCCAATGGACTTTGGCAATAAATACAGCCCTCGTGAACGCCGTGAAAAAGCGTTAGATATTCTTGCGTTGATGGATGTCGAAACACAAGCTGATAAATTACCAACCATGATTTCTGGTGGTCAACAACAACGTGTGGCGATTGCTCGTGCGTTAGCTAATGATCCACCAATTGTTGTTGCGGATGAACCAACTGGTAATCTTGATAGTAAAACCGCCGCACAGGTATTTGATCTGTTCCAGAAATTAGTTGAACAGGGTAAAACCTTCTTGATGGTGACCCATGATGATGACCTCGCGGGGCAACTCAGCCGTGTTATCACAATTACGGATGGACAACTCGACAAAGAAGATCATCGCCCTATCCAGAAGATTGTCCCACATAGCCAAAACGGTGCAGATACTGATAAAGAAGAAGAAATAAAAGAAGCTCAGTTAGAGGAAGTTAGTTAGTCTATGATTATCAGCCCCCGTTGGCGCAAAGTTCTGCGCGACCTGTGGAGTAATAAAAGCCGTACCATCCTCGTTGTGCTATCGATAGCCATCGGGGTATTTGCTTTTGGTGGGTTATTTACGGCACGTAGCTTGATTAACACCAGTCTTGATGTCGAATTTCAAGCAACAAACCCATCGGATATTGACTTTTCAATTCCAGATATTGATGACTTATTGATTCAATACGTCGCGCGTCAACCCTACGTAACAGGTATTCAAACCTACACGAGCGGGTCAGCTGAAATTCTAGCGACAGATGGTGATACAGCAATTGCCCAACTCATCGCCCATGAAGATATTCAAAATATCCGTATTAATATGGTCGCGCCTGAAGCTGGTGCATTTACGCTTGGACGTAATCAAGCAATCTTGGAACGCAGTTTCTTGGAGAATCTCGGCGTCGGTATCGGTGATATGCTGGTCTTACGTACCTTCGACGATCGGATTCATGAATTAGAAGTTGTTGGTACAGTCCATAGTCTACAGATTAACCCCGGTACAATTACAACACCTGTTTGGGTGACAAAACGAACCCTATTTAATCTAGGGATCTCGACTGACGAAAATCAAATGGAATTGACAGTTGTTCGCCCTGAGGACGAAGGTGCATTTGGTGTACCGCCTTTGAACGACTTAGCAACATTGATCCGTGAAGATTTGCGCGACAATGGTATTACAGTTTCATCGATGGTTGTGAACGAAGACTCTGGTTTTTGGGCGCGAGATATCCTCCAAGCTGTTATTGCTGTACTGGTAATTATCGGTACCGCATCGTTATTCTTGAGTGCGTTCCTTGTGGTGAATACGATTTCTGGCATCATGGCAGCACAGCGTAAGCAAATCGGTATTATGAAAATTATCGGTGCAGAACGCTCCCAGATCATCACGATTTATTTAGTGATGGTCGCGATTCTTGGCTTGCTCGCATTTTTCATCGCGATCCCCGTTAGCTTGTGGCTAGCCGAAGGTATCCTGTCATTCTTTGGTGAATTCCTAAATTACAATACTCCTGAGATTTATATTCCATTTGAGATCTTGATGATCGAATTGTCAGTGGCATTGTTAGTCCCTATCTTATCGGCATTGGGTCCGATTCTCAGCGGTACAGCCGTTACCCCTGCAGCAGCCATCAGCGATAACGTCACGGCACAAGGCACTAACCCATTTGATCGATTACTGACACGTCTCGGCGGGTTATACCGTCCGGCATTGGTTGCAATCCGTAACACATTCCGTAAAAAGACCCGTCTAGCAATTACCCTGTTTACCTTAACGATTGCGGGAACGGTCTTTATCAGTGTGATGAATGTCCGTAACGGGTTGTTAGCGAACATCGAAGACCTTTTGAATATGGCGAAATTTGATATTCAAATGTCAATGGGCGACCAATATAGTGTTGACTCGATTGAACGGCGTATCTTGGATTCATCGCCTGCGATTACGTATGTTGAAAGTTGGACAACTGCATCAGTTGTACGTGAACGCCCTGACTTTAGTGAGAGCGAAAACTACAATTTATTTGGTGCAATTGCAGAATCGCCATTTGTTGACCCGATTATGACTGCAGGGACATGGTTACCCCCGTATACCCTCAATAATCGCTTTAATGTCATTATCCCATCGACTATGCTCGAAGATGAGCCAGATTTAGGTGTTGGTGAAACGATCCGACTAAAATTCGGGGATACGGAAGAAGACTTTAATATTGTCGGCATCTTGGAAGTCAATGGGCAGGCAAGTGATGATTTATATGCGTACTATGATACAGTTGCACGCCTACGTGGCACACCAAATCAAACTGACTATCTGTTGATGGATGTTGATGATACAGTTCCAACATCGTCATTCCGACCATTGTCTGATCAAGTCAGCGATTATATGGAAGACCGTGGATTCATCGTCGGCAATGTGTTCCTAACCAACGACATTATCGACAGTATCACCAATGGCTTTAACTCGCTCGTGATTATGTTGCTGGGGATGGCAGTCTTGGTCGCGATTGTTGCGGGGCTAGGTCTCGCGGGTACGATGAGTTTGAACGTGCTTGAACGAACGCGTGAAATCGGGGTGATGCGGGCGGTCGGTGCTGGCAGTAACTCGATCCGCCTGATGTATGTGGGTGAAGGTGTCTTAATTGGTATCCTGAGTTTTGTGATTGCACTCCCTCTCAGTATTGTTGGGACATTCGCATTCTCAAATATCTTGGGGATTGTCCTCTTCGGTAATCCACTCACTGTTATCTTCACACCATTAGGGGTGATTGTATGGGCGGCGATTGTATTTAGTGTATCGAGTATTGCGAGTATCACACCTGCAAACCGTGCATCACAAATCAGCATCCGCGAAGCCATCTCCTACGAATAATGCTTTTACAGGGGCACATAAATTTTGTGTCCCTTCAACACACCCTCAAGCTCAAATAATGTCATTTTAACGTGAATGCGTTATGCTCAATAGAAATACAATGCGCAGGATTAAATGACTATGGTTCAACCGCTGGCAACACGCCAACTGATCAATGCAACAGAAGATGACCTCAAACAAAACCGACTTGGCGTAATGAGTCAGTCCCAAGTATCAGCAGTCCAAACCCATCTCGACAACTATCAAGAACGTATGAGTATTGTGCTTAAACGCGCAATTTTTACGGCAGGGGTTATCACGAGTGTGATCGTGCTTTTGGTATTTATACGGATTTTACCCTTACCACTCGCGATGGTCATTGAATTTATTGTTGTTGGGGGGATGGTTTATCTCACCAGTGATTTTAATCGTTTTGTACAGCAATTATTACTCGATCACGAAGCGCAAGCTGTGCGAATTGTTAAAGGGCGTGTCAGCCAATATACAATGCGAACACATCCGCTATACAAAACTTTGCGTGTGGAATTACAGAATTATCGGTTAGTTGATGAGGCGTTAGCAGAACAATTCGGGACGGGAGAATTGTATCAGCTGTATGTTTTACCTCAGTCACGAGTGGTTATCGCCGCCGAGAAGACAGGGGAGAAAGGCACGGGATATCTTCGGTAAACACATCGGGGCACGCATCGCACATTTTTAAGATGGTGACAGCACGCGGTTGTCCGTGATGGCGTTCGATCCATCCCCACTTTTCGAGTTTGTCTAAATGGCGAATCACCCCACTATTCGAGCGAAAGCCTGCATAGTCTGCAATTTGCCGTAGGGTCGGTGTGAACCCATGTGCTTGCCAATGCTGACAAATAAATCGGTGAATCTCGCGAGTTCGATTATCACGATATGGCATATTATCTTTTACCTTCCACTGATGTAACAAAAACCAAACAGTATCATCCTATCACATTTAGAACGTATGTGCGGTTATAGTGTCGTATGGATCAGCTATAAATTACTATCAATTATTGATAGTTTAGCTATTGAGAGATGAGTCTTTGGAGATGAGAGGTATTGGTAGTTTGTCAGTTTGGGTGATTTAAAACAAAAACACAGAGCTAACTGCCCTGTGCTTCTGTATAAGTTTTCTAGCGATTGTCTGCTTATTGTGGAATTTTACAGACGCCATCGACACAATCTGGGATTTCATTACCGAATAGCTTGTTGATTTGATAGCGATTGCGAGCAATGAATTTATAAACCCGTGTGCCAACCCAATCCATCCCCGGAATTTGGAGGATGAGCCAAATTGGAAAACCGACAGGGACTTCTTTTAGCATACGTCGTGTCCCATAGTATCCGGCATGGAGTCCACCATCGTTATCGACCACATGGATTTCGCCCATAAGTGCGTCATAATCGACATCGGGGTAACGACTGGTGACGGTTTCATAGTCGTGTAAATCAAGGAATTCCACACGATTGAACCAATCCAGCGCATTGATTGTTTTGCGGGTCGATTGGCAGATGAGACAGTAGCCATCAAATAGTGCTGTAACCATATGTGTTCCTCTCTATCATTATGTGTGAAGTATATCACAAATTGATCCTAAACATATTAACGCTTTCTCGGAATCACGTAAAAACCACTGTGAACCCAATGACAGTCACTCTTATCTCGTTTGTCTATGCTATACTAGGCATAGTACATTTGTTCAAATAGGAGTTGGTAGCGATGGTCGGTGAATATTACGAAGACGAAGAATTCGAGCCGATTGAAGGGTATTGTATGCGCTGTCGCGAGTCAGTTGACATCGAAAATGCAAAACCTGTCTGGACACGCAAGGGTTTACCCGCGACCCGTGGCGAATGCTCAATTTGTGGTGGTACAGTTTTTCGTATGGGCAAGACCTACCAACATGATGAAGGCAACCGACCCGAAGCCGTCCAAGTAGGCGATGGTAAGCGCAACCGCCCTAAACTCGAACGCGACACTGTCTACATCACCTATGCTGAATATGATGAAGAAATTGCACAACAAATTGGAGCAGATCTCGAAAAAGTTGGAGTTGCCGTGTGGCTACATGAGCACGATGGCTCAACCAATTGGGCGAGTGGTGTGCATCCTGCCTTAGTCGAGTGTGCGCGGATGGTTTATGTGATGTCGAATCACGCATTGGATAGCGACCCGGTGATCAATGCATGGACGTACTTCCGTGATGAGCGCAAACCGATTGTTATCGCGCAGGTTGAAGCCGTTCCCCCACCCGACCGCATCCGTCGGAGTCCACGGTTTGACTTTGCATCAGAATACAAACGCGCCTTCCGTGAGATGTTAAACGCATTGAATTCATAGATTTTGCAAATTCATGTTTTGGGGTTGTAGATGCATGATACATCATGCTCTGATAGTTCTCACTATATTGAATGACCGCAATTCCGTCGTTATATCAATCCTCCGTATTGCTATTAAACGTGTCGCATCATCCTATATTATAATAAGAGTACGTCGATGATTTATCACAAGGACTCTTATGCCGCGTATTTATGTCTCGCATCGCCCCGAAGATAGCAGTCACAACGATGTACCCATCATTCTTGATTTGCTCCGTGAACAATTTGGCGACGACAATATTTTCGATACGACCAATGCTAGCATTCAAACAACCGAGCAACGTCAGATCCTAGTGCAGTCGTGCGATGTCTTGCTCATCATTATAGGACGTTTTTGGACACAAATGACTGATGAAACAGGTCAGATCATGTTGTTTGATCCATATGATCCTGTGAATATCGAAATCAGCACGGGGTTAGTAACCGATATGGTCATCACAACTATTATTGTTGACGGAGTTGATATTCCAGCTATAGATAAATTACCAGAATCCATACATGGCATGTACAAAAAACGCATTCGTCAGGCAACTGATGAAACGCTAGTAGACATTGTCACAAAATTGATGGGGGCTTGGGCACATATTAAAGCGGGTACGATGGCGAAGCAAAATTACGTCAACCTCGCAACGATGCAAATTGAACTTCCACCTGAATTGCGTACTAAAATAGAGAATGTGCCATTAGACAGTCGCATTAGCTTCCTACATGATCCTAATTCAAAAACGGCTAGGACTCGAAATTATCTGCAAGAGTGGTGGCCCAGTCACACTATTACAAGGGTACGTAAACTTTTGCTCGTTGCAACTCAAGACTGGAGGAGAGAAGGCGGGTGGATTTTCATAGTGATTTTTATTAGTGTATTAATGCCTCCACTTTTCCTACCTCTATTATCATTTGCGTTAATTGTTGCTGCAATCAGACATGCTCTTGAATCCGTTTTTGACTTGAGGTTGAATAATTTACCTATACAGCACATAAAATCCATAGGATTGCGTTTTATACAATCACTGCAAAATATGGATGGTGGTATGCAAGTTGTTTTATATATGTTTGTACTTGTGTTTGGGGCATTGATTGTCTGGGTAATACTACTATATACGATACTACATCCTTAAACATTGTCTCGATAATGCAATTATCGTAGGGTACAACGCCTGCGTTGTCCATCGATAACAGGTTACTCTTTATAGAAGATATCAACTTCCCAACTAGCCGGATTATACAAGACATATTCGCGCAAGCGATTGAGATCATCAGGGTTACGAATAATGTGATCGTGGAAATTCCGTTGCCAAATTGGATGATCTGGCGCATTCGGTAATCGATTGATCTGACGTGTTACCGATGCCTTGAATGTGCCGATTATTGACGATAATGAACGTGGAATCGATTTTGAAAATTCACGTTTTGGGTTTGTAGGGGCATGATGCATCATGCCCCTACGATTTTCTTCCGATTCAATAATGATCAGGATACCGTGAAAATGGTTAGGCATGACCACAAACGTATCCAATTCGACATAATCGCGTAATACACTGGTCTGTATCCATTGTTCATGTACAATTTCACCCATTAGATTACAAACCATCTCTCCATCATCGACACGACCAAACAAATGCATCCGATCATGTGTGCAGATTGTCACAAAATACGCACCCGACTGCGTATAATCATAATCTATGAGACGTGGTGATTTGTGCTGTGGCAATTTATTCATCGATAAATCTCAGATATATCTATAAGTTCATCTATTTTTGTAGGGACACACGCCTGCGTTGTCCGCTGATTACAACCAATCAAACTCAGACAAAGATGTTTTGATTGACTCAACTTGATCGCGTGATGATAGGCTATCCGTCTGTGATTCATATATCGGCATTCCTTGAGCAACCAAACGCACAATTTCTTTGGCAATATCGATCCGCCACGGTTGTGTTTCATGAAATCTAAGCGAGTACTCGTAATGACAAATGGTTCCGTCTAAGAGAGCCAATATCATATGTTTGTCCTCAACATAATCATATTTCAGCAGTTCAATTAGCATTGGAACAACTAACAGTAGCAATTGCAAATGTTTCTGATCTATTTGATCATTTTCAGAACCGTATCCATCTAATACATGAGTTCTGATTATCTCTCCATCAAGGTGTTTCAGAGATTTTTTGCGGACATCAATGTCTTTAGATGTGAGCCCCAAAATTATCTCGGGTACATTAATCTTGTTTAACATATTCCATCGCACGAATGCTTGTTTCCTTAACACTATCAGCCTTTCAAGCGTTGCATGAGACCGCTGTAGCGTTCGGCGACTTTATTGTTATTGACGGCAATTTGTAGGGCTTTGCGCGTGCCGACAAGCACAACCAATTGTTTGGCGCGGGTAATGGCGGTATACAGCAAATTACGCTGGAGCATCATATAATGTTGTGTCATGACGGGCATCACAACCACCGGATATTCCGATCCCTGTGAGCGATGGGTGCTGATGCAATAAGCGTGCATCAAATCTTCTGTTTCCGAGAAGTCATAATCGACATAATAGTCATCGACCACCACCTCGATTAAATTGTCATCTTCGTCGATGCTATCAATAAAGCCGATATCGCCGTTAAACACATCTTTTTCATAGTTGTTGCGGGTTTGCATCACCTTATCGCCAACGCGGTAAATTGTGCCCCGTAGCTTGGTTGAGGCTGTCCGGAAATCACCATTGAGCTCGGCTTGCAATTTCTGATTGAGGTTATGCACGCCGACCAATCCTTTGTACATCGGCGCAATCACCTGAATATCCTTGATCGGATCAAATCCCCATTTATTCGGCACACGGTTTTTGACAATATCGACCACCATATCAGCGCATTCGGCGGGGTCAGCAATATTGAAAAAGAAGAAATCGGTGCTGTCATTATCACTATACGGTTGTTTGCCTTGATTGATGCGGTGGGCGTTACTGACGATGTGGCTGCTATCATCTTGCCGAAAAATTTGGTCAAGGCGTGTGACATAGGCGATGTCACTATTAATCACATCACGTAGGACATTTCCCGCACCGACTGATGGCAACTGATCGACATCCCCAACGAGCATCAAATGGGCGGTCGGCTGGAGTGCTTTCAGCAGGTGATTAAACAACTGTAAATCGAGCATCGACGCTTCATCAATAATTACCATATCGACTGGTAGCGGATTATCTTCTTCATATTCAAATCCGCCATGCTCAGCCGAATATCCGAGTAGACGATGAATCGTACTCGCGGTTTCTCCAGTTGCTTCACCGAGCCGTTTAGCCGCACGTCCCGTTGGCGATGCTAGCGAAAAACGATAATTCCCTTCATGGAGCGCGTTGATGACCATCTGGAGTGTAGTTGTTTTACCTGTACCCGGACCACCTGTGAGGACACTCACTTTACTCGTCAGTGCCGATGTGACAGCACTTTGCTGTTGATGCGACAATTTGACGTTATTCTGGTCAGTTAAATCACCGAGAAATTTATGCCAATCCGTCTCGCGGTGGTCATTCATAATCGCGCTGAAGCTATCAGCAATAAAACGGAGTTTTTTAGCAGATGCTGTCTCGGCATTAAAATATTTGGGAAGGTAAATCGCGTCATACGGTTCGAGTACCTCATCATCGTGAATCGTATCTTGTACAAGCTTACCCGCAGTCAATTGTCCCTTCAATGCGATACCAAGTGCCGATACATCGTCAACACCAAGTAATTCTGATGCCTTTTCAATAAGTTCGTCACGTGGCACAAAAGTATGCCCTTCACGCGATAATTCATTGAGGCTAAAGTGCAACCCTGCCCGCAACCGATACTTATCATCGGGTTCAACACCCATGTTACGCGCAATTTGATCAGCTTTTTTGAAGCCGACTAAGAAGACATCATCCGCCAATTGATAGGGATTATTCTCGACAATTTGTTGGGTCTGGCTACCATACTCAGCGTAAATACGTTGCGACATCTTGGCACTGATGCCCAAGCCCTGCAAATAAATCATGATATTGCGCATGACGCGGTTATTCTGCCATGCCTCAATTAAATCAGTAGCCAGCGACGGTTTGAGAGTTGGTACTTCGTGGATGCGTTCTGGTTGCGTATCAAGAATATTAATCGTATCGTCACCAAAGTGGTCGTAAATTTTCTCGGCTGTGCGTGGACCAATCCCACGTACCAACCCACTACTCAGATACGCGACGATGCCCTTCTCGGTGTTCGGTGCGACTGGAATCGCTTGTTGCGCCTTAAATTGTAATCCATACTGCGGATTATTGACCCACTCTCCTACAAATTGCGCTGACTCGCCCTCGATGAGTTCTGGCATAATCCCGACGACTGTGACTGTGCCATCGCGGGCTTGGGCGCGCGGAATGCGTTTATCCGGCTTAATTTTGAGCACGCTGTAACCGTTTTCTTCGTTATAGTAGGTGATGCGTTCAATTGCACCTTGGATTTGTTCGTCTTGTTGCATCTGTCGCCATATCATTCATGTTATCAGGTCATATTATTGTACGATGAAAACATTAATTTCACGACAGATAAGGTGTTGATTACATATTTGTCGACACCTCACTTTGAATAGAACGCGCAAGCTCATCCGATCGTTGTGAGCCGATCAAAACCTGTTTTCCATCAGTCAGCGTAAGCATCACACCTTGATTGCCGATGACTGTATAGGCAAACGTACCATCAAATCGCATGCGGATTCCCCAACCGCCAAATGATGTCATAGGGCTATACATTGTCTTTTCTACATCAGTTATGTCGGCGATGGCAATGTTGCGATTCACAAATGGTATATACCATATAGCAATATGTTTTGCTGTCACCTCAACCGTCATACGAGCGATAAAATAGACAACAGGTAATCCCCATCCAAGCAAAATCCATAATAGGATGACAAACCAATCGGGTGCAGGTTGGTTACCGACCATTTGCCCTAAGATAATTTGCTGAAAAAACAGCACCCACATAATCACAGCGGGTAGCCAGATGACAATAAACAACCGATTTTGACGCACATACTGGACTTCATGAAACTGTGACATGACTCCTCCTAATTCTCCTCATTTACATATACTATATACGACAATCAAAGCGCATATGTTCCGTAAAAACTTCTAAAAACGGTTGTGATGTATCTGCGGTTTATAGAACCAAAAAGAGCGCACCCTTAGGATACGCTCTTTATGAATGATCATATCAAAAATTGGGATTATTTGCGGAGGCGTGGGTCAAGCGCATCACGTAGACCATCACCAATGAAGTTTACACAGAGAACGGTGAGGGAGATGAGCATACCCGGCCAGAAGACCAATGTCCATGTGATGGTCAGGTAATCTTTACCATCAAAGAGCAGACGACCCCATGTTGGGAAATCAGGTGGGAAGCCAAGACCGAGGAACGAAAGCGCCGATTCGGTAATGATCGCACTTGCGATACTAAATGTCGCCGCAACGATCACAGGGCTGATTACGTTGGGCAGGATGTGACTACGCAGTACGCGTCCACTTTGTGCACCGAGTGCATCCGCTGCCGTGATAAATTCACGAGACTTAACAGTTAATACTTCACCACGCACAAGTCGTGCAGTCGGCATCCACTGCAAGCCCCCTATAACAAGCACTGTGAGAATAAAGATACCCCCTTCGGGACCGAATTGTGCCTTCAGCGGTTCTCGGAAGAGCATGGTCAACACCAACAGCAGTGGCAAAATCGGGAGTGCAATAAAAATATCAGTAATACGCATGAGGGGGTTATCGAGCCATTTGAAATAGCCTGATAACAAGCCAACCAGCGTACCGATACTCATTGCTACAACCATTGCCGAGATACCAATCATCAAAGATACGCGTCCACCATAGAGCGCACGGGAGAGGGTATCACGTCCGAGGTTATCTGTTCCCCATGGATGTTCCGGAGAGGACACTTGATAAGCAGCAACAATATCAATGTATTCAGGGTCTAATGTCCAGATGAGTGGACCAAATGCTACAGCAAATACAATAATCGCAAGGATAACCACCGCAATCATGGCTAACCTGTGCTTACGGAATTGACGCCACGCATCCCCTACAAAGGTACGCGCTTTTTGGGTCTCTGCTTGATCTAAATTTAAGTTCTTAGGTTTTGTTGTCGCAGTCATAATCTATACCATCACATCTCTAACTATAGCTTACACGCGGGTCGAGGACACCGTACATCACATCCGCGACAATGTTAAACAGAACAACCAATACTGCAAAAATAAAGGTCACCGTCTGTACTGTTGGCAGGTCACCACCTTGGATCGCAATAATCAAATATTGTCCGATACCGTTTACGCGGAAAATCTGCTCAGTAATAATCGCACCAGAGAATACACCGGGGATACCAAGTGCAATTAATGTAACCACTGGTATCAAACTATTACGAACAGCATGGCGGTTAATGACAACCCGCTCACTCAGCCCTTTTGCACGCGCCGTTCGTATATAATCCTGCTGGAGATTGTCTAACGTCGAGGCTCGCGTATACCTACTCAGTTGCGCCGTGTAGAACAATGTCAGAACAGTTACTGGCATAAACATCTGCCGGAGTTGTTGTTGTAAGCTCTCAATATCTGTGACGACTAAGGTGGTGTCGTATACAGATGGGAACCACTTCAGATTCACACTAAATATGATGATAAACATCAGCCCCGTAAAGAATGTTGGGACAGAGAACCCGACCATCATCAGGAACGTCCCGACTTGATCGAATATAGAGTACTGCTTATATGCCGAGAACACCCCGACAGGTATCGCGATTAACGTCCCTAATATGTACGCCGTTCCGACCACCCATAATGTCTGGGGTAGGCGTTCAGCGATAATATCCATAACGGGACCGCGCGTCTGCCAACTAATAACACGGGTGCGATCTTCTGAACCTGGTAATGTAATTCCTGTCGCTGTTTCAAACAGGTTGAGCGGTTCAGAAACAAAGAATTGGTTGAGCCACTTGACGTATTTAATTGCAAATGGATCATCGGCACCGAGAGACTCACGAATTTTTGCGCGGGTTTCAGGTGGAATCGTCAGGGGTAAGTTACCCGTCGGATCACTTGGCGACAATTCTAGAATAGCAAAGATAATAAAACTGATAACAAGAATGGTTGGTATTGCCGTCAATAATCGGCGGATAATATATTTTCCCACAGTGTCTTACCTCATTAAATGACCGTACTTTAAGGTGTAGTACAAAAAATCAAATGTAGGGGTGGAAATCAGATCCACCCCTACCCAGTACATTAATTACTCTGCACGTGTCCAGTCAGCGACGTTCCACATTTCATTGTCCCATGGGTTGATGAGAACACCTTGGAGGGAGTTCGCATGTGCGGATGCACTACCACGGTGTACCAATGGAATCAAAACACCATTTTGGACGATAAGATCGTTCAATTGGATTGCGAGTTCAGCACGTTCTTCGATAACTGCTGTTTGTGACAATTCTTCAAAGATTTCGTCATATTCTTCGCTGTACCAACGTGGAACGTTGTTACCGAGCCAGTTGTTGTTCGGACCACTGATTTCACTAGTTTGCCAGTTACCGAGGTACCCTTGTGGGTCTGTACCAGCAGCACCATTGGTGAACATTTGGATGTCTGTGTAGAACTTACCATAGGTGTCTGGGCTAGCAGGATCACCACCGAAGAATACCGCACTATCAATGTTACGGAGTTCGGTTTCGATACCAATTTCACTCCACCATTGTTTGATGAGAGCTTGTGTACTTTGGCGTACAGCATTGGTTGATGTTTGGTAGCTGACGATAAGTGGCATACCCTCATATTCGCGGATACCATCACCATCGCTATCAACAATACCAGCTTCATCAAGCATCGCATTTGCACCGTCAATATCTTGTACGAGGCAATCATCATTATTTGGTGAAGCATAGATTGGTGGTGCAGGGATAACGTTACAGGTTGCTTGACCAGCCGCACCGTAAAGTTGTTCTGCGATCAAGTTACGGTCAATCGCCATGCTCATTGCGCCCCAAACTACAGGATCGAGCAAGAATGGATGCGCGTTTGGATTACCTTCTTCCCAAACAGAGCGTGCATCGCCAAGATTTGGATCTGGATTTGTTTGGTTAACCAGGAGGCGTTCAACATTCATTGCAAAACCAACAACAACTTGACCGTTGCCAGCTGCTTCCATCGCGTTCAAAACTTCTGGGGAAATTTGTAGGTTCCATGCATAGTCAGCTTCGCCTGTTTCGAGAACAGCACGTGCAGCAGATTCAGCGTCACCGCCACCTTTCCAAACTACGCGATCGAAGAATGGTTTACCTTCTTCACGGTAGAGAGGGTTACGGACGAATGTCACAACATCATTTGCACGGAAGTCTTCTACAATGAATGGACCTGTACCAATTGGAGCAAAGTTTTGTTCTGTACATGCTTGTGCATTTGCACCTTCACAGCCTTCAAATTGTGCTTTTTGAATCACTGGAGAAAGAACACTAACAAACGGATCGTATGGGAATGGGGTTGGGGAGTCAAAAGTAATTGTGACGGTCAACTCATCAACCGCTTCTACACTCACGACACCAGCAAAGCGTGATGCCCATGAGCAACCTGTGTCAGGATTCATACAATAATCAGCCGAGAAGACAACATCTTCACTGGTGAGTGGTGTACCATCTGACCAGACAACACCTTCTTGGAGTGTCCATGTGATTGCAGTCAAATCTTCAGAAACGCCACCATTTTCTACTGTTGGAATTTCTGCTGCCAATTTTGTAACTAAGTTACCGTCTTGGTCGTAACCTGCAAGTGGTTCGAGAACGAGTGCTGCAGGGTCTTGATCTTTTGTACCACCACTCAAGTATGTATTGAGGGTTGAGGCTGCTTGCCAGTACAAAATGTTGAGTACTTCTTCATCTTGAGCAATGATTGTTGGAACGAGTGTCCCCAATGCCATCAAAGTGACTAAACTCATTGCTATAATTGAACGTAATTTCTTCATGTATATCCTCAGTCGATTAAAAATAGACAAATTTAAGTAAATAGGGTTAGCAAAAGGGCGACATATGCCACCCTTTGATTAAAATCTATACAGCGTGGTCTAGCCACGTGTCCATTCAGCAATGTTCCAGAGTTCGGAATCCCATGCGTTGATCTGTGGACCAGTTAGGGTGTTCGAGAAAGCGGAAACACTACCACGATATACCAATGGAATCATCGCACCATTTTGAACGAGCAAGTCATTCATTTGGATAGCGAGTGCTGCACGTTCGTCAAGAACAGCAGTTTCACCCATTTGGTCAATCAGTGCGTCATATTCTTCGCTGTAGAAGCGTTGTACGTTAGAACCGAGCCAGTTGTTAACCGCACCGGAGATGTCGGTTGAACGCCATTGTGCCATGTAGGATTCTGGATCTGTACCGGTACCGCCATTGGTATACATCTGAACATCAGCGTAGAACTTACCGTAGGTGTCTGGGCTAGCAGGGTCACCACCGAAGAATACGGATGCATCGATGTTACGGAGTTCAGTTTCAATACCGATTTCTGACCACCATTGTTTAATGAGAGCTTGTGTACTTTGGCGTACAGCGTTGGTGGATGTTTGGTAGGTGATAACCATTGGGATACCGTCATATTCACGGATACCGTCGCCATCACTGTCAACAATACCAGCTTCATCTAACATTGCATTTGCACCGTCGATGTCTTGTACGAGGCAGTCATCGTTATTTGGTGATGCGTATAGTGGAGGTCCTGGGAGAACATTACATGTCGCAACACCACCTGCACCATAAAGCTGTTCAGCAATGAGGGTACGGTCGATTGCCATGCTCATTGCACCCCAAACAGCAGGATCTGTCAAGAATGGGTGTGGGTTTGAGCCGTCCATCCATTCAGAGCGGTCATCGCCAAGGTTTGGATCTGGGTTGGTTTGGTTGATCAAGATACGTTCAACGTTGGTTGCGAAACCAACAACAACTTGACCATTACCAGCAGCTTCCATCGCGTTCAATACTTCTGGTGAAATTTGGAGGTTCCATGCATAGTCAGCTTCGCCTGTTTCGAGGACAGCGCGTGCAGCAGATTCAGCATCACCGCCACCTTTAAAGACCAAGCGATCGAATGATGGTTGACCTTCAACACGGTAGTTTGGATTTGGAACATAGGTGATTACATCGTTCGCGCGGAATTCTTCAACCATGAATGGGCCAGTACCGATTGGTGCAAAGTTTTGTTCGGTACAACCTTGTGCGTCTGCACCCATACAATTTTCAAATTGTGCTTTTTGCAAAATTGGGGTGAAGTAACCAACAAATGGACCATATGGGAATGGTTTTGGACCAGTGAAGTTGATTTGAACAGTTAGATCATCAACAGCTTCAAAGCTTTCAACACCATCAAATTGGAAGAGTACGGAACATCCTGTGTCTGGGTTGGTGCAATATTCGCCGGTGAAGACAACATCTTCAGCAGTGAATGGTGTACCATCGGACCATGTGATGCCTTCGGTAATTTGCCATGTGATAGAAGTCAAATCTTCAGAAACACCACCATTTTCAACAGTTGGGATTTCGTCAACCAACCATGGAACCATTACACCATCAGGATCGTAGCGTACCAATGGTTCGAGAACGAGTGCCGCAGCTTCGAGTTCTTTGGTACCACCAGAGAGATAAGAGTTCACACTGGAAGGAGCTTGCCAAAACAAAATGTTTAGGACATCTTCATCCTGTGCATGGACAACGCCACTCAGCGCCATAACCAACACAAGCAGGATAGAAAGATTTATACGAAGTTTATTCATATTTCCTCACTAGAACAAAATTAACTAAATATTAAAAGTATGGCGAAATTGATTATAACGATACCATTGCTGTTTTAGCAAACTATATTCAGTCCAATCTTAAAGATTCTCATTTAGCTAATTTGTACAAAAAACAAACTAAATGGTCAATGTCCATAAGTCCAAAACAGTAAGTCCGCACAAGTTTTCTGGTAATTGGTACGAGGGAGTGAGTGGTAAAGTTATCATCTATTAGCCAAAAGTTACATAAGAAAAAAATTTTTAACGCTACAATTTAATAAGTGCATTCACGGGCAAGGGCGAGATATATCCCGCCCTTACAGAGTGAGTGTAAGAGCATAATGCCCCTACACCTATTAAGCTAGACTGAATTACTCAGTGCGTGTCCAGTCAGCAATGTTCCAAAGTTCGGAATCCCAACCGTTGATTTCAACACCAGAAAGTGTGTTGGAAACAGCGGATGTTGCACCAGCGCGGAAGACAAGTGGCAATTGGGTGTAGTCTTGAACAAGGATGTCGTTCAATGCAATAACCATTTGAGCACGTGCTTCTAGACCACCGGTTGCTGAATATTCAGCAAACATTGAATCATATTCTTCGCTACAGTAACGCATAACGTTTGCACCTGTCCAGTTGTTGTCTGGGCGTGGTTCTTCGCCACACAAGTAGCTGATGAAGAATTGTTCTTGGTCTGGGCTTGATGCACCACTGGTGTACATTTGTACATCAGCTTGGAATTTTTGGAAGGTATCTGGGGAACCTGGGTCACCACCGAAGAATACGGATGCATCAATGTTACGGAGTTCGGTTTCGATACCAATTTCGCTCCACCATTGTTTAATGAGAGCTTGTGTACTTTGGCGTACAGCGTTGGTGGATGTTTGGTAGGTTACCATCAAAGGAACGCCTTCGTATTCACGGATACCGTCGCCATCGCTGTCAACTACGCCTGCATCATCGAGGATTGCGTTTGCAGCTTCGATGTCTTGGTCACAAGTGTTGTTTGGTGATGCGTTGTAGTCTGGACCACTGATGAGGTTACAGGTTGCACGGCCGGATGGACCATAAAGTTGTTCTGCAATGATGTTACGGTCGATTGCGACGCTCATTGCTTCACGGATTGCTGGGTTTGTCAAGAATGGGTGTTCACCACAACCTTCAAGTGTAGAGCGTTCGTCACCACAAGCAGCATCTGGATTACTGAAGTTGATGATTACACGTTCGATACTTTGGGAGAATGCGATTTGAACTTGACCAAGGCCAGCAGCTTCCATTTGATCGAGAACAGCTGGTGAAATTTGGAGGTTCCATGCATAGTCAGCTTCGCCTGTTTCGAGGACAGCGCGTGCAGCAGATTCAGCGTCACCACCACCTTTGATCACAGCGCGATCGAAGAATGGTTTACCTTCTTCACGGTAGTTTTCGTTACGTACGTATGTGACAACGTCGTTTGGACGGAATTCTTCAACAACAAATGGACCTGTACCAATTGGGTTGAAGTTTTGTTCTGTACATGCAGCCATTTCAGCGCCAACACATTCTTCAAATTGTGCTTTTTGAATGATTGGTGTGGTGTGACCAACAAATGGAAGGTATGGATATGGTTTTGGACTATCGAAGGTAACCATAACTTGGTTTTCGCCAACAGCTTCAACATTTACAACGCCACCGAAGTCGTCATCATAAACACAACCAGCTTCTTCGTCAGTACAGTATTCCCATGTGAAGATAACATCTTCTGTGGTGAGTGGTGTACCATCTGACCAGAGAACGCCTTCTTGGAGTGTCCATGTGATTGTGGTGAGGTCTTCAGAAATGCCACCATTTTCGAGGGTTGGGATTTCTGTAGCGAGGGTTGGAACAAGGTTACCATCTGGTGCGACACGTGCAAGTGGTTCGAGTACGATTGAGGATGCGTGAAGATCCTTTGTACCACTTGACAAGTATGGTGTCAAAATAGATGGAGCTTGCCAATAAAGAAGGTTAACTTCGTTCGTATCTTGGGCAATTGAAGCAAATGTGCCGAAGATGGAACTTGCCATCATCATGACAGCAACAAGCATAATTTTAATGCGCATTGTCTTACCTTTCTTAAAATTTATATAGAAAACAATATGCGACGGATGAGATTATACACAAAAAAATTGCAATATGACAAATGTTATTGAACAAAATATCCAAATTGATTTATGTAAAGTTTACACAAAAAGCAAAAAAAGCAGGATTTCTCCCACTTTTTTGACTCAAATTCCGGTTTAGACATAAGTTATAAGTGTCTAAGGAATATTTTGTTGAGGTTTGCTCTTCAAACATAATTAGGAGTGCACAAGGCACTCCATGACAAATGAAACACCCTGATTAGGAACGACCCCAATCTTCGATGTTCCACATTTCGCTATCCCATGCATTAATTTCTACACCAGTTAGGCTGTTTGCGTGTGCAGAAACGCTACCACGGAATACCAATGGAACAAGTGCTCCATTTTCGATAAGGATATCATTCATCCCTTTAACAAGTTCTGCACGTGCTTCGATACCACCAGTTTGGGTGAGTTCTTCAAAGAGTGCATCGTATTCAGCATCACAGTGACGTGGAACATTACGTCCGAGCCAACCGTTTTCTGGTGTAGGATCTGCACCACAAATCCAACGAACCATGAAGGATTCTGCATCTGGACCATTTGTACCGGAGGTGAACATTTGAACATCACTGTAGAATTTTTGGTAGGTATCTGGGCTAGCTGGGTCACCACCGAAGAATACAGCAGCGTCAATATTGCGTAGCTCAGTTTCGATACCGATTTCACTCCACCATTGTTTAATGAGAGCTTGTGTACTTTGGCGTACAGCGTTGGTGGATGTTTGATATTGTACAACTAATGGAACACCGTCAGCTTCGCGGATGCCATCACCATCGGTATCCATGAGACCTGCTTCATCAAGAAGTGCATTTGCAGCTTCGATGTCTTGTGAACAACCGAGGAAAGTTTCGGAAACGTTCACTGGAGGACCATTAACAATGTTACATGCAGCAACACCACCAGAACCGTACAATTGGGTTGCAATGATATCACGATCAATTGCGAGGGACATTGCATCAGCAACTGCTGGGATGGTCAAGAAAGGATGTGGGTTTTCACCTTCGAGTGTCAAGGAACGGTTTTCGTTATCAGGATCAACATTTGCTTGGTTGAGCATCAAACGTTCTACGTTAGAACCAAAACCAACGACAACAACGCCGTTACCAGCAGCTTCCATGTTGTTCAAAACTTCTGGTGAAATTTGTAGGTTCCATGCGTAGTCAGCTTCACCTGTTTCGAGAACAGCGCGTGCAGCAGATTCAGCGTCACCGCCACCTTTGAAGACGACGCGATCAAAGAATGGTTTACCTTCTTCACGGTAATTTTCGTTGCGGACGTAAGTGACAACATCATTTGCACGGAAGTCTTCTACAACGAATGGACCTGTACCAATTGGGCCGAAGTTTGCTTCGGTACATGATGCAGCATTTGCACCAAGGCAGTCTGCAAATTGGACGGAGTTAAGAACAGGTGCTTGTTGGGTAACAAATGGGTTGTAAGGGAATGGTTTTGGCACGGAGAAGGTAATTTGAAGTTGGTTACCGTCAAGTGCTTCCATGCTTTCAACATCTTCGAAGAATTGTACTGATGCGCAACCACTTTCTTCGTTTGTACAGTATTCCCATGTGAAGATGAAGTCATCAAGGGTCAATGGGGTACCGTCTGACCAAGTAACACCTTCTTTTACGGTCCATGTGATTTGGGTCAAATCTTCAGATACGCCACCATTTTCGAGGGTTGGTACATCTTCTGCCAATACAGGGTACAGTGAACCGTCAGGTGCAAAGTTTGCAAGTGGTTCAAGGATTAATGCAGATCCGTCAATATCTTTCGTACCACCAGACAAGTATGGGTTCAATGTAGAAACCGCTTGCCAGTAGAGGATATTAACTTCATTCGTATCTTGAGCCATTGTTGCAAATGCACCCAAAACACTACTTGCCATCATCATGACGGCAACAAGCATAATTTTAATACGCATGCCTCTTCCTTCCTTTTAAAAATTATTCTTTACGAATAAGTATGCGATTTAAAAAGTATAACTAATAAACCCAAATTAGAAAAATCATTATTACGTCCAATTTGCGAACCAATTTTTTGGTTACAGTACAATAAAACGAAAAAGTGAGACTATCTTAAGTAAGATTCAATTGCCTATTTACATCTAAATAAAATAGCAGTATTATTCTACTTAAAGGTTTAACCTATTCGATGTAGCAATGCAAAAAAATACTTCTTTGTATGGTTTACTGAATTACATTGAATGGAGAAACCCAATGAATAATTCAAACGACTTCATGACCAATCGGTACGAAGACAAAATTCAAAGTCTCCGCCAAGGTCGTTGGACTGAACAAGAATTAAGATTTAATGGTTCAGCCCAAAATAATGGAAGTCCGCTTGCTCAGATTCGTAGCGCGATTTCATCATGGGTTAGTGGAAGTAAAAGCCGCGAACTCGACCAGAGTTAGGGTACTTCTCACTCGATTTTATTTGTAGTCGGATTATGTATCCGACATCGTCATTCGTTGAAATTGCAAACAATCATAGCGCAAGGAGCTATATAACATGAATAACATGATGGAATTCCGTCAATCTCAGTTGGAACGTCTTGAAGATGCAGGTGTTGTCAAATTTGGCGCACATTCAAACTCCATCCCAAAGACAAATCGCGGTACACTCCGCACCCGTATTGCCCGTAGCGTTCGTGAAGTCCTACGCGGTGGCGCACGCTAGAGATTTAAAATCACTTGCACAGGGTTTGATACATTGTGCAGGTACAACCTAAAATATTATGTAGAGTCTCTCTTTATGAGGGACTTTATTTATTTACACTGTACGTTAAAAAACGCCGATCAAAACTTCTATCGCTACACCACATATAGCCTCCTCTTAAATTGTTCCCTTAATTTAATTAAAGAACAATTATTAATGCGGAGCATACAAATACAACAAATATGGATTTGATACAGTTTGCGGAATACAGTATTAAAACTATAAGGCGAGGATTTATGATGTCTGAATGAATAATTCCACAGGATAAACAAGTGTCTCTGGGTCAGGTTTTAACTGATTGAGGCTATTACGATTGGCACTTTCGAAGTCATGATGTCGCCGCTCAAGCTCTTGTACTTGTTTAGCTGCTGGTTCATTATCAAAGATTGTCAATAAAGATGTATGATCTAAGGAACAAACCACGATCCATTTGTTACCGGATACGCGTTGAATCTCTGAGAAATTGGTCAGCTCATCTTTCTGTGAGTCTTTCAGGTTTGCCATAATTCCATCTAATACTGGCGCTTCAATCTCGGCTTGTCCAAATTGGCGAATGGTGTGCATATCTATATGATGAATGATAGACATTCCGATAGCTGTACCCCGCACAGTCTGATGCAGGATCACCGTGGGTGTGTCATTAATGACTCTGTTAAATTCCGAAAAATCCCCACTATCAATCGCTTGCTCTGCAATATGAAGTTGCCGACTATATCGCTGATATACGACATCAAAATGAGCACGACTAATCGTTCCACCGGCGAATTCATCTAGAAGTGTTTCAACTTTATTGATTACCCCATCTCTAAATTCAACGGCACGTTCCGGTGTCATCGTCATTGTAAGATTGACCTTGTGAATTGTTATCCGATAATCTCCACTATATCACAATTATTGACCAATATTAAGTTTATTTAGCAAGTTTTAGGAAATATGTTTAAGTGCCTGTAGTGAGGGGGGGACACTACAGGCATCTAGAGGGAAAAGGGATATGCAACTTTAGCGACGCTAGTAACCAAAGTTACATCCAATGTCTGAAAACATCAGACCTTTACACCCTAATTTTACCAGACCATCACGCCCGAGTATGAAACAGCAATGAGCAGGTTATGAGAAAGTATTGCGCTAAATGACGCTATATGTAGGTTACAGTACCTCTTTAATCAAATTGTTGATGCCCACAGGGCTTGCGCCACTAAACCGCGAGACCTCTTGACCACCATCAAAAACGACAAAGGTCGGCATCGAGCGGATGTTATAACGGTTGACCGTAATTGGGGCGGCATCTGTATTGACTTTAACAACTTTGACCTGCCCTTTGTATTCTTTGGAGATTTCTTCAACATACGGTGCAATCACCTTACAAGGACCACACCACGCTGCCCAAAAGTCGACTAGCACAGGTTGTTTACTCTTCAGAACAACTTTACGGAAATCATCATCAAATACCTGTTGTACTTTGTATTTTGTGATCTCTTCGGCAGCGTCATCGCTCTGCATATCTGGCAGAGGTGTATCATTGAGCAGATAATCGACATGATTGCGAATATCTTTGGGGCGTGCATTTTCGCCTGTAGACTTCACTTTGCGACCGAAGAACCCTTTAGTCAATGTGATAATTGCTGGAAGTTGGGGAGATTCGTATTTTTCGTAGAAGCGGTCGGCACTATTTATATCAGCTTTGATAACAAGTAAATCATCATTCTTCTTGGCGATCCCTTTGATGGCATCATGGAAGGGTTTATCATTTGCATTTCCATCGTAGAAACACAGAATAGCAGGTTCTTTTTGACCGAGAATATTCTTGATTGCTTTATCATTTTCGACTTCGATGGGTTTATTTTTGACTGTAGCCATGCGTTTGTATCCTATGATTGCTAGGTAAAACAGATACTGTTGTGAGTTTGATGTGCTATCGCCACAACATATCAAGTTATTGAAATATCTAACTACTATTGTAGACGCAAACCTCAGTATATTTATTACATGATCGTTATGAATCGAGTGGCTTAACTTGATTGTGAAGCTCGTCATAAAGCGGGCACATCTAAAATCAACGAGCGACCTGTAAGCATAACTCGATGTCGAACGCCTCACTATATATGCGACGTTTTCTTCTGCGCATGGTACACTCTATTATGAATACCGCTTACTGTTGCTATTGAAAAGGCGCGCGGGGGAAAACATGTCAAAAAATCCCTTAAGTCAGACATCAGTACGGTCGAAGCTTTTAAAAAAAATTGGGATTATGTGAGGGATTATGCCGATTATTACTAAAATTGAAACAGCCGTTGTGCAAGCTAACTTTCATTGGACTTATGTGCGTGTCTATACAGATGCCGATGGTGGTTTATACGGCACTGGGGAGTGTTTCTTTGCACCGGGTTTGACCAATATTATTGAGGAATTTCAGACCATTCTGATTGGTGAGGAATCTAACCATATCGAATACTTGGTCGAAAAGATGCGGTGGGCGGCATCAGGTGCCGGCTCGACAGCAGGTATTATTTGGAATGCAATTACAGGGATCGAAGCTGCCCTGTGGGATTTAAAGGGTAAGTTTTTTGATATGCCTGTATGGCAACTGCTTGGCGGTAAGTTCCGAGATCGTGTTCGGATTTACCTAGACTGTCACGCTGCAGGCGCACTTGAAGCCTTGTCCACACTACTACAACCGACCACGCCTGCTTGGGATATACAATCAACCGAAACAGAGCTATCCGGTCAAGAACAGATTGAAGCATCTGCTATACGTGCAAAAGAAATGGCAGACCTCGGATATACAGCTTTGAAATTCGATCTTGATCTACCTGATAGTACATTTGATTCTGCAACAGGTTATCCGTTGACTGCCAAAGATATTGATTGGATGGTTGAGTTGACGACTACAATCCGTGAAGCAGTCGGGAATGATGTTGATCTTGCAATGGATGCGCACTGGCGGTACCGTCCAAATGACATCTTGCAGGTTGCCAAAGAACTAGAGTCTTGTCGTTTAATGTGGTTAGAAGACCCGGTACCACCGTCTGATAAACAGTCATTAGCCTATCTTCGCCAACATACAACAACCCCAATTGGCACTGGTGAAAATCTACAGTTACGAGAGGGTTTTCGAGATCTTCTTGTCGAGGATTTGTGTGATGTGATTACACCCGATCTTCAAAAAGCGGGCGGACTGGCAGAAGGACGCAAGATTGCTGACATGTGCGCAACAGCCAATAAGCCATTCGCCCCACACATGATTGGCAGCCCTTTAGCACTGATGGCAAGCACCCAACTGAGTGTCACCATTCCAAATCTACTCGTTTGTGAATTTCATGCTCATGATGTGCCGTTCTTTCATGACTTAGTCGTAGGTGGCACTGATAACTGGTTTGAGCATGGATGGGTTACACCATCAGATCGCGCTGGATTTGGTATTGAGCTGGATGAAAATACAGGTAAATCATATCAATTGCCGGGAACAAGTTGGTTTGATGAGGTCAAGCAATAAATTCGTCGGTGGCAATCTATACCACTTATTCCAGAGAAGACCCTCGATGCATTTATCGTATGATGGTTATGAATCGAGCGGTTTAACCTTGAGTGCTAGGCTCGTTGAAAATGCTGGCACATCCACAATCAACGAACCACCTGTATTCACAGTGTCTTCAGCAATGACCTCACCTGACAATGTATCCCACCATTCAATTGTATAAGTCCCGCCCATTATCCAGCTCATTGTAATTTGGGCGTTGTCAATGGTTGGGAAGGTTGCTGATTCGCCAAATTGTTCATATTGTTGCGTATAGTAGGCATCGTTATAGTCGCGATTGACAATCCATAACAGCGCGGAATCTAAACTCTGTAACCCTAACAAACTGGTATTCCCTGAACTGATTGCAGGGGTGACAAACCACTGGTGTTGTGTGAGGTCTTCATCAGCAAAAAATGCTGAAATCCCCTTGAAATGTTGATAGTGGTCATCTGGATAGATATACGAATCCCACCACCAGAACATGCCTGTGCCGAGTGTGCCACTCATCGGCGCAGTCCATAAACCATTATGCAGACGGATACCGAGCGGATCAAATTCAGGCGGGTCGACATACCCAAACTCGCCTAACAAGAAGGGTTTATCATAGGCGAGTTGCCACGCACTCAATACTGCCGATAATTCTTCGACCCAATCATTCACGTAATAGATGTGATCTTGTACAAGGTCGAGTGTCGGTTGATTCCAGACACCTGCATCTAAAATAGTCGACCCAGAATGCGTGATCAGTCGATCATATGGATCAAGGTCGCGCAGGAATTGACCATTTTCTTGAATCCAAGGAACCAGTAAATCGGGATTCGCGAGTTCCGTCCAGTTGACTTCGTTCCACCACTCCCACGCCATAATATGAGGGGAGTAGCCCCAGCGTGCCACAGTATAACGGAGTTGCATTCGCCATAAGCGTTGGGCTTCGGGATTTGTCGCAAAATCGGCGGGGCGCTCCAACATACCGCCATTGGCGATGTTATAAGGATTTTGCCCCCATTGGCTATCAACATCTAATGAATACGCGGTATGTGTGAGTAATGTCAACATCATATACATATCCCGTTCTTCGAGCATCTCCACGAGACGGTCTAACTCGTACATACGGTCTTGCCGTCCACCATATGTGCCGAGCCCTGTATCAAGCCACTCAAAACCAAAACTATAATGAATGAGCCACACACGGATAAAATTCCCACCAGCTGACTGTAACGCATCCAACCAATCACGATAATCTGCCATGCGACCGTCGGTATACCACGCCATATTCATACCAATCGGGAAGTAAAATGTGCCGTCATCAAACGCCAAATAATCGGAGCTATCAGGACTGACGCGTACAAACCCCTTTCGCTCTGATGGAACAGCTATAAATGTAAGGGTTTCAGTGGTTACAGAATCGGTGGCTGTCTGTGCGGTGACGTTAAATTGCCATTCGCCGAGTTCGGTTGGTGTAAACCGTACTCGCCATGTAAACGCTTCGAGCCATCCTAACGCCTGCCCCGTCTCATCTAATGTGTAATCAAACTCACGGTAATAGAAAGCAGGCACGATCACATCTGCGCCAGATGGCGAGGTAAATGTCGCATCGACACGAATATCATCGGGGTCATAGGGATTATCGAAGTCTGCATCCAATTGTAGGATCAGTTCAAATTTGTCGTATTGCTCGATGTTATAGCCATTCATGCCGATTAAGTCGAATGACCGGATACTATCGCCCTGTGCTTGTGATGTCAGTCCTATAATGAGGACGAGAATGGATGTCAGCAGATAGAGTCTCATTAGTCGCCTGTAAACTCATTCGATATTCTTGACGTTACACAAACGGCAGTAAATGATGGCTGAGTTGTTCATAGCCATATTCGGTGATGAGATAATTATGTTCGATGCGTGCGCCATAGCCAGCTTCAGCATCATAGCTCCCCGGTTCGAGCGTGACGACATCACCCTCACGCAAAATCTCGTCGCTATGGGGTACAAAATATGGTGCTTCAGGGTGGCTCAGTCCGAGTCCATGTCCGGCATGGTGTCCGAACCCTTCCGCAAAACCATTGATGCGTAGTTCGTCTTGGATTGCCCCATGAACTGCCCGTGCGCGTACGCCGGGTTTGAGCATGGCTTCACCCGCTGCGATACCGTCTAAAAGAGCTGTCTGTAATTTTTCTTGTTGTTCAGTTAGCTCACCACTGACCGCCAATGTCGTTGTGAAATCGCCTTTGTAGCCATTCACAATCGGGAAAATATCAATAATCATCAAGTCACCCGCTTCGAGCACATTATCGGTTGCGGGTCCTCCGCCTTGGAACGCTCGTATGCCACCAGCAAAGTCTCCCATCGGCACGACTGGATGCCCGACATGACTAGCAATCGCAGACATCATCGTATTGTAGACATCAACTTCGGTCAGTCCGGGACGAATACTTTTTCGGACAGCTTTATGCCCTGCTTCGATTGCGCGTATCGCTGACCGAATTAAATCAATTTCGTCAGGGTCTTTGTGACGACGCATCTCGAGGAGAACCGTTGTAATATCGCTGACATCGCGCACCTTCGCTCCGTACGGGAGTGATCCTATTTCGATGCCAGTGCTACCAAATGTCAATTTTTCGAGGTGCTGATTGAGTTCATGTAATGCCTTAGGATAAATTGGCATGCCTGCGCGGGTGGTTGCGGTATACCAATTATACGGAATCATCTCATCAACATGGGTATCTTCTGCAAAACCACCCAACATATTCTGGAATAGTAATGTTGTTTTACCCGTTTTAGTGTCAATCAGTAGGAAGACAGGAGCATGATGAGCAAGCACCAGTGGTGTGACAAAGAAACCTGTCAGATATTGCACATGACGCGGGTTACTGATAATCAATAAGTCTGACGAGACTTGTTCGAGCAACCGTTCACGGCGTATTCGGCATCCATCGGCAGTTAACTTGAGCATAGTCGTTCCCCCTGTGATGAGTCGATTTAATACCATGATACCGTTAAGTTGTGATTTTGTAACTATTCTGTCGGGATTCTCAACTTAAGTGAGTTTGCAAATCAAAAAAGAGCGCACATCGTACGCTCTTCACATTAGTTCTCTACCTCTTCAAGCCAACCCATCCTCGCATAGAATCGGTCATGTGATTAGTACTGCAGCTTTTTGCGACTTGTACTAAAGTGACAGTCAGTGAACGCACCACACAATCTAGGGGTTTACCGGTAAAATCAGCACCAAATAATAATATGTCAGCGGCAATACAACAATCAAACTATTGAGACGGTCGAGTATTCCACCATGCCCCGGAATGAGGTTGCCCCAATCTTTTATTTCAGAACTGCGTTTCGCCATCGAACTGATGATATCACCCCAAGAACTACCGATGCCAATAATTAGGACAAATCCAAGCAATACTGGCAGATTATAGGCGGGGACGATCGACGCAAAAATAGTCACACTGATTGCGGCACCAATAAGATCACCCAATAGACCTTCCCACGCTTTACGAGGATTGATGGAAGGGGCGATGACCGTGTGCCCGATAGCTTTGCCGATTACATAGGCACCAATATCGGCCAAACCACAACCGACAATGATCATGATCAGTACGCCTTTGCCATCAGGCAGCATGAGTACCAAAATGCTGTGTGACAATGACCACACAACGTACATGTAACCCCAAGATACCAGCCTTAACTTGCCATGTAGTTTACCGGGATCATCCGATAGGATAGGAACAGAAGTCAAGAGGAATAGGACAAGTGCAGGAAGCGCCGCGAATAAGGGTGGCTTAAATATGACAATCAACAGGGTGATTGGCACAGAGGCATACAAGTAAAGGCTTTGGGACGGGGTGATTTGCGCGGCACGGCTGTATTCACGAAGTGCAATGAAAATGCCGATGAACAGCAAAAACCCACCAACAATGGCGTTAGTAAAGAGTGCGAGCATGTAGATTGGCATTATAATCAGCCAACCGATGTAGCGTGCCCCAAGTTCGCCTGTGAAAATTTGGCGGAGGTTGAACTTACCGAGTATCAAGATGAGAACAATGCCTGCGGCAAATATCCCGCCAACTGATGTCATTGTCCGCATGAAAAGCTCAGATTCACTCATAAATGCATCCTCTACTCAACCCCGATTGGATTGGCTAAACGCTGACGAATTTTCCCCCAACGGAGCCAGATTGTGTGCAAACCCAACACAATGACACTCACCAAGGCAATGGAGAACCACGCCCATGAAGCGGTGAAGGCAGTCAATAAACACGCGATTGCGATCACAATAACACGGTCGGGCTTTGCCATAATGCCAGCGTATTCACGCACGCCGGTGATGGCTTTGCTGAGAATACCCATATAACCAATAAGTAAAGTGAGCACGAGTGCCGGAATGCTGAGATAGAGCGGAATCACAGTGATGAAACACAACCCACCAAAGGTTATCGCGTCCGCCAGCCGATCACTCAATTCATTTTTTGCCTCGCCCAGCGGGTCATCGACTTCTAAGGCACGCGCAACCTGTCCATCGAGCGCATTCATTGCCAGACGGAGCGGTACACAAATGGCGGAAAGAATAAGCCACCCGTGTGCTTCCTGTGCGAGCCAAAAGCTGACGACCATCACGACACTGGTGACGATACCCCCCAGATTAATGAGATCTGGAGAAACTGCATGCTTAACCAACAGATTCGTAATGGGTTCTAGAAATTTTTGGAACAGCGGTTTGATTTTATAGATGCCCATGATACTCCCTAATTGCTTGTGATGAGAAACGACCAGAACTGGAAAAATGTATGACTTCGGGAATAAAATCATCAAAACGGCGATACATTAAGTCGTGATTCAGTGGTACATAACAGACATCGTCATATGCCTGACCAAATGATGTAGCATCCCACGTAAGGGCACGCATGTTTTGTGCCCAACGCTTAAATAACCGCATGAGACCTGTTGCACGTTGTTCAATCATCAAACCCACATGAGCGTGGATCTGATTAGGCAGCGGTGGATAAGGTGTTTGCGCCAAATCTGCCATGATCCGGCCAATAAATGAGCGTGTAAACAGGGGGAAGAACTCGCTAAGGATACGCGGGGCAAGCTCCTGCAAAGGGCTGCGATCGTAGATGATAGCGTTTAGGTTGGCAATCTTGTGTTGGTGCAAATAGGAATTCAGCACCCATGAGCCGAGAATATAGCCGAAGACATTCACCTGCCGGTAGCGTTCGAGATGATGTGTGGTGAGAAAACTTTGTAAGTTATTGACGCTCGCGTTTATAGATTCTCATGCAATGTAATCAGGCAAGTAGATGTCCATCCCCTTTACTCGGGAAAAACCCTCAGCGATGTGCGACCAATTAGCTGTCATATTACCTAAGCCCACGAGTACCAATAGGGCACTGTCATGGTGGGGTTGTTTTAGGATTATGGTGCGTGAGGGCATGCACGTTTCCTTGATATTTATCTATATCATATCAAACCCCAATTCGATTAGATGGTAACGCTATTCAACGCCCCTCACTTCTGTAGAAAGTACCCAAATGGGTTGAGGAGAAAGGGCTGGGTGACTATCCTGATAAAGAATTTCCAAGATGCACAGATGAAAATAGATTTGCAAGTAGTGTGAAGAAAAATAAGACAGTTACCCCAAATGATAGACAACAAGGACGCACATCGTACGCCCTACATAGTATCTCTTTAGCCCTCGGATTCTTCAAGCAAGCCTAACTCACGCGCTTTATCGTGAGGCAACGGATCAAGTGGTGTCCAATCGGGCAATCGATATTGTTCGATTATTCGTTGTGGATTGTGTTCGACTCGTATAACACGCACAATATTCTGATCTACATGAACCTGTGTGCCATGCAAACCGAGTTCTACTCGATGCCGAACTGCATTGTGAGTGGCTGTTACACCATAAATATCATGTTTTTCAGCATAAATGTAAATCAGATTATCATCATGCCAGTGCATATAAAGCGTTATAGCACCAAAGGCTGGATTATAGGTTTCGACTTCCCAATCCAAGGTTTGCTGACCATCAACTTGAATTCGTAAATGATACTTATCTTGTATCCAACCTTTCGATTCGACATCATCATAAAAATCAACCCATGCAACCCAATGTTTGGTTAGGTGTACCGCACCACCACCAATTCGCACATTGAAAATGCCTTCGCGGTATTCGACCTGACGATTTAATGCTTTTGCGATTGCTATATCGGTTGTTTCGTTAGGATCGCCTTCTTGATATAGGTCATTTATCAGAATAGGTCGTTTCATTGAGGTCTCCGCGTTCAGTTTTTCTACATCTTAGCATTAAACTTTTTAAAGCAAAAAAAGCGCACATGGTACGCCCTTTACTTGCGGAAGTATTTCTATAGTTTTACTGCTTCTTCAATACTCGTACTCCATTTAGGACAAGTTTTAGTATGTTGCATATCCCATATAACTAAGTAACTTATTTACAGCGGTTTCATACTCTGCAGCTGTTGCATCTTGGACTTTAATCACTTGGCTATCACGTAGAACACTTAATTCTTCAATGTCGGGGATATCTTCTGCACCGAAGTTATTACGTCCAGCTGGATGCAAAATCGGGATAATTGTTGCACCTGCTAATTTGGCTAAGTGGATTTCTCGTACAACCCAATTGTTTTCAGTTGTGCCCTCAAATGTGCCATGTGTACAGAGTACAATCATGAATTTACTACGATTGATTTTTTCTGTAAGTACGTCGCGCCATTGGCTACCGGGCTCCAATGCTTTGTCTACAAAAACAGCTGTATTACCAGCCAGCCGCATTCGTGATTCTAGGTATAATGCTAGAGCTGTGCTGTATCCACGACGATAAGAAATGAAGATGTCAGGATTTGCAATTGGCTCATCTAGTAATGCAAATGCAGTTGATGTAAGCTGGAAGTCTGAGGGATTGTTTTCAACAACAGCTGAAATATAATTGAATGCAAGCATTAGTTCTTTTGCTGGTGTTTTGCCACGCCATACCCCATTGAGTTGATAGGCTAACAATTGATCTGTAGATTCTGCTTCATGACCTGTTACCATCGCTCTTCGTGATTCCCAAAAATCAGTAATTTGCCCTTTTTCATTTCGGCTGTGTCGAACAATGCGCGCTGTATCTCCGTCTAGAATATACTCTCGTTTACGATAATGAATCATCGCCCCCCATTGTTCACGAGCGACACCAAGTGCCAAAAAACGAGCAAAGGCGTGAACACGTTCGATCACCCCATCTGGAATGTGTTGGTCAAATTGCTGTTCCACCAATTGTTATCTCCTTATTTTTTCTTCAGCGCTCGCATCCCATTGAGTGTCACAATCAATGACATACCCATATCTGCGAAGACCGCCGCTAGCATCGTAACATTTCCGGTCAGTGCTAGGATTAGGAAAATCGCCTTTAACCCGAACGACAAGATGATATTCTGCTTGATCAAGGTGCGGGAGAAACGCGCCATACGAATCGCGAATGGTAATTGTTTGAGGTTATCTGCCATCAGGACAATATCCGCTGTTTCCATCGCTTGGGCTGTACCTGCGCCGCCCATAGCAATCCCAACCTGAGCTGTTGCTAACGCGGGGGTATCGTTAATGCCATCACCAATCATTGCGACCGTTTTATATTGCGCTTGCATTTTTTCGACTGCATTGACTTTGTCCTCTGGGAGCAATTCCGCATAGACATCATCAACGCCGACCTGTGCACCAATTGCTTGTGCAACCATGTTATTATCGCCCGTCAGCATGACGGACTTCACACCCAAATCGTGCAATTCAGACACAACAGCTTTGCTCTCATCTCGAACCGTATCGGCAACTGCAATTACACCACGCACATCCTCGCCATCGTGTAACATCACTGCTGTCTGTCCGTTGGATTCGATTTGTTTTGCAGTCGTGCAAAGATGCGGGGTATGCGCAAATTCATTTTCAAAGTAACTGTGACTCCCGATGGTCACCTGCTTACCGTTGACTGTTCCGCGAACACCGCGCCCCGCTAATGTTTCGACATTTTCAGCCATTGCATACGCTAACTCGCGTTGTTCTGCTGATGCTAAAATCGCTTGTGCATAGGGGTGTGTACTCTGCGCTTCGACCGATGCCGCTAACGTCATCAAATCATCACATGGATCACAGAATTTTTCGCCGTTACATTCATTGGTATGTGTTTCGGTGACAGTCGGCTTACCACGGGTGAGCGTCCCAGTTTTATCAAATGCAATCGCATCAATCTGTCCCAACATTTCCAGATGCGCGCCACCTTTAATCAAAACTCCGCGTCGCGCGACGGATGTAATCGCACTGATGACCGTCACAGGTGTACTAATCACCAGCGCACATGGGCAGGCAATCACCAACATGGATAGTGCACGATAGAACCATCCTTGTTCGGTCGGGGTATCATAGAAGGGTTGACCAAAGACTATCGGTGGGACAAGTGCCACGAAAAGCGCAATGATCGCGACTGCTGGTGTATATACATGCGCGAATTGATCAATGAGGCGTTGACTCGGTGCACGAACGGATTGCGCCTTTTGCACAAGATCAATAATCCGGCTGAGGGTATTATCTTTGGAAAGTTTTGTCACACGAATATCGAGTGCACCTTCCCCATTAATTGACCCTGCATAGACTTCGTCGGATTCTGCTTTGGCAACGGGTAGACTTTCACCCGTGATGCTAGCTTGGTTGACACTACTGTGACCAGACAGGACTTCACCATCCATCGGGATTTTTTCACCCGGTAAGACCCGAATATGATCATCAATTTTAAGATGCTCAACTGGAATCACCTGTGTGGATTCTCCGACAATACGATTAGCAGTCGCGGGTTTTAATGCGACTAAACTGCGTAAGCTATCACGAGCACGGTCGGCAGTGTAGCCTTCCAGTGCTTCACCAATTGCAAATAGAAAAATAACCGTCGCACTTTCGAGATATTCACCGAGTATAATCGCGCCAACAGCAGCAATTGTCATCAGCATATTGATGTTAAATTCGTGGTTGATGCGCAGAGTATTAATTCCACTTTCAGCAATCGGCTTAATTGCAATCACCATAGCCAACACATACACCATATCGACGATTCCGCTTGGTGCAATCTGGAACACATCGAGCGCAACCGCAAAAAGTAAGGCTGCTCCGCCATACATTGCCAGTTGTGTCGATTGGCGTTCCCACAGATAATCCCAAAAACCGAGAATACCCCCACGTTTGGGCTTTTCGTCTTCTTGCGATTGCGACTCGGATAATAGGGTTTTACCAAGTGATTCAACCCGATGTTTGAGGGTGTCATAGTCGACCGTACCTGTCAGTTGCATGGTACTTGATGCATAATCGACATGCACAAATTCTACCCCATCGAGTTTTTCGACTCCGGTTTGGACTTCGCGTGCACATCCAGCACAATCCATATTGCCGACGATGTATGTTTGTACGGTGGTCGGCTCCTCGATTGTTTTCCCGAGGGCTTCAACCCGTTTCTTCAATTGTTCATACGGTACATCGCCATCAAATTGCAGCGTTTTAGTTGCAAAATCAACACTGACGTTACTTGTACCATCTAATTTTTCAACTCCGGTTTGGACTTCGCGTGCACATCCAGCACAGTCCATATTGCCGATTTGATAAGTTTGTTGAGGCATATTTATAACCTCTCAAGTGAGATAATGTATCATTAACTAATTACTTACAGTACTATGTTCAGTCTAGCACTCTGCTATTTCCCCGTCAAGGAAAATCGCGTCAGGGTAACTCACTTTAGTAGGGATTTTGTCAACGCCTTCTATACGATTGGATGAATTCGACTTTTTCCCGTGTATAGTGATAGTAACGCAAGTGCACAGGGAGAATCCAATCTATGTCCAATAATCGTCAACAAATGATTGAGAATGTGCGTCGCTTCTGGATAGATGGCGTACTCGATAATTCATTACATGGCGCAGTCTTGATGCAACTTGGTTTGCAATCACGGACTGATCAATTGCACCGTCCGTGGGATGTCAAAATCCGCCGTAATGACAGTCAACGCCAATTATCACCGGAGACACGCATCGTTGATGTATTTGATTTATCCGGTGGGAGTTTGCTCATCCTCGGTGAACCCGGTAGTGGTAAAACGACACTTTTACTCGAACTGACACAAGATTTACTCAAGCGTGCCGAGACACAACCGACCTATCGCCTACCGATTGTCTTCAACTTATCATCATGGGCGAAAGACAAACTGCCATTAGAGCAATGGTTAGTTGATGAACTCAATGTGAAATATCAGGTGGCACGTAATGTCGCCGAACAATGGGTGGATTCACAATCGCTATTGCTGTTGCTGGATGGCTTAGACGAAGTAGCTGATAGTGTCCGCAATGAATGTGTTGAAGCAATCAACAACTACCACACCACCCACCCTGATATTCCGATGGTTGTCTGTAGCCGCACTGCTGATTACGATGCGCTCTCACAGAAGCTCAATTTCCACGATGCGGTGATGATTGATACACTCGATAACGAACAAATTTCGTCTTATCTAGCGAGTTTTGGTGCATCAATGGACGGCTTAGGGGCGCAACTTCAGACTGATAAACGTCTACGCGCGCTAGCCGAAACCCCACTCACATTGAGTATTATGGCACTCGCCTATCAAGAACTCGATACGGCGACTTTACCTGATGACATCTCATTAGATGTACAGCGTCGTCATTTATTTGACACCTACGTCCAAACTATGTTTGAACGGCATAGCAAATCGCGCGAATATGAACCCGATGAAATCGTCACGTATCTATCGTGGTTGGCGGGGCGTATGGTTGAACGCCGTCAGACCCTCTTCCACATCGAAAATTTACAGTGGGACTGGATCGAAACACGCAAGGGACAAAGCCTCTACAAACTATTTAGTCGGACGGCATACGGCACAATTATTGGCGGGATTGCAGGTGGATTGGCATTGTTTGTCGGTATGGTGTTTGCTGCAATTATAATCGGAGACGACATCTCATTTTATCGTAGCAGCACCACGATTTACGGTTTCGAAGCAGTTATGCTCTGGACGACATTCGGGGCTTTATTTGGGATGCTCATGGGTGGCGTTCCCTTCGGTCTAACGGGTCTCATGGCATTTACAAGTGACCGACTAGCAATTAAGGGGCAAGCGAAAAGTTATCGTGCGCGTATAGCTGTCACAAGCATATGCATTAGCTTTGTTGCTAGTGTGATTGGCGGGTTTATCTTTATCATCTTGATTGCTTTGCCGTCATCTGGTGACTTTGAAACATATGGACGGCACTTCTGGGAAGTTGGTGTATCAAACTACCATATGAGTGGCCTTGAATCGTTTGCTTACCTGATGGAATTCAGTCTGATAACTGGACTCGTCGGCGGGCTGATTGTTACCCTATTGGCTGGTTGGTGGGGTCGTCGGTCTGGGCGTGGTCGACTAATCGCAACCGGACTCGCAGGATTCTTGTTTGGTTGTGCGACATGGTTCACATTATGGTTCTTTTTCCTGAATCACCAAGGTTATGATCTCAGTTATATGCCATTTGCCATTCTCGTTATTGGATTATTTACAGGCGGGATTGGTCTCATTACAGGAAGTTTCCGCGATCGCATCGAAAGTGTCGAACGTATCGGTTGGCGCTGGAGCTGGCGCGGGATGAATGTCGGTGTGGCTGTGACGGTTGTCTTTATCGGTTTAGATTTCATTTCGATGCAAATGGGGTGTTGCTTTGATGGCAATTTCGGTATGCGGATTATTCAAATCGGCTTACCCGTCGGGACATTGTGTGTACTCGTTGGGGGTGTCGTCGGTGGTTTACGTAAGAGCGAAACTGTCGAAGCCCGTACCGAACCAAATCAAGGGATTCGTGATTCCTTCAAAACCGCACTCAAAGTTACAGGTGCATTTGCACTCGTGGGTATCTTTATTGGTGCACTGTCTATGGTTGCATTTTACGGTGCAGAATTTATCAATAGTGGCTTTACCTTCGACGGACTTTCACAATGGGAGATTGACCGAATTAGTGACGATCTCCAAATAGGCATGATTTTAGGGATTTCGTTCGGGGTGGTTGCAGGGTTGATGTATGGTGGTACAGATACCATCATCAAACATCTACTCTTGCGCTTTATGCTCTGGAGCAATGGTGATATTCCAACCAATTATGCCAAAGTGCTTGATCATGCAGCCAGCTTGATTCTGTTGCGCAAAGTCGGCGGTGGTTATATCTTTGTGCATCGCTATCTGCTGGAGCATTTTGCTGAAATCGAAATCGATACATAATAGATCGCCTACTGATAAGTTCTGCTGAGAGTTATTAAGTTATTCCCCTATAACTCAACATTGCAAATTTCAGGGAACACCACAGTTAATGAAACAGAGTTATCATATTTGGTAGCTCTGTTGGGTACTTTTTTGACTTTAAGATAAAAACACAAAATAAGTTGTTTTAGATGTTTATCTGATCATCTACTCCCCATTTAGGTTAGCTAACAATAAAGGATTTGCATGGATGAACACCTTATATACTTTTTCAAGTGATCATACTCGAATTGCTTTTGACAAAGCTGGTCAAGGCGAAACTCTGATCTTAGCTCATGGTTTCTACGGGGGTCGTCAATTGTGGCATGAATTTGGTCTAATCGAACAGTTAACCTCGATTTTTCAAGTTATTACCTTAGATTTTCGAGGATGTGGAGAAAGTGATGGTCATCTAGATGCTGCGTCATATACACCAGAACTCCATACGGATGATGTTCTCGCCGTAGCTGATGCTTGTGGATGTGACACATTCTATTATTGGGGTTGGTCATTTGGAGCAACTATTGGGACTCATTTAGCGACACGATCAAAAAGAGTTAAACGAGCCATTATTGCTGGAAGTTACTTTGGCAAGCTTTTTACTAAACTAGGGTTACAAAAATCATTAGCTGAATTGAAACCTCTAGAAAGACTCAAAGAAACTGGAAGGCTCGATGAAGTAAATGAACAAGAAAGAGCCTTTGTTGAAAAAACAAATTTTCCATTACTCCTAGCACGTATTCACAGTTTACCCAACTGGTCTACTATTTCCCCAAGTGATCTGAAGTGTCCAACACTTGTCTATACCGGCACTAATGATGGGGATGTATATAATAAATTACATGAGCAACATGACGAAATTGAGGCTGCGGGGCTTGAGCTATATACTTTTGCTGATCTTAATCACCTTCAACTTGTCTCAGAGACTGAATTAGTGATACCCAAAATAAAATCCTTTTTGAAAATATAGCTTTGGTTTAACAAGTTGATAAGTTAGACTTTTCAACAAAATTGACATCGATATACAGTAGAAGCACTATGAAAAATCAATAAAGTTGAGACTTGCCTTTGCAATATATCGTAGAGAGCAAGTCTCTTTATCCGTTACTTTTGACTATCTAATTTCGCCTTATTGTCAGCAATCCAACCCTTTACCTCATCAGCTCTGCGCCCATCCAAGTCAATATACTTCTCAAAATTTTCAATCGCTACTTTAAAGTTCCCCAGATTTTCATGCACAAGTCCTGCGTTGAGATATGGCGATGCATCGGTCGGATTATATTTCATCGCTGTATGAAAATCTTCCAGTGCTTGATTGTAGCGTCCACGTTTTCGATAAATTACACCGCGATTATTATATGCTTCATCATCTTCTGGGTTGAGGCGAATCGCTTCATCATAATCAGCAAGTGCCAGATCATATTTTTCTTGTGTGAAGTAGACATTGCCCCGACTGATATATGGGCGGAATAACTCAGGGTTGTTGTATTCAATAGATAATGTGTAGTCTTCGACCGCTTTGTTATAGTCCCCATTGTTAAAGTGTGCGATTCCCCGATTGTTATATGCTTCGGCAAAATCTGGGCGTTTTGCGATTGCCTGATTATAGTCGCGGATGCGTCCTTCAAGATCATCAGCAGGGCGTTTTAGCGCACGTTCAAAGTAGTCTTCAGCAGATAATTGCGCAATATCTGGTGTGGGTTGTGATGAGGCAAACTGGATAGTAGTTTGCACATCTTTGAGATTGTCAGTCGGTGTGGGGTGTAAAACAGTATTGATCGGAATATTAAGGTAATCATCAGTTAAGCGTTCCATTGCAGCATCAAAGTAATCAACAGGTACACGCAACCCATTGTAATTTCGCAACAATGCCAGATCACCTGTCATATACTCTGCCATATCCCCAAAATCAAAGCCATCAAACATTAACGGGATGATATGGCGCTTATGTTCTATCGCATATTCAATTTCGCGCCGAACCCAATCACCCGGTTCATTACAACGCTGTAGCGCACTGGGTGTAAGAATAATAAGGAAGTGTCCACGTGCTCGGATTTCGCGCAGGATAATCTGTGAAAAATCACCCGTTTTGATGGAGGTGTAATCAAAAAACACATCATACCCTTTAGCGGTTAGTTCCTTGAAAATCGCTAAGGCTGTAAATTTGTTGGTCCGACGGTAACTGATGAAAACTGTCTTATCGATTTGTGACATGATACGTTCTCCCAGATATAGTATCGAGAAATGTTTGTAACACGTTAAAATTGTGATGTCAATAAGTATAGACCTTAGAATGATAAACAGATCGTACCATAGCGAATATTTATCACTAAAGCTTATAAAATTCGTAGACTGCTCTTAGGATATGCGTTATCGTTCAAACCTCGCTAAAATAAAGATAGTATCCACACATGGTCATAAGGGTTGTCATTGGTATGACGAACCGATGTCACCATTTTTGCGTATACACGATAGACATAACCAACATCAAGAATTGAGCAAACTATGCAGACTGTTGCCAATCCAACAACCGACGACACCCCCGACATCATCGGATTGACTTCGCAAGAAGTCGACGCACGTATTGCACGTGGAGACAGCAATGACTTTGAAGCACGCGTAGGACGTACATATTGGGACATTTTTCGGGACAATGTGCTGAACCTCTTTAATATTGTCCTTGGCTCACTTATTTTGATTGTTGTGATTTTACAAGATTATGCGACAGCATTTTTTGCGGGATTTAGTGTTGTCTCGAATACATTCTTTGGCATGATTCAGGAATTCAACGCCAAGCGACAACTCGATAATCTGGCATCATTAGCCGAACAGACAGTGATGTGCTTACGTGATGGTGAATGGGTCGAAGTGCCGATGCGCCAAGTTGTGCTAGACGACATTATACGGATTGAACCCGGCGACCGTCTGGTGGTTGATGGCGAAATTGTCACCAGTGATTCGCTCGAAATGGATGAATCGTTGCTGACAGGCGAATCGGATGCGATCTTTAAAGATATCGGAGCAGAAGTTTATTCAGGGTCATTCTGTACAGCGGGTACCGGCGTCATGAAAGCGACTCGCGTCGGAGCAGAAAGTAATATCAATCAACTCTCCACAATCGCGAAAGAGTACAAAAACAATAAAACACCGACACAAGTAAAAATCGACATCACAGTCGAAATCACTGTGTTGATTATGTTTGTATTTGTGCCGATGATCTTCATTACAGGCTTTTTCCTCGATTATGCGTTCCTAGAGATTATCCGTAACGCAGTTGTTTTTACGACAAGCCTCGTCCCACAGGGGTTGGTGTTAGTCGCAATTTTGTCGTTGACCATCGGTGCGATCAAAATCAGTATGCAAGATACGCTAATTCAGCGGGTGAATGCGGTCGAATCCTTGGCGAATGCGACGGTGCTGTGTTTCGATAAAACAGGCACATTGACGCAAAATAAACTCGCTGTACAAGAACTGATTACAATCACCGACATGAGCGAGAATCAGATTCACAATGACTTGCATGTGTATATCAAAAACCTCGCACATCGCAACAATACCGCGAAAGCCGTTGAAACCTATATTGATAAAATGGGTACACATGACAACTACCCGAAAAAAGATCGCGAAATACCGTTTTCATCAGGACGTAAATGGGGCGCGATACAAATCAATGACAAATACTTGATTATGGGTGCACCAGAGCGCCTTTTGCAGACCGATAGTGACTATGCACAACAGGCAAAAACCTTAGCGCAAGACGGAATGCGTGTGCTCGCATTTGCTCAAACCTATGAAGAACCTGATCCTGAACAAGGCAAAATTGCAGGGAATGTCGAGCCGATTGCGCTGATCGTCATGAGTGATCAAATTCGTGAAGACATCCAAGAGACTTTGCAAGCCTTCCGCGATGAAGGGTTAACCCTCAAGGTCATCAGTGGGGACAACGTCGAAACAGTTCGCTCGATTGCAAAACAGTCGGGCATGGATATTGGGATCAAAGCGTATGTTGGGCATGAATTGGACGCTATGGGTGATGGTCAATTTTCGTCGGCTGTCCGTGATTCTAATGTGTTTGCGCGGATCGAACCGCATACCAAACAGCGCATCGTGCAGACATTACGCAGTCAAGGCGAATATGTATCGATGGTTGGTGATGGTGTCAATGACGTACCAGCCCTCAAAGCCTCGAATCTGGCGATTGTGATGAATGATGGCACCCAAATCAGTAAAGATGTGGCTGATATTGTGCTGCTGAATAACGCAATGTCGACTTTACCTCGCGCTTTTGCAGAAGGTAAAGAAACCACCCAGACAATCTTCGGCACGATGAAAATGTTCCTCGTACGTAATTTCTATAACATCGCATTGTTTATTTTTGTGGCATTCATGGCATTGCCATTTCCAATCACACCTGTGCAGATTAGTTGGGCAACCTTCGGTACAGTCAATCTGCCAGCGACATTTATTGCATTCGGTTGGCTCAGACCACAATATATGGAAAAATTCCGGCGTGATGTCATGGATTATATCTTCACGATGGGCTTTAACAGTGCGGTATTACTGACCTTGTTATACATCATAACTTACTTCGGTACCGGACAAGATTTAAGTATGACCCGCTCGGCAATAACGATCCTAGTATCACTCTATGGAATGTTGATTACATGGCATATTCAAGGGATCGACTTTTATAATCCTAGAACATTCCTAGAAAACTGGAAATTATTGACCCTCAGCTCGGTTCTGACGGTACTCACAATCCTCTCGTTTTATATTGATCCTGTCTTGTTTGAATTTACCCCGCCAATGTGGGATTGGGGTGATGGTAGCTTGTTGATTATTTTGATTGTCGCGATCTTCTTGCTGACGATGATTTTGGTATCGCATGGGATGAAGCATCGTTATCTCTTGCGTCGTTTCTGGGATTTGCTGGCACCTGACCCTGAGGACTAAATTTTGATAATATTTTGTCTGAAAAGATGTTTGGGATTTGAACCGTGACGTCCATAATCTATAATGGACATGTCCAATTAATCAATTTTATTTAGGAATCAACATGTCTACCGCACTACAACAAAATAACAAGGATTGGTCAAATTTGTTCAAAGGATGGCACAGAAAGTCACTTGATGTCGATGCACATCTTGCTCAGTTGCTTGAAGCCGCTGTAAATCATTTGAATCTGGAAGTCGGCATTATTAGCCATATTACAGGTAACGCATATACAGTTGAGCACTTTTTTGGTGGAGGGCTAAGTAAAGGGGCAGAATTTCAGTTAGGTGATACCTATTGTTCTATTACTACCAAAAAACAAGATCTCGTTGCAATTAATCACATGGGGATTAGTGAATATTTCCGACACCCGTGTTATGAAGCATTCAAATTAGAATCGTATATTGGTACACCGATTTTCTTAAATGGCGAATTATATGGTACGGTAAATTTTTCAAGTCCGACCCCACGCGAAACACCATTTACATTTGAGGATAAAGTTTTTGTACAATTGGTTGGTGAATCTGTTAATTGGTCACTGCACTTAACACATTAAACACACGGCAATAACGAATATCAGGGCAAGTGAGACACACTTGTCCTGTGTTTTGTTACTGGTCATTGCCTGCTTTTGCCATGACCATCCCCAGCACTAAGCCCAATAATGCACCTGTTGGCATACCAAATGCAATGTTGCCCATACTAATACCAAAAACAATCCCGATAGCCAGCCCAAGGGCGATTCCAATAGCGAATAGTGGGTTGGGTTGCATTGCATATTCTCCAAATAAAACTGACTAACGTTAACGTTATTCTATCTTAACGTGTCCCCTTCAATTTTTCGAGTATTACACCGTAAGATGCGGTGAGATTTTGGTTAGAGAGTCCGACAATATCATGATAGTCAGACCCACACAAACATGATACAGTGAGCAATGCTGTTGGCTTCATTTATAAATTTTAGTGTTCACGTAAAACAGAACAGCAACAGGATTAACTATGACTTCAATTATGGTAACAAACGATGATGGTTATGATGCACCGGGCATCCTCGCATTGGCGGAAGCGATGCAAACGGTAGGCGATGTGCAAGTCGCCGCACCTGGCACAAATCAGAGTGCTAGTGGGCACAAAAAAACTCTCTTCCAAGATATTGATTACGATATTACATCAATTGGTAATGATATTCCGACCCTAGCCGTGTATGGTTCACCAGCCGATTGTATTGCAGTCGCAGCACTTGGCTTAATCGAGGAAACTCCTGATATTGTTGTATCTGGCATCAATCGTGGCGAAAATATGGCGCAAGACTTGACTTATAGTGGAACCGTCACCGCCGCATTAGAAGCGTCTATTCATGGCATCCCCGCAATTGCAGTTTCACTAGCAAACCGCAATGCAAATAACGTTGAAGACTATCGGGTGGCGGCGCAGGTCACAATTCCCATCGTGAAGAAGATACTAAAACATGGCTTACCACCGTTCACGATTGTCAGCATTAATGTGCCTGATGTTGAGACAGTAGATGATCTGAAAGGTATCCGGATGACACGTCAGGGCGTGCGGACGTATCTCGATGTATTGACGCGCAGTGCGGGTACATCTGTTCGTATCGAAGGTGAACCCCCTGCTGGCAATGTCGATGAACTCGGCACAGATTTATGGGCGGTAAATCAAGGGTATGTCAGTATCACACCTGTCCACCTTGATATGACCGCACATCGTTTTATGGCAGACCTTGAATCTTGGGATATACAGATTTAGTAGATGTTGAGTAGCACAATGATGTTGACAATGAACCCTATAATCCAACCCGTGAAATTTTTGATCGCATTACTGTTGATCACCCTGCTCGTTTCGCCGACAGTCGCGCAAGAGACATTCACCACCGATGAAGGTGTGATCTATCGGGTCGAAAAATTTATGGATGCTAATTTCCCCGTCGGTATGATTTTTACAGATGCGGGCGAGTTATTCTATAACGAGAAGGCGACTGGTAATGTGCGTTATGTTGATGCTGAAGGCAATCGCCAGCTTGAGCCAGTGATTACATTGCCGACCGATGCATTACAAGAACGCGGAATGCAGTCGATTGCGCTTGATCCTAATTTTAACGAGAACGGCTATGTGTGGGTGTTCCATACCGCCGAAGGAACTACCCGCGAGTTTGCATCGAATAAAGTGATTCGATTCCGTGTTGAAGATGGGATTGGTGTTGATCCGGTAGAAATGTGGTCTGTGCCGATTGATACCGGTAATCTGTTACATAATGGCGGTGGGCTAACATTCGATGCAAATGGCTTTGTTTATATTGGCATTGGCGATTATGGTGATGCGGCACGCCCACAAGACCTTGAGGTACCTCATGGGAAAATTCATCGTTTTGCTGTTGAAAATGATGCACTGATAATCCCCGAAGACAATCCAATTGAAGGTAGCAGTATTTTTGCTTATGGTTTGCGCAACCCATTTGACTACGCATTTGACCCGATTAGCGAACGAGCGTTTGCGACCGAAAATGGCGATAACTGCGATGATGAAGTGAATATCATTCTCGGCGGGTTCAATTATGGCTATCGTGAAGGTTATGAATGTGCGGGTACAGATCGAATTGTGGGATTGACCCAGTATCTACCGCCGATACTCAGTTATACACCGACGATTGCACCAGCAGGCGTTGCATTTTATAACAATGCAACTGTGCCACAATGGGAGAACGACCTGTTCTTTTGTAGTTGGAATGACGGGATTTTACATCATGTACGCCTGACGAGTGGGCGCAATCGTGTCGAATTTGATACGCCTATTGATCTAGGCGATGTCATGTGCCGGATTGATCTAGCTATCCATCCCGATGGCTCAATTTATTTTGGGACAGTTGGTGGCGATGGTGGCGCAATTTATCGCGTTGTGCCTATCAATGACTAGTTAACCCTAAGTGGTGTTTTCTGCTGTATCATCTAGAGTGGCGATTTCATCAGATGAATCGACAGTTTTAGGGAAGAAGACTTCCTGCACACCCTGAAATAAAACGACCAACAACACCATTAAACCTTGTAAGACACCCGCCAGTGACGAATCGAGCTTAAGCGAAATTTGTAGGCGGGTGCTCCCCGTTAAAATTGCAGCAAATGCAAACGCAATCAACGGCACCCACAGTAGGCGGATGCTGAGCAATAGCACAACTAATAATCCAAGAAAACCAATACCACCGGATGCTAACGGTCGCAGGTTATCAAAGGTAAATAATACACGATACGATCCGGCGATACCTGCCAATGCACCACAGACTAAAAAGGCACTCATTGACGTGCGTTCGGTTGGTACACCTAACAATAACGCCGAGCGCATATTTCGACCGACAGCTTTAAGGTTCAGCCCCCAACGTGTCGCATTCAGCATAGCAAACACGATAATAAATAAGACGATGACAACCCCAATCATAAAAATATTGACCGGAAAATCACGGGAATATTCAGGCAACAGAGCAGCAGCTGGAAATGGTTCTGTCCCCTGTGCCGACCCACCAATACTCGGTTGCCACGGTCCGGAAATCAGATAAATTGAAATCACATTAACAAGTGCATTGAGGGCAACACCGCCAAAAATTTCATTGACGCCCAGCCGGATTCTAAGAAAGCCGACGACAAATGCCCATAACATCCCGCCCACAGCCGACATTGCAATGAGCACGATATGGAGGATCGGTGACAGGCTCTCATCAACGAGGATGAATTGTGCCCCCCAACTCGCAAAAATCGCCCCCATCATCATCTGTCCCTCAACGCCGATATTCCATAATCCCGCGCGGAATGTCACGACCAGACCAATACTGACCAATGTCAACGGAATCCAGAAATTAACAACCCCACCAACTTTACGAGAATCGCGGAATGCGCCTTCCCATAAGGTTTCAACAACTTCCAGCGGGTCACGTCCGACGGCACTCACCAGTAGCGCTGCGATGACCAATGAGATAATAATTGGAATCAACGTGAATAGTAGTGAGATGGCGATGGATTTGGTGTTTTTCATGCGATTAGCCTTGTAGCGATTGAACCCAACACATTATGGCGTGTGCGAAATCGATTGCATATAGACAACCCACCTAATCTTTACTGATATTCATTAGGGTAAATTGCCATTAGGTATACAATATCAATGATATGTCACGCCCGCTAGTATGACACAAAAAACAGTAGACTTCAAAATGTGATGTTTAATTATTGATGCGGGTTGCGGATGCCTGTAAAACCCATTGTACATAGACATTGTCGCCACCTGTTAATCGAATCGTCACTTCACCAGTTTTGTCTTCGAAGCGGACTTCACGGTCGACTAATGTCTCGCCACAAGCAAACACATCATCATCAATCACAAATTCGACAGTGTCAGTTGCATCACCAAAACATGTGGCATTGATGACTAATTGAGCGCGACCATCGGCTTCTGATGGGATTTCACTCATCCCCGTAATGTCCCACAAAATCATATCTTCGCTATCACCGTCAGGGAAGGAGATAAATTCGGACACACTGGTGGTTCCACCTAATACAATCGTTAACGGCGAGTTGAACTCAGCATCTTCAGGTGCAAGTTGAATCACTTCGGTCGATGTTGGACGCGGGGTATCAGATGCGGTTGGCGACGGCGTAATCGTCGGTGTCGATGTTAATGTGGGTGTGGGTGTTGGTGTAAACGTAAATGTCGCTGTTGGTGTATTGGTAGTGGTTGGTGTCGTCGTTGGGAGTATGGGTGTGTTATCGGGTGGTAGTGCAGGAATGCCAGCACAATTGCCACCGAGCCCCACAACATCATTACGTACCCAACCAGACCCGAATATCGGTACAAATATTTGATACCAATTGGTATAGACCCCGACTACAGGATAGACTTGATCGGGTCGGACTTGTGTGATTACACCGAATGTGACCCCCGGTCCAGTACGGATATTGGGGAATCCGCCGGAAAAGATGGCACACTCAGCATCAGCAGCAAATGTTGGCGATATATAAATCGGTTCTTCAGTTTCTTCCTCTTCGGGTGATGGTGTAACACTAATCTGAGGGACAACCGTGGCTGTTGACACCTCAACTACTTCGGTAGCTTGAGGTAATGAGGTCATCGTGGATTCGAGCCATGTCGCTGTTACAACATTGCTTGCCCCACGCAAGTCTAATAGCACCGTTCGATTTGCCTCAACAAATACAAAAGCGGTTGCACCCACACTTAACTGGATTAAGTCATAATCGGTGTCATAAATTGATGCATAAAAAACTGCCTCACTCGATTGACCGCGTAGGGTCAAAATCTGAGGGGATGACGCATCATTATTGACGATATAATAGGCTGTTGCCCCGTCGGATAGCACAATCTGACCCGGTACACCTGTAAAACGCGTCGCATCATCAGATAGTTCAGCAGAGAGATGTAAAACAAATTCACCTGTCTGGCTATCATCACTAGAGACGAGTAAGAGATAGGTCCCGCTATCAGGCAAGGTAAAATCAAATCGGGTTGTTAATCCGTCATTGGTGATGCCATCTAGGAAAACTGTGGTTATACCGCGTCTAAGTTCAATCACAGGTACAAATGTATCACTCAGGGACATCACTTGTACGCTGATGCGGTCATCTGTACTACCTGTGAAAGAATATACATCGGTTGGTGAATTATCTGTCAGGCGACTGGTGATGGTATCCCCATATGTCAATTGGGTTTGCGCCATAACTTGCACCGATGATATGAGTACCCATAGGGTAATCAAAATAGACAATTGTTTCACAGATTTCCTCAGTTTCTACACCCGATATATCACCAGATTATAACAGTTATCCGTGAAATATAACAAATAATTTCTTAACTTTTCAATTTGCTTTGTCTAATGATACACGTAGGGCAGTTAACTGTCGTAACGCTGTCTGAACCATATCATCAGATGGTGAAACCAGTGGGCGACGAACAGGTCCAACCGGAATACCGCGCTGATTTAACACCGCTTTCATCATCGTTAGCCAAACATCTGTTGCTAACACTTCTCGTACTTGATTGAGTTTGCGTTGGAATACCTGAGCTTCTTCTAACTGCCCCGATGTTGCTGCGTTGTACAATGGTACAACAATTTCGGGCACTAAATTAGCATGACCCGAGACACTCGCATTCACACCCATCGACAGTGCCGCCAAAATAAGTTCATCAGGGCCGACAGCCGTATTAAATGCGCCATCATGAAAGCGTTTTGCTGCGAATAGGGTTTGTAAATCGCCACTGCTGTCTTTTAATCCAACAACCATCTCATACTGCTTAGCAAGGCGCGTCACAATATCGAGTGACAGCGTATTATTCGAAACACCGGGAAAGTTATATAAATACATCGGCATATCAGGGACAGCATTTAAAACTGCCCCAAAATGTGTCACCAACGCCGCATCTGAATGTGTGAAATAATATGGTGCGACAACTGCGACGGCATCTGCACCAATAGATTTTGCATGCGCGGTTAAATCGATGGTTTCAGCAGTGGTGATTGCGCCAGTGTGAATGATGACAGGCACACGTCCATCGACAGCTTTTACCGTAGCTTCGGCAATGGTTTTGCGCTCATCGGTTGTGAGGAGTGGACCTTCGCCAGTTGTGCCGAGCGGGAATAATCCAGCGACATCTTTAGCGATTAAATAATCTGCAAGTGGTTTGATAACATCCGGATTGATTGCGCCATCGTCGGTCATCGGTGTGACAGTCGGGACAATCACTCCATGAATCGGTTGATAGGTCATGACAACGTTGCCTTTCGTATGGTCGAGTTAATGACTTAATTGTAACGCTTCATAACTGATGTAGATACATTTATTCAATCCATGTCTGAATCGCCTTTGCAGTTTGGTCGGGTGCAGACTGTGGGAAGAGGTGCCCGTGTCCGTCAATTTCGGCATAGGTCGCGGATGGTACAAGTTCCATAAATTTGTCGCGGGCTTCGGGGACAAGTGTATCGGATGTTCCACCACGTACCAACAGGGTTGGGACGAGTCCGTCGAGTTTAGGCAAGTCCTCCCAGATGGTCTGGTGCACTGTCGAGAAATAATAGGCTTCCCACGCTGGCGACCATGTTAATTCAACCCCATCACCATCGGCTTTAGGCTGTGTGCCATGTTCGACGTATAAACGCAGAGCTTCATCGACCCAATCGCTAAATAATCGCTTACCCCGAAACCGCTCAAGTGCATCCTCAACACTCTCAAATTCCGACCGTCGACGCATCGCTCCTTGCACTAATGGGATTTGCTCATGTATGCCCTGTTCCCATGCTTGCCAGATCATGCTCAATAAATTAGGCATCAATGCCGTCGGGTCAAGTAAAACCAGTGATTTAAAGCGTTGCGGTTCTTTAATCACCGCCAGCAACGATGCAATCGCCCCAAACGAATGCCCGATCGCCACGACATCATCTAATCCATACTGATCAAAACCCGCCAGCAAATCATCGGCTAAGGTCTGCCAATTCTGATGTTGATCCGGTGGGGATTGGTCACCCCATAATGCGCGTGGTGGTAGCGAGACAACCCGATAGTTATCCATAAAGGGGCGCAATAATGGAATATAAGTCTGTGGTGGGAATCCATTAGCGAGTGCAATATGTAAAATCGGCGCGTCTTGTTGTCCACCAAGGTCGATGAGTGGTTGGGGCATGATGTATCCTTTATCGGCTTGTCGCAATCATGCCGTGCATTATACACAATTTAGTCGACTTTGATGTGAGATGTGTTAATCTAAGCGAATTAGTGATGCTCACATACTGGAAAACCACAATGAACCGTTTGTCGCTTAACTCGATGTCACAGCATTTACCTCTGATTGGATTGCTCGCCGTTCAATTATTGACCGGGGTCATCCTCACGCCGTTGTTTAATTTTGGTGGCATTTACCTCAACGAAGCCCTATCGTATTCTTTGCAAGAGGTATCGTTTGTCATTGCATTGGGGCAAGTAGTCGGGATGGTCGCTTCGCTAGTTGGCGGGAGTCTGAGTGATAAACGCGGGCATAAGTGGATTTTGTTCCTTGGTGTGAGCCTCCTCGGTGCAAGTGCAATCTTTTATCTGATTCGTATTCCGCCAATTGTGATTATATTGTGGTGTGTGACGAATGCAGGTCTGGGATTATCAGTCGTTAGCGGACAAGGCTATCTCACCTTAGCAACTACTGAAGAAAACCTCGGCGTTTCGTCTGCGCTTTACAACTGGGGCTATACAATCGGAGGTGCGATTGGCATTCCGATTGCGACACTCATCCTCGGCGATGATAATTTTGCAGCCCTTGGTATAGCGTTACTCGGCTTAGGTGTACTTCTCTCGATTATTGCGACGACACTTCCGGTATTACATACTGAAATTCCAATCAAGAACGATGAACAAACATCGACTGGCTATGGGGTTTTATTGCGTCGTGACATCTTTATTTTGATCGCACTACGTTTTTTACCAACCTGTTATTATGGCGTGATGACGCTCCTGCCATTGGTGATTAAACAGGTCAGTGGTAGCAATGCGACAGTCGCCTTGTATGTGACGGGTAGCTCTATCTTTGCGACCCTCACACAACTCGTCGCGGGACGCTTTGCAGATAAACTCGGTGTAAAACTCCCGACACAACTCTCGTTTGTTGGGATTATCGTGGCGATTGCTGGATTTATTCTAGTGGGTGACAGTGTATGGAGTCTCTTTGTATTCGGCTTTATCGGGATTGGTGCGGCTTGGTCGCTCTCAACACTCCTGCCGGGGATGGTTACTCGGTCAGCTGAGCCGGAGATTCGTGGGCGAGTATTTGGGTCACTTCACCTTGTTTGGACGGCAGCAATGGCGCTCGGCACGTTGTTGGGCGGTAACCTCATTGATGTGAATTTTGCGTTGCCATTCTTAATCGTCGGGGTGTTGAATGTGCTTGCCTTGGCGTTAACCGTGCCGTTCTTCGAGATGACTCAACGCAAATCGCACGAGGCATAATCTAATGCCAGTGTTGTTTAAGCAAACTGAAGTGTATTGAGAAACCCTTGGCTGAGGAGTAATTTTTACGGCTGTTGCTAATCAACTATCAAGCATGCTATCATCAGATTAACAATGAAGCCAGTGAAATAAGATATCCGGTATATTCAAGCAATTCCCAAAAGTTAGTTGGTTCCACAATTTTGAGCATTATTTATATGGAACCAGAAATACCTACTATAGCTTTTTCTAAATGGTTCTATTCTTCCTCTATAATCGCAGCGTTTATCTGCCCTAGATGTCTAGAGTTCAGTTTGTTTTCTATGTGTTGTATTTCGCCTTTACTAGACACAAAGATGCCTGTGTGAGTTTGATACTTATCGCCAAATGCAGCGTCATAGACTCGCTGCGCCCCTTTTTCTGGTGCTTCAAAAACAAACGGTCTTAAGAGTTTAATGAAGAATGGAGCACCTTTCCCTCTAGCCATTTTCGTATCAATTGCACCAGGGTTTAGACTAATAATCCTGATATGTTTGTTTTCCTCTGCCATATGAACCATGAGCATTACTAAGGCCAATTTGGAATATCGATACGAGCCAGTTAACTTCACAAATTTGGCTGGCTTTTTGAGGTCGGGAATGTCAGGCGACCAATTATTTATTTCACGTGCTGATCCAGAAGCTGTTACAACAATAAACGGATTCTGTGCTTTTTCAAGCGCAGGCATCAACTCGCGAGATAAGATGTAAGGAGCGAGCGTATTTACTTCAAAGTGCATCTCATTACCTTGATCTGAGTAGTAGGCTTGTTCCAATAGAACACCCGCATTACTAAACAGCCCATCGACAACATCCCATTTCGAAATGATTTCTTTAGCAACTTGCCGGATGTCACTCTGTTTTGAGAGATCAGCAAAAAAGAAATCAATGTTGTCTGATGCCCCAATTGCATCAATTGCATCAGCTTTTCGTTTCTCATTCCGTAGAATTAGCCCAAGCTGATGACCTTGATTCAGTAGCATTTTTGTTAGTTCAAGACCGAGACCTGAGTGCCCACCTGTAAGAATTAAATGCATGCTTCTACTCCATAATCTATACTATGCCAAAATCTTTTATACTAACCAGTCAGTATAATTTATTCAAAAAAATTTATGATTTAGACGCAGTCTGAATCATAATTCTCATCTGAGCTGCTACTTGGATGAGAATGTCTGGGTTTTGCTGAGTACGACTCAAAATCATTGCCCCTTCCATGGAAGCAGCGACAGTAGCAGCCAATGTAGCCGCAATCTGACTTGAAAAGCCACTCAACACCAACTTTGCGCGGATCACATCTTGAAGCCCTTCATATCCTTGAGCACATGCCTGACGAATTCGCTCATTCGAATTAGATGTCTCTAACGCAATGGCTGCGATAGGAGCACCAGTACAATACCCTTGTTCTATAATCTTCTGAGATGCCTTAAAAATCATCTCGTATATTGCTTCAGCAGGATCATCAACCTGATTAATTAACTGATAGGTATGAGTAATTGCCTCACTCATACGCAAAGTAACCGCTTCAGCTGCTATCTCTTCTTTACCATCTGGGAAATAGTAATACAAAGACCCACGTGGTGTCTTGCTTTCATCGACAATCTGATTCAAACCGGTAGCATGATAGCCTTGTAGCTCGAACAAATTGGATGCAGCCTCAAGTATTTTTTGTCGCGTTTCAGAAGTCATATGATTATTATACTGACTGGTTAGTATTTTTCAATATAAATCTATCTCATGCAAGGCTTTGCTAGAAAACAGAATAATTAGCATTATACTTACAAATCGAGCTCCTGCAATTACTCTTCTCTTCAAATTTCATCTAACTCATGACTTGGGTTATTCCGCATCCCCTTAACTCAAATCACACGAGGTATAATCCATATCATACGAAATATGAAAGCTAAATCAGAGCTAGAATTGTAACAAGATCGTAGGGCTATCATTGGATTGTCAAGCGAAAAAGTTGTGTTATCATTTCGCAACTAACTTGTAAGATAATCGTTCTGATTTTACGTTCAGTTATGGAGTCTATAGTCGCATGACCAAAAAGATTTTCGTTAGTATGATGATTGCACTCATGAGTGTGTCATTTAGTTTTGCACAGAGCACCACTACAGAGTTAGAATATGACCCCACTGTATGTTGGGACGGCAATGACACCAGCGATGCCTGTTACGAAATGATGGAAGCATTCCCTGCCCCCGGTTTTGAAAATATTACACAAGATCGCACTACCTTGAGCACCTATAGTTTTTGGCGTGTCGGTCCTGATGCTGTCAACTTATTTGATGGTCCCGGTGGTAACGTCATCGGACAAATCCCACCCGGATTCAATTTCGTGAATGCTATCGACCTCAGTGTAGATGGCTGGCTTCAACGCGTCGGTGGTGAATGGTTACAACGTAGTGATGCCAGCTTTGTCGAAGCATCGTACTATACAGGTCTCCTCCTACCGGAAGACTGGCAGTACCCATTTGCAGAAATCCTTGATCGTACAGGGATCTATGCGTCCCTCCAACCCGGCGAACCCGGTAGTGCAGAAAGTGGTTATGTCACCCGTCGCTATGAGGTTGTCAATATTTTTGCAGAAGAATTCGATAGCGAAGGGAACCTCTGGTATCTTATCGCACCCAATAGTTGGATTCGCCAAGAATTTGTATCAAAATTCCAACCAATTGAAAAACCAGAAGGTATTACCGCAGAGCGCTGGGTTGCTGTCGATCTATTCGAGCAAACTGTCACTGCCTACGAAGATGAAACCCCTGTGTTTACGACATTGATTTCGACAGGTCTACCACAATGGGGGACAAACGAGGGAATTTTCGAAATTTGGGCACGCTTAGATCGAGATGCGATGAGTGGTGCAACCGGTGCTCCAGAAGCCTATGCTCTACAGGATGTACCATGGACGATGTATTTTGATAATGACATTAGTTTGCATGGCACCTACTGGCATGATGACTTCGGATATCGCCGTAGTCGCGGATGTGTTAATTTGAGTATTAGTGATGCGCGTTGGGTATACGATTGGACTGCTGAGACAGAACCCGATGAAGATGGAAATATTTTGAATGAGGTCTATGTCTTTAGCTCGCAAGAATACGAAGACGAAACCTAAGCTATCGCAAACGTTTGCAGACTGTTACTGTATCTTGCAACAGACTGTATTATAATGATCATGCGATACTTTGAAGGGTATTGCATACATAGGACACATCTCTGCGCTTTTATTGGTTCATTGGCGTATGGGGTGTGTTCTCTGTTTGGTAGGTCTCCAAGTTGTATTAGATTAGCCCACGAATCATAGCGAAACGCATCAAATTTTGTGTACCACGAATCCCTAATTTACGCATCATATTTCGGCGATGTGTTTCGACTGTTCGCGAACTGATGTAGAGTTGTTCAGCAATAACTTTATTGGTTGCCCCATTCACCACCAGCAAAAAAATCTCACGCTCGCGTTCCGTCAATGTTGAAAACGCATCCAGATTTGTGGGTGGTTGCGATGTATCGTCTACCGAAGTCGGTACCGTTGCCATTGCATCTTTGGCGATATACTGCTTACCTTCCGTAACGATATTTAGGGCATGGCTCATTTCTTCTAGTGATCCAGATTTTAATAAGTAACCCGATGCGCCACGCCGAATCATATCTGTCGCGTATGTATATTCAGCAAAGTTCGACAAAATGATAATCTGCACATCCGGAAATTGTTGATGAAGCTCTTCGACCAAGGTCATATTATCGCTCTCAGCTTGTAAAGTATGCGACAAAATCAACATATCGACTGGTGTTTCGTCTAATAGTTGCATCAACTCTTGTTCATTATCTGTCATAGCGACAACGTTATAAGTGTTGTTACTATTGACCGCATTATGAATACCCCAGCGGGTGAGTTCATTGGATTCTGCGATGAGAACACGTTGCTGATTCACTGCATCCGGTTTGATATAGTGTTCTAATTTGGGAATCTTTACTTGGAATTGAGAGAGTGGGCGTGTTATCTCCGCTTGAGTGTCTGGTATATCCGCATTTAATGGAATATCAGCAATTACTTGTGTGCCGTCATTCGGTGATGTCAGGATACTAAATTCACCATTGAGCAAGAATACACGTTCGCGCATCCCGATGATGCCAATATGACGATGGTCTTGTAAGGCTTTTTCAAGATCAAACCCTTGTCCATCGTCAATAATCTGGAGCCGTAACTGCTCATCTTCTGTCCAAATACGAATATCAATATGTTGCGATTGGGCATGTTTTTCAATATTATTCAGCGCTTCTTGTACAACACGATAAAGCGCAACCTTAGCATTTTGATTAAAGTTAAGTGAATCAATGCCTTGATGTTCGAATGCAATATCGATTTCATTATGATTTTTAAATTGTTCAATTAAGAAAAATATTTCAGGTAAGATGCCTAGTTGATTTAAAGTTGTTGGATACAGTGTATGAGACAGTACGTTGATCTCTCTTAGGACTTCATCAAGCAATGCTTGCGAGGTTTCTAATGTCGATTTTCGGACACGATCGGGCAATCGATCTAATAAGTCGAGTGTCAGCTTAAGATCGGAAATGATGGTTGCAAGGTTGTTTTTGAGGTCATAAGATAAATTTTCTCGCTCAGCCTCTTGGATTGTGACCATCTGATGGGCAAATGATCGTAGTTGTTGCAGTTCATATAATTCATGCCGTTTGAGTCGTGACCAAATTCTAGGCATGAGTTGGTCACCTGTAAACGGTTTGGTCAGATAGTCATCTGCGCCGAGTACCATCCCCTCACGAATATGCTCTGGCATTGCATTGGCAGATAGAAAGATGAACGGAATAGTCGCCGTCGCGATATCACTTCGTAATTGTTTAATCACGTCGTAACCATTGAGTCCGGGCATTTTGATATCACAGATAATGAGATCAGGCATATGTTCGCGTGCAAGCTGTAACCCTTCAATGCCATCACCCGCTTTGATTACATCAAATCCTTCGAATTCTAACAGCTCAGAGACATTTTTCAGAACCTCTACAACATCATCTATCAGTAGAATTGTGGTCATGTGATTATCGCTATCTTTTCTTACGAAAGGTATAAAATATGTCAAACTTTATTTAAGTTTATATGACAGCCAAGTTGTCACTATATATTTAAAATTGTAATAAAAAAAACCTTAATTATGAAGATAGTTAAATATTACTTTAGAAAAAGTAACTAAGGCATCATATAAACCGACAGGTTCAATGATACGAATCTGCTGTGCAATGCCGATCAAGCTAACTATTGCCTGTTGCTGTGTATCAAATTGAACTGTTGCTTGGAGCCAGTTCGGGTGATCAGTGGGAGATAGTTGAGTCGGTTCGAGTGACAAGAAACTACATACCCATTGTTGCTGGTCTTTAAGAATATAGAGCACAACTGGATAGTTTGGGATGCTATTGATGAAAGATTGAGTATGAGACTGCCAAAATTGCTCTAAGTCAAACTGGGTATCACGTTTAAATTGAGTCTCGCTGATAACAAGTTTTTGAATGCGTGAGACACGATAGCTACGAAATTGTTCACCATGTTTACCGATTAAGTACCAAACATTCGATTTTGCCACCATACCATATGCATCAATTGTTCGATTGACAGTTTGACCATCCCCCCGTTGATAAGTAATGTCGATTATCTTGTCTGCCAAGACCGCTGATTGCACCTGTTGGATAAAGGGGATATATTGTCCCATAGCAAACCAGTCTGTTGGGTCAATGTAAATACGTTGGCGGACACGGTTTGCCTCCACTTGATGTAAAGTCGGCAACATGTCAAGCAATTTGAGTAAAATCGCTTCATTTGTGGAGGATAAACCTAGATCATTTAAGGGCGAAGATGCTCCGGAAATAAATAAAGCTCGCACATCTTGCTGACTCAAACTGGCAAGTGATACACGATAGTCTTCATCTAGTCCAACACCCCCACCACGTCCTTCAATTGTATAAATGGGTATACCAGCGACACTTAATGTTTGTATATCGCGATAGATGGTACGTTCGGAGACATTTAAAGTTGTGGCAAGATTGCCTGCTGTCATTTGTCCCTTTTGTCTCAGGAGCAATAGTAATGACAGCAAGCGTTCGGCACGCATGGTTTATTGGTTACGCCAATCGAATGGCATAACAAATTGAGCGCGTGTCGTGAGATGTTCGACATTTTCGACCACATAACTCGCGAGTGCTGCTGGATTTTTCTCAGCGAGTTGTGCACCGATGGGTTTCCCTTTTTCACGTATGAGTCGTGCTGGAGCTGACTCTGGTAAGTTTGCCATCTCGCGTGCTTTATGAATCGCACTACGCAGATTACCAATTTCGTCGATCAAACCATTTTCGAGTGCTTGTTCACCTGTCCAAACACGTCCGCCACCGATTGCATCAATATCTTCTTTGGTTTTACCACGGCTTCGTGCAACCCGCGCCAAAAATTGCTCATAGACATGTTCAATGCCCTCGCGGATTTTGTCCCGTTGCGACTCTGTGAAGGGATCTTCTGATGAAATAATGCCCGCATTATCGCCACGTAAATATGATACCGGATTCAGCTTGAGCTTTTTCAGTAAGTCACTATTCACGAGCTTACCCATAATCACACCGATTGAGCCTGTGATTGTGCCAGATTGTGCAATAATCCAATGCGCAGGGGTCGCAATATAATATCCGCCAGATGCAGCCACGCCTCCCATATAAACCACCAATGGGCGGGTTTTAGCAAATTCTTCTAATGCCGACGCCATTGATTCTGAGGCACTTGCTGACCCACCACCACTATCAATATATAAAACGAGGGCGGCGCATTTAGGGTCTTTCATCAGATTACGCACTTGTTGATTAAGCGTCATATCGCCAAGTCGCTCACCGCCGACAAATGGCACAGGGACAGGCACATCAGCGGGTGGTTTGGCGCTTTCCCCATCAACTATCATGCCACCAGCATAAATGACACCGACGTACTTTTGACTCATGTCATAAACGGGTAATAGAATCTGTGCGTCGGCTTCTGCCCAAGGTGTAATCTTGGTAATACCGAGATATTCCAACAGACGTTCTTCGTTCATAATCCCATCAATATACCCTTTTTCAAGCGCATCATCGCTCAGATGGGGGGCTGTATCGATCATTTCTTTGATACTATCGGCTTTCATTTTACGCGTCGCAGCGATCCCATCCAAAATCATATTAAAGGTCGAATCGAGTAACCAATTGGTTTGGTCTCGCCCTTCATCAGATGGTTCGTTTCGGGTGAGTGTATCGGCAGCACCCTTATACGGTGAAATCGCGACAGAATCAAATTTTAGCCCGACCGCTTCTAAACCGCCCTTGAGAAAAACTTGTTGACTAAATAAGCCAGTTGTTTCTAACACACCACCGGGTAGCATCAGAATTTCATCGCACGCACTGGCGAGATAATAGCCACCCGTACTAAAACGGGCTGAATAGGCTAAGACCCGTTTACCTGTGTCGCGTAGACGTAAGATCGCATCGCGTATCGTCTGTAAATCGGCCACACTCATTGCAACACCACGCATGTATAAGATCACACCGAGGGGGCGCGGGTCTTTACCAATACGATCGAGATTATGTTCAAACTCAAGTAGGCTCATGGCTGGCTCGCCTAATAATTGGCGTTGAATCAGATTACGATCTTCCGGCACAATCGGGAATGAAGTCGGAACATTAATCATGACGTAATCAATAGCTTTATATCGTTGACGCTGGACATTGAGGAGGTTGACGCTCAGTTGTTGAAGATATTGCAAAGGTTTGGACATTATAGATGGTCTTTCACTTAACTTTGTGAATTCTTATTTCGTGAACCAGAAAATATCAGGTACTATGAAGTTATGATCTGCATCGTTATATACGTTATAGCATAGGTTTATTAGAATTATTATAATCGGAATTTTGGAGACGCATTCGTGAAGCAAACTCCTCAGGACTCATCATGGCAAAACCAAATCCTGAGCTGGATTACAGTAACCCCTAACCAAAATCTTCAACAGGCAATTATACAGGTGATCCTCGTCATCTGGATTATATTGACGATGGCCTATGCTATTGGATACCAATTAGTATCTACAGAAACACCTGTCACAGTCTTATGGCGGTTGGTTCTGAGTATTATTTTGTATAGTATTAGCCGAACAAAATACTATCAGGTTGTTACTGTCTCTGTTATTTTGTTATTGCTTTTCCAGCCGTTACTTGTTTTTGTTCCATTTGTGACGATACATGCGCCGGCTTTAATCTTTGGTGCGTCCATTTTTGCATTACCACTCTCGTTATTTTTGTTGAATGGCAATACACGACGATTCTTTTCTGTTCTCGGTGTAATTTTTGTCATTCTAAATTTAATCATTGGTTCAACTCAGCTTGGATTGTTTTCACCACTTGACCTATTATCCATTAGCATGATATTTGTAGGAATTGGTCTCTGCACGCCATTTCTTAAATTTAATGATGCCCTGTTCAAAACCAACAAGGATATATCAAATCCAACTGAGGAGGATTTATTAGCGCGTTTACCTGATCTGGTGATGATTATTCTCAACAATCAAATTACCTACATTAATCCCGCAGGTGTGCGCTTAATTGGTGCAGTATCATCCGATGATATTGTTGGACAGCCGTTAAGCAAATTTATACCGGAATCTAAACAAGAAACCCCATCATCCGATATTTTTTCAGTCCGGATAGGTACGATGAATGAATGGAATGTGCAATCCAATACAGATTTATATCGGCTCAATAATGAGTCAATACGGATTAACATGACAATGACATTCCTTGATCCAAGTAACACTCAAGCAGTCATACTAACAGCTAAACCGTCGTTACATGCTGTTAGTGCTAGTGATGTGATTGTTGAATCGACTGATGTGTTACTGAGTATCCAACGTGATGGCAAAAACTTATACATGAATAGTGAATTTGAACGGCTGACGGGACATTCCAGAGCAGAAGTATACAGCAGTGACAAGCTCCGTTTTCAGTTTATTTATGAAGATGATGTGCCGAATGTTTCGAAGTGGCTAGAGGACATTTATGCGAATGTGAACACACGTAATCACATTGAATATCGGGTTATCCGTAAAGCCGCGGATCCCGTATGGGTGCGATCAACCTACTGTATTGTGCGCTACCTCGGTAAACCCGCTTATTTGATTACAACTGTCAATATTGATGATTATTATGAACGAACCCCATCTTTCGATTTAATCTCAGCGAGTCCAGTTGCTTACATTATTGCGAAAGAAGTCGATGGCACGGTATTGATTGTTGATGGCAAATTGACGGGTATTGACAATAAGTTGTCGTTGCAATCACTTAATGGACAACCACTGAACCAATTACTCCAACAATTTCCTGAAAGCTTGACAGATGTCTTTGATCATCTCAGCGAATCAGAATCCGAGTATACACAGGCGGATGAATTGAGCTATGACGATGGCCAATCCGTAATTGTTGAATGGACAGCGACGCGACTTGATCATTCATTGGGTGACTATATTATTGTGTTGCGGTCGATTGAGGATGAAGTGGCCCTGAAGACCGAAATTAGTCATTTCCAATTCATCTTTAATATGATGAATGATTATGCGTATATGCTCAAAATTTTACCGGATGATACGTATCAGTTCGAATGGGTAAGTCACGCGTTTAAAGCAATTACAGGCTATGACCCCGAAATTGATGCGACACAAGACATTCTAGATGCACTGTATCATCCAGATGACCGCGCAAAAATGGTGAAACACTTTGAGACATTACGTAATGGACAAAGTCATGTGCAAGAATATCGCCTCCAGACGAAAGCTGGTGCAACACGATATATGCGCGAATATGCTTATTCGATGTCGGAAAACGAGCAACCAGCGGTCATCTATGCATCGGTCAGTGATACAACATCCAATTATATCGCCGAACAAACATTGAAAAATTATGCGATGCAACAAGGCGTTATTGCCGAAGTCGGCATGGTTGCTGTGAGTAATCAGCTAGATACAGACGAGTTTGCTCGACAAGCGCTCAATATCTTGGTGCAGATTATGGAAGTACCATTTTGTACCTTAATCGAGCTAAAAGAGGATGAGCCCGCCCAATTTTCATTACATACCGTTATCGGACACGGCTGGCATAGTCATATTGAACCAAACCCGAATAACAAATCCAGTTATCTAGGATATATTCTCCATCAAAATGATGCCGTGCTGGTTAATGACTGGTCAATCGAAAAACGCTTTACACGTCCTAACGTCATCCTAAAGAACAATCTTCAATCCACATTGGGTGTCGTTGTACCGATGCAAGATCGTCCGTTTGGTGTTCTTAATTTGCATAGTATGGCATTGAATCATTTCTCCCCAGATAACATTAACACTGTGCAGATGGTTGCAAATATTATTGGGACATATATCCAGCAAAAGCGCATTCGAGAAGCCGAGTACGAACATCATATGGTCGCGCAAGCTCTTGGCGATATTGCAGCTTTACTGAACAGTGCGACTGAACTAGACGATATACTGCTCATTATCCTTAACTTTGTTGCGCAGATTGTACCGGTCGTCGACTCATCAAATATTATGTTGCATAACCTTGAGCAACAGACGGCAACTATTGTGATTCGTCATAATGTCAATACAGATATACCTCCCGCACCATCAGGGCAAGAATTTCCTTTGGAGGAACTGCCACTATTTACTGAGATGATTGAAACGGGTAACCCCGTTGTGATTAATGATGTGACCAAAGATGCTCGTTGGCATGTGTCTGATGATACACCTTGGATCCAATCATATATGGCAGCTCCGATTTTTGCTGGGGACGTAAACCTTGGTGTGATTAACTTAGACAGCAGGCGACGTAATGCATTCAATCAAGATCATGTCGAACAGTTAGAAGTCTTCATGAATCATGCTAGCATTGCCATACAAAATGCACAGCAAGCAGAAAAATTAAAGCGCGAAGTTGAGAGCCAAACCCATAAACTCAAAGCAGAGCGGGCGCAATTACAAGCAGTTTTCCAAGCAACGGGTGAAGGTATTTTTTACTCTGAAGATGCGACTATGCTGTTTGTAAATGAAAAGTTGTGCGAAATTATGGGGTATGAACGTTATGAGTTATTAGGGCAGTCATCTGTAATCTTCCGCCCAGATGATTTAGACGAACAAGAATTGCGTGTGCGTGATCGCATTATCGAAGAAATAAAGACTAAAGGCATCGCTCATGCAGAGATTCGCTTTAAGCGTAAGAATGGTGAAATTTTTACAGGAGCAATCACAGCCTCACATGTCAGCGTTGAAGATGATGATAAGAGAATCTCAGTGACGATTATACGCGACATCAGCGAAGCCATTAAGCTGGAGGAACAACGCAACAGCTTTATCTCTTATGCTGCCCATGAATTGCGAAACCCAATTACAGCATTAAATACTCGTATCTATATCATGCGCCAAAAAGAAGACAAAAATATGACAATTAATGGTCAAGACATTGATAAATTTGACCAGATTGTACAAAAAATGAACCTGTTGGTATCCGGTTTATTAGATTTCTCACGCTATCAGAGTGGTCGTATTCCATTAACATTTGAATCTGTGATCGTGCATAAAGTTCTTGGCGATGTGCGTACGATTCAACAACCCGAAGCCGAAAAAGAAAATCAAACACTGATCTTCGATATGCCAGAAGAACCTGTGACGATGATTGGCGATGAATTGCGTTTATACCAGATTGTGACAAACTTAGTCTCGAATGCGCTCCACTACACGCCGGCTAACGGCACAATCCAAGTGTCACTTGCCTACACAGATGATGAAAAACAGATGATTATCATCAAGGTGATGGATAATGGGATTGGGATTCCAAAAGATAAGCAAATTAACTTGTTCCAACCCTTTTATCAGGTCGATAACGAACATATGGAATCGGGTACAGGTCTTGGACTAAGCATCACAAAAGAGCTAGTTGAAGCACATCATGGTACAATCTCTGTCGAAAGTGAACCCGGCGAGGGATCAACCTTTATTGTTATCTTACCCGTCAACGGCGAACCACTGAACTAATCCAAGGGACATTATGTTAACTACAGGGCTTGTGTCGGTTACATTTCGAAAATTATCTCCACAACGTGTCATTGAATTGGTCAAGTCAACACACCTCACCAGTATTGAATGGGGTGGGGATATTCACGTTCCACATGGCGATCTGAAACAAGCGGAACAGGTGGCACAACACACCCGTGATAGTGGCTTATCGGTATCGGCTTATGGCTCATATTATCGCCTTGCAGAAGCGGAATCACCTGAAATTGAAGCCGTTCTAGATACAGCTAAGGCGCTTGGTACATCACAGGTGAGGGTGTGGGCTGGTCGTCGTGGCAGTGCTAACGCAGATGATACCTATCGTCAAGCTGTTATTGAGGATGCACGACGAATCGTTGACTTAGCAGAAAAGCAAAATCTGACCATCAGCCTTGAATATCATCAAAATACCCTGACAGACACATTGGCGTCTGCCGTCAATCTATTGAACGCTGTCAATCATCCGAATTTCAAAATGTTCTGGCAACCCCCACATACTCCCGATATGGCACTAAAATTGAGCGGATTGGAAACATTACTCTCATCAATCACCAGTGTGCATGTATTTCATTGGCATCCTGAAACTCGGGATCGTTACCCGTTAGCACAAGGTGAAACCGACTGGAAGCAATACATTGACATGCTACGCACATCCCCTAATGATCATGTGCTATCGCTTGAATTTGTCGCCGATGAAGACGAGGATAATTTCCTCAGAGATGCACAAACGTTGCAGTCTTGGCTTAGACAATAGTGTTTATCGCTTTTCAACAACTTCGAGCGTCTGTCGGAGTTTAATTAAGCTATTCGCGGGATAAATCCCCTTGCCTACTGAGACCAGTGGATAGACCCATGTGCCTTTGCCGATGACAGTACCTGGATTAGTCACACAGTTGCATCCCAATTTGACATCATCGCCGAGTATCGCCCCAAATTTACTCAAGCCCGTATCTATGCGTTCGCCATCTACATCTAGAAAGATAGTAGGCAGTGGATCAGCCCCCATGAATTTGACGGGGAAATTCGAGAGTTTTGCGCCTGCCCCCAGATTAACACGTTGCCCGAGAACACTATCACCAACATACGAAAAATGTGGTGCCGAAGCATTTTCTAGCATGAGTGTGTTTTTGGTCTCGCATGAGTTACCCACAATCGCTTGGCGCCCGACGATGGTATTGTAACGTAAGAAAGCACTATGCCCGATAAATGCGCCATCTTCGATAATTGCTGGACCTTCAATGTAAACATGTGGTTCAAAGGTGACATTCTTGCCGATGTAAATATCAGACGATTTGTATGTTACTGTTGGCGGTAAATCATAGTCGGTGATATTTGGCTTACGGTCGGTCTGGAGGCGTTTTTGAATGTATGCCTCAATCATCGGTAACGCATCCCACACATACTTTGCATTGTCAAAAATATCCGCAAAGTGCGTTGTGGAGAGTTCAAAATAATCGCTTGGTTGATGGGGCATTGTATCTCGTCCTATTTTAAAAATGAGCCTAAGTGACATGATGATAACATGAGATTGTATTCAATATAGATATGAGTCCCATATGGATAATCGAGATAAACAAACCAAACTCAAATAACCCGACTATGAAATTGATATGATAATTACTGTGCAATAACATGGACTGTGTTAAACTATGTTTCACATAGGATATAATTTTTTACTATATATGTAGCGTTCGTAACTTTACTTGTATGACATGAAACGATTGTCATCGACAATCAACCGGATACGCGGATACACAGATTAAAATAACCAGTGGTTGAGACATATGATTGGAACAAAACTCAATAATCGTTATGAGGTGCGTAGTCATCTAGGGGACGGGTCAACAGCAACGGTCTATCAAGCATTCGATTCGATGCTAGGACGCGATGTCGCCCTGAAAGTATTATTGCCCCATGTACGCGAAACGACAGCACAACGCTTCTTCCAAGAGGCAAAAGCTGCCGCGCACCTGAATCACCCGAATATCATGTCTATTTTTGATATAGGTGAAGATGATGGTCGGCATTTTCTTGTTGTGGAATATGTCGAAGGCGATTCGTTGACCTATTACATTCCCTCATCGCCAGAAGTTGTAGTCGAACTCGGTACACAGATTGCTATTGCTTTGCAGTATGCACATGATAATGACATCATCCATCGGGATATTAAACCCGCGAACATCAAAGTGACCCCTGAAGGTCAAGTCAAAATTATGGATTTAGGTCTGGCACGTCCATCATCTGCAAAACGGGTGACTGCACCGGGCATGGTTATCGGGACACCTGCTTATATTTCACCAGAACAGGCGCAGGGGCATAACCTCGATAGTCGTACAGATATTTATTCGCTTGGCATCGTATTATATGAGATGATTACGGGTGAATTGCCGTTTAATGCTGATGATATCACGGCTCTTTTACTACAACATGTCCAACAACAACCAACCCCGCCCTCACAAGTGGTAGAACGGTTGCCGATTGCATTAGAGACTGTGATTTTGAAATTGCTCGAAAAGAATCCGAACCGCCGTTTCCAATCTATGGAGTCATTGGCACGGGCATTGCGGGCATCAATCCCAACGACTGCTGAATTGAAGCCAACCAGCGAGAGTTCAATCGACCAACAAAGACCTGAATGGTCAAAAACAATGCAGACAGATCGTCTGCGTGATCCATCCTCACGGGCACGTGGTAATGTGAAGCGTATTGTGCTAGCAGATGATCACACGATTCTTAGAAAGACACTGGCGAGTTTCATTGAGACGCATGAAGAATATATCATCGTTGGGGAAGCATCTGACGGTAACGAGGCGCTTGAAGAAACGTTCAAGTCAAAGCCTGATCTACTGATGCTTGATTTGAATATGCCGAATAAAAGTGGTCTGGAAACTTTGCCACAAGTTAAGCTAAAAGCGCCGAATGTCAAAGTATTGGTTTTAACCGGACGAGATGACGATGCCTATATCGTGCGGGCATTACGGGCAGGCGCGAATGGGTATATCTTAAAATCTGCAACTGAAGATGAACTGATTGATGCGATCAGTAAAGTCATCCAAGGTGAGTTGGTGCTGGGGCGTGGTGTTGCCGAAAAAGTGGTGACAGGGTTACTGGCAACTAACAACAATAAACATGAACTGAATGATATTGAACGGCAAGTCTTGCTGTATGTCGCAGGTGGATATGAAAACTCGACCATCGGGCAACAACTCGCGATGAGCATGACCGATGTTATCGAGACACTTGCCCAGATTATGAATAAACTACAAGCCAAAGATCGTCATTCAGCAGCCCTCAAAGCCTTGCGTAATGGTGAGATTTTGCTTGAAGATTTGCATGATTTAATAGAAGACACTGCTGTTGACCCCGACGAGTAGGATCAATTAACATACTGGGTGGCAATGCTTGATTTGTTGCCCCCAGAATTGGCTTATTATTCCCCCCCAAAGTTTCTTCAGAATTATCCAGATTTGTTTGAAAATAAACACTTAAGTTGTGTGTTGTCCGTATGGGTGTATAGTGAGGATGTGACATATTCGTGCTAAGTGGTTTCTGGTAAGATAAATTGTCGCATTTTGTGTTAAAAGAGAAGGACATCCTAATCTATGAAAACCATTGTTGCTACCATTCTTGCTTGTTTTTGGATTACTGCTGGTGCAGTTGTATCTGCGCAAGGTGTAGAGATTGATTGCGGGGATAACATTATTATTCAAGATGGGATTGATGTTCAATTCTTGACCGTTTCTCCTGAAGATAATCACTATATTACAGTTTTTGGGATCGAAGAATTTGACCCCGTACTTGCTGTCTTTAATCAGCAACAATTTGGGAGTTGTAGTGACGATGCAGTCGAGGCATCTGGTATGTCGGGTGAATTTCCATCAACTGGGATCATCTTCGAAAATGACTTAAATTCACAGCTACAGTTTACAGGCAGTACCTTTATGCGAACTGTCATGAGTGACTTTGACAATGCAGATGGCGAAGCTGTGTTAATGGTCGAAGGACTCACAATGGATGGGCAACCCGACCGTATTGACGTGGTTGTCACCGAACGCATGATTGAATCACAAATTCCACTCACATTTTATGCCTTGCCTGTGGAAGAAGACCTCGATTTAAAATTGGCATTAGTAGATGACAATGGGGTCTCGCTGTTAGATGATAACGAAGAACCTGTTGAATGTGATGATGCGGGTGACACAGATTTTTGTTGGGGCGTGAATTTCTCCTTATTAGGGGCATATGCAAATATCAGTGGCGCACTCATTGCCGAAGGCACAGAGATTTCACCAATGTTGACTGTGCCACTCACATCTGATGATCTCGACTCGATCGTCCCCGTACAAGTTACGCAAAGTCCGTTTGATCAAGTAGGTGTAACAGGCGAGTATGTATTTGTTATGCACTATGGTGTTGGTGATTTAGGTGGTCTGGCTGATGGTCAAGCTGAGGTAACGACCACGGATACGACAACAACCTTATCATGTGACAATGTGCCGATTTTAACAGATCCTGTTGACATCACAATTCCAAGGTTAGATGATCCAATTAAATTTAATCTGATAACGCAAAGTCAGGTCAATCCGATTTTTGCAGATATGACAACCGATACACAGGGAACCTGTTACATTATTAGCGGGTCGCCCGATGACCAATCGGCTGAACTACCGTTTGCAGGGACAATTTTCCCGTCAGAAAGTAATACAAATGCCGAGATTTTTTCCTCTAGCGCACGTCTATTAACAGGGATTGCAGAGGACGAGGCAGGTACGTATTTGGTAGCAATTGAGGGTTTGAGTATTGCACCTGATGATGAACCGGATGTTTTTTCGGTTACTGTAACCGAATCATTATTTGAATCGGGAGATCCAGTTGTTGCATATATAATCGCACGAGACACAGACCTCGACCCGCGCTTAACGCTTGTCTCAGCTGATCAAGAACCGTTAATGGATAGCGAAGAGGCTGTTATCACCTGCTCTCATTCGACCCTGCCCGATCAATGTTGGGGTGACTATGCAGATATGGATGATGCGACTGTCACATTAGGTTTTGAGAATACAGTGCGCGGTATTAGTAGCGATGTGATGCTTTCTATACCATTATCAGAAGATATGATCGGCACGGCACTCAACTTTATGGTAACCGCCGAAGCAGAGACCGCTGGTGACTATGTTATGCTAATTTATCTGTCATCGGGTTCATTTGAGGAAATTGAAGCTCCGGAAGGCGTTCCTGAAGATGGCGATCTAGACGACAATGCAACCGATGAGTTTGATCCTGAATTCGATGAATTTGATGAAACAACCGATGAATTTGATCCTGAGCTCGATGAATTTGATGAGTTTGATGAGGATACTGATACATTTGATGAGACCACTGAAGATGGTGGATAGTTGCGATTGATGTTAGGCGCAGTTATTTTTACGGCATTGTAACACCGATAGAGGAAGTAACTGTGCTAAAATATTTTGGCTTATTTTCAATGATCGTGTCTGATCCTTAATCGTCTAGAATAATTGAAATATGATGCGGTTGGTGATAGTCCGTCAGTCATTTGGGGCGCAAATATGGCTGGCTATATAGAGAAGAAATAACAACCAACCTAACGTGTTCGTGATTTTCGTGTGTAGAAACAAATTTGGATAATTGAAACCTATGGATAATAACAACCAACCGAAGCATCCGCGTGATCTTGAACCACTAGATATGAGCGGTGGTGAAAACCTGACTGATGATAGCCTTGATGAACATGGTCCCAATACGACCTATGATTTGCGTCAAGCTGCATTAGAAGCGATGCAGATGTATAATCAAGCACAACAAACTGACGAAGCTGACAGTGAGGATGATCCGCAACAAGAAATCAAAGCGATGCACTTTGATGAAAAGATGAGCTTGATTTTTGAGATTATTGGGTCGGCAGGTGTACTCACATTAGATGTTAAGCAGGATGTGATTGTTGGGCGGAGCGATACAACAGATAATTTTTCGGCTGGGTTAGACTTAACCCAATATGGCGCATATCAATTGGGCTTGAGCCGTAAACATGCACGGATTCGACGCAATGGGACACAACTAGAACTAGAAGACACCGGTAGCCGTAATGGGACATTTGTTAACGAACAACAACTTGATCCACATGTCCCTTATGTGGTGCGTGATGGCGATACTGTACGTTTTGGCAATATGAAGGTACAGCTACGCTTTGCTAAACGTGCCTAGCTGGATTTCCCGCTGAGAATCATTTCGATCTCGGTAGCGGCTTTCTTAGTCGCAAAGAGCACATGTCCCATATGTGCTGTTTTTTCTACAAGTACCGCAACAGTGGCGCGTCCAGCAGGGTAAGCCACCATTGTCCCCTCTTCACCTTCCATCAAGAGGCGTTCGAGCGTGCCTTGTTCAAGGCGACCTAAGGTTTTTTCGGCAAGACCGACAAGCGTAGCGGACATGGCTGCTACCTGTGGGCTACTCGTCGGATTTTCGTGCGGATTTTCTTCATCGCCAGATGGATAGGCTGCAACCAGCAATCCGTCAACATTAACGATTACGGTCGCTTTAACACCATCTACAACACTACTGAGTTTGCGCAATTCATTATCCAACGCATCACTGCGATATGAGCGTTCCATAGAGCCTCGCTTTGTGTGGTCGAGCTAGAGCTGTCAATATCAATACTACCTTTCAAGTATAGCCTAATAACGTTTTGCACTCAAGCGGACAGGTCTTAATTTTTGTTATCTTTAATGACTTCGATACATTCCAGATAAACAATGCCCAATTTATGGGAAATATCCTCGACCTTACTAAAAATCTACTGAATATTTTGTTTACAAAAAGGATTTCGGGCTATAATGATGTGCAACCACCATCAACGATAGATTAAGGAATACACCCATGTCTAATAAAGAGTCATTCGAGTTCATTAAAAGCATGACCCAATATGGTATTTGGTTGGGGAGTCTAATTGGGGCGGCTGGCGCATTACCAATTGCGTTATTGTGGTTTGATTTGTCGATGTTATTACCTGTATTGGCATTGGGCTTGATTATCCTGATGTGTGGTGGTTTGGTTGGTATGATATATGGCGCAGTATCGGGTTTTATTAGTGGATTGCTGATGAATGTGACAACCCGTTTTATTTTCCGAAACATTACACAATCCCAGATGTACAAACTGACTATGGGATTCCTCGCATTATTTACTGTTGCGCTTGTTTTTATCTTTGACATGTTATTTATTGGCGGGCAACAGGCTGACTTTTTCACCCGTACAATCCCAATGACTGACTGGCTGGCTATCTGGCTGATGTCGATTGCATTTGCTGTATATGCTAGCCAAAAAACCGCATCCGACTATCTAGACTATGCCCTAGCACGGTAACAGCTATATCTAGTGACATTATCATTCAACGCAAATAACGGATTGAACCCGCTCGATTGAGACGAATTTCGTTTTGATGCTTGACATATAGATGAATATCGATATTATAGATATATAGATGAACTTCAATATATTTTAGGAGCAACATTATGAGTCAAGATTATCCCATTGCTATCATTGGTGGCGGACCTGTCGGACTAGCAGCCATCGCTCATATTTTAGAACGTGGCGAAACCCCAATATTATTCGAAGCTGGAGAAACTGTCGGCGCGAGTGTCCTGCAATGGGGACATGTCCGGATGTTTTCCCCGTGGGAATTTAATGTCGATGGTGCGAGTGTTCGTCTTTTAGAACAACACAATTGGGATATGCCACCCCTTGATGAGTTACCAACTGGATCGGACTTATATCACAAGTACCTGCAGCCATTTGCAACACTCCCCGAAGTTAGCCAAACGATACAAACAGGTGCACGAGTCGTCGCGATTAGCCGTCAGAATGTCGACAAAATGAAAGACCGTGGACGGGACGATGCACCATTTATGCTTCATGTTGAATACAGCAATGGCGATGAAGAATTGATCTATGCTAAAGCTGTTATTGATGCATCCGGCACATGGACAAAACCAAATCCGGTGGGTGCTAATGGTCTACCTGCAATCGGCGAAAAACGCTACAGTGATCGTATTGCTTACGGCATTCCTGATGTTAAAAACGGCGCAAAATTACGTTATGCCAATAAACGTGTGATGGTTGTCGGTAGTGGACACTCCGCAATTAACGGCTTACTCGACCTCGCCAGTTTGCACGATGAATACCCGGATACAAAAGTTTACTGGGCAATGCGTGGAACAAACCTCAAAAAAGTCTATGGTGGACAAGAAGATGATGCGCTCGAAGCCCGTGGACAGCTCGGTATCCGTATTCAGCAAGCAGTCGATAATGGAGCAGTCGAAATTGTCGCCCCATTCCGTGTAGAACGTATCAACTTTGAAAATGACTGCTTATGTGTTGCTGGGAATGTAAATGACGAGATTCAAACGATTGCCGTCGACGAGATCATCGGTGCGACAGGTTCACGTCCTGATGTTGACATGTTACGCGAACTCCGCCTTGATCTTGATCCGGCAGTGGAAAGTACACGCACACTTGCCCCATTGATTGACCCGAATATTCATAGCTGTGGTACGGTTCGTCCACACGGTGAAGCTGAATTACGTCAGCCAGAAAAAGACTTCTACATCGTTGGTATGAAGAGTTATGGACGTGCGCCGACATTCTTGCTGGCAACTGGCTATGAACAAGTCCGTTCCGTTGTTGCTGGATTGGTTGGTGACTGGGAAGCGGCACAAGATGTCCAACTGAATTTGCCAGAAACAGGTGTATGCAGTACCGATTTCGCTGATGAAGCCGACGGTGTCGCGAGTGCATGCTGTGGAACACCGGCTGCTAAAGAAGAAGCGATTGCAGGCGGTTGCTGTGACTCATCCGAAGCTGTAGCTGAGTCTGCGAATGTACTAGCCATCGGCGATATTCCAATTTCCGTAGCAGGCGCACAAGTGATCACCTTAAAAGCCAGCGATGATACAACCTGCTGTGGTGGTAGTGACGATTGCTGTTAGTCAGATCGTTTTGTAGCTAGATGCTACCGACATAGGGTTATAGGTATTCATTGCGATATATCCTGTTAACCCTATGTCACATGATAGACAAAATCCCGCCATTAAAACGACTTACGGCTACGATAACTTAATCTCGCAAAACCACTTTTCAGATGCCGGACGCGAAGAATCACGTCCCTACCGCAATCTTCGCAAACCGTTGTAGGGACAGCATTCTTGCTGTCCGCCAAATGATGATAAATCCTGCCCCAAATCAATCAAAGGTTCTATGATAATAAAAAACCAGATAGCCTAGATAAAACGACTTGCGGCTACGATAAACTATGTCATGCTAATTCCATAGACATTATTGCAGAAGTAGATTCCGTCAGAGGTACACCAATAGTGAATGAAAATGATTTTTGGACATTAATTGCAGATGTAAATAGTGACTCTGGAAATTCTTGTGAGACTCAAGCACAGTTGATTAGTGAGCGATTAGCTGAGATGGAAGCGATTGAGATTCGTGATTTTGATTCGATATTTCATCAATTGCTTGACAAAGCGTATAGTTGGCATCTTTGGTCAGCTGCAATCATCATCGGTGGTGTTTGCTCTGATGATTGCTTTTTAGACTTTCGTGCATGGTTGATTGGACAGGGTAAGGAAGTATACTTTAGTGCTCTTGATAATCCTGAGACACTGGTTGACGTGGTGCAAATTAACGAAATTACCGATGAACCCGATTTTACCTGCGAGCAATTGAATTACGTGGCGGATAAGGCATTTGAGAAGACAACAGGTAACGAGCTGATTTCAACCTATATATCTACCAATAGGACTCCGAAAGGGGAAAATAGGGAAATTTCTGAGTGGCTTAAAATGTATCCCAAACTTGTAGCAAAGTTTTGGTCAAGGTTTTAATGATAGGTACTTTATAGGTTGCAATAAGCTTTCTCAACAGGCAACAGCTTCTGTGGGGTGGCGAGCGTGAAGAATAGCGCCCCTACATTCGTCTCCGCATACGTTTATATGCACGGGTTTCTATCTGTACGCCGACACATGATTTTTTACCTTAATCACAGTCAACATATTTAGCATAGTGGTATTGCGCACAGAAATTGAAGCGTATCGCTATGATGAGACAAAGTGATTCACAAAGTCAGTGATGTCTTTACGCATAATTGGTTTAGCGATAAATCCATCAAAACCAGCTTCATCACATTTTTTACGAATGTCACCTATCGAATTGGCTGTAAATGCCCATACAGGAATATCGGCTAGGGTCTCATGATTTCGTATTTGTTCTAATATCTCAAAACCATCAATGCGGGGCATATTAATATCCAACATCACAACATCAGGTTGATGTTCTAAGATGAGTTCGATTGCTTTATATCCGTTATCCGAGATAACACAATTGATATTCTGCCGTTCAAAACGACGCGACAACATAAAGCCATTATCCAGATTATCATCAATGTACAATACAGTTAATTTAGGGGAATCTGCCATAACAAGCCTCGCATAATGATTCAATATAATTGAGTGTATCAGCTTAGTTAGCGAGGCGTTTGTATAGGTTTGTAAATTTGTACGATATAACAAGATTGTACGCTTTACGCGTTTACAGTTCTTCCCAATTATCTCCGTCGAATTGCCAGACTGTCACATCATGGTCATCTTCGTCCCATTGGGTGGGGTGTGGAATGAGTGCGAGGAAAACGTTCCCGCTACAGGCTTTTGCGGATGCCTTTAGTGTTTTGATGTATGTATCACGCCCTGTCGATAATTGTGCGCCGATGAATAGTTTATTCTCACCATTGCCAGTCACAAGCCGGTTAAATGCATAAATCGATGGCATAATCTCCTGTGAAAAATCTGTTTCGATCTGCCAGAGGGACGCTTGCACATAAGACAATGGTTCTTTTTTGCGGTCGGCAGTCTCGGTTGTTGCGACTTTGCACACTTGAATATCATACAGCAGATGCTCTGTACCGAAATCGTCTAAATTACCGCGATTGTACTGAGAAAATATACGCACATCATCGGCACCGAGGTTATCTTGTAGATGACTCACGAGGGATTTCATGTAAGCGCGGGTGCGGGCACGGGCGAGCGCAGTCGGAGATGTACCCATCACCATCGATTTGATTGCATCGTTAAAGCTGTAATTGATGAGGTGTCGTATATTCATAGGTTGTTGGTGGATTGTCAGTGTTTATTAATCAAAATTTACTCATCCAATTTTACCATAACTTCCGTACACAGCTCTCATGGAACATACACTGGTCATTTAAACTGCGCGTCTTATAATCACAACGATTAAAATTAGACACTGGATTAGAAAACAATGCGCGCAAAATTTCTGCTACTTGTCTTTATATTGATACTAGGAAGTTTAACTATCGTTGCCCAAGACGACCCATTGCTCGTCACATCGAACACACAAATTGGTACCCAATACGATATTTTCCTTGATGAAGAATCGCTGGTCGTTACAGGTGACTTATACAACCTCGGCACAGAGGCATATACAAATATCAACTTATATGTTGAAGCCTTTAATGAGGATGATGAACTCATCGGCGAAGGGTTTGGGTTTTTAGTTGATGCTTGTGGTAATGCTCTACTCGATTATATCATGCCCCCCGAACGCCTCCAGACGTTTAATGCGCCGTTTGAATTATTTGAGGCTGACGAAGTCGCCCGCATCCAAGTCATTCCAGAAGCCTCGGCAATAACGCCACCAGAAACCCCAACTTTTGATACAGTTGGCGTGAACCCTATCGGTAGCGAAGAAGTCGTGATGCTTGAATGGTTAGATGACGATACCATGATTTATGGTGTGGGGTGTGATGATACTGTGTTTGTCGATTTGATTTGGCGACAATACACCATCTCAGAAAATGATCTCATTAATGTGAATCATCCTGATGCAAGCTTCCTAACCGAGGCAATGATTCAACAAAGTGGAGTTAACATGATCTCGCAATCTGGGGAACAAAATCCAGATTTATTCGCGCGGTCACAGATGGTCTTTGCGCCGAATGGTCGTCGTGTCATTTATCAGAACGACATCCATACAATTATTTCTGCGGAACCCGATGGATCGTTCCGACGCTTGATTCATGACGGGTTACACCAATTTAGCCTTCAAGGATTTGTTTGGGCAGAAACCCCCGGTGTATTCCTCGCTTATTATTTTGGCTCATTTGGTGAAACCGTACGTTACTTCGTCGGTAATGTCGAAGGCAATATCTTAAGTGCACGTGTCCCGAATGTCACACCATCAATTACCGTACCGGGTGTCACACCAGATGGTACCGGGGTAATCGTTGGGCGAACAATTGAAGGCGTAACGGGGTACTATCTGGACACATCATTCAATGTCGAATTACTCTTCGAAGCTGATCTCCCCGGCAATAATTATCCCGCTCCCGTTGTCGTTGATACAGGCGGTAACCGTTTGATTTATTTTGTGCGTCCTGTCAATGAGATTGCCACATTGCAATGCTGGGATCGTAACACAGGTCAGTTCAGCACATTGACACAGTTACCTTTTATTCTGGATGATGAATCACACGCGTGGTCATGGATCTCACCGAATAAAACCCGTCTTGCTGTTTCGGCAGATGGTACAGAAGGCGGCTTATGGTGGGTGGATTTAACCGCATTTGACACCTGTTCGCCGTAATTTATTTTTCAAAAAACAAGGGGGTCGTCACCTGTGCCAGTCTCAAACCCATACCGCCCAATCATCGGGACAAAGCGGACTTTGAGTAAGGTACGGCTACTAAAGCGATCCCCTCGCCGAGTAATCAATTTAAGCTCTTGTTGTTCATGGTCACCGACCGGCAAAATCATACGCCCGCCAATCACCCGTAGCTGTGAACACAAGACCCCCGGAATTTTTGGAACAGCAGCAGTAACCATAATGCGGTCATACAGTGCCATATCCGGTAAGCCCTGACTCCCATCCCCAACGTGAATATCCACATTATCATACTCAAGTTGACTGAGACGTTCTCCGGCAGCGTCAGCGAGCCGACTATAACGTTCTACACTGTAGACATAATTTGTTAATTCACACAAAATTGCCGTTTGGTATCCCGACCCTGTTCCAATTTCAAGCACTTTATGATCGGGCTTGAGGCGTAACCGTTCCGACATAAATGCGACCATATAGGGTTGTGAAATTGTTTGACCTTCTTGGGTTGGGAGCGGGGTGTCATCATACGCGTAGGGTTTGTATTCTTCGCCTACAAATTCATGGCGTGGCAAATAGCGCATCACATCGAGTACACGACGGTCATTAATACCGCGCGCCATCAATTGCTCATCGACCATTTGCAAGCGTCTTCGCAAGTAATTCTTTTCAGTTGGCATGTTTGCCCCTGTTGAACCCGCTATCATGTGTGTACCTTAACTTAGCATGTACATAGCATTTAGGCAAATACCATTATGTTACAATTCAGTCTCAAATGCGGTCATTTTATCGCGCCAAGGTTGGGGAATTGGAACAGTAGTGTTTTGCTGATAATCAAATGCAACCAGCACTGTTTTTCCATCAGCAATTGTCTCGCCTGTTTCGTTATGCAACACATACTCAAAATCGAAGCTCTTCCCGCCTAAGCGACTACAACGAGTATAGATTGTAATTTCCTCAGCAAAGGCTACAGGCAAGTGATAATCACAGGTTGCGTTGGCAAGGATCACACCAAATTGTTCCCATGTGCCTTGGAATTCACAGACATCACGGATGTAAAGAACCCGAGCCTGCTCCATATATGTGAGATATTTTGCATGGTTCAAATGACCCATCACATCTAAATCGGCAAACCGTACCGTGATTTTGGTCGTGTAATGATAATTATCCGGCTTGTTTGGCATAGTCTAATTAATCCTTCATCTGATCAGTTAAATTTCAGCTTCTTCGGTCTCTTCGGGTATCGGCGTGGGTGTCGGTAATCGTCCTGAATACCCCGGACAATTCGGATCGGTCGCAATCGCATTTAGACCCTGCCGGATATTATCAATTGCAATCTGTCCATCATCACGGGCTTGTGCAATTAGCAACGATTCTTGTAGGAAGTCCCAACCGGTATCACAGTCTCCTGTATAGTAATGCGATAATCCCAACCGATACAAACAGGATAAATCATATGTGCCGATGTCGTATTCAACACATTGTGCAAACGTATCACGCGAATCCTGAAAACGACGGTCACGATAATACAACAAGCCTAGCTGGAACAAGGCTTCGGGGTCTGTGCCATCATTCGTCACAGAGTCTTCACAAAAGCCTAGCGCACGCGCAAACTCACCAACTTTACGATATGCCAAACATTGTCGGAGCATCGCACGGGCATTACGTGGTTCGATTGATAAAATCCGGTCGTACAAATCAATAGCTTCTTGATCTCGGTTTTGTGAGAGATACAATCCTGCTAACTCAAAGTAAGTCGGTAAATATGTGGGGCGGAATTCAATGGATTGTTCAAGGTACGAGACAGCTTGATCATACTCGGCAACTGATTGCAACGCATACGCATAGGCCCGTGATAACGCTGCATCGTTCGGATCAATCGATAAACCACGCTCCGCCATATCTAAGCCGTCGTTCCATCTTGATGTTTCGACATAGGCACGCGTTAATGCGGTATACAATGACGTAAAACGTGGGTTTAATTCTAGGCCGGATAACGCAATTGGAATAGCAGCAGAATACTGTCCCTGCCACACGAGCGCATTCGCTTCAAGCGAAAATCCGCGAACATCACGGGCGTTTAAATCAATGATTTGTGCGCCGAGGTCGTAGGCTTCGTCATAACGTGTGAGGTCAATCAGCAATGAGCCATATTCATATAAATAGGCTGGATTTTCAGGGCGTTCTGAAACGACTTTCTCCATCAATTCGGCAGCACCCTCTAGATCCCCCATTAACATAAGTTCACTGGCACGGGTTGCGAGTTCACTGGGTAAGGGAGTTGGTGTTGGCGCATTGCCCATTATGGTATCGGCAGTGTTTTCTAGCAACGTCCATTGCGATAAAATGCCGAGCCCGAGTAATAACCCCATGATGGCTGCCACCAGAATGTTGCGGATGGGGTGGCGTTTGGGCTCACGGAAGAAGGGTTGTGAATAATCACGTTTAATTTGCATAGGTTGATTGGTTTCTGATTATTGGTAGTTGTTTGTGGATGCATTACATTATCGGATACAGTCCACTATAGCAAGCCTAAAATGGGCGACATCCAGCTCATTCATCAAATAATATTTGGATCCGATGAACAAGACTGGATGGTACGCACCTATGCAAATACTTGGATTTATTCGTCTAGCAAGGAGTTCACAGCCTCGGCGACATGACCGGGGGTGAGTCCGTATTCTTCGTAGATTTTTTCGTATGGTGCACTCGCACCAAAGGTATCCACACCGAGTGAAATCCCTTCAAACCCGACATATTTTGCCCAGCCGAGGGTTACACCTGCTTCGATACTGACACGTTTTGTGATTTCAGCAGGTAGGACACTTTCTTTGTATTCGTCGTCTTGGTCTTCGAACAATTCCCATGATGGCATAGAAACAACACGCACACGAATATCTTCTTCTTCGAGCAATCCAGCCGCATCCAATGCAATCGAGACTTCGCTACCACTCGCCATAATGATCGCATCAATATCGCCGGACTCATGTTCTGATAAGACATATGCCCCGCGTGACACGCCTTCATGAATGCCTTCGTCATTATCAGCTAGAACAGGCAATCCTTGACGTGACAAGATGATGGTTGCTGGATGGTCAAGCTCGGCGATAGCAGCCCATGCGCCTGCTGTTTCGGTCGCATCACCGGGGCGGAAAACATACAGATTTGGAATTGCACGGAGTGCCATCAGGTGCTCGACAGGTTGATGTGTCGGGCCGTCTTCGCCAAGACCGATGCTATCGTGGGTAAAGACATAAACAGTTGGAATATCCATCAACGCGCCGAGGCGGACCGCTGGACGCATATAATCGCTGAATGTAAAGAAGGTTGCGCTATAAGGTTTGACAATCCCACCGTGTAACGCTAGACCGTTAACAATCGCACCCATACCATGTTCACGGACACCAAAGCGGATGTTGCGTTCGGTTGGATGACCGTGTCCGGTGTTGTTCGCGCCATTGATGAGGGTCTTGGTACTACCTGCGAGATCAGCATCACCACCGATCATAGTTGGGGCAAATGCGGCAATTGCGTTGAGGGCATCACCACCCGCGTTACGAGTTGCAATTTTCTTGCCACCGTCCCAGCTTGGGAGATTATCGCGCCAACCGTCAGCGAGTTCACCTGCCATCGCACGATCCCATTCATCAGCGAGTTCAGGATATGCTTCGCGCCATGCGGTATAGGTTGTTTCCCATTCAGATTCTGCGGATGCACCTTTGTCGATTGCGCCACGGAAGTGTTCAAGAGCTTCACCGGGGATGAAAAAAGCTTCGTCAGTTTCCCAACCGAGTTCTTTTTTGGTGAGTGCAATTTCATCTTCGCCAAGTGGGCTACCATGTGCTTTGCTTGTGCCCTGTTTATTGGGGCTACCATAACCGATAATGGTACGAATCGCAATCAGGGTTGGTTTATCAGTGACTGCTTTTGCGTCTTCAATTGCTTTGCTAATGGCTTCAACATCGTTACCATCTTCGACAGACAAAACATGCCAACCAACAGCTTCATAGCGGGCTGGAATATTTTCAGTGAAGGTCATATCGGTGTCGCCATCGAGTGTGATTTTGTTGTCATCATAGAGGAAGATCAATTTACCCAATCCCCAATGACCAGCTAATGCCGAGGCTTCTATACATACGCCTTCCATTAGATCACCATCACTGACGAGGGCGTAAGTATAGTGATCGACAACCTTGTGTCCATCGCGGTTGAAGTAGTTGGCGAGATAAGCTTCGGCTAATGCAAAGCCGACAGCTGTCGCACCACCTTGCCCAAGTGGTCCGGTTGTGGTTTCTACCCCGTCTGTATATCCATATTCAGGATGCCCCGGTGTTTTGCTTTCCCATTGACGGAAGTTTTTGATATCATCTAAGGATAAGTCATATCCAGTAAGGTGAAGCAGCGAATAAATCAACATCGAGCCATGTCCTGCGCTCAGGACAAAGCGATCGCGATTTGCCCAACCCGGATTTTTTGGATTGTAATTCATGTGTTGCATCCACAACGCATATGCCATCGGTGCTGCCCCCATCGGCAAGCCCGGATGTCCACTATTGGCATTTTGTACCGCATCAATCGAGAGGGTACGAATCGTATTAATCGCCAGAGTTTGTAAATCAGTCAAAATAGTTCTCCGATCTGTAGTCTATGTATAAAATATCGCCTAGTATACCACCTGTTGGTTATGGGTGCGTTAAGTCATTCTGGTAAATTAGCTTGTACTAGTCAGATGTATTTACGGCTGTTTTATCTTACGTCATCCGAATTTGAGTTCTCCGTCGGTGGCTCCCAGAAATCAGGATGATCGGGGTCAGTGAAGCGCTCCATATTCGTATCAGGTATCCATGTTCAGCCAACGCTCGTATATCTTCTAGAACACTACACGCCTTAGGATCACTCGCCCATCCACGGATTTAAAATAAACAGCCAGAAGCCACTGGACTGAAATGTGCGAACATATGCTTTAACTACAGGGGCAAACATTCCTAGGTTTCGGCGATAAAATAACAAGTTTTCAAGTATTTCAGTCTGATTCTGATGTTGTTCCCAGCCCTTAAAAGACAATGTATTGTTATCAATTATTGTCAATCGATCAGATAGTTTCTCGACTTCCATTTGAGCTATCTTGTTAGGTTTCGTGTGTCTAACATGGTAATCAGATCGGTTAAACCACCGCATATATATTTTTATCTTATTCCCATGATCAATGATTATCCAAACATGTATCATATGACTAGGTTGGGATATATCGCTTTGCCAAATACCGGTTAAATCCATATCAATCATCCTCAACTAGTTGATAACTGTTTATATGCTAGCATCCTAAAATTTGATCTTGCAGAGCGTAGGGAAAGCGTCAGTTTTCAAGTTGGGGAATTACTCATATCATCGCGTACCATCTACGTGACCGACCGAAAGGACTGACTATGGCTATCTATTACGCACGGTTCATGATTCTGGCTTACCTCTGTATTTTAACAATTCACCTTTTCTCAGCACACGTTTAAGAAATTCTGCACCATATTTGTCCCATAATTTCCTGAACCCTTATATAATAATGACGTGTATCGAATTTTCCGATACAATCAGATTGTTTTTGACAACGACCAACAATCCGTGAGGGACAAAGCATATGGCGAGCGTAGCAATTTTTGAAATCAAAAATTATATGGTGATCTGGCGACAACTCGAAGAACGTGATTTTGATGGAATTACAGCAAAAATTCGTGGGTTGGTACGCTTGACGGGTGTCGGGACACAAGACACCGAAGACTATCGTTTGGATGTGTATTTCCTCAGTGAAGATAGCGAAACACCAGCCCCCGTTGTTGACCTCGAAAAAAATATGGGTAGCATCTTCATGCCAATTCGGGATATTAGCGCATTCGTTGATATTCTACGTAACGAAAAGCCTATTTATGGACACCTCCGTGGTGATAATCCACAATGGACGAGTGTCACAACCACCAACGAACCCGTTGGTACAGGCGACGAAGATCACGCGTAGGCACTGTTGAATTAAAGAAAGTATCCCATCATGACCGATCCCATCCGCGTCTTACATTTTGCTGATGTCCACATTGGCATGGAAAATTACGGCAAGACCGATACCAACTCAGGTGTCAGTAGCCGGGTGGTGGATTTTCTGCGCCGGATGGATGATATGGTCGAGTATGCGCATGACAATGATGTTGACCTCGTTATTTTTGCGGGTGATGCGTTCAAAACACGTAGCCCTAACCAGACCTATCAGCGCGAGTTTGCTCATCGCATACGGGATTTATCTCAACTCGCGCCGACGGTGCTTCTGGTTGGTAATCACGACTTACCGATTAATGCCGTCAAAGCCTCAACGATTGAAATCTATGAAACATTAGACGTACCCAATGTCTGGGTAGCACAAGATTACGAGGTGAAGACAATCGAGACCAAACGGGGTGACGTTGTCGTCGGTACTGCACCATATCCGATTCGGGCACGGATTATGCAAGACATCAACACCCGCGGTATGACCGTCGCCGAACAAGATGCAGAATTACAACGCATCCTACACGGCTTGCTAGATCAAATGGCAGAAGAAGCCGATACCCTCGCTGGAGATAATTTACCCCGCTTATTGACCGGACATTTTACGGTGGCTGGTGCAGTGTGGGGCAGTGAGCGCAGTGTCATGTTAGGGCGTGATGTTCAGATGGATTTATCGCAATTGGCTGATCTACGCTGGGATTATGTCGCCCTTGGGCATATCCACAAACATCAGAATTTAACACGCGAGCGTGACGGCGTGCCATCAGTCGTTTACAGTGGTAGCCTTGAGCGGATTGACTTTGGCGAAGAAGGCGATACCAAAGGCTTCTGCTGGGTGAATTTACAGCGCAATCAGACAACTTGGGAATTTGAGACTGTCGAAGCGCGACCAATGGTAACGTTGCGGGTTGACTGTCGTACGGTGAGTAACCCAACACAGCAAGTTCTCGACCAGATGAAACGCCATTTATTGCGGGATGCGGTGGTTCGGTTGATTATCCAACTGACACCAGAAACCGAAGCCATGCTCAAAGATGGCGCAATCTTCGACCAACTGAAGCGGGCAGGCGTTTTCCACGTAGCGGGGATTCGCAAAGAAGTTGAGCGTCGCGATCGGTCACGGTTGGATGTTAGCCCCGAAGGATTGACCCCAACGGAGCTATTGGATCGCTATTTCATCAGTTTAGATGTCGGTGGCGCACGCCGAGAAGAACTCCTCGAAAAAGCCAAAGATTTAATCGACCAAGAATAATTACTTGCTCATACGACGCGTCGGCACGCGGACAGCGACAACCGACGCACTGACCGTTTCGACATCATCGGCAATGACTACCGTTTCGACGATGGCTTTGCGGTCTGTGATTTCTTTGATTGTAGATTTGAGTGTCAATTCTACACCGATTGGGGTTGGCTTAAGAAAATTGACATTTAAATTGCCCGTGACATGCGTGATGCGATGATCAGTCTCTGGGTCAATTCCATCGCGGTCATATGCCGCTGCTGATGCAGTCCCGATACTATGACAATCTATAATGCTGGCTAATAATCCGCCATAGACAACACCGGGGAAAGCCGTGTGATAGTCTTCCGGCATGAAGGTTGCCGTTCCGGTCGTTCCATCCCAGAATGTCCGCACATGATGCCCCTGTTTGTTATGTCTCCCACAGCCATAACAGACCGCCGTGTCATCTGGGTAGAAGTCTTGTATCGCGCTCACTTGACATCAATCTCCAATGGTATATTGTCCCAATCGTCACTCAGTTTGCATAACCAATTCAGTGCGTAGTGGCGTTCTTTAGCAATTGCGCCGATTTTTTCAAATTCTTCATCGCTGAGCGCAGCATAAGCTTTGCCCAACACTGGGAAATCACCGTCGATGAGTTCGGGCAGATTGCCTGTCACATAAACATCATGCGCGACACGCTTAATCTCATCATCGAATGTTTTGCCTTCCAGCGGAGCATCACCACGTTTTTGTTGCTCGGTGATTTGGGCGCGCCAATGCCAGATTTCTGCGAGATCACGCGCTTGATGGATAAAATCTGGTTCAATTAAGTCCGCTTGCCACATGAAGTCAATCGTCGGGTTCATCAAGTCGAGTGGCTCAAGCAGGGATTCGTTCATGAATTGTGTGTCGTAGTAGGGTACATCGACAACGCCTAATGCCCATAACATCATACCGAGCGATTCACCACGCCATTTGACCATCGCTAAATCGAGTTGTTGCCAATCGCCAAGCTTTGCATCAACTAGCAGGCGTTCATTGCTAGAGAAGTAATCGAGTAATTTTTCTTCGGCACACCATTGGCGCAAGTGTTGATGAATCCCTTCGTGTTCACGATGCCACCCATCACGAATTTTTTCAGGTAGATCATCAATACTATTCATGCCTTGTTCTAAGCCATAACGCTTTAATAATGTTCCCAAACACATTGCACGGTTGGCAACACCCCGTGCAGTTTGAATTGGATAAGTTGTCATTTTCGCTAGTTTCCTTTACTGCTACTCCTCTTATTCTATGAAGATTGATTGCAAAATACAAAGGTGAGATATTTGCTCATCAAATGCCATCAGATCAATATTGTCGGATAGGGTTACGCTGTTATAATGCGCTGTTGATCGTTGTTCGTAAGCGTGGAGAATCTGACCTTGCTCTGGAATTTTATCAATCGCTATAAACTATTGCTTGTTCTGTTGATTGCACTGGTTGCACGTATGGGTATTTTGCTGGCGTTCCCGTCGGTATTTGCATTCAGTAGTGGCGAGACAGAAATCCACGGGTCAGTCGCCTACGACGAATATGCAGTCAATTTGTTAGAGACAGGTGTCTATGGGCGACAAGCAGGTGTTGCTGATTCGATATTACCGCCGTTATATAGCTATGTTTTAGCAGGTTTATACGCAATTGCCGGACGTGATTATATTGCCTTAGGTTTCATGCACACGCTGTTTGACTTGGTTGCTATCTGGCTCCTGTTTGATATTTCGCGCCGATTGTTCCGGCGACAATTAACTGCAGATAGCACATGGGGTGACTGGATTGGCACGTTTAGCGGGTTATTCTTTGCGCTCTATCCGTATCTGATATTCCAGAATTTAACGCTCATTGATACGCCATTATGGATCATGATTATGCACTTGTTTGTGTGGTTGATGATCATACTGCGAGACCGCGAAGTCTTCGACCGTAATACACTTTTGATTGCGATTGCAGGCGGGGTTGTCCTCGGTGTATCCGCATTAGCGCGGGCATTGCTCCCACCGTTAGCGATTTTGATTGTGTTCTGGTTTTTATTCCGATTGAGCTTCATGCAGACGGTCTTGCGCCTTCTACCTGTGGCAATTGTCAGTGTGTTAGTGCTCGTACCGTGGATGATACGCGGGTATGAGATTCATGGTGGGTTTGTTGCGGTTGCGCTAAACAGTGGCGAGAATGTGTATCAAGGTAATAATCCGCAGACTGTACCGTATTTCCGCGCCGGATATGATGTGCAGTGGTCAACACCACCCGACAATATGCCCGATACCGACGACCGCTACATTATCAACAGTGCACTGATGCAAGAGGGTGTGCGCTATCTACGCGAAAATCCTGATAAAATTCCGGAATTATTGTGGGTCAAATTTTGGATTTACTGGAATCCACAAGTCACACCACTTAGGAATTTACGGGAAGGTGAACGCCTCCAACTGAGTGACACAGGCGAAGTTTTAGTTTTAACAGATAGATCGCAGACTGGGGTGACCTCATCGAATGCGGCATATGAAGATGATAGCTTATTTAACGTCATCGGGCGTACGGTGCATATTCTCTACTTCGGCGGATTGTGGTTGTTGTCATTTGTTGGGCTGTGGTTATCGCGTCGGGAATGGCGTGATGTGTCGTTGTTATGGTTCATCCAAATCAGCCAGACGCTCATTTATCTGATCTTCCATCCATCGACACGTTACCGTGCCCCAACCGACCCATTACTATTCATTTTGTCCGCATACGTGTTTGTGTGGGTGCTTCATTGGTGGCTATCGCGACAGCGGAAACCCATTGAACAAAATCTCTAATATGAGAGTTTCCTACTATCTGGATCATAACATGGTAGAATGATAATACGCTGATGGGTACTCAACGAGTAACATCAGTTTTGCTAGAGGGAAAAGTTAGGGTGATTCTTCGGAGTCACCCTTTTTTGATTGTCTTCGCGCGTTTCCTTGCTTGTGTTTTATGAGGAACTTATTCACTCTCTATTGCAAAACGACTTTGTAAAAGCTCCGGATATTTGCCAGCAGAGACTTGCATTTTAGCCGAAACTGTGTATACTATATTTTACACTTTGGGCCGTTAGCTCAACTGGCAGAGCGCCTCGTTGACGTCGAGGAGGTTACAGATTCGAGTTCTGTACAGCCCACAAACAAGAGCCACAACTGTGGCTTTTTGCTTTTATATACAGTCTTGATGCAATACAAGATTACTGCATTGGTTAAAGCTTGCTTTGTGGACGTATCAGATATTGACTATTGTTGAGGATTGTTCGCGCGATTAATGACGATGAGGCTAACCACTAACTGCGTCCCAAATGTCCAGAGTAGCCATCCCCCCACGACCATCTTCATGCTAGTCTCTGCACTATAAATATCAGTAAATGTAATAGCAATGCCATCTAACATGAGTGTTGTAGCGACCATCACAATAATCGGTATCATCATATTCTGCATAGGTTGTCTGATGATTAACGGTATCAGGTATTGAATTAGAATACCAAACGGAATTGATGCGCCAAAGAAGAGTAATAAAATGGGGCTATCCTGAGAAAAAACCGCCGATCCTAATAACCGAACCAGTATGACACCACTCACCCATATGACAAAACCGATGACGATATATAACAGGTATTGATTAGCCGTATAAGTCGGGCGGCTAGCTACAAGATTTTGATCTGACATTTGAAAACTCCTAAATTATAACTAAGTTCATAACACTCACTCATGATCCGAACAGCAGTGCGAGAAATTGCTTTTGCAACAAAGACCCTTCCTCATGAAGCAGGGATGGCAACAAGCGAGCAATCTGTTGTTGATCTTCTTGTGGTAGATGCGTGAACATGGGGAGTGCTAGTGCATTTGCAAGTATTCGTCGCTCAGCGGTATATTTTAGCTCGTTCAACCATGATTGGGCTTGTAAATCGTCGGGAGCCATCGTCTTTAAGGCAAGGTACCGTTCCAGCCAAAAGACGAGTAAACGCTCATCACTTACCTCTTCAATAAATCTTCTGCCAGCACAGTACCAAAAGAATTCGTAGCTGGACTCCCACTCAAATCTGTCTAGCTGAGATAATGCATCATGTTCGATCTCGATCAGAAGATCAGACAACCCACTGTTTTGGCGTTTAAGCGTATCAGACAGGACTACCGCAGAAGAAACTTCACTTTGACTGGTTTGGTTTAATTGCGTTATTGGACGGTCTGTATTTAGAACCGTTTCTGTTTCGTTCAGTTGGTGCTGTAACTTGGCAATCTTATCGTGAATGTTATTACGATGCTGACTCAAGACTGTTTTAGCAACAGTATCAGGGTCGCTCGATTTGATGATGATATCAATTTGCTTAAGTGATAACCCGAATTGCTTTAAGCGTAAAATCTGCTGTAGTTGTTGAATGTCAGACATGCTGTAAAGACGATATTGGTTGCTATCACGCTGAGGCTCTGGCAGTAGACCAATGTCATGATAGTGTTTGATCGTCTTCGGTGTGATCCCTAATAATGTAGCAACCTCACCGATGGTAAATGTCATTTTAGTCATTGGTAATCACTCTGATAATTGTTTTAAACCCTATATTATCATCATGCTATGAGCAACTAGGATGTATATGACTCATCTGTTTGTTTGGCACGATCAATTAACCAGAGCGCACACAATAAGAATACGCCCGGTGCCCACAGCAGATAAGCTGCGGCATACACTTCATGTTCACCCACGCCATAGAAGTCGGTAAAAGCAAATGAGAACCCATCCATCATGATTGCTACAATTGCAAAAATGACCATTGGTCGTAGCATATCACGCATGTGAAGATTCATAAGCCGACGCATGAGCATCGTAAAGATAATCCCTGCAGGAAAACTCGCGATATAGAACACGATAAGCCATGGGTTACCTGCACTAAACACAGATGCATTTAGAATCCGCATAATAATGAGAACCACGAACCAAACGAAAAAGCCTAACCCGACTGCTCTTAAATCATTGGAATTTGCCATCATTCAATCACTCTATATCCATGTACTGATAAATCATTACATAAAGCAGAATACGCTATGACGTAGGGACCACTTCAAGGCGTTAAAATGAGAGCAAGATTAAAAGGCGATATTTCACAAGGTATCGCAATAGAACACCAAATGGACTTAATGCAAAGCCAATTCACGGTTTCTTGTCGATATGCGACTAAATCTGAATTAGACAGCGAGCATCGATTTAGGGCAATTGATATATTGTAAATTCATCATTTTGATAGACCGTTGGTAGGGTATCGGCATTCAACTTATTATTCGGCGCTAAAATATAATCAGCTTGCAGATCTTTTGCGGTTTCAATCATTAGTGGTTCATCATTATATGTCGCAACGATGTCATTAAATCTCTGATTATAGTATGGATACTCATATACATAACTATGCGCGATCATTGTTAAGTCGCGTCCCGAATGGGTAATGCCTAAACCCGACCAGTGTCTAAATTCTAGTGGAACACGCGCGGACCTATCAAAAATAAAGGCAGGAAATACCAAGCTATCTGGTGGGAGGTTATCTTTTGCCCAAAGGGCAACTTCAATCTATGGATCAATTATGCTCTCATCATCAGAAATCAAAAAATATTGCCCCATATTCTGAATACCAAGCATAACGATAATACCGACGATGATGAGTGATTCGTTGCTCAGTCGTGAATTGAAATAAGAATACTTCAGCAAGTAAGCCAGTATGAATCCAACAACCAGAGTAGCAAAGCTGGGGTGTGAGAAAGCTACGATTGTTCAGCGTAATTGAATTTGGATAGAACGACAATACAACAAAAATAAGTAATGAACTCACTGAGACCACTACAGGTAGAATATTGTATTTTATTCTACGCGTTCGACTTATTAAATATGCCCCTGCAAGGACAATACCAAACAGTATAGAAACAACTGTAGCGTTTCAGAATCGATCGG
>DIYL01000038.1:209301-268241 GCA_002428985.1 Anaerolineales bacterium UBA6055 | reverse complement strand
TCCATACCTTCAATGTGCTATCCCCTGATGCACTGACGGCAAAGTCACCTAACAGTGATACATGCCAAACAGTATCAGTATGCCCCGCCAGTGTGTGTATCGGCTTGCCTGTAGTCCAATTCCATACCTTCAATGTATTATCACGTGAAGCACTAACCGCAAAATCATTTGACAAAGACACACTTTGTATCCAATCAGTATGCCCCTCTAGTGTGTGGATAAGCTCACCACTTTGCCAGTTCCACACCTGAAGTGTGTAAAGGGAGTTACTCACCGCAAACTCGCCAGATAATGAAGAAACGATGCCTAGATGCCCCTCTAGTGTGTGGATAAGCTCACCACTTTGCCAGTCCCACACCTTCCATGTGAAATCACTCGAAGATTGACTCACCGCAAACCTGCCTGATAACGTAACTGAATCAACACTAACATGCCCCTCGAGTGTTCGCAGCAATGCCCCACTAGCAGGATCAAAGGTTTGTGCTGTGGGGAATAGGTGCGGGGTAGCGTGTGTTTGCACAGCTTGTAATAAGGTTGTGATGGCTGGTTGGCTGATGTGGTTCAATAAACGCGCCACCAGTTGGACGGGGAGTTGGGTGGGGTGATCTGTGATGATGTGAGATGATAATTGCAGGGCGTGGCGTAATAATTCGATGGGGCGGTTATCCAATGTATCATCATTTCCATCTGTAGGGGGTAGGGACGAGGCATGCCTTATTCCTACTGTATCGGGTGGTGACAAATACATCTCACAATCCGCGATCAATGCATTTGGGTCGGTGTGGTTGAGCTTAGCTTGCAAGAAGTCCATTGTCAGCAACAAGTCGCGTAGGGTATCCGCTTTGTCGGCATGAATCAGATGATAGGCAATATTCCGCCAACAATACGTGTCTGGCAAATCAAACTTGGGGGTGATGGCTAAATTCTCAACAAACTCCGCTTGCCACCCCTGCAACGCACCCTCATGTGTATCAATCAAATACTGCCTAATCACATCATGTAAGCGTATCTCGCGTTTGTCTAAATCATAGCTTTGTAAAAGCGAGGCATCTTGTAGGGCTTCGGTCAAGTCTTCCGTGTCGAAGTCGTCTAAATCCCATAATTTTTCTAATGTCGTAAAGGGTATCTCGGCATCTTCAGGGAAAATCGCTAATTGTGCAAATTGTGACTGTTGCTCGTCGTCTAATAAATCGAGGCTCACTTCCAGTGTGGCTTTCACAGCATTAGTACGTCCGGCATCATCACCGTCGTCGAATGCGGTCAAACCTTTGCGTGTCAGGGCTTTGTCTACCCAAGCCAGTGCTTTATCAAGGCTATCCCTGTTTCCAATGCGTTTGCGTAAGGTCGCATTGGCTAGTCGGACGATCACCGCCCATTCACCCAATCGATCCGTTAATGCTTCTAACGCCTCACGATGATCTTCCGTCACATTCTCAATACCCCACGTCAGTAATGCGACCGCTTCCGATGTTTTCATCGCATCGACATTTTCAGTATGTCCGACGCCATCGGGCAGGGTATGGTCAAAGCGTGTCGTGATCAACACTGCGCTGTTGGGGCTGTCTGTCAGGAAGATGTCGGCATTATGTTTGTGCCACAGGTCGTCAATCACCAGCAAAAGATAACGGTCACCGATGGCTTTCGTCAATTCGGTTTTGATGGCTTCTTTGGTTTGTACGGTTGGGCGGTCTCCCGTAATCAGTTCGCATAAATCTAGCGCATAACGGTCTATATCCGCCGATGTCGGATTTTCCCCGAGTGTCACCCACAACACCCCATCATCAAATGCGCCCCGCACACGCGTATCATGACATAGGGCTAATGCCAGCGTTGTCTTACCAAACCCGCCCGCGCCTCGTACCGCTGCCGTAATCGCGACTGCGCCGTTACTATCGACCAGTGCCTCGACGATATTCTCAAATTCTTCGGGACGTTGTACAAAATACTCCGGTAGCCGATCCGCCATAAACGGCACTTTACGCCCATCATACGGGGCATTCAGCGTCTTGATGAAACTTGCCCAGACTGTCTCTTGCTCCGGTTGACCGTTGCGGAAGTCTTTCCAATCAATCCGTCCCATCCAACGCGGTACTTTGTCGAAATCAACCGTATCAACGACAACCGGTAACACGCGCTTACCCTGTTGCCGTGCATACTGCCATTCCATCTGTACAAATCGGGAATCCAGCGCAGTCATCGACATACATAAGACGACCGTCTCACAACCATCAATGCCCTTTTTAATCTCCTCCCAAAACGGCTCGCCCCCTTCAATATTGTGGAGGTCACGCCATAATGTAAATCCACATGTTTGGAGCTTGTCATAGAGGGCGATGACGGTGTCACGGTCGTCGCGTGAATATGAAATCAGGATTGAGTTTGTTGTCTCAGCGGGTAAATTAGGTAATGTATCAAACATGCAATGGCATCCCAAGTAATCGTTAAGTCTACTATCTGTTAGTATATCTTAACCGACACCATCTGACATCTATACCTGAAAATCAACCCAAACCGCGACTCTCTGCTCACCCTTTTAATGACTACCTATTGTACAGTAGGGAGCGACCTGCGTGTCGCTCCGCCGTGAATTGTATTGGTATGGATTGACCTGCGTGTCGCTCTGCTGATTTATTGCCGGAAAAACAATTGCCGAGGCAATGGCAATAAAAACGGCAACACTGGCAACATACCCCGATAATAGGGCAATAACAGGGGATACTCCGGCAATTAACCAATTGCTATCGGCAATAAAAACGGCAACAAAACGGATTTCGGCAATAAAACTTATATCTCATTTGGCGGACTGAGCAATGGCGGATCATCGTCATCATCAACCGTGCCCGTCAGCAACTTGAGTTTACGCATTTCACGGGTGATGATGCCCTTTGCATCGCAATTTTGGCGGGCTTCGATGTAGGCTGTCTTCGCATCTTCGGCGTAGCTCATATCATCGGTGACCAGCGCAAGCCCCATCAACGCCAACCCTCGCGAGTATTTGGGGCTGTAGAGGTCGGGTGTGTTATCAAGTAATTCCGCCGCATGATCCAGCGTCGAGTTAAACGCATCTTGTGCTTCGTCCATTTGCTCAAGGCGTGTCAGAATCAGCCCATACAGCGCATACTCATAATGACGGTTGGCGGGGTTCACATACTTGATCGCGATTTCGCTTGCTGTACGCGCGCGTTCCAGTTGCTCGTCATATAGTAGGATACCAGCGAGTAAACTATGCGTATAATTGATCAGAATTGGGCTACCGACTGATTTTGCCTGCGGGATGATCATCTCGAGCAAATCTAACCCTTTTTGCAGATCGCCCAGATGCGCATGAACCGCCGCTACATCGGCTTGATGGATGACCGTCCACATCTGATTCCCGACCGCCTGCGCGATGTTCACAGCAACTTGAAGTAGCTTGAGTGCATCCTCATAGCTCCCTAACATAATCGCTGCATTCCCCATCTTACCGATGGTCACACCACGCCCGAGTTTATCACCAATCTCCGTGTAGATTTCGATGGATTCCTGATAGCACTCAATCGTCTTCTCTACTTTACCGAGCGCACCGTAAGAGTCACCTATATTTGCGAGGGTAACAGCGATGCCTTGTTTATCGTCAATTTCACGTGCAATCTCTAAGGATTCCTCATAGTAATGCAATCCCTCAAGTTTGCGCCCGATGCTGTTATACACGACCGCCATATTATTAAGGATACCGCGCTCTTGTTTGCGTTTTCCGGTCTCGCGTGAAATTTCGAGGGCTTGCTCATAATTGTCCAACGCATTGTCATATTGCCCGAGGTTGCTATATTGCAAGCCAATTCCACTGAGATGAGCAGCCTCTGCGGGGCGGTTCTTCTCTTGGCGGGCTATCGGGAGGGCTTTGAGATGACAATTAAGCGCATGTTTGTATAATCCGAGGTCATCATATGCCATACCGAGCATGTTATAACAGGTCATCAGATAGGTATCGGTCAGATGGTCGATTAATGGCCTAATCATCTCAACAATCTTGCGCGAAAATCCTGATAATTTTAGTAAGTTATAGATCGTAATCAGCATTGTGAAGCTGGTTTCATAATCTAAGGCACGTAAGCGATGCTCATACTCTAAAAAGTAGGGTTGCATATCATGGATGGTCTGCCACTCGGCTGGATTTCCACGAAGTTGTGCGTAAAAATCCCCAGCACGCTTTTCTAATGTCACGCGTGTGAAGAGAGTGTCATCCATAGCTTCGGTCATCGGTGGTAAGATATTCATCTGCAAAAGGAAGCGTTCCCCAGCGGACATACGCCCGATATCTGCTTCACCTGTTTTGATCAGATCATAATTATAAGCTTTATCAAGTGGGTGCATACTGATATCACCCGTTGTTTGATTAATAGTAATAAAACGTCCACGTCGCAAGCGATCAATGGTGAAAGTGATGTCGATGGCGGTCAGCTCAATATATGGTTCAAGTAGAAAACGTATAGCGGTTTCATTGACAGGTCGGGCATAAATGGATAACGCCTGCATAACCATCCGCTGGTCAGCATCCAACTTTGATTCTGCATGATCAACCCAAAAGGAGACAAGACCAACGTCAACATAAGTGGTGTCAATCTCTAAGAGTGTGTCGATTGTTAAGGTCGGATCGTTAATAAGCAATCCGGTGACTGCTTCTAATGCACGAGGGTAACCTTTTGTCTTTTTAGTGATTTGTTTGAGTATATCGTTGTGAATATCACGATAAATAATGCAATCATCGGTATCATGTTCATAGAGTAACTCAATCGCAAATTTGTCCGATAACCCCTGATCTAACGGTATTATACGGGTAATACTTGCGAATGCATCATCTATTCGTACGGCTATCCGGCTTGTTAAGATGATTGTTGCTTGGTGGGTACGCTCCAGAAATTGATTGAATAATTGATTAAATCCTTCATCTATCCATGCGCCATCATCGGATAGACTATCTTCGAGGTTATCAAATAGAATAAGGATGCGATGATCTACAAACTCATCAATGAGATAATCAATTTGCGCATCTAACATCATTTTTTCATTGTGCCAAACCCGATTCAGTCTACCACGGGCTTCGTCATCGATCGCTTCGCCTGTCATCATAAACAGACGTTCGAGTGAAAATTGTTGATTCCTATTTTCGGCACTCAAATAAAGAATGATGTCGATATCATCATGATTCGCAAGCGTATCCAGTACATAACAAGCAAGGGCAGTTTTACCGACCCCACCCTGTCCTAATATTGAAATGAGGTGAATATCTGGGTTTTGTAAAACATAGTCGCTAATTAAAGTAACTTCTTGTTCGCGACCCTTAAAGGTATAGGATGCACCTTGTGGTGGACTGCCAACAATGGTTGTGGCTTGCGTACCCTGATTTTGACTGGTGTGATTTAACAGTGCTTGAATTCCATCTTCTAGTAAGGTTTGATTATTATCAAGGATTTTTTTGTGCTCTGTCAAAAAACGACGCGTATAGTCGAGAATCGTTTGTAAATCGTGTAGATGAGTGGTTCTCGTTGGGGTTGGCGCTAGGTGTTGTATTTGAGCAATTTGCTCTTTGAGCTGTTTAATCTTTTTGCTAAGGCGATGGGATTGTTTGAGTTGGTGGTGTAGATCGTCAAGATAAGTGAGTGAGTCATCCTCTGTTTCATCTAACACCAGTACACATTCTACATGGATAAAAGTGGGACAATCATAACGACTTGTGACAATCGGTATTATCGCTGTATCAGTAAGTTGGTTCCATTGTTTTTCTGTTTTATCAATGTGTTCCCGATGGGTAATGATGGGTAGCCACATCCAAAATGTTGAAGATTCAACTGTGTCGTTAATAGCATAGGTATATGCTTGCTCATCTAGAAAATCGGTGATGCTTGTCAGCAGCGAAGGTGGGGTTGCCGTGTATGTTGTGATGAGAATATCGAATGATTTCATCCGTTACCTGTAGAATATGTATTCTTCCTATTAACTCAAGTATAAGCGAAAAATGCTATCTGAATGTGAGTTTATCGTTATATCTAGGTTTGTTCGATAAAATCTGCAAGATGTTCTAAGCATTCAGGTAAGTTTTTGCGTCCTAAACCGAGTCGAAAATGGTGTGTGCCAAAGTCAAACATGGTAGACGGTGCCAGTAAAACGCCGTGAGACTCAACTAGATTAATACAAAACTCTTCTGAAGATGTCTCTGTAACTAATCTCGGAAAGGCAATTGACCCAGCTTGCGGTGGACTCCAACGAAACAGATTCGGGTAATCTGTGATAAATTGATTGATTGACGTGATATTCGATTCGATAATGGTGCGATTACGATCTAACAAAGTATCCGCATTCTTAAGGGCAACTTTCGCCAAAAACTCTGATGGTGCACTGTTACAGATGGTTGTATAAAACTTCTGATTCAGGAGTTCTTGCAACAAATCTGTGTCCTGCGAAGCAACCCATCCGATGCGCAAGCCTGCCAATCCGTATGCTTTAGACATCACCCCTAACGCGATGGCTTTCTCATATTTATCTGCCGCCGATATAGCTTTCGGTGCATCGTTTACTTCTAGCTCGCGATAGACTTCATCAGAGAACAGATAGAGATTATGGTCGCGGCAAATTGTAACAATCTCTTCAAGCATCGCATCAGGTACGACAAATCCGGTTGGATTGTGTGGGGTATTGATGAAGACAGCACGGGTGTTTTCACGGATATTGTCACGCAAAAAATCGAGGTCGAGTGACCAGACATTCTCTTCATTGTCAGCAAGCCGCCAATGAGTGACTTCACAGCCTATATCTGTCGCCATTTGATAAAGGGATTGATAGGCGGGAAACATGACGATCACATGGTCATCTGGTTGGAGTAAAGTCTGTGAGAAGAGTTGAATGCCTTCTTGTGCCCCAGATAGAATGATGATGTTTTTATCGGATAACTTATTGTAACGGCTGGCGACGAGTTGACGTAGTTCAGGGTCGCCGGGGGCTTCGGTATAACCTAACCAGTGATTATGAAAATCCTCAATTGCACCATCGTCTAATGATAATAGCTCGCCGATAGACATCGCCTCACAATCGGAGCTACACAGCAAATAGGGTGCAGAAAATTCATATTTTGCGAAAAAGACTTCAAGGTCAAACTGAGTATATTTCATATTATGTCTACTTCTTCTTGATGAGTGGATATGCAGAGAGTTAATATGGTTATAATGGTATTGTACACGCAATCTATCAACCGGACTTTAATCCAAGTAATCCTTCACGACGCATGACTTGCGACTCAATCGGTGCACCCCAAACGATAATTGTCCCATCTTCACTTAGACTGACAAATATCTGTAAGTATGGGTGAGGAATAATTTGTCTGACAGTTCTACTATGACTGTTAAGCGAGGTTCTTCTATTAAGCCGAGTATCGGTTGCAGTCATATCTACACCATAACAATAATAGTCGTTACCGTAAACTAAATAGTCATAACAAGCAGATGAGGCAACCAACCCTGATGATTCAAAGTGAACAAATGCTGTGATGTCATATGCATGGCTTGTTAATAAAGTCAGGTGAGATGATGACTTATAAAATGCTCCACTTTTGTGTATGAATGTAAATGGATTAGCATCTACATGGAGTATGGTGTAATGTAACGGAATTTGGGTTCGTGTAACCGTATTTGCATGTTGTCCATCAAATTGATATTGAGAGCCTCCAGATTGATAGAAGATCGTATTGGGTTTCGCTATAATTTCTCCATTACAAAGAGGTAAGTCGATGCTGGGTAGTGTGGCTTCGTCAGCCTCAAAATCAGGATAAAAACCGAGTGATTGTCCCGTGGTTGCATCTAAACGGAGTAATTTTCCTTCACCATACTCACAAACAACTACGTATAAATCTCCCTCAGTTTGTACCGACATTGAAATAATACGTGTATTGGGTTGTTCAAAAAGTATCGAACTATCTGTCAGATCGAATGGGCTTAAACGATGAATTGTTCCATCTTGAGTTGCGACATATATCTCTGCCCCTCCTACAATCAGACGTGCGATATTATCTGGCAGATTATCGTAAACTTGATATTCATTTGTCCATATATTCCATTGCGCCAGTTGTTGTTGATTGGTGACGAAGAATACTCGATCGCCAACCAATGCTAATACGTCAGGTCGAGTATATAGATATGTTTCAGTTGTCTGTTCACCCGTCTCTATATTTAGGGATATAATCAAACCATCACGAGAAATTGCAGTGAACCATGTACCATCGGGACTTATAGCAGCTATATATGGTTGAAAATCCAGTGCTCCTGAGCTCACTGGATTAAGTGAGTTGCTATCCCATTGCCCATAATCTCCATTTTCTAATACACCTGAAAATAATCCATCATCATTAATCGGACTGATGGCGCGGGCAAACCGTGATGGATGGGAGATGCTAGCAGATGGTTCGACTGGGATTTCTATGTTTTCCAGTATTGTCCAGCCGTTTGTGAATGAGATGATTTTACTTTCATTAGATGAGACGGTGAATGCTTCACTCCCGATTAATTGCTGTATTTCTTGTGTCTCGATGTCAATCGAACCTAAAATCCCTGCATGACAACAGTCAATCGCAAGCAGATACTGATTATCGAAGCCAAAAGCAATTTGTTGAAATAGAGTATTAGAAGTAGGTTTAAGATGATGTTGTATGCGCCCAGATGCTGTTTCAAAAATTAAGATACCATTCATCTCACGAGTTGACCGAATCTTGCTGACTGCTATTTGAGTCCCATCTGAGCTAAAAGCAATATCCGAAACTTTATATCCAGTTATTAGCGTGTCTATGTGTTGCCCTGTCTCAATATCCCAGAGATAGACATTGTTACTTCCTGTTGCAAGAATCTCACCATTAGGGCTGATAGCAATCACTTCAGGAGAATGGTCGTAGGTATCTATATATCGAACTTCAGCTAGATTGTGATCATAAAAAGTGACACCTGCACCTGTTGCAATCGCAACGTGTTGGCTGTCTGGTGTGTATACTGCATCGTATGGAATACCCCAACCAAATTGTGCTATCGGTACAACATTATCAGAGTATAAGCTATGCAGTTCTGGGTGATCTTGTGCAACCGTAATGAGTGATAAACCAAGAAAAATACCAACTAGCATCAGTGTCTGAGATAGTGACATAATCATCGCCTTGTCTAGGTGTAGTAATCGAGCTTTTGATATTATCTATCATAAAGATAATCGAGTGGCTAAGTTGGCTGATTTACCTATGATTTCTCAATGGACATGCTACGTTATGAAAAACAGTCTTAACTGTCCATCGTGACCAAAACTTTACCCATCGCCCGCCGCTCCATTAATTCGAGGATAGCCGAGGGAGCATCGTCAATCGGGAATGTTTTGTGAATATGTGGTTTGAGTTTGCCTTCGGCGTACCAACCTAGTAATTTTTGGAATGAGTTGACCAGTACAGTTGGGTTATTTAACAAGTATCCACCCCAGAAAACACCAACTAGCGATGCGTTTTTCAGCAGGGCGATATTGGCAGGCAATTCTGGGATACGTCCGCTGGTGAAGCCGATGACCAAATAGCGTCCTTCCCATGCGGTGCGACGCACGGCAACATCAAAAACATCACCCCCGACCGGATCATAAATGACATCTGCGCCTTTGCCGTTGGTTAACTCTTTGATGCGATCTTTCAAATTTTCTGTTGTGTATTGGATGATTTCATCGGCACCATATTGTTGGGTGAGGGCTAGTTTTTCGGGTGTGCTGGCTGCGGCAATCACCTTTGCACCCATCAATTTGCCGAGTTCAACTGCTGTAAGACCGACACCACCAGCGGCACCTAACACTAGTAAGGTTTCACCTTCCTGTAACTTAGCGCGTTGTTCGAGTGCAACATGTGATGTGCCATAGACTACTTGAAAACCGGCTCCATCTTCATAGCTCATATTTTCGGGCATTGGTAGCACCATCATCGCAGGTACGATGACCTCTTCGGCAAAACCGCCATATTGTGGCAGGGCAATGACGCGATCGCCGATTTTGACATTATCGACCCCTGCGCCGACTTCAATGACATCACCGGATACTTCCATGCCCGGGCTGAATGGGAATGGGGGTTGCATCTGATAAAGCCCCTGAATGATTAGGACATCAGGAAAGTTAACACCACAGGCGCGTACACGAATTTTGACTTCGCCACCTTTAACGGAGGGGCTTTCAATGTCTTCAACAACAAGTTTATCGGGCGTGCCAAATTCTTTACATAAAACGGCTTTCATTGGGTATTAACTCCTAGTTTATTGTAAAAATTCAATAGTATTGATCATATCATCGGGTACATAAACAGAATGAACTAGCTCCAAAAACTTGACCCGCTCGCCGATATAGTGCTTGTCCTGCTGACCAAAAATGATTCCTGTATGCGATACACCATCGTTCGCCAACTGCAAAAAATCACTATCATGTGTACACAAAACTCGCCTCATAGATGTAGCACGCTGTAAATGATTGAGGTCTTCATCGCCTAATAATTGTAAATCTCTAACTGTGATGGCATCTATACCTCGGCTTTGGAGTTGTGAGGCAATTGCGGTAGGAACATTTTCGTCAAGGTAAAAGCGAAGTCTTTCGGTTGTCACCAGCATTATCCTTAAATTGACGCGCAGTCTCTAGTTGTTGACGAATATCAGTATCTAGTGTGTCCTTATGCTGGTAATAATAGGCGAGTGCGGCATGAACTTGTGCTAGTGAAATACTATAGTCACTTGCTATTTGACATGGAGAGCGATTATGAAATATATTCGCCATGAAAACATCTGTGATCCGCAAACTCGTTCCACCAATACAAGGTCTGCCATTGCGAACATTCGGGTTCGTGACGATTAAATTGATACTTTGGATGGTGTCAATTTCTCTGTTCCACACTTGGGACGGTCAATATACCGCCCCAATAGTCAGTATATAGCTTACATTAACTGAACTATATCTCAATTTCGTTAGATACCAGACCGACCAATAGATCAATGCACGCTTGAATATCGTCGACATCAGCAGTTTCGCTGGTGGTATGAATGTAACGGGTTGGGATTGAGATACAACCACTGGGAACACCCGCATCGGCAAGTTGGATGGCTGACGCATCGGTTGTTCCACCTGCAAGCAATTCGAGTTGATAAGGGATACCATCGGCTTCGCAACGATCAATCATCCAGTTTTTAATCGCAGGTGGGACGATTAGACCAGGGTCATGGACTTTAATAGCCGCACCACCACCAAGGCTGACCATCATTTTACGTCCACGGATTTGATCCCCTGTTCCGGTAACATCAAGCGCGATACCGACATCGGGATGAACGCCTTGCGCGGCAGTTTTTGCACCACGTAAACCAACTTCTTCCTGAACTGTGAACGCAAAATAGACTTCGTTCGGTGCTTCTTTATTGAGTTTACGCATCGCTTCAATCGCGACAACACATCCGATACGATCATCGAGTGATTTTGCGACGACACGATTACCACGGACTTGCATCTCACGCATAAAGCCAGCAGGTTGTCCGACGGGGGTTGCGTTTTCGCCACTTTCGCCTTCAACATCAATGTAGAAGTCATCTAATTTTTTACCACCGCCACTCTGAACTGCGATGACACCGACTGTACCATCTTCGAACAATACACGGTTGCCATTGAGGGTATCGGTACGTAGCCCGCCGATATTGGTGAAGCGCAGATAACCACTTTCGGGTTCTTGATAATTTGCCATTAGACCAATTTCGTCCATATGGGCGGCGATGAGCACCTTTTTACCGCCACTGCCCACACGACAAATCAGATTACCGAGTCCATCAACATAAATTTCATCAGCAAGATCAGCAATCTCTTCGCGGATAACTTCACGGATGCGATGTTCATAACCGGACGGACCCCATGTCTCGACCAGCTTTTTTGTCAATTCAAGCACAGTACAAACTCCTAACATCTCAAAATCAATCGTGCTTCCTATTGTAGCGTGTTTTTGGAAATGTTGGGGGATGCAGTCTTCCACTCATGACACCAAACACTATAGATTTAGACATCCTTGGGTTCGCCATTTGTTATGCGATATTGTCGGAGCAATCCCGCACGATTCATATCGAGTTTTCGCGAGACACCAAACCTAACAATAAGTCTTCTATAAACATCCATACTACATAGTTTAACCGATGATAAAATAGTTCAATTGTTGAAAATATTTTGAAGGGCGATATATGACAACTTTACCCCAACCGTTTGAGGTCGCGCGTGAGTGGACATGGGAACACTATCAACCGCATTATGACAAACTTGAAGCAGTTGATTTAACAACCGATAATGTAGATGGCTGGTTAGCTGATTGGACGGCACTCTATAGCACTTTTTCCGAGACATTCACATGGTTTAGCATCACTAGTAATCTAGATGCTAATGATAAAGATGCTGAAAAAGCACTCAATAACTTCATGAGCACTGTCTATCCGCCATTACAAACTGCGCAAAATAAACTCCAGAAAAAACTTCTTGAAAGCGGATTAACCCCTGATGGCTTAGACATTACGCTCAAGCAGATGCAGATGTTAGCCGAAATTTTTGCGGAGGTGAATTTGCCACTCGATGTCAAAGAGAACGAGATAGCACGGGAATATGGCAAAGTTTATGGTAGCCAGAGCGTGGAGTGGGATGGCGAAGACAAAACGCTCGTCGAGATGAAAAAGTATAATGCTGATGCTGATCGCGATGTGCGTGAGCAGGCGTGGCGCGCAGTTGCTGACCGTCGCCTACAAGACCGCGAAACGATCAACGGTATTTGGGTGCAGTTGATGGACATCCGCAAACAACAATACGAAAATCTCGATTTAGAAAATTACCGTGAGTATGCGTGGCGGGCGCGTCAACGCACGGATTATAACCCCGAAGATTCGATTGCCTTCTGCGAAGCACTTGAGCAAGTGGTTGTACCCGTGGTTGCTAAAATCCGTGAGAATCGTCGACAATGGATGGGATTGGAGACGTTGCGCCCGTGGGATACCGTCATTGAACCACACGATGCGGAACCCGAACTTGATCAACGCCCAGAGGTCAATCTATACGATGATGGTAGACAACTCATCACAAAGTCAAATGCTGTATTCGATCAACTCGATGGCGAGTTGGGTGGATTCTTCAAGACGATGGATGATAACCAATGGTTATCGCTCGAAAATAGCAAGGGCAAACGCCCCGGAGCATATTGTGCGAGTTTACCTGTGTCGAAAGGTGCGTTTATCTTCGGTAATGCGACCAAGCAAATCTCGGATATAGGGACTGTACTTCATGAGGCAGGGCATGCCTTTCATGCATTTTACACATCCAACGAACCACGAATTGGTGTTCGTTCCTATCCATTTGAATTTGCTGAAGTCGCGTCGATGTCGATGGAATTATTGGCATTGCCGTATTTACTAGACGAAAAAGGCGGGTTTTTCAGTGAAGAAGCCTTAGCCTATTATCTCATCGACCAATTGGAAGGTGCATTGCAGAGTTGGTCATATCAAGCGGTTGTCGTCTTGTTCCAGCATTGGGCATATACCAACCATGACCTAGCATCTGATCCAGCAGAATGTGATAAAGCGTGGACAGACATATGGATGCGATTTAGTCCGGGTGTCGATTACAGTGGATTAGAGGATTGGGTTGCGACAGGTTGGCATCGTAAACAACACATCTTCTCGTATCCGTTCTATTATATTGAATATGCGCTAGCACAACTGGGTGCGATTCAAGTATGGGCGAATTCATTAGAGAATGCTACCGATGCACTTGAAGCCTATCGGGGTGGATTGAAATTGGGTAATCGTGTATCGCTTCCTGAGCTATTTGGTTCGGTCGGTGCGAAGTTGGCATTTGATGCCGATACATTGCAACAGGCCGTTGATCTGATGAACGAACAAATCGATGCATGGAAAGCGAAGCTCTCATAATAAGGGCTGAATCGTCCGTAGGTTATCTCTTAGCACGTCGATAAAGTCCTCAAGGACTTTTGGGCGGGGCATATCAATAAACTTGAAGACGAGCCCAATTGTCATCTCAAAGTCGGATTCGATAATTGGGCGCACAACGGTATTGGGTGGCGGTGGTGTGATGCAAATCTCTGGCATGACAGCTATCCCAATACCACAGTTCACGAATGTGAAGGCTGCTTGGATGCTGTTCAATTCAATCCCTGCATACGGGTTATTGCCTCGATAGTACGTCAGCCCATGCTGGATCACAGTGCGATACGAAATAATTGTCTCTGTGAAGACGAGGCGTTCATTACGGAGTTGTTCAACACTGATTGCGTCTTCTTTGGCGAGTGGGTGGTCATCACGTATGAGGAGGCGCATCTTCTCCATATATAGTGGTTCGAAGAATACATTCCCCTTGGGGCCGGGGTCTTGCATGATGCCAAAGTCGATATGACCCTCTAACACACGCTCACAAATCGAATATTTGTTGCCCATCTCCATATTAATCTGCAATAGTGGACGGTCGCGGGCGAAGTCTGCTAAAAGCGGCGCAACACGCCAACTCCCCACGGGTTCAATCGCTGCAAAGTTAAGGTGTCCGGCTTTGCCTTTTTCTAATTCGCGCACATTATGCTGGAGCAAATCAACTTGCTCAAGGACTGTTTTGGCTTTGGCTAATAACGCAACACCATCTGATGTGAGCTTGACTGACCGTCCATCTTTTTCGAATAATTTCACACCCCACTCCGCTTCTAATTGCCGGATGTGCATGGTAACAGTGGATGGGGCATATAATAACTGCTCGGCGGCTGCGGTTAGACTGTCTGAATAGGCGGCGGTGATAAATACACGTAGGCTTTGTAAATTCATGGATTGGCTGTCCTTCACATCATTTTGTTCAGTATATATGAAAAAACTGTTCAGATACTTCATGATTATCAAAAGGTTTTTTTCGGATATACTGCAATTAATCCAAATAGCAGAACAGACGAAAGAAAATCATAATGGATTTAAAGAGCCAACAAGAGCTGTATACGGTAGCGTATACACACCATAGCCAAGAACAACATGGTATTCGTATACAAGGGCATGATCATTCACACGGACAAAAACCGAAGCGTAAAAATCGTATTACACGGTTTATCCTGATGGTACTCTCAAATGTTCGTGCTTAGTCCTCTAATACAAAAATCCTGATAGGTTGTACTATCAGGACTTCTTTATTGCTCAAATGCGATGACATTATTTAATAAACATCGACTCAAGGATTGCTGTAATTGTCTCGCGCATACCGTCTAATTCGCCCACTGGTGCTTCGATCAACATCAAAACATAATCATCATCAACTGGTGTCAGAATCGCCCATCTCTCAAATTGTGCAAAGTCATTTTCGGCTACATAAACTGTTCGTCCGTTTAACTCGGATTCCGTCAAATTGCCGATCCCATCCGTAAACATGGTCTGGTTGAGGTTCTGTAGCATGACATCAATATCGCCATTGCCGAATGCGTTGATGGTTGTATGAGTGAAAATTGTAATCAGCACCTCGCCTGATTCTGGTGGGAGTTGCTCGGTTACTGAATCAAAAGCGTCTTCTGTATTGATGACGACAGAAATTTCATCTGATAAATCGTAGGCGAACCAATCTGTAGGGATATCAAATGAAAGATTGTGGAATTCTGAGATAAATGTTTGAAGGTCGCTATCGAGTTCGGTACCGCTGGCATAGTCATAAGATGGCAAGTCCTCGCCCCAACGTGCATGAATTATCATCTCGGTAATTATGCCAAAGAAATCGACATCTGCATCGATATCGGTGAACATATTCGCAGATATGAAGTGATTATCATCTAGCATGATGGCGATAAACCAATTTTCGAAATCTGGGTTATTCCTGACGGTTTGGGCTGCACGGAATCCTGCAATTTCGAGATGAACAATTTCATCAGGAGTTGCGCCTATAATTGCTTGTATAACGCGCTGTGCGTTCATTTCCGGATCGATCATCGTCATCGGCATTTCCGTGAGTTCGTCAATTGTGCCATAAGCAATAATTGCGACAGGCTGTCCCGGACTTGTCGGAATATTGATGTCGAAGGTATGTCCTTTGGTAACTGTCACAAATTGTGAGCGTCCGAGTGGTGATATTTGTACTGTCCAACCTTTGGGATATGGGATGTTGAAACCATCTTCTTCACGGGTGTAAGTGTTGGGTAATTTGAGGTCAAGTGCCTCAACATGTCCAATGACTAGTCCTTTTTGTAAGCTCCCGACGATAGTCAGTGCTGTATCTAGTAACTGATTGGCGGAATCATCTGCAACCGTCAATAAGGTGAAGCCTGCAAATGCCCCCTCGCCAATATCAAACATACCACTGGTGAAGATTAAACCGTCTATTGTGCTGATATAGAGGTAACCGTCATAATCTCCAGCAACAGATTCTAACGGCGGACTGGTTTCACGAGTCGAGCGTTCGACCATCGCATTGGCGACATCTAAAACCGTTGAATCCTCGGGTAAATTCATTTCGCTTGCCGACTCAAAATAATCAACAACAAGGAGAATATCTCCTTCATTAACCGCAAGTGTGCCATCGGCTTGCAAAATGTCCCAATTATTGGTCATCGTGATGTTATTCGGTGTACGCTCGGTTGCCGAAAAGTCGAGCAGTCGACCGGGAATTGTGATACTGAATGATTGCGCAGATGAGGTGACAGTTGTGTCATAGATAATTTTGGCATCTTGTGCCGATACGGTAAAACTCATAGCCATCATTAGAATGAATACAACAATGCGTTTCATGTCAATAGTCCTAAACTGGTCTAAAACAATGCCTGTATTGTAGAAGCAGATTGAGAATTCTACCAATGCAACAAAGCTACACTAATGCCAATTTTTATAGTGTATTTTGTACAGCGCTAAAATTTGCCCTTGAACCTTACACCGTGTGAGGTTTTATCATGAATGATGTGGAGGTTTGTAATGATTAAAATTGGTGATTTTGCACGCTTAACCCAAACATCTGTACGTAGTTTACGTCATTATGACCAACTGACAGTTTTTCAGCCGATGTACGTCAATGATGAGACCGGACATCGCTACTACAGTGTAGAGCAGTTGCCACGTTTACACCGTATTAAAGCGTTACAAAATCTTGGATTGTCGTTAAAAGAGATTGGACGGCTGTTAAATGAAAATATCACAACCGAAGCGATTCGGGGTATGTTGTTACTCAAGCAAGCGGAAGCAAGACAAACGCTTGAAGATCTTGAATTACGTCTGAGTCAGGTCGAGACGTATCTAGATCTAATTGACAACGAGGGCACATTACCCAATCTGCATGTTGTTGTCAAATCAATCGAGCCATGGTATATCGCATCAAGACAACAGACGATTTCTGACGCGAGTGAGATACAAGGTGTATTTCTGGATTTACATGAACAACTCACCCTAGCTGGGATTGTTCATCATGAGGCTGTTGGTATCTTTCATACACAGGGTCTGCCGGAAGACCACACATATACAAAGTTGCCCTATCATATTGCAGATGATGAACTGGAGTGTGCTTTTCGAATAGATAAAGATCTGAGCCACCTCTCTAACAAGTATCCATTCACCTTAAGAACATTGCCTGCTGTTAAACAAGTTGCATCGGTTGTGTATCAGGGTGAATATATCGCCCGGGGCGAAGGATCGCTAGCTCTCTACAATTGGGCGGGACAGCACAATTACCAATTTGCATATCCGATTCGTGAAGTTTATATACGGATCAATGATCGTAACCTACAACATCCACAAAACTTAGTCGAAATACAATTTCCAATTGTTGCTAAATAAGGGGTTATGATGAAATTATCACAGTTTATCTATGTACTTATTTTTATTCTGGTTATGTCTGTTGGGATGGCATATGCCGAGGTTGCGCCAATCAGTGAAATCTTGGTGAGTGATGTTGATAATCAAGGTAATGGTGAAGATTTGCAGATTAGTTTTGTGACAGAAGCCGTCGGAATTAAGCATCAGTTGATGGTTGTACCTGCTGATGATCCATTTGATATTGATACGGCAATGGCAAGCGAGTCATTTCTGATTGTTTTCCCGGATACGGAGCAATTCTCCCGTAACCTACGAGCGACCAGTCAAGATGTCAATGGGGAGGGGATTGTTGAGGGAATAGCTTACCAAGTTTATATTCTGGTAGATGAATCAGCTTTATCAGAGGCATCTCAACCGATTACCTTACAGAATGAGACAGTTGTAACCACACTTGTTCCTGAATTACGTGCGGCTACTGGTGGGTTGGATACTGATGAAGATGGTAACGTGTATTTTTCTGATTTTGGTGAACCGCAAGTCGCGCGTGGTGCGACAGTCTATCGGATTACACCCGACGGCGATGTGAGCATTTTCTTCTCAACGGATGCGCTACAGGGTGCATCAGGGAATGAATTTGATTCACAGGGTAATTTTTATCAGTCGAGCATTCGTAGTGGACGCGTTCTCAGAGTAACACCTGAGGGAGAGGTGACATTTTATTCTGATGATGAATTTAAAAGTCCAGTAGGTATTGTAATTGATGATGAGGATGCCCTCTATGTCACGAATTGTGGAGGTAGCTCCATTCAACGTGTCACAATTGATGAAGAATCATCAGTATTTGCACAATCATCATTACTGAATTGTCCAAATGGGATCACAATGGATGATGACGGTAATTTTTATGTTTCTAACTATAATGATGGCAAAGTTCTAAAAATTGCACTCGATGGCGAGGTCGAAGAATTTGTCGAATTGTCTGGTCGGAGCAATGCTCATCTTATGTATTATGAAGGCCTACTGTATGTAGTTTCGCGCGGTGGACATCGTATTTATACGGTGACATTGGATGGTGAGGTTACTGTGTTTGCGGGAAATGGAGATCGTGGAAACGATGATGCTGCCGCACTTGAGGCGACTTTTAATTTACCCAATGATCTTAGCTTTAGCCCCGATGGACAAATTCTATACGTGAATGATAAATTGATCACGACAGATAAATTAAACTTCCCTGGGGTTCTACGGGCAATTATTTTACCACGATCGGAATAAATCATATGCATAGGGAGAGGATCTCGATCTTCTCCCTAATATAATATAGCTGTGTCTGTTTACGCCATTTCAAGCGCTTGTTCTGGCTGTGGAGTGGATTGAGGTTGGCGTTTATGTGCGGTCATCGGCAGACCATACTTTGGAAATATCGTGATGAATGGCTGTGGCACAACATTTGCATTTGGTGTCAGGCGGAATTGATATTGTTGAGCGATGGTTGCTAAGAGTAGATTTGCTTCCATTGTGGCAAAACTGTTCCCAATACAGATGCGTGGCCCAGTGCTGAATGGAATATAGGCATATTTAGAGATGTCTTTGGTTTTTTCATCCGTCCAACGTTCAGGGATAAAGTCATTTGGATTATCCCAAACATCCGGATTCCGATGCAGACTATAAATCACAATGCTGAGTCCTGTACCTTTCGGGAAGGAATACCCCATGACTTCAGTGTCTTGGCTGGCGACACGTCCAATTGACCAAGCTGGTGGCATCAGGCGCATCGACTCTTTAATCACCATGTCTGTATAAGGAAGGCGACGAAGATCTTCTAGTGATGCGGTTTTACCCTGTAGAACGGTATCGATTTCATGATGTAGCTTTGCTTCGACCTGTGGATGTTGTGCTAGTAACCACCACGTCCAATTGAGAGTATTGGCAGTTGTTTCGTGTCCGGCAAGGAAGAGTGTCACTGCTTCATCGCGAGCTTGTTTGTTAGTCATGCGTTCACCGTTCTCATCTTCCGACAACAGCAACATCGACAGTAAATCACCTTGATCTTCACCAGATGCACGACGTTCATCAATGAATTCATAGATGATTTTGTCAAGCATTTTGTTGGCTTGTTTGGAGCGGATGCGCAACGGAGTTGGTACCCATGACGGTAATAGCGTAGCCGTATTGCTTGCTTTTTGGATGATGGCAACAGCATCTTTTACAGAGCTAGCTGTCTGTGACGCATCGGCATCAAACAATGTGCGTCCAACGATCATCAGGGTCAGTTCCATCATTTCTTCGTCAATGTCGAGTGCTTGACCATCTTCCCAACGATCCATTGTTTGTTGTCCATAAGCCACCATCGTATCTGCATAGGCAGAGATGCGTTGTGTATGGAAGGCTGGGGCGACTAATTTGCGTTGCCGCTTCCAGAAATCGCCATTGCTCGTGATGAGACCATGACCCATGAAGCGGGCAAGTCCATGTTCTTCATCAGAATAATCTGGCCCTTTAATGAAGGTGTCGGATTGTTTGATCAGGATTTCTCGTACCATCTCAGGGTTTGCGATGTAATATTGATGACCGTTTTCGCCGACGTTGAAGTGGATGACATCTCCATACTCACCAAACCACTCGGTCACTTTACCAAGAGGGTCTTCTAAGAAATTTTTGTAGAATCTGTATTGTTGCATCATCGTGTTGCGGACTATGGGTGGACCTGCTGGGAAATTTCCTTGTGTAGTCATTTACTCAGGTATCCTCTATCTATCACTTTGTCTTATCACTTATACGTCCATAATAAACTGAGGTTTTGTTCAGTCAACAAACAAAAGTATAAAAGTATAACTTTATAAACAAATGTATATTAAATAGGGTGTTTTAACTCCTGTTGATTTAGGTTTTACATATTATCGTTCATGAGCGGATTGTCGCTAAGATCTGTTGGTTTCGGTACAATTTAGGCTGTTATGTTGAAAACATATTTATTATGAGGTGTAGGGAATATTATGACCAAACCCAATATTTTCCTTATTATGTCCGATCAGCAACGTTTTGATACCGTGAATGCATGGGGTTACGACTATATGCATACGCCAACACAGGATCGTTTGGTGGAGCAGGGTGTGAGTTTTCGATCCGCTTATTGCCCCGGTGCGACCTGTATTGCTACACGTGCTGCTATGTTTACTGGAATGTATGCACACAACACGGGTGTATATAGTTTTCATGATTGGGCACATCAACGTACTTGGGTGCATGATCTGCGTGATGCCGGGTATCTATGCGCAAACATCGGTAAGATGCACATGAGTCCCCGCGATGATATGGGTGCTTTTCATGACCGTTTAATCGTCGAAAATCCGACAAATCTCGATCACTGGAGAGGGAGTGTGGACGATGACTGGGGTAAATTCCTCGCACATCATGGTCATGAACGTCCAAATCATAGGCAGAATACTGACCCTGAATGGCATCGTAAGTTTCAGGGTGCACCTTGGCATCTTGATGAACGGTTCCATAGTGATGTATTTATTGGTGATGCTGCACTGTCATGGATTAACAACTGGCGAGGCGAAGAACCGATTTTCCTACAAATTGGCTTCACAGGACCACATGATCCCTACGATCCTCTAACACGACATCTGTCAATGTATGATGAGGCAAATATACCGGCACCAACCGTGCGTGATGGTGAACATGACGATAATCCGCCACAACACCATGCACAATTGGAAGCTTTTGCAAATAACACCAAAGAATCCAAAATTGACCTTCGTACTGCCTCACCGGATGATATTATCCGCATGCGTAAGCACTATTATGCAAACATCACAACTGTTGATGAAAAGATTGGACAAGTGATTGATGCATTGGATGCACGCGGTTGGCTTGAAAATAGTTTATTGATTTTCTGTTCGGATCATGGCGATATGGTAGGGGATCATGGTTTGATGTACAAATGGTTGATGTTTGATGAGATTGTGCATGTCCCGTTGATTATGGTCTATACAGGAGCAGATGGTATACCTTGCCAGGTTAATGATCTTGTATCGTTGATTGACATTGGTCCGACGATTTTAGATGTTGCTGGGATTGAAATCCCTCGTCATTTGGAAGGGCGATCATTACTATCATATTTGACTGGAAAACAGACTGAACCTCGTCAATATATCTTTAGTGAAGACAACTACCTGACAATGATCCGCAGTGAGACACATAAATTAGTCTACTACACATCACAACCGTATGGTGAACTGTATGACCTAACAGATGATCCAGATGAACTGTACAACAAATGGAGTGACCCTGAGTACGTTGCAATCAAGATGGAACTTATCAATGATCTTTTGGCGTGGATTACGTCGAGTAGCTATCATACAGCAGGCTATAAACAGAAAGCTGGCTTACAATATAATATGCGTTGGGCAACCGATGACAGTAACTGGTTGATAAATGAATATCCGGCATCACCACCACAAACGATGGGATAATCTAACGATGAAGGTGAAAGTTTACCAATAATACATCAAAATTTTCACTTTCTGACTAGCTTTAGCCATATTGACTGAAATTGCGACTAATAGTTTTTCCCAGCTTAGCAACAGAGAATTTATCATTTCTAGTTGGTAGCGTGAGTATTTGTAGTGCTGTTCCTGTCTCATACATAAAATAATTAACTGAATCGAGAATATTTTGGTGAAATTTAACAAACGTGTTGCCGTAACTCGTGATGATTTCTCGGATCGATTCTAATTCTAAATAATTAAATGGCAAATTGATTGTGAAATTTTCCATTAATTATGAGAATGTCATCGAAATTTGCAACTTTGCCTGTATACATTCCACATAAATTGCACAAAGTCAGCCTAGAGAAGTTTAACAAACAATACAAGAATATCAGGGTTTTGGAAAATACGGCATTTATTCGACGCTCATAATTGTCTTTTTGTGACAATTAAACAAAACTGCGCCGGATTATTGAGTAAATATTGCGGTGAATACATTAAGGGGGGATTAGGTACACTCCGTAGCGTGAGATAAATATTGTAGTGTCAGCTCTACCATGCGGAGGATTACAGCATGAATAAACGCAAAATGTTCTATCGGTTATTTTCTATTTTATTAGGTCTTGTTGTTCTTTATAGCTTTGGTTTTGGTGCATTCGCACAAGACGAAACCCCTGCTGAAGAAGAAACCGCTACAGAAGAAGTTGTTGCTGAAGAAGCAGCAGAAGAGATGGTTGTCACTGCTGATGCCGCTATGGAAGCAGCTGCAACAGTCCAAACTAACCTTGACCAAATTTGGTTGCTCCTTGCTGGCTTCCTCGTATTCTTTATGCAAGCAGGTTTTGCGATGCTAGAAGGTGGTTTTATCCGTCATACAGGTGTTGTTAACTCGCTGGCGGAGAATTTCATGGATGCCTGTATCACGGGTATTGTCTTCTTTATTGTTGGCTATGGTATCGCTTACGGTGCTTACGATGCAGACGCTGGTATTGGTAGTTCGATCTTCGGTCAAGTAACATTAGCTTTGGGTGGTATCACAGGTACACAACCTGGTGACGGTATTTCATTCATTGACTTCTTCTTCCAATTTGCATTTGCTGGTGCGGCTGCAACAATCGCTACCGGTGCAATGGCAGAACGTACAAACTTTATTGGTAAATTGATCTACAGTGCGCTTCTTGGTGCAATCATCTACCCTGTCGTTGTATTCTGGACATGGGGTGGCGGTTGGATCGCTGAACAAGGTTTCGTCGATTTTGCTGGTTCCACAATTGTTCATATGACAGGTGGTGTTGTCGCACTCATCGGTGCATACATGGTTGGCCCACGTGTTGGTCGCGTCTTTGGTAGCCCTCCACGTCCATCAAACATGGCATTGGCTGCACTCGGTACATTCATCCTCTGGTTCGGCTGGTATGGTTTCAATGTTGGTTCAACCCTTGCTGCAAGTGACCCTAACGCACTTGGTTTGGTTGCAGTCAACACAACACTTGCTGCTGCAATGGGTGCACTCGGTGCAATGTTCTTCCAATTTGCCCGTACACGAAAATGGGATCTAGGTTTCATCCTTAATGGGTCACTCGCTGGTCTCGTTGGTATCACCGCAGGTTGTGCATCTGTCACACCAATCGGTGCGATCATCATCGGTGGTCTCTCTGGTGTCGTTGTTGTCCTCGCTGTTAACGCTGTTGAAGCTGTAAAAATTGACGATGCAGTCGGCGCATTCGCAGTTCACGGTGCATGTGGTGCATTCGGTACAATTATGATCGGTGTCCTCGGTGTTGGTGACCTCATCGCTGTGAATAACGGTGTTGAAGGTGTCGCAGGTATCCTCATGGGTGGCGGCGCAACACTATTGATTTCGCAAGTTGTCGGTGTTGTCGGTGTGTTGGTCTGGGCTGGTGTAACAAGCTTCCTCATGTTCGGCGCATTGAAAGCTGCTGGTCTACTCCGTATGCATGAAGAAGGCGAAGAAATGGGTATCGACGCTTACGAACACGGTGCGAGCCTTTGGCCAAACGTACTCCCACTTGGTGAACCTTCAACTGACGGTGGTGACTAAGTCGATTACATAATTGAGCAATAATTAGTTTACTCCTTGCACTAGGCGGTTCTCGAATGAGAGCCGTCTTTTGTATTCCATACCATGATGATTGTTAACGCAAATATAAGTCTCTCATACGGTCTGTCTCAGGGAAACCAACAGCCTCCATGTGTTGGATAACTGCTTTGGTATCATAGGCGACGTGATATGACTGAACCTCATAGCTATCATCTGTCACATTTAAAATGGTATAAGTTGCGCGTTTATCAGGTGTTACAGGTTTTCCGATACATCCTGTGTTGATGATATGTTTATCGCGTACTTTTCGATTTTGTAGCCGGTGTGTATGCCCAACAAAAATTAAGTTTTCTTCTGCATTGTGGAACATGTTATACACGGTTCGGTCATCTTGATCTGGCATTAACCCTATACCATCATCATATCCGGGACGACTATGTACGAGTAACACATCGAGCGCATCTGATGGTTGCATGTGTTTTTCTAGAGGCAATTTCTTGAGCCAATCTAGCCAACGGGTTTGGCTTAATGCGCCTAATGGCCAATAGTGCGATTGTGTTGTGTTGATGAGCCAATCTAAGCGATCTAAAGGTAAATCAGTGGGTGATGGTAAGCTAGGATGTGTCAGATAACGATCTGTATTGCCTCGAATGAAAGTAGTATTGGGCAGTTTATCCAGTAACTCAAGAACAGCGACAGGATCACCTCCATCCATGCCGTAATCACCAAGTAGCCAATATGTATCTATATGCCCTCGTTGCTCTATATCATTGAGGACGGCTTCTAATCCAAATCGATTGCCATGAATATCACCCAAAATTGTTATTTTCATATGCTCATTCTCATACTATGTATGTAATGTAATCATCCGCGCTATAATCAATATATCAAATACGTTGAGAAAAACACGGAGATTTTGATGGATATACGTACTATATACGCCAATGGGTTGGATTTTGCTTACTATGAACAAGGGACGGGCGATAACCATGTGATTTGTTTGCACGGATTCCCTGATACTGCAGATACTTGGCGTGATCTGATGCTATCACTGGCGGATGCAGGGTATCATGTGATTGCGCCATTCATGCGCGGGTACCATCCGACACAAATTCCTGCCGATGCACAATATTCATCCAAAAATCTTGCACACGATGTGATTGGTTTGCTGGATGCATTTGCGTTCGATACAGTCACCCTTATTGGGCATGATTGGGCCGCACTTGCTGCCTATAGTGCTGTTGCACTAGCACCGGAACGTTTTGATAAACTGATTACTGTGGCGATTCCTCATCCACGTGCGCTTCGCTTTGATGCCTTGACATTATGGAAGGCACGGCATTTTTTGACATTTCAGATTCGTCCTTTAGCTGTCAATTGGATGAAGCAGAATAACTATCAAGCCTTGGATACGATTTTTCGACGTTGGTCGCCTAACTGGCAGTATACGAAAGATGATATTCAGCCTGTTCGTGACTGTTTTGCCCAAGCAGGTGTAGTACAAGCCACATTGGGATATTATTGGTCATTTTTTACCAGTGCAAGTGATCCTGATGTACAAAAATTAAATCGCGCTAAAACCCCGATACCAACGCTATCTGTGTTTGGAGATGCGGATGGTGCGTTAACACTATCGGCCTTAGATAAGACGCACAATGCCTTTACAGCAGAATATGAACAAGTTGTTTTGCCTGATGTCGGGCATTTTTTGCATCGCGAAGTCCCTGACGACTTTGCGGAGTTAGTGTTGAAATTTTTGCAGGGCTGATTACATTAAATCATTGGTGTCGAGAATAATGGTTACAGGACCATCATTATGGATGTCGACGTACATCATCGCACCGAAGACACCATGTTCGACTTTTTGAACACCTTCTTTGAGGAGGCAATCTGCGAAGTGCTTGACGAGAGGTTCGGCATGATCGGGGCGAGCAGCATTGGTGTAACTCGGGCGACGACCTTTACGCATATCAGCGTAGAGTGTGAATTGTGAGACAACTAAAACACCCCCACCAATATCTTGTACTGATAGGTTCATCTTATCGTTTTCATCTGAGAAAACACGTAAAAAGGCTGTTTTTTTTGCAAGTAGCTCTGCCTCAGCAGTTGTATCGTCATGTGTGACACCGACCAACGCAACAAACCCTTGCTCGATTTGTCCGGTTATCTCGTCGTCAACTGTGACGCGACCTGAAGAGACCCGTTGTAGAATTACACGCATAAATCTTGTTTATCCAATGCTTACAGGTCAATACCTAAGTCAACGTGACTGATCGTACTATGGCAACTGATGCAACTCCATAGATGAATCACCGATGGTAGTGAAAGTTGTTCAGCAACATGGTCGGGAAAGGTTTGTTGACCCCGATAGACAAAATTCGTGTGGCGTTCACACGTTGGACACTCCATCTCGAATGCGAGTTCGTCGTAGTTGATTTCTTCGTTTGCCATCGTATTCATCACTTCTGCTTCTCATCCTGTTTTGTCACTACATATGATGACGTAACTTAGTCATAAAATGTTCCCTGATATGAAGGGACTTGACCAATTTAATTCTACTTTCCTACCGATAATGACACATTACGGTCACTATGCCACAATCCTACGCTTAATATACGTATTATTCATTTGAGAGTCTTAAAAAAGTAGGGATAGTACCGAATGTCTATGGATGTTTACATAATAGGGTGATGCAGGGCTGTTGTTAATAAGTTGTCAATATATTATGGACGGCTGAATCTGATTTTATTTGTAATCAGGATGGTTTTAAATTGTAAGACTTTTGTAACCCGACCGTAAGGAATGCCCGCTATTGTTTAAATATGAGATACATTCTGGGAAGTGATACCGACACTGATGTTAGATGAGTCATCTCGCTTGTGATGTTCCTTCTCTGTACAAATGGCATAATTTTACTCCCTGAATAACGCGCCATAACGCAAACTGTACCCGATTCTTCTCCTGTTGTGTAACCGGATGCGTCGCTTCCCAGAATCTCTGAATCCCTTCTTTTACTTCACCGCGCAAACTCTATTTCCACACCAATATGGACATGGTAAACTTCTGCACATAACGATGTTAAACCAACCGGAGATTTATGAATGATACGCTGTGGAATTGATATGATTGAATGTACCCGCATTGCCGAGGGTATAGACCGCCTTGGCGAGCGTTTTTTGAACCGCTTTTTCACAGCAGGCGAACGTGAAGATACTGAGGATATGCCTCATCGGTTAGCTGCACGCTTTGCAGGTAAGGAAGCCGTTGGTAAAGCACTTGGCACTGGCATTGGCGATGTGCGCTGGGTTGAGATTGAAATTCGTGTCAATAATCCGCGCGGTCGTCCAGTTTTGATCTTGCACGGTGCAGCCAAAGACCTCGCAGAAGAAATGGGGCTGACCGAGTGGGACATTAGCTTGACGCATACCAAAGATATGGCTTCGGCAGTCGTTGTCGCAAAAACATCAGATTGATGGGACGCGTTTAGACGAGACCAAAACTAAAAGCCCCTAAAGATACCATCCTCATCGACATGAGTTATGAAATCTTCAAAGTCCATGTTGGCGATAGATAAATTACCTTCAATCCCTGCGAATTGTGATGGGATAAATCGGAAGCGTTGATAGGGCTCTTCGAATAAATCGAGGCAAATAATCGGATGCTCTGGGTGTTCGATTGTCAATTTGTCGACAATAAAAATATACGTGAAATAATCATCATCAGTATCTTCAAAGTCGATGTCAGGGACTTTTTCAGTTTCTAAGATGTCGTCAATTGTCACGCCATCATATTCAACGTCGTCTATGAAATCGACATCAAAGACATTATCAAATTCATCCGATACGAGAAAGGCTTTCTTGAGTGTTTCCCATGCGTCATCATCGCTAAAATCAGTCCGTAAGACGATTGTGTCATCAACTTCAGGTAATGGCTTCATACAATCACCTACTATAATAAATGCGCTTGTGTCTCTTGAATCAGGATATTCAAAAAGTGCATAAAATCTGTCCCGCCTGTGCCAACAGGGGTTGTGGATTTTTCGAAGATATAGGTCTTCGCATAATAGAAATGGGCTCGCCGGAAGGTCATCACCTGACGCAAACAATGATTATAAGCATCCTGTAGGTGTAGGTGTTGTTTGCAGTAATCGCGTAATATGTCTTTGGTCAGACAATTGACAAAATCTTGATGTTGTTTTGGCATGTAGGAGCGAATTGCCGATAGGTAGTGTGTGAGTTCACTGGCTTGATGATGTACACCTAGTCCTGCCAAAACTGCTGGAATAATTGTGCTTTGTGCACCAGAACCGCCCATGAATGACTGTGCTTGACCTTGATACCGTTCCACCCCTTCGAAAATGACATCGTTCAGCCCAAATAGTGGCTGGCGTACCATCTGATAGTAAACATCTGGGTCGCAATGTTCTGGCATTCGATGGAATGTCTTTGTAATTTCAACCAACCCCTGTCGAATATCACGCAGACACGATAAGACCTGTTGAACGTCATCATCTTCGACAGCTTGATGCGCTTCTTTTAAGGCGATGAGTAATATCCCTGCTTGGGCTTCTATGGCAACATGAACAAGGAAAAACCACTGTTCGTCATAATGGTGGGTAAATGTCTGCAAAAGATCGAGATTTTCTAGTGATAAATCGCCATCTGTTTGAATCCGTCGCCAATTATTCAGCACCATATCGGCATACGATAACATCGGCGGACGATTGACTTGCTCTGATAACCATACTGTCGGAATCGCAATTCCTGCGGGAATATTATGTGCGGTTGTCTCGCCCATATGTACATATGCGTTGACGAAGTAGGTATACAACAAATGCAATCGTTCAAGGATGCGGTCATCACGCCCAAGCACAGGTGACAAATCAAATGCAGGTAAGTTATCTAACACATCGTGCAGATACCCACTGATAATTAAGTCCGGTAAATCTTCAGCGATACTCTCTAGTGTTTCGGTAATTTCTTCATCCAACCCGCTGTCGATCATGCCTAAATCGGTGAGCGGGTCGGGGGTGATCAAAAAGCCACTTTCGGTAGTGACTTGCCAGCCTGTTTGCATACTATATACCATCGTCTAGGTCGTTAATGGTGCGCAGAATTGAACCACGCAGGTTTTCTGCAAGTTCAGCATAACCTGCCTCCGTTTTTTCATAGACAGTGAAGCGCAGATGCCGGATGTCAAATGGAAAGTCTTCGATTTCTTTTCCCTGTGTGATGAGAATCGCGGGTTTACCTAATGTATGCGCGATGCCCAGCTCATAATATACATTGGCATTGATTTCGGTTGTTTCGACAATCACTAATCGGCAAGCATTTATGGCTGCCCATACTTCGCTCATGATCTGCCCACTGACCGAGTTAAATTCATCGCCACGTTTAATGGTTAGATTTAAATTTTGGACAGTTGGAACGATGACATTTTGATAGATTTCGTTGAATTCGTCACGGAAGGGTGTAATCATAAATATGTCAGATTGAAATTGTACATTCTGGTTCGGTTGTCCGAAGATCGGATTGACATTCATCTCATAAAAGCTATCAACCATGTCCGGCATTTCGGCTTGTGATCGTGCTGCTTGAACAGCAAGTACCCTTTGAATGACTGCTTCTAGATCGTCTTCTACGAGATCAAACGCTCGTTGTACTGTGTCTTCAAACTCTTCGTCGTCACGGGCTGGTGTGTCTTGACGTTGTCCGGGGCGAGGTGGCATGAGGCTCTGTTTCGGTGGTCGCAATTTGGGGCGATTGCGCATATGTGTGCGATGCGTGGTGACGCCAAGGACAACTTTAGCCTCTAGATCCGCAATATTGTTAAATGGTGTTACGACTTGTCGCCGTTTGACATGATTTTTGAATGCGTTGAGTTGATCACTAGCACTAGCTTGCGACGGAATAAAGACAAGTGTAGAGATACCTTTCTCTTGTGCATAATCATATTCAAACTCGATGAGTTCTTGCACGGGCAAATCTTTATACTCGCCAAAATCATCCCCATAAACAGCGATAAATAAATCAGAATCATCTAGTGTTTTACGGATGACAGCTTTGGGGTCTTCATCGGCTTTGGCTAGATCGTCCATTGTGATAGGGTACACCGGAAAATCATCCAGATTCCATAGAGCCTTTTTGATAGCTGTTAAATATTGATCGCTGCCTTCTTCGACAGTGGTGCTAATAAATACGCGATAGACCATAAGTTGCATCTCGCTTTCGATGGGTGGATTTTCTGTATCATAACACAGATGATTGAGACGGTTGCGTATGGTTTGAAGGCAAGATGGTTTATGCAGGGGAGACTAGAGAGGGTTGAAGTATGATCTAATTTGCTGAAAACAAATCACCCCCGCACTTGGTACGAGGATGATATTTATTCGTATCGAGTATAACTATTGGTTATGCTCGTTTATCTTCAAAACCTATTCAACGACGCGGAGATTTCTGATCTCAAAGTTTTCGAGTACGTAATCAGCTTTGTCGCCACTCAACCAGCAATGACCACCAACAGCTAGCCCACTAATTTTGAGGTCACCACGTTTATGACCATTGACGAAATATTTGCTTGCATTACCCCAGTTGTTGACATTTGTACGAACACGTGATTGGGTGCCATTTTTGATCAAACCGCAGAATTCGTCCATGATGTCTTGAGGGTCTACAACACTAGCTGGAACTTCACATTGACCACCAACATTTTGGCCACCAACAACCCACGCATTCTTTGATACGCTAAAGTGGTTTGAGTTACCCCAACCTGCTTGTACACGATTCAAATCTTGTACACCATTTTTTTTGCCGAGGTTATAACAGTGATTTTCAGGATCTTCAGCAATGTAGGCTTCTACGCTATCTGGTAGGAACGGTGATGCAGGTGGTAGATCTACTGCATAAACAACAACCGCTGCAAGTAGAGCGGAAATTACACCAAAAAGAATTGCGAACTTACGCATAGTAAAATCATCCCTTCATGAATGTTTTGTATACTTTACCGTCATATAACAGTATATTTAGATATTACCAGACCGTAATGATTTTGTGGGTGACGTTTGGTGACAAATTCGCACCTTTAAGACATACATCAATTAATATATCCACAAATATCCTTCGCCACGCACATTTCGTATTTTTTCTTGTTTTCCGAACAGTAATGTGAGCTTGTTTCGAACTTTTGAGATATGACCTTTAATCAAGTCCGATGCTTGGTTGTAGCCGACTTCATATCCAAGTACATCCTTTGTTAGCTCAGGCGGGGAGACAATCTCGCCATCTGCATTTACGATTTTCCATAATATGCGAAACTGAATGGGTGAAAACTGGATACTCTGTTGCCCTAATCTCGCTTCGAGTAAATTCTGATTCAATGAAAATTGATCATCAACTTGTAAGATTGCGGTTGTGTCACTTTCATCGGTATAAACATTCGCGATGGCGTTACGCATATGTTGGGCGAGGATGTCGCGTTGTTTGCGTTCCTGCATCTGTTCAAGTTGGTCTGTAATCGTGTTATGCAAATGATGTACAGATACAGGTTCTAGCAAATAAGCATTGATGCTAAGATTTACAGCCTCGATCGCAGACTGTATATCTCGATGTTTAGTCATGATCACAATGGATGTATATGGATAGTTTTCTCGTATATGGCGGGCAACAGTCATCCCATTTTCTGTTCCCAACTGTATATCGAGGACCACGAGCCCAACTGGATTCATGCTCAAATAGTGTTGTGCATCTGTTACTGTTTTCACCAATGCAACCTGATAATCTGACAGGGTTTCACGGAGTGTTGCTATCGCTATAGGTTCGTCTCGCGCGATAAGAATATGATGCATGATGTCTACTTTCCCTTCAAAAAATATGACTTTAGCTTGGTATGCACTTATCAAATACCTGCCCCGAAGTTTCATGATAAAGACCAATCGGTTCATATATCACAATCTGATCCTAATTCAGAACAGCTATATTATTTTATGGTTGTATGTTTTACATACAGGGGCTTAGCCATGCCTACACGCGCAAGCCATCACATTGATACTAATTCCACTAAACTGCAAATGCTTCTGATGTAGTAGTAGTTGGATTAGTCGAAAATTTACAGTTTAATCATCCCTTTTATCGCAAATAGTGCAAAGAATTTATATCGTCATTCCAATATTTTGTATTGATTGATGATGGAGGATATTTTGTCAATATTTGTACCATCAACTGTCAATAAGCTTTTGTATATTTGATCCTTTGCCACACTGAAGTTTTCATTCCACTTGTTAGAGTATAAGAATGAAATATAGATACCATGAGTTAAATTATTTTGTTGTAGTTTTGATATAATTTGTAATATAAAAAGTAATGTTTATTTACACTATTTTATCATTTTTTGCTGGATATGTCCACATGTTCACTAAATGATGGAGAAGAGTTTAAACAATTTTGATCAGGCAGATTTGTTAGGAAATTGAGATTGTAAAGTGCTTTATGCGAGTGTGATAAGTTGCTGATGATTTCCCAGTATGACAGGTAATGAACTTATGTAATGGTTATATTACCTGTCATTAGGGTGGTTTATTTCAACTTATCGGTTAAGAATAACGATAATTAGCTAGTCGAGGATCTATTTTGCACCAAGAGATTGTAAAAATGCATAGCTCTTTAACATATTGTCATCCCCACCAACTTCCAAAGTCGAATACTCAACAGGACTGTCTTTCAGAACATCGTAGACTCCGGCAAGGTCAATAACCCCGTCACCTAAAGCAATTGGACCGAAACCACACCCATACATTGTGCCTCGCTTTGCTTCCCAGTCTTCAGGTAAATCTTTCCAATGAACATGCCAGATACGATCCTTAAAGGTCTTGGCCATCTCAACAGGGTCGGCACCTGCAAGCCAAGAATTGCCTGTATCTAAGTTTACGCCCAAATTGTCTGGATTACCTAGTTTTTCCATAATGGCAGTGATGCCGTCAATCGAGCCAGTGAGCGGACCGTGTGGTTCTAATAAAATACGTACGTTGTAATGCGCTGCTAAACGAACAGGTTCTACAAGTTTTTCTGCTGTGACAAATACTTGTTCTTCCCAAGAAAGATTATGACCCCATGTTCCTTTTGCTTCACCCTCTGTTGTGATGACATCTTGAACACCCATACCCGCAGCTAAGCGTACTGCTTTTAAGATTTCATTTGTTGCATAGCGCGCAGGCGAACTGGCATCTAGTAAATTAGCGTGGGCACAGACACTTGTAACAGTTAATCCGTGTTTTTCAAAGAGGCTCAATACATCTTGTGGATGGTCGTCAAGACTGGCTGTGGCGGTAAAGCCGAACTCACGCCCCAATATACCGCCTGGATGATTATCCGTAACATCGGCATATTTGAAGCCCATCCCTGCGACACGTTCTAGTTGATGATCTAATAACGAGAATGGATCAACAAGTGCAAAACAACCGACCTTCATTATATTTCTCCTAAAATATTATTTATATGATGTCTCTTTCACTCAGCATATGTCGGATACAGTAAATTGTCTTTTAAGCGCTTCAACTGGTAAAATTTGAACATCCTGATGTGAGTATGAGAGTGAAATGTATGCGAATCCGATACCAGACCGACGATGAATGTATCTATCCAGATACCTGCGCTCCACTTGAAAATGCGGCGAAAAAAGGCGAGATTACACTACAGGGGTGGTCCACCGGACAATATCCGGGTATGCGTCTACCAGATGATTCAGTCAATGAAGTTCGTTATCTTGGGTTGTGGGATGCAACAAATCAGCAGAATTGGGGTTTAGATGACCACTACAATGAGGGTATTGAGTTCACCTTATTAAAGAGTGGACAACTGTCATTTGGTGTTGATGGCCAGAAGTGGATTTTACCACCCAATAGCCTCACTATTACCAGACCATGGCAACTGCATCATGTCGGAGATCCACACATTGGGGCAAGCCGATTGTATTGGCTCATTCTGGATGTGCATGTCCGCCGTCCAAATGATGTATGGCAGTGGCCAGATTGGTTATTGATGTCAGAGGAAGAGCTCCAGCAGTTAACGACACTGTTAAGTATGAACGAAAATCCAGTTTGGCGTGCTGATGATAACATCATGACTTGCTTTGAAAATATCATGCAACTACTTGATAACGGCAAACCAGAGGACAATATCACACGGCTAAAGATCTATATCAATCAGTTACTGATGGCGATTTTAGATATGCTTGAAGATCAACATATTGCGATTGATAGTTACATCACATCCAGTTATCGGACTGTTGAGCTTTTTTTGAAAGAGCTATCTGCGCATGTTGGTTATGACTGGACACTCGAGGAAATGGCAAGTGAGTGTGGGTTATCTCGTACACAATTTTCTGCTTACTGTAAACAAATCACCAATATGTCACCATTACAATTCTTAAAAAATTGTCGAATTGAAGAAGCATCCAAACAATTGCTGAACCGACCGAATCTGCCGATTACGACCATTTCCTTTGATTGTGGTTTTAACTCGAGCCAGTATTTTGCAACGGTATTTCGTCAGCTAAAAGGATGTTCTCCAAAACAATACCGCGCTGAATTTGCTGGATAATTGTGATATAGAAGCTTAAAGTAAGTTGTGTGCTTTCTAACTTGCCCTATTGCGCTGGTGGTAGCATAATTACTGTGGTTATTTGAATTGGTATATGAAGGATTTTATTTTGCGTCGTATTCAAATTATATTGCTCAGTTGTATTGTCATGTTGATGTTAGCTGCCTGTGGGGGGGATGCACCGCCCGACCCGACACAGCCGCCTGCGGTTGATGTGAATGCACAAAGTGCAGATAGTACAAATACTACTGAACAAGACACTACATCAGCTCAAACTGTAGACACAAACGCACCGGATACGGTCGCAAGTGTGAATGGCATTCCGATTACCCAGTCCGAATTTGATCGTGCTTTTGTCCGTATCGCTGGCAACTCGGCAGCCGCAGATAATACAGCACTATCGGTACAGGTATTAAATACACTCATTGAGCAAGAAGTCATTGCGCAAGCTGCGGAACAACTCGGGATGGGTGTGAGTGATGCAGATGTTACAGCAGAGATTGATAGTCTGAAGTCCAGCCTCACGACAACAACATGGGAAGAATGGTTAGCTAGCAATCAATATACAGAAGATGAATTACGTGATGCAATCGAAAATTCGATTGTGACGAACCGTGTGCGCGATAATGTCATTGAACAACTAGGCGAGGCGGTTGAACATGTCCATGCGCGTCATATTCTTGTTGCAACTGCAGACGAAGCACAAGATGTCTTAAATAGGTTGGCTGGTGGCGAAGCATTTGAGCAACTGGCAGCAGAAGTTTCCCTTGATGTTACAACACGAGACTTTGGTGGTGACCTTGGTTGGTTTATCCGCGAAGAATTGCTCGATGTAACATTAGCGGAAACGGCTTTTTCAATTGGCGAAGGTGAAATTGCAGGCCCAGTTGTTACCCGTTTGGGCTATCACATCATTCAAACACTAGAAAAAGAAGAGCGAATCATTGAGCAAGAACGGATGCCGTTGTTGGTTGAGAATGTCTTCAACCGTTGGTTAGAAGAAGAAATTTTGTCCGCCAATATTGTTCGCAATCAATAAATCCATACAAGAGAAGGTGTGACTATGCGTATAGTTTATAATCTCATTTCATTACTGGGGATTATCGGTTCTATTATGGTGATCTTTGGGACCGCTTATCTGGTGATTACACCCACACCAGCAGAACGTGAGCAAATGAACATATTGCCAACGGCGCGCGTATTCCCCACCTTACCGCCAAGTGCGACGCCATTACCGACGGATACACCGGGACCGCCAACGCTTCCGCCGACATTCACACCAACATTTACGCCGACGTTTACACCAACAGCTACATTTACAGATACACCGACCATTACACCATCACCGACGATTACATCAACGCCGCGTGATACAGATACACCAACGGTCACATTTACACCATCGGCGAGTCCGACTTTGACACCGTCACCGACACCAACTGGACCAACCCCAACATTCACTGCAACTGCAGTGCCGTTCCCGTTCATCTTGCGTGAGGATATCTACTTTGCACAGAACAGCTTTAATACATTGGGTTGTAACTGGCAAGGTGTCGTCGGACAAGTTGTGGATTTGAATGGTAATCCATTTGGAGCTGGTACGTTACAAGTCCATGTATTTGACGCAGAAGGTATCGTAGATCGAACGGTCACAGTCGGATCAAGCTCGTTGTTTAATGGTCAGGCAAGTTGGGAAGTCCCTGTTGATAGCACGATCAATAATCGTACGTATTTTGTTGAGATGCAGAGTAGTATCGGCACAGTGATTTCACCGACCTATAACTTTACATTCCGACAAAACTGTGGCGAAAATGCGGCGATTGTCAATTTCCGCCAAAACCCAGTCCAACCGGGAGTGGGCGGATAGATGGCGGACGAGAACAAACCGAAGACCCAACGCATTAACCGTCGAAACCGGAAAGACAAGATTGAGGTGGATCATAGCAAGTTTATGCCACCTCAAGTCGATTTGCCGGATTTATCGGAGTTGGATATTCCTGAAGCCGATGAAGAAGCTTTAGCGGCATTGCAACGTATGGATGACATCGCGCGACCATTGGTTGTGACACCACAAGAGGAACGTTATCCACCATTACCAGCCGATCATCAACCTGCGCCAACTGGCCCTACTCGTCAATCCAAACCGGTATATCGTCGAGCAAAACATAGCCGTCGGAATAATTTTCTGACTTTGTTATTCTTGCTGTCAACTATAGGTGTGCTTGCGTTTTATGGGTTAATTTGGACGGATCCGCAAACCCCACTCAATTTGCTGGCACCACCGACCTCATTTCGTATTGTGACAGCAACTGCTGACCCCAACCCTGTATTTGTCCCGACAGTAGAACCGACACTTGATGTGAATCAACCGACTCCAACTGTAGCTCTTAGTGATACATTCCCATTTGCTGTTGCACCAGAAGGTGTGCTGTATGTCAGTAACCAAAATGGGCGGGCATGTAACTGGGCGAGTATTGCCGGGGCTGTGACGAATGCTGATAATTCACCATTGCCGGGTTTTGGTGTGCGGGTAGCCGGAGATGGCGTCAGTGCGACGGTCTTTAGTGGCACCAATAGTTCATTTGGTGACGGTGGCTACGAGTTAAATTTGGGTGGCGCACCGATGGTAAGCACATTTACTGTACATTTGGTCACCACGGGTGGCGCTCCACTATCGGATGTCTTAACAGTCACGACCCGTGATGATTGCAATCAAAATGTGGTGATTATCAACTTTATCCAGCGATAAGTGGCACAACAAACCCATTATCGACCCAACTATGCAATGTATCAGCATCTACATCGCCTCCGCGAAATCCTGTTGGATTGGCTGTGAGTAGGTCAATGAGTTGATTGTCGGCTTGATATTCATAACGAAAATCGTGGTAAATCCCATATTGTTCCGAGATATAACACCACGGGGATAATTTATAGCGTGTGTCATCGGTTAATTGTGGGATTGTGTAGGGTAATTGTGGTTTCTTAGTCACATTGAGGATCACATCAGCATAGGTTGTGACCATCTTCTCCAGAGAAAATTCCGACTTTAGATAATTTAATGTCTCAGGTGAAGTGCGGTGTTTTTTGGTTAGGATAGTATGGGCAAGTTCAACTGCGGAGTCCACATCCCTATAATCTACGCGATCGACATGTTCATCAGGGAGTAAATCACGATAGGTCGCTACCCGTGATAATATCGGCAATGTCCCGCACCCAAGAGATTCAAACGGTGTGTTGCCGAACGTTTCGACATAGCTCCCGATGCACATGGTTACATCTGCCAGACTATAATATTCTGCAATCAGGCTATCGTTAATCCAATCGTGGAAGACAAAAACCTCATCTAATCCAGCTGTATGGATCGTTTGCATCAATTTTTCATAATAAGCACGATTGGCAGGTTCACTATCGGCATCAAGCCAGCGCGGGACAAGCACGCGTAAATCTGTCCAGCCACGTTCATGCACTAATTTTTCAGCGACTTGTATCACATCATAAATGCCTTTGGGTGGTTCAGGGCGATGTGGAAATAATAATATCGGATGATCTTGTATTTCACGCGGAATTACTTCAAAGATTGTATCCGGTTCACTATAGCTATACTTATCCCAATCAAAACCGTTATGTATTGCATGCATCCGGTCACCGACTGTTGGCGAAAATTGAGACACTGCTGCCTCATAGCCTGCACGGGTGTGCTCTGATGGTAGGATCCATTCATCCCCTTGAAACAGAAAACCCGATTGCAATGTCTCGGCAAATAAGATGCTACGCAGACTAATTACCGATGGGATGTCCTGATAAACATATGGAAAAATCAAACCACCGTCATGACTGTAATGAATATCAGCATCGACGAGTGCATTGCCAACATCACGGATGGCATTCGCAATGTGGTAGATAGGGGTAAAGTACGGTTCTGGATAAGGTTGTTTGAAGCGTAAAATCGGCTGGATTTCTACATTATCATGCCACTTGAACGGGATCATCGACCCGTCACGCTGTGTCGATAGAATGGTGAGTTTGTGCCCTTGCTCACCGAGATACAGCGCCACTTTTTTGAGTTGTTTTTGACCGCCACCCATTGCAAAATCTGGGAACAATGGAGTCATTGAGAAGACGGTTATTTTTTTTGCGTCTGTCATGGAATACGCCTATGCGGGATGTCTGAATCATGTCTCTATTTAAGCATGAATTGATAGGCGTGTGCGCGATATATAGCAGAATCTCATCTATTTAGCGTGGTTCAAGTGTGACGGACATTCCAAAGTTCCGTACCTGTACCTCGAAGTTCAATTCCTCATCCTCACTGATGTTGATATAATGCTCCGGTTTATGTAGGTCGACATGGACACTCAATGTATGTTGACCTGTTGGTACATCAAATACAACAGTTTCTCCGTTCGATATTTGTTGCTTATCTTGACCGTCTACTTTTATAGTGAAGGGGCGAATACGATACACCACTGTATTGGGCACACGATGAATTCTAATTTTGCCTGTACGGGTTGGTGACGGGGGGGCAGATGGCGTATTTACTTGTGTCGCAATATTATCGCTGATTGAAGGTTCTGGAAAAAGCTGATTTATACTATTGATGAGTTTGGAAACCGATTCATCAAACATCTGATGGAACAAGAAACCCGCGTTTTTCCCAGTAATATCCCGTATATCCTCGGGCAGTGATTCAGGTGGTGGCATTTTGTAGCCATCTTGTAACACGGGTATAAGAACCAGTTCAGGTTTTTGTAAAGCATATGCAATTTCCCGACGTACCCAATCCTCAGGATCATCACAGCGGTCGAGTGTATCCTCACCTAACATCAAGAGGAAAACATTACTTGCGTCAATTTTTGCTAGTAAATAGCTTGAAAATGTCTCGCCAGCTGGAATTTCTTCAACATCTAGAAAAACATTATTCTCATCATATTCTGCGATTAATCGATCATAGATTCGTCCGGCATGTCCTGCACTAGCAGATCGACGATACGAAATGAAAATTTTTGGCATCACAACCCCTCATTCATAACAGCATCAGAATACCCCAATAATGACATGCGGGACGGATTGTAGCAAGTAATTTCTGGATTAGCTTAAACCTGAGGATGATGTTGGGGGGCAAATGGGTCAATTTGATCAAGTGCATACATAATCGCTCGCTTAGTCGATAAACTGAAACCCTCTTGCCATGCTTCCATAAAAGATTGATTATCTAGAAGGTTTTTCATCAGTTGAATACTATCCTGGACATGTTTATCACTATTTGGGTGCCGGACAATTCCACTATTCTGAACGATGCGATTAGAAACAGCCAATAACCTGACAAATTTATAGGGCTCGTCTATGGGTGTTACCCGAATGATAAGCTCTTCAACTGCGAACTGTGTATTCACACTTTGAATAATGTGTAAGGCTTCGCGGACGACAGCGAGAGATGCATCTACATGACCCAGATCACGCTCTACCCCACCTAAATTCATCATATTCATGACAATGCGTCTTGTATCGCCTGCTTTTTGAGCAACCTGAATACACTCACGATATGTTTCGGCTGCTTTATGATGATCTTTTCCCAAAGTATATAGTTGCCCAAGTGCATTTAACGAGTGTGCTAATTGCCCTAAATCTTCGAGTTCTTTGAATAGCTGAATAGACTGTGTCACATAACCTATTGCTTGCTCAACAATATCTTCAGTAATTTCGTGTTGTGGACGTACAAGGTGGCTACCTCCCATATAACGTAACGCCATTGCCATCAACCACTTATTCTCTAGTTGTAGTCCGATATTATAAGCTTTTTGAGTGTAGTCGAATGTTATGTCATAGTTATACCTTAACCGCCAATGGAAATAACCGACGATGAAGAAAAGCTTCCCTTTATTTAACTGGGATATATCGGCAATGTGTTCAATGGCAATACGTCCCCAATAGTCAGCTTCTTTGTAGTGTGACCCATACCACCACATATCCATTAGTGCATTAAAGACGCTGACACCTACGTTTGGATCACCTGTTCCTAGTAGAGTATAGCGAAGGACAGTTCGCATATTTTCTAGTTCAATTTCGAGATATTCGAACCAATATTGCTGATCTGAATGCCGTAGTTTGGGTGCAATGTCTTCCGCGAGTTGTTTAAAGTATGTTGCATGTGAGAGTTTCCACTGTTCAACATCACCAGATACCAGAAGCTGTTCTGCCGCAAATTCATGGATTGTCTCTAGCATCCGAAAACGCGGCTCACCTAGACGATTTTCTTGCTGAATAACCAAGCTTTTGTTAATAAGTGAAGTCAAGCCGTCAATAACATCTATCTCAAGATCCCCTGAGCAAATTGTTTCACATGCTTCAAGACTACTTCCACCTTGGAATATTGATAATCGCATAAACAGTTGTTTTTCATCTGCGTTCAGAAGATCATAGCTCCAAGAAATTGCATCACGGATGGTTTTCTGTCGTTTGGGGATATCAACTGTGGTGGTTGCCAAAATATCAAGACGATCTGTTAGTCGAGCAAGCAATGACTTTGGTGTCAGTAGTTTGCCTCGCGCGGCTGCAAGTTCAATCGCTAATGGTAGACCATCGAGTTTTATACAAATTTGTGCAATATCCTTGATGTTGTCAGGTGATGGTTCGAATCGATGATTAATAGCTTTTGTCCGCTGACAAAATAGTTGAATTGCCTCGTTTTCCATTAAGGCTTCAAATGATGTGGATGAATGTTGTTCAAGCAGAGCAAGTGTTGGCACATGGTATTCGTACTCCCCATACACTTGGAGTGGTTCACGACTCGTAACAATGATTTTTAAATAGGATGTTGCTTGGAGAATATCTGCAACAAGTGGGGCACTATCTAAGACATGCTCGAAGTTATCCAGAATAAGTAGGCAAGATCGTGGTGCTAGCACACGCTGTATTGTATTTTCTAACGACTCTCCTCGATTCTCCACTAATCCCAGTGCAGAGGCAATCGAACCGGCGACTTGCGATGCATCACGAATAATTGAAAGATCGACAAAAATGATTCCGTCAGCGTATTGATCTTCAATTTGTCGGGCGACTTCTAAAGATAAACGTGTTTTACCTGTCCCACCGGCTCCTGTTAATGTCAGTAGACGTAAATCTTGTAACAGTTTGCTGATATGATTGACTTCTTCGATTCGTCCAATAAACGGTGTGAGTCGTTTTGGTAAATGATGAGGTGATGAATTGTCCTTAGATGATGTATCAGCTTGGATTAAATCGAGCTGTTTAGCTACCAATACGGTTTGTGTACGATTCTTTGTATATAGTTTTTGACTGATTTTATGCACATGTGACTTAACCGTTCCCTCTGCGATAATAAGCTCTTTAGCAATCTGTTTGTTACTGTAACCTTGTGCAAGCAAGTTTAATATAGTAATTTCACGCTCTGTCAACGGGTTAATTATTTTGTCAGATTCATTCATCGAAATCTCTTGCGGTTTTGATAAATCAAGCTCTTGTACACGCTGTTCAAGCTCTCGCCGATTTTTGACATCTAGCTTGCTATAGATTTGACTCACATACCACTTGACTGTATTAATTGACAGATGTAAATCCGTTGCAATATCGCGGTTTGACTTACGCTCGAGCTTTAGTGCAAGTATATCAAGCTCACGAGCTGTGAGAGGCTCATAATAGGTTGTCATGAATTACTCTAGTCTAATGAGTTGCGCCAACTACTATCTACAATTTGATTGTAACGGTTTAGCAAAGATATAGCGAATTCCATACTTTTCCCATTCTTTTAGTGTGGTGTGTGCAAATTCACATGAGCATAAACTGTAGACAACATATTGAAATATAGATGCTTACTTGAAAGGCAAAAACTTATGCAAATGCTCCCTAATGCACGTCCTATTGGTTACCATCGTATATTTGTAATGACTATGGTTGTTGGTTTTCTTCTTTGTATATTTGTACCACATATTGTATTGGGTGCTGAAATAGAGGTTTTGCCTTCAGTAGAATCCACAGACAATCTTGTTGTTTATACACCGGGGTATGGGTTAATGAGTGATAACCAACATCTGTTTGTGTCTTCTGTCAATTGGGCAGATTTTAGTAGTTTATCAGCCGATACAATACGCTATACACCGGGGTATGGGTTAATGAGTGATAACCAACATCTGTTTGTGTCTTCTGTCAATTGGGCAGATTATCCAAATGAGTAACCTGTGAATACCAAAATAGTAGCCTCTGATTAATGGATTATCAATTGGTTAGACTATAAGACTGAAATACTAGAACAGATGTGACGGAGTGATCGAAAATATCACTCTGTTTTATGTTACATACCTTAGGGTATCAAGCTCTCGATTCTTGAGGGGTTCAAAATAGGTTGTCATGAAGTCCTCTAACTTAATGCGCTGTTTGTAATGTCTATGAGGTAGATTGTAACGATTCAGAAAAATATAGTGAATTACATACTTTTTTCTAACTTTGGTAAGGTGTTTTACCAACCTTTACCTCCATATACTTTAGATAGTTATTAGCTACAACATCATCATATAAATAATAGAAACGGACTTATCATGGATGTTTCAAAGTTTTCTACCAACAAGACCTACGTGTTTATCGCAGTGCTACTGATATATTTTCTGGTATTTTTACCAATTATCATTGTGGTTTCAAATTTGGACGTTGCATCACAGACTTCTGCGAACGCGATTCATAATATGCCGATAAATACATCAATGCTGGGTGCAGGCGATGATACGTCAGTATTTTCAGCACTCTCTATTGATCAGTTGGGTCATCGCGACTGAATAAACTGAAATAGGAAGATAATGTGGGGCGGGGTGACATTACGATCACCCCGTTTTTTGTTACATACTTTCTGCGCGTTGCTTTAAACCAGCGACAAAATTCTGGAAAATCTCAGTCTGGTCAGGGATTGAGCCTTTCATCATAAATAGCATGGGACCGCTAAATTCTTCGCGTAACGTGAATTCGACTGCATCGCCTTGTGATGTCAATGTAAAAGTGCGCTCACCTTTAAACAGACCAAACGGCATCCCACCTGTCCAGACCATCTTTTGATTGGGTGTGAACACGGTGACTTTTACAGGGAATGCACGGTCTGAGCTTTTGACATGTGCCGTGACGGATTCATTGGGAGCGATATTGCCGTCAATACGAATGACATTCGGTTCCCATTCAGGGTAAGAGGTCGCATCAGTAATAATGCTCCAGATGGTTTCGGGCTTAGCGTTGATGGTGGTAGTTGCGGTAAAGTGCATGGTATTGTCTCCTTATAGATAGGGTTGGATTAGATTGAGGCGATTCAATAAAAAGTTGCGTTCGGTTTCATTGGTGCATAAGTTGATTGCCTGTTGATAAGCATCATGTGCTGAATGCCATTGTTCTAATCGACGAAACAGATCAGCACGGGTGGCATGATAGAGATAATAGGTGTTGAGGTCAGAGGCAAGTGGTGCAATTAGATCAAGCCCTCGTTGATACCCCTCGGACATAGCAACCGCAACTGCCCGATTGAGTTCAATAATTGGTGAGGGTGTCATTTGCCCGAGGATGCCATATAAAACTGCAATCTGTGCCCAGTCGGTATCATCAGGATGCTTGGCTTCGGCATGGACGGCACTAATGCTGGCTTGTAGTTGATATGGCCCTGCTCGTCGCATCTGGAGTGCTTGTTCGACGAGGGCGATACCTTCTGATATTTGGTCTTGTTTCCAGCGGGTACGGTCTTGCTCTTCTAATGGGATGAGATTGCCATTTTGATCGGTCCGTGTCAGGCTGCGTGAATCGTGTAGTAGCATTAATGCCAGTAAGCCAATGACTTCGGGGTCTGCTGGTAAGCTACTAGATTTTTCGATTAGCATATGGAGTACCCGCGTTAGGCGGATGGCTTCTTGGCATAAGTCGTGTCGGATTAAGTCATCCCCACTCGGTGCGACATAGCCTGCGTTAAAAATGAGATAAAGCACTGATAAAACACCATCTAAGCGTTCTGGGATGCGCTCAACGGTCGGCACTTCATACGGAATGCCTGCTTGTTTGATTTTTCGTTTGGCGCGCACCAATCGTTGCGCCATAGTTGATAGTGGCACGAGGAATGCCTGAGCAATATCAGCAGTCGATAAACCACCGAGGGTTTGTAAGGTCAGGGCGACTCGAGCTTCTTTACTCAGTGCCGGATGGCAACATGTAAAGATGAGCTTGAGTCGCTCATCGGGGAATGTATCAAAATCCATCATAGTGTTGTCACTTTCCAACTCGATGAGGGTCTTGAGAATGGCTTTCTTGCGTTCTAATGTTTTGTCACGACGGAGGCGATCAATTGCTTTGCGACGGGCAACTGTGACAATCCATCCGGCTGGATTCTTGGGTATGCCATCAGTTTCCCATCGTTCTAATGCTGTTACAAACGCATCTTGTACGACATCCTCAACGAGTTCAAAGTCACGGATATATGAGACAAGCAGAGCTGTTACCCGACCGGATTCTTTTTGGAATATGTCTCCGATAACGCTCTGCATTGTTCACCTTATTCGTAACTGGATTGATCCATTGCTGGACGGATTTCGATAGAGCCGTATTTCGCATCAGGCAGTTTTTTCGCCCAATCAATCGCCTCATCAAGATTTTCACAGTTCAAGATATAGATTCCTGCAAGTTGTTCTTTTGTTTCGGCAAATGGTCCATCTGTAATCAGTGTATCATCATTACGGATTTGGACTGTGGTGGATGTTGCAATTGGTTGGAGTGGTGCGCCACCATCCCACTTACCTTGTTGATTAACAGCCGCATGGAACTCGGCATAACCTTGTATCCATTCTTGACGATCTTCTGGTGAGAGGGCATTGGTGGTTTCTTCGCTTACATAGATCATTAAAACATAACGCATAGTTGTATCCTTTCGTCGTGATAAATGATGAGATCAACAATATGTTGTCTCTACTATGATGACGAATAAATCGACACGAAATCGACAGGTCAATAGACCAATTTTAGAATTGACCTGTTATAAATTATAAATACCCTTAAATACGTTGAAGTTGCCGTGATTCTATGCTACTTTGATATATAGATTGTGATACAAATACCAAAAAAGTTTAAACTCAGGCTGTTTGAATGTTAACTTCTTACCGTCTTCCAACGGTCAACTAGCCGAAAATACTGTATGCAAGTATCCTAGATTTGGGATATAATTTGGGATAATTCCACCCTGTAGCGCAACCATGATCGGGGACATCCTTCACGCGCTACCTATCCGAAAAAATAAGAGGTCAATATGATTATTAGTGTACTCCAAGAAAATCTAGCGAAAAGTTTGAGTATTGTCAGCAAAGCTGTTGAAAGTAATCCACAGCTACCTGTGCTGGCAAATGTCTTGCTCGAAACCGAAGATTCGCGCTTGAAGCTTTCAGCAACCAATCTCGAACTCAGCATCACCTGTTGGATTGGCGCAAAAATCGAACAACCCGGCAGTGTCACCCTACCCGCTAAGACGTTTAGTGAACTGATTAACAACCTGTCTAATGAACGTGTTGATTTGCGACTCGATACCACAACGCATACCATGCACATCAAATGTGGCGTGCAAAATTCTAACGTACGTGGGATTGATGCTGACGAATTCCCGCCGATTAACCATAATGAAAAAGCGGATTTGTATGTAGAAGGCAAAACTCTGCGTGAAATGATTACACAGACCGCATTTGCAGCAGCCAAAGAACAAAATCGCCCGATTCTTACAGGTGTTTACGTTCAATTGGATGAAGGCATTATGACGATGGCGGCAGCTGATGGGTATCGTCTTGCAGTGCGCACAGCCGAGTTAGCGGAGAACTTCAGTGACTCGCAAGATATGGTGATTCCTGCCAAGACCATGAGTGAAGTTGCTCGTGTGATTGAAGATGATCAAGAAGTGGGGATTTCACTCCCGACACAACGTGACAGTGTCACCTTTTTTATGCCGAATGTATTGATTTCGTCGCAATTGCTAGAAGGTCGCTTCCCAGATTTTGCGTCGATCATCCCACGGTCTTATGTTACCTCGACAGTGATGTATACTGCTGATCTCTTGCGTGTGTGTCAACGTGCGGAAATATTCGCCCGTGATAACGCTAACAGCGCAAACTTACATGTCAAACCAGCACAAAATCCCGGTGAACCTGCTGAAGTTGTGATTGTCGGTAAATCGGCTGAACGTGGTGACAGTGAAGGGATGTTGGATGCGTCGGCGGAAGGCGAACCACTTAATATTTCTTTCAATATCAAATATCTGATCGAAGTGTTGCGTGTCGTTAAAGAAGAACGGGTTGTCTTCCAGAGTAACGGCGCGGAAAATCCCGGTGTTTTGCGCCCTGAAAATCGTGAAGACTTCATCCATGTTATTATGCCAATGAGTCGCTAGGATAAAACTGGGCTGGGTCTATAATTGGGTTCAGCCCTGATGAGTTTTACTAGGATGAGTCGCTACGGGATTCTGGTTCAAGCTGTTTATTGTTTTCCATCTCGTATGAATCTAGCGATGCACTAATCGGTTGATTGTCCACATCTGAGTCATCTTTTTCAGGTATGGTATTGGTCGCTGCCAAAATTTCTAAGCCCATACGATCTGCAATATAGACCTTACGCCCCTCTTTACGTAATAGCCCTGCATTTAATAATCCACGCAATGCCCGCCCAACAACTTCTCGTGTTGTGCCGAGAATAGATGCGATTTCCTCTTGTGTAAGGCGTGTTGGTGCTTCCGAAATTTGTTCGGCGTAAGTCGTTTCGTGGAGGAACAATTTTGCTAGCCGTGATGGGATACTGCGGAAGGTCATATCTTCGAGGCGTTCGATATATTCGCGGTTAACATGTGCGAGTGACTGAACATAGTTGCTGAGCAGATCGGGTTCCGTTGCCAGCAATTTCATCAGACAGTTATGTGATAGCGTCAGGACTGTCGTTTGTGTGACAGCTGTGGCGTTATAGGGATTTTTACCTCCATCGACCGCTGATACTTCATTAAAGGTTGATACTGGTCGTAACAGACTGAGTGTATGCATGCGCCCCTCAGCACTCACACGATAAATCCGCACCAAACCCTTCGCGACAATATGGAATCCAGCACATGCTTCACCTTCGTAGAATATCATCGCACCAGCTTGGTACTCATGTTGATGTGCTTTTTGTCGGATGCGCGCAATTGCATCGGGTGACAGGCTTGCGAAGTAGGGTATCTGTGTCCAGTCAATTTCCATTACAACACCATTAACACTAAACTGTCTTCACTATTCCAGCATTTCTCGTAAAAATCTACAACTTTTGTCACATTTTAGACGGGGAATAAAATTAGTTTACAGAATATATATGTGTGTTGTAGGGAAGGGGCATGCCTCTTCCCTACGATGAGATTGCTACTTGATACTAACCAATTCAACGTCAAAAATCAAAGTTGAATGCGGAGGAATCGCACCGGGCATCCCGCGTTCACCATAAGCAAGGTGGAATGGAATGAAGAAGCGATACTTTGCGCCGATGCTCATCAACTGGACACCTTCTGTCCAACCGGGGATGACACCGCGCAATGGGAATTCGATCGTTTGACCGCGTTTATAGGAGCTGTCGAATTCATTACCATCGATAAATGTGCCACGATAGTGAACTTCCACAGTGTCGGCAGCAGTTGGTTTTGCACCACTACCTGCTTCGATAACTTCGTATTGCAAACCACTTTGGGTGGCGGTGACTTCGTCACGTTTGATGTTGTTTTCTAGAAATTTGATGCCGTCTTCTTTTGCGCCCATCAACTGTCCTTTATGTTAGTAGAATAATTTCGAGTTGTTTCGATGGTAGCACAGTTCAAACGACGTGACGAGGTTGACTGGTGACTCTTGTTTTTTGAAACTTTCTGGCTAGAATTTAGCGCAGTTATTTAACAACACAATTACAGGATTTCCTGTTGGAATAGGCAAACGTTATTGGACGCAAACCATGATGCTAGACGTATCACAACGTTTTATAGTGCAAGCCACCTCAAACACGCACCACACATCGAATTCCTACACGGTCAGAACGTCCCCTATTTTGAAATGGGTTGCCGTCTAGAGACCATTAAACAGCACCTGTTAGACGATAAACTTATAGATTTGCATATAGTCGATACACCGATTGAGATATCTCTGATTCATCCTGCACACGATCCCAAAATGATTGACTATCTTCGCGATGTCTCGGAAAATGTCGAACGGTACATTCGCGATGATTTTGCGATCTATCATATGGAAGACCAAATCGAAGATGACAGCTACTTCTATGAATCGGTATTTCCGCCACAATCGACCGATGGCTTCTATATTTATGATAGTGTCAGCCCGATTGGAAAACATACATGGGATGCTGTGTTGATGTCTGCTACGTTAGCCGTACGTGGCGCGGATGTATTGTTAAATGGCGAGGGTATGGCATATGCGTTGTGTCGCCCACCGGGACATCATGCCGGACGCAGATTTATGGGTGGGTATTGTTATGTGAACAATGCAGCCGTTGCAGCTTATCATCTCAAATCGCGTGGCAAAGTTGCGATCCTTGATATTGACTATCATCATGGCAATGGTACACAAGAAATTGTCTGGGATGATCCTGATCTTTTGTTTGTCTCGATTCATGCAGACCCGACCCAAGATTATCCACATTATGTTGGATTCGCATCAGAAACGGGTGGCAATAACGCCCCCGATAGTAATATCAATTTCCCGTTACGACACGGAACAACACCGGATGTTTATCTGGATACACTGGATGATGCATTACGTCGCATTCAGGCATTTGACCCATCTAGTTTGATCATCTCATTGGGCTTCGATACTTATAAAGAAGAGCCGATGGGACATTTTCTGCTGGATATATCTCACTTTGAAATCATAGGCAGGAAAATTTCTGCTTTAGGTTTTCCCACACTATATGTGCAAGAAGGCGGTTATGCCATTAATGCACTCAGTGCGATGGGAGTCTCGTTCTTTCGTGGTGTTTTAGAGGAGAGGTAATACATCATATGTTACATCCCAATATTCGTGTTACACACAATGATGTGATTGATGGCAAAGGTCTGGTTGCAACCGGATTTATTGCTGCGGGCGAGGTGGTCAGCCTGCTAGAACCAAATCAGCGCATCTATCGTATTGACTATATTTTAGGGCTATCGGATGAACAACAAGATACCTATATGCACTATTGTTATCAGTGTGATGAGGAGAATAGTGTCTGTGAAGATGGCGATGAAAAATATATGAACCACTCCTGTGATCCAAATACATGGTGGGCAGATGACCAAACGATGATTGCACGCCGTGATATTCATGCAGGTGAGGAAGTGACTTATGATTATGCGACGACTGATGTTGATATCCCATTTACGATGGAATGCCAGTGTGGGGCGGACATTTGTCGGGCCACAATTGCAGACACCGATCATTTGCTTCCGGATTGGCAAGCTCGTTTTGGGGCGCACTTACCACAGCATGTCCTCAAATCCATCCAAAAGTCGAAACCCAGTGCGACTGTTCTCGGTGAAGACTGATTAATCGTCCGTAGTTTAAACAATTGACTCCTTGAACTTTATTGTGCGGGGAGCTTTGGATTGGTTTGCTGTATGATATAATTGATAGAGTTGTCGAACATTTTTTCTAAGGTTTTTCATGGCACTTACAGTTGATAGATCAAAAGAAGTGATCACCGGGTCTCATATGATGCGTGATGGCGCGCTAGAATACTTGGAAGATGATGATTTGTCATATTCTCCGGGTGGTTTCAATCTAACACTTGGCGAATTATTCAAACAGTTTGGGGAACTTCAATATGGATACACTCAGTCACTAAAAACCTATCAACATGACTGGGCATATCACGATAATACAGTTGGTCTCACTACCGACATCTCTAACCTAAAGTCGTGGTTTGCTGGACTAGATTCTGAAATGATGCAAGAACTTGAATCCCTTGATGAAGATGATCTCAGTAAAGAAATTGACAGAACAAATGGTGTAATTCGTACAGTAGAGCAACAACTCGAGATATACAGTCAAGCAACACTGATTTTCTTAGCCAAAGTTGTTGTCTATTTTCGTGCTATGGAAAAAACACTCCCACCGTCAATCGATCATTATATTGGCTAGTCTTGGATGTACGGCAACACAATGTAAAACGTCGCACCACGATCGACACCAATTGAACTATCGGCTGTGATTGTGCCTCCGTGCGCTTCGATGATTGCTTTGGAAATAGCTAAGCCCAATCCTGTGCCCCCACGTTCGCGGGTACGCGATTTATCGGCACGGTAGAAGCGTTCAAAGATATATGGCAAATCTTCAGCTGGAATCCCTGTCCCAGTATCATGAACATTAATTTGAATCGACTCGGCTGTTCCAATGGTTTGTACACTAATTGATCCATCCGGTGGTGTGTGATGCAAGGAATTGACAAGTAAATTGTGGATGACTTGTGTGATGCGGAATTCGTCGATTGTGATCGGTTGAATATTACCCTCAAACTTGACACTGACATCTAATCCCGTCGATTCTGCAATCGGTGTGAAAATATCGACTACCCCTTGTATTAGAACACGAATATCTGTGGATTGTTTATTGAGGGGAAGGCGTTTGGCGTCAGCTAATGTCAATTCATGCAGATCGTTCACAAGGCGATGGAGCAAACGGGTTTGGTCATAGATATGCATAATTTCTGATTTTTCGAGTGGGTATACATCGTCGATGATCGCACGAGTACTACCTTCTAAGACGGATAGTGGGGTGCGTAGCTCATGAGCAATATCGGCAACCAAATTTTTGCGGAGGCGGTCACTTTCTTCGAGTTCTTCTGCCATTTGATTCATAGCGACGGCAACCTGTTTGAATTCTTGACTGCCGGATGGTTCAACTCGATATGAAAATTTTCGTTGGGCGAAATTGTTCGCTCCAATTAATAGCTGGCGTAACGGGCGCGTAAGATAACGTGACAGCAAAATAGCAACGATAATACCAATAATTCCGCCTATAAATAAAATCAGTGATGAAATCGTATCTAGATATAAAGCACTTAGTGGGTCGTTGTCATTGCGCTCTCGTGGTGATGTGAAAAATGGAACGCGTCGCCAGACCGTTAGCTGACCGTATTCTCCAAGATTGATAATATCTTCGCTAACACGGCTTGTGGGGGAATCTAATAAGTCTCTAAGTGTATCTCCTACAACGCCAGTTGGAGGCGATTGATTGGCAGGATCTGGTTGTGATGGACGGTCGCTCCCTGATATATTATCCGGTCGTGATTGACGATTATCCTCTGATGTGTTATCGGATCGTGGTGGACGGTCATTATCAGGTGAACCTGGTGGAGCAGGCATCTGACCGATTGTTGCAAGATTGTCAAATACAATGTTACCTTCAGCATCTTGTAGCTGATAACGCCATTGTCGACCTTGTGTGACTGTGTCCACTAATAACAAAACACCAATGCTTTGTTCGAGGGTTACGCCGCTATCATAGAGTTCAATCAATTGACGTTGTAAGCCGGTGGGTGATGTAACGGGTTGATCTTGATCTGGTCTTCTATCAGCTCCGAGTAATGATGAAATTAACAACAATGCTGATGAGGTCAGCAGAGCAACACCAATAAATATCAAAGCTAATTGTACCCACAGTTTGCGCATTAGGATTCCTCTCTTAGCGTATAACCTACTCCGTAAATTGTCTGTATATAACGAGGATTGTCTGTATCGGCTTCCAATTTACTGCGTAGATTTCGGATATGGCTATCGACAGTCCGTTCTAAACTTTCGTATTGATACCCAAGACTACGACTGATCAGTTCGGCGCGGGAAAATACATACCCTACATTTTCCATCATCGTCTTGAGAATCGCAAATTCAGTTGGGGTTAAGGTGATGACTGTACCAGCTAGACGACACTCGCGCGTTTCTGTATTGATCTCTAATTCACCGAGTCGGATGGTATTGGATACACGGTTTGGATAGAAGCGTTGTAACATCCGCTGCACTTTGGCAACGACTAACTGTGGATTAAACGGTTTGGTGACATAATCGTCTGCCCCCAGCTGCAATCCATAGATTTTGTCGGCATCTTCAATTTTTGCGGATAAGATCATAATTGGTAGATGATTGAGCTTACTATCGCGCCTGATTGTATCTACAATTCGCCAACCATCTCCATCAGGAAGCATAATGTCGAGGATGAGTAGATCGATGGTACGTCGTTGTAGTGTTTCTAATGCGGAAGTCGCATTGACAACAGAAACAACTTCATAGCCCGATTGTCGCAAGTAACTGCCGATTACACGAGCGATAGATTCATCATCATCTACAATGAGGATTAACATGATATTGCCTTTTAGTTTTGAGCATATGTTGATAATTAGAGTATAAAGCATCATGAGGACTGATAACTTTGACCCATTACTCCGATTATGACATTCAATTATGCAGAAATTATGCAGAGATTTTAGGTAAGTTTAAGGAAATATGCGGGTTGTCTCCATAAAATCTGCATATTTGCTTGGTATGATAAGGACTAGAAAGCAATCCCTTCAAACGAAACCAGTCAACATTATGGGGAATTTTGTATATGACTGATTATCAAATTGCTTTCTAACAACCTACACAACGAAACCTGCTTTTTAGGGCAGGTTTTTTGTTTGTGTAGGTGTATTGAGGTCGTGGGATTAGTTATTATGGCGTGGTTTGAGTTGTCCGATTGGCTGTGTGGTGTCCTTTGCCATATTATCACTGCTGACCAATGTGCGCAGTCGGCGACTCCATCTGGATGTCACGGATTTCTTATCTTGGTTGAGTAGGCGTTTTTGTTGGGCCAACTGTTCGTAATCTGCCATATGTTGTTTTGCTAATTGATACTCGCGCATGTGTTTATCTCCTCTTGAATTAGACTCTCCACAGCTTAATACGCAGAAAATCAAGAAAGGGTTCAAAATTCATTTTTCATTTCGGGAATTCTGATGAAACATTGATGCGAAAATAACAACTTTTACAGCTAATACAGCGTAAACGTGTTACAATTCAATGACTCGATCTATAAGATTAGGTCACGTCTCGCAAAAGCAGACAGGTTAAGATGATATGCAAAATTATATGGAACTTGTTCGGCTCGCACAGTCGGGAACACCAGATGAAAAAAACGGCGCGTTTAATCAGTTGGCGCAAGATTTTCGGGGTATGGCATATAGTGTCGCCTTTAGCAAATTAAGTGACCAACAACTTGCCGAGGATGTCACCCAAGAGGCATTTTTGACAGCATATAAACGCATTGGGCAATTACGTGATGTAACGGCATTTCCTGCATGGCTCAAGCGTATTGTGTTGACGCATGCAGACCGTGCAACACGTGGGGCGCAACCGATTATCGAACCGATTGACGCACAATATAACCTCATCTCATCTACACCATCACCGGAAGACCTCCTAGAAGAGACCGAACTCCGTGATCGGGTTCAGATTGCGATTTCATCATTACCGGAAAAAGAACGTGATGTCACCCATGATTATTATATTAAGGGTGAATCGCAACGTGAAATTTCTGAACGCCTTGACATCCCATTAGCGACTGTCAAAAAACGCCTACAATATGCCCGCGAACATTTGCGCGGACTCATCACCGGATTTAACGAGACAATTGACCGTGCCATCTACGGTAACTCCGAGCCGAAGAAACAATATCAACCGGTGTATATCTATACCCGCAAACGTCGCCAAATCCAACCAGATGATGACTTTTAGGAGCTAATATCGTTGACACGCAGCGACCAAATCACACTTGCGCAATATCATCAGCATCGTCAGTCCTATGAATCACAGGGACGCTATGTTGATCTAATTGATGGACAGCTTATCGAAATTTCCTTATTTTCAAGACTTCAATCACATATCATTACCCAACTGTTCGCCCGCTTGAATTATCATGTGGATACTCATCTAGGTGGAGCCGTATTTGATCTCAAACAAGGTTATGTGCTCGATAATCAGACTGTTTTGCATCCGACACTATCTTATGTTTCACAAGATCGAATGTCACAGCAGGCATCTGAGATGTTTGATGGAACAGCTAATATCGCAATTTATGTTGTTGATGAACGTGATACAACAGTGTCGATTCAATCGCGTGTTCACTTGCATCTAAATCACGCAGCAGAGATGGTCTGGGTGATTTTTGCAGACGAATCGTGTGCCGAGTTATATACGCTTGATAAGGGCGAGTTGCAAGTTGATGAACTTGGTTTGGGTGATACGCTTGTTGCACCCAATATCCTGCCAGAATTTGAATTACCCCTGTTTACAATTTTCCCTGCGAAACGCATGAGCTAAATCGAATGCCTCGGATTGCATGGTCTACCGATATTCACCTAAATTTTTTGGGGACGCAACAGATTGAGGTATTTCTGCAATCGGTCAAAACACAATCACCGGACATCTATATAATCTCGGGTGATATTGGTGAAGCCCGGAGTATTTATGATTATCTGCGACGCATCGCTGATACATTAGCGATTCCCATCTATTTTGTGCTAGGTAATCATGACTTTTATCATGGCGGGATTCAGCATGTGCGCATGGGCATTATCAAGTTGATTCAAGAAGTTGAAAATTTGCATTGGCTGAATGCTGAGACGGTTGTCGAGTTAACGAAGGATGTCGGGCTATTAGGGCATGATGGCTGGGGAGACGGGCGCTATGGTGATTTTTTCAATTCATCGGTGATGCTGAATGATTATGTCATGATACAAGATTTGACCAATATCCCACATGATGTTCGGTTAGAGAAACTACATAAACTCGGGGATGAAGCTGGAAAACATATACGCAAGGTGTTGCCGCTTGCCTGTAAACAATATAAACGGGTCTATGTGATGATGCATGCACCGCCATTCCAAGAATCGTGTTGGCATGAAGGCGAATCTGCCACTGATGATAGCCCCTATCTACCGCATTTCACATGTAAAGCGATGGGTGATGCACTCCTTGAAATTGTCCCGAAATTTCCGGACTGTGAGGTAACGGTGCTGTGCGGACATACGCATGGCTCAGGTACGTATCAAGCTCTACCCAATTTATTGGTGATTACGGGCGGGGCTGAGTACACCAAACCGACTGTGAATCGTGTATTTGATCTGAGTTAATCTTAAAGTTTTCGACGATTCGAACACACAATCAAAGTCAGCACGAATTTAATCAGTGATATTGCGATCCGTTTCATAGCATTTAACCCCTTAGTCTATTCAGATCGTTTTGGCTTACGCTTGGCTTTTTCACGTAAATAGTCCTCTGATGGTGACATCTTCGATAATTGTCCCAGTGACCAACGCGCACGATATAGAAATGTCGCAAAAAAGTGTGGCATCAATACAAACATTCCCCAAAATCCAAACGCGATAATGACATACTCTGATACATTCTGTGATTCTAGGTAACGTGCTAATCCAAAGAAGATCACAATATGAACAATCAAATATTTAAAATGATTTCCACTTTGTCGAATACGTTTCGCAACACCTATATAGCCAATGGCTTCGTTTTCAATCTGTTGTCTATTTGTGCGTCGCTTTTCCAGTGTATTCCCGGCAATTCTTCCGATGATCTCTGCGATTATTGACATGGTGTGGTTATTCCAAAATAAACGAACTCATGAACTTAGTATAGCATAATGCAACCTCTAATCGGCTTTTCCCTTTGCAGAGTTCTACCTGCACTGTACACTATCGCAGACTTGAAAAATTATGGACATCGACACATGCGACGTTTTTCCAACAAAATTTTGGTTTTATGGTTATGTTTTGCATCTTTGATACTCATGGGCAACACTCCAACGCCCGACCCCAATGTGGTGACCCCCTACGAAACAACTGCGTATCAACGCCTTGTGGTGTTTCAAGGACCTGGTTATACGCATTTACAAGCGGATATTCTTAATGCGGGGATTCCTGTGCAAATCATCGAACGCAATCATACCGGTAATTGGGTGCGTGTGATCCGAACCACTGAGGCTGGTACGATTGCGATGGATGGATGGGTTGAGAGTGCATTTCTCAATCAAGACGATAACCTGAGATATAGTCAAATTCCAGTGAATCGTGATTTGCCCGATCATAATCCTGAAAATTCGGGTGAAGGCGAATCGATCAAGGAGTTATTTGCGCTGCCGATCATGCCCGAAATCAGTGATGAGATGATTGAAATTTTTCGGCGTGGACAAATTCTGGGTAATCATAGTGATGTTGTGACCAAAGTCGGCGACAGCCTAAGTGTGAGTGATAAATATCTGACGATTTTTGCTGAAGACGATTATGACCTCGGTCCATATGATTATCTTGAGGACACGCTCAATTATTATGCCGAATCCGCTGGAGAGCCTAGTGTCGCTGCTCGCATCGGACTGAGTACCTATGTTGTGTTCGATCCATTCTGGGCGGATAAAGAGGTGTGCCAACCGAATGAATCGCCATTAGACTGTGAATATCGCATCAAACAGCCGAGTGTCGCATTTATTAAATTTGGCCCGAATGATGTGCGCAGTATGACCGAAGTTGAATATAGTGAACAGATGCGCTTGATTGTCGAGGCGACATTAGAGCGCGGAATTATTCCGGTGGTGTTTACATTTAGTGCCGACCCTGATGTGGAGCTATGGTGGCAGTCTGTGAACTTCAACCGCGAGCTGATTACGATTGCCGATGAATATCAAATTCCGGTGATTAATTTGTTTGCGGCGACCCGTTGGATGCCGGATTATGGACTCGACGAAGATGGCGTTCATTTAGCGCACAGTGGGTTTTTCTATCTTAAATTAAGCAGTGGTGACGAAGCCTTTTTTGGTGTGACATTACAGAATTTGCTGGCGTTACGGATGTTAGACGAAATTCGTGAAGCGGTCGGCATAGACATTGAGGAGCAAGCCTAATGCGATATATGTTATTTCTACTCATGATGGTTGCTGTTGCCGGATGCGCGACCGAGGGCACAGTTGCCGACCCTACCGAGATAGTGGTGCAGTATATGCAGGCCAAAGTAGACGGCGACCGTGACACCTTAGCATCGCTCCTGTGTGCTGAGTTGGAATCGACCTTAACACGTGAGGTACAATCATTCTCGACGGTTGAAGCAACCCTCGAAGATGCTACTTGTGAACGTGATGGCGATAGTGATACGGTGGCCTGTTCCGGTGCGATTGTCGCTGATTATGGTGGTGAAGATACCGAATTCCCGCTGACTTCATACCGTGTGGTGCAAGACGATGGCGAGTGGAAGTGGTGCGGGGAAGCGAGTTAGACAAAGGGCTGTAGGGTTGATGCTAGATTGTAACGCCGAAAGCTGAAGCATGTCGGTATTTATCATTGGAAGCCTGCTAAAGAGGCTAATGGATTCATAAGTTGTCAAACAGCCCCTTGAGTGGGCTTAAGGTTTAGTAGCTGAGTGGCTTTAGCGCTCAGTGACTGTCCATCATTTCCCATCCACCACCGATTCTACGCCTTATCGTCCTCATCAAGGTCGTCCCAGAAATCCTTGGATACAGGGGTGCGACCGCGCGAACCGGGGATGGGTTTGTCCGAAACATTACGTCTTTTAAGACGACTACGCCAATTATCATCTTCAAAGGAGCTTTGTGATTTTTGTTGTGTTTTGCGTTCTTTTTCCTGCTTGCGCCATTCTGCAACCGCTTCAAGGGCTTCAGCTGTGCCGATTTTTTCGAGGGCTTTGGTAGCCGACTCTGCAACTGAATCTTCAACTACTCTTCCAGTATCTTTTTGGGCTATAATCAATACAGAGACTGCTTGTGCATCACCGATTTGTCCCAATGCCTTAGCACATTCTATCCGAACTCTGGAATGCGAGTCGTTTTGCAATCTGTCAATTAATATAGATATTGCCTGTGAATCACCGATTTGACCCAATGCTCTAGCACAACCAGACCGTATAATAGCATTCGAGTCATTTTGCAAT
>DIYL01000038.1:0-209115 GCA_002428985.1 Anaerolineales bacterium UBA6055 | reverse complement strand
GCGAAGGTACTGCTTGTGGATCACCGATTTTACCTAAAGAAACGATATAGTGGGCACGGCGTTCATCCTTATCTATTATTCTATTTATGGCAAAATCTACATAACGTACATCTTTAAGATGAGTCAATGCCCACATCTGTAATGACATGTCGTCGAACGTAAATAAGGTTGCTCGTTCATCATGTTTATCACGATTGATGCAGCTCATTGCATAGGTATAGGCTAGATAATCGCGAATGAGCAAGTGTAAAAAACGATATTCGCCATCTGGCAATCGTTCAATCGCATTTAGCCGAGGTATAAAGTTTAAAAATGTATCAATCTGCGGATCAAGCAGTTTGTGGGTAAAGTCATGGTGGATTAAACGATTCTCGATTATCTCACTTCCGAAACTTAAAAAAAATTCAGGATCAGGCGAATTATCATCACGCTCCCCACCCACTACATTAATCATGGCGGCGTGACCGAGTACATCGAGCACTTGCTCTAAGGTGAAGGGCATCTCCTCACCGATTAACTCACGGCGACTGGCTTCAAAGTTGTAACTGGCTTGCATATATTGCCCAAAGATGGCATCGCGCAGGTCGCCTTCGGTCATACTTGGTAGGGCTTTCAAGTCGTCGGTGGCATCACGATAGCCAAATGCGATCAAACTCAATAATAGGGGTGAACGACAAATATCGAGTAAGCCGTGGTCGTTCATGACTGCCGCTTGTACCGTCGGCACATCCCCGAGATAGGTTTCAATTTGTTCGTCTGTCAGCGGTTGCAGTTCAATTGCTCCTCGAATATCGAGCTTGTCACCGATGCTGTTGTAATCTTTAACACGACAGGTGATGAGGACTTGATTGCCATCACGGATTGCACCTTGCACTTGTGCCATGAATCGTTGGCGCGGGTCGAACGTTCCTTCCTCCGGTTTCTTAGGGTTAATCGGCTTGGAATCTCCGAGTTCGTCCAATCCATCGAGAATCAAGACGGCGCGTCCATTGCGAATCAAGTCACCGACATCGGCGGGTAAGTCGTTGTGTTCCGGCAACCATTCATGGAGCGGGATCTCAGCGTAGCTATCCCAATACGCAATCGTCGCAAACACAGGCAAGGGCTGGTTGATGTTCTTGAGGTAATTCTCGATCAAGGTCTGGGCGTGATAGAGTAGTGTGGTCGTTTTGCCCGCCCCCGGCTCACCGAGGAGCAATAGTTGCCCGTTGTAGTGTTCCCACGCCTCATTGATGTTGCTGAATTCTTGATCATCAGCGGTATCTTGGCGTAAGGTGCGTGCCCGTACTCGCCGTTTGAGTTGTTTCTTAGCGTCGCGGTTTTCTGCCGACACAATCTCGATGAAACGTCACGCTGTATTTTCTGATACCAATTGTGCGAGGTCGTCGGATAGTTCATACAGATAGCTGTAACGGTCGACATGGAAGGCGATGTCATCTAATGTCTGTTCCCAATTGTCGGTGGCATTCACATAATTAATCTGACTGATGTGGTGGGGAATATCAGCATCGGCAATCACATGATGATTCGCATCCCTAATTTTGATCGGCAAAATGGGACGCGGGATGTCTGATGCGGTCTGCCATTCACGGTCACAGATATCGGATGTCACGCTGGCTTCGGTAATTAGAAAGACGAACACCTTAGCATTTTTAATGCTGTCGGCGATGCGTGTCCACCATGCTTCACCCCGATCAATCTGATGCTGGTCGAGGAAGGCGCGTAATCCCCTTACACGTAAATCGTTTTCTATTTTTGCGCGATAGGCAATCCATCAGCCCGTGCATAACTGATGAAGATGTCGTACTCAAAGTTTGTGGTTGTTGGTTGCATGGCACTGTCACTATGAATCTATGCATATGTCATCCTGTATTATACTCGCTTTGGTCGGACATTATAACGGTATCAGCGTGTTATAATGGGAGCATCGTATCTAATTATACTAAGCTAACTGATGACCCTTTCGATTCTGACAACCAAACTCTATCCACCACCCTTACGTGCCGATTATATCAAACGCCCACGCCTCGTGGAACACCTCACAAAACAGCAGATGCGAAATTTAACATTGGTGTCTGCTCCGGCGGGGTTTGGTAAAACCACGGCAGTACGTGACTGGTTAGAGGGTCTGGATGCGTCTCTCGTCTGGTATCAGTTGGATAGCTCCGATAGTGACCCAGCACGATTTATGATGCATCTATTGGCGGGGATTCGACAAGATCATCCTGATTTTGGCATAGGGATTGATGATCTGTTTCGTGGGCAGATGCTCCCATCGGCATCGGATGTCTTTACCGAAGTGATTAACGCCTTCACCGAGATGTCGGCTCATCTCATTCTGGTGCTTGATGATTATCACAGTTTGGATAGCGATTATATCGATGATGGGGTTCGCTTTTTGCTAGAGCATCAACCCGCAGGTTTGAAGCTGGTGATGATCACGCGCGAAGACCCCGACATCCCATTAGCGAAGTTACGCGCAGGAAGCTTGATTACCGAAATCCGTGCCGATCAATTGCGTTTTACACCGGAAGAAATCAAAGCATTTCTCAGTAATACGATGGGGCTGACACTCGATAGCCAGACGATTCAACAACTCAACGACCGCACCGAAGGTTGGATTGCCGGATTGCAGTTAGCTGGATTGTCATTGGTCGGTCGTGATGATGTTTCAACTGCGCTCAGTAATTTGCAGGGCGATAATCGCTATATCATGGATTATCTCATCAGCGAGGTGTTACAGGGGCTTGATCCTGATTTACAAGATTTTCTACTAAAAACATCGGTCTTGGAGCAATTTTCTGCGCCGATTGGTGATTATATGACCGATCGCACCGATAGTCATATGATGTTAAAGCGGATTGATTCGGCAAATTTGTTCCTTGTGCCGATGGATAGCCGCCGTCAGACCTATCGCTATCATCATCTATTCGCTGGATTATTACGTCATCAGCTTGAAATACGTTATGGACAAACGGTTATACACGATCTGCATCGTCGCGCCAGTGAGTATTATCATCAACAGGGCGATACGTTGTTGGCGATACAACATCTGTTGGAGATTGACGCGTTTGATCGTGCGGCGGAGTTGTTATCGGCATATCGCGTCACGTTGCTGAAAACGGGAGAGTGGTTCACAATGGGGAATCTAGTACATCAGCTCCCGCAAGATATAGTCAAACAACATGCTGACTTAGCCGTTGCACAAGCATGGTTTATGTTGTCCAGCGCACGCATGAACGAGCTTGTCGATTATCTCGCAGATGTCAAAGATAGTGTTCTATCGAATGACTTGAGTACAGAAGCCTCGATTTTGCAGGGTTATGTGATGCTCTGGCAAAATGATCCAAAAGCCGCGATTGCGCATGGCAAACGGGCTCTCGAAACCCTCGATTATGATAATGATTTTCTCTATAGTTTTGCACTTAGTAATCTTGGTTTTGCTTATCGGTCTAATAATCAACTAGATGCGGCTCTCGACGTATTTCATGAGATAGATCGACACTTTGGTAACAAACATGACATCGTACATTTACGGGTCACTATTAATGCAATCGCCAATATTCACATGATGCGTGGTGATTTACAACAAGCATATCAAGTATATGAGACTGTGCTTGAACGGTATCGCTCTAGCAAATTTTCGCGCCGGATGATGGGCTTGTTGCACCTCGGTATGGGGTCTATATTGTACGAATGGAACGAGCTTGATCGCGCTGAACAATCTGTTAAGCAGGCGTTTATCGGTTGGGATAAACATGACATCGCTAAAGAGGTCATGCATGGACACTTACAGTTGGCATATGTGTATCAGGCACAAGGTCGACCGGATAAATCACGTTCAGCGATGCAACAAGCGCGCGACGTTGGCAAAGTCATCAGCGAACCGGTTTTCAAAATATATATGAGTGCGCATCAAGCGCGTTTGGATTTATTGCAAGGTCGATTTACTGCTGTGGAAGCATGGGCGAATCATGTGCCGTTGGACATTGAAAATCCGGCGATTAATGATTTCACAGAGTATTCGTATTTAACGCTTGTTCGGTGGTGGCTCAAAGACAACAAATCGCAGACACTGCAACAAGTCCAGTTTATTCTCCAGCCTATGATGGAGCTCGCTGATCAATTCGGACGACATGCATTAAAAGTGGAAGCGTCTTTACTACAAGCCATGCTGGTACAGACATTTGGTGAGCGTGGCTTAGCGGTTGAGTATCTGATTACATCATTGAACGCTGGTACCCAATTTAAGCGGTTATATATTAACGAAGGGGATGCTATACGGGATTTACTTGTTCTAATTGTCGCCCGTGATGACTTACCAACGGCACTCATCCACCACGCACAAGATATTCTTACAATGATTCCGACACAACAGTCTGGCTCGAATAGTCAGCCACTTATCGAATCCTTGACCGACCGAGAACTTGATGTTTTACGCGAGCTTGCTGCAGGTAAGTCGAATCGACAAATTGCTGAAGAATTGTATGTATCCGTTGGAACAGTCAAGACACATGCACGCCATATCTATGAAAAACTCACAGTCAAAAATCGCACGCATGCCGTAGCCCGTGCCCGTGAATTAGGCATTATTGAGTAGCATATCACGACGCTATAAGACCGACCGATTAACGCTCTATATCCTTACTATCATAATGTTTGTTTATATTTGATAACTGTTACATTAATCCGTATATTTTGATGTAAAAAGTATATAAAAAATTGTCTTAACGTTAAATTTGGGTTTGAATGCAAACTGAGATATAATTTTAAACAAACTTTTTACAGGTTTTCCTTGTATTGTATATTAAGTTTGTGATACAGTGACGTTAGATATTCGTTATATTGGTTTGTATGCAACCGGATGAGGAGCAACCAAATGGCTGAAAAAATACTGGTCATTGACGATGAGGAACCTACCGTTCAACTCATTGCGATGTTATTAGAGCGTCGTGGCTTTGAAGTCATCAAGGCGTATCGTGCTGAGGAAGGTTTACGAAAGGCGTATCGTCATCAGCCGGATTTGGTTCTATTAGACATTATGATGCCGGATATGGATGGTTGGGATGTATGTAAACGTCTACGCGAAATGTCCGATGTCCCTATCATCTTCTTGACAGCGCGTAGTGATGTAAAAGATGTTGTCAAAGGCCTTGAAATGGGTGCTGACGATTATGTCGTCAAACCATATGATAATGATGAACTTGTGGCCCGTGTTCGTGCTCATTTACGTCGATCACCACGCCCGAATATGAGCGAAGAATTGATGTTTAATAATGGTGATTTCCGCATCAACTTCATGAATCGTGAAGTCTGGGTTGATAACGAACTCAAACACCTGACACCAAAAGAATTTAACCTGCTAGCAGTTCTGGTACGCAACGCCGGACGCGTTGTGACTCGTACTGAATTGGTCACCCAAGCATGGGGTGAAGAATATGGTGACGCGATTGATAGCCTCAAGCTTTATATTCACTATCTACGCCAAAAGCTAGAATTAAATGCACAACAACCCGAATACATCCTTACCTCGCGCGGTGTTGGCTATCGCTTTGTGAATCGCTAAACGATCTAAAACAAAGTTGGGCGGGTATATCTCGCCCTTGCAATGCCTTAATACAATATTTGCCTCTAAAATCTACTTGCTTGAGCCCATAACTGACTGCAAAGCTGCAATTGCTAACTGTCCTAATTCGAAGAGTGGTTTATTGATAGCTTTTTGTAATTTATGAATCTCTTCGATTGGGTACCCAACATAATCTAGGATGACACCATTAAACTTATCATTTAGCTGTTCATTGATCCATTCGATGCGTATGTTTGAGTCCGAATTGGTCGGCATTGTTACAACTGTTGGATTGAAGTCGGCGTTGACCCACTTATCTGTTATCGGTTTGTTCTGTAATTCAATTGGGCTGATGACCAAGATATTTTGCATATTCATCGCTTGCAAAATATTATGTGCTGTCTGGGTTGGATTGACCAGATTGTGCCCTGTGACATCAGGAAAATCGCCCGCGCATAACAGAATATTGGCATCTGTTACTTGGCGTTCTAGTTCAACTAATGCGGTCTGGACAAGTGGCGTGAGGAAATCACGATCTAATGTGACTACATCTCCATTTATTAGTGTGGTTGTCAACGGATAGTATGCATCATATCCATCTGGTAGATTGGATGTATCTGTAAAATCGAGCGCACCTGCTTCAATAATTTCGAAATCTGGAAAAGCTCGATGTAGCGGTTTGAGTAAATCGTGACGCGGACTCTGGCTAATGGTTAATGCGCCGATACGTTTTGACATGTGATTGCTTTCGGGTAACTGGTTTTGTTCAGATTACACGGTCTTTAGTATGTTTTCCAGATGCCCTGTAAATAATCCAACCATGACACAATTACCGTGTGAGGCAGTGTTAGGGCAGCAATTAATGCCAAATAGATACTGATTAACGAGAGTAAGTCCCATCCTGCGTTACCGAATACAAGATACAACCCACCTAAAAATGATAGTGCGATCAATGTGGTTGCCAAAGCGGACATCATAAACTGTATGAGACCATTTTTTAAATGAACGGGTTCATCTTCTTGACGTACTTGTATCATTCGGAGAATATGGCGGAACGAATGCCAGATACAAAAATAAATACCAACTGCGAGGAAGGGTGGGACAAGCGAGAAGAATAAAATGAGCAAAGTTGTTTCAAATACGTAAGCGTACCATTGACCTGTCAAATTCAGTTGTGATGCAAACCGCCATGTGCGTATGAAGGTGACAGCAATCAAGACAACAAAGAGGAAGCCAAGGATTAAGCGTGTTTCGACAGCAAAGAATGTCGTTAACATGCCAGAATATAAGCCAAAAATACTAATGATACCATCGGCAGCGAGCTGATAATCCATTGGGAAGAAAATTAGAGGCAACAACATGGGTAAGCCACCGCGTATAATGGCTGTCATAAAACGTGATTCTTTTGTTATAAGGAAATCACCACCAATGTGTGAAAGAACAGCTTCTAAATCACCTGTGCCCCAATGCCACCATGTCATCAGAATAAATCCAACAAATGTCAATGCTGGCGAAATAATCCACAGGGCAATCACTGCTGCCACTAATCCCAAGTAACCAATCAATAACACGGTCATCTGTTTAATTGGAAGTGGTTTACCTTTCACCCAACCTGGGATGAGGTGATCCACTGCGCCATGTGGTAAACCCAAAAACACCGTGCTGAGGACGAGTGGGATCATCTGTATCCATAAAGGAATTTCTATAGGTAACAGAAAAATCACGATGAATACCGTGATGATGGCCCATTGTGGCACAATAATTTTTGTAGCAACGCTGTATGGTTTTATTTGCCATGAAGTGCCAATTTCTATTGGTTGGGTCATTTCTACTCCAATGTTAGCTGTGAATTTAATAAGGAACTCAGGAACTCGATTGAATCCCTGAACTCCCTACTAATTTGTTCGTGATTAGTCGCCTGCTGGTGCTGCTACACTTTGTGGTTGACTCATTGTAGCGATGTCGTAGCCAGCTGCTTCGGATTTCTTAGCAGCGATCGCATAGATCATGACACCATAACCCGCTTTTGCAGCAACGTCTGCGATACAATAACCAACTTGTACTGCAACCAATGCTCCAGCTGTCATACCGCCCAAGAATGGGAGCATGTAGACGATTGGGTAGAAACCCCATGTTGCGAAGAGTAGTAAACGTGTGTTACGAATCAAGACAGATACTTCTTCACCTTGTTCCTGCATTGCGTCACCAAGACCAGTGAACAATTGCCATACGATGTATATGAATGGAATCGTACTTAGGAAGCCCCATACTGCGCGTGTACCCATATCTGCTGATATTTCACCAGGATAACCTAGGATAACCATGAGTGCTGCCGCAGTCGCCAATGAGAAAGTCAAACGACCTTTGTTTTTCGGATTGATGACATAGATTAATTCTGCCACTAACAATGGGACAGTTAGTAACCAGTCGATATAACGATACGCATCATTGAACAGTGCACCGCTGAAAATATACGCGTCACCTGCTTCATTGAGGACGTATGATGCGCCCCAACTTTCGAAAATACGGAAGTAATGATAACCAGCTACCGCAACGACTAATGCCGACATTGTCAATGCACTACGATATTGTGGTGCAACTTGTGGACGGCTTAGGACGAAGAAAATGAATGCAGCAAACATGCTTGCAAATGTGAATGAGAAGAAATTGTATACGAGATCAAACTCGAACAAAGTTAACTCTGGGACGCCAGGCATATGCCTAAACCTTTCTGATAGATTTATGATTTATTACGTTCATAATATTTTGAACGTTTTGAATTTAATATAAATTATATGCTTTCGCCTAAGCATCTGCTTGAATTCCTATGAGCGAATAATGAGATAATATGAGGGGATTAAAAAGACAACGATTGTAAAAAAACGTGTAAAAACGTTTAACCATGGCATTTTTACTTAATGGGAAATTAAATTTTAACCATGATGAAAATAAAATGACTTGAAACAAAACATTGTCAACACAAAAAGTAAATTTTAGTTTAAAATCCAACAAAAGTAGTAGAACGTGTGGTTAAAGTGCGGTAAGATGCACAACATAAGCAATCTGAATACTAATTGTCGATGCTGAATTCATTAGTTGACGAGGAGAAACACTCATGACTCATATTATTACAAGCCTTTGTTTGCGCGATGGTGCGTGTGTAGAAGTTTGCCCAGTGGAATGTATTGTTGCTGGTAAGCCAGAAAATGAATGGCCATGGTACTTTATTGATCCAGACACCTGCATTGACTGTGGTGCTTGCATCCCAGAATGCCCATTCGAAGCAATCTTCATTGAAGAAGAAGTACCAGCAGATTATGAGATGATGGAAGGTCAAGAACGCCTACCATTTGATACAAAAGTTATTATTGAACACGCAGAAGGCGATGTCATCGATCTTACCCCAGACATCCAACCAAACTACGACTTCTTCACCAATGGCCCTGGTTACGACGCACTCAGCATGTAATTCGGCTTGGATGAAGCGATTCACTCGCTTCTAAATTTGTGATATAAAATTCTGTAGGGACAAGGCATGCCTTGTCCTTATGTTTTCCCAAAATATCAAAATTTGTGACCTGACCTATGTCTAAACTCCTCTATATCTCGATGATGCGTTTGCCAACCGAAAAAGCCCATGGCTTACAAATTATGCAGAACTGCGAAGCGTTTGCCGATGCAGGGTATGAGGTGACATTATGGGTGGCATGGCGATTTAATACCCCCAAGATGCGTGCTATAGATGATCCCTATGCATATTATGGTGTGAAGCCAAATTTTACGATTCGTAAAATACCATGCCTTGATGTGTTCCCATTATTTGCATCGGATAGCAAGGGGGCACGACTTGCGTTTTATATCCAGATGGTGACGTATATCATTTCGATGAGTGTTGCTATATTGTTCACATCAGCTGAGATCTATTATTCACGTGATGAGATTTTGCTTGCTGTGTTAGCTCGGCTCAAAGCCAACGCTAAATTAGCTTACGAAGCGCATCTATTTTCACCAACACAACGTGGGGCAAATTTACAAAAACGCGTGATTTCTAACGTTGGTAGTGTGATTGCGATTACCTCAAAATTACGTGAAGATCTAATTCAACAACGGGGTGCAGATTCGCAACAAATTATTGTGGCACACGATGGCATTAGTCAATCACGGTTTGCCGATGCACCTGATAACAAAATGGCACGCGAACGAATCGGATGGGATGAATCGGCATTCATTGTCGGGTTTGTGGGACGCTTGCAAATGATCGGGATGGATAAAGGTGTAGGCACACTGGTTGAAGCGTTGGCATATATCGATGGGGCACATTTTGCTCTCGTTGGTGGTCCTGATGATATGGCAGAAAAACTACGCCAGATGTGGATTGAACAGGGCAAGTCTGACGCGGAATTTTTGTATGTTGGGCATGTGCCACCGCATAAGGTGCCTCTGTATCTCAGTGCGTTTGATGTATGTGCGATGCCTCATCCGCACACAACACAATTTGCATATTACACATCTCCGCTGAAATTGTTCGAATATATGGCATCTCATAGTGCGATTGTCGCCTCGGATTTACCAGCATGGTCGGATGTGGTCGAGCACGAACAAACAGCATTATTGATCCCGCCATCTGATGTGGAAGCACTAACCGACGCTATTCAGCGGTTAAAAGATGATCCACAACTACGCCATCAACTCACCACGAATGCCTATCAAACGGTCATGGCGCATTATACATGGTCGGCACGGGCTGATGCGATTTTAGGTCATATCAATCGGGGAAATAAATAAGGGCAGAACTGTGTCCTACCCTTTGGTGTTTCGTCTGATGTCTAAGCTAGTTTCAGCTTAGCGGGTTGACCTTTAATGGTGAGATTTTTGCCATTGGTGAGGACTTTTTGGACATGTTCTTCGGGCACATCGACAAATGTTTTGTTGTTCTGAATGTCGATTTGACCCAGTACACTCCCCGGAATTTCGGATTGGCTGGCAATTTTATAGACGACATCCCCGGGCTTTACCCCGTTCGATCTGCCGACTGCCATAATCAGGCGTACCATGCCTTCTTCACGGCGACCGCGATTGCGTTTACCACCGCGTCCACGTCCGCGACCTTTACCGTTACGGTCACCACGATCACGCCCACGATCTCGACGATCATTGCGTGATTTATCACGTGAGTTGACATCGCTAATGGTTGCGAGGGACTCATCAGCTTCTTGTGAGCGCAACATTCTAATCAGTGCGGTTGCGATATGATCCATCTCATAACCCATATCGACGAGGGTTTGCAGATTTGCATCTGATGATTCGACCTTTTGAATCTGATCGATCAAGTTATTCATGAATTGTTGTTCACGAATGGCAAGGACTTGCTCACGGGTTGGCAATTGCGCCCGTGGAATTTGATTGCTTACGTATCCTTCGATCACCTTTAGGGCGCGACGTTGGTTCGGTGTTAGCAGGGTAATTGCTTTACCTGTACGTCCAGCCCGACCTGTACGTCCAATCCGATGAACGTATTCAATCGCGAGTTGTGGTAAATCGTAGTTGATAACATGTGATACAGCCGGAATATCGACTCCGCGAGCCATCACATCGGTCGCAACTAGAATCTGTGATTCGCCTTTGCGGAAGCGTCCGAGGATGCGTTCGCGCTCTTGCTGGGATAAATCACCATGAATCGCCACAGCTGGATAATTTTGTGCGATGAGTTGTTCCGCTAATTCTGCTGACCCGACTTTGGTCTTCGCAAAAATCAGGGTGCTGAGCGGTTGTTCAACTTCTAAGATACGGCTGAGCGCGTTAATTTTATCGCGTTGTTTGACGAGATAATGCACTTGCTCAATATTATCACCTGTCATTTGCTCGGATTCAATTTTGATGTGAACCGCATCCCGCATATATTGTTCAGCGATACGTTTAATCTCTTTGGAGAACGTCGCAGAAAAGAGAATGGTCTGACGGTTTTCTTCGTCAGTTGCGTCGATAATTTGCTCGATGTCTTCGATAAAGCCCATCTTGAGCATTTCGTCGGCTTCATCCAAGATCAAATATTTAACATCATCTAAATTCAAGTGACCCTGACGAATTAAGTCGAGGGTACGCCCCGGTGTCCCGACGACCACATGCACGCCTTTGTTTAAACGGCGGATTTGGCGATCGTATGATTGTCCGCCATAAATTGGCAGAACGCGAAGTCCGATTTTATGCCCATAACGATACACGGCTTCGGCATTTTGAATCGCCAGTTCGCGTGTGGGAGCAAGGATAAGAACCTGCAAACTTTCGTTATGCAGTTGCTGTAAGGTCGGCAGTGTGAAGGCAGCAGTTTTACCCGTACCTGTCTGTGCTTGACCCAGCACATCACGACCCGCAAGCAAATGCGGAATCGCTTCCCGTTGGATTGGCGTAGGTTCGCTATATCCAATATGTTCCAGTGTTTCTAGGAGAACTGGAGCAAGCCCCAATTCTTGGAAGGTTTGTGTCATTATTACTCCAAAATAAAACCCCACCGGATTGGTAGGGCGTTCAATACATGTTCACTATAGTGGCAAACTGTTGGAATTACAATGGAGGTGTTGTGAATGGAGTGTTTGGGAATAGAATATCAAGCCAATAAGAAACAAAGATTACTTATAAATCATAGTCAAGTTGGTGATTAATTCAGTTGAATAAAATAAAATCCAATGGCAACGAAAATAACAATAGCTAAAACTATTGCTATATATATAACAGCCAGATTATTTGAGTTAATTTGTGCTACATCTTTTGTGAAAGTTCCATCATCGTTCTCACCTCTTACCCATAATGTAATGACAATCCATTTATTTTCATCCGGGAGAGGTTTACATATTGCGTGAATCTTTGCCCCCATTGCTTTGCCAATGAATTTAATTTTCCCATCATCGGCGTCGAATGTTTGACTTGGATTACGCATAATTTGAATAATCATATCTTCGCCAATGTTACGTAGATTCATTCTTTCACGTGCATGTTTGGTAAATACAACTGTTTTATGTGTGACTTTAGGTGTTATATTTTGCATAATATCTACTCCACAAGATGTTGTGCGACGACCAACACCAACCATGTTATCAGCGCATAACCGATAAATCCAATAGCGGTCAGTAAAAAGATGATGATTAATCCGGCTGGGATGACAAATAGCGTGAAAATCCAAAAAGCGAGCGCACCCACTGCTGTAACAACGCGAATCGAAAATAAGATAAATGGCACAATCGGACCACCAATATCGACAGTCGCGCCTGTGATGCCGAGTGCCGCTGTTAGTCCAGCATCGAGTAATCCGTATAACACGGTTAGTAACAGTAGAATCGGCAAAATTGTCCATGCTGATGGAATGCCAAAGGGTGTTAGCGTCATGTCACTATAAAGCATGATAAATGCACTGGCGACACCAAAGCGCATCACGATCAACATACCATGATCCCCATTGAGTGCGCGTAACGATGCCCACCATTTACCAACGATGATTTGACGCGGCGTGAGTCCGGTCAGGCGTAGATTATCCCATGTGTTATTGGTTTTTTCGCGCCGGATACTATTGGCTGCGAGTGCAAATGTAATCAATGTGACAACCGGATACATAGCAACAAGCATAATCCCAAGCCATAGCCATGAGGTCATCGCGCCGAGTGCGAGATTCAAAATATTGACTGCATCAGGCATAACTGGATGAACGAGGGCAGCAATTGTATATGCTAACGAAATCAAAAGCGCGGGTACGACCATCACGCCGGCTAAAGCAATCCAAATGCCACCGACCCGCCCGCGTTGGATCACAAACCGTTGATGATGAAATTCTGCATTTACAATCGGATTCGATGGGGTCATGACAGTTGGGATTTTGATGTTTTGCATGGTGTTCCTTGTTGTCTTTATGTAAATATCTGGTGTTGCAGTAGGTGCAGTAGTGAAGAGGCCTGCCTTTTCTCTACCACTGCGGACGAACACATGGGTTCGTCCCTACAGAATTTTTGTTTATGTCTACAGATTCCGTCCTTTGATGTAGCGGCGGAGCAAATCTTTACGGACGAATAAGAAAATGAAGATCGATCCGAGAAAGCCTGCTGCATGCGCGAGTGTCCCGCCTGCATTGGGGAGGTATGTACCGCTCAAAATCTCGCGCGCATCCAACAAGTTAAAGCCCGCATATAACCCAATCACAACGATTGAGGGCAGTGAAATGAGCCACCGGAAACTACGTTCGAATCCGCCGACGATGTTACCCAAGAACATGATGATGGGGCGCAGAGGGAAAATACCAGGTAACCATAGACATTGAATTTGCGATGTTGGGAATAAGATAAGATATGCACCCATAACACCAAATACCGCGCCACTCGCGCCGACTGCTGGCACGTCAAAGCCTGATGGGTGTGGTGGCGATAGATAAATTGCGCCGATTCCAGCAATGATCCCTGCAATCAGATAATAAGCGAGGAAACGCCAATGTCCGCAGGCATCTTCTAAACGTCGTCCAAATGCCCACAAAAACACCATATTCCCGATGAGATGTTCGTGATCACCGTGCATAAATACACTGGTGATTGATGTAAATGCACCGACACTGTAGCCTTCGGTGAGGTACAGACTACGAATACCATATGTCCAAATATGACTTTGAAAATGGGCAAATGCGTTTTCATAGCCTGCCCCTACAAATTCTGGTCCATAAGATACGAGCTCAAGGAACCCTTGCCACCAAAACAACAAAACTGTGTTGATAAAGATGATAGTGAGTGTCATCCACGGGACAGTGCCATAGCGAACTGTACCTGTGTCCGATAGGGGTAATGGCAAAAATAATGACATGAAAAAGACCGAAATAAGCAAGCCAAAGACCGAAATCCCTGATGCACCAGCAACAAGCAAGATGGGAACTAAGACGATAAATGCAGATACGACTAGACTGTTGCGTTGTGTTGTATTCACTGATGACCCCGAGACACCTGTTTAAAGTACGTCATTAGCATATCATAGATTGTAATGCTGGGGCATTAATTAGATACGACGGCATAAAAACCCTAACTTTAGTCAGTTGCTTGATTATCGTTCTATAAATGAATTGGTCTATGGGATGGCAATAGGATTCTATAGTCCTCCCTGTTACACTATAATCGTGTTGTATACCGTCAGAAATAGGTCAGTCTATGGCAACCCAATCGCTTACATCTAAATCTAAACGCACCGAGCTTTATACCCTGTTAACAGCATGGGAGAGTCGTTATAAGTTACGGGTGTTATCCAAACAACTTCCACGTGCGTTGATGATTGGGTTAGTGATTAGCATCGTGATTGGTGTCATTGGATACAGTCAACGCCTGATTCTTGCGCAGAACTTAGCGTTGATTGCACTTGCAGTGACAGGTATAGCGGGATTGCTCAGTGTGCTTTATGTACAATTGTTTCCGCGTTCCCGTGATCTAGCCGCTCGGTATTTTGATGTTGAATTCGGATTAAAAGAACGTGTATCAACTGCATTCGAATTACTCGATGGACGTATTCAAACACATCCTGAAATTGAATCGATACAAATCAGCGATGCACTGTCGCGTGCTAGTGAAGTAGATGCGAACGAACAGATTACGATGGACTTTCGCCCAACGGAGTGGATTGCGCTGGTGGTCTTGCTGATTGGTTTGCTAGCCATGATCATTGTCCCGTTGATTGTTGGGCAAGAGTTACCCGTAGAAACGCCGTCCGTCGCTGTGCAAGAAGCACAAGATGATGTACGAGATATTACCGAAGCGATTGCTACTGATACTGACCTGAGCGATGTCGATCGTGAAGAATTGCTGAATGCTCTAGAAATTGCGTTGGAACGCCTCGAAGAAGAGGATATTAGCGACGAAGAAGCATTCGCAGCGATGAGCCAATTGGAATCGCAAATAGAAGAGATGGAAAACCAAATACAAGGCGACATTGATCTCGATCAATCCAGCTTAGAATCAGCATCTGAGGCATTAAGCGAGTTTACGCCACCAGATGAATCCGAGGGCGGTGGTGAGGAAGCCACGGGTGAAGGTGAGCCACAAGACGGGTTACAACCCGGTGACGACTTATCACAGGCCTTAGAAGAACTATCACAAAATGCCGAAAACCTTACTGAGGAAGAAACCCAAGCTGCGATTGATGCGCTTGAACAAGCCGCACAAGATCTAGCACAAAGTAATCCAGATTTATCAGAAGCCTTGCAAAATATGGCAGATGTACTGGAAGGTGGCGATACGGAAACGGCTCAACAAGAGGCGCAAAACGCCCAAGATCAACTCCAGCAACAACAACAAGAATTACAACAAAACCAGAATGCCCAGCAAAATTTGTCTGAGCAAGGTGATACCGCGCAACAGGCTGCCGATGAAATTGCTCAGCAACAACAGCAAACACAACAAACCAGTGAGCAACAGACTCAACCACAAGAAGGACAAGCACAATCTTCGGAGAATCCGAATAACAGCGAGGGGCAACCAGGTAACGAATCCTCAGATACTATGCAACAGGGTGATTCTCAAGGTAATCAACAACCGAGCCAAAATATGCCGGGAGATAGTGAAACCGACCCCACCGGAGAGAACGATCAAACCTCTGGTGCAGGCGCTGGCGAGGGTGACTCCAGCAATACCAGCCTTGAAGGTGGCGGTGGCGAAGACCAAGGTGCCGAGACTGATAATCAGACCACTGGGGATGGTGTAAGCAACTTTGAAGCGATCTATAATCCAACAGGGATTGAAGGTGGCGGTAACAACGAACTTCAACTGGAGAGTGATGCCAGCGATGAAACCCTATCCGAAGGCGATTTTGATGATAACCCGCTCGGTGAATCCCGCGTGACGTATGATACAGTGTTCAACGATTATCAAGATGCGGCCAACCGTGCTTTAGAAAGTGACTACGTGCCACTTGGCTTACGTGATGTTGTGCGCGATTATTTTACGTCGCTAGAACCGACTGGGAATGGGTCGGAATAGTGAAATGTCAGAAGCCGATATGATTAAACGTACAGATACGCCGTTAACCCGCAAATCATTTACAGATGAACTAAGGCGTTGTGGACTGCTCGAGGGACAGACAACTATTGTGCACATGGCAATGAGTAAACTTAATTGGGTCGTTGGTGGCGCACAAGCTATAACCCTCGGATTGCTGGATGCAGTAGGTGCAGCCGGAACAATTATGATGCCAACACATACGCTATATAATATCGACCCAATAGAATGGCAGAATCCCCCTGTTCCCAAGGATTAGCATCAACTTATCAGAGATCATACACCTGCTTATGATCCAGCGACGTCTCCCACATATGGCATGGGGACAGTGCCAGAGTTGTTTCGTACATTTCCCAATGTGATTCGTAGCGCACACCCTGCAACATCTTTCGCAGCAACTGGAGCAAGTGCACATACACTTATCGATAATCATCCATTAGAAGACGAAACTGGCAGGCAATCTCCTATCGGTAAACTCTATGATTTGGACGGCTATGTTTTGTTGCTAGGCGTTGATCACTGGAATAACACATCATTACATCTTGCTGAAGCAATCGCCGAATACCCGGGCAAGAGTTGGCATCCAGTTGGTAGTTCGATGATGGTTAATGGTGAACAGCAATGGGTCGAGTATGAAGCCTTCAAAACCTATGGTGATGATTTCGGCGCCATTGGCGAAGCATTTGATGAAAATCATAATATCAAAATTAATCGGATTGCATCAGCGGATGTTCGATTCTTTAAGCAACGGTCAGTTGTTGATTTCGCTGTTAATTGGATTGAAGCTAATCGTGATTTGACGTCATGATTGACAAGTCAAATGGGTATAAAACTTACTTCTCAGAGCGTATCAGAATAAGCACATCATCGTCGCGTAATGTTTCGGATGGTGATGGGGCACTGATAAACCCATCGTCGCGCTTAATCCCCAAGATGAGTTGATCTTCTTTGTGCATAATATCGCTGATGGTGCGACCACTCCATTGCGGGTATTCTTTTTGGACTTCGGTTGCTACAAACCGATTGACATTATTGTCATGGTACATCATATGATTCCAAAATTCGGCTATCACTGGATATAGGACATCATTCGAAAGATGCATGCCAGCATTTGCTTGAGGGGCAACCACACGGTTTGCTCCGGCTAAGTAGACCCGACGCATATTCCACTCGTCATGTAACAGCGCCACAATCCGCAAATTGGAATTACCTAATCGGTTTGCCATATCTTTTGCACTCAGGATAACGGCGATATTATCCAAGTCATCATCGAGGGCAGCTATGAAACCCATGGCTTTGTCGATGCCAGCTATACGTAGGTGAATTTCTTCTTTAGGGTCTTCTAATATATAGAGGATGCCTAATTCATCCGCAAGTTCAGCTAACGATTTATCTTCCTCAGCAGAAAAATCAACGACATCATGTGTGCGCCAATTCCGAAAGCGTTTTTCGACATAACTTTCATGCATCCATAACATTGCCCATTTGAGCTTTTCTTCATCAGATTCAATCATGACAAATGGAACCCCACGTTTCATGAAATCGTTAGTAGCACGATGAGCTGCTACATTTGCCCCACATACAATGATGTGGTCTTTAAGGTCTTGAATGCCTGCCATGCGTCGTCTCCTCATCATCCGCCGTCTGCGGTTCTGCTCACTTTCGAACACCACTGCTGCTACTGTCGAAATAGCGTAACCAGCTCCACCAATTGCTACTAAGGTAAAGACAATTGCAAAAATTTGCCCTGTTAATGTGCGCGGAGAATAGTCACCATAGCCGACGGTTGTGATGGTAATGACAGTGGCATAGAGTGCCTCTAAAAATGACCATCCTTCAATCACAATATAGCCGAGCGTGCCGACACCCAATAAGACTGTTATCATCAAAGTGGCAGTAAATAAGCTCGATTGGCTGTAATATTCCCACATCGACTTAATATTTTCCAAAGGGTTGCGCCGCGAGGATCGTGATTTTTCGATTGCCATTATATATTCGCTCTAACTATTAATCTCTAAAAGCTTAACGCATTTATGGGGAAATGGGTAGCAGACTATGAATTAGAGGACTCATGAATATATGTCGTTGTCCAGCCATCAACCACAACCAGATGATAGCCGATATCGCGTAATGCTTGTGTCAAGCTGAGGGCACGCGTAAAACACTGCCATGCTAACTTCGAGAATGTCTCAACAGGTTGGTCATATTCAACACACAAAACTTTGGGGCGAATGGTATCTGCGATGAGATTTGGTAAAACAGCTTGTTCTGCACCTTCGATGTCCATCTTAATCAAGTCCACATGGTCATGCCCGAGGTGAGACATCAGACTGCGGACAGTCTTGACTTCAGCTTCGATATAATCCTCTTGGTGGCGTAAATTCAAAATAGAATACGATGCGAAGTGTTCTTTGCGCGGATTATAAAAGCGAATTGTCGTATCTTCTGACCAGACACCTAATGGATGAAATTTGAAATTTGGATAGGTATCTCTTTGTGCTTCAACATAGTCGATGGCGCGTGGGGTTGGGTCGAAACCATGTACTGTGCAACCAAACCGATTGATTAAATCAACATCGAATGTAATATCCTCGCCGATGCCAAAGCTGTAAATGACCCAGTCTGGTGTGATCATATCGGTCGGGACATGCCACCCACCATAACCAACGCCTAGTTTTTCGATTGTATGTGATGTTGGGGTCAAATGACGCTTCATCAATTTATCATACCAATATTCACGACGCGTCAAGCGTTTGAGTCGATTCACAGGAACTCCAAATGTTATGTCATTATCTAGCGGGAGCGATTGTATCATGTCTTTTGTCGGAGCGGTACAATTAGAGCAGTAGGCGTATTCCTGAAATAAGAAGGAGCGCCAATACAATTTTACGGAAGATGCTCTGGTTGATGCGATTATTCAACGAGAATCCAACCAACATCCCGATAGCGACGATTGGGAGTACGAACACAAACAATTGTAAGACATCCGGTGTTAAATTACCATTTCGTGCATGTGCCAAAACGACCACAATATTATTGATCAGTGAATATGTTTGAAGGTTGGCACGAAATTCATCGGCGAGCCATTGTCGTCCAGTTGCATAGATCACCGCTGGCGGGCCACCAATATTGTATGCACCTGCCAATAAACCACCGATGAATCCTAACGCATAGCCCCATAATGGGTGCTCTAATTTAGGTAGATGATCAAGGAGCACATTCATCAACACATAGCCGATGACGACAAATGCAAGGACTGTGCGTATCAGTTGCTCATCAACTACCCGCAGTAGTTCAACGCCAATCGGAATCGCAATAATCGCGGCTAGCAACAATCGCCAGATATGACTAAATGAAAAGGCACTACGATAACGTAGCACCATAAACGGGCGACTCGCGGTGGCAACAATTGCAAATAAAGGGGCGGCAACTTCAACGGGTAACACACCCGCAGTCAATAATGGCATGGCAACTAATGCTCCTCCAAACCCCGATACGGCTTGTGTAAACGTGGCGAAGAAGAAGATGAGCAATAAAGAGAGAACCAATTCCATTAAGATGACTTTCGGGTGTGATATTTGGACAACACGCCCACCATCATATGCGCTTCAAAAACATTTTTCAATGTATGATGACTTTGACACAACTTCTTTCAATCAATACGATACTAGTTGGGTAAAGTAAGAAAGTTGAACAAAATGTATGATGAAGAAATTATCACTGAGTTAATACATGAAGCTGCGGATATGATTATGCAAAGTAGTCGCCCATCTGCCTTTACTGGTGCTGGAATGAGTCAGGAAAGTGACATTCCAACATATCGTCAAGGATCGGATAGTATATGGGATATATATGATATTGATGAGGTTGCAACTGCCTTTGCTTTACATATTAATCCACAGAAAGTTTGGGATTTTACCGAGTTACAGAGACAACAAGTACAAATAGCTCACCCTAATGCGGGACATAATGCTTTGGCTGAAATTGAGGAACGATACGTATCGGGCTTACCTGTCATTACACAAAATGTAGATGACTTGCATGAACGAGCAGGTAGTCGCCATGTTATTCACCTTCATGGCGAGGTTATGAGAAATCGCTGTTCGAAGTATTGTCAGGGTATGCCTTCGCTTATTCACAATGACAAACTAATACGTGATACAGATGGACTCGTGCCAAGATGCCCACACTGTGGAGAATTTGTAAGACCTGATGTGATTTTGTTCGGTGAATACTTACATGCGTATCCTATGGATGCAGCAAATTCCATTATCCAGCAAACAGATTTAATGGTAATAATTGGTGCATCAGGTCTTGTTGCTCCGGCGTCAAAAATACCATTGAGAGCGCAAGATAATCAGGCAAAGTTAATTGAAATCAATCCACAAATTAGTCGAATTACTCCAAATGTTGATGTTTACATTCCGTTAACTTCTGCTGATGCAATCCCTCGCATATTGAATAGGCTTAGTCAGATCCAGAGTTAATTTGTCTAAACCAGTGTGATCCGAACTCCCTCTGTGTCATCTGGCGATAACGTGGATTTATCACCGTTGGTCGTGAAACTGACACGATATGGTACGGGTTTATGCTGCTCGATATGGGCATGGAGTGGGCTCGATTCATCATTTGGTGCGAGGTATTCAAGTATGTGTCCACCAACTGTAAAGCGTAATCCCGATGCTTTCAGATCATCATAGCTGACGGACTCCGGTTCACCGAGCATCCCGCCCATAACGTCTTGTGGGATATCAAGTTCCGCAGTTGCGAATGTCATTGTATGAATACCTGTCACACCATTACTGTGATCGGTTTCTTTTGGTACACGTTCTTCGCGTGGAGTTTTATCTTCAATGATAAATGGAATCAGTCCTTGGTAGTCGTCATAAGTCTTGTTATTGATCCACTCGAGCAGATAGCCATCAGGGCGTTTACGACTCAGGTCGACAATATCACTCATTTCAACACCGAGGTCATAGAATTTTTTGTGGTCGCCACGTATATCATCAGTCACCATACAAAAATCAATCAGTCCGCCACCGCGTTGATGTAACAAATCCCACCATGGATGATCGGGGCTTTCTTCATAAAATGCCAGAATTTCAATATATGTTCCGTCTTCAAATGCAACGAGAGCGTTATATGATCCGGTTGGATGTTTCCCGCCTTCAACAACTGTAAAACCTAAGTTTGTATAGGTGCTGATTCCTGTATCAAGATCATTCACAGCAATGACGATGTGGTCAATACCTGTAATCATTTATGTTTTCTCCTGTATAAAAATTGAACGAATATAGCGCATTAAGAAATGCCTCAAGTTTAAATGCAAATTGATCGATGACCATTCTCATTTTGGTTGGAGTGCCGTAATTTTATCGTCTCGTCACTTCAACGGATTAAATATTAGATTGTGTAGCTTGGACGATTACACAAAATAGAAAACTGACTACAATCTAAGCAGTGATTGTAGTTGATCTAATAGGAGAACATGATGTCCCCAATGATTCCCGAGGAAAAATGGCAACCTCTTTCGGTACAGGACGTTTGCGATTTATTTGATGGTGCGCCTTTCCAATGGGCTATCGCTGGTGGATATGCAATCGAATTGTTTCTGGGGGAATCCCATCGGTCACACGAAGATACGGATGTGCTTGTCTTCCGTGATGAGCAATTGACGGCACAAGCATGGCTGAAAGACTGGACAATTTACGCATCTGATCCACCGGGGACGCTCAGACTATGGGAGGATAAAGAGTATTTGCCATCAGGTATCAACGACATTTGGTTGCATCATCAAACGTCTGACGCATGGCAACTGCAATTGTTATTAACTGATGTTGACGGTGCAGATTGGATTCATAGACACTATCCGACTATCAGAGGTAAGCGTGACGCATTAATCACCCGCTATGGAGGTATCCCCTGTATTCGCGTAGAAGTCCAATTGTTTTATAAAGCGCGAAAGCGACGCCCTAAAGATGAGCAAGACTTTCGCGCGAGTTTGCCACACTTAAGTCAGGATGCCAAAACATGGCTCAAGGACAATCTCAGCCTCATTTATTCTGAGGGGCATGATTGGCTAGAATTCTTGACATAAGCCTGCTGTTGATGATGTTGCATCAATCGATTACTATCTACTTTTTCTTGGGGCGGAATGCAACGATTTTGCTTTCGTCAGTTGTTAAATATGCACCGCCGATGAGATCGACACAGTAGGGTATAGCGGGCATAACCGCGTCCATACAATCGCGAATTGCACTGGGTTTACCCGGTAAATTTACGATCAAGGCTTTCCCTCGAATCCCCGCTGTCTGACGCGAGAGAATCGCGGTTGGCACGACTTCCAACGAGACCTTACGCATGAGCTCACCGAAACCGGGCATCATCTTTTCACAGATATTCTCGGTTGCTTCGGGTGTTACATCGCGCGGTGCAGGACCTGTTCCGCCTGTCGTCACAACCAGATTACACCCGTGATTATCGATCATATCTTTGAGGGCATTTTCGATGTCTGGAATATCATCAGGAACAACCTGTGCGACAGGTTCCCATTCGTTCGTCAGGATTTCTGTAAAATACTCGTTAATCGCCGGACCGCCTCTATCTTCATATTCGCCACGCGAGGCACGGTCGGAGACTGTCAAAATGCCAATTTTTGCTGTCATAATTCCTCCTAATTTGTTCGGCATATCGCTGATTGGCTATACTATAGCAAAATTCATCTATAAAAATGCAAACATGTAAAGGAATACTCATATGACTGACCAAAACCAAGACCTCAAATCTTTAGTTGAAGGCGATGATGGCATTAGTGTATTACGTGGTGGTGGCGATAAACGCGCATGGAATGGTATCCACTACAAAACCGGATTGTCAGCTAAGAACGTTAACGCTAAAGAACTATCCATCAATATTGCCACGATTCCACCGGGTGGGGTTGCGGGTGCGCATATCCACGTCGAATTTGAAGTTATGCTCTATATCCTAGAAGGAAACGTGCGTCATGAATACGGTGATGGTTGCAAGCAAGTGGTCGAAAACACAGCGGGTGATTTTATTTTTATCGAACCGGGTATCCCGCATGAAGTCTTTAATATGAGTGACACCGAACCTGTGGTGGCATTTGTGGCGCGTTCAACAGCCTATGAATGGGATAAAATTATCTCGTATGATCGCAATAAGACAGATTAAGTTAATGTGACAGGCCTTAGCTCCGTTCGAACAACGCAACTGAGTCGATGTAATAAGTGTGCGGGGATAAGTCCATCGGTTGTAAATCAACTAATGGATACCCCGCACTAATCAGTACCTTTGCATCGCGTGCCAATGACGCCGGATCACCACTCACATACACCACGCGTTTAACGCCTAATTGGGATAGCTGATTGACGACATCTTTGTGTAATCCGCTATTAGGTGGATCTAGCAAGGCAACATCATATTGCGCTTCTTCATCGATCATGTCGTCTAAAACGAGCTCAACTTGCCCTTCGACCACATCAATATTATCGAATTCCATCAGATTGACATCTGCATCGGTCACAGCAGGCGGATAACTCTCGACGAGTGTGAGAATTTCGCTACGGGGTGCGATAAATGCGCTAAAAATCCCGACACCCGCATATAAATCGAGCACGCGCTCTTTGCCAGTGAGTTTTAATCGCTTTAGCACTTCAATCATCAAATACTCGATTTGGTTGATATTGGGGCGGATATATGCACCTGCTGTCACCCGAAAATCGCGCTCACCAATTGTAAATATGCTCTGTGCGTTGCCAATCAGATTGATCGGCTCGTTATCCGGCAAAATGAGGTTAACACTTAACGGTAAATCAGTCGCGAGTTCGGGTTCTTCTTCTTCATCAATCTCGAAGATGACCATCATCTTACCATCACTCCCGCGTTGTAATGTCATGCGTTTAGCACGCTCATAATCGAGGTCAAGTTCCTCGTATAAGTCGAGCAAATCAGGATGGACGATATGACATTCGGTTATCGGCTCAACCGTGCGGCCATCTTGCCGGAGGTAACCCCATGACCCGTCTTTTGTTCGGCTCAATGTCATACTGAAATTGTAGTCCCACTGTTCTGGTGCTGGTGCAACTGGACGCAGAGCTGCTTCAATGACTGTGTCTGAGAGTTTGCCAACCCGTGATAGTTGATCGGCTAGCACATCTTGTTTGAGCAACAGTTGCACGTCGTAGTTGATATGTTGCCAGTGACAACTCCAGCATTGCCCCTGACCAAAATGAACGCACTGTGGTGTGATGCGGTCAGCAGATCCTGCTAGCAGTTGTTGCCCTGCACCAAACATGACACTACCTTTATCGCCTCTGATTTTGGCAGTAATTGCTTCGCCGGGGATGACATAGGGCACAAATACGAGCTTACCTTTATGCCGCCCAATGCCACTACCACCATGCGCCATATCAACGATGTCGAGTTCGATCGTTTTCCCGACCATTGACGGGCGATTAGATTTTCCGCGTTTGTTATTGCCACGTCTACGTTTGGGGTTGCGTGCCATGTTGCCTGTCTTTCATATCGACTAGATGAGTCTCATTGTTGTATCACAAAGCCATGCCATAACACAGATGCGATGCAGATATACATACATAAAATCTATTGGATGATTAATTTAGCCAATTCATCTCTAGTTGATGGTAATCCAAATATGCGAAAAATATTGGTTTCAACTTCCCAGATTAGTGATTTATCGACCAAGTGTTGGAGGATTATTGATTGTGATTTTGTGAGTGGAAACTCTAGTGGGTTTGCATTGATGTGTGAAATTATCTCAACCCATCTGCCATCAATTTGATCAACATAATAGTAAATACCTTGATACTTATCCGCATTAAAATAGATAGCAAGTAAAGATATAACAACATCAAATATAGTCTGTAAATCTGTTTGTGCGTCAAATATATCGAGAAGGGCATTAAGGCAACGAGGTTCGGACAATTGTAGGAACATATCTACACAGTCATCCCATAATGGTGTGAGAATATTTGTTGAAAGGGGTAATTTCATGATATTACAAAGCAATTGCACTGTGTTTTGATCGATATCGTCACCGTGTAGTTTAATCAAAAAGTATGCTACATCGCCTTTAGTTGATAGTGTGGTTAATGGACTGTTTATCCACTCCCTCAAATATTTTGTGTAGCGATCTTTGTTTTGAATGTTATCTCCAAGAAATTTGAATGTAATGGAACAGACCGCCATTTGGGATTCTTCATCCTCAACAAGTCCATTTTCCATCCACTCTAGCAACGACAAAACAATTCGTTGTTGAGCTTCTGGGAAGTGTCCAAGCATGTATATTAGATTGGCGCGTGTTTCTGAGGATGTATGACTCAGTAAATCTAGAAATAGATCTAAATCGTTAAGCAACGTGTTATGTATGATTTCTGCTCGTCTTCTTGCTTGTGTGTTGAGCCGTTCAACTAGATAGTATTCTGAGACTGTATAGAGCAACCTCGATATCTGTAACTTATTGTCTATATCATCAACGGCGAGTAACTCTAGTAGAAATGGTGTAGCCAATACTGGTGCATCAGTCGATAAAACATCCTGAATGTCTGCTATAACATTTAGGGCGCGAGCATGTTCACGAAAATATTCTCCTAATTTATAGCTAGCTTTTCGTCTTTTGTTTAAATCGTTTGAACGTAAGGTGCGTAATAGATCAGGTAGGTCACGTGCATTTAGCATTGCCCAATTAATTTGGGATAGATTGTCTAACACATAGGCTTCCGTATTAGGGTTGTTGAGGTATTTTTTATACTGTATCACAAAGCCATGCCATAACACAGATGCGATGCGTAAGAAGTCGAATCTGTAAACGGATCGGCTACGACTGACCTCTGCTTACAACGTACTAACATAAACTGATGTACAATGATGTCATGTAAGAGAAGAGGAGAATTCAATGTCAAAGACCTTACAAGATGCAGATCGCGAAGCGCGCCAACTGGTGGATAACTGGACGACAGGCGCAGCCCTCACTGGCTGGATACCCGGTAGTTCATTCTTTTTGACAGCGGCTGATACAGCGATGATTCATCAGGTTGCCAGTGCTTATGAAGTCAGCGCATTTGATATGGAAAATGTGCAGTCGGTACTTGGTGGTGCAGTTGCTAGCGCAATTGCAGGGGGTGTGATTAGCGAAGTCGTCGGTTTAATTCCAGTTGTCGGATGGGCGATTAAGAGTGCGGCAATGGCAGCCAAAGCCAAAGTAATCGGTGAAGAAGTTATCAAATACTTCCGCGATCGTTCTAAGTTAGTGGATACTAAAATTACGATTGACGTCGAACTCGACGAAGACTAGCGCACAAACCGTTCAATTAAATCGCGGAATCCTTGCAGGATGCGCTCACGGTCATAACCGAGGGCGCGTCGTTGGAAGCGAATTGTCGAGACATCTAGCATCACATAAATCACATCCGTCATATAGCTGACATCTCCGGTTGCACCTGCTTGGGTCAACAATCCGGTAATTGTCTGTCGCCACCATAGATGCGCAGGGTGTTGGAGCATTGGGTCTGAGCCATTGTTCGAGGCTTCACACAAGGAATCGCTATTGCTAATGACAAAATTGATCGCTTGTTCGATGAACCACGTCAAGTTATCAAACGGGTCTTCACCATTTCGCATTTTACGAAGTGTTCTCTCTTGTAGATCAAGCATATCCTCATCAAGCAATGCATGAACAAGCTCGCCTTTATCACTAAAATGACGATAGAGTGTCCCTTTACCGACATTTGCTTGTTTTGCAATCGCTGACATTGAAACTGATTCGACCCCGTGTTCTGCAAATAAACGGCGCGCCGTCATGACAAGGTGCTGACGATTTCTTACTGCGTCTGCACGCTTGGGTTGGGGGTTATCAGGTAAAATCAGGAGGTTATCGCTTGGCATACCAATCTGTCCTTGTGAATATGATGGCAAAGATTGATCATAATAAGAACAATCTCTGACAATATTATACACAAGTTAAATCACATAATGGTGGTGTTGGTGTAAGAAGCGCATAAAAAACAAAAAAACCAGTCATTTGACTGGTTTCTGAGCGGGTAACGAGATTCGAACTCGTGACCTTCTCCTTGGCAAGGAGACGTTCTACCGCTGAACTATACCCGCGAAGTTTGAGTAGTATATCGAATCGATAGGTGTTTGGCAAGACCTTTTTTGCAAATTTGAGGTGAATCTATACAAATTCTTACAACAATGTATGTCTTTTTGGACTGTTTAAAGCTTTATATAACCGTAGAGATACTAAGTATGTAAATAAAAGCAATGATAATCAGAAACATACATGTCTTGATATCGGACCCTTACAAATGATAATGAGGTTTATCTGAAGTGGTTGGATAGAACTGAGAAGAGAGTGTTCTAATTGAGTTAATTTACACAAAGGGTTGTGTGCAATACCGCCTATTCTAGTTTATAATACAGTTAAATATTTAATGATTTATTTGAAATTGTTATTCTCTGCTTGTAATTAAACGATTCACTCCTAGATGAAGTAGGTTCAGTATGCCAACGATCAAAGACGTTGCGCGTGAAGCTGGTGTTTCCATTGCAACGGTTTCTTACGTCCTCAACAACAAGACAGACTCCATCAGCGAAGATACCAAAAACCTTGTACTAGAAACGGCTAAACGTATTGGTTATACACCCAATGTGACGGCGCGCAATTTGCGCTTTAGCCAAACACGCCTGATCGGCTATGCGTGGCATGATGTGCCCACAGATCAGGTTAATGCTGTCATGGATCGCTTCACCTATCACCTTGCACATGCTGCCGAAAGTCAGGGATACCATATCCTGACATTCACACATCCAGCAGATGACCCAACACCTGTTTATGATGAGTTAATTCGGACGCGCCGTTTAGATGCGTTTATCTTATCGGCGACGGAATTAGATGATCCACGTGTCACCCTCTTGAACGATGCCAAATTCCCATTTGCCTGTTTTGGTCGGGGTGAGGGAGATACACTCTTTGCTGATGTCGACGGAAAAGCCGGTGTACGAATGGCAATCGAGCATTTGGTTGAACTAGGGCACCGTCGGATTGCGATGGTGGCATGGGATGATGATACGACTGCTGCCACATATCGTCGCGAAGGATTTAAAGAATCGATGCAAGAGTTTGGCTTGGATATTCCTGATGGCTTTATTACCTATGGACTTAATGAAGAGTTACATGGCAGACGATCATTTGATCAATTCTATCAATTCCCCGAAGATCAACGCCCGACGGCAATCATCTGTAGTAGTGATTTGGAAGCTATTGGTGTGATGAATGCAGCTGAAGAACGTGGTGTGATCGTCGGGAAAGATATATCGGTGATTGGCTTTGATGATGTGCCGATGAGCCAGTATTTACGTCCGGCACTAACGACACTCCGCCAGCCGATTAGCCATGTGGCGGATTTGTTGGTAACGATGCTCAAAGCAAAAATTGAAAATAAACCGATTAAACAAACCCAACATATTGTGTTACCGGAGCTTGTTGTACGTGCGTCAACTGGACCATGTTTAGCATGCTAAGATTGTGATTTTTCTCTCGCTTGTAGAACATCATTTAGATGCTCATCCGCCCACTGACATAAAGATTTTAGAGGGGGAACTAAAGTCTCTCCAAGATCAGTTAGCCTATAGCCAACTTTAAGTGGCATTTCTGGGTATACCTGTCTATGAACAATTCCATTATGCTGTAATTTTCGTAGGGTTTGTGTCAGCATCTTTGCTGATATTCCCGTTATCTTCTTCTGTAATTCACTGTAGCGGTGTTCTCCATCCGCTAAATGATAAACAATCAAAATTGCCCATTTGTCAGAAATCATTTCTAGTGTGATATAAGCTAGTGGAGGTGATGTATTCATTGAAAAATATCCTATAGTTACCATCAGTAAGCAACTTACTAAAAAGTGCATATCGATAGTATACAAGTGACCTCCTACAATTGCTATCATTACGATAATAAGGAGTAAACTATGACGGATTTACATGGGCAACGAATTTTAGTAGCGGGTGGTGCTGGTGAAGTCGGTGAAGGGATTACACGGCAATTGTTAAGAGCTGGAGCAACCGTTATTGTACCATCACGCAATGCCGATAAACTCAAAAAGTTAGCAGAATGGGTTGGTGAAGATAACGATAGGTTAATTACAATTGAAGGTTCAATTGGTACAGTCGAAGGCGCACAAACAATTCGAGATTCTGTGGGAGAGATAAACCATGTGGTTGCATCATTAGGTGGTTGGTGGCAGGGCAAACCAATCGCTGAGATCGAACTCGATGTATGGCATCAAGTCATTGACAATAGCCTGACAGCCCATTTCATTACTGCTAAGGTATTTTTACCTGTGTTAAAAGATGGCGGGAGTTATACACTGATTAACGGCGGTGCTGCCTTGCATTCTATGCCTAATGTCGCTCCAATTGCTGTATCTGCATCTTCACAATTAAAACTTGGTGAACTCATGGCAGTTGAAAATCCTAATTTACGGATTAACTCATTGGTCTTAGCTACACCTGTTTTGACACGATCACGTCCCACAGGTCAAGATGGTTGGTTATCAGCTGATGATGCTGGACGTTACTGTGCCTACTTAGCAAGCGATGCCTTCTCACAAACAGGTAAAACGATTATTTTCCAGTCTGTAGATCAGATTCCTGCTTAACATCCATAATGTAGTGGCAGGTAACATGAATTATCTGCCATTCTACGCAATCTATTGTAATCCTCAAATTTTCAACAGTTTTGCACAGCCTGTTCAAAACTTTGAACAGCCCATCAAATCAATTTTTACGAATTTTGAACTAAAGACTATCGATGTGCGTATCATAAGTACAGCGAAAGGATAGTCTGTTGACCAACGCACTGGAGCAAGACTTGCTCATCGACGCGCAGATGGGTGACATTAACGCATATGAAGACTTACAACTGCTCCTCGAGCCGATGATTCGGCGGTTTGTGCAACGGATGTTAAATGATCCGATGTTGGTAGATGATATGGTGCAAGAGGTGTTCATTAAGTTTTATCAGAACATCGCGAATATTGATCCTCCTGAAAAATTGCGCCCATATATCTTTCGGATTGCGCGTAACCGTTGTTACGACGAACTTCGGCGAATGGGTCGACGTGACATTATGTCGTTGGATGATGAACCTGTCGAACTACGTGTTTCATTCACACAGGCGCATACACAACCAAAACCCGATGATCTCACCCACTGGATTTTATTGAGTATCGAAGTGCGCGATGCGATTGATCGTTTATCAGAAAGTCAACGACGGGCATTAATCCTCTATTCTGAGGAAGAGATGTCTTATGCTGAAATTGCCGAGATTGAAGGTGTTAGTGTTGGTACAGTCAAGTCTCGTATTTATTACGCCAAGAAGAATTTGCGGCAATATCTTAATCCCGACACGCTGGATGTCATCTTATCTGAATTCAATAGTGATGTGAAGAAACCGCCAACGGCGGATGAAAAAGGAGAACCCCATGATCAACAACAATCTGATGTTTTGGAAAGCATTGTATGAAAAAGATGATAGCTTCCATGATATACCGACACCACCAGAGCCACCTGTGCCGCCGACACCGCCTGAACCAACGGGAACACCTGATGTCGATTTTGTAGAATTGACACGTTTGGTATCTGCTCTTAAAGCTCTAGACCAAACGGTGGAGCAAACTATTCAGATAGCCACTCATCAACCCAATAAAGCGACATCAGCCGCTGGTATCACACAAAATTATCAACGCTTACATGAATGGGCGCTGAAGCTCTTCCCTGATGATTATTTCATCACCGATATTGTGGTGTTGGTTCTATCTGATGATGATAGTGATGAGGACAAACTGGCAAAAACACAAATTCAAGTCCGTCAACTATATAGTTATCTTGCGGATATTGCCCGTGAAGAAAAACGGAAACAATCGTTTTCGTACTCGTTCGAAAGTGATAGCCGGAGCTTGAGTGAAGACATCATCAACTTGACGCGTGGGGCGTTAAAGCGGGCAATCACGAACTTTGATGTCAAATACGATTTCGATGTCGATTTCAGTAAGGATAAAAAGCTCTCACGGATACGGATGCCGGGTGCTGACCTGAGTGATCGTGATATGTCGGAGCGTGACATCAGCCGTGCCAATGTAAGCGGGGGCAATCTGTCCAATTCAGATTTTAGCCACTCAAATTTGGAACGTGCAAATCTGTCTGGCTGTGTGATGAACAACGCCATTTTTAATGAAGCCAATCTCGAGGATGCGAATTTGTCCGGCTCAACTGGTGATAATGTGCAATTCACCAATGCCAATCTTGAAGATGCCAATTTGTCGGGTGTCAACATGCACGGAGCAAACTTTCATAGTGCTAACTTAGAAGATGTCAATCTATCAGGCGCAAATATAGAAGACGCTGGTTTCCAACACGCCAGTATGGAAGATGCCAATCTGACAGGGGCAAACATGAATCGGGCAAACTTTTATGAGGCGCGTCTAGAAGATGCCCGTTTTAAAGGTGCAAGCCTTGCACAAGCAGATTTCAGCCATGCGTTTATGGAAGAGGTCGATTTGACAGGGGCGAATCTTGATGGAAGCTTGTTCGTAGAGGCATATTTGGAGGATGCTCGCTTTGTAAATGCGAATTTGAGTCATGCAGATTTCACTAACGCAAACCTTGAAGATGCGAACTTCAAAGGGGCAAATATCGGCGGTGCGAATTTTTATGGTGCGACTGTTGAAGATATGCGTTTACCTGATGGTAAAGAATGCCGTGCGATTGAAGAAGTGCTCGGGTTTGGTGCAATCCTTGAAGCCAATAAACCCAAAAAGAAGGTAAAAGTTGATATCGAGGTCGAAGAGGATGAGACTGTTTATCAATCTGCAGATGACTTGTCTGAAGACTTATCAAGCCAAAATCTCGTTGGCAAAGATTTTGCAGGGCGTAATCTAGGCGGGTTTAACTTCTCGAGTAGCAACCTGACACAGGCAAATCTGAGCCGGGCAAATTTAGAGAATGCGAATCTATCAACAGCGATACTTGTGAATGCAGATTTGAGTCAGGCTAGATTAGTGAACGCCACGTTGGAATATGCCAATCTCGTCAATGCTAATTTATCGGGTGCGAACCTGACAGATGCGAATTTGCACTTCGCGAATTTGATGAATGTTAATATGACGGGTGCGATACTTGATGGGGCGATTATGCCAAATGGTGAGGAATATAAAGATGATTCTGATTTATCACAGTTTGGTATAACGCGCTAAATGTCTCCTGTCTTGTAGATTAAGCTTAATGGGGCGTGCTGATGTATGCCCCGATTCTATCCTCTTTCTACATCTACTATCAATCACCTTCACTTGCCATAAATTTACAAAACATCGCAATGACCAATTGTTGTATGTGCGATTCCTGTCGATTAGAATAGGAGTGTGACCGCATTTAACGCGTGCTGTTGCTCAGTATAGTCTAGTCTCACAAGGATACTATCTTATGACTTTGACCATTCGCAAAGAACAACCCGATGATATAGATGGCATTTATGCAGTCGAAAAAGATGCTTTCGAGCGCAATGATGAAGCTGACCTCGTCAATAAACTTCGCGAGTTAGATTTGATTTGGTTATCTTATGTTGCATTAGAAGACGAGCAAATCGTCGGACATGCCGCTTATACCATGGTATCGGTAACCGACCCAGAAATTGTAAAAGCTTATCCTGCATTAGGGCCGATTGCGGTGGCATCGACACACCAACGTCAGGGTGTTGGGGCAGCGTTGATGAGGGTTGGCTTGCGAGAAGCCCGTGCGCGTGGGCATGGCATGATGTTTGTCCTCGGACATCCTGAGTATTACACGAAGTTTGGTTTTGAACCTGCTAAACCGCTCGGCTTTACATCGGATTATATTGAAGACGATGGCGCACATGAGCACTTTATGGTGGCAATCTTTGACGAGACACTACGGGGTAAAGTTAAAGGACATGTCAAATATAATGAGGTGTTTGACGGCGTATAAATCGGGCATAATGGTCTATTGAGTCTGCATAGATTACCCATGATAATATAGTCTACTGAATTCGTGTGCATTGTGAGAATTGAATAGAGATTTCGTGCAATAACGATTTACGTTGTATGCAGAAAATATCCTGTGCATTTTCGAATTCGAATCATAAATCAACAACAAACAGGAAACACATTCATGAAAATCGGTGTTCTTGCGCTACAAGGCGCATTTATTGAGCATATTAAAATGTTAAAACAAGTCGGTGCAGAAACCGTTGAAGTCCGCCTACCGGAACAATTAGAGGGCTTAGACGGATTAATTATCCCCGGTGGTGAAAGTACAACCATTGGTAAACTCGCGACTGACTATAATTTGATCGAACCCCTACGTGAATTTTCACAGCATAAACCGACTTGGGGGACATGCGCGGGGATGATTTTCCTCGCTAAACAACTGACGACTGAGGAACAACCGATTCTTGGCTCGATGGATATTCAAGTCAATCGTAACGCATTCGGTCGTCAGATTGATAGTTTCGAGACGAATATACACATTGACGGGTTCTCCGATGAACCATTCCATGCGGTGTTTATTCGTGCTCCAGTTGTGACGCGTGTTGACGATAATGTGCAAGTCTTAGCACAACTTGATGACGGACAAGTTGTTGCCGTTCAGCAAGATCATCTGTTGGCGACAGCTTTTCATCCAGAATTAACCGACGACTTAAGGTTACATTCGCACTTTTGCGCTATGATTGAGAAAACAACGACATCGTAAGTCAAGCAACAGGGAGTTAAGACATGTCCACCAACCAAGACACACGGATGGATCCGGGGCGATCCAATGACGACGATGAGACCAACGAATCCTCACTGATGGATTTGATGGGATTAATTGCGGGAGGTATCGATTCTGCTTTAGATAACCTCAACGATCTTGATGAGCCATCTTTCGATGATTTAGAAGACCTCGAAGACTTCGATGATTTTGATGATCTGGACGATATTGATGAAATAGATGAAGACATTGCGGCTGCGGATATTGATGCTGACGAGGTACCAACATTAGAAGCCTTAGCGTCAATTGCTGAAGCCGAAGTGGAAGAGCCGGAGTTAGTGTCGTTAGAGGGATTAGACGACGACGCTGACCTCGACGATATTGAAGACGATTTTGGTGACGACGATGACTTCGAGGATGACGCTGACTATATTGACATCGATATTGATGATGATGACCTAGACGACGACGGTTATGATCTCGATGATGAAGATATTGATGATTATCATGACCTTTACGGCGACGATGACGATGTCATTCCGTCATTCCGTGATGGTGAAGATGATGACGATGATAACTATGACGCATTTTATGACGACCTGCGATAGGTAAGGCGATATATTTTGGATGCAATAATTCTAGCAGGGGGTAAAGGGACTCGAATGCGTCCATTGACGCTTGATACACCTAAACCCCTCTTACATGTTCAGGGTCGTCCTATCTTGGAATGGTCATTAATGAGTTTGCATGGGATCGCCGATCATGTGCTGATTGTTGTCAAATATCTTAAAGAACAAATCACCGATTATATGGCGACACAAACTTTATTCCCCAATTACACCTTAGTCGAGCAATTACCCGAACCACTCGGTACAGGTCACGCTGTACAATGCTGTCAGGATAAGCTTCGTAGCGATGCGTTTGTTGTGATTAATGGGGATGATCTTTATCCGAAATCGGCGCTACAAGAGCTAAGCCAGAAACCATTTGGTGTTTTATCAATACTCAAAGATGATCCGTCATCATATGGCGCAATTATTCGTGATGAAGCAGGGAACTTTATTCGCATCCATGAGAAGCCACCTGCAGACTTGTATCCGCCACCTGTCCCTTGCAATATCGGCGGGTATAAATTTACATCGGCAGTGTTTGATTATACCCTCGAAAAATCTGAGCGGGGCGAATATGAGATTACAGATTATGTGGGTTTGGCAGTGAACGATCATACTGTAAGCGTGGTCGAGTCACCTTTCTGGATGCCGATTGGTAATCCGCAGAACCTCGAAGAGGCGCAATCTATTGATATGACACAGTGGATACCGATTGTTAGTTGATATAGAAATGATCTGATATGACAGCGACAAAGTCAATTTTATGGAGCTACCCTCCGGATCACAGTGTTGAGCACTTTACCTTCATTTCAGAAACTGATCATTATTTGCTAAAAGGCACGGTTGTTTGTCTCCTCAAGGATAAACCTGCCTGTATTAACTATGTTGTCCGCTGTGATGCCTCATGGAAAACACGTTCCGTCGATATTCATCAACAATGGGCAAATACTGAAAAGCAAATCACAATCGACATAGATGAGAACCAACAGTGGACAGTTAACAATGCCCCTTTGCCCTTTGCAAAAGGTCTATTTGATGTTGATCTCGAAGTTACACCTGCGACCAACACACTGCCAATTCGACGCTTTGGGCTGAACCCTGAAGAATCGCAGGAGGTCACCGCAGTTTGGGTACGCTTCCCTGACTTGACGCTTGAATCGCTTCGTCAACGATACACCCACGTAGGTGATGGAGAGTATATCTACGATAGTTTGATGTCGGGTTTCCGTGCATCACTCTCTGTTGATGATGACGGAGTGGTTGAACAGTATGGTGATTTGTGGAAGCGTGTTTAAACGCAGAATCAAGTAAGTTTACCAATAGGTGGTGGCAGTTATTTTGACTCAATCACTTCCAGCCAATGCGTATAAGTTGCTTGAATATCATCTTTGTCCTGTGAAGCCCCATTGAGAATAATCGCAGTGACGTTGTCGTCCCATAATCCCCCAACCGGTTGCAATGCCAATTCAATAAGTCGCTCATAGATGATCACTTGGGCTTTTGTGGACGATTCTTGTAGGAATTGTAGGATTAGGTTGTAGAAATTAGGATCATGCTTAGACCAATAGATCAGAGCAGGTTTTTCGCCACGCCACGGTAGATGACGTGTTTTAAAATATGCGCGATAGATTGCTCCAATATTTTTGCACATTTTCAATCGAACACTCAACAGATACATGTGATCCTCGGATTGTGCCATCCGCCTAATATGCACCAGTTGATGATTGAGCCAATACCAATCGTGATAGAGGGCATCGGGGCTGTGACTTAGCCAATTCACCTCATCGTCTAACTTCATCTGTACATCATGGAGTAACTTGTCGGGATCATAGAGTATCTGCGCGCCTTCAATTTTCTTGAATATCCCGCCTGCTGTGCTATTTTCAGCAACAGGTAGCTCTGCGACTAATGCCTGTTTTACATCGTCGACATGTACAAATATCACGTCAGTAATCCGATGATCAACGGATGTAATCATCTTATTGATCGTTGCGAGGTCGCTATCATCATGGATGAGGACAATATCATAATCACTGATTCGATTATTTTCGTCAGGAATTGTGCCATACATGACAGTCCCATGAATGTGAGGTGATGCTTCTAAGTGTTTTATCAAATCAGCTAAGTTTTGGTGATCTAAATTTTTATCATAATGAGTATAAGTATTGAAAACCATGTAATCCTCGTCATAAGGTGCTGATGTAATCGTGAATAATTTTGCGATGCTCAAAACCAAATTCTAGCCCACTACTAAGAATATCATCTAACGGATACCAGACAGCCTCTGATACTTCGAATTCATCCGCGTGCAAATTACCTGTAGATGTTCCAATGTATATGGTAACAAGTGCGTGAATTTGGCGCTCTTTGAAGATTTCCTCATATGTCTGGAATAAGCTTATCGGGTGAAAATCCAACCCTGTCTCTTCTTTCACTTCACGGATGACCGCCTTTTCGCGTGTCTCATATTCATCGACTTTACCACCCGGGAGTACCCATGTATTAGGGAATGATTTTAGATTGCTAGACCGCTTCGTCAGCAAGATTTGCGGTGTGTTGTTTTCAGATCGAGTGATAATTGCTGCAACACTAATGCTTGGCATGGTTGTATCTTTTCTTTAGAAAGAGGTGTGGACATGCTATCACATGCCCACTTTATAGAAGATTTCTTACGCGTCGTAAGTACCGGCGGTCACATCACCACCTGTACCTGTCCAATTGGTATGGAACCATTCGCCACGTTCACGGTCGACTCGTTCATATGTATGTGCGCCGAAGTAGTCACGTTGTGCTTGCAACAAATTAGCGGGCAATGTCTCGGAGCGATACCCGTCATAAAATGCGAGTGAGCTACTCATAATCGGCATGGGGACGCCGTGCATCACACCTGTTGCGAGGACTTTACGCCATGCATTCTGAGCATTGGTGACTTCTGCTTGGAAGTAATCATCCAGTAGTAGGTTTTCCAACTCTGGATTGTTCGCATAGGCTTCTTGGATTTTTGTCAAGAATACCGAGCGGATAATACAACCTTCGCGCCACATTAAAGCAATCCCACCATAGTTCAGGTGCCAATTGTAGGTAGCGGCTGCATCACGCATGAGCATATAACCTTGTGTATAGGATGTGATTTTTGCTGCATACACCGCTTGTTCTAGATCATTGATGAATTGTTCTTTATCGCCGTCAAATTCGATAGATGGACCAGTCAATACTTTGGATGCTTTGACACGTTCATCTTTAAAAGTCGAGAGGAAGCGAGCAAAGACTGCCTCACCAATCAATGTTAGCGGTGTGCCTTCTTCTAATGCAGTAATGGCTGTCCATTTGCCTGTCCCTTTTTGGCTGGCAGTATCCATAATTTTACGAATGAGTGGTTCGCCGTCGTCATCGAGGTAGGCGAGGATGTTGCTGGTGATTTCGATCAGGAAAGAATCGAGAATGCCTGTGTTCCATTTTTTGAAGACTTCACTGATTTCGAGTTCACTCATGCCGAGGACTTGCGACATCAGATCATAGGCTTCACAAATCAGTTGCATATCACCATATTCGATGCCGTTATGTACCATCTTGACGAAATGACCCGCGCCATCTTCGCCAACCCAATCACAGCAGGGGGTACCATCAGGGACTTTTGCGGCGGTTGCTTGTAAAATTGGTTTGACAGATTCCCATGCTGAAGGTGACCCACCTGGCATAATGGATGGACCATGACGTGCGCCTTCTTCACCACCGCTGATACCTGCACCGACGAATAATTTGCCTTTGGATTCAATATCTTTGGTGCGTCGGATACTATCGTGGAAGTTAGAGTTACCGCCATCAATGATAATATCGCCTTCGTCCAGTAAGGGTTCAATCGAAGCGATGGTTTTATCAACCGCATCACCCGCTTTAATCATCAAAATTAGCTTGCGAGGGCGTTTGAGACTGCCAATGAATTCTTCAATCGAGCGTGTGCCAATAATATTTGTACCTTTGGCTTCGTTCTCGATAAAACGGTCTACTTTTTCGGTTGTACGATTATAGACTGCAACTGTAAAACCTTTATCATTCATGTTGAGGGCGAGGTTTTGCCCCATGACAGCCAAACCAACAAGACCAATATCTGCTTGTTCGCTCATTTTATCTCCTATTGTAATTTCATCATTTGTCATAGCTTAACACAAGTGTTTCAAATGGTCATCGGGTTTATGTGTCGGTGTTGTATCGAAATAGGTTAATTCTTTTTTGACACCAACTCAGATAGATTATGATCTTCATCTACCCAATATCTACCTTTTGGTAGATGTGCTTCAGCCTCCCTAAGATTTATACTGAAATCATACTGTTATGACATGAGTGTGTTGTCTGACGATTTCGGTATTGTCTCTACAAAATTTTGCTAATCATTGTAGAGGCATGTTTCCATGTGTCTGCAATACTCAAGGACTAACAACCATCAACCGTTAATAGGAGGGGCAATGATTTCTGTAAATAACCTAACGTTTACCTACCCCAAAGCGAATAGTGCAACCTTACATGGTCTGAACTTCGAAATCGCTGAACAAGAGATTTTCGGCTTTTTAGGACCATCCGGTGCAGGTAAATCGACAACACAAAAGATTATCATCGGGTTACTCAAAAACTACGGTGGTAGCATCACGGTCATGGGTAAAGAAATCCGTGATTGGGGACAAGACTATTATGAACACATCGGTGTATCGTTCGAGTTACCCAACCACTATTTGAAGTTGACCGCAATGGAAAACCTGAATTACTTCCAATCGCTTTATAGCCACGAGACGCATAAACCAATCGAGGTATTGGAATGGGTCGGATTAAAAGATGATGCCGATAAATTGGTGTCGGATTACAGTAAAGGCATGAAAGTCCGCTTGAATGTGGCGCGTGGGCTATTACATAAACCCAAAGTGTTATTCCTTGATGAACCGACCAGTGGATTAGATCCGGTGAATGCGCGGAAGATCAAAGACTTGGTGTTGCGTTTACGTGATATGGGTACAACTGTCTTTGTTACGACGCATAATATGACAGTGGCTGATGAACTATGTGATCGCGTTGCCTTTATCAATAGCGGCCAAATCAGCGTGATTGATGCGCCCTCTACCTTGAAAAAACAATACGGCAAACGCGAAGTCACCGTTGAATATCTGAATGGAACAAAACACACGTCAGAGAAGCAATTCCCATTAGATGGACTGGGTGACAATAATGAGTTCCTGCAGTTGCTCAAATCGGGAAACCGAATTGAGACGATTCATACACAAGAGACTACACTCGAACAAATCTTCATCGAAGTTACTGGAGAGGAACTAACCGTATGACCCGCTTACTATCCGCAATGAAGTTGGATGTTAAAGTTCAAGTCCGCAATAATCTCTATGCGATCGGGATCGGGGTCGGGGTTTTGGTTGCAATTTTGCTCTCACAATTGGTGACAGCCGAACAATTGCCTGCGGTAATCCCAACTGTGATGATGCTCGTGATTGGTGGGTCAACATTGCTATATGTATCGGGCATGATCATCTTCGAGAAAGATGAAGGCACAATCAATGCAGCGTTCATCTCGCCCTTGCGTCCATCAGAATATCTCGCGTCGAAGACGATTACGTTGACGACATTAGCAACGATAGAATCTGCTGTGATGATTGGTGGAACGACCTTCCTCATTAGTTTGGGGCAAGACATCACATTACCTAATATTCTGCTTTTGTTGGCGGGTGTGGTTTTGATTGGTGTCATGTATACGCTGATCGGCATCGGGCTTGTGGTGCGCTATGATAAGATCACGGAATTTCTGATTCCAATGTCGTTGATCGCTGTGGTGCTGCAACTAGCGTTTCTATACTTTGTCGGTTTTGTCGACAGTCCAATTTTGTTGGCGATTCCGGTCAGTGCGCCGACGATGATTATGGTCGGGGCCTATCAAGACCTGACTATGGTTGAATGGCTCTATGCGATTATCTATACGGGTGTTCTGCTGGTCGGTCTATCGATCTGGGCGTTCCGCGCCTTCGAAAAGCATATCATCATGCAAGTGGGATAAATCATAAATATATGTAGGGTTGATGCTATGTCGTCAACCGTAGGCGGGCAAACACATCGGTTTGCCCCTACAAATACGATGCAAAATAACAAATAGGACAAAACACAATGCAAATGACACAACTCATCGGACGCTTGGGACGCAACGATGTCAAATTAATTGGACGCGATAGCTTTATGGTCTTCATGTTTGCATTCGCAATTGTGATATCGGTTGTCGTGCGCTTCGGACTTCCTGCGCTGAATGACTATATGATTGAACAGAATGTACTCAACGAGACGACGTTTATCGCTAGCCTCGAAGAAATCTACCCGATGATTATCGCCTATCTAGCATTATTCACAGGTGCGTTGTTAGTCGGGACAATCTTCGGGTTTATGTTACTCGATGAAAAGGACGATAAAACAATCAAAGCGATGCTGGTAACACCAGTCACCATGAATCAATATCTAACCTATCGTATTGGTATGCCGGCATTTATCGCATTTGGAATCGTGTTGTTCGAATTCCTGTTTATCAACCTTGCACTCGTGCCGTTATGGCAGGCGATTCTCCTAGCAGCTGGGGCATCATTGACAGCACCGATTGCTTCACTGTTCTTTGCGACATTCGCTGCGAACAAAGTCGAGGGATTTGCCTACACCAAGTTCACAGGTGTCGCAGGTTGGACAATCTTAGGCGGTTGGTTTGTGGTGATGCCATTCCAACTGATTTTAGGCATCTTCCCGCCATTCTGGATTAGTAAAGCCTACTGGATGATTTTGGAAGGCAATGACTTATGGTGGGCGGCACTCGTCATCGGTGTGATTACCCAATTTGCGCTGATTGCATTACTCATGCGACGTTTCACCAACGTTGCCTATCAGTCATAGCACTATATTACTGGGCGGTTGAACTATGCAAACCGCCCCAACCGATGTAATGCAATGTTGTGTTTCGTCTCACTATGTTGTGTTAAGTCTGCCATAACTTCTCCAATGACACTCGCCATTTTAAACCCATGCCCACTGAATCCAGCGGCGACTGCAACTTGCGGTGCGTCGGGTAAGGTATCCAGCACCCAATGCTCATCCGGTGTATTCGTAAACATACAAGCTTTTAGACTAACAGTTTTCCCTGCACCATCAGGAAAGTATCGCTCACCAAAAGTGCGGAGTAGGGTTTCGTCGGCATTATTTGGGGTGCGGTCAACTGTATCGGGGTCGACATATTCGTCGAGGTGATGGTAGCGTCCAAATTTCATGCCGGGTGTATCGCCTGTCGGATTGAATTCGGGGAATCCATAATAGCGCCCTTCTTCGGTTACACCGTTCCACACAGGGAAGCGTTCTGGTGTGAAGAAGTCGGGTTTCTTCGTCTCCATCCAGATCAAGACTTGTCGCTCGGGGACGGCTGTTCCTTCTAATGACGGCACAAGTTTATATGCCCATGCTCCACCGCAAATGGCGAGTTTATCAGCAGTATATGTCGCATTATCGGTTGTGACTTCCACGCGGTCGTCTGCTAGAATCTCCCAACCTTTTACCCGTTCACCGGTATGTAGCGTCGCGCTATGTTTTTTCGCCATCTCCGCATGGGCAACAATGCATCGTTCTGGTACGAGTAATCCGCCTTGAGGTTGGAATAATCCCATCGTTTCTGATGGTAATTGATAACCAGGGAAGTGCTCGGTGATTTGTTGACTGGTGAGTACCTCATGCTCTAAATCATGTTCAAGACAACTTTTGAGGCTTCCGGCAAACACCTCATTATCTTCTGGGCTAAAGTCGAGGCTTCCGGTTTGATAGAAGACAGTCTCTCCGGATTCTTTTTCAAGGTCTGACCACAGTTCGTACGTTCGGCGTAGTAATGGTACGTATGAAGGGTCTTCATAATAAGCGAGGCGGATAATACGCGTTAATCCATGTGATGATCCCATTTCATGCGGAATCTCAAATTGTTCGATACCCAATACATTTAAGCCACGCTTTGCTAGATGATAGAGGGTTGCACTCCCCATCCCGCCGATACCAATTACAATTGCATCAAAATGTGTTGCCATTTTTATGTATACCTAATTCATTCTGCTACTATATGGATGGAGATTAACAGTAAATCGCTTATGGAGCAAATACGATTATCATGTTCAGGATTATAGTTGCCACCCTAATTTCGTTTTGGGTAGTTTTGAATGGTGTTGCTCAAGAGGATTCACCTTTTCCAATTGGAGATGTATGGACATATCAATCCGCCTGTTTGATAGATGGTGTTGAACTGTCTGATCATAATGATTGGGCAGGTACAATTATTATGAGTGGATACTACGGTTATCATGGGTATAACGCTGATTGGGAAACACCGCGAGTTATGTCATTTAATCGTTCTCGTCCGGCGCGTGAATTTATTAGTCGTTCATTTTCGTTTGATTGGAACTGGGCGGTTGAAGTATACGGAAACCGTGCATGTAGTAGAGACTTATCCAATAGTTGCACTAACACAAACAATCAAGCGACTACCTTACGTATTCGTTCTATATCAGCGACTAACCCGCATGCTACGATTGATATTCCATCAAATTATCTGACACGCGCACATCATACGGGTTATGATGATATTCTCCCAACATGGTTGGATAATTATCATGTTGTCTATTCGAGTGGTCCACCATATGAGGTAATTGATGTACGCGATGGTTCAGTTGAAATGAGTAATGATTTACCACATAGATTAATGCAACCGACAAGGTTATCGCCAAATCGCTTATACTATACCGCATGGCAGCGGGATGAAATCACTGATATAGGTTATCCTGTCTTGATTGATGTTCAAACTGAAAAAGTCGTTGATCGGGTAGAAGCATTTGATAATCTAGAATGGATTCCTGAGACATCATATGGATTGTGGTCGCCAGATTCAAACTATCTATTGGTCTTACAACGACTCGATGATGATCGTAACCTGTATCTCTATGATAGATCTACAAATACACTAACTTATGTTTTGAATGCTCATAGGCTAGGCTTCGGAGGATTCTTAGATTATTTAAGTTGGTCACCAAATAGCAATTATCTCTTGTTGAATCCTTATTTGAATACAGAAGCACAATCATTATCCTTAGGCTTTCATCTAATTGATGTTAATCACCATCGGATCATTGATATATGCTGGAATGGTTGGGATGGGATTGCTTGGTCACCTGATGGTAATCACTTAGCGCGAATTCAAAATGACCAACTGACTATTCTTAATCTTGAATCACTAGAATGGCGGATAGCAACCACACCAATTTTGAGTAACTATAGAATTGTTGGCTGGCAAGCTGATTAAATTTGCACCGATTTTGCCAAATCGTATAAGCGAGGAACTTGCTCTTCTATAATCTCGATTTTACTACGTGACTCAAACATTGATCCCAATCCGCCATATTCAAATGCCATCACATCAGGTGTGTTCCATTTACCTTCGCGGATTTGCTCAATAACCCATTCGACCATCGTCCAATCATCAGGCAGGAGTTCGTAATGATCTTGTCTGACACCATCGCTGTCTTTTTCGGCAAGGAGACCGACCACATGTAATTCTTTGAGGGCATGAACGGGCATACTGTTCAGATAACTTTTGATATCCGTGATGCCAAGCCCTTCGCAGGCACGTATCCCATGGGCAACATCCATCAATAATCCGCATCCGGTACGTTTGACAATTTCACTCACGACTGCCGGATCAACAGCTTCTTTAAGTAGTCCATCGTTCCAACCGGGGTCGGGATAGGGGATATGTTCAACCGTAATACGATCATTGCCAAAGCGATCACCCAGATACTCAACATCAGCGACAACTTTTTCGATTACAGCTTCAATACTGACCGTTTCATCTTCACTAAAATCAGTATCTTGCACAACCAAATGTGTGTTGATGGTTATGGTATGCGTCGTATCGAGCCAATTTTGTACCCAGTCTAAATCGACTTCTTGAACAGTTTTGTTACCAGACAAAAATCCAAAGTGGACGTATGCGCCATATTTACTGTGTACATCGGGTACAAGGTCATCCCATGAGGGACATTTGAATAGATCAACTTGGATTTTGTTCTCATTGACTAACTGTTCGGCTTGTGTTGAGTAGTTGATGGCAAATTTCATATAAAGTTTCCCTGCTGATTGATGGCATTTGATTTAAGACAGGCATTCGACAACGTTGATACACATAGGCTGTAGGATTCTCTCACAGATTGCTGGGCTACTTCCACTGTTTTTTGTTAGAATTGGACCAACGGTTAATCTGCCATCGCGAACGATCTGATGTCCATGGCGCATAAGGTGCCATTGTCATGCGTGCAAGCATCAGCAACACATCATCATAGTTTACTCGCCAACCACGGAAGTCGTTCCATGCTTGCTCGCGATCAGCAACGACAGGGATACCCGCATCGCGCAATTCATCATAGGCTTCATCAAATTCTTGGCGACTAATGCTGATTGGAGCTGTCGGGGCTGGTGATGGATTGTAGGGATAATTGAAGAAATCAGCGATATTACGCAATGCCAGATAGCCTGCTCGTAAACAAACGACGCCTTTGAATTCTCGATCCATATCAATGACCGCATCTTGTAATGCCAACGCGTCAAGGATTGCGCCACTGGCTGTTACCCATGACCGATTTGGATTGGGTGATCGGAAGAAAATTAAGGGCGCGAGCGAGGTGTGACTTTCTTCAAGTGATACAAAGTATGTCTCCCAATCTTCCCATAGTTCATTTAATTCATCTAAACCACGATTGCGGTAGTAGCGCTGTAACAAGGTCACAGCATTCGGTGGATTACCTGCACGTACTTCCAGCATCGTGACATATTTTTCACGTTCGGAAAATGCACTATACATCGTTGGGAGATAGGCGATAATCATGGCAATTAGAATTAACCCGATGGTCGCTTCAGAAAATGAGAGGAGCATCGTCGGCCAATCAATCACCGGAGCAAACCCTAATGTCAGTAGGGACGATCCGCTAAATAGATAACTTTCGAACAGCCCCCCATAACCTAACGCCCAGTAAATAGGTGTATAACCTACCGAGATTAAAAATAACCAGACAACAGGTAACAGCATGAGGGTAATCGGTGCAAACAACGCCATATGGCGGTCACGGCGTTCATAGGTGATCGCTCCTGTCAGACGCATTTCGAGTCGTATAATACGGTTGACCCATCTAAACAATGTACGCGTCAACCAAACATTGTCACTGCGGGGTAACACTAACATGCGAATTGCCGATTGTAATGTGAACACGATAATGGCAGTTCCAAGAACAATTGCCAGTACTTTGAGGATTATCAACATCGGTGGTCGGTTCTCTTCACTTTTGTTTTACGGGGAATTGTTTGAGAGAAGGATTAAGTAACCCTTCTCTATATAATGGTATTTGACGTGGCGTGTACTATGACTCTACATCATACCCTTTAGAGATCCAACCTTTTGTGCCATCGGTCAGATTGTAAACATCTTCATATCCAAGGCTGAGCATAAAGTCAGCGGCTTGTGCGGAGCGCCCACCTGCTGCACAGACGAGGACAATCGGTGATTCTTTTGTGATCTCGCCAACACGTTCTTGGAATTGACTCAAGGGGATATTAGTTGTGCCGGCGATACGCCCATCAGCATATTCATCGATTTCGCGCACATCAATAAATTGATAGTCGCCCTTATCACCACTTTGGAATTGTTCTTGGTATTCTTCACTATTAATGTCTGTATACATGAGGGATGTCCTTTATACATTCTGTAAACTAATCGCGGTTAAGCATAACATGATGGTAGATTTTTGTAAGGTCTTGTCTATAGGATAGGTGTGTTTTTTATGGATGATTATCGCACTTTATTTAGAGGGTTTTATGGCGGAAATACTTACGCTTTGGTGGCGAAGATGACCGATTTGTGTAAAACAAACCATAACTTTACCATAAATATTGGATAACCATTGCATAAATGATTTGGCAAAAAGTACACAAAGTAGGTTACAATGAAGAGTAACCGTAAAAGATGGGGATTATTTGTAATGTCTAAGAAATCCACCAAATCCAAAAACCTCCGCCAACGGGGGATTCTCCTGATCGAAAGTCTTGCTGTTATTATCGCGGTTATTGTTGCCCTGGCATATCTTAATGGAACACCAGAAGCACCACCAGATACACCTGATACTGATGTCGCGGACTTCCAATCAACTGTTGCCGAGCAAGCAACACAACAAGATGCTACGATTGACCCGAATGTGGTCAAGACGATGGCATGGCAAGAAGTCGTGAACGGCAATTATCGTGTTGCAGTCGCACAATATACGCTTGTGATTGATGCGAACCCTCAAGATACACAAGCATGGATGGAACGTGGTATTGCTCATGCACGAGCCGGTGACCACCTCATCGCAATTAATGACTACAGCACCGCTGCAGAACTAGAACCAAGCAATGCTTTAATTTATTACAATCGTGGTATTTCTTATGATGCGCTAGAGATGCCTGAGTTGGCACTCGCTGATTATGACCAATCGATCGGTTATGATGATCAATATGCTTATACATGGAATAATCGTGGGCATTTGTATGCAAGTTTGGGTGAGTGGGATCAAGCGATCCAAGATTACACACAGGCAGTTACATTAGACCCAACTTATGCGACTGCATTTAATAACCGTGCAATTGTATATGTTCAACTTGGTGATACAGATAGTGCACGAAGCGACTATCAAAGTGCATTAGAAATTGATCCTTATTATGTTGATGCAAATTATAATTATGGTCTGATGATGTATAAACAGGGTGACTTCCGTGCGGCAGTAAATGCCTTCCACCTTGTTGTAACATCAGATATTGAAACAACTCCCCAAATGTGGAACAACCATGGGTCTGCACTACATCGCCTTGGACGCTATGCTGATGCAATTGATAGCTATGGGCGTGCACTAGGGATCGACCCTACTTATGATCTGGCTCGTTTGAACCGTGCAACCGCTAATCGTGACCTCGGCGAGTATGAAAAATCTGTACAAGATTACAGCGAGTTGATCTCGCAAAACCCCTTCCGCTATGATCTGTATTTAGCACGTGGTAATGCTCTCGAACGCATCGAGATGGCAAGTGCTGATGCAGCTATCAGTTACTTACAATATCTGCGTCGTAACGGCATCATGCCATATAGCATGCAAGAAGTTACTGAATCGGACTTCCGCACTGAATTTGAAATTGGGCGGAACCAATTGCACCAATTCCGCGTCTACGTAGAAGAAGGCGATACACTCGACTTTTCTGTGAAGAGCATTAGTGCTGATCCTGTTGATTCGATGATTGTATTGCAAAAAGACGGTGTGATTTTGACCGGAAACGATGATACCGACCAAACACTTAACGCGTCCCTATTTGATGTACGTTTTGAGCAATCGGGATGGGTCAGTGTGTATATTGGTCTAGCCGGCGGCGGTGCAGATTCTGGTAGCGTTCAGTTTAGTATCAACCCTGCAGAATAAATCGCATATGTGAGGGTGGTGTAGAACATCACCCTATCCGTAAAATATGAACAACAGCAAATAGTCATGAATTGTCGTTAAGTTTTAATGACAGCGCAAGATTTTTGTGATAATCTGTTTATACGCTTTGTTCAAAGTAACTAGATGTTCATTTTTGAAATAAATTTGACGTGTGTATGTATTGTGACAAATTGTACAAAGTGCTGAAGAATGGAGTTGTTACAAGACTCTAACAATAACCAGCAGATGTGTAAGTCCAATTCTAGCCAAATCGTCAGGTAAACGTAGACCAATCGTATAGGTAAAATGCACAACCATACGGTATAATGGTTTTAAGTGATTTTGAGGATACTTATGTACGACAAATATCCTGAATATGATGTACCAGAAAAAAATATTGTCCAGCGATTCTTTGCCCAACGCTGGAGTGCAATCATTATCCAAATTGTACTCACAATTGTGTTGTCGGTAGGGGCTGGACGTGCGCTTGACTCGTTTGGTACAGAAGAAGATATGCCTCAGGAACAAGCCATCGTCGAACCTGTTATTATCGAACAGCCTGTCTCTTCCGATGGTATTTCAATCGAAACAATCCAAAGCTATGGTATCAACTACATCCGCAACCAACAATTCCCCGAAGCGGAAGGTATGTATGATCTGGCAGTATATGCCGAACCCAATAATATAAACAACTACGTATGGCGCGGTTATGCCAACATTAATGGTGGCGATTATATCGAAGCCCATGCGGACTACTCTACAGTCATCGAGATGGATGCTACATCTTTCGACGGGCACAATTCGCTCTGTTGGTCTTATGGTGAGTTGGAACAATTTGATAATGCGCTGACCCACTGTAATACCGCAATTGAGCTATCTAATACACCTGTTGAGTCTGTCATTGCCTATGAAAATCGGTGTTGGGTTAACGTCGAGATGGGCAATTATGATGACGCTTATCGTGATTGCATGAAGGTCTTTGAAATCCAACCGAATTGCTCTTTCGAATCGTGTGCATTAGCACACTACAATTTGGGGCGCATCTTGTTAGCACAGGATGAACCACTCACCGCTGTTGAGCACTTTAACCGTGCCTATCTCTACGGCGCACAATATGCGCAGATGTATCTGGATATGGGACAGGTCTATGAAGACCTTGGTTATGATGCTGCCGCTGTAGCAAGTTATGAGAAATATATCCAACTTGCTGGCGAAGAATCGAATCCTATGGCACAATCTAGGATAATAGATTTACGCGGTGAATAAATTTATTTTGGTAATAAGCTAGTCGGATTGTCTGGCTAGATGATATTACGTTTCAGTTCAAGCAGTTTTTATGACTGTGTTTATCGTAAGCTGATAGTGCGAGGTATTTTTTAAAATGACCAAACAATATCCGGAATATGACATTCCACAACGGTCTATCAAAGATCGCATCCTCAGCCAGCGTTGGAGTGCTCTTGTTATCGAGGGAATGCTGGTGCTGGTTGCCGTCGTCGTTACCATTGGATTCTTGTCACCTGTATCACCAGTTGTCGAAGATAATTCGGACGCTGTGATTGCAGAACTTGAAGCTATTATTGCTGCTCAAGAAGCCGCATTGGCAGATTCTGCGAATGCACCTACTGGCGTTTTGAGTGCATCAACCATCAAAACTATGGCATGGGATAACCTGAGCAACGAAGAATATCGCTCGGCTGTCGCTATGTACAACATTCTCATTGCTGAAGGCGAATCTGATGCAAATACTTTTGCAGCACGCGGTTTTGCATACAGCCACTTGGGTGAACATGCACTTGCAGCTCAAGACTACACCACCAGCCTTGAGATGAACCCTAATAACTTGTCTGCTTTGAACAACCGTTGCTGGGCATACAGCGAAATCGGTGAATACGACCGTGCGCTTAACGATTGCAACACCTTGATGAATCAAGCACCTGGTGCAGACTATCCATACCTCAACCGTGGTATCGTCTACGAAAAAATGGGTAACATGGATGCTGCGCTTAACGATTACATGGAATGGATTGATCTCCGTGGTCGTCAAGTAATCACAAACGAAAACCTCCCTTGGATGGGTACAACCGAAGTTCAAATGAATGATGGTTATGTATACTTCTTCCCATTCAATGCAACAGCAGGACAAGACATTGTTGTCAGCGCAACCAGCGTTCAACGTGATGTTGATGCGGATCCATTGGTTGTTATCCTTAATCCAGAAGGTCAACCATTGATCGCTAACGACGACTCCGGCGAATGGTGGGACAGCTACATTAACTTCACTGCTCCTGTCAGTGGTGAATACACAATTATTGTGACCCACGCTGGTGGTAGCACAACTGGTCTTATCGAAGTTGCTTTCGACTTCTCCGGTCAAGTTGCATTCGGTAACGAAGTTGCAACCCACAAAGCTGATGGCTATCGCGCTCTAATGGCTGGTGATTACAGTGCAGCATTGGATTCCTTCCAAAACGCACTCGAACTCAATAGCCAAGATGCAGAAGCAATGAACTGGGCAGGCGTCACCTACCGTTACATGGGCGAATATGCAACAGCAATCGACCACATGAACCTAGCCTTGACCCTCAACAGTGACTATGCACTACCATACTTGTCACGCGGTCTAACCTATGAATTGATGGGTGAAGCTGAAGAAAGTGCAGCAGACTTCTATCAATACATCATCCGCAACCGTACCCGTAACTTCTACCATACAGAAATCGCTGGCGAAAGCCAATTCGATCTCCCAATGCGTGAAGGTTGGGTCTACAACATTCCGTTCAGCGCGACCTCTGGTCAAACTGTAGACATTGATGTTCAAACAGTTGCTCCTGGCTTCGTTGATCCATTGATCATGGTTCTCGGTCCAGACAACCAACCGCTTACAGGTGATGATGACATCGCACGTAACGATTACAACGCAACAATCGACGCTTTTGAGCTGCCAGCAGACGGTCAATACACATTGGTCATCAGCCACGCAGAAGGTGGAGCAAATGGTACAATCAACGTTAACCTCGACGTTAACGATGCCATGATGTCCCCTGCAAAAAGCTGGGATTATGGTTGTAGCGGTCACTAGAAATAAACATACTTAGAACCCAAAAAGAGGTGAGTCTGACGGCTCGCCTCTTTTTATTTTAATAGCTGTCGATTCGAGGGTTATGTTATGGATATAAAATCAGACGCAGATATTCTTCACCCAGCGTAATCATAACATCTGCAAGACCTTCTCCGGTTTTGGCACAACATGGCACAACAGGAATATTCACCGTGTGATATTCCCGCGCGGTCGAACACACGGGTTCGACCCTACAGGTTTTTAATTTCTTTCGACCATCTGCATACCAAACTGCTTAGACGAAATTGTCGGTAGAGGCATGCTTCTTCTCTATCGATTGATATGAGATTACTTCATCGCCTCTTCATGCCATATGCTGGTGACATCTGGTGTCCACGTGTATTCCATCTCTTTGAGGGTTTTCGCGAGTACCTCATCGCCGAGTAATTTCCGCACAAGATAGAGCGACATATCAATGCCTGCTGAAATCCCGCCGGAAGTCAAAATTTTGCCGTTATCGAGATAGCGTTTGGCTTCGATGGTTGTGTCATCAGACACATACTGGCGGAGTTCGTCCAGATTTTCATGGTGGGTAGTCACGTTGAGTCCGTCGAGTAAGCCTGCTTTGCCCAATACAATTGAGCCTGTGCAAACCGATGCAAGATGTTGGACTTGTTCATATTGCCCTTGTAACCATGCAATAACGTTCGGCTTGCCTAATAGAGCGCGTGAACCAGCACCACCGGGAATAATCAAAATATCGGTTTTGGGCATACTATAGATGCTGTAATTCGGATTGATATTGAGCTTCCCGCGTGTCTTTACGGGTGCATGCGTTTCAGCGACGGTATACACATTAAAGGGTGCCGGATCATTCAACTCTGCGGTGACATTAAAGACTTCAAATGGTCCTGCAAAATCCAAAACTTCGATTTCTTCAAAAAGCATGATACCAACATTACGTTGTGTCATTGTAGGTGCGTTCTCCCTAGCTGATTGATATTATCCCAGTATAAACACGACACCATCGCGTATCTTGCAAAATCTTGCGTTTGCTTAAACTTTGCCGAACTCATCAATCGAGAACGCATACGAGATAAAATACGAAGCCCCGATGAATAACACTTTTATTTTTTGCTCTGTGAGCATGGGATTGGTGTTTTTATCTGCTGGATTCTGACCTTCAATGACTTTGGTTTCTAACCCATGTTTTTCTAAGACAGGTACCAATTTATCTGCGAGTGGTTTTGGCATCTGACCGAGCAATCCGCCACCTGATTCAAACAAGCTATAAAGGGGCTGTTCGATGTTCATATATTCTGGGAAACGTCGCCATAAGCCAAAGACCTCACTGTGTGCCTGTGTGATGTCGAGAATCACGGCATTTATGTCGGTAGGGTTACCGCGCACAAATAAAGCGACAGGAGTCTTGTTGTATTGGTAAAGTAGCGGGTGATCTTCAAGAATCTGTATGGTGCTGACAGTTGTGCCCATCGTCACAAGACGGTGCTCAATTGCACCGAGTACTCGTATAATATAGTTATTAAGCGGGCGCAACCCCTCTTCTTTCTCATCAAATTGGGCGGTTTCGACGATAATCTGTAATTCATTAGGCATCCCGCCGACTTGCGCAACAAGTATTGCTATCTGACGGTCATCCCCCGTCATATCGCTGAATAATTTTTCACGTTTTGGCATATCCGGTTTAGCTTTCATCTGAGAGGCGATTACGTGCCCAATCCAGACTTGGATACCCAGCTGCTTCCCATTGCGCTAACGTCGCGTCCACATCGTAAGCTACACTGCGTAAATCGACCGCGACTTGATTATCAACCCAATCGAAGCATGCCCACTCTGCATAGCCGGGGTTGGCAAATGACATGCCGACACTACCGGGATTGACCACCAACCATGAGCCAACATGTCGCTCCATTGCAAGATGGGTATGACCACAAATAGCAAGTTTCCCTGCACGATCTAACAGTGCATCATTAGCTTCTTCTTCATCGGTGTCAGGACGTAAAGACATCGATTCATCATTGCCGGGGATTGCATGGAAGCCCATCACCATCCCATAGTCTTTAACATGATGACGGAGTTCACGATGTAGTGTTTTCTTGAGTAAGGAAAAATCGTCCCATGTCAGTTGGCTCAAATTCCAATCATAGACCGCACTCATGGCTGTGATGTTATTGCGATACGCATCAAAGTTTTCTTCTTCACCCGGTGGTGTCATCGGGAAACGTTGACCCGTCACTAAATAGCGGTCGGTATTGCCACCGATAATTTTGAATTTTTCCTTGCCATATTGTTCGCGTAGCTCAACTAGCTTTTGAACGACCTCATGTGGATTGCCACCCAATGCAGCAAGATCACCTAAACACCAAATTTGGTCAAAATCATCACTATTCTCCATATCTGCTAACATGGCAGATAGGGCGGGTAAATTACCGTGAATATCCGCAAATACTGCTAAACGCATAGGGATCTATCCTGTGTTTGTTTTATCAATATATCGCTTAGTGTAACATGGATAGCCTTTGCGTGTAGTGCCAACTAGAGGTGTCTAATCCTGCGCTGATATTACCACGACGTAATTTGCATTACGGCGCAGTTCAGCTACTATGAGACTATCTATGCAACATCAATTTGGGAGAGATGTGATGAAAAAATACGTACTCGTGATTTGTATAGTTCTGTGTAGTGTACTGCCAACATTGACGCAAGATGACCCTGTTGAAAATTTTGGCAGGATACTTATATCGTTTGAAATTGTCATTGATGATAACGATTTTGACTCGGTTGTGGCATTTGCAGCACCGTCCGATTTGTCACGATTTTATATTGCAGGTAACAACGGGCAAGTTTACATCTTTGATGATAAAGGGGATCCACAAGGCATACTGGAGAGCGAAATTGATGGTGGTATTGATGATATGGTTGTCGATGTTGATAATCAATTATATATCGCACACAGTGGTGCAATCGCCTTCTTTGACGCTGAGGGAGAATTTATCCGTGAAATCCCCGGTAGCCTGACCACACAATATTATAGCCGCCTTGCGACGCTTGATGATGGTACATTTTATGCAACGACATTTTTCGGTGGGGATACACTCTTCCATATAGGGTTTGATGGTCGGGCTGTAACGCCTCCCCATGAAGAATTCTTCGAAAATATGACGGGTGACTCTCCCGGCATCTTTGATCATTTTATGGTCGGGGAAGATGGCTTCTTGTACTATTATCACCAAAGTGAGGGCAGTTTTTACCAGTTTGATGAGTTTGGCGAGGTGCGTAATCGTTATGTCGAATTGATTGAGCAGTTTACGTTACGCGATGCGATGGTCGTTGACGAAGACGGGCAGATTCTTGTCGGTGGGTCTAACGGAGTCGAAATATATGGCGAAAAAGAATCCCTTGTTAACCAACTTGCTGTTGATGGACGCGGATTTGCGCAAGATATGATGTTTGCTGATAACGGTCAACTGGTCGTGCTTCAATCGGATAGGGTCACTGTCCTGCAATATGGTGCGCGTGATGCTGACGATGAAACAGAGCAAGACTAGTTTGTTGTTACCAAGTCAAGTCTAACCGCCGTACTGACGCTTACCTTCGACAATTTGGCGCAGACGGAACATATCGGTGCGCGATGTCATATCTAGGCTCATGGGCGTGACAGAGATGACTTTGTCTTTTAGGAGCGCATACACATCACTGTCGGGTTCTGCCTGAGCGGGATCAGCATTAAATGTATAACCGAGCTTACCTGTATCATGGATAGAGACTCGCTCAGGGCGTGTTGGCCAATAGACACGTCGACGTGATAGACGAGTCATGCGCCATTCGGTATCTTCAGTTGCGCCAGCAGGTACATCAATCTTTAGTAGGTCCACATCATCGGGTAGGCTGTCATGTTCCATCAACCACGTCCCAAATTTGACTGTAACTTGGGCAGCAACACTAAAATCGACCTCTTCAGAATAGGTGAGGTGTAAATCTTTAGGGGTTTGTTGGCTCACTGCAATGGACTTAATATCGAGGCTTGCTGCTTCTATAGCTGCACCAACTGTTCCAGAAATCGTGACTCCATTACCTGTATTTTCCCCATAGTTAATCCCAGATACCAGCAACGAAGGTTTATACTCTGATAATTCAAGGACACCGTGTTGAACAGCTTGCGCTGGTGTACCATCGACAGCATAAGCAGCACAATTATCGCAATCAATCGGCACATCATACGGGTAGATGCGACCTTCACTATAAACAGGCATACTACGCCCCATCCCCGATTGCTGCTCACGCGGTGCGACCACGAGCAATCGCCCTACACCTTTAAATGCCGAGACAGCAGCCCATAATCCGGGGGATTCAATGCCATCGTCATTGGTAAACAGAATGATAGGTGTATTCGATTGACTCATGATACGTTCCTAGGTATTAAAATAGTTAAACGAGCAATCTTATCCTATTGTAATGACATTAAGAATAGCTTAAGTGGGCGAAAAATCTCCTTATATATCGCGTAATTTTTCACGATAATCCCGTACATTGTATTGAGTGATCAGTGATAGTGGACTTGGGAGATTATCTATATCAAACCAACCGATGGCACTACACTTATGTGGCTCAAGGATTTTAGGGGCATTACCAACAGATTTAGCGATAAATGTCGGTGATACCCAATGTTGTGCTTCATCCTCAAGGATATGGTCATCTACACTCAATAATTCGATGATCTCAATCGTCATACCATATTCTTCCATGAATTCGCGCTTGAGTGTGTCATGGAGGGTTGCACCAAATTCGACTTTTCCGCCGGGGAATTCCCATGTTCCACGTTCATTGCTGGCTTGTTCGCCACGTTGGGACAGAAAGACCTGTCCCGCATCATTAACGACAACTGCGCCGACTCCTACACCCACATAATCAATTCCCTGTTTCATTGGCTTGCCCCTATATGTTTGATTGTCTTGTTTAACTTGTACCGAATGTTAGCCCAAGGTTATTGAGCCATTTGCGGTAGGCAATCGCTGTTTTGTCGCTACGTAAGTGTAACTCATCTTGTAGGTCGAGCGGGAGGAGTTCAGGACGCTGTGATTGGACAATCGGCAAATCTTGTAATGCAATCTCATCCTGAAAGGCTCGTAAGGTCTCATCTGTGCCTTCGCCATGTGTCATCACCATCCACATCCACATGAGCGATTCTAGTTCTTCGATGGGTGTCACCATCAGCAAAATAGCAAATTTCTGCTCGGCTTCTTTGCGGAAATAAGCGACTAACGGACGATATACTTTATAAGTATAGGTCACCCAATTGGGGACACCTGTTCCGTCTGGGTTGGGTTGGAAGACGCGAATATCGGATGCAGTCACGCCGTTTTCATCTGTAACAACATCATAATCAGGGATTTCGGGACGATCTTGTGTCCCGAGGATATTTTCGTGGACAAATGGAAAGTGTGCCACATCAAGGAAGTTTTCGACCATGCGTGGACCTGCTGCATTAAATTTGTACGACCCACACAAAATTTTTCGGTAAGAGTCATCTTCCCATTCTTCAAACACAGGGATCTTGTGTTCTGGTTCACCAAGGCAGACCCACACCATATCGTATTTGACGGCGGCGTGATATGTAAATGCTTTCGCCTTAGTTGGTGGGGTTTGTTCAGGGTGCGCAGGAATTTTCACACATTGACCATCACTATCGTATGTCCAGCCATGATATGGACACATCAGCTTATCGCCATCACGAACTTCGCCTAACGAGAGTCGTGTCCCGCGATGGATACACAGGTCTTTCCACGCTAGAATTTGATCTCCAGATCGCCAAATGACGATGTCTTCGCCCATGATGCGCGCACCCGCTACACCATTCTTCTCATCCAGTTCGCTTACAGGCAGGACTGCATGCCAGTCGTTTAGCAGAATCGGATCTTGAATCATTTTGTTGTTCCTTTAAGTTGTCTAACTGAAAAATGCATCCATAGCTTACCGCAAACAAGTGACACAACACACGCCAAATTTCACAAAATTCACCTTGTATCTATTATGCGGGATGCCCGAATCAAAAACAGACAATATTATTCAATCCTGTTCATATTATTTCTTCAATTATAATAAAAGTTGATTTCGACGAACTCTAAAACAGTAAGATCTAGCCTAAGCTTTGAAGCGTTTATAAAACAATCTGTACTCGGTTTGAGCAAATCAATTGTAATGTGTCAGACTAAAAGTCGGCGAAAGTGCTGATTTGTAAGGAGATCGCCCATGAAATATCGAGAATATCAACCACACCCCGATTTAGAATCGCTTGTGAAGTGCTATTGGACCTTAGAAGTCCCAGCACAGCCAGAAACTCAAAAGCAACGTATTATCCCTGCTGGCTATTTGGAAATGGCTTTTATTCTCGGAGATGATATTAAACGGTATACAACCGAGGATAAGTTTATTATTCAGCCGCGTTCAATGGTGTTAGGGCAAATCACCGAACCATTTTTTATAGAGCCAACAGGTTATGTAAATAGTTTTGCTGTTTGTTTTTATCCAAGTGGCCTTGCGAATTTTCTTCCCAAATCTATCAAGGAATTAACCAACAAAGAAACACCGTTGGCTGTTTTGTTTGGTGAAGAAAGTGCTAACGAGTTAGAACAAAAAATATCTAGTGCGAAAGACACAGAATCAAGAATAACAATAGTTGAAACGTTTCTATTTGAGATGCTAATTGACCCAATCTCTATAGACAGCATTGTAAAGACAACTATTGATATGATGTTTTTGACCAGTGGTGCTATCTCCATTAAAGAAATGCTAAAGAATGATGCGTCAAAACGTCGTCACCTAGAGAGGAAATTCATAACTCAAGTCGGGATTAGTCCGAAGCAACTGTGTAAAGTTATTCGATTACAGACTGCCTTAAAAATGATGCTTAATCAACATTCAGAGAGTCTGTCACATATTGCTTACAACAGTGACTATTATGATCAAGCGCATTTTACCAAAGACTTTAAAGAGTTTACTGGAATGACTCCAAAGGAATTTTTTAAATTTGAAAATGAAGAAATGATATTGTCTATAGAATTTTATCAATGACCGACGCTGTCGCATTTTTACAATACTTATGTTTGTTGCCACTGTAGGATTTAAATAGCAGATAACAAATATAAGGATAATAAACGTAATGGTACAAGCAATTCAAAGTATAACAATCGGCATTGCAGTTGATGATGTTACAGAGGCGCTGGGTTGGTATAAGACGCTACTTGGTGATGTTGAGACTATGGAGCCAGCACCTGGTACAATCGAAATGCAACTATCAGAAAATACTTGGCTACAACTTGATGATACAGGTGACCTTACAGTCGGTGGATCTATTATCCGGCTTGAGACACAAGATATAGACACTGTTCACAAAAAAGTGAAGATGCTTAGCCCAGACATTGGTGATATTGAGCGAGTTGACGGTGTAATACAGTACTTCGACTTTGAAGATAATGCTGGCAACAGGTTATCTTACTATCAATTAGCTTAGATTGATTCATATATTGTAGTCAAAACCAAAACAGACAAGGTAGTTTAACCTTGTCTGTTTCATCTCTTTAATTGTTCATTGGACATCACAACGTGCCTAGTCCTCATGTTCACGATCAGAAGTTGCCAAAAGCGGTAGTGTAATCGTGAAAGTTGTGCCTTTACCCGAGATTGTTTCAAACTCGATTTCCCCATCGTGGAGGTCAACGGCTTGTTTCGCAATCGCAAGCCCGAGTCCTGTACCGGGTAAACCACCGACATTTGATGCCCGATGAAATGCATCAAATAAATATTCTGCATCTTCTGTTGGGATACCAATACCAGAGTCGATTACCTGAATTCTTGCGACACTGCCATCACGCCACAATTTAATCATGACTCTACCGCCCTCTGGTGAATACTTAATTGCATTGCCGATGAGGTTAGTCAGCGCACGGCGCAATAATTTTTTGTCGAATTCTGCTGTAATCACATTATCAGGACAATCGAACACAATATTGTGGGTTTGATAGTGATTAATGAGAAACGCTTCGACAATATCACGGCAGTAAGTGATCAGATCGGTTCTTTCTGGATTAAACCCTTGCTCAGTCCGCTCAGACTTGCTCAAGGTCATTACATCAGAAACCATTTCGTTCAAATGCTCGACCTGTAATTGAATATTGTCTAAATATTGGGCTTTTTCTTCTTCGGTTGCCCGATCACTATATTGTTTGAGCATATCATGCGATAGGCGAATCGATGCCAATGGCGTCTTCAATTCGTGAGACATCATTGACAAGAAACGATTCTTAAGTTCGCGTAGTTCGCGTTCTTTGTCGAGTGCGACGCTGATACGTTCTTTTTCGACAATTTCAGCTTCCATCCGCTTGAGTTCGGTCATATCTTGAATGATTACAGTATAGAGTTGACCATCATCCAGCTTCATACGATTGAGACCGAAATACATTGGGAACAAACTGTCATCACAACGCTTACCGATGAGTTCATGCCCATGTTCACCATTGAGCAAGCGGAATGTACCGCGTGTGTTAAATGGCTCGGTCATTAATTCAGTAATTGGCATGCCGATCAGTTCTTCAGGATCATACCCGAAGATACGAATAGCCGCCGGATTACACGTTTCAATAAGCCCGTTCGGCGCGACAGTAAATACTGCATTGGCTATGTTATCCAATACAGCTTGGATGCGGTTCTGACTTTCGGCAAGTTCGATTTGTGTGTTTTTGAGTTCTGAGACGTTTTGGTGCGCGACAATAACACGTAGGTCGCTTTCCCAACGAAAACTACTAATACGAACAACAAACCAACGTTTTTCGGTTGGACTATGGCATGGGTACTCGAGTTGAAATGCTTCGGCATGACCAGAAATAATATCCCGAATACCTTTGGCGACAAGTGGTGCATCTGGTGAATTAAGTTGTGCCGACCGATCGCAAACAGCAAGATAATTCAAGCCGATGCCAGATTCGGTATCTTTGAATGAATTTTGCGACGCAAAACTACGCCACGCTGAATTCACACCGATGATTTCACCATTGTCATTTAAGATTGCAATATGGGCTGATAGTGCGTCTAAGGCTGATTGGACGAACCGTTCCGCCTCCGGGCGCATCTGATGATTGTCGGAGTCGAATGGTAATAACACACTTCCCCCCCTGGGAAATTGATATGTATTGTTCCCATTCTAACACACCCGTCTTTGAAATTCATTAATTACTCATAAATGCTCATAATCAAATTTGGCATTTTGAGAAAAAGCTACTCATATTCTACTCATTTATGAACTTGGAGTACCTACTTGGTGAGGATATTTTAATTAATCACTTCAAAGATATAAATACAATACCATATTGGTCATAAACACACCACATATTGGGGTAATTTTGTCCTTGAGTTTGCCTATACTGAGTTTAGTCAAAAACACTGGAGGCGAGCATGTTTGAGACAATCCGCACAACTTATTATCCACAGACGTTGGACAACAACATAACAATTCAGCCAATTGCAACACGGCAAGCATTTTTTGATCTGACTGGTGCATACTTTGATCAAGTCTTTACGCCCTTTGATGACCTCGGTGCATATACATTGCCCAAAGAACGACATAACAACCTCACACCATTGCGCCAAGTCTTTTCCGGAACACATCATGAATATTTTGTGTTTTTTGATGGTGAAACTGTTGTCGGGTGGTCGTATGGGGAGATGCATGACCCCGAAACATTTTTTATGAGCAATAGTGCTGTTTTGCCAGCATATCGTCAGCGGGGGATTTATCGCCACTTCTTGAATCATTTCATCAACTATCTAAAAGCATTAGGCTACGAACGTATAACAAGTCATCATCAGCCGAATAACTCTCCTGTGATTATGGCAAAGCTCAAGGCAGGCTTTGTTCTCAGTGGGATGATTTTGGATGAGCGTTGGTCGGCGCAGGTGCAAATGACCTACCATTGTTATGAAGACCGGAGACAGGGATTTTGCCGAGCATTTTCGCTTGAAGTAGTTCAATAGTTTAGGTTTTAATATACTAACCAAAAATCTTAATAGTAGTGGGTTGTCGTTTTGTAACAAACAGGCATACAATAGACATATGTAACGACATGATGTGACAAGACAAAATGGCACAACCGGCATCTATCCCGCCCAATTCTCCAGAACCGCCCAATGATAATACCGGACGACTGGGACGCAAACAAATTGAACAAGCCTTAAAACGGTCATTGGATGTAGGAACGACAGCGATTCCACAACAATTACGGTATCTGTTAGCGTTGGCACAGGTCAATGGACAGAAATCCGAGGGTAAACCTTATCATCCGCGTCCGTTGAATATCTCCCAAGCACGCCTGAGTGCATTGGAATCCCTTGCACCTATACTTGGCAAACAACAAGTACGTCAACTCTTACGCGATATCCAAAAGGTTGAAGATATTGATGTACGGATTTCGCTTCTATCACGTATGGCAATTTATATCGCCCCTAAAGATTTTTATGATGTTGTCAAAGAAATTTGGGGACAAGTCAATTATATTGGGGATATTGTTGTGCGTACCCGCGCCATTTATCAGATTGCGCCGCTACTCTCGCTTGTGCATGACGAACCCGCCACATCTACGCCTCTGTTGAACATCTTACGGACAGCAGAAGGGATGAAAAATTCTGAGTCTCGTTTGCGGAGTCTGGTTGCTATTGCACCGCATCTACCGTATGAAGTCAGCTTACGAACATTTAGTCGGGTATTAAATGAATTAGAGGAACTCGGTACGGATAACTTGCGCGTCAAAACTTTAATGGCGATGGCAGCCGATGTACCAGATGACCTTGTTGTGCAGGCACTGACGATTGCCGAGAAAATTGAGAATGTCTCGGATCGTGCGCGAGTATTAACGGCTCTCGCACAAAGTATGCCGCCCGATTTGCGCCCACGTTTACGGCAAGAGGCACTTGATGCGATCAATACTATCGAAAACGAAGATGACCGGGCCGAAGCTCTGATTGCGTTTGCACCCCATCTGGATTTTGCATCGAGTAATGATACATTTCCTGCGATTCTTGCCAAAGCACTCGCAATCTCTGTTGGGATTAGTCGCCGACATGTGCGGGCACGAGTATTGGTTGCGATTGCACCACACCTAACCAATGATTTGCAAGGTGAGGCATTAGCAGCGGTGCATAGTCTGAGTAATGAACAAGACCGTGCGATGTTGTTGGCAGAGCTTGCGCCAAATCTTCCGTCTAATATGTTAGTAGCGAGTCTCGCCGTTGCCCATACGATGGTCAAGCAAGATACACGCGTGCATGCGTTGACGGCTCTCGCCCATTATGTGCCCAAATCTGCCCAAGATCAGACCGTACGTGATGCACTAGCAGCTGCATCGAATTTGCCACATTATTTAGAGCGTGTATCTGCACTGGTCGATTTGATTGATTTGTTGCCGCAAGAATTATTAGAACAAGCACTTGCAAATGCGTTGGAATCGACACGCAATATTGATAATGAAAATGCAAAGGCACGGGCGATCAATCAGCTAGGTGGCTATTTGCCTGATAAACTCCTGCAAGTAGCGCTTGATATTGCACTAGAGATTAATAATCCCGGTCAACGTATGAATGCCTTAATCGGGTTAATGCCGAAGCTCGCAAATCATAAACGTCTTGATAAAGCGCAAAATGCCTTGTTGGCTTGTGCCAAGGCAATCCGGCTGGACTTTAAACAAGCACGCGCATTCGTCACGATCATGCCTCATTTGCCACAGTCGGTTTTTAAAGAGGTAGAATCAATCGCTGATGGGTTTTTTGATCCGTTTGATAAAGTTAATGTATATCTGGCATTAGCGCAAAATTCCCCACCCGAAAATCGTGCGGCATTTATCGCAAAGGCATGGACGCGATTACATCAGATCGAAGATGGATATGATCGTGCGAGTATGATTGCGTCGCTTGCTCCATTTTTGCCAGATCGCGCTCAGAAAGATTTTGCACGTGTAATCGAAGCAGCGATTAATGGGATTGAAGATGGCTATGATAAAGCCAGTGCGATTCGCATCTTAACCCCGCTATTATCGACTGATAGCAATCATAATAATTACATCCCACCGGATATGCAAACAGCCCTCGAAAAAGGTATCGAGACTGCTGTGCTGATTACCGACCAGTTGTTACGGACAGAGTACGTTGGTCAGGGTATTACCATGTGGGTGAATAATGTGAACGACAAAGGGCGGTCGTTTAACTTATGGCGACAATTGGTGTGGCAGTTACGCTCGTTGCCATTAGCTGACGTGCTCACATGCCTATCTGCGATTATGCCCTTAATTAAGGAAATCTGCGAACCCGATGTGATGCTGAGCGTCGCAGAAGTCCTCGGGATACGAGATTAGCTATACGTCATTGAGTCTGTGTTAACTTGTGGAATATCGCTGGTGTTGTTTGCGAGCCATAGAAGTGTCGCCCCTGTCACTGCGCCGAACACCAATTTGCTGATAGCCATTGTCAATAACGGCATGAGTGCAACGGTAATGATCCCACCAATTACAAAAGCAAATACATATTGCCACATATCATCGATATATCGTTGGAGTACAGTCGCTTGTAATATGGCTGGAACAATTCCAACTGCCCCTGTAACAAGAATGAAAATCAATAGACTGGTTGACTGGGAAATATTTGCTGTTGGCACATTGTCAACAATCGTGCTTAAGATCATCACACTGATAAATTGCGCCAAAGCATATCCTGCTGCTGTGACCCACCACCATTGAATAACAGGAATATCCCAGTGATACATCAATAATGCCTGTTGAGCTAAGCCTACTAATGCGCCCGATAAAAACGCCATGCCCACGCCGTATGCAATCGACCCGACAGACGACTGTAAAAATTCAATCGGTAGGGTATGTGGGAGGACACTAGATAAAAGAATGTCCAGCAATGCAACCGCACCACCTACTGCAATCCAGAGTGCAAGAAATGTATACCAATCAAAGCCTGTGTCGTTTTTTCGTTTATCCATTGTGATGTACCTTCAATTGTCAGAGGAAACGAATTTTTCACTAGTATACGCCTGTGATGGAAGAGATGGGCGATATTCTCACAGATACTTCATAGGCTTTTTAGGTGCGGCTCACACGGCAGACCAACGGGTAAGCGTCAGGGTTACGTATAGTTGACGTGACGTAGACAAGAGCGTTTCGGCATACAATAAGGATAATCCGATTAACGAGTTATAGAATAGAGTCTACGATCATGAGTTTATCCCGACGCGATTTTATCAAAAGCCTTGCTGTATTTGGTGCGATGTATTCGCTGGCACCTACTGTCAAACTACTCGCCCAAGATGAAGACATCGATCATTATGCTAATTTTGTCGCTGCACTTGAAACACCATATACCGCGCCGATGAATGCACACTTTGAGGCGATTACCTACGGACACAGCCTTGGTTTAATTTTGTATGATCTCAATAACTCGCGCTTGATGACAGCGTTACAATCCGAGAAATTACTACCCGTCGCATCGGCATTTAAAGCGGGTGTTTTAATGTATTTTGTTGATCAAGTAGATGAAGAAGTTTGGGGTGGTGTGCCGGTTGAATATTGGAATGCCAATAGCTCTGATGATGTACCGGAAGAATACCGTGACAGCTTTAGACAACATCGCGCGATTCTACGCATTCTCTATCAAAATATCGTGCTCAGTGATAATGTCGCAACCGGAACATCCCTCGCATATGTCGCTCAAGCTAACGGACGCAACGATGCGGTAGTTGCTTTTAATGAATGGTCACAGGACATCATTGGATTTTCTCAGCTATCTGGTTTGGGAACATGGGAAAATGGCTTAGAAACCGATGTTTCGTTTATCGACGAACGTTATACGAGCAATCAAACCTCGCTAAACAGTCAATTGGTGACCCTCAATAATATGATGACGCCGCGCGATTTGGGACTATATTATGCGTGGATGCTGACACATATGAGTGACGCAGGACAAACTGTTTGTAAGCAATTGTTGAGCATTATCTATACCAACCGTGGCGCAAATTTGGAACGCCTAGCGCAACAGTTTGATGGGGTGTCGTATAGTAAAAATGGCTCACTCTCGACAAGTGCGGGATATGTTGTCAGTGATGCTGGGATTATTGATCTTCCCGATGGGCGACAATACCTACTGATTTTCCAGTCGATTGATCCAGACGATGGTGTGTTGAGTGTTGTACCTGAGTTATTCGAAGAACTCCAAAAAGTCCTTGCCGGACAGTACGACGAACTGCTACATAATCGCCACTATGAGGGCATCACACCCGAAGAACTTAAGGCAATCTATCTGGCACATTTACAAGTCGCTTATACCGACCGTGATGATCCATCTGACCAACAAGGACAATACCGCTACGGGTTTATCATTCCGGAAGGCGTCGATGTCTATAGCAGTCCAAATGACGCTGATAAACTTCATAACCCGATCATTAAATCGACGCGCTTTGGTGTGCATCTGCTGATGCAGGGTGCGTTGGTGCGGTATGTTGATATCGATAATACATGGGTTGAACTCATGCCGGACGATGCGCGTGATAATATTCGGTCGCGCTTGGGTGTGCGCATGTTCGTCAAAAAAGAGGATGTATGGTCAATTTCCCTATCGTATTCAGAACCAATTCCATTCCTGATTAATGATGTACCTGCTGAAGATAAATATATCGTCATCAATGTCGGTGAGCGCGAATTGGTCGCATTTGAAGGTGCAACCCCAATATTACGTGTGCCAATCGTGCTGAATCCGGATGCGACTCCACGTGGCGCACAGATCATCACCAGCAAGTGGTTTGCACGCAGTATGCAACCGTGGGCACCGGGTGTGCCGTTCACTAGCTTCTTTGGTAATCAAGGTTTTGCCTTACATGGATCACCGTGGCAACGCTGGACAGCGACGGTCAATAAAGAGACGATTATGGGACGTAGTAGCGCGGGGTGTGTCAATATCCCTGACTGGATGATTACGGTGGGTGATTATACACGTCCTGCTGATGAGCTTATTTTCCGTTGGGTCGGCGGTATGGAAAATCAACAGCAAAATGTATTTGATTATCCGAGCCCAAATTTCCCAGCGTTGCGGATTTTTGCAGTCGATTATCTGCATAACTTGAATAACTACTATATGCCTCAAAATCTCGTGGAGCAGGGCATCACATGGGATGCGGTCGCCGAAGCCATGGAGTCGATTCCTGTTCAAGCGCCTGAATCATTCTTTGTTTAGAAAGTAATCAGACAAATGGTATTTTATGTAAACCAACTTACACTGATTGTCTAATCATTTTTGTCATCATTTATTTGTGAATATTGATCGTCCATATTTTGTGAGTTGTCTGGAGAATCAGATGTAGAAGCTACAGAAGTCTTACTATGATTCACTTCTACTTGATTTAGTATTTCAACTAGACTATTATCACTAGTTGCAGACATGGATGCTATCGTGTCACGAAACATTTCAGCTTGATCAGCATGAGCAATTGCAGACATGGATGCTATCGTGTCACGAAACATTTTAGCTTGATCAGCATGAGCAATTGCAGACATGGATGCTATCGTGTCACGAAACATTTCAGCTTGATTAACACGGGCACTTTTAGGCATTGAGGCTATCATATCGCGAAACGTTTTAGCCTGATTGATATGAGCACTTTCAGATGAAGGGTAAATTATGCCTTCGGCTTTTTGAACTTTCAAATCATTATCTGATATTTGTTCTAGTGATTCGATCTCATCTATGGTTTCATCAGATACCTGACTATCTAAGTATTCTATTGCATGTTTCATAAACTGACTGGTTTGATACAAATAAAAACCTACATTAGCTTTTACTTTCATTTCTTTGATAAGCTCTGGACGAGGTCCATTTGTTTGACCACCAATATGATTGAACCAATCATCACTTCGACTATCTCCAGTCACTAAAATAATTGGTTTCTTATTTCCACTTGCAAATTCAATGATTTGAAACCAACCAATTAAATCACCGTACTGTCTTAGTTGTCCATCCTTTCCTTCATCCTTGTAGCCTGGAGGGATATTTTGACTATATCTCTGTTTCCCTTCCTTAAGGATTTCAGCTAGTCTTTTGTTATCAAATTCACTACCTACTTTGTTCTCAAAAAGTGATGATATTCGAGTTGGTAAATCTTCTCCGGTAATACGTTCATTGTGTTCCGACTGGAGTGTTTCAATTGTTTCTATCAATTTATCAAAGATATCTTCAACCTGACCAACCCAATCAACTATATTCAATTGAGTTCGATTACGGAAATGCCCAAGTTTGCTTTGAAGTTGGCTAATGATACTAGACTGTAAACCTTCTATATCTTTTTTTAGTTTACTATATTCCTTATAGGATGAATTCTGCACATTTGCATAGTTGCTGCTGTATTCATATGCAAACTGATGAGGTATCCAAATCCTATTCTCAAGTCCAACTATGATCTTTAGGAGTTCGTCACTAGCTTTTGGCGAAAAACGATAAATATCTAATAGAACATTGGCATCAAATACAAAAACTGCTTCTTCCCAAAGTTTGTCAAAGTCTTTTTGTGTAGGCTGGTAGTATTCAGGGAAAATATCTTTCATTAGTAGTACCTGTTATTGAACTAAATTTTCAAACTGATAGTATTTTACCTATATTTGAATCGCATTAGAAATTATGTTCCACCTTGGGATTTGTTTTATTTGGCAGTCAAAGTTTTATTTTGTCGGTATACTAATGTACATAAAAATCTGCGATTCTAGAGGAGAACCCCATGCCTGTAGTCACACTTGATGTTCACGATGATCGACTGACTGATATACTCTCACCGGATGCGTTGATTGAGACCGTTGCTGAGGGAATGAAATTTTTAGAAGGACCTGCATGGCATCCATACAATAAACATCTGCGCTTTAGTGATATCCTCGGCAACTCAACATGGCAATGGAGCGAAACCGAGGGCTTGTCACTCTATCGACGCAATAGCCATATGACCAACGGCATGACTTATGATCTTGAGGGGCGGTTACTCAGTTGTCATCATGCTAGTAGTAAAGTCACACGGATGGACGACGATGAAACGATGACCATCCTTGCATCACATTATGAAGGCAAACAACTTAACAGCCCCAATGATATTGTCGTCAAAAGTGATGGCACAATTTATTTTACCGATCCACCTTATGGGCGTGAGCCGAAAGTTGGGATTCCGCGTGATGTCGAATTAGAGTTCAATGGTGTATACCGCTACAATCCAGCAGATGAGTCGCTAGTATTGTTGACGACGGATTTAAACCGACCCAATGGCTTATGTTTCTCGCAGGATGAATCGTTATTGTATGTCAATGATAGCCCCGAATTTAATATCCGTGTGTTCAATGTGACTGACGATGGTTTGCTGGCGAATGGTCGAATTTTCGCGGAAACCATAGGTGAGGGGGCAGGCGTTCCTGATGGCATGAAAACTGATATTGAGGATACACTGTATTGTAGTGCACAGGGCGGATTACATATCTTCCTGCCAGATGGCACTTTCCTCGGACGCTTACTGACACCAATACAAATCACCAATTTCACATGGGGCGATGAGGATATGAAAAGTCTATATCTGACAGGTCTCACCACACTGTATCGGGTGCGGACACAAGTCGCGGGTAAACCCTTATTTTGATGATTATCACTAATCTGTTATGACTCGATCAATAAAACAACATCGACATCAGGAATTTCTTCGGACTTGTATTTTTTAATGACAATATCGTATGTGCGCTGGTCAGTCACAAAAAAGAATTTGTGGTCGGCTTCATTTTCCCTCAATTTAGCGAAGTCTTTTTGAAACGAGGTTCTTTGGGCTGATCCTAAATCCTTCTTACCATAAGGTACTGTCGATTTTATTTCTGCGATAATACGTTTTCCGTCTTGTGTGCGCTCATCAATATCAAGGCCTGCTGCGCCTTGTGGCTTTTCTGCTGCATCATAAGTGGCTAAATCATAATGTTGCATCAAATAGTCTTTGGCTAGCATGGTTGCTAAAAAGCTTTGATCATTACTTGTATTTCCCTGAATCTCTCGAATTTTGGCAATATACTTAAACCATGCAAGTGTGTCATTGGTTGGTGGTGATATATTGTCACTCATAAATTGGTTTAGCTTCACTGTTTTATTCCGAATCTTATCAAAATAAGCTTGCTCTTTATCAGTTAGGCACATGGGAATTGTCCTGTTTACAGTTTAATACGATTAGCCAATGATTCTCCGACATCGGACGTAAATTTGCAAATATCCTACATAATGTGGGTATAATAAATGTGTAGAACCAAACATCATATTTATGCGTAAACAAGTGAAAGACCCACAATCACTGCTTAATCTCTCTGAGTAGATATGCAGAGATTATCAAGGAGTAACCAAATGGAAATTGACCGCGATAAAGCGATAAAATTAGTCATTATTGCCATTGCAACATTAGCAGCTTTGGCTGTAACCGGTGCAATCGTACAGTTGATCCAAGCTGTCTTGCCATTCCTCATTGTGGCAGCTGGTGTTTATGCTGGCTACCGTTGGGTGTTAAGTGACTCAAAAGCCCCAACTACAGATGAGATGGAAGAACAAGCACGTGGTTTGTTTTCGCGCTTTCGTAAAACTAAAGAAGCAGTAGAGACAACGGTTAAAGTCGGCACAACGCTCAATAACCTCACAAATCTCGGGCAGAAAGATGACGAGAAAAAGGCTGAGGATGTTGTACAAGGTAAAGCAACAGCAGTAAAACAAGCACCTGCTCAACCTGTATCTGAGGAAAACGCAGAACCGGAAGACACTACTGAAGATGCTGAGGCGCAAGCTGCTGAACAGGTCGCTGAGATGAAAAAGTCCATCGATAGTAACCCTGAAGGCAAGATCAAGTTTAAGGATAAAGAGGTTGTCATCAGCAAAGATGACGTGGTGCAACCAGATATTTCTCGATTAGAAGAAAAAGAAAAAGAAGCCCCTAAAGTAACAAATGATGTGCTTGCACAGATTGAAGAGCGTCGCCGTCGATTACAACAAGGTGGTGAGTAACATACACTCGATAACTGTAGCATCAGGCAAGCGTACCAAAACCGTAGCCGTCACGACTTGGAAACGAATGCAATTGGGTTTATAGTTAATATACGTGTGGTAAGTTATCCGTAGTAACCTCCTGAGCAACGCATCGCAATAACTTATCACAGTAACCACAGCAGATTAATCAACACAGTCGATGAAAAGGTTTGACGGTATGGCACGGTGGAATGTATGGCTTGTAATAGTGATTGTCGGCATGATGAGCGTCGCGGTGATGGCACAAACAACCCCGCGTGATTATGCGCTATCGACCCCACAGGTCACCTACAATGATAACAACAGTATCGCGACTGTGACCGTCGACATCACAAATAATGGGGGCGATGCAACAGCGGACACCGACATTACGATTATCCAAGATGGTATCGGACGTGTCCTACAAACCCTCACATTACCTCCACAACCAGCAGATGCAAGTGTCACGATTGAATTTGAAATCATGCTGGCTGACTTTGAAACGGGAGATATATTCTTCGCGATTGAGGCGGGGATTGACCAATTTGAATTAGCAGGTAGTCCTATCGCCCGTGATAATCGTGCGTTAGTAAGGGTTACAGTCCCTGCAAATGCTCAACCTGTCACAACCACAGATACTCCTACAGCAACCGACGACACAAGCGAATTTGACTTTGTGATCCCAGGCGTCAATATTGGTATCCGCATTTTGGATGATGGCATACAAGTGAACCAAGATGTCTATCCTTTGCAGGATATTTTGATTGGTGTTGGGGTAGTTGCGGTTGGATTATTTTTCTTGTGGTTTATCACCCTGATTCTAAGATTGTTATTCCGCCGCCCGCCAAGTTTTGGCACATGGCAACCACCGTATGCCTTTAATACATATCACGATCCGAATTCAACATTGGGGCGCAGACAAGGCTGGCAAACCCATGCACAGAATGGCACGATTTTTGATGCATGTACACCCAATAATGTGGTAGCAATCAAACGACTCACCGATACAGAAAATAATCCGATCAGCGAATGGGATATCAAAGCTATCCGGACAGTGCAATATGATATGTATGGGCGCATCAGCCGAACCGAAGTGATTATGCCGTCTAAGGTATTGAAGAAACTCAATAAGGTGAAAAAGCGCTCCAAGAAATATGATAACCCAACTTTGCGCAAAAAAATCATGCCGATTGCTAAAGACCTGAGTAAACTCGCACGTAAGCCTATCAATAAAAAAAGCACAATGCTCCCGATTGCGATGGATATGCGCTTTGAAGGGACACATGGCGAAGTCCGTATTATGTTCGAATTGTACCAATGTCAACAAGGGGCTTGGCATTTGATTGACCAATGGGAACCCGAGATGGCTGTCATTGGACATAAAATTGTCGAGAACTATACCTACACGCTAAACGGGCAGTTACCCGGTGAGACCTATAAAGAGTTCCAGAAGCGACTTGTTGAAGATATGGCGTGGATTTTAAGTGGCATGTTCTACAAACACCAGCAACCTGACATTCCAGAACAAGATATGGTGCCGCCAGACACACTCACAGGTATGGCGCCGATTACCGAAGATAATATGCGTCCTGTTGATGGCGATGAGGATACAGACAAACATCGCGCTGTATAGGTTGTATCATTTCATAACCATCTCCTACTCCATATAACCGCTATATACTCATATCCCCCAATCATTGGGGGTTTGGGCGTGTTGTCTGATGGCATAATAGAAGTATCCATTAATTATACTTTCGTTATTTCATTAGCATATTTGCGCATCTACTTTTGGGATGTGTTGAGATTTTTTAAAGTATATAAATCTCCCCATACAATCACAGGATGAAGAAATAACCCGTGTAAAAAAAGAGGTCACCATGCTTGCTAAACGTAAAATTGTCTACGGCTACTCTAATATCCAACCTGCTCCTGCTGATCCATATCTGACAAGAGCATTTAAATTTAACGAATACGACCTACATTTTAATCAACAGGGTGACTTGAGCGACCGACAATTTCAGACGTTACGTCAGCACAGAACTTTCGCAACTTGCCTAGTCGCACTGATTGCATTGGTACCATTGGTGATGTGGTTTGGGTTAACTCGTGAACAACCCCTTTGGGCACAACTTGTTGCATTGGGTGGGGTGAGTGCGTTTATTTGTTTGCCGTTGTTCGCCATCGTATGGTCATTTTGGTCACGCTATAGTCGTGATATGTACGATGCTCCGATTGTCAGAGCAACTGGATCTCTTGCTTTAGATTTGAACACAGGTCGAAACGGGGTGTATCTTGCGATGAAAATTGACGGGCAACAATTTCGGTTAAACAAAGCGCAATTTCTCGCGCTCAAAAATCGAGATGTGTATACTGTTTACTATACGCCCAACACCCGCCGACTATTGTCGATTGCCCATGAGGAGGATGAATTGTGAACACTGACCAATCACCCGATTTCATTATTTCTGGCAAGGCATTTAAATATCATCCGTATGACGAAAAACTGGCTAAGGCATTTGACTACGATTGGGAGTCACTGCAACTCAACCGAGACAAGTCGATGAGTGATGCACAGCATAATCGCCTCGAAAAAAGAGGCAAGCGGAAAACTAGATTATATGAGTATAGTGGTGGTTTTCTGTTTGTGACACTTCTATTGTTCTTTCAACAACTCCATCAAATTCCTTTATCGTTACAGATTCTTTGGATTGTGTCACCAATTGGATTGTTGTCTTATGCGATGGTTATTGGACAACGCTATAATTACGAGCTGGATTATGACATTATGGCACGGGCAATTGGTATACCACGTCTTTTCGCAACGAATCTGGACAATAAGATCACATACACAATACATTTTGGTAAGCGACAATGGACGATAAACCACCGTCAAAATTACCTGATCGAAGCCCACATAAAATCATCTGATTCGCCTGTGGGACAATATTTTGTCGCCTACTATACACCGCGCACACATCATCTAATGGCAATTGAACCACTCACATTGGTACAAGATTACTCAAAGCAAGAAGATAATACATACACACCAACCACATTTAAGCTTAGTTTGTGGACGCGCCTACAAGTGCGCTGGGATGCTTGGTGGACAGCATTTTGGAATGCAACGAATTATCATAAATAGTAGTGAAAGCGTGTCTATCTCATCGTGTTGATTTTGATGCGATCTTTGTATGGTGTATAGAGCTTTTGTAGTGTCTCAATCTCGGATTGCGGTAAGGTAACGCGATTGCCTGAGGATTCATCATCACGGGCTAAGCGGGTACCCGCTTGCGAATCCTTCTGGAAGACTTGCAAGGGCACATCAACATCATCAACTAGTAAATCAAATTGAGTGAATACTTGTTGAAGCATCTGGCGTGGATTAGCTGTTAAATCTTCGTAGCTGAGTAGTTTCGGCTTGAACTGTGGGTTGGCATCACAAAATTCCTGAAAACGCACCATCATGATTAACCAACTGACTGCAAGATACGCCATTTTTGTGTAGCGTTTCATTGTGAAGAACTCGGCAATGTCATTGGGGTCACAATTCAAATACTCAGCTTGGCGAGTGATTGCTTGCTTTCGTGTTATGGTTTCCGATGGATCGTAATTCTTAGACATCAATCGATAAAGCGATGCCAGCCAATCGGTTGCATTCCGGTGCATAAATAGATGGTTGGCTTGTGGAAACCGATATGCAAATATATCTAGCACATCCACGCATTGATTGCGCAGTTTGATGACATAATGTGTCGCATCCCCAGTTACTGCGGGGCGAAACAAAAAACGAAAACTTGCAATGAGTAGGGCTTGGCGGTGTTCATAGTCGGTCTGGCGCAAAGCGATTGGACTCGCAAAAACATCGGGTTCCGAAAGGACATAGACCGATTCCACCGCATTAAGTGCTTGGCACATCAGGGTTGACCCACATCGCCCGATATTATGAATGATAGTCAAATTCGATGAATCGAGTTCAATATTTTCTGCGAGCCAAAACAATGTCATGTAAGGCATTACAATCAATGTTTGAGCTTGCTCATGCTGAGCATGATACACAAAAGGTGCTTTTGACAAGTTAACACCATCTGGCAAGACAACAAAAACAGCCCAGCGCCGTTCTTCGTCAAAACAGTAGAGGCTAATATTGGGATTAGTAAGGAGGTCGTCAGGGTTTACGGCTTCTTGTTCCACCCATGTAAAGTTATCAAGCGATGCGATACGGCTCATAGCCTCGCGATTGCGCTCAATAATCTGTAATTTGGTCGCCCGCATGGATTATGCCATTTCTCTAAAATTGCATTCCCCAATAGTATATCATGTGACGTAATAACCCTCATGATATGGCACATCGCCTACTGTTGACTATCTGTTTACTATTGGTCTGGAACTATTTGAGTCAAACCGAAATCCAATCCTTTATACTGGTTTTTGCAAGTTTTTTGCGGGTATTTTATAGACAGCGCATCTTTTTTCTGCGACGATAAAAGTGCAATTTATTGTACTTAAATCTTCAAAAGGGGAGATGAGAAAATGAAAGCTCGTAAATTGTTTTGGTTATTTGCACTATCAATTATGGCTGTGATTTTTGCAGCTTGCGGCGGTGATGCTGCTAATGGTGGCGGTGGTGAAGGTGGCGGTGATGCCGATGCTAGTAGTGCTGTTGAACTCACCCAAACAGAAACTGTCGATGCCGAAGAGTTTGGTGGTAGCATTTCCGTAAGTTACCCTGAAGGTTGGGTTGCACAAAGTGAAGCTGGCGCAATCTTTGTTGGTACAAGTGAAGAAGCTCTCGCCATTGATGATCCAACAACCGCTGAAATTCCAGAAGGTGCAGCTATTATGAATATCACAGTACTCCCTGCTGAGATGGGTAGTGTCATGGGTATCGAGGCTGACGCAAGCGCTGCTGATGTCCTTGGTGTATTCACTGCATTCATGGCTGGTGATGATATGCCGGAATTCAGTGACGTTGAAGAAATTGATGTTGATGGTGCAACCGTCGCGACCACGACTGGTAATGATGAGAACTTCACTGCTACAATTTATGCAGTGGTGAATGATGGAACTTTCGTAATCGGTTTCGGTGCAACCCGTGCAGACGAAGCTGGTTCCAAAGATGCGATCTTCCAAGCAATCGTCACATCTGCAAGCTTTACTGCTGCTGAATAATCCGACGGTGATATAATATAAATTCAATTAAAAGCCGATGCTATCATATAGTATTGGCTTTTTCTGTTATAGTAAGCGTATTGTAAATTTAATGGAGAATACTATGCTACGAAGATTATTGGTAATTGGGTTATGTGTTTTTAGTGTAAATATGTTTGTTGCAAATGCTGATGAATTCTGTGATTCTAAAATCTTGCAGGCGTTATATGGTGAATGTGAAACAGCGCCTATGAGTGCTGACCTGCCTCAATCGCTTACAGTCTCACTTGAAGACCTGGGTGGTGAGATGACCGTCAGTTACCCTGATGGATGGTTTGCAATGGATGATCTTGGTTCGATTCTTATCTCGAACACAGAAGATGCGTTTACCATGGATCCATCCATTGATGATGTGCCTCCCAGAACAGTTGTGGTTAATATGACGATCCTGCCTGCCGAGATGGGTAGTGTCATGGGATTGGACGCAGATCCTACTGTGACAGAAGTATTGGAGTTAGTTGCTCAATTCATGGCTGGTGGAGATGTGCCAGAATTCGGTGAAATCGAAGAAATTGAGATTAATGGTATCACCGCCGCTCAAACATCGGGTAGTGATGATAGTGTTGCGATGACACTCTATACCGTCATACAAGATCGCGGTTTTGTAATCGGTCTAGGAGCAACCCGCGCTGACGAAGCCGGCTCACAAGACGAATTGATTCAGTCAATTGTTGCATCCACAATTTTCACCGCGACTGACTAGACTGACAATTACAAACGTGACATTAAGAAAGCGTATACAGTTATAGCGTGTCGGCTTTTTCTGTTTAGACACTCGGACTGTTACCCATGTGCGAATCCGCTATAATCGTGCGCGCATGATTCGATCATTAGGATAAACACATGGCAAGTCTACGCTTTCGTCTACGGCAACAGTATTGGAAATGGGTCGCACCCCGCCAAATCCAAACTTATATGGATACACATTCTGACCGCAAGTTACAAATCGGGGCGGGATCCAATTTGTTAGATGGGTGGCTGAATACGACGCTGTACCCTTTTAAACAAAATTCGTATTTTATGGATGCAACGGTGCGTTTTCCAATACCAGACAACACCTTTAGCTATGTTTTCAGCGAGCATGTGATAGAGCATGTGTTGTTTGAAAAAGGCGCAATTATGCTGAGTGAGAGCTTTCGTATCTTAAAATCCGGTGGGCGCATTCGTATCGCAACCCCCGACCTTGCTCAGATTATTAAATTATATAGTCAACCTGACGGTGATAATCAACAGAAGTATATCAAGTGGATTATGGATACATTTCGTCCCAAAATTGGAGAATATAATCCGGCACATGTGATTAACCAATCATTCCACGGGTGGGAGCATGTCTTCATCTATGACCAGCCTACCCTTAAGAAAGCCCTCGAAAATGCTGGATTTGTTGATGTGGAGTTGATGCGCCCGAATGAAAGTAATGACACGAACTTACAGGGTATTGAACAGCATGGTGAGTATGTTGATAGTCATGAGTCCATGCTGTACGAAACGATGGTTTTTGAAGGACGAAAACCGTAATTCTATGCGGTTATTAATTGGGTCTGACGTTCGCACCAGAAAATGAACGACCAGATCAAGGTCGCAATCATGCCTGCCATGACAGTTACCATCTCGGCAACCATGCTGACATCGGCCATGCCAACTAGTGAGCCGAGCCCATAAATGGCAAATCCTGCGCCACTAATGATGACGGCAAACCCTAGGGGTTTTAGTAGTCCAAATAAGGATTCTTTTAAACGCAACGTTTGCTCACCGATAAATACAAATCCGAACGCTGCTAATAGTAATCCGGCGATAGATACAAAGTTTAATCCCATTTCCCATAGGGACACCGCATCAAATATACCGCGTGTGTATGATTCAAGGATGGTCGGTTGATGATAAATGCGCCAACCAATTAGACGAGTGATACACAAGATGATAATGCCCCAACGCACCAACATGATATTTTTTTCGATGTCGTTCGTACGATAATGATCGCGTAGAATCATACGGAAGCTACTAACGATATAAATCATGGGTAAGAAGATCGCTAAATTAAATGCGACATCACCGACCAACGATTCGTTAAATGGGATGCTGAGGATATACGCCAACGGAAACACTGCGCCAATGACTGCATACAATAGATAACGTAAGCCACTACCATGCACTTGATGGAAGCCTTTACGCACTGCTGATTCGTCGCCGAGGTCGCGCATTGTCAGTTGGTGGGCTTCGGTTTTGTTATATCCTTCAGCTAGGTAATCCGCCAGTGCATCTTCATAATGATCCCAAATTTCTTCGCGTATCATGTCGGCAAGGTCGCTATCAAGCCCGCGTGTAGATTTATCTAACCAGCGTTGTAAATCAGCATGAGGCATGATTAGCTTGTTCCTTCCAATACGGTGTTGACTGCGCGGGTAAAGGCGTGCCATTCCTCAAGTTCACTGGCTAACATCTGATGCCCCTTATCGGTCAGGCGATAATAATTACGCGCCCGCCCATTGACCACTTCTTTGTATTTTTCGACAAGCCCTTGTTTTTCCATACCATGCAATGTTGGGTAAAGTGTGCCCTCTTTAAAGTCAAGGATGCCATTGGTTGTGTCTTTGATGTGTTTAGCGATGGCATACCCGTGGCTGGGGGCTTGGCTGAGGTTGTGCAAGATCAGTAGTGGTAAACTGCCTTTGAGGTTCATTTTGTTTATTACTCCGATGTATCAAATCTCTATGTATCGTACAACGAGGCGATAATTAAAGTCAAGCAACTTAGGACTAAAGTCAGTGGTATTTGCAACTTCTTTATAGTGGGGATAAAATTTCATCCCCACACAACGTTACGTAATTATATAGGGATGAAATTTGTGTCAATTAGGAGAACGGCGACATTTACCTCTGTCGGGTGAAAACAACCCCTTCGCTATCATGCAAGGTGATCTCATCTGTTACCTTGACATTATCAATTGTCGGGACACTTAACGCGAGTTCCCAACCTCTCTTTGGTAATTTTGGAATAGGTAAATCGACAGGCTTAATGACATTGGGTGCACCTTCCATGTTGGCAACGAACAATACTTGCTCCTCGGTTTCAGGATCAATTCGTGTACCATAGATAATCATCGCGCCATCGGCTGGATGACGATAATCGAGATATTCATCATCTCTAAGATTATTGATCAACCATGGACGCATCCGACGGAATTCACGCACAGATAGATTAAAACTGGTTTTCTCTGGATCTTGTTCATCATAGTGGTGCGAACAATTACAGTAATCATGGACATCTTCCATCCATGCCAAACTGATTTCCTTCAACATGTCTTCGGTAATATCTTCGACAGGGAGCAATGGGGTAAGGGCACTGCTCATCAGACGTGCGACAGCAGGCAAGTTATAATTGGTTGCCTGTACACTATGATCGAGGGTGTGCATAAAGCGTCGTAACCCTGACAAGTCTCGGAAACCATATTTCTTCAACCGCATAAAATTATTGGGGTTGTTGAAGTTTGCCTCGTTAACCAACCATTCCGAAAAACGCGCTTCTTCCGAGACGACTTTCACACCATATTTATCATCCGTATTGCGGATAAAGCCCCACGGTGTACGCATTGACGCATTGATAAAGTCCATCGGGATGCCGGGCATCATCGCATAATCGAATAGCTTGGCTGCTGGATTGTCGTAGCCATTCTGGATGGTTTCTTGTAGTGTATCCCCGAGATACATATTCATACGGGCATCGGTTGGAACTTGAGTCCCACGCCTTAATGTATCATGATTGGCGCATCCGGTAATCCAATGGCTACCGACCTCTGCCATCTCTCGGATTCTCCACCACTTTTGCAACCAGAATGTAAATAAGAAGGGTGTATTGTGAGCGAATGTCAGCGGACCCCACTGCCATACATTGGGGTGATTCTTGGTGACTTCACGATATGATGACGCGATTTCCCAATCTTCACGCGGCCACGGGCGACCGTCTTCAAAGATCATCCACGGACGATAGATAATCCCACCAACATCTTGTTCAAGGTTGTTCATATCTGCGAGATAATCATCATCATGAATCATCTCGTTACTATCAGGGTCATACCATTTAAAGTCTTGTGCACCGTCGACGCGAATCCCATCAACGCCATAATTAGATTTGCGCCGTTGCATCTCCAGCAAAATGGCACGGGTGACAGGGTGCTTGTAATTCATATTCTGACCGTACATATTCGCACCTGCCAGATAGTGTTCATTTAGCAATCCCACTGCTTGATTATCGGTATGCCCATACACAATATCAAACATCACCTTAATTGCCTTACCGGGGAAGTTATGTAGGGTTGAGATTAAATCAACCAACTCGTCAGGGCGTTTACTGCTAAGAACTGCCGGATTTGGTGCTGGTGCTGCCGAAATCATGACATCATAGCCCCAGTTAATAATGTCATGTTTGCGCAGTTTGACGGTTAACATATCGTCAACTTCTTCAAGTTGTTCCCAGAATAGTGGACCCGCTTCATGCTCAATAGGTGGTTCAATCGGCATGAGTTGGATGGCATCATATCCCGCGTAATTTTCTTCAGCAGGCGTTAGGGGTGTCCCGTTGCGGATTTTATCTGCAAGTGTTCGGAAGATGCGCGTGAGTCCTGTGAGTGTTTTCTCTGATGATGCGGTTCCCGGATGAATCTGCAAAATATTGACAGGCGCGTTGACGCGTTGAACGCCGTCAGCATCAAGCTCTGTATCGAGGTTGCGGAAATGCTTGAGGTCAGCACGTTCGCGTTGCATTTTGTCCCAATCATAAAGCTCAGCGGGAGCAAATACGCCGTATGGCACCGAATATGCCAAATGGTCTTTGATAGTATGCCATTGATTTTCATGATCTTGGTATACCACCCAATAAAATGTTCCGATCGTTTCGCGTGTGCCTGCTGTTAATCCTGTAACAACACCCCACAAATAGTCGCCGTCGCGCATCAGGCTGAGGCGTTCACGGGTGAATGTCACAGTTTGTTTTTCGGATCGTAAGTCGATCTTGCCTGTTGGTGTCAAACATTCGAGGAAAATACGGTCATCGGGTATGCCTTGATCGCTTAATTCTGGCACCCAGAATCCAAATTCCACCATACCATTTTTGTAGTGTGCGCCTAAACGCGTGACGAGTTGACGCGCTGCCGCGTAGTCTGAGGTGGCAGTGTTACGGACATCCTTTGCCCACTGTACCATCGCCATACTATTGTCGTGATGTATATAAAATTTCGGATCGTCCATCCAACAATCTCCCATATAAAATAATAATTATATTTTATCAAATTAATTACGCTATTGGGGAAATGTGGCAGTATGTACAAAATTCCTCCAGCCATTCCTAACGAAACAAGCTAACAATTTATTGATATTTCTCTTATAATCTTGCTGTAGCATTATATGTGAAAAATTACACAAGTCTTGGCTAGCAATAGTCAAGGTATTTAAATAACTCAAAGAAGAAAGTAGATAACATGACAAAACAGCTCCATCGTATTTTATTGTTATTGTTTGTATTGCTGGTTGCGGTTGCTTGTCGCCAAGAAGCACCGCTATCCGCTGACAATGTAAACCTCGATATTACTGTGACCGATTCACTGGTTGGTGAAACAACCTTGATTGTCTCTGTTACAGATGATGAAGGTAATGCCATTGAAAACCCCGGTACATTGAACTTGCGCGGGGATATGGATCATGCGGGTATGGTACCTGTCATCGTTGACGCCGAAGACTCTGATAATGGTGTTTTCACTGTTCCATTTGAATGGACAATGGGTGGTGCATGGACGGTCGAAGCAACACTCACACTGCCAAATGACGAGACTGTAACGCAAACATTTGACTATGAAATCCTCACTGAAGCTGGTGAAGATGACATGGCCGATATGGATATGTCTGGTGACGAAGACGCGGATATGGACATGGCAGATGACACCGATGCTGAAGCAACCGAGGAAGTTGATATGGATGCCGATGCAAGTGCTGCTGACGAAGATGCCGATGCTGACATGACCGAAGAAGATATGGACGTGGCCGATGACGCCCATGCCGATGCTGAAGCAACCGAAGACACGGATATGGATATGGCTGGCGATGCGGACTCTGACGAAGATATGGACATGTCGGATGAATCCGAAGACACTGAGATGGATATGTCAGACGAATCAGCTGATACCGACATGGACATGTCAGATGATGAATCTGAAGATATGAGTGATATGGATATGGACTCAGATTCTCATGATATGGGTGACATGCACATGGGTGGAGAAACAAGCGCAGTCTATATGCAAATAACCAATAATGGCGAAGAAACTGTGACGATTACGGGTGCAAATACTGCTGTTGCAGGCATTGTCGAAGTGCATGAGACTGTCATAGAAAATGATGTCGCTCGTATGCAACCTGTTGATATGATTGTGATTGAAGCGGGTGAAACAGTCGAATTACGCCCTGGTGGTCTGCATATTATGCTCTTAGAAGTCTCAGAAGATATTGTCGTCGATGAAACTATTGATGTTGAATTGCTACTAGAATCTGACGATGCAGTTGCTGTTACGGCGCTGGTACAAGACATGCTAATGGACGACCTTGAAGGCGAAATCATCGTCGGTGACCTGACAATTACAAATATCTGGGCACGTCCAGCTAGTGCTGGCATGATGGATATGGATTCAGAAGAAGAAATGGACATGTCGGATGAGTCCGAAGACATGGGTGACATGGAAATGGATGCTATATCGCGTTGGGATGCTATGGTTGCGACAACCGAGTTGATTGGCACAAATCCAATGGATATGGACATGTCATATGAATCCGAAGACATGGGCGATATGGATTCGGAAGAAGATATGGATATGACAGATGAATCCGATGATATGGGTGATATGGATTCCGATGCAACCGAAGACGCTGAGATGGATATGTCCGATGAATCTGCGGATGCTGACATGGAAATGGATGCTGTATCACGTTGGGATGCTATGGTTGCGACAACTGAGTTGATCGGCACAAACTCAATGGATATGTCACATGATACAGACCCTGAGGGTGATATGGAAGATACGGACATGTCAGATGAATCGGATGATACAGAATCTGAAATGAATGATATGGACTCTGAAGAAATGGAAATGTTCGATGAATCTGCGGATGCTGACTCTGAAGAAGAGATGGAAATGTCAGATGAATCTGAAGAAACTGAGATGGATGCATCATCTCGTTGGGAACAGATGGTTGCGACCCAAAATCAATAAATGCTAAACCGGTGCTGGGGGAAGATACCTGTTAGTTCTTCCCTCAGCTAAAGGTTACTAGCGTCACCTACTTTAATTATTCCAACAAACGCCCCTCAACTTCAAGTTGCTCATCATTAATCCAACGTTGTAATTGTGTTGGAATTGGCTCAACTGTACGTCGTGTGACAAATAATTTGCCATCATCATTTAGTTGCGTGATGAAATTAACGCGTAATGCTGGATTTGTTTCCGGATAGTCACTCCGGTTATGTGCGCCACGGCTTTCACGACGTTCGATTGCACCGAGTACACTAGCTTCTGCTGACATCAATGATGAGCGCAAGTCTAACGCTAATGCTAAATCTTGATAACCTTCGGAAGATGGGCGAACATCTAAATTCTCTGATGCTTCACGAATAGCGGTAATAATATCGAGCGCAACATAGAGCTTATCTTCATGTCGAACCACACCACAGTTTTCCCACATATTATTGCGTAGGGCGCGTTGCAATGGACGTGCCATTTCATTACCGGGTTTAATTAGTGAATCGAGGTCATCAAGTGCCGCTTGAATCGCTTCTTGCGAGCGATGTTGCGCTGACAAACTCCATGAATATTCAGCGGCATGTTCACCTGCAAAGCGACCGAATACAACTGTTTCTGCTAATGAGTTTCCACCGAGTCGGTTTGCGCCGTGCAATCCGCTGGTGACTTCTCCGGCGGCGTACAAGCCAGTGACTGATGTTTCATGCGTTTCTGGATCGACGACAACACCACCCATACTATAATGTGCTGTTGGGGCGACTTCCATCGGACTTTCACTGATGTCCAGCATTTGTGCTTCCATAAATTGACGGTACATACGCGGGAGTTTTTCGAGGATGAAATCTTTATCTTGATGGCTAATATCAAGGAAAACGCCACCGTTCGGACCACCACGACCCTCTTGAATTTCGGTGTAATTAGCTAATGCAACACGGTCACGAGTTGATAATTCTAGGCGTTCGCTATCATAGCGCTCCATATAGCGTTCACCATCGGCATTGAACAAGCGACCCCCTTCACCACGGACGGCTTCGGTTACGAGTGTGCCTGCGAGGCTTTCGGGTGCGACCATGCCTGTAGGGTGGAATTGTACCAATTCCATATCGGCTAGTTCAGCGCCTGCTTTGAGTGCGAGATACATGCCGTCACCTGTATTTTCGTCACGGCGTGATGAACTGCGTCTCCATAAACGCGTGTGTCCACCTGCCGCGAGTACAACAGCATCTGCTAGATAAACAGTACGTTCACCGGTGTTAATGTCGAATGCCAATGCACCAAAGCATACACCATCATCAACTAAGATCTGGGTGACATAACGCATCTCATGAATTGGAATATTCAGTTCATCGACACGATCTGCTAGTGCGTATAACATCGCTCGTCCAGTGTAATCACCTGCATAACATGTCCGGCGGTATTTATGTGCACCAAAATAACGTTGATCGAGTTTACCATCTCCGGTACGCGCGAATTCTGCACCATATTCGACTAGCTCATCAATTGCGCGTGGTGCATTTTTAACCATCAATTCGACTGTTTTGGGGTCACTCAAAAAGTATCCCTCTTGTACAGTATCCGCAAAGTGTTGTTCCCATGTATCTTCTGGATCAACAGTGCCGAGTGCAGCATTAATCCCACCAGCGGCGAGTACAGTGTGGGCATCACGGGGGAGACGTTTGCCAACAATAACGACATCACTACCTGCATCATGGGCAGCGATTGCAGCGCGCATCCCTGCACCGCCTGACCCGATAACTAAGACATTGCTTACGTGTGTTCTAGGTTGTTTGCTCATTAATAAATCCTCAATCTGTCCAGTGATCTTTGTACCTTTAGTATGTGACAGATGTCATAGATTTTGTTCTTGGTAAGGTGTGACAGGGGGGTATCTGTTTAGCTTATAACATACACGCAAAAATATATACGGGAGCGCATAAGGCACCCCCATTATGTGATCGTATCATTGTGAGGTTTGAGTACGATCTACACGGCTTGTAAGATGCCAATGCCTAGATTTCCTGCCAGTTCACTCAAGCGGTCGAAGTCGATGTCTTTAACCGGAATGCCATTTGCCTTGCGATGTTCAGTTGTTGCTTTTTCGGGATCACCGGGTACCATCACGGGCACATCGTCATTCATGCGCGGTTGCTGACGGATTTTATCGGCAGTATGTTGTAAATCGCGCTTAAATTCTTCCACATCACGGAATGATGCGATATTCACTGCCATACAGAAATGTGCTAAGCGTCGATGTTCGGATAGTGGTGTTTTGTACATGCTCGCGACATTATCACCTGATGGCATGCCCGAAAGTAAACTCGACATAACATCCGCCATCATCAAAAAACCGAAGCCTTTATAATCGCCAATCGGCAACATTTGCGCAGCAAGTGATGCATCAGTTGTTGGATGTCCTTCTTTATCGGCTGCATACGTCAAATCGGGCAGCGGGTTGTCATCTTCCGCGTATGTTTTGACCTTATTAACTGAAAATGGAACAGGCGTTGCATCGAAGCAAAACGGGTCTTCGTTAAGCATTGGGGCGGCGATACAGGTTGGATTGGTGCCGAAGAAGGATGTTTTACTATTGGGCGAACGCACACTAGATGATGCGTTGGTCATCGCCATACCGATCATACTGTTTTTGGCGGCTTCTAACCCATAGGTGCCCATCGCACCATTATGCGATGAATTTTTAACAACAACCATTCCCACACCGATTGCCTCTGCCAGAGAAATCGCATGACGCATGGCACGCATGGTGGCGGCATGCCCAAATGTATGGTCGGCATCAAAGACGGCAGTGGCAGGTGCACGGCTTTCTATCTGAAAATTTGGGTCAGGGTTGATGCGCCCTTGTTCAACACCCGCTACATAATGTGGGAGCAAACGAATCGCATGCGAATCGACCCCGCGTACCCCCGTTAACCACAGGGCATACGATGTGAGGTCGGCGACTTCTTCGGTGCAACCAACCGCTTTAAACGCCTCATAAGCAAAGCGTCGAATATCCTCATGCTGAATATAATGATAATCAGGCATGGTCGCCTCTATTGCATAAACGAGCGGGGTGTTGATGTCAAAATTGTGACTTCGATCCCATCGCGATCAATATAATCGGATACTTTGGGGCTGAATTCATTCTGCCATACATCATTTTGGTAGACTGCTTCATAAAGAGCTTCTTTTTCTGCTTCGCTTTCAAACCGACGAATCCATACATATTTATCATTGGCTTCATCAACAAAAGAGCCGAGAACCACCATGCCCTTTGATAATTGATAGGGGATGATTTCTTCGTCCATCCATTTGACCCATGCGTCGCGCATACCGGGTTTGAGGGGGTATCGTCTGAGTTCAAAAAACATTGTTGTCTCCTATAGTCTGGTTCGTGTCTATTGACTGTATAATAACGAACATCGCATCTTCATACCAATATTCGGCTATATTGATGACAGTCTAAAATAAGGTGGCTTATACAATGGTGCAAGGTTGTAATGAAGGAAATAACAAATATTATTCATAAGGGAGTCCATTATGTCGATGATGATGGCAATCCACAATTTATTGATTTTGAGACCTGCCAGCAAAATAATGTTCTAGCCAAGAAAGCATGGCGTGAGACTGTTTGGACTGACGATGATGAAGTGTTTTGGCAAAAAACTAAATATGTGGGTCTTCGTGTAACTTTTAGAGAACCACCTGCAATTGAATTTTATACCAAGCCTAGAACTTTCTTTGAGTTTCAGACAAGAGATGATCTTTGGGAAATTGTATCCAAAATAAAAGAAGTTGGTTGGAGAATAAATGATGGCGACTAAAGCAAACTACACTTCAGCTAAATAACCACAGAGTCATCTAGCAGAATGTCTATTTTCATCTCTCAGCTAGCTCTTAATCTATTCGACATACACATTTAATCTGTGCGACGGTATCATATGTCCGTTTGTATAATACCGATACTGAAAGGTAACCTTGTGGAACGTACCCTAATTATTGTAAAACCGGATGCAGTGCAACGTGGCTTAACTGGCGAAATCATCAAACGCTTCGAACAACGTGGTTTGCGCATCATCGGCATGAAGTTTATGCAAGTCAGCCAAGACCTTGCTGAAAAACATTATGATGTTCACCGCGAACGCCCATTCTTCAACGACCTCGTCAGCTATATTGTCTCCTCACCTGTTGTTGTGATGGCACTTGAAGGCACCAGCGCCATCCAAGCTGCCCGCGGCACCATCGGCGCGACCAATCCAGCAGAATCTGGTGCTGGCACTATCCGTGGCGACTTTGGTCTCGAAATTGGACGTAACCTCGTACACGGGTCTGATAGCCCAGAAAATGGTGAAATCGAAGTTGCAAACTTCTTCACCGACGACGAACTCATCAGTGGCTGGAATCGCAACACCGACTCATGGATTTTTGAGTAAATCACCATAGCAATAATGCAATTTAAGAGGGGCGATCATCGTCCCTTTTTGATTTCAGGTAAACCACGGAGGCACAGAGAACACGAAGAAAAGTTAAAACATTGGACAGAAAATGACATATTGCTTACTATTCCATGGCGGTTGGTGTGCAATTAGAACAAGTCCAATATCAGTCACCCAAAAACCTGGAACCTCACAAGCAGTATACTCAACATAACTAATTTGACAGCTATGTGCTAAACCCTCTGATCCATAGCATTGTAGTGATCCTGTTAAGTTTTGCTGAAAGAAAAAAGTCATAAAGATACTCGATAACAAACATACGGTGATCAATAGTTTTACGATCCGATCCCACACAACAAGCTTGGCAGCTTTCCACATAATCGGAATCCACAACAGCGATAATACCACATAGACCAACGGCGTAAACGCAAATAATGGGGGCGCAAGCCAAATCATTGGAAAGAGAGTTGCTATAATTGTTCCAATGATAAAGGCGAGTAAAATTAGCTTGAGCTTTAATCGAGTGCGCGTGTCGTGTTTACGTTTGGGCTTGATGTTCGTTAGCATCTGTTGCCTTTTATTTGATGTCACTATATAGTCATTATACAAACCTGTTGCACAATATCCTTGGTGTGAGAAATGAAAACATACACATTACAAGTTAGACCAGATGAGAATGGTAATCTAACTGTACAGATTCCTGCGGATGTCGAAAGTCGTTTACATGAGGTTGTTATTGTTGTCCACGCTCTTGAGGAAAAAACCACTGATACCGATTCTGAAATCCCACCAGCAGGTACAGGTGCAAGACTCGCATATGAAGCTGAGCGAGCAAATATCCAGATACCTTCAGATAATATCTTAGATGGCACACAATTAGATGATATGTTGAATGATGAGTTTGGTGATTATCTGATGGGGCGTTTTGAGGATGAATCTGACAACGAATAACGTACTTGTAGATAGTAGTTTTCTGTTTTGTTTATTCAATGCGAATACAAAACAGCATGCTGATGTTAAAAAAGCATCGCAACAAATTCGGGGTCAGCTTATCATTCTCAATATAACTCTAACCGAGGTTGCTTTCTTATTCCGTAGAATCGGCGGTGTTCCTGCAACGGCTTCTTTTCTGACATCATTTGTTGCTGGTCAGCCAAATTTGATGAGTGTCAATTCTGTTGATCTGATTCGAGCTAGAAATATTATGAACGCCTACCCTCAGTCCGAATTAGACTTTGTAGATTGTTGCATTGTTGCTGTAGCGGAACGTCTTAATATTGCTCAAATTGCAACGCTAGATAATCGTGACTTTGGGATTATTCGTCCAAAACATTGTGATTATTTCGAGATAATCCCCTGATTATCTCCTACTTCCCATCGACTTTATCGAACACTAAGCGCAAGCCTTTGACTTTCACTTCTTCACGATTGCGATAAATGCGCGAAATACGACGGTCGATCCGGCGGGTCTTTTGATTGAGGAATAAATCTTCAAAGTATTTATTGAGTTGATTGAGGTTATCGTGCAAGGTAACGATATGGCGGGATTCGTTTTTATCGGCGGAATTCCAAAAGACAACCACTGGTGCATCCAAGATGTCGGACAAGCGAGGACGTTCAGGATAGGTATCAGTACCCCAGTTGCGCTCATGCAGTTCCACTAAACCCATAAAAACATTGGGATTTTCTTCTGAGCGTTTACGTCTGAACATCTTTTATTGTCTCCATTCGTTATCTATATCTTCTCATTATACTCGAACTATGTACCGACAGTTGCGTTACAATTGCAAAGGAATTGTAAAATCCACGGAATAGGACACGAACATGAAATTTGGATTACAAATGCCCAACCTTGGCGGATTTGCTGATGTGCATCTCTTGGTTGATGTCGCCCAGATGGCGGAGGAATCGGGGTGGGATGGCATCTATTTATGGGATCATGTCGGTATACCCGATAAGATGGTTGATCCGTTGACTGTATTTGCGGCGATTGCTGTCAAAACTGAGCGGATTCGCTTCGGCCCGATGATTACATCCTTGTCTCGACGTAGACCGTGGAAACTTGCTCGCGAAGCTACCACCCTCGATCATCTGTCGAATGGGCGCTTTACGCTGGGGATTGGTATGGGAGGCTCCGATTGGGATTTTGAAAAGGTTGGGGATACCGGGGATAATCGCATCAAAGCACAACGCACCGACGAAGCCCTCGAAATTTTAGATGGATTATGGCGTGGCGAGACGGTTCATTATCAGGGCGAGCACTTTCAAGTTGATGGATTAAATTTTCGTCCGCAACCGATTCAACAACCACGTATCCCAGTATGGTGTGCTGGAAGCTATCCACATAAAAAACCACTGCGTCGGGCGGCTAAATGGGATGGCATATTCCCGCTGGTATTTGAAGATCGCTTTTTAACCCCCGAAGAATGGCTCGAAATTTTAGATTATATACATCAACATCGCACATCAGATAAACCGTTTGATGCAGCGCATAACGGCATTACCCATGATGCCGATGATGTTGATACGATTAAACCCTACGTTGAAGTTGGTGTGACGTGGTGGATGGAAGAAATTAGTCCGGTGCGCCTTGGTCAGAAATTGAGCCAAAGTGGCGATTGGGGCGATGAGTGGGACACGAATCAAATCTTAGCACGGATTGAAAAAGGCGTACCCTCTAACAGTGACCTTATGTGATCATGCTATATTGAATTAACGATTTGTACTGTTTACGATTAGTGACATGCAAAACATATAAAGGGAAAATTGATGAAACGCTTGATTTTAACTGTAATAATATCGTTATTGATGGCGATGACTGCATCAGCGCAGACAAGTGGCCGAACACTTGATGGCTTGAACTTACGCGCCGAAGCAAGTTTTGGCGATAATATCTTGTTGCGTATCCCGATTGATTCCAGAATAGCGATCAATGGGCGCAATGGTGATGGTGCATGGTTGCAGGTGACTTACAACGGTGTGTCTGGCTGGGTATCCTCAACGTATGTCAAATGGAACAGTGTGGGTTTGATGAATTTTCCTGTATCTGATGGGACATTCTCCGCACCACCACAACCTAATGTTGCGGTTTCTGATTCGGCATTTGCTGTTCAGGTAACAACCCGCCTCAATGTCCGCAGCGAACCAACGCTGACGAACAATATCATCACGACCTTATCTGTAGGGCAATCTGGTGTTGCAACAGGACGCTCGCGTGATGGGGCATGGGTGTCGATTGATACAGGTCTGGTGCGTGGTTGGGTTGCTGGAGCGTTTCTATCGAGTAATGTCGATTTGATGGGCTTGCCTGTGACATCTGATTTCTTTGGTGCGTCAGTCGAAACTTTGCCCGAACTCGATCCTATCGCTGCAATCATTATTAGTGATAATGGACAATACACACTCACTGGTCCAGCTGTTGGTAACTCAAGTAGCTACGACGTAGAAATTACATTAGAGTGGGGTTCGACTGCTAATCTCGATTTGCGCGTTATTGGGCCTGATGGTTATCTCATCACACCGGGGCGTGGACAGTCACCAACGGGTGGATTCTTCCAACAATTTGTTGGTGCAAATGAAAACTGTATCACCGCACGAGATGGCGCAAGTGAAGTCGTCACATGGCGTTTAGGTACTGCCCCTAGCGGTGTGTATACGATTCAAGTTGAGCATGTTAATTCGTGTAATGTCGGTGCCGAGGACAGAACAAGATTCTGGGTGCGCGTCAATAATGACGGTCCCGAAGCATTCTTCTATATCGATTCTATCAATCCGAGTGACTTTTACGAATTTGCCTTTGTTCGTCCATAGGTTGTCAATATGTTGATACGGTTAGGCATATCTTTATCATCCAGAATAGAAATTTGTGAAATAATTCATCTATATATAAGTTGGAGGTGATGATATGCCATACCACTTTGAGTGGGATTATAACAATAACATCTTGCTGAGTTTTTATTCTGGTGTGCTAACCATGGAAGAAATCCGCCAAACATACCTCGATGCGGAAGCCTATTATGATAATAGCACCGGACTTATCCATAATATCATCTATATGACTGGTGCGGATTTCAACGAAAAGGTCAATGCGAAAGATCTTATGAATATCCCCGAAGGCACAGCATATGCAGAAAAATACAGAGATCGTATTGGATGGACAGTATATGTAGGACTCCGAGAGAATCCACTATATCACATGGTGACTACAATCCGTATGCAACATGCGAATTTGCGTATGAGCTGGTTTGATACAATGGATGAAGCGTATACATTTTTATATCAAAATGGGATGATTAACTCTCCCGCAAATCCATATATTGATAAATAAACGACTTTAAACAGCAGGGATTGTATGAAACGTAAATCCTATAACACTAGCGAAGATCTAGTCCGCGTCCAACGTGCATTAATGCAATGGTCAGAACAAGTCACAGAATTTAACCATGTTCATAAAGGTGATGTTGGACATCGAATATTCAACGGCGGTTTTGGTCGTGGATATGATCCATCTGATATTCTTTATTATTGGGAAGATGATAACGCAGAGATTGTTGCGTTCGTAAGTATTTTTGGTTGGTGGGAATCATTTGATTTACAAATTGCGCCCGAATATCGCTTTACAGATACTCACAAAGACATCTTTGAGTGGTGTGAAAAAGCGACAATTGATTTTGCTAATCGTATTGATACCGTCCCTAAGGAATTGGTATTTGAAGTATGCACCAACGATACACGGTATAAAGACTTTGTCACAGCACAGGGATACAAACATAGCAAACTTGCTCTTGTATTAACTGAGCATGATTTACAGACTTTTCCTGATGTGTTCTTGCCGGATGGATTTACAATCCGATTAGCAACTGGTAATGATTTAGAACAATTAGCTGATGTGCATAATCATAGTTTTACCAACAAGTGGAATGCAGAGATATATGGCAAGGTGTTTAATGCACCGCATATGGAACGCGAATTTGTTGTCGTAGCGCACGATGGACGCTTTGCAGCATTCACAAATGTCTGGCATGATGACATTAACGACAGTATTTTATTTGAGCCAGTTGGCACACACAGTGACTTCCGACGCAGAGGTATCGGCAAAGCGCTGATGGTGCATGTGCTCAAAACGATGCAAGCCGAGCAGGGCATTCAACGAGCATATGTATGCCATGAACCGCCTGATAAAAATATTGCATCAGGAAAACTCTATGAGTCAGTTGGTTTTAAAGTCAAATATCACATCGATGAGTGGGTAAGAAGCTTGACCATATCTTGATGGATATGTCCGTTGCTCATCAAAATTTCGCGCTGGTCAAGATATTGCGGTGGGGTTTCTCCTGCATAGTTGGTTACTGTACCACCAGCTTCTTGCACTAATAATGCGCCTGCTGCAATGTCCCATGAGTTGATGTGTCGTTCCCAATATCCCTCAAATCGCCCACATGCAACATATGCTGCATCTAAGGCGGCTGACCCTGTCCGACGTGCTCCACGTACACGCACGACAAACCGACTCCATTCGGCGAGATTATTATCCTCACTTGTCCATTTGATATATGGGAAACCGCTGACAACAATTGATTGCGATAAATCTGTTGTGGTTGAGACCCGCATCGCTTCACCATCAACCCATGCACCATCGCCTTTAATAGCACTAAATAACTCATCACGCGTCGGATCATATATCACGCCAAGAAGCGGATTTAAGTCTTTGTCAGCTAATGCAATGCTGGTTGAAAAATGGGGGATTTTGTTTGCAAAATTATTTGTACCATCAATCGGGTCAACATACCAAAAGTATTCTGCTGTATGGACTTCTGCACCCTGACCACCGCCTTCTTCGCCGACAACATGATGATCTGGATAATGTGCTAGTAAATCGGAGACAATCACTGTTTCTGTGGCTTTGTCGGCTGGGGTGACAATATCGGCAGCGTTTGATTTGGTCATCTCTTTAAACGGGCGATCATAAAAATCCATGATCGTCGCTCCTGCCCGTCGTGCCAATTGAATAACATGGTCATGAATCGCTTGTAAGTCCATCCCATCTCCCTATTTGGCTTGTGAATTATCTGATTTGTCAGATAAGGTATCCACTTGAATCATATATGGCATATCCATAGGATACAAGCATAATCGGTAAGAAATCTGGGTTTCGATGCGACTAAATTATGATCTTGTTAGCAGTTAAACCATCAACTCATTTGTTGACAAAATATTCACTTGGCGATAGCTAAAACTTAATCATAAACTTATAGTCTGATACAATAATCACCTGTCAGTAAGAATTACACAGAGGAGACAAGCGACGATATGGCATTACATATCTTTAACGTGCTAGGGCGCGAAAAACAGGAATTTAAACCAATTAATGAAGGGCGCGTCGGTATGTATGTCTGTGGTCCGACGGTCTATGACAATTCGCATCTGGGGCATGCGTCTACGTATGTCTCGTTTGATGTTGTGGTACGGTACCTACGGTATAGTGGGTTGGATGTCCTCTATGTCCAAAATATCACAGATGTTGGGCATTTACGTGCGAATGATGATGACCCAATTCTATTAAAAGCGGGGCTATTGAACGCTAGACCTATGGCAATTGTCGAAAAATATGCCCGCAGTTATTTTGAGGATATGGATGCACTCGGTGTCACTCGCCCTGATATTTCACCACGTGCAAGTGGACATGTCCCTGAACAAATCGAAATGATTGAAACACTCATCCAAAACGGTAATGCATACGAAGCGGATGGTAGTGTTTATTTTGATGTATCTAGTGATGATGACTACGGTAAATTATCGAACCGTAAGCTCGAAGACCAACAAGATGAAACCCGTGATTTAGTTGGTGGTGAGAAGAAACATCCAGCGGACTTCGCACTTTGGAAAAAAGCTGATCCAGAACACATTTTGCGTTGGAACAGCCCATGGGGCGAAGGGTTCCCCGGTTGGCATATCGAGTGCTCGGCGATGGCACGTAAATACCTGGGTGCAAACTTTGATATTCATGGTGGTGGAATTGATAACATTTACCCACATAATGAAAACGAAATCGCCCAGAGTGAATGCGCTAATGGCGAAGCATTTGCTAACTATTGGATGCTCACAGGTAGTCTAATGGTGATGGATGAGTTTGAAGGCATTCCAGTGAAAATGAGTAAATCACTGGGTAACTTCATCACAATTAAAGATGCGCTACAAGATTATCGTCCGCAAGAATTGCGCTACTTTATCTTGACGTCGCATTACAGCAATCCGGTGGTTTATGGTGATGACTCGTTATCATCAGCAAAATCTGGATGGGAACGTATGATGAATGCCGTTCGTTTGACCCGCCAGAGCATGAATAGTGCACCGGAAGGCGACGCAGGGAATGCATTTTTGGAACGTCTAGACAAAACCAAAGCTGATTTTAAAGAAGTGATGGATGACGACTTCAACACACCACGCGCGATTGCGAGCTTGCAAGAATTAACCCGTGATGTCAACTCATTACTTAATGGCGATACTGAAGTGGGGCTCGAAGTCTTAAAGGCGATCAATGAGACCTATGTTTCGACAGGTGGTGAGGTACTTGGGCTTGTTCCTGATGTTGAAACTGCGGATGGTGGTGATAGTGAACGCGAAGCTTCATTGATCCAGATGTTGATTGATATGCGTGCACAAGCTCGTGCTGAGAAAAATTATGCCCGTAGTGACGAAATCCGGGATGAACTCTCTGGCTTGGGTATTGTTCTTGAAGATCGTGCTGATGGTACGGTTTGGAAAATTCAGTAAATTTGATTGCTAATGTGGGTGAGACATGTTGCTCACCCACATACAAGACTTTTAGCCCAATTCACCGTTTAATATACCTCTATTAGAACCCTTCGGCGGGTTCCCATAATTCGATGCGATTGCCTTCGGGATCACGTAGGTGCACAAATCGCCCATAAGTATATTCTTGAATGTCTCCGTCTTTTTCGATGCCTTCTTCAGCAAGCTCAGCTAAAACAGTATCAAGATCATCCACGCGGAAGTTGAACATAAATGGCTTATCAAATTCATCAGAATCTTCGGGGGAAGCCGAAAATACCGCATAATTTTTCTGGTCGGGATTATCGAGATTGCGATATTCGAATAATGCTGCATCATCATCTGGACCCCATGGGCTATGTGGTAACGGACTAATACCAAGATGTTTGCTGTACCATGCTAGTAAATCTTTTGGATTCTTCGCTTTAAAAAAGATACCACCAATGCCTTTAACTCGTTTGCTCATAATGTCGTTGCCTCGCTCCATTTTTAGTTGATATTATGATATAGAACTTTTGTTCTTTTTGTCAAATAAGAACGATAAATGATCATAAGAACTAATGCATCTAACTCATTAGAACAGAACGTATCTTGTTATGGGTAGTTTCAGTGAAGGTCTACGGATTTGAAGGAAACCAGCCACCAGAAATATCGCTAGTGGCTAGATGCTAACAGCTAAACTCTAAATCGCATCGCCTAAACGACGGATATGTGCCAACGTCTGTTCGATACCATCGGCTAACGGTGTTTCATAGACCGTATCAAAATGGGCTTTTAGCTCGGTATCATCGAATCCTTCGGGGAATGGGAGTGGCTTATCATCGACTTCAATTTTTGCGGATGGTTCGATGTCTTCCACTATGTCTGCGAATTCGGTGACTGCTTGTGGTGGTTGTCCCATATTGAATCCGAGTGCACCACCAGATGGAGTTTCCGAAGCTAATATAAATTGCTTAGCGACATCCGATGCAAAATGGAATTGCATTTTCCCACCAAACGTAATCTGATAGTCTTCACCTTTAACAACTGCGACCAATGCTTTTGTTGGCTCACTCGTCAGACCTTGATCTCGCCCTACACCATAGACTGTATACGGGCGTAGATTGGTGCTCGAAATACCGTAGTCGTTATAGTAAATCTGTGCTGTGTTCTCGTTTGCAACTTTATATGCACCGTAGAGTGTGCGCGGTAGCTTGGGTGCATCATGAGCGATGAGTCCAGCTGGATAATCATTGGCTGACCCATATACAGCAATCGACGACGCATAGGCGATATGATTGATGTCATTTTCACGCGCGGCTTCGAAGATGTTGACTGTGCCGACGACATTCACTTGTGCCCCAAGCACCGGATTGGCACGACACATCGGTACCTGTAATGCTGCGAGATGGATAATGTGGGTGATGCCATTATCTTTGATAACTGATTTAACTTGATCAGTATCGCGTAAGTCACCTTGTACAAATGTGATCGCTTCTTGCTCATCTGCCGACATTAACCAATCAAGGCGATGGGTATCCGTACTTTGATCGAAGTTGACCACTGCCTTGTCGTTTTCTAGCAGATGATGAATGACCCATGCGCCGATGCAGCCCATGCCACCTGTAATTAAATAGGTATCTGCCATGATTACGCCTCGACCATCTTATTCGTGAGTTTGCCAAGCCCTTCGATTTCAATGGTGTATTCATCGCCGGGTTTGAGCCAAACTTTTGGATCCATGCCGAGAATAACACCTTCAGGCGTACCCGTGCTGATGACATCACCGGGGTTGAGGGTCATGATTTTGCTGGCGAATGCAATCACCTGCGCGACGTTAAAAATCATATCGGACGTGTTGCTATCCTGACGTAATTCGCCGTTTAGCCAACCTTTGACAGACAAATTTTGTGGGTCGGTAATATCATCTGATGTGACAACATAAGGCCCGAGTGGCAGGAATTTGTCGAGTGTTTTACCAAGTAACCACTGTCCGGTTAACATTTGCAAATCGCGTTCCGATAGATCGTTTATGTTACAGTAGCCGAAGACATAATCTAGGGCATCGGCTTCGCTGACGTTGCGGGCGGTTTTACCGATAACCACACCAAGTTCTGCTTCATAATCGACAGCTTGCCAATCATCTTGGATCGGGACATCTTCATTTGGAGCAGCGATTGTATTATTAAACTTGCTGAACAGTACCGGATTTTCAGGTTCTGCCATACCGGATTCTGCGGCATGTTTACTGTAATTTAAGCCCACACACAAAATTTTGCCCGGATTCGGTACAACAGGCGCATAGGTGATGGTGCTTTCATCGATGAATAGCACATCATCGTCAGCTTGTTCGACGAGGCTTTTGAGTGCACCCATCGCATCAAGTCCCAATGCATAGACTGCATCGACGTTAGGATCTAAATCGACATTGAGGGCCTCACTAGCTTTTGTTACATCGAGGATGCCTTTATCAGTTTTGATGCCCAGTTGCACACCAGCATCCGTTTGGTACGTTGTTAAAATCATTATTGTGTATTCCTTTCAAAAAATACAAATCTATTATGCTTATAGTTTACCGTTTGATAGGGGGACACTGCAAAATTTAGTTAGCGTATAGCTGTCCATTCTGGTAGGAGGTAATTAATCTCATCTGGAATCGGGGTTAGTAAATACACATCAACATAGTGATACCACGCAACCCAGTCAGCATCACTATAACCGAGGTCAATCCAATAACTCGAACTTCGTGCCCCCCCTGTGTCCGCCATCATGCCGACACCGTAGCCGGGCACAAACATCTCGGTTCGCCACGGGATAATGCGCGGGTCTGCTCCGATCACACCTTTTTCAAGGGTTGCACCAATTGCAGTGACGTTATCACCTCCGAGTGCTTCGGGATGATAACTAGTGGCATAGACGCGTAACTTCCGCCAATATTGACGTGGTCCTTCCGGCGTATCAACTGTATTAAGCACGATATTTGTGCCGTAGGCAATCACTGCATTAACAGGGGCTTGTGTGATGGTAGTCTCCTCTAAACTCCGGCTGACCTCAATTCCATTTTCATAGCGAATACGGGTTCGTGTTTCAGCAATACCCGTTTGACCTGCTTGCAAGGTCACTTTTTCATCGAGTGGGCGTTCGGCATCAGCTTGATAAGTGGTTTCATAGTTGATGGTTTCAGTTTCTGTCACGACTTCTTCTGTAACCCGTATAATCTCGATTGTCATATTTTCGGTGATGGGTGTATCACCAGCAGGCACAACATAATCTAGCCCAAACAATGGGGCATTCATCTCAATAAGTACACCGTCGACTGTGGCTGCTTTTGTCCGTGCTGATACGGTTACACCATCAACGACTAGCTCAATGGGTGTGGCGCGGTTAATGGTCACAGTGATATTATCTGTGAGCAGTGTGTCGGCGGGGGGAGATAGTGTATCTGTCAAATACAAAGTGATGCCTGCCTGAAATACTGCATCTCCGATCGTATCAGCAGTCGTTTTGATCGTAATTGTGCTGTCTAAATCCAATATGGTGAGTGTCATCGCGGTGATGATCTCAATGTTGTTTGCAGGAACTGTCCATAGTTGTAAATTTTCACGCGTTGCTTTTGTGCCATCTACCCTGATGTCGTCATTATCAGTGAGTACAATCCCTGCATTGCTCAGAATATCGAGTGGGTTTTCAAAGGGTGTATTGATTGTTTGTTGATCTCCGTTGATGCTGACTGTGACTTCTCGTGCGCGGTTTATGGTTACAGTCATGCCATCTGTAAGGGGTGCATCGGGTGCAGGTATTATGGTGTCATTCTCTGGTAAAACGATCTCTTGCTCTTCTAATATGTCGGCGATGGTACTTGCGCCTGTTTGTATGGTTGTTATCTGTCCACCAATATTAAGTGTGACTGATTTTAAGGCTGGTGTATCTATACTGGTGATGATCTTGGTAGGAGTTGGACGTAGTAATAAAGCTAGCGTTAGCATCAATGTTAGACTAGTTGATGCAATCACAGCGAGCAATAACCAACGCCCACGACGTTGCCACCAACGTTGACGCACGACGATTGGATTGGGTTGGGTATCGTCGTGCTGTATATGATGTGGTTGCGTGTCGTCGGGTAAGATAGGTGGTTGGTACATAAAGTCGTATCGAATATGAACGATTAGAAATGCAGTTATGACACAAATTTAGTCATCATGCAAGCCTTGCTCAAGAATCGTGCGGTTCGAGTTTAGCCATTATCATCGGAATTATTTTTTTCTCCGCGTCGATGGGTTATTGGCAGATTATTCAGATCATAATCTGTTTCGATACTATCGGCTTTGATATACCCAGTTCCGCCTTCAGCTAGAGCGATTTGGACAAATTCGTTGTCTTCAGAACGACCAATGAGATTAACTGTCTCTCCGCTATCTAACCTACCAAATTCCTCACTACCGGATTGCGGACTTTCTCGGAGCGTACTGCGTCGAGTTGTGATAGCAACCGGTTCGATAGCGAGGACGGTTGCTGTCATGTCTGCCTCGATAGCTTGCCATGCTTGAGTTTGCGCTATAGCTAATTCTTCAGTATCGGTTGCAACATCTAGGCCAAATGCGAGCCCGGCAATTAGTACAACGAGGACAATCAAACCGCCAATGATAAGGCGTCGACGACTGGAAGGTTTTTGTTGATCGGAACCTATAACAACCGTTGACGTATCGGGTTGAGCCATCAACGTATCTTTGTAATCCTCGATATTTTTGATGGCTTGCGGGTTAAGTGCATCTAAACGCACAAGGGTTTGTGTCGTTTGATTGTTGACATGCACAGCATCTGCAAATGCTTGAACAAACTCGGTAGCAGTTGCATAGCGTTCATGTGGTTTTTTTGCTAGACCTTTAAGCAGGACTTCATCGACTTCAAGAGGAAGTGTTTCATTCACTGTTGTGGGGACAGGGGGCGGTTGACTAATATGTTGATTGAGCACGGTGTATGGGTCACGCCCAGTAAAAGGATGATAGCCTGTCACCATCAAGTATGCCATCACAGCTAGTGAATAAACATCTGAGCTAGGTGTAACGGATAATCCCAACGCCTGTTCGGGGGACATATATAGCGGTGTGCCTGCAATCGTTTGATGCGATGTTAAACGGGTCGCATCGGTCAGAAATGCAATCCCAAAATCTGCTAGATATGCGGTGTTTTTATCATCTAAGAGAATATTTTCTAGTTTTAAATCACGGTGAATCACGCCTTTTTGATGCGCAAAATCAAGCGCGCTGGCAACTTGGTCAAGGACACCGACTGTGAAATTACTTTCGACGGTTTTAGGCTTGCTGAATATCTTAAACAGGTTACCACCCGCCATATATCCCATCGCAATATAGAACTTTCCATCATGTTCACCATGTGCAACAATCGGAACAATATTCGGATGCATGAGATTATAGAAAATATCGGCTTCGCGGTTAAAACGTTGGATAACTTCTTCGTCTTGTGAATATTGATCATGCAGGATTTTTAGAGCAACATTCCGACCGGAGCGTGAATCTGTTGCTTGATAAACAGTCGCCATGCCGCCATAGCCGATTTGCTTGACGATTATAAAATGTGCAAATTGCTCATCTGGTTTCATCATTTGCCTTCGTTGGTAAACATAGTCATTTACATGTTACAGTGGATACCGAATAACACAATAAAAATTTCATTAAAAAGGCTATTAAGGTGTTGCCCACTGTGGAATAAACCCGCCACTAATGATCATTGTTGTGGTCTCAGTTTCTAGATCATAGACCCAAACTTCGGGTCGCGCTTCACGGTTAGGCGAACCATCCTCATTTTGCAGTGGAAAGCGCTGCATAACAAGTTGCGTACCGCCCTGATTCCACCGGAAATACGATGTGTTGTATCGCTCATTAAAGTCGACTGGAATTAAGTCTGCATCCTCATCTGATGTTATACGAAGATACAGTTGATGTCCCATTGTCCAACGGTCATCGGTATAACGACGCGCCATCGCAATCGTTTTCCCATCAGGACTCCATTGCGCGACGACATCATCGGTCGGTCCTTCAGGATCTGTAAATGCTGTAAATTCTTTGTCTAATAAATCTGCTGAGCGTAAATGACTAAATAATTGGTCATCACGTTTGACAATTTCTGGAAAGATCAGTTCTTGACCATTTGGAGAGATTGTCCCCATTGTACCGTGCGACGATGGGATAAAGCGTAACTGGACTTCATCATCCCTACGTGCGACAAAATCGTAAATCAATATACCTGGTTGGGTAGTATCTGAACTATAAAATGCGAGAGTGTTGCCATCGGCTGACCATACCGGACTATGTCCGACAACTTGTGTATCGGCAATCAGTGGGATGGTTTCATAACTTGGTGATGTCATATCGACTAGCCAAATACGTGATAAGCCGTACCGCCCATTCATGGATTCTGTTCGTTGGTATGACAATATCGTACCATCAGGGCTGAACTTGGGTGTCGTACAATATGCGTCAAGCGCGATACAGTCTACTAGCTCTACGATACGTCTGTTCGGGATGTCCATTAGTCGTAGCGTGGCGATTGCATCTCCATTTTTCTCTGCAAAGGCTAGCCAACGTCCATCGGGGCTAAAATCAAAATCAAAAACACCATATGCTGTATCGGTAAGTTGGATTTGATTTTCTGGGTTATCAATATCGCTGACATATACGTTTTGGATACCACCAAATGCTGGATATAAATAACCCACCCGTGTAGGTTGTAAGGCAGGGTCACTTAATATACCTGCGATGCCCACACCAATAACACATAGGAGCACAATCGTGATAACAACAATGTCAAGTTTTTGAAGTTTCATAGAGGGGTCACTTTAAAACTAATTACAGTCGGGGTAGGTTTCAGTATGACATTATCTATGCAGGGAGCACACAATGGCACTCCCAACAAATATCATCTGATTTATATAGTTTCTGGTGCGATAACTTTCTCGTTAACAACGGCTTTATCCGATTGACCACGACGGCGCTCACGGATGTAGTAGATTGGCTTGTTTTGTGATTCATGATAGGTACGCATCACCATATCAGCAACAATACCGGTGCTGATGAACTGGACACCGAGTACCATGAACAAAACTGCAAGTTGTAACAACGGGCGGTCGCCAATTTTATTCTCAGTCAACAGCTTAAATACCGTGAGGTATAAGCCCATGAGTGTACCAATTCCGCCTAGGAAAAATCCGGCAGCACCAAACACATATAGCGGGCGGTTAAAGTAGCTGAGTAAGAATGTTACCGCGATCAAGTCGAGCATCACTTTGAATGTCCGGTTAAAACCGTATTTGCTAGATCCCCACTCACGGGCACGGTCTTTTACAGGGACTTCCGTCACACGAACACCCATTTGGCTGGCTAGTGCTGGGATAAACCGATGTAATTCACCGTAGAGGCGCACACCTTTAGCGACCTCAAAATGATAGGCTTTTAACGTACAACCATAATCGTGAAGTTTAACACCTGTTGAATTTGAGATGATCCGATTTGCGGTCATGGATGGTAAACGACGAAGGAAAAACGGTTCTTTACGATCTTGTCGCCAGCCACTGACGATGTCGTACCCTTCCTCGAATTTATCAAGGATTTTCTGAATATCGCGTGGGTCATTTTGTAAGTCTGCGTCAATTGTAACAACAATCTCGCCGCGTGCAGCATCAAAACCCGCAGACATAGCTGCTGTCTGTCCGAAGTTCCGACGGAAATGAATGACATGCCAACGGCTATCTTTTTTCTGTACTTCGTTGAGTAGTTCGTATGTTTTGTCTCGACTGCCATCATTAATCGCGATCACTTCATAATCGCGTCCGATTTCTTCTAATGCTTCAGTTAATTCCATATGAAGGCGTTCGATATTACCTTCTTCGTTATAAACTGGGATGACAACTGAAATATCAAGTTCAGGTTGTTCAATTACTTCTGGATGGATTGGCATAACTCTCTCCAATTTGATTTGTCGCGCATATTCTATCATTCATATGAGCGGGTTGCTAGGTGGCAAGACAAATCTACGTATTCGTAGGGCAACCGTTGAGGAGATTATTGCAAGTAGAGAGATAGGATGGTTGTTGATCACCATCCTACACAAATTTTTGATTCTATGGACATTCTGGCAAACCAGGGTCGTCGAAAACAGTGTCTATAACGTCGCCAATATTAAGATCTGTAATTAACCAAACATCACCTTCAAAGTTGGCACACAAATCGGGACCTGATGGTTTGTCGTCGTCATCATCTTCGGGTTCTGGTGTAGCTGTTGGGCGTGGTGTAGCCGTAGCAAAAAATGGCCCGGGTATTTCTTCAACTTCGATAATACCCACTTCTACTTGACCATAATAATAGCCTGCTTGCCAATCGTAATCAGTTTGACAGCGTCCGTCTCCCCATGCATTGCCTTCGGCACATAAATTGAAATCTTGAGTTGGGGTTGCGTCCGGTTCATCGGAGGAGTCCTCATCTGTAACAACTTCTTCGATAATGACAGGCACTTCGGGATCATTTTGTGGGCATGCCAAATCGACGTTGTAATTGAAATTTTCGACATTTTCTAATACACAGAACGACTCGCCCAAATCGAGTTCAGGTACAAACTCGGGTTCGGTAAATTCACAATTAATGAGGCGGTCATTGGTACTTCCATCGACACCGAGATTTTCCGGTTCATCAAGGCAAGCTGTTGTGCGGAAGTTTTCAAATAGAACAAGGTCACTCCCATCAGGATTTCCAGCCTCGATTGTCAGTCTGCCGTCGATGACCGTAAATTCAATAATGTTGCCGGGGGGTAAAATCCGCATTGCAATGGTTGAGCCGAGATTGATATTCGCGCCATTCACGGTCAAATCAATTGAAATTCCGTCAGGTCCTTGCACTACTAAGGTATCTTGTGGGGCTTCCTCACAGGCAGGGGTTCCAAACCCTGTGCGTAAATAGAAAGCTTGCATCGCTCCACGTTGTTGACCATCTATTACTGGTAAATCGATCAGATCATCAGGTGTACCCAATAAATCACTAAAAACCCATCCAATACGACCGTCTAATACGGTGCGATACCATGTGCTATCGGCATTCTGCGCGTCAAATGCCAGTGTCTCGCCAGCAGCAACCCCGCCGATAATATTGAAATTTATGCCAGCACCACTGCGGACATTAGCTGAATCGGTTAGTGTAATGTCAATTGGTTCAATGCTCTCGAATGTACCTTCGGGTTCAACTGCACTTTCGACTTCAACATCGCCTAATAAGACAAATCGTACTGCTTGTCCCGGTATAGAGTTCGGGATATTTGCCTGCACACTCATCACAGCAACCCCCCATTGTGATAGGTCGGTATTCATTTCTGCTGTCTGAATTGTTTCGAGGATGCCGAGTTCGGCTATGTCAGCTGGTTGACTGAAGAACTCATCAGTGACTTCTTCAGAAAATTGTGCAGAAACAAGGTCGTAACCATAACACACCGAGTTACGCCCGATGTCTTCACAGTTTTCACCCATAGATTGCAACGCCTGCGATACAATTTGTGGGCATGCCCCTTGTGCGCCAACAACACTGACTGACATGATCAATAATGTATATAGTAAACTGATAGATAATCTTAGCTTCATTGTAGGTATATCCTCAAGATTAATGTTCTTGCTTTACAAAAGTATGATTGGTTTTGACTAATATCAAGTATTTAAGGACAATTTAGATCACCAAGATCTCGCTCACTGAGTGACGGTAAGGTGACGACCTTCGCATCTTCTGGGAAATCTGGCGGTACGACAAAAAAGCTTGCAGTTCCTCCAATTGCAATTGTCGCTGATAAGCCTGCCGTACCCGCATCGGAATTTGTCCATGCGACTTGAAATGATGTATCTGATGCAGGTCCAGAACTGACAGTTATATTGTAAAGGTGTGGATTTGGACCACATGATACTGATGCGCTAATCTGTGTAACTGTGTTATTTGCGTTGTCATTATCATCGTCGTCATCATTCCGCACAACAATTGGTATTGGTGTCGGCGTTGTGTAGAATGGTGCAGGAATATCTTCAAGATTGATCAAACCTGCTTCAAGTTGACCATAATAATAACCTGCTTGCCAATCATAATCAGTTTGACAGCGACCATCTCCCCACGCATTTCCCTCATAACAGAGGTTATTGTCAGTAATATTATTTTCGATAATGGGTGCGCTAGTGGGTGTTGATGTCGGGATAATTGGCTGACTAACTATTGGAGCAGCGGTAGCCGTTGCAACTGGAACAGGTATTGGGTCATTGCAATCTAAATCGAGGGCATAATTGAGTATGCCTGCCGGAATATTTTCCAATGGACAAAGTTCATCAAGTGCATCAGCATCAACTGGCTCAGGTTGTGACCAATCGCACCCCACTGGACGATCGTTCATACGCCCATCCCGTGCGTCATTAATTGGTTCACCTATGCAAGCAAATGCCCGATGGTTTACTGGAATTTCTAAATCGCTACCGTCTGCCCCTGCACCTATAATTGCGAAATCACCATCAAGAACTAAAAATTCCAATGTTTCTCCATCTGGCAGAATACGAGCACGAATTGTTGAACCAAGACGGACTTGCACCCCATTGACCGTTAATTCGACAACAATTTTTTCGGGGCTCTGGATTATCAAACTATCTTGTGGTGCTTCGTCACATTGTGGTGAACCAATACCTGAACGCAAATAAAACGATTGCATGAATCCGCGCTCTGTGCCATCAATAATAGGTAATGCATTTAAATTGTCATCCTCTTCAATCGTACCATTGGCAATCCACCCGATATAATCATCCCCAATCACCCGATAAAATGTTGCATCTGAATTTTGTGCATCAACGCGGATACTATCTCCTAAAGCTACCCTATCGTAAATTTTACCCTCTTCAATTGGACGATGGATGATGTCGGTAGGTGCAATAACAGTTGCTACAATTGATTCAATAGGGGTAAATTCTTCGTCTATTTCAATATTGCCTTCAACGGCTGTGTCACCTAATAATAAGAATTTGACAGCTTGCCCCGGCACTGCATTCGGGATAGTTGTTTGTAGATTCATAACAGCAATGCCCCATGTTTCATCAATCGTATTCATGGGTTCTAGTTGTATGAGGTCGACGATGTTTAGTGATGCTATATCGGATGGAATAGTAAAAAAGTCTGGCGCAATGGGTTCAGAAAACTCGGCTGATACCAGCGGGTAACCATAACAGGCGGTATTGCGGTCTAATGTCGCACAATTATCACCCAGTGATTGTAATGCATCGGTGACAATTTGTGGGCATGTTCTCTGTGCGACAACAACATGGATTGATGTGATGCACAATAGAACAAAAAGAAGTGGAATCTGATTATATTTTCGTTTCATTATGATCTCTAATTTACATCCCTACCACTCTATTGTACGCAATCTATCTTATTTAGCATCTAAAAGTGTCGTAAAGATTTGAACCTACTAATATATTGCAATGGCTAGATATAGGTTTTACGCTATGTATTTAGTATGCCATTATTGTATACAAGAAATTAAGGCAGTAAGTGTATTAATATTTATTTGACGATAACATGACCATCGAAACTCGATAAGTCTTGAATAGTTTCATGGTATAAGTCAGGTACGTTTTCTGGCAATTCATCGAGTGCAAAGAACTGCGCATTGAGGGTTTCATCTGTTTTGGTCTTCAATTTACCTGACCAAGTGTTGACGAGAAAAACAAAACGAATCATCTGATATGGATCACCATATGATGTAATGAAGGAATATCGCGGGTGTGAGTATATAGCAATGAGTGTTGTATCTTCTACAATGAGTCCTGTTTCTTCAAAGACTTCACGTTTGCAAGTTTCAAGAATCGACTCATCTAATTCCATACTGCCTGCTGGCATGACCCATTGTTGATTATCACGTCTTTTGACAAATAAAACCCGCTCTTGCTTATCTTGAATAATTGCTCGTGCCCCTATTGAAAACATTTTTCTATTACCAACAAGTTTTCTCATTTGTCCAAGATAAGAATCCTCATAAGCTAAGGTCATTTTTAATTCTCCACAACAATATATGACTAAATTGATTGAATAAATTAACTAAACTGAATACAAAAATCATAACATTTGTATGCTTCTATTGTACGTAATCTGTGTAATTTAGCATCTAAAAGTGTCGTAAAGATTTGAACCTACTGATCAATGGCTAGATATAAGTTTTACGCTATGTATTTAGTATGCCATTATTGTATACAAGAAATTAAGGCAGTAAGTGTATTAATATTTATTTGACGATAACATGACCGTCGAAACTCGATAAGTCTTGAATAGTTTCATGGTATAAGTCAGGTACGTTTTCTGGCAATTCATCGAGTGCAAAGAACTGCGCATTGAGAGTTTCATCTGTTTCTGTCTTCAATTCACCTGACCAAGTGTTGACTAGAAAAACAAAACGAATCATCTGATATGGATCACCATATGATGTAATGAAGGAATATCGTGGATGTGAGTATATAGCAATGAGTGTTGTATCTTCTACAATGAGTCCTGTTTCTTCAAAGACTTCACGTTTACAAGTTTCATGAATCGACTCATCTAATTCCATACTGCCTGCTGGCATGACCCATTGTTGATTATCACGTCTTTTGACAAATAAAATCCGCTCTTGCTTATCTTGAATGATTGCTCGTGCTCCCATTGAAAACATTTTTTTATTACCAACAAGTTTTCTCATTTGTCCAAGATAAGAATCCTCATAAGCTAAGGTCATTTTTAATTCTCCATAACAATATATGATTAAATGGATTGAAATAAATTAACTAAAATGAATACAAAAATCATAACATTTGTATGCTTCTATTGTACGCGATCTGTGTAATTTAGCATCTAAAAGTGTCGTAAAGATTTTATCGTATTGATGTCGTCAGGTTGGCGTGGGGGAACCATATTTGTTCTGTTGGGTAGCACATCAGATTTGCATCTATACTATAGACAAATTGGTATGGGATTTATGAGGAGCCCAATCTGATGCAATGGAATCTGCTATTTTTACTCGGTTGTCTATGGCTATCATCTGTTATATATGCTCAAGATGAGCTACAACCGATTACCGACCAAAATGCCTTTGATCTTCAGCGTTTAGATCCAATAGGACGGGGCAAAATTACTAATATAGATTGGTCTCCAGACGGGCGTTGGTTGACGATAGAAACCCCTATTGGTATATGGCTGATTGATAGCAATCAAGAGGATACCGACCCTATTCTGTTACGTGTATTAGATGAGTATCAAGCATTTGCATTTAGCAGAGATAGTCAACAAATTGTCATTGCAGGATGTCGTGGTGAAGTTCCTGAGTATTTTATATTAGATCCTCCATCATGTGCTAATAGTGAAACACATGTTTATGATTTAATGGATGCGAATATAGGTGATGTCCCCTTGTATGTGATCGATAATGGGCAACGAAATATTTCGAATTTAGTGATTGGAGATGTATTGTTTTGGAATGCGCCTCTCATTATTGCACAGACAGATTACACAACATTATATTTGTCAAACGGGCGACACAGTTGGGAATTTGATATGAGTTACCATATCAATAATATCGCATCTATCACATTAAGTCCTGATTCACAGATCCTAGCGGTGATTAATCAGAGAGGATTTGATAAATCTCAGGTCACTTTGATTAATATGGAAGAATATGCCAAATATGGAATCCGCCCCGGTGCTCCAACTGTTACCGTGCCGGGTGGTAATGACATCAATTATGTATATTTTACTGATGATAATAACTACCTTACAGCAGTAACAAATAACGGAACATATCAATGGAGTTTAGACAATTTAGAATCCGAGCCGATTGCCAAAACATATTTACAAATTCCAGAAGAATATGAAGGCCGACCGCCTAACCTAAGCTCTAATTATCGTTTTGGATATACTCGGGAGGGTCAAGAAAACTATCTTTGGCAAGACATCGAAAATATCTTATTAGGTGCTGCTTCATCTCGGTCAGCGATTCGGCTTCCAGATAGCGACATGACTTATCGAGGGTTTAGCCCACTGAGTAATTATTTAATGATGGGGCGTGAAGTAGAGTGGGTGACTGGTATTGAAGACCCTCCTGAACCGTTTATTGATGGACTAATTCAATTATATGATGTGGAAACTGGTGAGATTAGTTTTGAACTATCTCCTGCTGGGCTTACCCATCATGCGAGCTTTTCACCTGATGAGTCAAAAATTGTTTACCTCACACCTAATCATGATTTACGTATTTACCATATCGACCGAGCAACAATAACGCATACTGTGAGTGGCTTTGCATCTGATTCATATGGGCTTGCAATAATGCCTGATGGTAAACTGATTTATAGTACATGTGCGATTTTTGTTCCGACAGCTAATACGTCAAGTTGTGTTCCTTCCACATTGTATATTGGAGAACAATCTTTTACGGATGATGGATTTCGTACGCGAGCAATCAGTGTAGATGGCGAAATTATGGTGAACTCCAATTTAGTGTTTCGAGACGTTGAATCTAATGAAATTATTCAAGAATTAGAGACCAATAGTAGTGGTATCTGGCATGTTGATATTCATCCAGATGGCACGCAACTTGCTGTTAGTGGAGATTCTCCTGAACTGATTGCATTAGATGGCTCGGTGCTTAGTTCGATTCCTCTAGAGATTCCTGTTTTTGAAAATATAGGACAAACGCCCTCGACCCGAGCAATAGCTTATAGTCCTGATGGGTTACTTGTGGCAACCGCAAGTAATGACGGTATTGGGCGATTGTGGAATTCAGCGACAGGTGCGCTACTTGCTACACTCCATAGCGAAGCTGATCCCTTTCAATTTAGTCGGTCTGGTGATGGAATTACATTCAGCCCTGATGGTAGAACTGTTGTCTTTGGTTCTTGCTATCTAACAGATGGGTCGAGTGCAAATGCTTGTTATGACGAGCGTGTCTATATGTATGATGTGGAGACTGCCTTGGCTCAACGAGAATTATATCCAGATGATGCAAATTTTATCCTGCGTGGGGCTACTGATTATACTGTGAGTCTATTATTTAACCCTGATGGTAGTCTGATAGTTGGGTCAACAACAACACGCGGATGGGAATCAAGTGCAGGAGACAATGTGACGATATGGAGTGCTAAGACTGGTCAACTACTTAATATTTTGAAGGCACATGGCGCAACCGAATTGATATTCAGTCCTGATGGTCGTATCTTATATGGCAATAGTAACGATGGTGTTATTTTTCGTTGGGGTGTGCAACCATAGCGTATTTATATCGTCAGGTTGGCGTGGGGGATGACGCAAGCAAATTTGTCTGGAATGCACTAGAATGAAAGAAATGTACAATAATAGTACACGTTTCTATCGGGGATAACTAATGTCAGACGAAAACAAACCAAACGATAATGATTTAACGCAACCTAATCAACCAGACAATCACGAGCCTGACCATACTGCACTTACACCATCGGATGATCATAATCAACTTGATCCAACGATGCCCAATCCGTATGAACAAAATACGATAAGTGCAACCCAACATGATGCTGAGATGACACAGATTGACGATCATTCCGTGGGGCAAACTGTACCGAATGTGTTGTATTCGCAGGAGATGCCTGCTGAACAAGAAGACGATGAATCGCTACAACAAACTATGGTCGACCCACAACAAGATTTTGATGTAGATGTGACGTTAGTCGATGAAGTCGATGAATCTGCATCCGAAAAACCGCGTGCTGACAATGAGACCTTAACGACGGATATGGTGGAAGTTGAAGTCGATGCGGATGTTCCATTTCATTTACCACATGTTTCTGAACTGGAAGAAACTGAGCGCGACGACCGGAATAATATGAATAAGATGGTGACGATGCCACTCTATAGTGATATTACGCCGAAGGATGCTGCAGACCCGACTCTGCCCGGTACATTTGGACTCGATCCAAATCCAGATCACCAACAAGCGGATTCAAATGTACCAGCACGACCTGCTCAGCCGACCATGCAAAATCCGCGTGTACAGTCACCACAACAGCCTCCTCAACAACAATATATTCCGCAGCGACCACCACAACAAGCTCAGCCAACGATGCCCAATCCGCAATTTCAAGGTGGGTATCAGCAACAACCTCCACCACTACCAAAGGGGCGTACAGGTGGGATGCCACCGCAACAACCGCCACAGCGTCTACCACGTAAACGCGGACGGCGACGGGTTTTGGGTTTGCCATCTGGCTGTATATGGGCGGTTGCTGGCCTGTTCGTCACCTTTTGTGGTGGGCTAACGCTTTTAACTCTGCTTGGTGCGATGGTGTTTGTACCTCAAATCGAAGCTGAATGGACAGAACGAATTGCCGAAGTTGATAACTATCGTGGTTTTGAAACGACTTTTATCTATGATCGTTATGGTAATCAACTCTATGAGGCATTTGGTGAAGGTCGCCGTGAACGCGTGCGTTATGATCAATTCCCGCGTTCTCTGATTTTAGCGACAATCGCTATTGAAGATGATTCATTTTTCGAGAATGTCGGTATTGATGTCGGTGCGACAATTGTCGCTACACTCAACTTCCTCGGTGCTGATGAAAATGCCCCAGGTGGTAGTACCATTACACAACAGTTGGTGCGTAATGTCTTATTTGACTTCGAAAAACGTGCCGAACGCAGTGTCGCCCGTAAAGCCGAAGAAATTATGCTAGCGATTGTGATGACGCAATCTAAGAGCAAAGAAGAAATCCTTGAGATGTACCTCAACGAAATCTATTATGGTAATCTCGCATATGGTGTACAAACTGCATCACAGACCTTCTTTGGTAAAGATGTTGAAGCGCTGACAATTGGTGAAGCTGCATTACTCGCAGGTTTACCACAAGCACCTGCTAGCCTCGATCCATTAAATCCAGATCCCGCTGTACAAGCTGCAGTTGATGCGCGCTGGCGCGAAGTTTTGGGCGAGATGATTGAAGAAGGTTTTATTACACAGGATCAAGCCAACCAAGCCCTCAGTGAAGGTCTAAGTTTTGTATCGCCAGATGTCTCCTTAAATGCGCCGCACTTTACGGTTTATGCACAGGGCGAACTCGAACGATTGATGACTGACCTCGGTTATAGTCCAGAAGAAATCACACGTGGTGGGTTACGTGTTTATACAACCATTGACCAAAACGTCAACACAATGGCACAGCAAGTTGCTGCTAACCAAGTTTCACGGCTTGCCGGAAATAATGTCAGTAACGCCGCAGTTGTCATCACAAAACCACTGACAGGTGAAATTATAGGCATGGTCGGGAGTATCGACTATAACAACGAAGCTATCGATGGTAGTGTGAATGTTGCAACAGCCTTTCGCCAACCGGGTAGTACCATGAAGCCATTCACCTATTCGGCAGCTATCGAACGGGGGATGAGTTCTGGTGATGTCATCTGGGATACCCGTACCGAAATTGGTATTCCCGGTCAACCTGTATATACGCCACGTAACTATGACGGCACATTCCACGGTCCAATGACGATGCGTACAGCTTTAGCGAATAGTTATAACATTCCTGCTGTCCAGACATTACGCCTCGTCGGTGTTGATTATCTGTTGGAGCTGATGCGTCGCTTTGGTGTGACTACGCTCAATCAAGACGCTTCACAATATGGTCTATCGTTGACCTTGGGTGGTGGCGAAGTCACATTGATCGAACTAACAAATGCCTATGCTGTTTTTGCAAATCAAGGGTCTTATGTTCCGGTCACATCGATTTTATGTGTCGTCAATAGTGATGATGAAATTATCTATCAGTATGAAAATGCTTGCCCCGAAGGACGGGTTGTTGATAACACAGTAAACCGTACTGGTTTTGGAACACAGGTACTCGACCCACGTATTGCCTATCTCATGAGCGATATGATGAGCGATAATACGGCGCGTACACCTGCGATGGGTGCCAATAGTGCCCTTCTTACTAACGGTATTGTCTCCGCGGTTAAAACGGGTACAACCAACGATGTAAAAGACAACTGGACAGTTGGTTATACACGGAACGTCGCGGTTGGTGTGTGGGTTGGGAACAATGATGGCGCACCGATGGTTAACTCATCCGGTTTGACAGGGGCGGCACCCATCTGGAATGCTGTCGTTACGGGGATTTATGCCAACCAACAATTACTCGGCTCATTTGCTAGCAATGGGCAACTCTTGAATGATCAACTCATTCCACCAGATGGCATGACCTTACGCCAAATTTGTAATGTGCGCCGTTTGACCGATCCATCTACAGGTTGTCCATCGACCATTAACGAGTGGTTCTTAAATGGCCCAGCAGGCATTCCGGATGCACAGGGTAACCTCAACTTCCCAGATATTGTTATCGAAAATACACCAGTCGTCACACAAGGGTCAGTGGTTGAAGAAGTCTCGCCGGGCATCTACCAGACACTCGCGTTCCCAATCCCGCCGGAAGTTGCGAATAGCATTCAATTTAATGTTGCACCCGGTGAAAAACAACCACTACCGCCAAAATACTGTCGCGTACCTGTTCAAGATGCGCAAGTTGCTACGGCAGGTGGCGCACAAAACCTATGGTTTGTGGGTGGACCTGCGACTTCACAATCCGATGCGGTTGAAGCTGAACGGTATGCGCGTGAAAATAATCTAGCATTCTTACCAACGATTGACTGTTGGGCGGACGTCTATAACTTCCAGCCAATTGCAGGTGTTGGTGCGACCTTACAAATACAACAACCTGCCAATGGTGCAACCGTGACTGGTTTAATACCAATTATTGGGACAGCACAGTTTGATGGAAGTCAGGCAGATATTTACCATATGTTTATTCGGGGTGGTCAATTTGCAGATTGGACACCACTCGGTAGTCCGCAAAATAGCCCAGTGGTAAATGGACAGTTGGAAGAACTCCACGGGGATGCGCTTCAATCGGGCACATATACGTTACGGTTGGGACTCGTGAAAGGCTCAGATGTAGTACAAGCGACCGATATTGTCTTCAATGTACCGTAGATAAAATCAAACATCGGGGTGAAAAGTAATCATCACCCCGATAACTTTAGTATATATGGTGTGATTAGAAGCGATTCTGCATTGTGCCGACGTATCCTGTTAATTCGGCATAACCGTATCCAGTGACATCACCTTCAACACGCACAGCACCTTCCCAATATTCAATCCCATCACCATGTAATTCTTGATCGGCTTGCAATGGTGTGACTGTGAATGAGAATCCATCATCGCCTAAAATTTCGATGTCCCATGCGGATGGATATTCTGCATCGGTATGTGGACTGAGCCAGGTATCGGTCGCTGTAATGGTAAATTCTGATGAGTCCAAATAGCGTGTGCTACCATCAGGATTGATGAGGAGACCACCAAATGCAGGTTCTCGGCCACCATCAGTTAAACGAATTTGTCCCACCATCAATTCTGTATTGTTGTCGAAAATTAACCCGAACCAATCCCAACCTTGTGCCTCGCCGCCGAGTGCGCTGGTGCTGAATTCGTGATCCATCCATGAATTACCTTCAACTTCAAATGTCTCATCGCCAATTGTGATCGTGCCGTCAGTCACCAATCGTGACAGGGTGTAATAGTAGCTGGCGTTGCCAATTTCTGCGCTTTTAGGGCTTAATCCATCAAAGCCCTGTAGTGCAGGCGGCTTGACTTGTTCGAGTTGTACATCAATTGAAAAATCATCCGTTGTTGCCGTGATGCGTTGTAGGGTGGCATCGTCATTTTCTGCCATCACTTGCCAGTCTTCCAACCAAACACGATAAACAGGATCAGTGGTTGCGCCTGCTAAACCCGCACCGCTCCGACTGTAGCGTACATCATGATAGAAGTCTTGCTCGCCGATGTCGCTGATGGTGAAGTGTGCCATATGGATTTGGTTAGTGCGCCATTCTGATTCGCTGTCATAATCGTTTGGCGAGATTGCACGTCGGAAAATTGTAAATTGATAACCAAAGCGTCGTCCGTCATCGGTTGCGACATTACCGGTGTAATACCACCACTCGGTTAAGAAGTCCGGATGCGCACCATGATCTTCTGGAAACTGCCAATCCCACGGTTCAATCGCACGCGCGTAATCGTCTAAGTTTTCTTCTGGAATGGCAAGTTGTGTATTCGCACTTACATCTGTGCCGGATAGGGGTTCTGCTAAGCTAAAGCCAAATATAGTGATGGTCATGATGACCAATCCCACCCCAATGATTCGCCAGTTCATCTAGTTGTATCCTCTATTTGTTCCATTTTTCACATACTCTAGCAGATAAGCCTTAGATAGGGCTTAACGTTCTCGTGAGAAACGGTGAGTAGCTCAGTAACTAACCAAAGTTACTTGTTAAAATTCTTTTACCCTCACTCAAGTCGATACTAAAGTGAGAAGACACATATCCCCAGTTTCTGTATCGTAAATATAACGGTGTGAGTGGTCATTTTATTCATTAAGCACAATCACATCGCTTATAGAAATTCGGACAAGGGAGTCTATTTAACATGTGCAAGCATTTCATGCTCATTATTGCACTGGTATCATTTTCTTTATTTGCGCGTCAGTTATCTCCAGTCACGGCGCAGTCAGCACAACCAATGGATTGTCTGACTGGCGATGTCCAACAAATTCAACGGGATGTAACACAATCAGGCAGTATTTATATGATTGACCAGATCCGGTCATATTGGTTGATTGCTCAAGCAGGTGTTACATTACAGGTAAATCTTGATGTAATGGATGGATTTGATGGGGTTGTATCATTATACAAATTACCTGATGGCTATCTTGTATACGAGAATAGTCAACCAACAGGTGGTGATGAACAGCTCACTTATGCCATTGAAGCAACGGATAAATATTGTATTGTTGTGTCGGGCTATCAAGGTGCGATTGGTAACTACATTGTCACATTTAGTTATGCGGATGTGACCCGCACTGAGATTGAGACAGATTATGTATTGAATACCGAGTCGATACAGGAAAGCTCTGTCATACAACTTCTGCAAACAACAACGTATGTACCCGATCATTGCCTCTATCCACGCGAACTTATTGCAGGTCTGTATCCGGCAACAGTTGCCCCTTATGATATTTACTATGCACAGGTTTATCTTGATACGGATCAAGCCAACCGCGATGAATTAGCTGTCACGGTACGACCAACTGACTTTGATGCTGTTGTGCGTATTTATAGTCCAGTTATGAGGACTCAACAGTCAAATGTAGCAGGGCATGGTGGCGAGGAGACAGTTGTCATACAAGCAAATGTCACAGGATATTATTGTATTACTGTCTATGGGAACAAAATGCACACGGGTGGTTCTTTTAATATCGAAGTTAGCACACAGTAGCATCACATATTGATAAGATGATAACAGTCTATGGGAACGCTTATGTTCTCATAGATTGTCGCTAAATGTCAGTCAATTACTTTTTTGCATTTAAAGAAATGGTAAGTGCACGTTGAACGGCATCATCTAGTGTAGACTCTAAATACACTTTGTCGCCAAATGTACGATTTGCATTTTGGAATAAGCTAACCATCGCCTTGATTAAGCGGTGATTGGAGACAATAACAACGCCCCTCCAATTATCAGGTGCATAATCCATCACATCACGTGCTATTTTGAGCGATGCACCACTCATTGGTAAGGTCTGGCTTTCGGTATAATCTGCAATTGTAACAACATCATGATCAACTTCACGCATCAAGTCGCATGCCCCTTTGATGCACACAACAAAATCACCCCATGTCCAGTCGCCAGAGAATTGTTCGTATATGATTGTTTTGTTGTCACTGTACCATTCAAAGGTAGCAGGCATAGTTGAGTCCTCATTGTTCGTCCATACGCTATTCTAGTGTATAACAAAAATTCCAAACATGACCATAGCAAGAGCTTTTCAGACGGAAAATTGGTTAGCATTCGGCTTTAATCTTCATATTGAGGAATACATACCTTAAATGTCGTTCCTTTGCCAAGCTCGCTCTCAAACGTAATTGTTCCGTTATGTTGATCAACACAGTCTTTGACGATGCTCAACCCTAATCCTTTACCTTCTACGTTGTCGGTCGATTTTGACCGGAAAAATACGTCAAAAATCTTATCGCTATCTTCTGGCGAGATGCCATATCCTTGATCGATGATTTGGATGGTGACCTCATCCTCTTTATTTTCTAGGACGAGCTTAACTGTGGTCTGTTCTGCAGAATACTTACTCGCGTTAGATAGTAAGTTGATCAGAATGCGCGTAATTAAGACTTCATCTAAAGAGGCGGCTGCACGTGTTGTCCGATTAATGAAATCAAACTATTGATGCTTACCGTTTGTCTCCTGTATTTGTGTGATACTGACTTTACATAGTTGCTCAATATTGACTGATGTTGGGTTAAATCGATGCGATTGTATGTCTTGGATTGATTCCACCGTGTATTCCAACAAACCAGTTGCATAGGCGATCTGCGAGCTAATGGTATCCAGCTTTTCTTTCCGTTTTTCTGATGTGAGTTCATCCAAATGTCGTGATAAAATATCTCGGTTTGATTGAATAACACTGAGAGGGGTTCGTAGATCATGAGATAACATGGCGACTAATTTCTGGACGAATTGATTATTCTCATGCTCTTTGGTGTACCGTGCACGTATCCCTTCGATATCGACTTGCATTTGTTGATATTGTTTTTGTTTACTAATATCTTGTGTGATGCCCGCAACTTGAATTGGCATGTTATTATCATCGAATATAAACCAGGCTCTGACCATGACATTCAATAATGTACCTTGGGCCTGTTCAAGCACAAACTCTAATTCTGCTTTACCATGATCTTCTAAGTGTTTCTGAAGCATTGCGATTGAATTGGGGCTTGAATGGTGTACAGCCTCACGCCAAATAGGGTTATCGGCATCTCCCATTTCTTCGGCTGACCGTCCGTAAAAATTATAGACCCTTTTGTTATTGAACAATACTTTTTGATCGCTAAGGCGGATAAGCCAGATATGATCTTGTGATGTATCAATAATTTGCCGTAACATGGCTTCACTTTCACGAATTTGTTGATCCGCCTGTTTACGTTGTCGAATATCACGGATGATACTCTGAATATATAATGAATTCTCGCTGATTTCGTCACGAACCAGTTGAGAACTGATCTCTACATCGATCATATACCCATCTTTGTGCTGCAATATATGTTCGTATGGTGGAATATTTTCCCCTGCGATTAATTGTTCTAAAATTTGTTGACTGTGTTCTCTTTTATTCTTTGGGGTGAGTTGTGGATGAGGAGTTATTAAAATCTCATCTTTTGTATAGCCAAAGAGTTCAACACCGCGTGAGTTTATATCTAGATGATGACCCTGTAGATCAAGTACTAAGACTGCATCATTCGATTGTTCAAAAAGCGATTGATGATAGATTCGACGTTTCTCAGCTTCAGCATTTGCGGATTGTGCTTGTCTAATGACAGGTCGAAAGATAAATAGTGCTTCCACTAACAATGTAAAAGATAAAAACCCAAATAACATCAGTTCAATCGAGCGTAACGTGACCACACCATCTCTGGCTTCCACTTCATATTGATTGACAATTGCATTCATCCCAACGAGAAACCGCTCTTCATTGCTTACAATCATGTTGATGTAACTATCAAACACCTGACTACAATCATCTGGAGGGATACGGCTATCGATTGTAATATCATTGAGATCCAATATGCAGAAAGCACCTGTCAGCATTTGGTTAAATTGTTGCTCAATTTGACTAAATAAATCAATAACTGTGTCCGAGTTATTACTGTATATACCGAGCTCTGGGTTGCTGTTTTGTAGGCTTGTATGTGCTATTTCCCATTCTTCGACGGTTGCCACGAGTTGATTCAAGTAAAACTCACGTCGGTCTGGAAAAGCTTCTATGGCAAGGGTGGCTTTGACCAAACGTTGACTCAGCATTCGCTGTCGTCCGGCAACATTAATAATGGTTGCGTCATCTAACTGAGATGCAATATATGTTTGGATAAAGAATTGGGATAAGACTGCAAGCATCAGAATAATCAGCAATGCAAAGACGTAGCGTAATGCAAACAATCGGATCGTTGAAGTTTGCACACTTCTCCCTTTTTATCATTTTACTTGTAATAAATAATTTTAATTGTATAACAATAGTTTTCAATTTAGTATTAATGTTTCAATATTTTAAACATTTTAAAAAAAGTAAACATAGTATTTCCAAAATAAAATTTAGGCGCGTAAAAAGACTTATTTAGAATTATTGGCTGATAAGTTTCACCCCTGTGCAGGGTATAGACTGTACGATACAATGCGCCCGTCTGTGCAGTTTGTCACAATTTAGGACATCGTGGATAAGCTAGCACATTTTGCAAGCAAATCGTCCCGATAGGAGGACTACTCATATATGAGCAATTTTGATCACACACGCTTATTTCTCCCTGGACCTGTTGAAGTCCGTAAAGAAGTTTTAGAAGCACAAACCGAGTGGATGGTTGGGCATCGTTCGGTTGCATTCGCTGAATTATTCGAGCGTTTGCAAGGTAAGCTCAAACAAGCTTTTTTCACCGAGAGTCGTGTATATGTACACGGTGCGTCAGGTACAGGGTTTTGGGAAGGTGCATCTCGCAACGGCATCCGCAATGACAAAAAAGTGTTACATCTGACTGGTGGATCGTTTAGTGAACGCTGGGCATTAATCAGTGAAGCAAACGGCAAACAAGTTGATAAAATTCAGGTAGATTGGGGTCAGGCACATACCCCTGAAATGGTTGCCGAAGCACTCGAAAAAGAATCTTATGATGCTGTTTGTGTTGTTCATAATGAGACCAGTACAGGTGTGACCAACCCCGTGCAAGCCATTGGAGAAGTTGTCAACCAATATGATGACACCTTGTTTTTTGTGGATAGTGTTAGTGGCTTCCTCGGCACCGAATTGCGCATTGATGAGTGGGGGATCGATATTGCCCTAACATCTGGTCAAAAGGCATTTGCATTACCACCAGGGATTGCATTTGCAGCTGTAAGTGATCGTCTGCTCGAACGGGCTAAACAAATTGAATATCGCGGATATTACTTTGATTTTCTATCACTAGAAAAATCACTCCTCAAAAATAACACACCATCCACACCACCAATTTCCCTAATGTATGCGGCTGATGTTCAGATGGATGCGATACTCGAAGAAGGTATTGAAAACCGCTGGGCACGTCATCAACAAATGCGTGATACAACCCACCAATGGGCTATCGATCAAGGGTTTGGCTTGTTCGCACAGGAAGGCTATCGTAGTCAAACCGTGACAACCGTTCATAACACCATTGATATGGATGTGCCTGCGATGGCAGCGTTTATGGAAACGGAAAAAGGGTACGCTATGGACAAGGGCTACGGCAAAATCAAAGGTACAACATTCCGTGTCCCACATATGGGTGATATGCAACCAGATACTCTTGCCGAAGTGCTTGCTGGTATTGAAGAGTTTATGGCACAAGCGTAACCTATCAACTACTGTTAGGGTAAGATCCTATCTTGCCCTTGTTTATAAAATGGATAAACAACGATAAAAATGACTAAAGGACAACCTATGACCTTTCATGTACTTGTACCCGATAATGTCAACCAAAAAGCGATCGATATTCTCAAAAATGCCGATGGCATCACAGTGACTGCACCCGGCAAGATGGAGCGTTCGGACTTATTAGACGCTATTGGTGATGCAGATGCGATCATCATTCGTAGTGGGGTTACAGCGGATGCTGAATTGTTGGAAAAAGCAACAAAATTAAAAGCGATTGCGCGTGCAGGTGTTGGTGTCGATAATGTTGACCTAGATGTGGCTGCACAAAAAGGGATTTTTGTGATGAACACGCCCGGCGGTAATACGATTTCAACTGCTGAACATACCTTTGGGTTGATGATTGCGTTGTCTCGTTACATCCTGCAGGGGCATCAATCGCTAGTTGAAGGACGTTGGGATCGCAAAAAGTATGTCGGTGTCGAACTCAAAGGCAAAATCCTTGGTATTATCGGGTTAGGACGTATCGGACAGGCAATTGCGACTCGTGCTCAGGCGTTTGATATGACAGTGATTGCATATGACCCATATTTGCCACCTGAAGTAGCTGAGAGCATTAACGTCGAACTGATGCCATTAGATGACGTATATGCACAAGCTGACTATATTTCACTCCATGCGATGGTTACAGATGAAACTCGCAATATGATTAACCAAGAATCAATTGCAAAGATGAAAGATGGTGTACGGATCATCAATGCGGCACGGGGTGCATTGATTCACTCTGCTGATCTGGCTGAGGCGATTAAATCTGGCAAGGTTGCAGGTGCGGCATTGGATGTCTATGAAGTTGAACCCCCGCCAGCTGATCATCCGTTGGTCGGACTTGAAAATGTAATTGATACACCGCATCTTGCCGCGAGTACTACCGATGCACAAATTACGGTTGCAATCGAAGCAGCGGAACTGATTGTGGATTTTTTAATACACAACAAAGCAGCTAATGTCTGCAATCCAGTTGTTTTGGAATAACTGGCTTACTAAGTAACAAACCCCATAACACATATAGAGATGAAGATGTGATTGCATTTCACGGCGCAATCACATCTTCATTATTTCCTCTCCACATCATTAACGATAAACATTCTACTTGCATCTATACAATTCCTTAACAAAAAGCGATTTGACTTTAACCCTGCATCAAGGTTTATGGTAGTGGTGTGAAATACGAAGAGAGGACATTATGTTTCAGATCGGTGAATTTGCACGCATTGCCCAAGTTTCTACAGCACAACTCCGCCGTTACGATAAGATGGGATTGCTAAAACCACAGAAGATCGACTCGTTTACAGGGTATCGCTACTATAGCGCGACTCAAATACCACGTTTGAATCGTATTCTTGCGCTAAAAGAATTGGGACTGACCTTAAAACAAATTGGTCGTGCACTGGATGATAACATCTCGTCTGAAGAACTCAGAGGTATGTTATACATGAAGAAAACTCAGATTGAGCAGATGATATATGAAGAGATCGCTCGTGTACGCTACATCGAATCACGCATTGATCAGATTGATACAGAAGGCACATTGAATGAGTATGATATTGTGCTTAAATCTGTGCCCGCAACAAAATTTTTGTCATCCCGCGACAAATATGAGTCGGTTATGGATGTGCGGGCAAATATCGGTATGTCGCATCAAATGATTCCAAAATCAACAGGTAAGAAATTATTAGGATATTTCACAGCAATTCTTCATTCAGATGGCTTTTTCGAAGGCGAGATTGATTTGGAAATGGGATTCCAAGTTGACTCAGGTATTGACGAGGATTTGTCGGTCGAGTTATCACAAGGGATACAATTCGACGTTACCGAGTTACCTGCGGTTGAGCATATACTAACCATCACTCGTATTGGCGACCCACAACTGGGGCATGGCACATATGGTGCATTAGCGACGTGGATGGAAGCGAATAATTACCAATCTGACGGACCAGTCCGCGAATTATTCATCCAATATGATGCAAGCGACATGGGGAAAATGGTCGCTGAAGTTCAATATCCTGTGACACCCATCGTATCGGATAGACCACAACTTTTGTAACCAGCAAAAGTTACAATCTGACATTTAGTTTTCAAATTCAACCCATACACATTAGATCCATGAGCTATTCAGCTCAAGGCAAGTTTCATATTGCCTAGGCACATCACATATCAATTTAATACATCTATTAAAGGGGACAAATCATGGCAACAACAAAAGCAATTTCCAGCGACTTTCCATTCGAATCAAAATATCTTGAGGTTAATAATTCCAAAATTCACTATATTGATGAAGGCGAAGGTGACCCGATTCTATTCTTGCATGGTAACCCGACCTCATCATATCTATGGCGGAATATCATCCCTTATCTAACATCGTATGGCAGATGTATCGCACTCGACCATATTGGCATGGGTAAATCGGACAAGCCTGATATTCAATACGGGTTCGAATCGACCTATGATTATTTGGAACGCTTTATCGATAAATTAGGGCTGAAAAATATCACGTTGGTGATACACGATTGGGGTTCCATCATGGGATTCCATTATGCCAATATGCACCGTGATAACATCAAAGCAATTGTATTTATGGAAGCTTCAATCCAAGCACCAAATTTCGATGGCATGCCCTTTAGTGTAAAGATGGCTTTGCGTTCATTCCGTAATCCGATTGTCGGCTCGTTGATTGTCAAACAAGCTAACTTGTTGTTGAATCAGATGCTACCACAATTGATCGACCGCCAACTCACGCAAGCTGAAATGGACGCATATACTTTGCCTTATCCTGATGCCAAGAGTCGTGAACCACTCCTTGCATGGCCCCGTGATGTCCCAGTTCATGGCAAACCTGCCCGTACAGCCAAAGTTATGGCGGATTATCACGAATTTCTGTTGGAATCTGAGCACCCTAAACTATGCTTCTATGTGACTCCCGGTGTTGGCTTACAAAAAGAAGATGTCGAAATCGTAAAAACGAAATTCAAAAACACTAAAGTTGTATATCTCGGCGAGGGTAATCACTTTCTGCAAGAAGACTATCCACATGAAATCGGCTCAGAGATCGCGAGTTGGTATCAAACAATTGAACATCAAAGTCTATCAACGACTGCATAAATTACTGAAAAATCAAAAATGCTAATAAGGTCGCTAAAGTACCCGTCAGCAAACCAAGGATAATTTGATTGGTTGTGTGATGGCGGGTTACTTTACGTGCCCATGCAACAGCAAATACGATCATCAGTGATAACATAAAAATGATTGGATTGGATAAATAGCCGAGCGACCATAATCCACTAAAGGCAATCGCGACAAGGGATGCGTGGACTGATGCTTTGGTCACAAATGTGTTGATTAAAAATTGCAATGGTGTCCATAAGATGATGACAAATGTGCCAGTGCGCACAACATCCGGTGCAGACAACACATTTAATAGTGCAAAACACACCAATACTGCCAACCACCCGACAATATACAGTGGGCCACGGGCTTCACGCTGGAATACATAACGCCCAGACCGTTTCTGAATTAAGACGGTAATTGCAATCGGAATCACCACAACCACACCGACAAATAACGCCCATAACAATCCTTCGAATCCGAGTGCAATGATTGCAGGTGGCATGAACACCACATACGGATGGAAGATTATACTTAACGCATAGGCGAAGCGATTGTCGTAATTGGGCTTCGGGCTTTCACTTTGGAACGGTTCAACAGGCTGGTCAGTCATCAGAATCTCAATGTTATCTATCAGTAGCTATATCTTAACGCAGATTCGCTAAGCTGAGATGAAATCCATATGATGAAACGGTTTAAAAGAGACTGCTCAATAAAAACAGTCTCTTTTAGGAATAATTTCTAGGCGTATGTATCAGTCAAGGATTGGATGACCAACCCGCTTGCATCTGGGGAAGTCATCGTCACGGTGTATGATTTACCAGCTTGGAGGTGGAAGAAATTATCCGAGAATTGTGCATCAGTTTTATCCAGCCAGACATACAACGCAGGCACATTCGAGCGGAGTGTAATCTGATGAGTATTACCTTCAGATTCAATGTTTTGGGTAATCGTCGGTGGAATAAGATAGAAGTGTTTTGGACGGCTCATCAAAACCAGATTGTTAGAGACGACTGTTCCCTGCACATCCAACTCGAGCCATACAAGCATATCGCGCTCACCATTGGACTTTACTTGTGCCGACACATCGACAGCCTCAATCAATTGACTGGAACGGGCGGGAATTTCGATTTCTTTTTCGGTTGTTGATAGTACATCGCCCTGTAAATCGGTCACAATCCAACGCGTTGTCCCGATGATGTCTTCTTGGCGATCACTTGTGATATGTATATCGACGGTTTGACGGGTGATATTTTCCACACCAGAAATCATAAGTGGGGCGAAGAAACGTTTTGCCATATAGTGCAATGCTTTCCAGTTGCCCTTCCAATCCAATGATGACCAACTCGGACCCATCCACATATCATTCAATTGCCAATAGAGTGTACCCATCGTGCGCGGCATATTGCGTCGCCAATGTTCAATGGCATAAGTCATCGCCATACCCTGCAAAATCTGACTAACCCAGACCATGCTCTCAAACGATGTCGGCAACTGAAACCAATCTAACATATAGTGGATGATGGTGCTGTTACCGATTTGACTGCGTTGGAAGTGTTCCATCACATAACTGGTGATATTCCGGTCGGCAGGAATGGTGACTTCGTTGATGGTTGATGGTTGTGGGAACGACTGAAATCCAAATTCACTACAGAAGCGATCTTGGCGATCACGATACCATTCAAACGGTTGTAGACCATGCCAAACTGCCCATAGATGCGTATCACCACAAGTTTGATTTTCCCAGTTTTCACGATCACCCGTTGGGCTATGCGGGCTACCGGGCCAATAACTCGTTTGTGGATCGAGTTCGTTGACGAGGTTGGGGAGTAATTCGTCAAATAGGCGTTCATAGTCTTCCCAACTCATGGATGCTTTCCACTCATCGCTTGGCATCCCCTGTTCAATTTCGTTATTCCCACACCACACAGCTAAACAGGCATGATGACGAATGCGCTGGATATTATCGCGGGCTTCGGCTTCGACGTTTACCATGAAATTGTCGTCAAAACTCGGGTACGTACCACAAGCAAAAATAAAATCTTGCCAGATCGCAATACCGAGTTCGTCGCAGATGTCATAAAAGCGGTCGTCTTCGTAAATACCACCACCCCACACACGCACCATATTCATGTTGGCATCTACTGTGCTTTGCAATGTCGGGCGATAGTCAAATGTGCGGAAGTCCCCGGGGTAAGGTGTTGCTGGAATCCAATTGGCACCTTTCGCAAAAAATGGCACGCCGTTGCATTCAAAACGGAAGGATTGTCCCCATTCATCTTCTTCGGTGACTAATGCTAGCGTTCGTAATCCGATGCGTTTTTCGGCCTGGTCTAACTCAGTTTCGCCATTCAATAGCGTGACGCGTACGGTATACAAGGGTTGTTCGCCCATACCTGCGACCCACCATAACTTAGGTGCTGCAATCGAGGCACGTTGGGAAAGTTGTCCCTCACTAAGCGAACTTTCGAAGCTCATGAAAACCCGATTGTCATGCTCAATCTCGATGCGTGCCATTAAGTCCGCATCGGTTTGACCCTCACTAGTGACATTGATTGTCAACCGGACTTGACCATTGGCATGTTCTTGTAAAATCTGCACACTATCTAAACGGGCAGTATCGAATGCAACGATTTCAATATCACGCCAGATACCGGATGTGGTCGTCATCGGACCCCAATCCCAACCAAAGTTACACGGCTCTTTACGGATCCATGCCGCGCTGTTATACCGCATTGGCTCGACCCATGCTGCCATCTCACCTTTTTCGATGTCCATTTGCCGCACATAGGTAGCTGGTGCATCAAACTGAATCGTGATTGTATTGATACCTGCTTGCAGTACGCCTTTGACATCAAATTCATAGGTGCGGAACATATTGTCAGTAGTCGCGATTTCTGTTCCATTGAGGGTAACTGTTGCTAGGGTATCCAGACCATGACAGCGCAAAAGCACAGTTTCGTGTGCAAGGGTTGCTTCATCTACAGTGAAATCACGTTGATATTGCCAGTTGGTTTCACCAATCCACATCTGATTTTTTTCGTTATCCCGATAGAACGGGTCGTCAAGTTGGTCAGCATTCAACAAATCGGTATGGACACATCCCGGAACGATCGCCGGAATTTGCTCATCGGTGTTGACTCGCGATAAAAACCACTCGCCATTTAAAGATAAAAGTTGCATCGTCAGAAATTACCTTTGTATTCAGTTTCAATTCATGGGTGTATTGTAACGAATTTTGAGGACTTCGCATCTATTGGTTTTGGTAGATATTCATCTTAAAATGGGTGAACCATAAACAACTTTGAAGCGGATGAACAGTTAAAAAACACTAGATAAGCTGGTTAACAGACAATGAATAGGAAATCGAAAATATGTTAAAATTAGGCTTATAATCTTCCTACAACCAAAAACCATAATCATGAATGAGATCATAAATAAGCTATATACAATCGGTGTCTATGGGTCTACTGAGGACTCTTTTTTTGATGCACTTATCCAAAATAAAATCACTGTTTTTTGTGATATACGTGCCCGTAGAGGGTTACGTGGCAAAAAATATGCCTATGCGAATAGTATGTATTTGCAACAAAAATTAGCACAACTCAACATCACGTACAGACATTTCAAAGGACTATCCCCGTCGATTGAATTGCGCGATGAACAAGCTCGACATGATAAAGAAAATAAGATTGCAAGGCGTGATCGTCAAGTTCTGGGTAATGTGTTCACAGATGGATACCGTCAGGATGTACTAGATGATTTTGATGTATTCCAATTTCTTCACGAATTTAAGGCAGACGATAATATTGTTCTATTTTGTGTAGAGAAAGAACCAACTGTCTGTCACCGTTCATTATTGGCGCAAAAGATTTCTGATGTTGCAACTGTTATGATTGAGCATATCATCCCATAATGCAAAAATACTGTTACGTTCTTTTGTGTAATACCAAAAACGGACAGCTTGTGCCATCCGTCTTGGTTTATGTGTGACTATAGCTTAGTCGCTTTATTTTTTTCTTGTTCATAGGTGAATGTTGTCAATACTTGCGTGTATGGTGTAAAGCGTGGATGTGTGTCGTCAGGTTTGGTTTTATTGACAAGTAGACCAATTATTACGAGTACAAGACTCGTCGCAAACAAGAAAGCCAACAGGAATAAGATTGGTGACATCATATTACTCCTTTACCTCATGTCACGATGAACACTAGTTCATGTGTCCTTTAGCTTTTACAATCCATTTCATACACTTATGGAAAATATCTGGCTCGACAAACATCATCGGGCATCCGACATCAATAACATTAAGCCCCTGCGACTTGGCATGGGCAGCCGCATCTTTAGAAACGCTTGATGGCATCAGTGTATTATTGTGCATCCACACATGTTGAATGCCGAGTTTCGCTGCTTCGTACACAATGCCTTCAGTAATATCAGGGCTGTTCATAATAAAGACTGCATCGACCCCGCCAGGAATCGCACTGAGGTTCGGGTAGCACGTATCGCCATGTAGTACCTCAGTATCAGGATGTATCGGTATGACATCATACCCGCGCTCGCGTAATTTTAGATAAATTGCTCCTGCGCCACTGTCCGATGTGCGCGATAATCCGCAGATAGCAATCCGTTTTTGTTCCAAAAATTGATCGACCCGTTGGTTGTAGGTCAATGTTTGAACAGACATGTCCTCCCTCGCTTAATATGATTTTGTTTCATATTCAGCATAGAAGCGAGATGGGTTGCACTACCAGTATCAGAAATCACGATTTAGAGGGGAAACCTGTCATATGTGTCATGATCAAAATATGATCTTCTACACTGGGCAAGTTTAACTACTTCACGACACAATGAAAACGACAATGGTATAGCATGAGGTCAAACTATGAATATCATAATCTTATATTATTCACGTTCTGGACAAACAAAATCCCTGGCGAACAATATCGCAACTGCTGTTGCTGAACAGGGACATACAACTACTGTAAAATCTGTCATGGAAGTCAGCACAGCCGACGTAGAATCTGCGGATATGTTATTTATCGGCACATGGGTGCATGGTCTAATTTTGTTTAATGTGCGTCCTGCCAATGCTGATCTATGGACAAAAGCGCTACCAGATCTAAATGGTAAACCCGTAGCAACATTTTGCACTTACGCGTTCAACCCGCGTCAAAGCTTGATGACGCTCAATAGCTTATTAGAAGAGCGTGGTGCGACGATTGTTGGACAGCAAGCCTTCCATCGTGATCAAACAGACGACGGTGTTTCTGAATTCACACAAACGATGCTTCAGTCATTGGTAGCAACCGTATAAATTGTGAATAGAAACAAACCGTCTATCCGTAAAATTGTTATTTATCAAGGCTACTTAGGATTTCTTCTAGTGCCTTGATAAATGCTTCATTGGCTTCACGTGTGCCGAGGCTGATACGCATCCCATATTCCATATCGTTGCGGGTCTGCGGACGCAACAAAATACCACGTTCACGCATCCTCTGGGTGAGGTCTTCTGCGGTTAATTTGGTCTCAAATAAGATGAAATTCGCTGATGGTTTCCAGTATTTGATGTCGAGCCGATCAAATTGTTCGGTGACCCATTTTTGCTCTGTACGCAGATAGTCGACAGCATACTGCAAATACTCTTGATCTTTGGCGGCTGCGACGCCGGCGGCGATGTTTAACTTGTTCTGATGGAATCCCCGATGTAAACCGGCGATATAATCTGCGATTTCTGGTTTGGCAATGCCATATCCCAAACGAATACCTGCTAATCCATACGCCTTCGAGAAGCTATGAATCAGCACAATATTTTTCCCATCAAGCACATATTGGATCGAATCGGGGTAGCTTTCATCTTCGACAAAATGCCAATAAACCTCATCAGATACGACTAAGACATGTTCAGGTACACCATCCATCAGAGCGTTCATCTGTTCCTGTGGCATGACGGTTCCCGTCGGATTATTCGGGTTACAGACCATAATCAACTTGGTTTTGTCTGTAATTGCATCTAAGACGGCATCAACCCGATACGCCCATGTTTCTGGGACGAGCGGGACATCAACCACTTTTGCACCGAGGGGTAGCGCAATCTTTTTGTATGCCCCTACAAATGATGGTGACGATACAATCACTTCATCATCCACTTGCAAAAATCCACGCCCCATTAATTCTAAGGATTCAAACCCACTACAACCCGTGTAGATATATTCTGGTGTTAACCCATTGCGTCCCAATGACTCAACAATGGCTTGCCGTAATTCAATATCGGAGTAATTGGGATAATAGGATAAGGTCGGTGCAATGCTATTGATCGCTTCCACAACTTTAGGTGATGGACCAAGTGGGTTTTCATTCTGTGAGAGTTGATAGACTTTCTCCAGTCCATACTGCTTGCGGATGTCATCCGGTGTGACACGATTTTCTTGGCGGGCGAAAGGCGTAATATTTGGGTTCAGTTGCAAGTTGCTCATGATGTCCTCGTAAAATGTATATGCAATCAGTTGATACAACAGATAATAACCAATTCCAAGAAAAGGCGTTAATTTTGCATACAGCGAATCCCTTTATGAGATAAAATTATAAATGCAAAATCATAAATCATAATATTCTATAAAAGTGATTACGATTACAATAAAAAACCAAGATTTGACTTCTCGTACACAATTTCGGGACTAAATCGCATGACAGGTTTTGTAAGATAAGTTATATTGTGAATGCGATAAATAATAAACAACTCATATGCAATATATAGTACAGGTTATACGGATGCAGTCTCTCAAAGCACTTAATAAAATTACCTTGAGCTTAACACAAATCAACAACTTTGATGATTTGGTTTATCAAAGTATTCGGCAGGGAATTGATAATCTGGGTTTTACCCGCTTGAGTATCTGGTTCTTAGATGGTGAAACGCTGAGTGGTAAATATCGTGTGGATTATGAAGGCGGGATTATTGATAACTCGTATGAGTCGATGATGCTAGACCCGGACCATCCGGCATATGAAGTTTTAGTTGTTACAAAAAAGAGCAAGGTTGTCCGCGATACGCAACTATATAACATTCACTTGGATGAAATAGGGTATGGTGATAAGTTATTTTGCCCGATGCTTGATGGTGATAAAGTAATTGGGGTTCTGTATTCCGACACATTATTGGATAAGAAACCATTCGAAGATGCAACAATTGGCATACTGAATTTATATGGCGCGACACTGGGTGTTCTGTTTAACCGGCAACGATCTCAACAGCAATTGGAGGCCAGTGAGGCGGATGCTTTGCAATTGCAACAGCTCTTAAAAAAGCTCAATGCAGTATCAACAAAGTTAGCTGCTATCAGTAATTTGAGGGATTTAACCTATCATGTAGTTGACTCTGCCTTAAGTATCTTAGAGTTTGAAAGAGTTGGTATTTGGTTCGATGTAGAAGATAAACCAACCCATCGGCGAGGAACATGGGGCACAGATTTAGAAGGTAACATTCGAAACGAAGAACATCTTATTGAGCCAATCTCGGATCATGAAGCGACTATGGTTACTGAGGGCGATGTCGCCGTGCATGATCTTGAGATTGTCGACTTTGATGGTAATTTTATACGAAATGGTTGGACACTGGTTGGTATAATGTGGGATGGTACGAAACGTATTGGCTGGTTGTATGCGGACAATGGACGTACTGGAAAGCCACTATCAAAAAATCAACTAGAAATTTTTCGTTTATATGCAGATACCGTTGGTGCGTTATGTGCCAAGCGTATTGCTGAAGAAAGATTACGTCAGAGCGAAATTCGCTATCGTGCCATTACAGAGGCATCAAGTGATATTATCGTTATCATTAACGAAGTGGCACAAGTCACTTATGCAAGTCCGTCCGCTCGTTATCTAGTGGATATTGAGCCAGAGCGTTTGATTGGGTTAACTGTCAAGGATATGTTACATCGGGATGATTTACCGCTTGCGGCTAAAATCTTAGACGACTGTTTTAAAAACCGGACATTGCAAACACGCGCGGATGAAATACGTGTAAGGCATATGGGTGGACACTGGGTACATATGGAGGCGATTGTAACCAGCCTATTGGATAACCCTGCGGTAAACGGCATTGTTGTTAGTTGTCGAGATATAACCCAGCGTCGTCTAGCAGAGGATCGTTCGCGCTTAGCGGAACAAGAACGAGAGCGGTCTTGGTTATTGCGCCAGTTCCTTGATGATGTATCACATGATTTTCGTACGCCCTTATCGACCATCGGCACATATGCCTATCTTTTACAAAATGGGTCGAGTGACCAAGTGGTAGAACGGGTCGAAGTCATCCAGACACAAATCCAACGCCTTACGCGACTAATTGAAAATATGCACACAATCGCCAAGCTCGACGAAACCAGTGAGTTAGCGATGATACCGACTTACATTAATTCACTCATGGAGACCGCAATCACAAATTGTGATCTGAAAATTCAAGAAAAACATCTGCATGTTGAGCGGGCGTTGCATCCAACACTGCCAACAATTTTAGGAAATCCTCGCCTTTTGCATGATGCGTTTATTCATCTACTGACAAATGCCATTCAGTATTGTGATGATGGTGATTCGATTACGATTCAAACGAATTCCACTGATAATACATTGACTGTAAAGGTAACGGACACTGGGCGTGGGATTGCTAAGGAAGATTTACCGCATATCTTCGATAGTTTATATCGTGCCGATAAAGCGCGTAACACATCCAACGGGGGTGGCGGTATGGGACTAGCCATTACACGCCGCATTATCGAATTGCATAATGGTGTTATCACAGTTGATAGTCATGTTGGACAGGGCACATCAATTTCTTTGATACTGCCTGCATCTCAGATCTTGACGTCAACTGACTAAGCTTATTCTTTCTTCTGGATCAAAAGCATGGAGGCACCTTTTTTAGCTTGGAATTTGTAGCGTTCGTAGAAGGAAACTAAGGATTCTTCACAATCTAAGATAATCAGTTCGACATGCTCCAATCGCTTGAGCAGTTTTTCGATAATATGTGAACCCACCCCTTGTTGACGGTATTTTTCATCAACCACAACATCTTCAATCCATGCCCGATAGATGTCATCTGTGACCACACGTGCAAAACCAATGAGATGCTCATCATCCCATACCCCGAGTATCAGTTGCGTATTATCCAGCATCTGTTGGATGTCGAGCAATGTACGGTCTTTTGCCCATGCAGTTTGCGCGAATAAATCGTGGAGGACTTCAGGAAGAATGGGTTCTGTGAATGAATAAATGAGTCTGTTCGGCATGTGTTTTCCCTTAGTAACCATGTGGTCTTGTATATGATTCTACGTTGATTCAACTAATTTGTTGTGCGAAATCTCAGGAATGTTTGTCATTATATATGTGTCCATAATAGATAAACCGCATTTTACTTCACTTTAGACGCTGTAAATAAACTTTTAATTTGGATTTGTACGATTTATACAGTTTAGGTGTCTCTCAGCGAGTGATAATTTAATCACCCATTGTCCTAAATGCATGGATATGATAGAATCCTGCGCGGAATTGTTCAAATTTAATTTGAGCCATTCTAAATACCACACATCAGGACTCCAGGTAGGTGTTGTCCGCAAAGACGGATTCTTACCAGAGGTTGAGTGATGTGCGAGAAAAAAACACCGTATATTTAAGGAGAATAGCAATGCCTTCACAGGTTAAAATGCGTACCCTGTTAGAGACAGGTGTACACTTCGGTCACCGTACCAACAAATGGAATCCAAAAATGGATGAATTCATCTTCACCCAACGTAATGGAATCCACATTATTGATCTACAAATTACCCTAAGAAACCTCAATAACTTCCACGATCTCATCGTGAATATGGTCGCTGACGGGTTGACAGTTCTATTCATCGGTACCAAGCGTCAGGCACAAGAAATTGTCCAACGCGAAGCTGACCGTTGTGGTATGCCATATGTCAACTATCGCTGGCTTGGTGGAACACTCACCAACTGGAAAACAATTCGTAGCCGTATCGACACCTTAAAAGACTTAGAAAAACGTCGTGACGAAGGCGAATTCGAACGCTTGACCAAAAAAGAAGCACTTGTGCTCGAACGTAAAATTGCGAAATTGCAACTACGCCTCGGTGGTATCCGTGACATGAAACGTGTCCCTGACCTGCTCGTAATTGTTGATGCAGAACGCGAACATACCGCTGTTAAAGAAGCGAACATTCTCGGTATTCCGGTTATGGCACTGGTTGATACAAACGCAGACCCTGACCAAGTAGATTACATCCTACCAGCTAATGATGACGCGATGCGTTCCATCCGTTTGTTGGTTGGTGCATTGGCTGATGCTGTACTGGAAGGTCACAACATCCGTCAATCGGCTGGTGCAGAAGAGGAAGAAGAAGAACTCTTCACCAGCGCATACGATAATGATGGCGACTTTGAAGACGAAGACTTGCTCGGTGAGTCCACATTAGCAAAATTGCGCGATAGTAAACTCTTCGACGAAGATGACGAAGATGAAGACGAAGACGACCAATAATTAATCAAAACCGCATATAACTAACGGAGAAAACACACAAAAATGTCACTTGCACAACAGGTAAAAGAGCTTCGTGCTAAAACTGGAAACAAGATAGGTCCCCTCAAAATCAAGAATGCTCTGACAGAAGCTGAAGGCGATATGGACAAAGCTCTTGAGATTCTCGAAGAGATGCTTCGGAATCAAGGTATAAAAATTGGGGCGAAGAATCGTACCGCAAACGAGGGACTTGTCGGTAGTTATATTCATCATGATGGTCGCTTGGCAGTTATCGTCGAAGTCAACTGTGAAACTGACTTTGTTGCTAACACCGATAATTTCCAATCATTTGCCAAAGATGTTGCAATGCACATTGCGAACTTGAAGCCACTCTACGTCAAACGCGAAGATGTTCCAGCAGATGTCGTTGAAGCTGAAAAGAAAGTTCAGATGGAACGTGCGATGGAAGAAGGAAAACCAGAAAACATCGCTGAAAAGATGGTCGAAGGTCGTATGAACAAATGGTATCAAGAAATTGTCTTGATGGAACAGGCGTTTATCAAAGACGATGAAAAGACTATCCAACAACTGCTTGAAGAAACTGTTGCCGCAGTTGGCGAAACCATCAACATCGGTGAATTCAAACGCATTGCTATTGGTGCAGACGAGGAATAAGCATTTGCAGCGACTGTGTAAACATAAAACATATTCGCACAACCGATTCGTAACAAATTGGGGATTAGCCTATTGGCTAGTCCCTTTTTTATGTAAGGTGATAATTTGATGGCAACTATATCTCTCACTCAACAAGATTGGGATATTCGACTGTATCTCTATCAAACACTTGTGCAAACGGGTCATGCACCCTCCCATGAAGAGATTGCGACACAATTTAGTATTCCGATTGATGAGGCGCAACAAGCTCTGCATCGACTTAATGAAGCGCATCTCATTTTCTTGCAACCAAATACTTATGACTTGATGATGTTATTTCCACTATCAGCAATCGAGACTGATTATCAAGTCACGGTTGATGGGGTGCAACTTTATGCGAACTGCGCATGGGACTCGCTCGGTATTCCAGCCATGCTAAATAAAGATGCACAGATTACTGTGCGTCATCCGATAAGCCGTCAAGCACTGACGTATGCTGTCAGTGATGGAGCGTTACAAGGAGAGGGGGTCGTCCATTTCGCCAAACCATTTATCGAATGGTATGACGATCTGGTTGATACTTGAGGGACGATTTTGTTCTTCCGTGAGGAGAGCGAAGTTCAGCAATGGTGTAGTAGTAAAGGGCGCAAGCTTGGGGCGATCCTCACATTAGATAAAGTGTGGGACATCGCAAAATTATGGTACAGCGATCGGATGTCGCCGGATTTTCGGAGGCATACCCCAGAAAGTGCACGGGACATATTTAATCAACAAAATTTGAACGATAGCTTTTGGTCATTCTAAACTGCGACGCGTGGATAATTTAATCTATATAAAGGAGATCACATGCCACAACCCAACAACACATTACCCTATAAACGGATTTTGTTAAAACTCAGTGGAGAAGCATTGGCAAGCGAACAGGGCTTTGGTATTGATCCGGAAAAAGCCGAATATATTGCGGGACGGGTGAAAGCGATTTATGAACTGGGTGTACAAGTTGCGATTGTCATCGGTGCTGGTAACATCTGGCGCGGCGAACCCGCTTCAAAACGGGGTATGGAACGTGGTACAGCCGACCATATGGGAATGATTGCAACTGTCATCAATGGGCTGGCATTACAGGATGCTATAGAACGGGCAGGGATTGCGACCCGCGTACAAACGGCGATTCAAATGAATTCGGTTGCTGAGCCTTATATCCGCCTCCGTGCGATTCGCCATATGGAAAAAGGGCGCGTCGTGATTTTAGCAGGTGGGATGGGCAGTCCTTATTTCACAACAGACTCCGCTGCTGCCCTCCGTGCTAACGAAATCCATGCTGATGTCATTGTCAAAGCCACAAAAGTCGATGGGGTTTATTCAGATGATCCGATGAAAAATCCGGATGCTGTCCGCTACAAAAAACTGACATATCAGGAAGTGCTTAATCAGCAGTTGCGAGTTATGGACACAACTGCCTTCACATTATGTCAGGAAAACGAGATGCCGATCATCGTGGTCAACTTCTGGAATAAAGGTGACCTTATCAAAACGATACAAGGCGATCTAACCTTCGGTACATTGATCTCTGACTAAAGTCCGATAATCTGATGAAGCGTATCCATATTGAGATGCGCTTCTACCACATCTGCCACATGATTAATTGCTGAATCGAGCGAGATCGTATTGCTATTGTGTGGTTGCCAATCGAGTGACTGTAACCATGCTCGTCTGAATTCAGTATTATCAAATAACCCATGTATATAACAACCCCATACGCGCCCGTTTGCTGACATTGTTCCGTCGGAAATACTATGACTAGAGTCATTATGCCGTTTAATCGTCAGCCAAGGCGATATACTAGTTGTCTGTCCCATATGGATTTCATACCCTGTAACCTCTGTATCATTGAGAGGACGTAACCAACTAGCTTGTCCCGTGATGACAGCCTGCATCTGGTGCGTTGATTTTTCCGATGCAAATGTTGTTTCTGTGGGCAATAGACCGAGGGTCTCTAGATGATCAATGTCAGATTCAACATGATGAGGATCATGCACGCTACGCCCAAGCATCTGGTAGCCTCCACAAATGCCAACAACTGTCCCACCATCTTTGACAAACTGATTCAAATGATCGACAAATCCCTGTGATTGCAACCATTGGAAATCAGCTATCGTACTTTTTGTTCCGGGCAAAATAATGGCTGATGGGTTGCCTAATTGATCGACCGATTTCACATAGCGCACTTGTACACCGTGTTCTTGAGCCAGCGGTTCGAAGTCGTCGAAATTTGCAATCCGTGGGAATGCTAATACTGCAATATCAGTTGCCTCGTGTGAGGAGTGTCCCGTCTGCGCTTCGACAATCACAGCATCTTCTTCGGGGATACCATGCTGGTGCAAATATGGGATCACACCTAACACAGGAACTTGCCCGCGTTCCTCTAGAATTGTTATGCCATCCTCAAACAGTTTTGGATCGCCACGAAATCGATTGACGATAAAACCTTTTAGCAATGCTTTTTCATCGGGATCGAATAACATCTGGGTGCCGAGTAGTTGCGCAAATATACCGCCACGGTCAATATCACCAGCTAACAGCACAGGCGACTGCAAATATTTTGCGACCGCCATATTGACGATGTCGCCCCGCTTGAGATTCAACTCGGCTGGACTACCGGCGCCTTCAATGATAATCAGGTCGTAACTTTCGCGTAGGTCATCAATTGCAATTTTGACTTGATCCCATAGATAGGCTTTGCGCTGATAATAATCCCATGCTGATAAATTCTGCCAGACTTTGCCATGTACAATCACCTGCGAACGCATATCCGCTTCAGGTTTGATCAACACTGGATTCATCCGTACGGTAGGGATAATACCGCTTGCAATCGCCTGTGTATATTGTGCCCGCCCGATTTCGCCACCTGTTGCCGTAACAGCTGCATTATTCGACATATTCTGGGCTTTGAACGGCGCAACTTTAATGCCTTGTCGTGCAAAAATTCGACAGAGCGCGACCACCAACCAGCTTTTGCCGACCGATGACATTGATCCCTGTATCATGAGAGTTTTAGCTGTCATGAGTTATCCATATTGGTAGTTCGTTCTGGAATTTTAGTAATTGAATACCTAATTGTATGCCAACATACTCAAAATAATTGCCATTAGGATCATCACAAAAATAGGCATGGCTTTTTAAAAAATGACCTCGCGCAATGGATGCATGTAACAGCGGTAAAATGTTAATATTGTGAATATCAAACTGGTCGACTCTTTTTCTAAAAGCATTTCCAAGACGTTTTGTTGTCCAGTATTTGTGTTGATGGGTTTGCGGATATTCCATTTGTGTACGACAGACAAATTCATAAGCAAATGCACCAAATGTTAGAACGATGACAGGTTTGTATATGTGAAAGAGATTCTGAAGGTTAACAATTTCCTGTGTTACATATTCATCCCAAATTGGATTTGTATTTTTAGGTTTGTGAATTGGGTCAGCGATGGCATTCCGTATAAATAAATCTTTGGTATCTATTCGCAACCTTGCTTGCCTATAGACATAATCCTGAATAATTTCAATAATCGGTGTCCAAATATTATGTCGTGCAGGATGACGTGGATCCAGCGGTATATCAAGATAATCTGACCAGTTGGCTGGGTTAGAATCCCCTATTAGCCATATTGGGAAATTTTGCTTGCCTACTTCACGTTTCATATTCATGTCCTTCGATTGTGTCAGCGATGGGATATTGTCGTAGAATATAACATCAGCTCAGGCTTTGATGCCTTTATTATAAGCATGTTTCAATCGCCTTTAATAATTTTTGATTGTCTGCAGGTGTACGCGTCGAAATTCGCACATACTCCGGCAAACCGAAGGATGTACAATCGCGCACCATAATTTTGTGGCGCAATAATTTAGAGCGAAATTCTGTCGCATTACCCACGTTGACAAGAAAATAATGTACCAATGATGGTAATGGCTTTAATCCTAATTCGTGTAATCCATCGACGAGCTGATTTTTATCGTCGTGCAATTGCCGGACGGTATCCCGTAACCAATCCATTTCATCTAAGACGGCTAAACCCGCTGCTTGTGCGAGCGCATTCACATTCCATGCCGGACGAATCAAGCGAATCGCCTCAATAAGATCCGGATGCCCAATTGCATAGCCTAAGCGCAATCCAGCGATAGCGAAGTCTTTTGTCAGTGAGCGTAATGACAGAATATTCCTAATACGCATCATCCCTGCAATCTGTAACTGCTCATCAGTCGTGTATTTGGAGTAAACGTGATACATTTCTGTTCCTGCGATAAGCCCCAATCTAAATTGTGTGTATGCTTCGTCACTGACAATTAATGTGTTGGGAAATTCTTGGAAAATACGATGAAGATAGGGACTCGCATAAGCCTGTCCACTTGGATTATTGGGGTTCGAGAAAAATATGGCTGTAGGTTTAGTATCTTGTATTTGTTGTTCTAGTGATGGGAGATCAATATCAAATTGATTGTGTGGTTGTGTATAAAAGTTAGTGACATTTCCGCCCATTAGTTTGGCTATTCGCTCATATTCGGTAAATGCAGGCGAGATTTGAATGACATTATCCCCCCGCTTGATGAATGCCATCGCGATTAATATCATGATTTCAGCTGTCCCATTGCCTACCACAATATTTTCGATGCCGACATGATGCTTCTCAGCCAGTTTTTGACGCAGGGCGATACACTCACGGTCAGGGTAGCGATCTAATGGAACATTGGCAATCGATTGTCTGACTGATGGAGGTGGACCATATGGGTTGCTGTTAACGCTAAAATCAATCACCTCATCTGGCGCGAAATTTAACTGTGCTAGCTCATCATAATCAAATGCACCATGATGAGCAGATGGTGTGGCTAAAATTTCTGGCTTGGGTTTAATCACGGCATACCTTTAATATCACGAATAGGACAACGCTAAATAATCCGACTGCACCGAGCATGATATGTCGTGCTCGTTTTATATCTTCTAGTTTTGGTGCTGACCCTTCAGGGTGAAGCGTATAGTGGTCAACCTTTTCCAGTTCAACCTCAAGAACACCTGCCATCGCGCTCATTGGATGTCCGGCATTGGGGCTAGCGGTAACTTGTGCTGATGTTTGCCAGACACGCCATGTAGACGGTTTAAATGCCAAAAATGAAATCGCTGTCAGACGTGCAGGAATTAGATTGATGACGTCATCGACTCGCGCTGGAATCTTACCAAGCCATTCGCGTTCTTCATCACGATAACCCAAGATCGAATCACACGTTTGCAAATAGCGGTATGCCATCGCAAAGGGAAGTCCGCCGATGCTATACCAGAATAAGGGTGCGATAACACCGTCTGATGTATTTTCTGCTACTGACTCGATTGCGGCTGCTGAAACTTGTGATGCGTCCAATGTGCTTGTATCACGGCTGACCAGATGCCAGCTTAAGCTACGACGGGCTTCCGGTAAATCATGGGCATAGAGGGCGGTTTCGACTTCTAATGCCGCTTGTTCTAGACCGCGTATCGAGAAGGTCGTTTTGAGGATATATGCTTGTATCGCCGTATTTAATGGGGCTGGTAACAGGTTAAGCAAGTGCGTCAGCAATAGGGTGATACTATAGACACAAAGTGCCCCGCCAACACTCACAAATCCACCATAGATGAACTTACCCGACTGCGGCGCATTTTTTCGCCCACGCATAATAAGCGACCCCATCCACGCGACTGGATGCCAGCGATTCGATGGGTCGCCAATAAAAAGGTCTATCAATATCGCCAATAACAGGATATTCGCCATCTCAGAATTCGATACCTGCCCGTGCTGGAATACCTGCATCATACGCATGTTTGAGTTTGGTCATGCTGGTGACGGTATCGGCATAGTCGATGATTTCCTGTGGTGCATTTCGTCCCGTGATAATCAAATTGAGTTCTTCCGGTTTATGTTCTTCGAGCCAGTTCAAAACTTCCATTGTATCTAACCAGCCGAAGTCCATCAGATATGTGAATTCGTCTAAGACAACCAGATCAAAGTCACCGGATGTGATTTTTTCTTTTGCGATTTCCCATCCATGCAACGCTTTAGATTGGGATTCATCAAGGTCTTTACTTGTCCATGTCCAACCGTCGCCTGTCTTGGTTGCATCGAGGCCGAGCTGTGCTAATCCACGGATTTCGCCCCATTGCCCACTTTCGTGCTTGAGGAATTGCACAAGTGCGACGCGTTTTTTCCGCCCCAGCATGCGCAAGATAACACCCAGTGATGCTGTCGTTTTGCCTTTACCATCCCCTGTATTGACCAAGACTAACCCACGTTTCGTCCGATTGCGACGAATCTCACGCCGTTTTTCACGATCTTCATCTGTTTGCTGGATACCTTCGGTTGCTGTGACTGTGGCTGCGTCATCAGTTTCGTCGGGTAGAGTCGTCGTATCTTCTGGCTGTTCACAATTGGCAAGCATTGGGTCACGGGTGAGATAGAAAATCGCATCTTCAACCGGCGTATCATTTTTCAGGTGCTCTTCGACAATGCGCTCCAATAATGCGTCGTCTACATGGTGATACCAAATCCCTTCTGGATAAACTGCGATGATTGGTCCGCCTGTACAGATACCTAGGCAGGGAATTGTAGACCGTTTAACACGGCAGGGGTTTCTCAATTTACGTAAATCGCCTAATAAATCGCCCATCTTGCTGAAGAGTTGTTGTCCGCGGGCATCTGGATCGCATGATGATCCGGTGCAGACGAGTACATGCCGTGTAAAGGGTCGCATTGTGGGGGCTTTAGTCATAATGTTTTACCTTTAAATCCATATCTTGTAGAGTTTTTAGTAAGTGTTCAATTGAAAGGCTGGTCGTTGTCTGGCTATCGACTGTTAGATACCACACGTTTGCTTGTTGTGTATCAACTTCAGCGACTGCTGATGTAGGATCAATCACATAACCCGCGCGTTCTAATGCACGACATGTCCATGTGTAGGCAATCCCATCACCTTTGACAGCGATTGGAATTTGCTGGGGTAGTGCAATCGAAAATGTCCCTGTTTGTTTATTGAAGATCAATCCATCACTCTGGAATGTAGCTTCGAACGCATCACTTAATACAAGATCTTCTGGCGCACCTGTGCGGACTTGCCCGTTTGCCATCAGCCACAGCGTATCACATGACCGCAATGCTAAATCCAGATCATGCGTTGATAATAGAATGGCACGGTTGGTCACGTGGGCGAGTGCTTTGAGTAACTGCATCACTTCGACACGCCGTGGTAAATCCAAAAATGCAGTGGGTTCATCAAGCATAATGACATCAGTTTCTTGGGCTAAGGCACGGGCAATCATCAGTTTTTGACGTTGTCCATCGCTGAGTTCAAGTACAGGTTTATCGGCAATATCTCCGGCGTTAACGGCATCCACTGCCCAGCGTACCATGGCTTCATCGTAGTCAGATAGTTTACCTGTCCAACTGGTGTAAGGATACCTCCCCAACGCTACCAGCGCATACCCATTCATGAGTCCGATATTGGGGCGATCAGTCAAAACAACACTCAGTTTTTTAGCGAGGTCTTGTGCCGAAATCTGATTAGCTTGCATACCGGATAAGATGACATCACCCGATAGTGATTTTTGCATCCCGGCTAACGTGCGCAACAGCGTCGATTTACCTGCACCATTCGGGCCGAGTAGACCGACCAATGTGCCACGTTGTAATGTCAGATTGAGATCATCCGCGATCACAACATCGGACTGACGTGGATTGCGATACCCAATGGTGAGATTGAGTGTTTGTAAGGCAGGTTTTTGTTTGTTCATCCACCAAACGACTTTCCGAGATTGCGCTGACGTAAAATCACTCCGATTACAATTGGCGCACCGAGTAAGGCTGTCACTGCATTGAGCGGTAACACCAGATTATTTCCTGGCACTTCGGCAATAAGTGCGGCGACCAATGCTACGATTGCGCCCATCAAAATCGTTGCCGGAACAAGTAAGCGATGATCTGAGGTATTAAACATACTCCGGCACAGATGCGGGACTGCGATTCCGATAAATCCAATCGGGCCACAAAATGCGGTTACAACACCCGCCAATAACGCTGTTGCTGTGACAATGCCGATACGTGTTCGCATCATATGGAGACCGAGACTACGCGCATAATTTTCACCGAGTAATAGGGCGTTCAGCGACTTGGTCATTGTGACTGCAATGAGCAAGCCCAAGATCACGACCACAGCGAGAATTGGCATTTGATCCCATGTCACACCACCAAATGAACCGAATGTCCAGTTGATATAGGCTTGGATGCGTTCTGGTACAGAAAAGTAGAGCAATAAGCTAACCAATGCCGAGACAAGATAGCCAAACATCAAACCAAGAATTAATAGTGTCATACTACTGCGTACCCGCACCGACACTAGCAAAACGAGTCCCATTGTCATACCTGCACCAATGCCGGCTGCGGCTGCTAGCAACAAATCACCGGATAAACTGATGCCCGCCAGTAATGTCCCTCCAACAGCACCTGTTGATAGGACAACCAACGCCACACCCAAACTTGCACCAGAACTCACACCAAGTACAAATGGGCCTGCTAGCGGGTTACGGAAGAAGGTCTGCATCAGTAAACCGCTGACACCCAATGCCATCCCTGCAAACATCGCTGTCAGGGCTTTAGGCAAACGGAATTTCAGGATGATATTTGTCCATGAAGTTTTTTCGGCTTCACCACCCAACAACACAACAAAAATCTGATCGAGCGGAATATCGACTGATCCTAATGCGAGCGTCAGAATAAACACACCCGCCAATCCCAGCATCAACACAATCAAAAGCATCGGACGTAACCCAAGGTTTAAGCGGGGTTGTTTGGCTTGTGTGATATAATCTGAAGGCTTTGGAATCGACAAATATAGATTTTGTGACATATTACACCTCGGCTTCCTTTTGTTGAGTCTGCCACGAGGTACAGGCTTGTACAAAACGCTTGGCAATCTTTGGATTTGACGCAAAATGTAAATGTACATACGACGCAAGTACGTTATCTTTTGCGTACCCATCGGCTACTGTTTTGTCCGTGTAACGTGGTGAAATTGTGTAGGCGGATGGCACTTCGTCTCTATCATAATCCCATCTTGAATAATGGAATTCATGTCCGCGTATAGTCTCGCCTTGATGTAAGAGGAGTGTGTCGCATTGTGCAGTTATTTCTCGGTATCCCATGGATAATCGCTGGTGCATTGTGGTTGTCCCGCTGATGATACCCGCTAGTGGATGTGCGATTCCATTGTCGTCAATAAACGCATCGGTCAGCATCATCAATCCGCCACACTCCGCATAAGTTGGTAGACCCTGTGTGATGTGTTTGCGTAGATCGTCGAGTAGATTTGTATTTTGAGCAAGAGTTTCAGCATAGAGTTCTGGATACCCACCACCAAGGTACAATCCACTGACATTATCAGGTAACTGCTGATCACGCAGTGGACTGAAAAAGACAATTTCTGCACCTGCTTGTTCTAACAAATCAAGATTATCTTGATAGTAAAAACTGAAGGCTTCATCATGGGCGACTGCGATGCGTGTGTGCGATTGTATAGTTAGTGGTTTTTGAACTATCGATGGCGTATCGAGTTGAGGCGCACTTTGAGCAATGGTCATTAATTGGTCAAGGTCAACATGGGCTGCCACAACATCCGCAATTTGCTGCACCAAGTCAACTGAATTCGCGTGTTCATGGGCTGTGTGTAAACCAAGGTGCCGTTCTGGCAATGCGATCTCAGGCGTTTTGGGGAGACAGCCGAGCACAGGAATATTGACTGATTCTATCGCTTCGCGTACCCAACGGGCATGCTTGTCACTCGCAACATTATTACAGATCACACCACCGATAACGACATCTGTGTCGAATTGCTGACAGCCTAACGCAATCGCCCCAGCACTGCGCGCCATTGCACGGACATCAATCACAAGGATGACAGGCATCTTCAACAATTTGGCGATTTCGGCAGTACTACCGTGTTCTGTGAGGGCATCATAACCATCGTATAAGCCCATCACACCCTCGCCAATTGCAATGTCTGCATCAGCTATAGCACGATGCCATAGGGCTTTTACATCGGTATGTGATAACAACCATGTATCGAGGTTACGCGACGGGCGGTTAGTGGCGATGGCATGATACATCGGGTCAATATAATCTGGACCGCATTTAAACGCTTGTACTGTACGTTGCCGGGCTAAGCCTGCCATCAAACCGATTGATAGGGTTGTCTTGCCACTCCCACTATGAGGAGCAGCAATCATAAATCTTGAGACAGTCATTACACAGCTTACTGTAAACGCTGATAGAATGTAAATTCGTGGTCAGGTAGTAAGTCTGGATAGAACATTGCGACAAGGTCTTGCAAAATCAGATGTGGATTGGTGACACCCAGTTCATAGTAATTGTTACCACCATTCGCATTTTGGTCGCGGTTGTTATTCCATACATTGCCCTCTTGGAAGGCGACGAAGTCTTCATATCGACTGTCTTGCGCGAGGAAATCATCTAGAGTCGAGACACCAAAAGCACCAATCATCCAAAGGTCAATATCAAGTGCTTGTTCATAAACCACTTCAAAGCCTAAATTGACGCTATTTTCTGGCGCTTCTTCACCTAGTGCAATGATACCGCCTGCGTCTTCAATCATTTGACCGATATATGTGTTGTCGCCGGGGATGGTCCATGACTCGCTAAATGGAGAGAAATAATTCCAGATAACGGTGCGACGTTCATCTTCTGGGATACTGCTGGCGAGTTCCTTCGCCTCATTGTATTGCGTGACAATATCACCATAAACGGTTTCTGCATCGGCTTCAACATTATAGAAGAGAGCGACATATTTAATCCATTCAGCGCGGGCAAGTGGGGTATTTTCACGCCATGATGCATTCAGAGCAGTTGTGATGCCTGCATCAATCAAAATTGGATGTGCGTCTGTGCTTGGGTCAAATCCGGAAGCCATAACGAGTGACGGATCCGTTTCTAGGACAACTTCAACGTTAACAGTCGTGCCGCGACCAATTTCAATAAGTTCATCATTTTCGATGAGTTCAATCACCTCAGGTGTATTAACGAATGTGAAACCGTCTAACCCAACGAGATTATCCAACAAATCGAGTTCTTTTAGGTGAGGCAATTGTGTGGTAGACATGGTGATGATGTCACCCGCTGGTACTTCGATAAATTGTGTCCCATCAGGGAAATCGTCAGCTGAGGGTGCAGGGGTGCCACATTGTACTAAGACATAGTTAAAGTCTGCTGCGCCATCAAATGCATCCGTCACACTCACGACTTTGTAATTGTCAAAATATTCGACGACAAAGTTTTCTGCATCAGTCAAATCGGCTTTTTCTGGGAAGTAGTCAACGCCCTCGGCATAGTCGGTTACGCAACTATCGGTGAGGTTTGTATCTTGCGCCATAACGGGTATGACGAGTAAAAGCGAACATAGAACAACTAAAATCTTGGATTTCATCTTATCCCTCCTTAAGGATAAAGGAGGAAACGGGGGTACGGTGAGATGTTGAATTAGCAAATCCAATAGGATGCGTAGATGCACTCACCACGCTCGTTTCCTTTTTACGCGAAAGTTTGTACGAGCTAAGGTTCAGGTAGGTATTCGGACTTCTGATGTAAATCAGTTACCGTTGCGCGACAGCGTCGGACTCTCACCGACTTTCCCTTTGTGTGCCAAACGTCCGAGCTTGAACACACCTGAAACTTAGAAATTAAATTTTACGAGATGAGCATAACATGAGTTGAGTAGACTGTCAATTTGATGAATGTCATCCCTTGTTAAGTTCATCTACTATGGCTTCAATGCGTTGGCTCAGATCAATGGCAGGCTCGTATGATGGGTTATCCGCTAAAACTTGGGTCACGAGTTGGGTAGCTTGCTTTATATCGCCGACTTGTAAACTACACACCGCCATGTTGAATAACGTCGCTATGTCTACATCATGGGTAGTGATGGATTGCTGGAAAAATGCGAGTGCTTCGCCATAAAAATCAAGTTCATAGAGGATCATACCGATTTCAAAGGCGAGATCTTTTTCTTCGCCGATGAAGTAATATAAATCCCAGATATTATGTACTGTTTTGTACAATCCTTCACGGTCTTTGGGGCTAATGTCCTCCAACTGTTCATGAATATATTCAGCCAGTGCCAAAAATAGATGCGAGTCATAGTGACTCATCCGTAAGTACCCTAGAATGTGCCGTATCGACATCAGCGGATAGGACTGATCGATATGTTTTTTGATGCTGAAAAAATCATCTGGACCAAATTGATTGATGAAACGCGAATATGCAAAATAGGTTTCTGTGTACTGTTGTGATTGGCTAAGTAAGAGAAACACACTATGGTTGAGCCCATAATAGGGTTGCTCTGGGAATAAACACGCTCCACCGATTTGTTCAACATATTGTCCAATCGCATGATAATTCACCGTAAGCGAAAATGACCCACCATGTGTGACCAGTTTTGATGCGCCGCGTTTGTCGAGATCGACTAATTTGTGCTGACTTTTGTCGGCTGTTAATAGGAGCAATCCTTTTTGGGATAGTGTCCGTAAATAATCTAGGCATCGGATGCCAGCCGTTGGGATATAAATATGGCTATTGGCGATCTCGGCTTGGTAGGTGCTGATAATATGGTTTAACTCGGGCATGTCATATAGTGGGAGCTTGCGAGAAGTGTAGTTATACTCTAGCTCCAATGCTTTGATTAGGTCTTTCGTTTCTGCACGTTTTGGGTTGATAGTACTGATGGTTGTCGTCATACAATCATAGACGCGCCCTTTACGGAAATAGAGAAATTCTTGCTCAATACTATCAAAAAAATAATTCCCAATCACTATTAGGGGTTGAGTTAAACTATCTCGGTGTAGTGTTTTGCCAGAAATGTCGAGTGTGATGCCATCAGTCGAGGTTGCATCAAATTGTGCAAAATCGATGCGCCCTGACGTAATATATGGCTGAAAGCGTGGATGGTTTTTCCAATATTCGACATTGTGCGGGCTTAAATCGGTGATGACATAACAAAATGATGGTAGTTTAATTCCAAGTTGGTCATATAAATCACTAAACTGCTTGATAAAGTGATAGGCAAACCGTCCACTGCCTGCACCGAGTTCAAGAAAGTAAATCGGATCGGTATTATCAGGGGAAATCTTTGAACGGTCGCGGAAGAAACCTAGCGCAATTTCTGCATAAGAATAGGCTACCGTTGGATTACTGCTAACGTAATGCGGGACTGTGCCTGATTTGTTCCATGCATTTATACCCGAGTCCGCATAATAGGATCGCTGGATGTCCCAAATAACTGATTTTGCAAATGGGACATCTTTTTCAAGCGTATAGCGTTTTTTCCTTTTGAGCATGTGTGTTTAACAGTGGCGATTTTCCATTTGCACGCCATCCGATTGGAAATTTAAGAAAGCTTTTGCAAATTGTACCAATTGATAGACATCTTTGAAGTTTGTCACGATTCCTACTGAGATGCGCACTGCTCCCATACCGTCTTCGTCGCCCCCTGCAATCATGGCTGTCGCATACTGATCATAGGTCATACGGTCAGTACCTTTGAATAATTCCTGTGCATAGTCATATGAAATATTGTGAATCAACTCACTAGCACCGGGGTTGCAGAAGCTCCCTGTTCGTAACGAGATATTGAATTGATTGGCGAGGCGTTCGATCAATTGATTGTCAAATACTGTGCCGTCCATATCGTAGAAGTTGACAGCGAGTGTGCCACCGCGCCCTTCGGTCGTGATTGGACCGTAGACTTTGACGAGTGATGCCCCATTGTTGTGTTTGAGTCTGGTCAGTGATTTGAGCAAATATGCGGTAAACGCCGCTACACGATCATGAATCATCTCAATGCCAATCGCATCTAGATGGCGCAGACCAACTTCAATCGCGGGTAAATTCAGATAGTCGATTGTCCCGTCCTCGAAGGCGGCGAACCCCTCATCCATGAAGTGTGCATCGCCTTGAACCGATACCACCGAGACTGTCCCACCAGCAAACCACGGGCGGCGCAATTTTTTGAGTGCACTATGGCGGACAATTAATGCACCAACACCTGTCGGATAACCAAAAATTTTATAGAACGATAACGGCACAAAATCGGGTTTGACGATGCTTAAATCGAGTTTATTGGTCGGGGCAAATGCAGCACAATCGACCAACACATCCCAGCCTTTCTCACGGGCTATCTCAACCCACTTGAAGTCATGCTGTACACCGGAAAAATTGGATTGTGCCGGGAAGGCTAATAAATTATTACCGTTCGGAATCGGATTGTTGAGGTTATGTAGCAAAGCTTCTTCATCGAGGCGCATATCAGGTGGCAATACCGGATTATAGACGACCTTGGCGTTGTTACCCCGTGCGTACTCACGAATGCCATTAACCGAATTGTGATTATCAAAGGTCAGCAAATATTGCCCGTTGTCTTCAAATGGATACGATTCGCCGACGAGCCGTAATGCACCACTGGCATTTGATGTAAAAATGACACAATATTCATCGGGGTCGGCATTAAAATAACGGAGCACATAGTCTCTGGCTTGTTCATCGAGCTCGGTCATGGCATGTGAACTGGGATTCGATGAGTGCGGATTACCATACACACCGTTGAGCAACATCTCCATATGCTTTTGTAGCTGTGACTGCGCGTATAAGCCACCACCAGTGTAATCCAAATAAATGTGACTGAGGTTATCCAACCGTGCGTAATCTTGCTCTCGGAGGGTGATAAGACCATCATAATCAATGTCAGGATTGTAATTTTTAAAGGTCGCCTCGGCTAAATTGAACATTACCTCATTGATGACCATCGTTTCATGGGCGCGTTCGAGGATTTGACTTTCGGTATCATTCACTTGGATTAAGTTGCTCATAATAAAATCTCACACAAACTCTATTCATCATGCACACATTATAGCGCAACTTTAGCAAAGTGTGTGCTGGCACAAATTTGTAGTGTCGGTGATGAAGATGACTGCTTAGAATAGTGAGTAGTGAGGTTTTAAAATTGGGTAGTATAGGGGCAAAAGATTCATGCCCCTATAGTATTTGTGGAAATTATCCGGCTTGTGCTTCTGCGACGATGCTAGCAATCAGTTCATCGAGGATGAGGGCATGTCCGGCTTCTTCGGCACGACGCACGGCATCACCATCGAGGTCTGTAATCAACCGATCGCGCAACATATTCGCTTTCTTGTCAATCATGCGGATGTAATTGGATGGATACAAGCGCACCTGCGTGATAATTTCGAGCGCACGTTCGGGTTTGCCGACCATATACAGCCAATGCGAATAGGTGGTCAAGCCCATTAAGATCAACGGGAGCGCCCCGAATTGTTGTGCTAAATCCAACGATTCAACCAAGACATCTATGGCTTCATCTGGCTGGCCATTTTTCAGATGTACCATCGCCATACCCGATAGCGATTGCGATAGGGCAAACATATTATGGGTCTCGCGGGCGAGTTCAAGTGCTTCAGCGATGAATTTCGCGGCGTTGTCATAATCTTCTTGTACGAGATAGAGTAAGGACTTGGAAGATTTTGATACGGTCATCCCCTGTTTATCGCCAATGCGTTCACGTATATCGAGGGATTCATCAATATTTTGTTGAGCAATATCTATGTTGCCAACATTCATCTCAACCATCGCTAGATCACTGAGTGAGTCGGCGATACCGCGTAAGTTACCCAGTCCACGTCGGATCTGCAACGCTTCGGTATAATAATCGCGTGCTTGTTCATATTGTCCTTCCGATACGGCGCTGTTCCCCATCAAGCTGAGTGAATGTGCTGTTCCGGTCAAATCTCCCACCTCACGATGCAAGTCATATGACTTTTGGAATTTTTCATGGGCGCCATGAATATTACCAAGCACAAATATAACACCACCGAGGTTATTCAGGGAGAATGCCATCCCACGACGATTTTTGAAACGTTTGAAAATCTCATAGGCATCGGCAAATAGGTCTTGAGCGCGGTCAAGGTTGCCGAGGTTGCGTTCAGTTTCACCGAGGTTGTTTAACCCATATGCCAGTCCAATCGGTGAATAGTTATATTGGACAGCGAGTGTATTGCTTTCTTCGTAGATTTCTCTGGCTTGTTCGAGATGTCCACACAAGAATTCTGCATACCCGAGATTGCCCATCGAGAAGAACCACGGCGCAATGACACCAGTTTTCGGGTCTCGTGCATAGCTCAATGCTTTTTCCGCTAAATCTCGCGCATCGTCATACAAACCAAGCATCATCATCGCATAACTCATGTTATTGAGTGCATAACATACTTCATCATGATCACCCTGTTCGAGGAAGAATTTATATGCCCTCTCAGAAAGTTTGTATACATGCTCATAATCGCCTTGTCGACTGGTTAGCCATGCTTGACGTAGTCGCGCCCGATAATAACAGTCTGTTTCCACCATGTCGATTTTTTCCAGATGGTCACCGAGTTCATCAAATAGGCGGATACCATCACTCAACATGCTACGCCCGAGGAAGAACAACATCATGGTATGAATCGATTCGTCGAGTGCTCTCCACATCTTATTACTGATGGCAAAATCCCACGCTGCTCGTAAGTTTTCTAACTCAATTTCCATCGATTCGACGGCATTTTGTTCTTTGGGTGAGTTATAGAGTTGCTGAATTTTTACTAGATAGGTTGAGTAATATTGCGCATGTTTGGCAGCAATATCGTCACAAGCATTTTGATCATCCCAGCGCTCAACCGCATACTGGCGCAACAACTTGTGTGCCTGATACCGTCCTGATGGCATCCGAATCAGTAGGGATTTATTGACCAGCGATGTTAGATTACGGAGCGATGCCCCTGTGACTTTCTGCGCTGCCTCCCGTTCGAAACCACCACGGAATACAGATAATTTCAAGAAAATATCTTGCTCAGCTTCGGTCATCAAATTCCATGAATATTCGAAGACGGCGCGAATACTCCGATGACGTTCTGGCACATCACGTAAGTCTGTCTCGAGGAAATCGAGGCTATTTTCGATTTCTTGAGCAATTTCTTCAATCGGTAGCATTTCAATCCATGCCGCCGCCAACTCAATCCCCAGTGGCAACCCTTGCACTAACCGAATTACATGAGAGACCTCATGATAGTTGTCTTCATCAACTTCAAAGTCCGGCATGACACGATGTGCACTCTGCAAAAAAAGTTTGGTCGCAGGATAGGTCATCAGTTGTTCTAATTTGATGTTGACGCGTGGGACGATCATTCCTTCAACTTCGAAAATGTGCTCACCCCGTAAGCGCAACCGTTCACGCGAGGTCACCAAGATTGTCAAGTTTGGCGCATTGGAGATCATATCGCCGAGCAATCCAGCATTCTCGCTTAGATGCTCGAAGTTATCCAAAACAAGTAACATGCGCTTCTCAGCTAGATAATTCAAGAGCTCCTGAGTTGGATTATCAGTACCACCAAAGGTAAAGTTGATATTATCTGCAATCGTCGTCACGATATGATCAGGGTTTGTTAGAGGTGCGAGTGGCACATAAAATACACCGTCAGGAAAATCATCGGTGTGACGTTTGGCTGTCTCGATTGCAACCCGTGTTTTACCAATACCACCCGGACCTAACAAGTTAATGAGGCGAATGGTGTCATCGTTAATCAAGGTCGCTAATTCAGATAACTCTGCTTCACGGCCAACAAAGGCAGTTGGTGGTTGTGGGATATTGCTCACTGGTTGAATACGACTACGGATCTGAGATGAGGTTGTTGTAGGTGTTGGTGTGACAAATCGTCCATCCGTGTCTGGTGGTGCTACTGGTTGTATTGACGAAGTATCGCCACGAATAATCGATTCTAATTCTGCACCAATTAGACGCACACTTGGGATGCGTGCATGGACATCTTTTTCTAACATACGATAAATCAAATCCACTAGCGCAGTTGGCGCATCAGGACGATTGATTTCTAAGTCGGGTACAGGCTTGGTCAAGATACTTGTAATAAGCGATCCGGGGTTGGTTTCTGGGAAGGGGCGTTCACCGGTCAACATTTCGTATAACATCACGCCAAATGCCCAAATGTCGGAGCGTTCATCAATTTCGTCACCTTGTAATGCCTCTGGAGACAAATAGGACAGGGTCCCGACAATCATACCGGATTGGGTCACATGCACATCTTGAACCCGCGCCATACCAAAATCGGTTAAGCGAGGCGTACCATCTTCTGCAACGAGTACATTACCCGGCTTAATATCACGGTGCAAAATTTTCAGACGGTGGGCGCGTGTCAGGGCATCCGCCAGATCAAGTGCAATATATAAGGTGCGCTGAATAGATAGTTTTTTCTCTTTTTGCAAAACATCGCGTAATGATCCACCCCCAACATATTCCATCACGAGGTAATGTCCGGAACCAATATCGTCGGCGGCAAGCATTTTGACGATGTTAGGATGATTAAGTCTGCGGAGAGCCTCGCCTTCCAGTTGAAAGCGGCGGACGATTTCAGGGTCGTTTTGGATAACTTCCTGCTTTAATTCTTTGATGGCGACAAGTTGGCTGGTGTTGATGTCTTTACCAAAATAGACTGTCCCCATACCACCTTGACCAATAAAGTTATCTTTATTAGTTGTTAGATCGAATTCATATTGTCCAGAAATTAATTGTTTTACCATGTTAGCGTCTCGATTCATTGGTCTGACGTGACTGACTTATTGCAAGTCATACAAACACTCCCCATATATCAACGTCTGTACGACCGATTTCTTGTGATACATTTTCCTCTAATGGCTAGATGATTGACAAATAACATCCCTTACAGTGTACCGCATATTTTTTATGAAGTTCTTATGGAAAGCTTGTTTTTGTGAAATTCAGCAAGAAACATCATAAATGTTCTGTGATGACCAGATTAACTATAGTCTTTTTTGCCGCGTCTTTCATAATTCATTTGCTACAATTTACATTGCATGATGCCTTAAACCTCGGCTACGATATAGTAGGTACTGACATATACATATGAAGCCAACCTATGAAAATTCACTTTTCCCGCCCAGTTGAAGATGCGAATCTACAGGTACTACGTAAGAATCTAGATGAAGGTATCATTGTCTCAGTTGCTGATGAGATGCCGGATGACTTTCATGTGCTGATTACAGGTCGTCCGACGGATGCGGAACTACGAGCGAGTCCTCATCTGCATACGTTGTTGATTCCATTTGCTGGCTTGCCCTCCGAAACACGCGAACGCATGAAACAATATCCTGAAATTGCTGTTTATAATTTGCATCACAATAACATCACAACTGGTGAGATGGCATTGGCTCTGTTATTTGCATGTGCTCGTCAGCTAATCCCTGCGCATAATCAATTCCGACAAAACGATTGGTCAAGCCGTTATTTACCGTTGCAACAAGTTATTCTGTATCAAAAGACAGTTGTGATTTTGGGATATGGGTCAATCGGGCAATATATCGCACCTGTTTTAAGTGCATTGGGTATGACTGTCTTGGGGATAAGACGGACAAATCCTGACCCTGACAACGGCATTTATACGATGGCTGATTTGTATGAGTTACTGCCACAAGCAAATGTGCTGATGGTCGCGTTACCAGCTACCGACGAAACAACGGGTTTGCTTGGTGAACCTGAATTTGAGTTGTTACCGGAACAATCAATTGTTGTGAATGTTGGACGTGGTGCAGTGATTCAGCCAGAGGCATTTTATGATGCACTCAAGTCGGGAAAATTGCATGCTGGTGCCTCAGATGTTTGGTATGACTATCCGACGGGTAAGCCATCCCCACCATTCAGCGAGGATATAACGAATCACCCGCCAACAGATGTCCCATTCCATAAACTAGATAATATGGTTATGAGCCCGCATCGGGGTGGCGCGTTTGGGAATGCTGATGTAGAACGTATGCGATACACGCGCATCGCCGACCTGATGAACAAGCTAGTGCGAGGTGAGCTGTTACCAAATCAGGTCGACTTATCGCAAGGGTATTAGATGTATGTTACGTCGTCTTCATCATCCCTGTAGTTGTCGCGTTTTGGTTTGCTTTTACGTTTAGGCTTTTCATCTGACCAGTCATCGTGGTGATGCCCACCGTGTGTGCCCCACATACAAAACCCCCCAAAGATGAAAAACAACGGCAGGAAGAAAAACAGCTTAAAGCCGAAGAGCCAGAACAACATTAAGCCAAAGGCGAAGATGAAAAATGGCGATGGGTTTCGATACATATGTTTGTGGTGCATGAGTTTTCCTTATCTATTTGATCTTACTCTATATACGCGTGGGTATCGTAGCGTGTTTCAAATTGTTGTCGGTACTAATACATATCTTATATAACGAGTTGGAACCACTCGGCACTTTCAGCTTGTACAATGTCTTTTTATAATCGGGGCGATGTCATAACATATGAAAGAGAACAATATCATGGCTGAACTTGTGCCAATCGTTGCTGCAGTGCTCATTATCTTTGCAGCAGTAGATATTTACCGCAAAGGTGAGCATGACCCTCGTAAATCCAAGCGCAAAAACGATGATGATTACTATTATGATGAGGATCACTATCCAGACGATAACCCTAGGCTGGATTAGAATTTTCTATCCCTACCCTGTAAACACAGGGCAATAACATAAATTTCTTGTTACAATTAAACTAGATTAATTCTCACTCATGGGGGAACTGATGACAAAATTGTATACACAATTCGTAATGATCCTCAGTATTGCTGTTTTGATGATGATTGCGATGTTGAGTATGGTCTTACCGTTGTCTGCACAAGATAGTGCCTTTGCAACAAATACACCGGTACGTGGATTTGCAACAAATACACCCGAAAGTCTTCCCGCGACTATTGCTCCGGTTATGATTGCGACGAATACACCCGAACCACAACCGCCTCAGCCGGGTCCCGTGGCAGGGTTTAGCAATTATGCGTTGCGCTTATGGTTAGAAAATGATGTGTTAGATGTTTTGTTAGAACAAGTTGCTTTGATCGACCTTGATAATGTCGATACAATACGAGCCGTTGAATTATTACAATATGAACTTGAGTTTCGTTTCCCCGGTGCACCCCGTAATATGGATGACCGTGCGACATTAGTCTCGGCGATGGTGAATGCGCCGATTGGCTCAGTCGATATGCAAGCGGTGATTCGCCCATATATTGAAAATGCAATCAATAATGATCTGGTTGAAGATGGTCAATTTGAAGGATTCACGATTGAGGTCATGTCTGCGAACCTTGATGCAGGCAGTGTCGATGATGCTGTAGTGCATATAGTTTACACGGATGCCGAATCTGACGCGATTCGGTATGAAGATTATGTGCTCGCAATTGGTGATACAGATGGCGTGTTGCGGTTTGTACCATCCAATTTTGATGCGCCGATTGCACCTTATAATGTTGATTCGATCAGCATGGAACGCTTAGATGATGTCAATGCTGACGGGGTTGATGAAATCGCATTAATCGTCGATGATGGCGACCTGAATCAACGCATGTATATTATCGGTTATCGCGGTGGACAAGCAAACGACCTGACGCGTGCAGGTGAAGCTTTGCGCTTTGGTGAGATCATTAGTTGGGGTAACGGCGAACCGATTGTCACCAGTCTGTTTCAACTCGCTGATGAAAAATGGAATTGCATCAGTCAATTAAGTGTCACATGGAATTATGTCGGTAACTTCTATCGCTCATCTGTGGATGCAAGCGATACTTTCCAAAATCAAGACACATTTGGCTGTGTTGTAAGTGAAGAAGAACCATTATTTGCAATGCGCCCTGCATCAGCCACACAATTTTTGACCGATAACTTGGTAACGTATGGTAACGAAGCGACTCGTGCTGATCGTGCTGTCGTCACATTAGCGATGTTGTATGCACTCGATGGTCAGGTTGATCTTGCATCAGAGACTGCAACAGCAGCTTTAGCGATTGATAGCGACCCCGGAGCATGGGTGAATCAACAAGCACAATTATTGTTATTGATGATTGGTGAACCCAATAATACGGCATTTGATATTTGTGTTGCCTTAGCCGAGGCTGATCACGGTGAAACTGGGGCATGTGATGTACAAGCATTGCTCTCACGGGTTTTTGCTGAGGCATCATTCCCCGATGATACTCCAATTGCTACACAACTTGAACGTATTGGTCTTGAGGTTGTCCAATCCACTGTCATAGAAGAAGCTGGATTTGCTGATCGTATTGCGGTCGATTTTGGACTGGCTTCAGCTGGTTGGTGGGCATTTGTAGCAAACGAAGGTTTTTATACCGGATCACCGATTGAACCTCCATTTGAATTTGAGGAATTTGAAACACCCCTTGAGTTGATTACAGTGCCTCAATCCGTTTATGCTACATTGCTACAAGATGATGACATCGGTGGCGTGCTCAATATTATCGATACAACCCGTGTCGCTAACCCGAATATCCCATTCTCTGAGGCATTCCAATTTATCGAAGCGCTGAGTAATGACCTACTCAGCAATCGTGAAGTGGCACGCCGAACATACTACGATGTATGGGCAGCATTCCCAGAAAGTATCTGGGGCGAATTAGCGGGTAAACATCTCGAGTTGCGTTAATCACTTGATTTGTTAGGACGAGGGCGGTATTTTATGCCCTCTTTTAGGATGTGTAGTATGTGTAAATCATGGCGATTTGAAAATGTTGAATTGTATGATGTTGCGATTGATGAGTTAAGCTTATCTGACGTTGCTACGGTTGGGATGTTGCGTATGGGAGTAACTACAATCGGTGATTGTTTGGACTTTTTTGAGAGAATCCCTGATGTTCTAATGCCTATACATGGCAAAACTTGGGACGCGATTAAAGAGGTGGAACAAATGTTGATCAAAAAGGACTATATGCCAAAAGATTGGCTTGAAATCAATACCTCAGAATCTGAAAAATATTTGGATTTGAATCATGACACAAATTGACCGCACACAATTTTATTCTGGTGGATTTTTGCTTGTACGAGCATCGCATCCTGATTAGAGAATAGCATTTTGCTACTCTCTAGTCACTAGGATGTTTATTCTTTTTGTAATTCTTGTGATAAAGTCATAGAATTCTCATGATAAATGACAAAATTCATTTTATGCTTATAGTGAGATGACTGTGTCAATAATTGGGGGTGGGAGATGTCCCAAGTAGTGTTGTGTATAGAAGACAATGTTGATAATGCAATGATTTTGGATAGCATTCTGCGCCGAGACGGTTTTACTGTTTGTGGAGCATGGGACTATAATTCTGCTATGGAAATTGCAAAAGATCAACAATTGGACTTGATTATATGTGACTTCCACTTGCCCGGTGAAAATGCCCCTGAAGTAATCGCTAGTCTACGAGAATTTGACCATCTGAGAGATACTCCTGTTATTATCTTAACTGCCAATACTCAGAACATTGCTGAAAGTCAGGCAATTGGCATCTCTGCTTACCTCAATAAACCGATTAAACCCCTTGATTTACTCAACGCTATCAATGATGTCATGCCTTAGTATTTGAATTTACTCTAATTACAATTAGTAGTGATGATCAGTTTGACCATTTGTTCTGATTCTAGTATAATAGAACATAAGTTCTTTTTGAGTTTGTGGAGATTTTCTATGCTTGAGGGATTAGATAATATTCCGTGGTCAACCTTAAATCATGCTTATGGATCAGCTGAGGATGTGCCTCAATTAATCTGGTCATTGTTAGATACAAATGATGATATCCGTGATAAAACCCTATATTCACTGTATAGCAATATCTGGCATCAAGGCACAGTTTATCAAGCGACGCCATATGCTGTGCCATTTTTGGTTGAGTTGCTATCGGTATCAACTGTTACACGCAAGTACGATATCCTCATTTACTTGTCGCATCTAACTCAGGGAAACTCCTATTTGGACAATCAACATGACGACTTTCTCTTTGATGAAAGTTGTGATACGGATGGATTTCGACGACAGTTAGAATTAGAGTTAAATTATGTGCGTCGTACATATCTTGCAGTGCGCGATGGATTAGAAGTCTATTTTCAACTCATGCAGAATAAACTTCAAGATCCACAAACACGGATGGCAGTCCCTTATCTGCTCTCCAATTTCAATGAGTTACAGGCGATGATTGTGCCACGCTTACTACGGCTGTTGCCCACTGAAGATAACGCATTGATCCGAGCTAGCATTCTGATGGCATTGCGGTATTTGCAACATGGTCAGCAGGTCTTTGATCATCTCGAACCGTACCTTGCACCGGATGAAGATTTAATTGTACGGGTTGCGGCAGGGCTGGCAGTGGTCGAAATTGCAGGCGCAAATACGCCATTACGCGTGATTGATTTACTGGTTGATGTCTTGAAGCATTCAACTGTCGTTGATGAAGCCTATGAACAATTGACGTGGTCAGAAGGTGATCTCATCAGTGATATTTGTAAAGCTTTTATGCACATCGGTTATGAACGGCTGCGCCCTGTGATGTCACAGGTTGTGCGGTCATTGCGGCGGGTGGATTTTTACGCGGCGATGGATTGTGTTGATGCCCTCTTATTTATTGTATTTGATGGTAAACCCTTGTCTGAAGTCAATCCAAACCTCAGCCGACACCAGCGGATGGTCTTACAAACAATCCTCGAAAGTCCAACAATTTGGAACATTCGGTTGAATGATGGACAAACGATGCTGAATGGGAATATCAGTAATATGATGCGTGCGTATAACTTGCCGGCTGATCCTGATACGATGCGGGTATTTTTACAAGAAATGTGACGTACTTCCTTCCCTGTATTCATTCAGGGAAGTATATGACGTTTCTATTGATCTACCCCAATATTAATACGTTCACCAGTCACACGATGCCAATAGGATGCTGTAAGCCATGGATCAATGACTTCGATTGTATCAGTGTCTATAAATCGTATAGAACTAATCACGCTATTGCCAGCATCATGACGGAAATCAGGTATACGGTCATTGGGATTTGCACTAAGCTGGGTGAGGTCCCAAATGCGTAAAGCTTGCCATCCTGCTACAAGATAGCGATTATCGGCGCTGAATGCGACCTGTTTTCGAGTTACAGCAACAAATCCCCGTCTGAATTCGCGGAAAACAACATAATCTACATTGAGTGTATTTGCTTCGCTTGTCAGACGATTATAGACAATGAGTGTGACAGGATGGGGGTCATTTCTGGCTTTACCAACAACCAAAGTGAATACAGCAATATGCGTTCTATCCGGTGAAAGCACATAATCAAAATAAGCGCGTCCACCATTTAAGCTATATCTATTTGTAATTTCCCCATCTATCAGACTAAACTCAAAAACACTGTGGTAAGCGTGGTAAGAATCGCTCTCTGCATCCCTAAGTTGAAAATAGTGTATCGGAGGGTTGTATGTTAGCAATACCACCGGATAGCTATCATCCCAAGTAATTCGCGCAATGGGAGATGGTGGTGTGTCCAATTCGGTTAAAGGTTGTCCTGTGCCATTTAAAAGTCCAGCAGGACGGTCTAAAGGAACTACCGATCGTGTAGAACTTTGCCAAAGATAAATATCATCTCGCATTTCGAGCAATGCATATTGTTCTGTTGGATGCCAATGTACAAGCAACCGAAAGCCAGGAGAGCCAAGGCGACCATGGACTATCCCACCAACTTCGCCAACTTCAACATGCCAGATCATGAAACCTTCCATAAATTGATAACTCAGATAAGCACAATTGGGAGACCAATATGCAGGATAGTTTAAATCACGTGTCCCTATGTCCAAAGGTACAGGCATTTGCGAGATGACATTGGCTGTTGCAAGGTCAACGATAGTCAGCTCAGTGAGTTCTTGATTGAAACGTGGTACAAGTGTCTGAACCCCATTAGTTGTAAAACGTTCACAATTAGGTGATGTAGTATCTGCTTGTATCGACACTGGTATACACAGCAATAATAACCCAAATAGAATCCATACCTGTCTCATAATGGTTGCTCTCTTTTTTATCTGATCTATGCTGTCATTATAGTATGAAGCAAGATTTGGATCTGAACACTTTCAAAAACAAAGGGCAATCGTATGTTAACCATCGGGCAGTCGATGGTTAGATAGAAAGTGAAGAATAAAATGCAATGACATATCTTAGAGTCGAGCTATGTATATGACCGTAACCGTTGGTGAAACAGTATGTTATTACAAAACCCAGTAATCTTTAGATAATCTGAGTACTATCGCTTGTATCTTATTCTCTCAACAATCCAATTTTGGGGAGAGGGCAGAATAATGTGTGATTATTCTTCGAATTTGATAATCATTCTTAAGCGGGCAAACTCAATTTCGTCACCATCGCGGAGGCGATATTTTTGTTTGCTTGTGAGTTGGAATCCGTTGATACGGGTGCCGTTGGTGCTACCGATGTCTTCAATATAGAGGAAACCATCCATCATGGTTAGTGTGGCATGACGGCGTGAAACACCATAGTGGTATGCATCATAGGGGGTGAGGTCAAAATCAACTGCATCTTCGTCCATTGTCCGTCCAACACTCATCCGTTCGGCAATCGCCAATGTGATAAACTGATCCTCTATCTTACATTTTAATTTTGAGGTCTCAGATAATACACCGGTGCGCTTTGTTGGTTCACGATCTTGCATCGGCTCTGCGCTGTTTTCACTGCCTAAATAGGATGTATTTTTTTTGTTTGTGGACACGACTATTACCTCAATTATCAAACCCTATAATATATTATATTGTAATTCTGTGTGAAACATTATCAATTATCAAGCAATCTTGATAACCCTAACTTGATTGTAATGCCTAATCCAAATCAATTGGTATGTTGATTTTACCGGATGCAGCCGCTGGTTTGTCGTCATCCGATGTGGTTTCTGGCTCATCTACTTGTACGGACACATCGGGGGTATCTGCATCGGTTGACGAGTTGATGTCAATCTTGACTGGTTTCTTGCCAAATTGGTTGTCATCATCTTTGCGTGTTGTCTTAGCAGGCTTAGTTTGTTTCGGCTTGTCTTGTTTGATAACCTTGACTTCAACTTCGAATGCTTCGTCCTCAGTGTCGCTGTCTTCAATCTCAATCTTACCGTCGGATACGACCTCAACTGATGCCGTTGGTGATGGATCTTCTTCGATTAATTCAACATCTTCGCCATTGGTGATCGCGGTGGCTTCATCTAATACATCATCTACCAAGACAACTGTTTCATCATCTTCATCTGGTTTTTCGTCAGATTTTGATGCTTCATCTGTCCAATATTCGTCGAAGACCCATTCTTCCAAATTATCTGTATTAGGCTCGGGTACACGCTCACGGATGCTCTCTACAATCTTGAGAATCTCATCTTCATATAAATCCCATTTACTTGGGGCGAGCGATTCTAACATCAAATCCAGTGCATCTAACATCGCATTTTGATGATGACCGGAACTATGCAACGCAAACATCCGGTAGGCACGTAAAGGACGATAATCAGGGTAGAGTGACAAGCCTTCTTCAATGATTTCTAGCGATTCTGTAAATTGACCGAGTAAGCGTAAACTTGCGCCCATCTGTGTATACAGGCGAGGCATATCTTTAACTGACAATCCCTGACTTTTAGGCATCGCCATCAGACGACGATATAACGGTAATGCTTGTTCAGGTACACCAAAGAGTTGCCATGATCCTGCTAACTCAAACATAATCCGTGCATGATCGGGATAGGTTTGATGAAGTTGACGAAAGTGTTCAATGGCTGACTGATGATTTCCACTGTCTTTGAGAGATAGACCTACATCAATTAATTCACTGATGACTGCCATATTGCATTTGTCCTTACTGCTTAGCCTATTTTCAAGTATAACATCAAAATTACTATGAATTAAAAGTGAAATGTATAGAAGAATAAGTATATTTTCCTATTCACATATCATAATATACGGCTTCAAAGCCATGCAGTTGTATCCGTGACTAATCGATACGCTCGAACAGGCGCATCAACTTAACGGCGATCTGTAAGTTGGTCCTGATTGATGGAGATGATAAGTCCACATTACAAATCTCTCGGATGCGTGTCAAACGATAGTTCAGTGTGCTACGGTGGATGTGCAATGTATCGGCTGTCTGTACACTATTGCCACCTTCATCCAAATAAGTCTCTAGGGTGTTAAATAAGTCGGCTTGTTTTTCATCGAGAAGGTTACGCAAAACAGGCACATATGGGTTGTTGTATAAACTATCAGCTCCCGCATGGAATAGGGTATGAATATAGCCGAGATCAGCAAATTTCTGGATGGGTTGTATATCATTCAAACGGTGTGTGATGTCTAAAACTTCAACACACTGTCGATGCGCACGACCGACATTTGTGGCATTTCGGTGTGTGAGGCTAATGCCAATACGTACCGCGCCGTTTCTGTCAGTCAATCGTGTGATCAGCGCATCGGCGAGATCATCAATTTGCTGATTGGTTTGTGCAAGGATGACAACTTGTCCAGCGAATTGTCCCGCAACGGCTTGCATTTCAGTTTGCGATAAGACCTGATTAATCATGCGATATAATCTCGAAACATAACGTGGTTGAGATCCATCGGCTTCAACCACCATCATGACATACGGCAGGCGCAAATCAACGCCGTAGCGCAACGACTGGTCAGTGAGAATTGTCTCTCGATTGATATCACCTTCGATCAATTGTGACATCAAGCTACCCTTGAGCGAGGCTTCCGCAGTTTGGATCGACTCTTGATACAACATCAGCAAAGCCGCGACAGTCGCTCCAACTTCGATCGCCATCATATCAATCTGAGACAACCCATGAACATCAGCAATAATCCACATATAACCGTAGATTTCACCATGCACCACAATCGGCGCAAGTAATCGCTCCATCTCCAAACCAACATTTGGGATCATCGGCAGATACACCGGACGTAAGCTATCCCGAATTTTTGGCAGATATTCATCTTCGAGTGCTTCAATCAGGAGCGGATTGGTACGACCATGCAAGATGGTATAGCGTCGTGCAGAATCGACCTCAGCGATATTTTTATTGGCGATGGCTTCAAAACGTTCATTTTCAATACTAATCGAATGCCCGATGAGATCAGCTAACATCTCCGCTAATTCCCAAAAACCGCCACCTTCCAACACCAAGCGTGATAACCGCTGTTGAATTGACAATGCACGGCTTACATTATCCAACTTTTCTTCGGAGAGACGTTCATTAATTGACTTGGCAATATCAACAAATCGCTCTTCATACGGTATTTCAATCAACGGTAGCTCTAGCTCATCACCAAGTTCACGTAGATACGTGGGGATTTCTTCAATCATTTTCCCGATTGTAATCACAACGCCTACAATACCCTTGTTCGCCAATTGACGGACAAAATCGCATTTTTGTTCAGGAGTGTCGGGCATATTGAAAATTGTCGTTAGCACCAACTCGCCCCCATTGAGCCAGTTCGCGCCATCTGGTACACCAACTGTATGCACCCAGCCGATTTGTGCTGTTAAGCCGTTGTGTCCGGCGACAACATTAGCTTTGTCCAAGACCGATAATTCAAGTGCTTCTGCTACTGTAAGCATGGCTGTCTATCTTTGTATTTTTGTTTAACCCAATGGAGTATACGAGTCGATGCAGAAAAGTAAAAGGAGAGGTTATTTGGGGATGCCCATTTGTTGCATGAAGTCCCAAATTTGATCGTGCATATCTTTTAACTCTTCGTGTAGGGCATAACCAAAATTCTTGACTTCTGTAATGGCTTCTTGGTAGGGACCGTGTAACTCACCCGCCCCGTCCATCAGCAAAACTTCACTATAGCCGATAATCACCGTTACCGGACTTAGTGCATCATGATTAAGATAACTCCGCAATTCTTGTATGGGAACAGATTGTTTGTCCATGTATTCACTAACAAACTGAAAAGCCCGACGATGGATTGTCTTTACATGTTTCTTTTGCTCACGTGAAAGACCACCGCTATGTTGCAGAACTAGTGATGTAATATCTAGAATTTGTGACGCATAATCTATTGCTACGTCCATACCCACTTATCTATCAACTAACCAAGTTTCATATTCCATTATACACGATATAACAAATTGTTATATTACTTCGTATAATTTTCTTATGTAACTATACATTAACAAAAATAGTAAACCGTAATTACAATATTTAGACAATTATGACTGTGTTTTACGATGCAACTCGCCGTCATCTCCTAGCACAACATAATCAGACGGTGGGTTGCTGTAGTCATCTGCGAGTCGTTGGCGTAATTCGTATAATTCATCCTCATCCATCAGATCAATGACTTGTTTAACGCGCTCACCACGTTTGAGTTTTGCATCAGTTGTCTGGTTGGTGCTCTCGGTTGGACTCATCCAGACGAAATTTGTCGAGGCAATTGCTGCTAGAGCAACCACTGATGTAACAATCACATTGGCAATACCTAATGATTCACCGTTGATAATGACATTTGCGTTGACAACAATTAACCCAAGTAAAAACGCAACCCAAATGAATTTTGTCGCGGACATCTTCGTTTCACTGTTCATGGAGTTTCTCCCAACTGATAATCCCCTATATATAATAGTGTATACGAATAACTGTTTGAAAAGTTTTTACTGGTTTTCTAGGTAAGGCGTTAAATCGTAGTATTGAACAGTTTCAATTGGAAGCAACACAACCTTATCATCTCCGTGCCACGTATAGTATTCGATGTTGGTTTCCCATGAGCCAAATCGCCATGTGAATAAACGCGGTATATTGGCTGGCATCGGCTCAATTTCTTGGATTTCACTCAAATAGACGAGGACTTCATCTGCTTGTGATAAATCGGGTGTGATGTTATCCGATATATCTGCGCCGAGATTACCTCGTACATGCTCAGATGCAAAATAGGTTATATCAGGGAACTGTTCGACCCATGTTCGTAAGTCGTCTAGATATTGGTCTGTATCACGGTCTTTAATGGTCTCAGTGGTATAAATCAACCACCCGACATTGACACTCGAGAGGCTAACAATCATCACTATCAACACAATACGCAGCCAACGATGTTGAACAAACTGCCACAGCCATTGCACCCCAATTCCACATAATACTGCAATAAATGGAACGAGGACGAGCAAATTACGGATCAACATCGCTCGTTGTAAACTCATGAATACAAGGTAGAGAATCGGGAATAATAAAACGATACATGCCAGTCGTTTAGATTCGCGCCACAGTACAATCCCTCCGACAATTGCACATGTAAAAAATAGCATTCCAATCCACGAGAAATGCGAGAGTTGTACCGTTGTTAGATACTCAAGATTTTTGAGGAGATGTTCTGCTCCTGCGGATACGGTATGCTTGCTATGTCCGAAGCTATAATGCCACATTTCAAATTCAACCTGATACCAGAATTTGAACGGTTGTAGCAATGTGCCGGGGGTGGTGATGAGATAGGTTATGGCAAAAACAAATATCGCCTGTACTAATGAAAATCGTGATTGACGATGCCACCAAACGAGTACTAAGACCGGTAATAGTAGTAATCCGGCTGGATATTTTGTGCCAGTCGCCAAGCCTGCCGCAATGACCGTCAACCACAGCCAATACTGTTTATTGGGATGACGATATGCTTGTACCAAACATAGTAAAAATAATGCACCAAATTGCATCAAAATGGTGTCGGGTGCAATCCAACGGGCGTGATAAACAACCTCCCATGAAAACGCTAACACACTACTCGAGAATAACGCCACCCACATCGACCCACGCCAACTAAGCATCAGCCCATAAAGCCAGATAATGGCTAATGATGTTATCGTCAAAAAAACGAGGCGTGTCCGCAATGTGATGACATGATTATCTAATTGAAAGGCTGCGATATGCCCATGAAACACAGGCTCATTTAAATGATTTCGGCCGATATTTCGTGTGATTTCAGGGAGGGCAGATAGTACGCCAAGTGCATGGGATACTGATGGGTAGTTATAAAATGTGGGTAGATACACACCCTCGTATACCGACACACGTACGGATTCTAATAACTTTGGCTCATCCCAATGAGACCCATAATCTAATCCAGCAATACCGATCAACCAGAAAATGGCAAGCGGTAATGATACAGGGAGATAGCGTAATAGTGACTGTCGCATACATATAAACCGTTATCGTTATCAAAAGCTAACGAACTATACGACGTGTAGAGACGTTTTGCCACAGCTTTATTGAAGAACTATATTATTTTGTCAGGTGTATAGAAGTGGGATAATGAAATGGAGCAGACTCACATCTGCTCCAGCGAAGTATTTGTTTATGACGTTTCAGTTATTATTCGTCGGCTTTATTGGTGACATCATCGGACGAGATTTCGATCGTTTCGGCATCTTCGTCGATTTCTTCGACCCGTACAACTTCGATTTTGAGTTTAGCAATGAGTGCTGCGAGTGCGCCCAATGCTGCCAAAATTGGATTCCATACGGTTGCAACACCACCGACAACAACAGCAGGTGTTAACGGCACTTCGATGAGTACATCACCGTTCGCATTGCGAATAATCAGACGACGGACGTTACCTTCTTCGATCAGGTCTTTAACGCGGTCAACTAGTTCACTACCCGCAACTTCAATTTCTTCGACCCATTCTGGCTTGTCATTCTTTGGTTTGTTAGGTTGTTCACTCATTATTTTACTCTCCCCGAGTATATTTTTATGTTCTTACTGTTTATACGTGTAGTTGTTATATTAGGTTGCAATTTGAGCATAAAAAACTTGTAAATGACTGTATTTTAAAATATTGCTGAGTTAGTTTGCAAATTTATAGGTTTACGTTACGCTGAAGCTATGATGAATACACTGAAGAAACTCATTCTACTGAGTCGTATTGGGATGCTCCCCTTGTCGTTAAGTGTGCCGATTATTGGCGCGCTGAGTCTACGCCAATCACTTAGTGTAATTGACCTCTTGGCACTAGGTGGTATTGGCATCTGCGCCCATTTTTTCGGATTTGTACTCAATGACTTAATGGACTATCAGCTCGATAAAGAAAGCCCCTATCGTCAGAAAAGCCCGCTGGTATCCGGTGCAGTAAAACCGATACAGGCATCGTTGTTTGTGGTGGTACAAGTACCGCTCGCGATCATCTTGTATGTGTGGGTTTTGCAAGGCAACCGTGCAGGTTTAGCGTTGCTCGGATTGAGTGTCAGCCTGAGTGTGATCTATAATCTGTTCAGCAAATGGCGTTGGTTACCCCGGATTCTTGCAGAGCTTGCATTGGCAACTTCAGTCACTTTACTTGGACTGAGTGGTGCGTTAGTGTATCAACAGATGCTACCGACTGATACAGTGATATATTGTGGGGTATTGGGGCTTGTTTTGTTATTGGTTAATAGTGTGCCAAGTGGATTGAAAGATATTCAATATGATAGCCAATTTGGCGCACGCAGTTTTGTGCTGACGACAGGGACTACTGTGTCGGCAGATGGCAATTTGACCGTATCGCCATTGCTAAAATGCTATATGGTTGTCTTACAGGTGATGATCACAATCGCGGCGATTGGATTAGCAATCGTCTACGGTATTGGCTTACTGGCGTGGATGATGTTGATCGTGTTGCAAGTGTTCGCTGGATTGCATACACTGCGACTCATGAATTTGCGACATGTCGGTGAATTTAAAGATGTCTTTTTGTTTCTTGGGGGATTCTATAATTATCTCGCATTGGTGATACATATTTGGGCGTATTTGCCGTTTGTCTTGCAAGTTATCTTGACTATGATTATGGTGCGACTGTTAGCAATACCATTTCTGAGAGCGTGGGGAGTATATCGTGGACGATACAAACATATCATCCACACTTAAATCTTATGGATTAGCCTGCTTCTGAGCTTCTTCCATCACCTCGATAATGGTTGCAGGAGGATGTGCACCAGAAAATGCGAGCCGTTCATTCACAACAAAAAATGGAACGCCTTGCACACCGATTTGATAGGCACGTCGGACGTCGCTGATCACTGCATCTTGTTTTGCATTGGCTTCCAGTTGTGCACGGATTTCATCTGCATCAAGTCCAGTTTCTTCGGCGATCGCCACCAAAACGTCTAGGTCACCAATATCTCTACCATGTTCAAAATAGGAATCATAGACTGCATCAATCACAGCTTCGCGTTTATCGTCAGGTGCGAGCAAAATTAATTGGTGCGATAAGGTTGAGTTTGGTGCTTTTTTGATCTTGTCAAAATTAAAGGTCAAACCGACTTGTTTGCCCATCTCGTGTGGACGGGCGAACCAATCCTCAAGTTGCATGCGCCCGCCACCTTTTTCTGTCAGATACTCAACAAAATCATGACCGTCGGCGGGCATATTGGGGTTTAAAAAGAATGTGTGATATTCAACTTCAACAGCTTCACCTTGCCATTGTTCAATAGCTTGTTGCAGGTGTGCTTTGCCGATTCTGCACCATGGGCAGACGGTGTCGTGATATACATCTATTTTCATTTATTATCCTCTACGATATAACTGCTATAGTCTATTGAAGCAGTTGGTAGAGTAAATCTTTCCAGCGACCTGCGTCAAGTTCCCAACAAATCGTTGGTTGTGTGCCACGTTCTAGAATATCGTGCCAAGTATCACGGTTACGCTCATCATGTGTGACATTCAGTTTATCAATCACCGTCATACCACGAGTGAGTTCACTATTGCATTCAATATCAACAAAATGTTGGCTCGTCTCTGTCGCAATCGTTGGATCAATCGCAACCGCCATCGCCACTGCATCTGGCAAAGATAAACCGATTTCACCTGTTTGTGTTTCATAGCCTTTGATTGCGGTCTGGTTACAATCAATCGTGAATTGTGAATATGTCGTGTTGATGGTTTTGATATGTTCGATTTCGTCCAATGTGACCACAAATTCACCCTGACAAAATTCCCATCCGACCATCTCAACTGGCATACCGGATAAGAATACAATTCGCGCTGCTTCGGGGTCACACCAAATATTATATTCAGCAGCCGGGGTGACATTACCATTGGTACAGCCTGCGCCACCCATCACAATACAACGTGAAACGTTCTCTACGATATCTGGTGCTTGCCGAATCGCTAACCCGAGGTTAGTTAAGGGACCTAATGTAACGATCGTGATGTTTGGATTGGCACGGACCGTGTCGATGATGGCTTCTACAGCGTGTTTGTCTTGGACTTGTGTTTTGCGCGGGACGTATTCATCGCCTCGATCACTAAGCCCATCAGCACCATGAAACCAATCAGCGGGTGATGCCTCACGGATAATCGGACGTGGCGCGCCTGCATAAACAGGCACATCAACATCACATAACTCTGTAAAATAGAGCGAATTCTGAACACCTTGTTCGAGTGGGACGTTTCCTGCAACCACTGTAATTGCTTTGACATTTATGTCTGGGTGTTGAAATGCCATCACAATAGCGACAGCATCATCCGATCCAGCATCTGTATCAATTAAAAAAGAACGAGACATAGCATTACGCTTTGACTGCGATTTTATCAACAGCCTCTTTTAGCTGGCTAAGACCTTTTTCAAGGGTGGACCGTGGACATCCCAAGTTCATTCGCATGAAGCCTTCGCCACCGTGACCGAAAAATGATCCGGGACTGAGGTTAAGCTTGGCTTCTTTGGCACAGAAATCAGGCAAGTCATCTACACCCAAACCACGCATATCCATCCAGAGCAAATAGGTTGAATTTGGGATCGTTGTCTTAATTTGTGGCATATGGGTGCGAATGTAATCAATGGCAAAATCACGGTTACCTTTGAGGTAAACGAGTAATTGGTCAAGCCATTCTTGTCCGCCTGTATAGGCACCCCACGCTGCTTCGTATCCGAGGATATTTACATGAACACCCATACCCCGTAACGATCCGGCAATCGTTTCGCGGATTTCTTTGTTTTGCGCGATCAAAATAGAGCATCCCATACCCGGCAGATTATAGGTTTTACTTGGCGCAATCATCGTTAGGGTGTTTTGTGCAATTTCTTCTGATAGGGTTGCAATTGGGATATGTTTGCCTTCCAAGATCAAATCCGAGTGAATTTCATCAGCGACAATCAAGACATCATGTTTCAGGCACGATTCAGCGATCCGTTCGAGGTCGGGACGAGAATACGTGAAGCCACCGGGGTTATGTGGATTACAGTTAAAATGAACAGTTGCTTGTTCTTCACTGGCTGCACGATCAAATGCATCATAATCGGCTTCATAGTGGAAGGATCCATCGCCATCATCAACATAGGTCATATCGACATTGTATGTGAATTTGCGGTTATTGCGCGTCGCTGTGAAGAATGGGCCATATACGGGTGTTTGTAAGAGTACCCCATCCCCATCCTTACCAAACCCTTTTAATGTCGCATTGAGTGCCGTAACCATACCGGGGGAAAATACAATATCATCGGGGGTAATGTCCCAATCATAGAGATTTTTCATACGTTCCACGATGGTATCTTTTAGTTTCGGAGGATCCATTGTGTAGCCAAACACCCCATGCTTAGCGCGTTCAATCATTGCCTCGATTGCTGATGGTGGTGAGCGGAAGTCCATATCAGCTACCCACATTGGCAAATTATCATCCTCGAAGTATGTCCACTTCGCACTGCTATGTTGTTTGCGGTCGATTTCTTCATCAAAATTGTATATTGTCATGTGTTTACTCTTTAAATCTCTGTGATTAAGCTTTTGCCGATAATGTTACCAAATATACCGTATACATCCTATGCATTCAAATTATGTTTCATCTGTGGGTGTCGGATCGTCGTGATTTTTATTCTCGACACTCTGAACATATTCGCGTAGGCGTTCTGGCGTTTTAATGACCTGACCCCATTGTGCCGACTCATCTTTCATGACGCGCAAAGTGCTTTCAGAGAACGCATCTAGACTAGCAAGATAGATTTCATCAGGCATTTCTTCGAGTGGTGAGAGCGCATCAGCAACTGCGAGGCTTTTACGAGCCGTTTCGTAGATTGATGTCAGGCGTTCCCATTGATATAGATCCGCTAGTGTTGTAAAGGCAGACCCCAGTGTTGGAGCGATTACAGCGATAACAACTAAAATAGTGATTAACCATGTCCAATCGTCATTACCTGCGAGGAAGGCTGCCAGTAAGGATGCAATCCCTGCTGCTAAGGTGAAGAAAGCTCGTAAAAAGTTGACCCCTTTTGCCGATTTTTGGTTTTTTGTGATGGCACGGTTGTAATAGGCACGTTGATCTTCTAATACATATTGGTTCATCAGATGATAACGGGCAATCATTTCTTCTCGTGTGAATTTTGGTGCATTACTTGATGGGTTCATACAGCATCTCCTTCTAGGATTGATGGTTCTTCAGGGTTTTGGTCATTATAGATTTCGGCGGCACGGCTTGATAATTTAAGCTTAAGATCATACTGTTGCATGCTGATGTCATAGGGTGGTAGACGCAACATAAAACGGAAATATTCACGCCGGAGTTGTTCAGCTTTTTTACGTGCACTCAGCCAACCCGGTAGTGTTGCATCGGTCCCACGCGTTTGGATAATAAACACTGTAAATAAAGCAATTAGTGCTTCACCCATCCCAAAGATTTGTAAAGCTGCCTGATTATCAACAGAGATAGCTTGTAATGACCCGACAAGTGTCGCTGCAGATGCGAGCATTAAAATGCGGATTTGATACAGCCGATAACTATTTTGTTTGACCTTCGCTTCTGTATCTAATTCTCGAAAATAACGCATTAACTCAGTTTCCATAAATTCACGATCAGCTTTGATGCGGTCAATCGTTGCAACATCAAGTTGATGAATACGTTGAATATGATCAAGCCTTTTATCACTAATCAGTTGGAAGTTTGGGTCGGGTGTTCTCGGTAGATTTCGCTTCGGTAGTTGCGTCATCCAAATGGGTTGATATCGCTTCAGCCAGGCAAACCGCTCATTTTGTTCTTCCGCATATTGTTGAACCGGCTCATCATTGACGTCTTCTGCAGGCTTTAGCGGCATTTCTTTAGCCATAATATTTTCTCTCCCTAGATTGATAAGAGGTTGGTACACGAGAAATTTTAACACTCTTACTTATAAAGCAAAAATTTCATCATGTTATGTCGTTGATTATGCACTTTGCCGAAGGCTCAATTGGGAAATTTGCAGAAATTTGAGGGATTTTGAGTAGATGCCACAAGGTAACTCTCTGATCAATCTTTTCTATCCCAATAAAATTATCTACCAGTCATAAATTATGCTGTGATAAAAATCACAATTTGGGCGGATTATACAAAGTGAACTTTGTAAATATTGACGAAACCCGCTGTTATGTTGTGCAAGAATGCTAAAATGAAAATAACAGCACATGCCCGACGGATTTATCCTCTAACATTCAATGATTGCCTCAGTCAACATGAAACGGGTCTGTGTGTTCTGTACTACTTATACATCTTCATAAAATTTAGGAGTGTGACTCATGTTGAATGAACAACTTCAGATGACTTCGCAGGATTATATTGCCCTTGAAAATCAATATAATGCCAAGAATTATAAACCGCTTGATGTGGTGCTAGAACACGGTGAGGGTATTTGGGTATACGATGTTGACGGCAAACGATACTTGGATTTCTTGAGCGCCTATTCTGCAGTGAACCAAGGACACAGCCATCCCCGTATCCTTAATGCACTGATTGAACAAGCACAAAAATTACCCCTAACATCTCGCGCCTTTCGTAATAATCAATTGCCTCTTTTTGCAAAGCATCTCTGCGATCTAACTGGATACGAAAAAATGCTACCGATGAACAGTGGCGCAGAAGCTGTCGAAACGGCGATGAAGATTGCCCGTAAATGGGGTTATATGGTCAAAGGTGTTGCTGATGGGCAAGCTGAAATTATCACCTGCTCTGGTAATTTCCACGGTCGCACGATTACGATTGTATCCTACTCCGATGATCCCGGCACAAAAGATAACTTCGGTCCATATACACCGGGTTTTAAAGAGATTCCTTATGGTGATGCTGATGCACTTGAAGCCGCGATTACACCTAATACAGTTGGCTTCTTATTCGAACCGATTCAAGGCGAGGGTGGTGTGGTGTTGCCTCCTGATGGATTCCTGCGTCAAGTCCGCGACATTTGTGATCGTCATAATGTATTGATGATTGCGGATGAAATTCAAACAGGACTTGGGCGGACAGGTAAGCTTTTTGCCTGTGATTGGGAGGGTGTCCGACCTGATATGATCACAATCGGTAAAGCGTTATCAGGTGGCTTTTATCCTGTGTCGGCTGTTCTGACTGATGCTGATGTCATGGATGTGATTAAACCCGGCGACCACGGTTCAACCTTCGGTGGGAATCCACTTGCATGTGCGGTTGCTCAAACAGCACTCGAAGTCCTGATGGATGAAAATCTCATCGAAAACGCCCATACAATGGGGGAATATCTGCGCGAGTTATTGCGCGGGATTGATAGCCCTCATATTAAAGAAGTACGTGGACGTGGTTTATTGACAGGTGTCGAATTACATGATTCCGCAGGTGGAGCGCGTCGCTTCTGTGTTGCACTACAAGAAGCCGGATTGCTCTGTAAAGAAACGCATGTCAATATCATCCGGCTTGCACCGCCACTGGTCATCACCCGTCAGGATATTGATTGGGCATTTGATCAAATCGAACGTGTGCTGATGATGGATTAATTGCCTGACCTATCGCTTTTCTATAGGGGAAGGTTTGTAAACCCTCCCCCACATCGATGTCTAAGAAAATGTCTTAGCTAACCCCATCAAGCAGCGTCTCTTCGATCCAACCCACTTGCCCGCTAGCCGTACATACTTCGTAGAAGTTCCGCCCGTCACTGAGGGTTTCGATGTCGATCAGATCCACTGCTTCACCGTTTGATCCAATACCCGTAACGGCGCCCTGTGTCGGATCAAACAACAGATTGACAGACTCATCTGGACTGCTTATAAATACTTGTTGCCCCATATCTAGTGTTGATTGTAAGCCGAATAAAATTTGTTCGTTGCAATCCAGTGTAGGGATGAAGCGATTATCAAGTGTCCATCGTATTAACTGGTTGATTGTCGGTAGAATTTCCCACTCACGAACCGTCGAATCAGACATACCTGTTACCGCTTTATCACCGTTTGATTTGACGGCAACAGCCCGCATTGCAATCGAACGGCCAAAACTATTGACGACTGTATACCGATATATCTCAAACCCGCTGGTTGTATCCCACAGACGCAAAGTCCCATCCGATGAAGCCGATAAAACAGCATCTGATTCGGACACAAATGCCACTTGATTAATAATACGGTCATGCCCTTCAAGACGACGAAGCTCTCGCGCTGAATCTACATCCCATATTCTTACTGTACGATCACTCGCGCCAGAAATAACTTGGGTCGCATCATCATTAAAACTACCTGCGAATACTGATCCAGTATGACCGGATAATGTACGTATGTCTTCCCCAGTTTCGATATCCCAAACTTTGAGGGTATCGTCAAATGACCCTGAGAGAAGCATTGTACCGTCTTGGCTAAACTGGAGGGAGGCGACTGACCCATCATGTCCGAGAAGTTCTTGTTGGATTTCGCCTGTATTTGCATCCCATAGCAAAATCCGATTATCAAGTCCACCTGTAGCGACGAGTGAGCTGGAAGGATGCCATGCGACCGATGTAATATTGCCATTGTGTCCGTCAAATGTTAGCGTAATCTCGGCTGTTTCTGTCACCCAAATACGCGCGGTTTGATCGTTTGCACTAGAAATAAAGCGTGATCCCTCAGCATTAAAATCTAGTGCGACAACTGCACCATCATGCCCGATATAGGTCTGTACGACTTCTGCATTATCGTTATCCCATAAAATGAGGGTTGTATCGAATGACCCTGATAATATTAACTCACCATCAGGATGATAAGTGACTGCCGATACTTGTCCCCTATGTCCATTAAACCGTTGTACTTCGGCACTGCCTTGAATGTCCCAGATACGCATTTGACCTTCTAAGGACACAGCCATGCGCACTTCGGCACTATTCACCTCAAGGTCACGGATTGCTGCCTCCAATGTAAAAGCATCAGTTTGGCGTGACGTCACTACATCCCAAATTCGCATTGATCCATCTTCAAATCCAGCAATGACCTTATCATCACGTGGCAGGAAATCCACTGCTGTTGCTCGACTATCAAGGCTTGGGAAAGTCTGCACTAGCGTTCCATTACGGGCATTCCATAACCCGACTTCTCCAGTCTCAAAACCTGCAATAATCATAGTCCCATCGGCTTTAATCCGCATCGAGGTAATATCTGCATTTAACCCGAAATCTTCTGGAGTAATCCTAGTCTCGGTTTCCCATGCACGATTTACGGTGACAATTGTATCGGCATCGGCAATTGCGATGACCCAATCGTTTTCAAGATCTTCGGTGACATCTACCATTTCAATATCAATATCACGCATACCACTGTGTGCGACTTCAAATGTTTCGCTTCTCCAGACGACGTAGGTTTGGTCATTGCTTGCCGAGACGAAGAATTCACCATCTGGGGTAAACTTCACGCTGGTTACTTGACTAGTGTGATAGGGTATAGTGAAGATTTCTTCACCACTGGCCGCATCCCAGACACGTAAATTATTTGTTGTACCATCGGATCCACTGACGATGCGTGTGCCATCAGGATCATACGCTACTGTATTAACACCGCTCCTATGTGCTTCCCACCGTAGTAACTCGCGTCCGGTTGCAACATTCCAAATGACGATTTCACCATTATCTAACCCTGTTACAATCTGTGTCGCATCCGGGTTGTAAGCGAGTGATAGAATTGTCAGATCTGATGTGTCAATAACACGGCGTGTGCCAGCGGCTAGGGCGATATTATTTAATGTACTCTGAACACGAATCGGCGGGTTTGTAATACCTGTGGACTGTAAACCTAAAGCAATAGCAAGGTCTGTGTCACGATCAGAAAATAGACGATCCGCTTCGGCAGATAACGCCAAGCTTTGAGATTCTTCAACAGTCCGCGCTAATTCAATAGATTGTTCTTCGAGGACTGTAGATTGTTCTTCTAGTTCAATCGTCCGTTGTGATAGTTGACCAGTAATGGCTTCCAATTCATTATTCTGTGTGACCGCAACAATCACTGCGACGATTGCCCCTACAAAACCAATGACCAGTACAACGGCTAATAATCGTAGACGAGAGGCATTTTTGCGTTCGAGCGCTAATTCGCGTTGTTGCCGTTCTTTTTCCGCAATATCTTGTTGATCACGTTTTTGCAAACTGGCATCTATATAATCTCGTTGTAAGTCGCTGGAATCTCCCTTTTCAATCCAGACTTCGGCACGAGTTAGGCGTTTACCAACTAACAGGTAGGCGGGGTCACGTCCACTCACTTCCCAATCATGCGAAAGCTTACGTAACTCGGTGCTATATTGTAAATCTTCCAGACGCGATGATACCCATGTCTTAAATCGATCCCATTCACGAATCAGCGCTTCGTGGCTGACTTCTAACCATGTGATTGGCGTACTCTGACTAGCTTCTTCAGTAGTAATTTCACGGCTAGCGATCAATAAACGAGAACCGGCTGCTGTCAACATATTGATAACTTCATCTACTTCTTGTGTATCAATGTCATCAAACTTGAGTTCCGAACGTGGTACTCTCCGGCGTGTTGCTTCACCTGAATCACCAACTTCGACAAGCCGTAGCAACAGACGGCGGGTTGTTTCTTGCTGGACTTGGCTCAATTCCGAATAGATTTCTTCAGCATGTTGTGCCAGCGCACGACGCACACCGCCAACTTCATCATAGGCTTCATGTGTTAATGTCGCCCCCTGTCGTTTATCGAAGAGTTGCCGCAAGGCGTATTGCAAGAGCGGTAATGACCCTGGTTGACTGCGAACATCATCCAAAATTCGATCGACTAAGCCGTCTTCGTATTTCAAACCAACAGCAGAAACAGGACCTTCAATTGCTCGTCGGATATTAGCGGCGGTCATCTCGGTGACGATAATCATATTTTGTTGTTCGAAGAGTTGGGCAAGCGAGGGGTATCCGCTTAAACTACCAAAGAAGTCTGCCCGCATCGTCACGATAAATTGCAGACGTGTGTTCGGTGAGGTCGCAATGCGCACAAGTGTATTGACAAAGGCTTGTGCTTCTGATGCACTTGCTCGTGTGAAAATTTCTTCAAACTGATCAATAATAATCAGTAAGCGACTTTCGTCGGGTGCATCTCCCAGAATATTATCGACATACTGATTAACAATCTCAGGGTCTTGTATATTTTGAATGACGCGTTCCATAGTGCGTGTATTATCTTCTTGAAGGTAGGGCATAATACGCGTGACCAAAGCCTCAAGCGGATTTGCACCGGGGGTGAATAACGCCGTACGCCATGTCTCTGAACTTGGGATTTTGCCACTACGTAAGGCGGGTAAAATACCTGCGCGGACAAGAGAGCTTTTACCACTACCACTCGCACCGACAAACGCCAGAAACCGCGTTTCTTGCATTCGCTTGAGGCTACGTTGAATCATCCGCTCCCGCCCGAAGAAGAAGTGGGCATCTGTCTGTTGGAATGCTTCCAAACCCTTAAATGGATTTTGTGCTTGGGTTGGGTCAAATTCATCATATACGCCAACTGGACGCGACCCCGGTAGCGAATCAAGCAATTGTGAATAGGCTTGCTCATAACCCGCCACAAAGCTAATAAAATGAACGTCTAATATCCAACTGAGGTTTTCACTGTGCTTTAGGTCGTCATATGCGTCAACAATCATAATTGGGATAATCAACTTGTTTTGCTCACGTGCCGCCATAATTTCGCGATTACACCATTCGCTTGCAATTGACGCTGGTGACATGCAAAAAATCACAAATTCAGAACGTTCGATGCCACGGAAAATTTCATTTTGCCATAGCTCACCGCCTGAAATTTGTCGGAAATCAATCCAGACTTCTAAACCTGCATCGTCAAGGTCACGTGCAAGACGTTCTGCAAATGCTTTATTGCGTCGTGAATAAGATATAAAGACCCGTTTCATCCGGCATCCCCCATTGTTGAATGCAACTCTTAAGTTTACTTATGGTTTATTTTAGTGGGAGAGTTGAGAATGTGCTACTACAAGTTAATGATGTTACATTGTCTTACGATTGTTAAAATAAAAAACCCTGTCATAAGACAGGGCTTCCAATAATATCAGATAATAGATCGTGATAATTATCCGCCGAAATTGCCAATTTCACTACCACCAGTATCCCCTAATACACTAACAATATTCGAGAAAATATTGCCGATAGCAGGGCCCAGTAGAGCGAGAATTACGATTACGACTACCGCGACCAGTACAAGGATAAGAGCATATTCTACTAGCCCCTGACCCTCTTCCTGTTCGGGTGTTTCGTGTGTTGCAAATAAGTCATTCATGGTATCTCTCCATAAGATAAATTAGAGTTTGATGATGTAATGATCGAGATAATGTTGTGGTACTTTATAACTATTGAACCAGCAACTATTTCTACAATATCACAAAAACTTCATTTAGTGAAACTTAAGATAAGTGAAGTTAGTAATTATTGACAAAACTATTCACAATATACTTCATTATATTTCAGTTCCGTGGTTTTGTTCCGTGAGGTTGACAAAATAAAGACATTTATGTTTAAATATGAGCGCAACATCGGTGTTATAACAGCGTTTATGATGACTCATGTTGTTGTGATCATTTAAGTAGAAAGTTCCTCCATGCACGAACAACAGTCATAGTTTCCCCATATCGGAATCCTGAGCTATTGCTGTTGATGGTGTATGCCCCCATCTGACATTTAAAGTTGTTCCTAATAAGTCAAATCTTGATTGCTTACGGATTTCATGTGGTCTGTCGTCTATTCTATATCGGTTTTAATTGCCGACCTTCCATCAATTACAAGGCAAGCAAAAGGAACATTCGATTATGTCTATCGAAATTTTACGCATACAAAATCTACAAAAATACTATGGTGCCAAGCTCATCTTAGACGACGTTCAATTAAGCTTAAGCCGAGGCGAACGGGCGGTCTTAGTCGGGGAAAATGGTGTTGGTAAGTCAACATTAGCTCGCCTGATTCTTGGTCAGGAACTCTATGACAAAGGTGAAATCAACATCCCATCGCAGGTACAAGTTGGGTATCTACCACAAGAAGTCGATGTTGATACCGAGATCACTGTTCGGGACTATATTGAGCGAACGATTGGTGACCTTAATGCGATTCGGGATCGCCTGCGTGAGTTAGAAACACAAATGGGAGACACCAATAACCTAGATGCTGTACTGGCAGAATATGGGCGATTACAAGATACATTTGAACAACGTGGTGGATATACCCTTGATAGTCGACTGGAACAGATTTTTGCTGGACTAGATCTGAATCATATTGATTCATCCCGTACGATGCAATCCCTCAGTGGTGGAGAAAAGACACGGGTGGGGCTTGGGGCATTACTCTTGCAAGAACCCGATTTGCTGATTCTAGATGAGCCGACCAATCACTTGGATTTTGTCGGGTTGGAATGGCTAGAAAACTATCTGCTGACGTATCCGCATGCCCTATTGATGATTACGCATGACCGTCAATTTATCAATAAAGTTGCAACACATATTCTCGATCTATCCGCGATGACGCATAGTCTAACGACATACTATGGCAACTATGATGAATATGTTGAGGCACGGGATCGACAATATCAACAAGAAGTTGATGCCTATCATGGGCAAGTCAACCAGATGAAGGCCTTGAGACAACAAATGAAAAAAGAGGCCCATGGGCATCGCAAACGCAAAAAGTTGCTCGACGGTGATAAATACATCAAGCACTTCCAAGAGGCTCAATCACAAAGGACTGCCAGCAAACTCATCCGGTCAGCTAGCCAGCAATTGGCGGAACTGGAAGCCAATAAATTGGATAATCCACGTCATATCTGGAACATCCAATTTGAATTTGAGCCTGCACCGTTAACCAGCACGGAGCCGATTCGACTGGAACAAGTGACGATGCGTTTTGGTGAGCGTACATTATATAGGGATGTATCAGGGCTGGTACGCAAAGGTGACCGAATTGCGATTGTTGCGCCCAATGGCACTGGCAAAACAACGCTACTACGCCTCATCATAGGTGAGTTGACATCTGCTACTGGGAAAATTGTGGTTCAACCGAGTGCAAAAGTCGGCTATCTCGATCAAGAAGGTGAACAATTTGACGAGTCGCAAAATATTGTCGCGGTCTTACGCGATATTCACTCACAAACTGATGATGAATTGCTGACACGTTTGCATAAAAGCGGATTATTTCGTGACTCGCATCTTGCACAGAAATCAGTCGCCGATTTGAGCCTCGGTCAGCGGCGTAAACTCGGATTAGCCTGCTTGATTCACAGTCGCGCTAATGTGCTCTTATTGGATGAGCCGACCAATCACCTCGATTTGATGAGCCTCGAAGCTCTAGAAGATGCCCTGACGCAATTTGAAGGCGCGATTTTAGCGGCGACACATGATCGTTGGTTTATCGAGAATGTGGCGACACAGGTCTGGCGATTGGTTGATAACGAGTTGGTTGTTGAGTAGATAGTTTAGTTGATCGTATAATTTGCGGGCAGGAAGAATCCTGTCCCTACAACAATCACGCAGAAATTCGTAGCGACGGCATTTTTGCCGTCCGTAAATTGATAGGAACTGTATATGTCGAATTATCGAGATCTATACAAACACTTGTATGATGTTTCCATAGATGATTGGGGGTTATCATTGGAAGCGTATGGCTCGCTTAAGAAAATGGGGATTGAATCTATCGGTGATGTGGTGGATTTATATATAAATCTCAATCTGGGTATGATTTCACTTGCAACTCCTCCATTTTTTAGAGTCATGAAAGGGGAAATAAAACAACGCTTCATAGATGAAGATTATTGGCGATACGTTGAAAACTATCCTGGTCGTGGTTAGAGAAACCTACGAACACTGTTGATTCAATCGTAAGACCTCATCATTGTAGCGGAGTGTCGCCGAGCGGATATTCATGATTTTGCGGATTTCGAGGTCGCCATTTACGCGTAGGTTGTATGTCAGTTGCCCGTCGCGCATAAGTTGCTCTAATGGCGCTGTATCAATATCAACTTCATCCGCGACCATCAAATTAAAACCATCTTGTGGATTGAGTGTCCATGTGGGGAAGCAACCCGCACCGATATCAAACAGGAATTCAGTGCGTCCAGTCGCGTCATCTTGTATGTACATTTTACCGACGACATCCGTCGAGCGTTCACCTGATCCTGCTGCTTTGACATAAACTGTCATTTCGCGCCCTGTAATCGGCACAGCAGGTTCATCCTCTATGGATTGCGTTGTATTGTTTGTTTGAGGGCTTGCAATTGCCAAAACCAGTAGGGTACTCATGACAAAGAGACCAACAGCTTCAAGCACAATAATGACATACAGCATCGACTTTGACATGAGCAACCTCGTATAGCACACGATTCGTTTAAGTGTACGATGCTATCAAGTGATATGCAGATTGTGAATATCTGCACCGTGAGAATATCATTAAACAGGCAATGTGAATTTAGATTATGTCGGCATGCCTGCCATATTCACCCGAATAAACAGCGTCTCTAGGCCACCATGATAGCAGCTATGGAATGGCAGAATTTTGATTTTCTCAAAGGTAACGGTGTAGCGCATTTTTTCAGCATTGCCCGTTCCGGTATCACGCTCATATAGATGCGTTGTATCATTCGATACAAGTGTAATGATTTCTGTCTCGGAAGTGATGCTCGGATAATTTTCGCGCAAGATGTCGTGTTCGCTTTGTCCGACGAGGTTCACAAGATCGGCATTATCATTATGTGTCGCATATTCTTGCTTCCATGCCGCATACTGTTCGTGGAGACCACGCAACGCTGAATATGCTTTAAAGTCCGCATAATCCGCATTAAGGTCGCCTTTGATATTGTTCTGTACCATCTTGGCACGGATTTCGAGTTCAAGTTTGTCAATTTCGATCAACGCACGGTCAGCAATAGCACGTCGTTCACTGGTTTTCATGGGGCACGCCTTCGTACAATTCCAAGTCTAATTTGTACTGTAACACAGGTTTGCCCCATCCACCGTTAAACTTACTGATCATTGAGCGTAAATCGTGACAGATACTCCCAGACAATATCGCTGGCATGATAATCTGTATTGACTAATCCGGCAATTTCTTCACTAATCACATCGGGTACACCCATCCAATTATGTCCACCGTTCTGAATGCCATAGAACACTAAGTCACCCTCAAACGCACAATCTTCATATGTAATACGGGCGACAAATGTCTCTGGCTCATCTTCAGTTGAAGGCAGAAATTCTTCCAATGGCTCGATGTTACAATTGTTGTAATCGACCCAATAGAAGAGATTCTGAATGACACCGTAGTGGCTCGTCGGGCTACCTTGCCAAGGAATACTCACATCTTCGGTGCCATGCATAAACATGATTGGGACATCATTGTCTGGGTTACATAATGGTTCCATTCCGGGGACCATCGTCGCACCCGATACTGCAAATGCTGCAAAGAAATCATAAGCTTCACAGGCAAGGCGTTGTGTCATAAACCCACCATTCGAAAAGCCAGTCGCATACACTCGATTCAAGTCAATATTGACGTGCCTGTTAATTGTTAAAACAAGATCTTTGAGATGTTGGACATCATCCCATGTATCCCCGCGACTATATTGCCGAATGTCTTTAACATAGTTCCAGCCGAGGTTAATCCCATCAGGATACAATACGACGAAGTTCTCACGTTCTGCTGTCAGATGTAGTTGTGTAATCACAGAGAATCCAATGCCTGAATCGGGTCTCCCATGTAGGGCAACGACAATCGGCATTGGCTCGGATGGGTCGTATCCGGTCGGCACATAAAGCCGATAACTACGAGGACGCACCCATTCCGGCACAACATTCAAATCTTGCGCAGGGAATAACTCAAGCTCATCTCCACTCATGAATGCTTGTATCACGTCTTCTGTAATAACTCCGGTTGGCGACACGGTATAATCTCCAAACCAACCGCTTCCTGCACCCGCGACAATATACATATAGGTGCGGACGTCTGTCTGACAGTTATGATAAGCAACGTGCAGTTGATTCATTGGCGAATAAGCTGAGGAAATCTCACAATTGTTCCGCTCTGCCCAAAATTCCATTGTATCGCGATAACTTACGGTAAATCGTAGCGGTCGCTCTGGTGTGAGTTGTAAATTGCGTCCATCAACCGGATAAAACCAATCTTGCATTCCAATCATATAGAGGATTTCAATCGGCTCGGCTTGTGTTTCTGGGCACACATCTGTTTGATAATCCCAAAATGTTGCACCCACACTGATGACGCCAGCGAGTTTCTCGGGTATTTGGCAAGCGAGATACGTCGCCATCAAACCACCATTTCCACTGCCAACCACATAAACTTGCTCGGTATCGATATTGTATTCCTCTGCTAATGTGTCAATGAGTGCTTCGATATAACCTAGGTCATCAGGGTTTTCTATGTCTGGTGAAAAATAACCACGCTCGATCTCACTTGTGCCATTGTTCCAACCAAACTTGAAGTTTTCAGGATAAGCAACGAGAACGTCTGCCTCATCAGCCATTGTATTTAAGTCGGTTAATAATTGCATCGCCCGTGCTGACGACGCAAATTGATGTAATGCAATGAGCAGCGGTGCATCGTCCGGTAGGTCATCGGGAACATATAGCTCATAGGTGCGGTCGTATCCATTGTGCTCTAATATATGACGGGTTTCGTCAAGTTGTGCAAACGACGGAATTACACCTGATAACATACAGAAGAGGAGAAGTAGTAGTTTTTTCATAAGTTGCTCCCGATAACCTATGGCGATTTGTGACGAGATTAGTTGACCTGTGACTATCTGTCTATGACCGTTCCTAAGTCCAATCCATAAGATCCCGCAATCATTAGGGATTCCAAATAGATTATTTCGGGTACGCTTGGGTAAAGGATTTAGGAGAATATGATGCCTGATACTGGTGCTGACATGTTTATGACAAATTGGGGAAGATTTGTTGCAGTTGTATATGTTATTTTCTTTCTCTATACCTGTAGACGCAGGGTATTCCCGGTTAAGGGAGAGGCTCCAAAAAACCATTTTTCTATTATACCGACTGGCGCATTCTACCTATTTTAGGTGTTCCGTTAGTTACACAAGTTGTACCAATATTTATCTTGGGTACTGAGTTCATTGATATGATGGAAACTCGTAATACTCTGTTTGGGTTTACATTATTCTGGGGGAATATCATCGGCATCCCAACAACGATTATTATCATGACTATTTTACAAATCCACGCTAATCAACAAGCACTTGAGAAAGAAAAACGAGATTTCCAGTAGCCAAGATGGAACGTCTAACTAAAGCATCGTGTCACTAAACACATAGTGCGTTGGGTAAACGTCATGCAAAGTGATGTTGTATCCAATACACTGACGTAGACAGAAGGAGGCAAATGGTGCGAATGATTAAATTGCGTTGTGTAGTACTTATATTGTTGCTGGTTCCAATGAGTATTGTCATGCAAGCGCAAGATCAGACGAGCAATTGGGAAGATCAATATTATCAAATGGCTGTAGAACGCATTCAGAAAGCACTTATAACGGGTGCAACTGAACTCGATCTAAATCACCTGGGGATGACGCAACTCCCTCCTGAAATTGGACAACTCAAAAATCTTGAAATTTTACATCTGCATTTAGCTCAATTGGGTAATTTACCACCTGAAATCGGACAATTGGAAAATTTGCGTGTATTGGGGATCAGTCGCAACGGCTTATGGGACTTACCCGATGAATTTGCAAACCTCAAAAATCTAGAAGAACTCTATATCTCACAGAATTGGTTTAGTGAAGTGCCAGATGAATTGCGTTATTTGCCAAAGTTACGCATCCTCGAATTTCAGACAAATCGTTTGCGGACGTTGCCGGATTGGATTGGTGAATTACAGTCGCTAGAGATTCTTCATTTAAACGAAAATCGCTTACTTGAATTACCTCCGTCGATTAATCTATTACATAATCTCAAATTTTTATCAGCTTACAGCAACCATATCGATGAGTTACCAAATTCACTAGATGGGTTGGTGTCGCTAGAAAATTTAATGTTAAGGAATAACAATCTACGATGGTTACCTTCAAGTTTCTCTACGTTACAAGCGCTTCGCCATCTTGACCTATCAGTCAATAACATCGTTTATCTTCCCGATTCATTTGTCGAATTACCGAGTTTGGAAGTGCTTAATTTATCCTACAATCGACTAAGTTATTTACCTGATGACGTCGGACGATTAGCACAGTTACAACAATTGTCTCTAAACTTCAATTATCTACAGACTTTACCCGATTCAATTGGTGATCTGGCGATGTTAGACAATCTGTCGATTTACAATAATCATCTAAAGGCAGTGCCAGATACGATTGGTAATTTACAGAATCTACGAATGCTACGATTAGCAAATAACAAGATTCAATCTCTGCCGTCTTCGATGGGTAATATGACACGGTTGACCTGCCTGTTTGTCGAGCACAATGTACTCGCACAGTTACCCAAATCACTAGGGGGTCTGGTATTTCTAACACCAGATAGTGGGCAATTTTGCATGGAAGGTGGGGTAAGTATCCCTAAAAATCAAAGTGCAGGGATTCGTGTATTTGGTAATCCGCTAGTTGACCCACCACCAGAAATCGTGAAACAGGGGACACGAGCAATTCATGATTATCTGAGGTCAGACGGATCGCTTGACATTGCAACTCAATCAACCGATCAGACCTTATACATTGCAATCGTATTGGTTGTGGGCGGTATAAGTGGTCTAGTCGGCATGTGGTGGTTCAATCGCCGACAGTCGAAACGTAAACGCAAGCCTGTACCACCACAGAATCCATATGAGCATTAGTCTGTACTGAAGTGGCGCATATAGGTGTAAAAACATGCGAATGTGCGATATGGCGAGAAGCGTGCTGTTGATTCGCGGAATAGCTTCTTGCCGAGCTTATCTTTCTCGCCATAAATCGGTGTGAGTTCTTTGCGGGTGGTTTTCTCGTCAATAAATACGTCGGGATGAGGAAGCCCCCGCATTGCAACGTTCTGGGCAGTCCAATCACCGACACCGCGTAATGTCTTGAGCGTCTTCACCACTTCATCACCATCCCTAGAACACATATCCTCGAAGTCATATGTGCTGAGATCATCCAAAATTTGACGGGGCAAAGTCGTCAGAAAATCGGCTTTTTGGTGGCTGAATTTGGCGTCAATCAATTCATCAGGATCTGCTGTGATTAAGTCTTCAACCGTAGGATAGAGATAACCAGTCTTACCGTTATAGTCAACAACGGTACCAAATCGCTTGCAGAGGTATTCGTCGAGGCGTTTAGCAAATCCTGGGAAAATCTGTGCATGAATAATGCTCTTGAGCATTGCTTCCCACGGACCACCATAATTGACAGGGCGAATTGGGAAAAACCGTGCGATCAGTTCGTCACCATAACTATCTTTATCGAGTGCTTGCTCAACATCTTTAAGCTCAATATCCATCCAAAAGCGTCGATTCGCCCATTCGGCAATAAAGGTTATATCTTCAGTCGTAGGCAGATCATCACTATCGGGGATATCAGCCGTTATCATCACTGCTGTATCATCGTCATCAACTGCGTGCAACGTTACCCACAACACCTTATCATTAACATGCAATGGGCGTTCGAGTATCCCTCTATCACCATCAATAAAATCAGATAGGGTATATGCGCCGGTATTATCAACAGCACGGATGGCATTCTTTGCATGAAAATATCTTGTGCCATGAATGACTGTCTGTAATTTACCATCGACTGTAATGATGTTGTCGTGTTGAATCGCCATAATCACTCCTCTACTCACAATATAATCTAGCTTATCGCATCTATTCTTAATGTGGTCATTTATTTATTAAACACATAGTCACTGCTTGACAACCACTAATGACCCTGATAGTGTATGTCGGTTAATTGAAGCAACCCCCGAAGCGTCGGAACGGTAGCTCCTAACTCAGCACAGGTCTGAGCCATGAGCCACCTTCTCGTTATGTGGATTCACGGTCGCACCTGTGGCTATTCGTTCATTTAGTGAGAAGGACAAACCCATATGACCGACTTTTTTTCAGCCTATCAACAAATCCAATCGAGTTATGCGCGACTCATCAACTTGTGTGATAGCTATCCAATAGACAAGGTAGAAGAACCCGATGCACTGGGTGTGTGGTCACCCAAGCAGATTATCGCGCATCTTTCTGGGTGGGTGGTAGAAGCCACCAATCGGTATCGTGACATTCCTAAAGGCAAATCACCCGAAAAAACTTACCCTGATTGGGATGCGTTTAATAAAGAATCTGTCGATGCGCGTGCTGAATTAACATGGACAGAGACGATTGCCGACTTTAAACAAGCTGTGCAAGCGTGGTTTACCGAAATTGAACAAGTCTCAGCTGTTCAAGTTGCAACCCATACACTTTATACTGACTGGATCAAATCTATCGATCAGGAATTTCAACGTCATAATGATGACTTGCTAGCATTTATCAAAGATTTCACAGCTGATTATCCAATCCTTGAATTTGATGATGATCGTGAGGCGGTTGTTAATCCGTCAACCACATTAAAGCCTCTACCAGATATGCCAGAGCATGTTGTGATTTGCTTCTTCCGCGAGGTATTGATGCAGTTGCGCATGCGTTTCCCGATGACGGTAATGCAACAATTGGGTGGCGAAAGTGGCGATAATCCTGTCTATAAAATGACAATTGATGATAAACCAGTTGCCCTATTGCATCCCGGCGTTGGCGCACCATTGGCTGGCGCATTCCTCGAAGAAGTGATTGCACTCGGTGGGCGTAAATTTATCGCATGTGGTGGCGCTGGGGTGTTGAGTGATATTCCCGTTGGTGGACTTGTCATTCCCGATAGTGCGATTCGCGATGAGGGCATGTCGTATCATTATTTACCACCATCGCGCGAAGTTAAAGGTAATCCCGTCGCGATTGAAGCTATCAAGCAAACCCTCCAAGAACATGACATTCCATATCAGGTGGGTAAAACATGGACAACCGATGCTATTTACCGCGAGACGCGCAAGAAAGTCAACCATCGCAAAGCAGAAGGATGCCTAACCGTCGAGATGGAAACAGCGACCTTCTTTGCAATTTCACAATTCCGTGATGTCACATTTGGCCAAATACTCTATGGAGGAGATAACGTCGGGGGTGAAGAATGGGACGGGCGCAATTGGATGGGACAGTCAAGCACCCGTGAAAAGTTGTTCTGGTTAGCAGCAGAATCTGTGCTTAAGCTGTAGTTTTGCCAAGGATCTCGTTGACCTTACGTAAGAAGGTTTTACGACGAATCGGTTTTGTCATAAAGTCGTCGGCTCCGGCGGCTTTAGCTTCATCGCGTGAATAAATGTCAGCAGTCAGCAACATAATCTTAGAATTATCGAGTTCCGGCATACCACGCATACGTTCTGTAATTTCAAGACCATTCATACCGGGCAAATGCAAATCTACCAGAATCAATTCCGGATGTAACTCTTGCGCCTTATCAAGACCGTCTTCCCCTTTTTCGCAGATGTGAACGGTAAAGCCAGCCCGTTCAAGTATATGGGTAACAATCTCAATATTCGCTTCGTTATCTTCAATATACAGTACAGTTTCTGACATGTAATTAATCCCGCGACATGATCGCCTGTTTTAATGATTTCAAGTTATCTTAACATGCTTTTGCCTATAGAGGTGTAAAAACACAGTAAATTCGTGACACCAAACGCAAACGAAACAAATTCACGCATTGTCCTTATAGAGGCGTTATCGTGGATAGGGGCTGAATCTAGCCCCTTAGTTGATGTTATGATTTTTAATTCAAATGGGAGGTGTCCGGTGGCTTCTTCCAATTGATGCGTCCAGTTGGATTGTTGTCTTCTTTTTCAATCCCATTACGTTCTGCCTGCAAAATCATACGATTGAAGTAATAGCTTATTTGATACATCGCATCGGCTGCTTTATCTCGGCGGCGTTCACGAATGCTTGTATCTTGGGCTGCACGATTAAATAATCGTTGGCATACCCCATATAGCTCGACCATATTGGAGCCAATCGCAGTATCTTCGCTTTCTTCATAATATTTCACAAGGTCATACCACGAAAATACAAAATCCTCGAATTTAGCCTCTTCGAGGTATTTGTGTTTATCCTGCTTAAAATCAATACTATAGAACTGCTTGAGGATACGGTCTTCTATCTTGCGACGTTTTTTACCAATAACAAAATCATCTGACATACAAAACTACCTTATCAACTATCAACGTTGATTCCAGTATAGCAAAGAATGTTTGATAACCTCACAGTATTCATAGACCGATAAGACTGACGTCACGATTGTCTCGTTTAAAACCGATCAATTATGATCATGATGAAACCAATTCGCAACCAATCCTAATCAATAACCAATGCTTGCAAAAATATGATAAAAATACCGCAAAAAACGTATAAAAAAGGGGCATTTTGGGCTGTTTTTGCTTGTTATGTTTTCTCAGAACTATACAATAACAACTGTAACTTAAATTAAAATATTTGGTGAAGGGAGCCAAAATGATTAAAAAGCTTGTAGGTTTAATCGCTGTTCTTGCATTAACTGTTCCAGTTCTTGCACAAACACCAATCGGTGCAGGTAACGCCTTTGATATGGAAGAGCTTGTTCGTTTAGGTCGTGGTGAAGTTCATAATGCACAATTCACCCCTGACGGCGCAAACATTATTGTTGGTAGTAGCGTCGGTGTATGGGTCTACGATGCGACTGCACTCGATACAGTTGCAGAACCAGCACTTGCACCAACCGCAGATGAGGCAGAAATTGTTGCACTCTCACCTGATGGTGAAATGATCCTTGTGGCACAAAGCGACATCGTCCAAGTTTGGGTTGGTGGTGAAATCGTTCTTGAAGCCGATACCGATAGCTTCATCACTGCGATTGAAGTTAGCCCAGATAGCAGTGTTGTTGTCACCGGACACAGTGATGACACTGTAAAAATCTGGCCTGATCCAACAGCCGACCCAATCGTTGCAGAAGGTCACGGCAATGACCCTAACGATATCGCATTCAGCCCTGATGGATCAATCATCGCATCCGGTAGTGATGACGATACCGTACGTCTTTGGGATGCAACCGATGGTACCGAACTTGCTGTTGTCGAAGCAGGCTCAGACATCAACGTTCTTGAATTCGTTCCTGATGGATCTGCAATTGTCACGGGTGATGATAATGGTGTTATGAGTGTTTGGGATGCAGCATCTGGTGAACTCTTGATGGCATTCGAAGAAGCAGCACATACACAAGCAATTCGTGCAATCGCAGTTAGCCCAGACGGAACACTTGTTGCAACCGGTAGCTGGGATGATGACATCCGCGTTTGGGATATTTCTTCAATGGAACAACGTTCCGTCGGTAGTGGTGAAGATGCTGAAGCATGGATTCAACCGGAAAAAGGTGACATCACTGACCTAGAATTTAGCCCTGATGGTTCTGCACTACTCGCGGTTGGTCAAGACGAATTTGTTGGTCTATTCGATATCGAAAGCCGTGGTGTTCTCTCAGAAGCAGTGGGTCACACCGATGGTATGCAAGCACTCGCGTTCAATCCTGATAGCAGCTTGCTAACATTCAGCGATGATGATGGCGATGTCTGGATTTGGGAAGTTGGATCCGATGCAGAAATTACCGAAATCCCACACATCGAAGAAATTGGTACATTCTCTGGTGACAACGAAATTGGTCTATTGTACTCACCTGATGGATCATACATCGTTGTTGAAAGCTCATTCGATGTAACCCAAATTGATGCAGTAACTGGCGAAACAATCAATGTTCTTGACGGCGAACCATTTGCAAACAGCCTTGCAATCAGCCCAGATAGCTCCTTGATTGCTTATGCAGGTAGTGACGGCTTGTTCGTTTTCAGTGCGGAAAGTGGTCTAATCGTTGCACAAATCTCAACACATACACTTCGCGCAAACCATCTTGCATTCAACGCTGACCAAACATTAATTGCAACCGCATCCGATGATGGTACAGTTCGCATCTATGGTCTGCCTGAATAGTAACTAAATACCTTGCAACAGAATAATAACGTTAACAAGAATGCTCCTGCGGGGGCATTTTTGTTTTCAATCCGACTCTGGTCATGTATAGGGTGGTGCGATATATAATAAGCGCATTCACTACCTATAACATGAGAGGCCATGTCCATGAGCAAACCCCGCATTGGTATCACCACAAGTTATAAAGATAATCGCCAATCGGTCGATGTACATTATGCAAATGCTGTTGAAAATGCAGGCGGTATCCCGATTCTCATTCCGATGTTCCAACACAAGGAAACCGCAAACGACTTTGCTTCCCTGCTTGATGGGCTGATTATTACCGGCGGCCCCGGTATCACACGTGGGCTAATCGGCGATTTACCTGATGATTTACCGCCAGTTGACATTGTTCGTGATACCAGTGATGAGTTAATCTATCATGCGATGTCCGAACGTCCAATTTTAGGGATTTGCTATGGTATGCAATTCGTCAATGCTATGGCAGGTGGGACGATTTATGCCGATGTACAAAACCAGAAAAATTCTAATGTGCATAGTTCTGGTCGCGGTGCAACCGATCATCCGATTCGAATTGAGTCTGACACGCACCTGCATAACATCCTCAATGTGAGTGAGCTGATTACAAATACCTATCATTTGCAGGCGATTGCAGAAGTCGGCGATGGCTTAACTGTTACAGCGACCGCGGAAGATGGGGTGGTTGAAGCAATTGAATCAAATGATGGACGGATTATCGGGGTACAATTTCACCCTGAGCGCATGACTGATCGCGCTCAACCATTATTTGATGATTTGGTTGCCCGTGCAAAAGCATAAGGTATGAGCCCATCTTAACTTGTGCTTTTGACATCACGCGATAGAATCAAAGCTTGATTATCTGACAATAGATAAGTAGATACCGACTATGTTTAAATATATACAACGACGCTTATTACAGGCTATCCCGACCTTCTTTGGGGTCACAATACTGTCATTTTTAATTATTTTATCGGCTCCCGGCGATCCAATTCAGTTGATTACTTTTTCACCGAATTCAGATCCGGAAACAGCGGAAGCGATGCGACGGCAACTGGGTCTCGATCAACCACCGCATATTCAATATCTATATTGGCTCATCGGTAATGATTGGACGATGATCGATATTGATGGCGATGGTGTTGGGGAAACCCCCGGTGACCGCTATGGTTTGCTCCGTGGTGACCTCGGGGATTCGATTAAGCAGAAAACGCCAGTTATGGAACTCATCGCTCAACGCATTCCTGCGACGCTCCGTTTAGGCGTGTCTGCACTGATATTAGGATATGTTGTGGGGGTGACACTCGGGGTTTTAGCGGCTGTCTTCCACCGCACACCTGTCGATCAAGTGATTCGTATTATCTCGGTGATTGGTAATGCTGTACCCGCCTTCTGGCTAGGGTTGTTACTCATCATTATCTTTGGGGTACAACTCAAATGGTTACCGATTAGTGGAATGGAAGATATTACGCGACGGGGTGGATTTGATCTTGGTGAAGCCATTCGTCATATGATTCTACCTGTGTCGGTTCTGTCGCTGAATACGATTGCATTTATCTCACGGTTTACTCGTACGCAAGTGCTCGAAATTCTGCAACAAGATTATATCCGCACTGCCCACGCTAAGGGTCTACAAACACGGGTTGTTTGGGTACGTCATGCCCTCAAAAATAGTCTGATCCCAGTGGCTACATTTCTCGGCCCATCTATCGGGACATTGCTAGCAGGTTCAGTCATCATCGAGCAAGTCTTCCAGTGGCCGGGTATGGGGAAACTGATTATTGATGCCGTCTTCCAACGAGACTATCCGATTGTAATGGGATCGGTGGTGATTGCATCGGTCATGTTTATCATCGGTGTGTTAATTTCCGATATGCTCTACGTCATCCTTGATCCACGTATTCGCCTTGAATAGAAAGCCGTGAACCATGACAAATGCAACGAATATCAAAACAATTCCATCTGAAGAACCGAAACGGTACTCACGGTCATTCTGGCGCGATGCACTGCTACATATTTTGCGCGACCGCTTAACTATGTTTGCGATTACTGTTTTGGTCGTCTTTACGTTGATCTGTACAATTTCACCGATTATCATCGAGAATGTGCTCGAACTAGATGTCAATGATACCAACATCCCCGATCGTTTTAAACAACCCGGGCAAGATGGATTCGTCTTCGGAACCGATCAGCTTGGACGTGACCAATTTATGCGCTTGATTTATGGTGGGCGTGTCTCGTTGAGCATTGCATATATTGCTAGTGCATTGACGATTGTTATCGGGATTACATTGGGATTGCTGGCGGGTTACTATGGCAAAGCGGTAGATGACTTCATATCGTGGATTATCAATACCCTCAGTGCCATTCCGCCTTTATTCCTTTTATTAATTGCGTCTGCCATCTGGGAACCATCTACTGAAGTGCTGATCGTCGTACTCGGTGCGTTAGGTTGGGTGGGGACAAGCCGACTCGTGCGTGGTGAAGTCCTCTCGCTTAAAGAGCGCGATTACGTTCTGGCGGCAAAAGCTCTCGGTGCATCCGATTTTCGGATTTTATCATCCCATATTTTGCCGAATGTCGTCTCGATTGTGATGGTAACAATGACGATTATTGCGGGGAATCTCATCCTTGTCGAATCTGGCTTAAGTTACCTCGGTGTGGGGATTCAACCGCCTACGCCAACATGGGGCAATATGCTAACCGATTCACGGAGTTATTTTGTGACAGGCGTACATCTGGTATTTTCACCAGGTATCCTGATTATGATAACTGTGCTGTGTTTTTATCTTGTCGGTGATGGTCTACGCGATGCCCTTGATCCACGTCGCTATCAGCAGTAAGGCAATACCGATTGGTGTGGGGGTGAGAGTACGATAATGCAAAGTGAACATTAAATGAGGTTGTAGGGGGACACCTATGTGTGTCCCCGCAGGCGGGCGGAGACATAGCTCCGCCCCTACATGATAGGTTGAAAATTACCCATCAATGCCCCAGTTTTGGATGTCTGCGGTGTATCCGTAGAATACCCATGATGAACCCGGTACAAAGTCTGTAATACGGGTGTTAGCTGTCTGCCAGATGTTTGGAACGAATGTCCAGTCATAAGCGACATCATCGTGTGCAATCTGTTGGATTTGTCGATAAATTTCAGCGCGTGCTTCAATGTCACAACCTTCGATTGTGCGTGCTTGTTCAATCAACGCATCAATTTCTGGGTTGATGTAAGATGCAAGGTTGTTACCACTACCCACGACATCTTCTGAACCGAGCATCAAGCTCATGAAGTCGTTTGGATCTGGCGCACCACCGGTACCACCACTGTTACTCATTGGGGTTGCATCGAATGTTTGACCGAAATATACATCGCTGAGGTAGTTTGCCCATTCAACTTTGTTCAGTTCAACTTCAAAGCCGATGTCACTCAATTGATCTTGAGCAATCAAAGCGGTGGTTTCGAAGAACAAGAGAATATCACTGTATGTGATGGTGAAGGACAAAGGAATGCCATCTTTTTCACGGACGCCGTCGCCGTCTTCATCAACCCAGCCAGCATCTTCAAGAATTTGCATGGCGCCTTCTGGATCATAACTGTATGGAGTAATTTCGTCTGCATATGCCCATGCAACACCTGGATTTACAGCACCAACAAGTGGTGTACCACCGTCTTCACCACCGAGGGTCGCGAGGATGTCACCTTTGTTGTAACCCATTGCAACTGCTTTACGGACAGCAACATCACTAAAGATTGGATGTGGTGTATTCCCATCTGCGTCTGCAGGCGCATTTGGATCTGCCCAGTTGAGTGCAAGGAAGTTTACTGACATTTGTGGGAAGATTTCCCATTGCAAGTTGCTTGTATCAGGAATCTGTGCGAAGAGGTCACCTTGGAAGTAAGTGTAGTCAATTTCGCCAGCTTGGATGGATTGGAGCGCCACAGCTTGTTCACCGATAACACGGTTAATCAAGAATGGAATACCAACTTCGCCACCCCACCAGTCTTCGTTAGCAACATAACTTTGGAATGCATCGGGTTGCCATTCTTCAAGAATGTATGGGCCACCACTGATGTCAGGATTCATGTTGAAGTCAGTGGTTTCAAAATCGCTGAAGTCTGCTGCAAATTTATGTGATGGCAAGAAGCGAATACCACCCATATCACTGAATGCAGTACAGCTGACATTGCTCAAGACAATTTCGTAGGTCTTATCGTCAATGATGTTAACTTCGGCGATGTCTGCGACAGCAGGTTCGAGGGTTGATGCAATTTCTTCGGATTTAACAGCATCAATGACGAATTTCATGTCTGCTGAGGTAATTGGTGTACCGTCACTCCAGTTTGCATTTTCTAAGATGGTGAAGGTATAGGTTAGACCATCTTCAGAAACTTCCCATGAAGTCAAACCGGGTACAGGTTCACCTGTAAATTTATCAATTTCGTATGGTGTTGGGAACAACACACTGTATGCTTGGAATGACGCACCGTCACCCGTCAATGCTGGATTGAAGCTTGTGATATTGCCGAATCCACGTACAACAATCGTTTCGCTATCCTGTGCCATAATTGCGCTGGTGGACATCACCAACAACAGGACAACAAGTAATTTTATTGCTTTCATTCAAGTCTCCTACAAAAAGGTACGTAAACAAAATAGAAGATTATTAAATCTCGCGTTAAGTATAACACTTCTCTTGGCATTCTTCGACTTTTATTGGACAAATGATTGCTTAAAATGAATCTACAATGGCGCAAAAATCATGACGATGGGATACTTAATAGGAAGGCGATACATAGTATAAAACATCATTAGAGATTGTATGTATTGATAAAATCTACCAACATGTCTGTGTATACGCTTATTAGCTAAGCTCAAAGACCCAAATTATGAAACTGTATCCTATGAAAACGATTGCTTTGTTATTAGTTTTAGTTGTTGCTTCGGCGTGCAGTGCAACAGCGCAACAAATTATCCCGACTGATCCACCCACTGCGACAGCAACCTATACACCATCACCGACGCATACACCCGCGCGTAATGTGACGCCGACCCGTCGCCCAACACAAGTTGCTCAAGCGATTGATGGCGCTAGCCCAACGCCATTACTCGGCTCGACGCGCACACCTGCACCTGATGAACCAACGTCAACCCGCGTTCCGAACCCCAATGCAGCACGGATTGAATTTTTCACATCGGATGTTTTAGAGGTTGAACCCGGCGGCGCGGTCTCGTTATTTTGGTCGGCACGGAATGTCGATAGCGCAGTTATCTATCGCTTGAATCTCGATGGCACACGCCAACAGGTGTGGAATGTTCCACCAGATAGTAGCCTCAATATACAGACGCGCAACAGTGATCGTGGACAATTATCATTCTTGTTGACAGTCGGCGAAGCTGAAACTTATAACGAATCTCGTTTGACGATTCCAATACGTTGTCCGATTGAGTGGTTCTTTTCGCCACCACCGAATGAGTGCCCCGCAGAAGAAGCTGTAGAGACAGGCATTATTGAACAACCATTTGAACGCGGACGGATGGTCTATATTGGCGAGCGTAATCAGTTGTATGTGTTATTCAACGATGGTAATGATCCTGCATGGCTTTCATTCACCAGTCAATATAACCCTGAAATTCATTCAGAATCTGAACCGAATTTTGTGCCCCCGCAAGGCTTCTTCCAACCATTGCGCGAACTTGGCTTTTTATGGCGCAGTAACGATACTGTCCGCAACCGGCTTGGGTTAGGCACGACCGAAGCGAAGACATTTCAGGGCTTTTATCAGACTGCCCCTGCTAGCAATGAACGCGAGGATTTATTTGTGACCGCCGGAGATAATACGATTTTGAACATCATCCCCGGTGGCGACATCTGGCAATTTGTGAGCCCTTAAGCTTATTCTGGTGTGTAGAGCGCGTTGCTCATATCGCCGACAAATTGTGGGATTTTGCGGTGTCCGAGCATCTGACGGATTGCATGTGCCTCACCCGTATGAAACCAATAATGATATAAGGTGCGCTGGAGCATTGTTCCGACAGATTCGTTTAAGGGTTTGCCTTCCCATTCCAAATGCGATTGGAGCGTTTCCGATGTTAATGTGTCGAGGTATACATCGGCATTAGCTGTAACCTCGCGCCATGCTGCCCACATATCATCCAGTCGTGGGGCGGATGGTTTGCTCCCATATCCCGTGATTTTTTGTAAGTCTGCTTGGATTGTCTTTCCCTGTGCTAGAAATACAAAATACCGATTTTCTTGTGAGGCGAGATGCCCAATTGTCCAGCTTATACAATTCATTTGCCCCATACGGATATACGATTCTTGCAAGCTGACGCCGTCAAGACAGCGGACAAATTCATGGCGTGCAAACCGCAATTGAGTGACGAGTGGATGTGCCATTAGATCACCTTTCAGTGTTACATCAAAATATACCCTGATGATAATCAGTACCTGAACGACTCGCAAGCAGTTGGGCAGATTATACGATGATTTGAAGCAGTTATCCGATTTTGTATTTTCAGATAAACTGCCGAAAAATTTCCCGCAAAATTGATCTGTATTGTGGTAGAGTGCTACCCATCGCCAACCATATAAATCGTTTTGATATTTGAATAGGTATCACCACATGATTTTTCCTGACAAATCATTAGCCACTCGCTTTGAGCATCATCTGGCACAAGATATGTATGAATATGTGCAAGTATTTCAGGCTTTATTCCCTGATGTTAAGGCGGATAGCATTGCTATCGGTAATGGGGTTGCGCTTTTTCTCGGTTTTAGTTTCCTCAATACTTCGGCTGGAATTGGCATCGGACAACCAATTAGCTCTAAAGATATCGACCAACTTGAGGCATTTTTCCGTGACCGCGATATACCTGCTCAAATTGAACTGTGTGCCTTTGCTGATGAAACACTCATTACAGAACTCAATCAGCGCGGGTATCAATTTGGTCAGTTTTCGACGGCCTATACTCATAATTTGCAGAATATACCCACCAATCAATCTGATATTGTTGTCAAGCCGATTGAAGACTCACAAAAAGATACATGGGCGCGTACGGTCAATGATATTGATGAAGATGATACCACCACCGACATTCGCTTAGCACAAGCTGTCACACATCGTGCCAACACGACATGTTTTCTAGCAACGCTAGATGGTGTGCCTGTCGGGGCATCTGCGCTATCGCTACGGGATGATACAGCGATCTGTTACTTCACATCGACCCGTCAACAATATCGTAATCGGGGTGTGCAAACAGCAATGCTCCAAGTACGACTAGCGTATGCAAAATCACAGGGGTGCGAGATGGTATTGGCGACGAGTAACCCAGGTGTACAGTCGATGCGAAATTTGATGCGAGTAGGCTTTCAGGTCGCATATACACGATTTAAGATGCTAAAGGATGTATGGGAATAAGATCATGCAAAAACATGTCAATATTTTTGGTATACCGATGGATTTGGGGCAGAATCGGCGCGGGGTTGATATGGGGCCGAGTGCCGTCCGTTATGCACAATTGGGTGAAAAATTGCAGACACTTGGCTACATCGCACACGATGAAGGCAATATTACCGTCTCGCAAGCCGAAGAATCTCCAGAAGATTATACCGACAAACACATCAACGCACACTTTTTACCACAGGTGGCCAAGGTATGTCAGGCGACGTATTCATCGATCGTCGAATGCTGGCGAGATGATGCATTTGGCTTATTCATTGGCGGCGACCACAGCGTCAGCATCGGCACTATCACAGCGGTCGCTCAGCGCAAAAATATCGGCGTATTGTGGATTGATGCCCATACTGATATGAATACACCGGAAACCTCGCCATCGGGTAATATTCACGGGATGAGTATGGCGGTGTTATTGGGTGACGGCCCACAAAAATTATTAGATGTTGGTGGGCATACTGTACTCGATCCCGATCAAGTTGCGATGATTGGCGTACGCGATGTGGATAAAGATGAAGCTATGCGCGTCCGAGAGAGTGGGATTACTGTACATACCATGCGCGAAGTTGACGAAAATGGAATTGTGGCGATTGCCCATCGAGTTTTAGATCAATTCAAAGATCGTGATCATATCCATGTTAGCTTAGATTTAGATTCATGTGACCCGCGTTATGCACCGGGGGTGGGTACGCCTGTTTTTGGCGGATTGAGCTACCGTGAAGCCCATTTGTTGATGGAGTTACTCGCAGATTCGGGAAAAGTTTGTTCGATGGATGTTGTGGAAGTAAATCCGATTTTGGATGACCGTAACCGTACAGCAGAGATCGCTGTTGAGATGATACTGAGTATTCTTGGCAAAAATATATTGTGATGTTAAATGTATGCTCTTAACATTCTTAATATTTGACATAGTATATTAAGGTGTCATAATTACCAGCGAGTATGTTTTTAAGCTTCAGCCTTGCCTGACCTATCGGCTATCGGATACCTAAGGATGATCAGTTTGAACGGAAAAGCTTTAACATTTGTCCAAATCAGTGATACACACTTACATCCCGACCCCAATCACATCACTAAATTTATTGACTTCAACCCAAAAGAGCAGGTCGAACGACTTGTCGAAACCATCAATAACCTTGAGGTGAGTGTCGATTTTGTGATGCATACTGGCGACATCTTACACTCGCCCGAAACGCCTGATGATTACGAAGTCGCCCGTGAGATTCTCGGCAAAATTGATTATCCAACCTATTATATCCCCGGCAATCACGATAAACCCGAGATCATGCAACGTGGCTTCTGGCAACGCAGTGACGATGCGATTACACCAACCTGTGATTATCAGTTCACGATGAATGATGTACAGGTCGTCATGTTAGATAGTCATAACAACACTGATGATAAATCTAGCGAAGGTGCATATGGTGTCATCAGTCCCGACCAGTTAGAGTGGCTTTATGAAATTTGTAGTAGTGATGAACAACGCCCGTTAGTTGTTGCCATTCATCATCATATTATTCCAGTCGGTGCGCCGTGGCTCGACAAAATGGCGGTCAAAAATGGGCTTGCTGTACACAACACGTTACTAAAAGCCAAACATCGTCTGCGCGGGGTATTTTATGGACATATCCATGAAAGTTTGGTTACGGTACGCGATGGTATATCCTATTACAGTGTTCAGAGTGGTTGGTTCCAGACGCGTACTTGGTACAACGCTCAACAACCCGCCCGTGATTGGTTGCATAATCCGGGGTTTAATTTGGTAACTGTCACGCCGAATGATTTATTTGTCCGGTTTCGTAGGATTTAACAGTAGTTTCGAGAAATTAAGAACAGAATAAGGTCTGACTAAATCATAAGCCAGCAATTGCATTGTTAAATCAGACCGTTATAATTTTTTACGATTGAATTTGTTAGCAGAAAACTTATGACTACACCTTCAACTAACAATACAGCGCTTGGATTTTTCCAGACAAAACGAGGGCGGGTTGTCCTTGAGAATTTGACGGCATACGCCTTCCTCGCACCCGCAGGATTCCTTATTTTTCTATTTGGTTTATTCCCGGTCGCATTTGCATTTTTTGTCAGTCTACACAAATGGCGACGCTTTCCTGATGAATATGTTGGGCTAGAAAATTACGAAAAAGCACTCGGTAACTTTGGGTATATTTTATTTTTCTGGTTAGCCATTATTGCGTTTGTAGTTGGCTTGATGCTCACCCGCCGAATGGTGGCGATACTGCGCGACCGTGATAGCTTGAAAGACTTCGCTCATATCCTATCAGGTGTTGCTGTGGGGCTTGTCGGGTTACTTGCATTGGATTGGTTTGGCAAACTGATCCCCGTTATTATGGACATCCCACGTCAAGTGCGCGGACAAGATACCTCACTTGATTTGTTTATGGAAAAGCTTGGAGAAAGCTTCCAATCTCCAGATGCGTTGCAAGCTGGTAATACCTTACTCCTCGGATTTGTCATCACTCTTGTTATTATTACTATACTGACACCACTATTTCGGTCTAAATATGTCAGTCAGTTGATTTTATTGACGGGTAGTGCAACCATGTCGATAATTGGATCATATTTCCTAATGAATTTGATGGTTACCGAAACGCAAACAGCGATCGCAACTGCTCGTGAATCTGGTGAAAGCTTACCAATCTGGTCGCAATTAATTTTTGTCACAGGTGGGCTTGTACTCATCTATATTGCATATCGCATTTTCCAGTTGGGTATTAAGACATTCGATAATCGCCGATTTATTCTAATGGTATTCGGTGGGGTGACGTTGGCTGTTGGTGGCTATTTGCTGATGGCAGAGTTACCAAATGCATTAGCTGAAGCAGATGACGACTTGTTGCAAGGTTTTTGGGTCACAGTGATGTATGCTGTGGGTACTGTTCCGGTGCAACTTTCGATTGGTTTGATGTTAGCGTACTTCTTATTCCAACCCATACGCTTTCGAGCATTTTTCCGGATGGTCTATTTTATCCCATATATCACACCATTTGTCGCTACCTCGATCATCTTCCGCATTATCTTCAACGGTATTGATAGCTCACCTGCCAATCGTTTAATCGGAATCATCGGCATTGAACCACAACGTTGGATTCTGGAACGGTCGACGATTGGCGAGTTGTTGGGATTACCCGAATTTCTCGCAGGTCCGAGCCTCGCATTAATTGTGATTATGATTTATTCGGCGTGGACATACATCGGTTATGATGCAGTGATTTTCCTTGCAGGGTTAGGCAATATCCCGGGGGAATTATACGAAGCGGCTCGGATTGATGGGGCGACTGGATGGCGCATTTTCCGCCATATTACACTGCCTCTACTATCACCGACGATTTTCTTCTTATCGTTAGTTGCAATTATCGGCACATTCCAAGCCTTCACACAAATCTGGATATTAAGGACGGAGGCGGTAGGAAGTACGGTCAATACTGCCAGTGTATACATATTCGATGAACTCCAGAATAGTAACCGTTATGGGTATGCATCCTCGATGGCATTTGTTTTATTTGCAGCTATTCTACTGCTGACCCTCTTCCAAAATCGTATTATGGGTAGGAGAGTATTCTATGGCTAACGATGTGATGACCTTATCCGACACATCTTCCGATACAGTCGAACGCCCTGCTCGTCGTATGAATTGGGGCAAAATTGGTATCTATTTGGTGCTATTTTCTGGTGTTGTGATTGCTGTCGGACCATTTTTGTGGATGATTAGTGCTTCGTTCATGACAGCGAGTGAGGTCAGTCTGACGCGCCTCATACCCGAAAATATCCTGTGGGAGAATTATTCAACTGCATTACGCCGTGCTAACTTCCTTGATATTGAATTATTGACTGACCCAACTAGCGGGACATTGCAATCACTAGAGGTTTCGGGTTACTTATGGAACAGTATCCGCATCACCTTAATTACTGTCACGGGCTCGCTTATTGTTTGTATTCCTGCTGCTTATGCGTTTGCACGAATGAACTTCATCGGGCGTAACTTTATCTTTGCACTATTTATCTCGACCATGATGATCCCCGGTATTGTCATGCTGATCCCACACCTGTTGACTATTATCTGGTTAGGACGTTTAAGCGAGAGTATCTTTGGTCCAGCGGGTGCGTGGTTTAATAGTTGGCCCTCGCTTACCATACCATTTTTTGCATCTGTTTTTAATATTTTCTTGTTACGCCAATTTTTCATGCAAATCCCTGATGATTTATGGGATGCCGCACGCATTGATGGCGCAGGACATTTCCGGTTTATGCGGAGTGTTGTTCTGCCACTGTCCAAAGCCCCGATTATGACCATTGTTACACTGGGCTTCATCGGGTCTTGGAATGCACTGATGTGGCCCTTACTCGTCACCATCAATGATGACTGGCGACCGATTGCAGTTGGTTTGTCCAACTTTGTAACAGCAGATACACCCGGAGAATTGAATCTCCAGATGGCGGCATCTGTGATAACCGTAATTCCGATTCTGATTCTGTATTTCATCGCACAGAAACAATTTACAGAAGGCATCGCACAGACCGGAATTCGTGGCTAATGTTGAACCCTCCATCGTATACAGTGTATACGATGTTTTTTTGTCGGCTATTTATCGTATGAGGGGGTATGAGAATAGTTATTTTGTATAACAATCCCTTACATTTAAAGGAGATTTACACACCATGAAACGTATCGTATTCGCAGTGGCTCTGGTTCTTTTGTTGAGCATGAGCCTTGTACAAGCACAAGATTATGCAGGTGTTGATCCTAGTGATCAAACAATCGTTTATTGGCACCAATACAGTGAAGATAGCTCTCAAGGTGACACCATCGCTGCATTGATCGAGGAATTCAACAGCACCAACGAATTCGGCATCACTGTTGAAGCAATTCACCAAGGTAGCTACGGTCCAATTGAAGACTTGATGAACACAGCAATTCTATCCGGTGAACTTCCAAACCTTGTTGCTGGCTATGCAAACGCTGTTGCTGGTTGGGCAAATGAAGGTGTTGTTGTTGATGTTGATAACTTACTCAATAGCGCTGAATGGGGTATCGAAGATCAAGATGCACTCAACTTCAGCTTGTTGGATGTTAACAAACTGGACTTTGCACCATTTGATGGTATGCGCGTTGCATGGGCAAACCAAAACTCCGTCAACGTCTTCTACAGCAACCTCGATATTATCGAAGCACTTGGCTTCGAACGTCGCGCACCAGAAACACTCGCAGAATTTGAAGAAATTGCATGTGCTGCAGGTGCAAGTGAAGACTATGAAGGTTACCCACTTGATATAGGTACATCCCACTTCGAAAGCTTTGTTGCTGCACATGGTGGTGCAATCTTTGATGCAGAAGCTGGTGAATATGTATTTGAATCCGATGCTGTTGTCGCAACACTCGAAACGTTCACCCGTATGCTCGAAAATGGTTGCGCTTATCTCTATGCAGAACGCTTCCAAAATACAGGTGACTTCTCCCGTGGTATCACACCATTTGCTGCTGGTAGCTCTGCTGGTATTCCATTTATCGTTTCCGATGCAGAAACTGCGGAAATGACTGATGAATGGGTTGTCACCGGATTCCCTGGTGGTGAAGGTGTTGGTCCAACAATTCAACTCTTCGTGCCAAGCCAAGCGATCTTGACTGCTAGCCCAGAAGCTGAACTTGCAACCTGGTTATTCGTTCGCTACCTTGCTGGTGCAGAACAACAATTGGCATGGACAGGTGCAACAGGTTACTTCAGTATCCGTAACGATGTCGAAATTACCGAAGCAGACTTCACCGAACCTCGTCTACCATTTGCCCGTTTTGAAGAAGTTCAAGCACTTGTTCAAAATGATATGATCGGTATTTATGCATCACCAGGTCTACCAAGCTACACCGCTATGCGTGGTGTTATTCCAGAAACTATTTCTGTAGTTGTTAACGGCGATGCAGATGTTGCTGAAGCACTCGCTGACCTCAATGAAGAAGCTGCTGAACTCCGTGAAGAACTTGACTAGTTCTACATACTAGTTTGCAATCTGAAGACCTCTGTCATCGGCAGGGGTCTTTTTATTTGAATATTGATAGTTATTCCCCTGTTACGAGTTCATTAGGAATCAAGGCTTCTTCAATTAAATAATCAACAATCGCTTGTGTTGTCACCTCATGTCCTGCTGGTGACCAATGACCTGATCCATTATTTTCCTCACATCCATGCACATAGACTTCATTATCTACACTATATTGACTTAATAAAGGAATCAAGTTCAGGTAGTTCATGCCTTCACTTTGTACAAATGTACCCATGATTTCTTCTGTATTCATCAATGGACTAGTTTCATAGTATTCATCGAGCGTGGACTGTTGGTTGAAATTAACTTGGATGCTACCTGAACCTAAGATGAATACGAATTGACCACCATTATTTTCTATTGCGTCGCTTAGAGCTATTGTGATGTTTTGTGTAATCATGACCGCTTCTTTTTCAATTTTGGACAGTGCATTGGGTACACGTTCACTTTGCAATCTTTCATTCTTTAATCTGTTATTTGCCTGAATAATGCGCCAATTGATAGCCGCTGTAATGCGATTGATCAAAGCACTACCGCGCAAACCATCAGTCCAATATCGCATCTGATACATCCATGTATCACGGAAACTATCATCAATAGTTAGTGTGCCATCATCAGCAACAATAACATAAGGTTGCCGATTTAGGTTAAGATCGGGATGATTGTCGTAAAAATCATTTGGAATAAACAATCCGAGTACCAAATCTGCATCATATTTGTAGCCTTCGCGTATGTAATAGATGTATTGCCAGTTGACACCTGTGCCACTTCGACCAGCATTAATGACCTCAAACTGTGTTCCATTTGAGAGTGAATTTAATTGTTCTTCTAATAGAGTCGGATAGGTGATCTCATCGCCAAACTGTATAGCTTCTGTATATGAATCGCCCAATGTTAATATGCGAAATGTATTTTCTGGTTTTTCATACGTATATTCAATATCCTTCAAACCATGTGAGTTGATTGACACAGGTGTTCCCCAATTAGGGCAATTTTCTCTGGGATTAAAATATGATTGTGTGTTAGGAATAAATGCGATCCCTAATGTTGGATGTGCACCGACAAAATTAGTTGGTGATGGTAAAACAATACGAACCATCACTTCAAGCGCTATAAATGTAATAGTTCCTATGATAAGCAGGTTTAAGAACAGTTTGATGAATTTCTTTCGCATATGTAATGGCCTTCAATTGACTGATGAATAGATCATATAATGATTATAATCAGCGTAGTCGTAATGAACTATAAAAATTAGTAGCGAATTATCGATTAATTAATGAAAATTACATTTTCTTTTTTCGTAATATATGATAATATTTAGTGCATAGATAAGAGCTTAGTTAAGGTAAAACCATTATGGCAACAACACTCGTGGAACAAGAAATTCAGGAAAAGAAAGAATACCTGACCCGCCTTGTCCGACAGGCACGTTATAGTGAAGCCCGACGGTTTGCAATTGAAATGAATCATCCGAAGTTAGAAGAAGTCCTCGCAATTATTGAGGAAGTCGAAGATCATCGTCAGATGATTATGACGCAGGAAATTCGTATTCCAACCGAGATTAAGCGTCCTGAAAAAATTATTGATGACATCAACAAACCGCTTCCGGCTGATTTCCCTGTTCACCCGACACGCGTCATGCGTAATCGTTATGGGTGGGGGCTTGGGTTGTGGGTGCTTGCATTCGGCCTCGGTTTACGTAGTTTCCGCTTATTCCAAAATTATGTAAAAATGGAACACACCCTATATGCAGTTCTATATGGGATTATTTATTTTTGGATTGTTGGCTTATTTATTTTCTCATCGATTACCTTAGTTAATGTCCTCACAACCATACCATTCAACTTTGCCGGATTGTTGATGAGTTTAATCGGGATGTTGATTTTGCCATTTTCACCGTACGGATTTGCAATTGTACAAGAACCTGTATTCAAACATTGGCATGAGGAATTCCGTCATCAACGCGCACAAATCGAGTCTGATTAAAATATCCAACAAACCCAATATCTACACATCAACCTGTATTGAATTGCGGTGTGGCATCACCGTAGCTATCAGATAGTTTTGCATGTAAATTATCTGAAATCATTGGCGCTTTTACGGTTCGCATATTGTCCACGACTTGTTTTGCTATTTTGCCACCGTGTATTACACTGGAAATCCCGTGCGCATCAATCGCATAACGCAATGCAAGCTGTATCACAGACTCATAGGGTAAGTCTTCCACCATATCAATAATCCCTTGCACATGGTTGAGGATATTGTCCAGATGATCGCCTTGCCACCGATGACGATGATCGTTTTCTGGAAAGACAGTCCCCGGTTTATATTTGCCTGTCAAAAATCCACTTTCTAGTGCGGTTCGTGTGACAATCCCAACCCCATTATCATAAGCTTCTGCGAAGATTTCACGGTTTTTCTGCCGGAAGATGCTATATATCACCTGTAAAGCATCCACCCGCTCCGATTGAATATACTGGCGACATAAATCAACTGTATGTTGTGTCACATTGGGTCCTTTGATAGATGCACCAATCGCGCGAATCTTGCCCTCTCGCTTGAATTTGTCGTACTCGTCTAGAAGACGATTCATCTCATCAGGATCATCCGGTGGTGAATGCAGGTAAAACAAGTCTATCGTATTGCATTGTAACAATCGTAGGGATTTTTCCAACTCGTCTCGTAATTCAGCAGGGTCATGCACACCGCTCTTACTAGCAATAATTACGTCATCCCGCTTACCTGTGCGCTTAAAATAGTCACCGAGGATTCGTTCACTGTTGCCGTAGCGACGCGCTGTATCAATGAAATTGCCACCCAGATTAAGATAGGTCTCGATTGCCTCAACTGCGTCGCGCTCATCAACTTCACCATACCCGCGACCACCAATTGCCCATGCTCCAAAGCCCATTACAGTAATGTCAATACCAGTGTTACCAAGTTTGCGTGTTTCCATATTTGTCTTTGCTCTCAACTAATCTTCTTAGTGACATACTCGCCTGTTTAAAAACAGGGGCTTGTACCGTCTACGACGTTGCGGACG
>DIYL01000006.1:44381-129729 GCA_002428985.1 Anaerolineales bacterium UBA6055 | reverse complement strand
GTCGCTGAAATCGACAACTTGGGCATTCTCATTGTTGCCGCCATTACCGCCGTTGGGATTACCTTTAATCTCCATCGTCTCGTCGCTGAAATCAACTTCTTGGACATTCTCGTTATTGCCACTGTTACTACCGTTGGGATTGCCTTTAATCTCCATCGGCTCGTCGCTGAAATCGACATGTTGCACATCTTTTTCAGTGAGTCCATTTTGCTTGAGCTCTTCGAGTTTTTTCAACTCTTGCTCATCAACACCAATCTCTTTTTGAACATCACCCGAATTACGCTGTATCATGCGTAATCCGCCGAAGGGTAGACCGTCTTTCTTTTTACGTTGGAGCTTTGCTTTGGGATTGGTTTTGTTGACCAGTTGAATCGTTGTGCGGTTACCCAATGTTGATTGCATTTGCAAGACAGTTTTGGGATCAGGGGGAGTGTCTCCCGCACTAGACAAGGCGCGCTGTATATTCGCACCGCTAGAAATCAATTCTTCATCAAAGCCAATACCACCAGCCTCAGTATTGTGATGGCTAGTCTCAGGGGTATTGTCGGCTTTGGCTGATGAATGCGCTTGATGGTCACTCATAGCAATATCCGATATGTTTACAACCTACACTATTTAGAGTGTATGCTGATTAAAAATATCGGGCAAGTGACTTAAAGAGAATTTAAACAGATTTATACAACAGTTTTATTGTTTATAGTTTTAGCATAACGTAAATCTACACTGAAAACAATCAACCGATCATCTCATTTTTTTGATGTATTGGTTGCCATATACTGTGTCTCCATATATCAAAGGGCGCAGACATGAAACTCAATTTACCAATTTTAGACAAGGTGCAAGGTCATACTAACATTCTGATTGCAGGGATGGGTGGCGGATTCGACGTATTTTGTGGACTACCGATTTATTTTGAACTCGAAGCATTGGGTTATGATGTTCACTTAGCCAGTTTTAGCTTCTCTGACATTGTCGGATTATACGAAGGCGAGCAATTAACCGACACATTGGTTGGTGTCTCAACAGACATTGAAGGCATCTTTGATTATTTCCCCGAGTATTTTTTATCTGAATGGTTCTACGATACACGTAATGACGATGTTGTTATCTGGTCATTCGAAAAAACAGGCGCACGCCCGCTCATCCAAAATTACAAAGCACTGATCAAACACCTTGATATTGATTGTATTATTCTGGTTGATGGTGGTGTAGATAGTTTGATGCACGGCGATGAACCTGAACCCGGTACGATGTTTGAGGACTCTCTATCTTTATTGGCTGTCTCGGATCTGAATGTAAAAACGAAAATCCTCGCGTGTCTGGGTTTAGGTGTGGAACATGAAGTCGGTTATGCGCATTTATTCGAAAATATTGCCGAGTTAACCAAACATAAAGCCGTCTTAGGGACATGTTCACTTACCCAACAAATGACATCTTATCAGCAATTTCGGGATGCTGTGATGTACGTTTTTGACCAGCAACCCACCTATCCGAGTGTAATCTGTTCGTCGGTTATCTCGGCTGTTGATGGACAATATGGCAACTTTCATTTAACGAAGCGAACACATGGTAGTACATTACGCATTTCCCCTCTCATGTCAATGTACTGGTTTTTTGATTTAATGCAGGTCGCAAAACGCAATGAAATATTATCGCATTTACGTCTAACATATGATGTCGACCACGCTTGGGAAAAGTATGAGGGGCGTCGCAAAGATCTGAAACTACGTCCAACACCTGAATATCCGTTGCCATAGTTATTAATTGTCTGATACTGCATCAATAATCAAATTAAAATTTATAAATTTATGTTAACGTCAGGAGACTGTATATGGTGGTGATCGCGGGCTATGCTAAAATGCTGAAAATTCGACTCAACTGAAAGAGCATTATGACAACCCACAAACCAACCAATCCGCTAAAACGCATTGTCAGCCTCGCAAAAACAGGACCTCAAGCGATCGTATTACGCTTTGTAGACCAGACATATCGCAAACGGACAGGTGCGCCCCATTGGAAACTGAGTGAGATTACACCGCAGTTATATTGTGGCGGACAACATTATCCAGCAGGTTATCAAGAAATGCTCAATAAGGGCATTACAGGCATTGTCAATATGCGTGAGGCACATATCAGTGATGAGGAAAAAGAGATTGCCGGACCGAATCATCTACATCTTGCAACGCGTGATAACACCCCGCCTCAAGTTGATGATCTGATTAAAGGTGCAGAATTTGTGCGCGATCAAATTGAAGATGGTGGCAAGGTCTATATCCATTGTGGTGTGGGTGTAGGACGCGCTCCAACCATGACAGCAGCCTACATGATTACAACAGGCTTATCACCGGACGAAGCCTTACGAAAAATTCGCAAAGAACGCCCATTTATCCATCTCACGGGTAAACAGCGAGGTGTTTTGGATGAATTCGAGCAAGCATGGCACAAAAAACATAGCCAATAATCCACTCCTAACAACTGCAAATTAGATCTTACAGTTGTTTTACAATTTGTCACACAATCTATAAATTTCCTAAACATTGTCATCCTATGCTATGGGTGTAAGACGAAAATACATCTAACCAACATAGGAGTAAGACACATGAAAATTAAAAACATTACCATTCTCACACTCGTATTTGCCATGATGATCGCTATGGTCGGCGTAGTCGCAGCACAAGATGGCACTGATGGGGAACGTGAAAGACGTGGTGGACGTGGCTTCTTTGGTGCAAGCGAAATTATCACCGGCGCAACAGAGATGACACAAGAAGAAATCCGTGAAGCACTTCGCAACGGTGAAACACTTGCGCAATTGATTGAAGATAATGACGAAGATGTTGATGCAGTGATTGCCGACCTTGTTGAAGAAGCAACCAATCACATCAACGAAAAAGTAGCAGCCGGTGACATCACGCAAGAACGCGCTGATGAAAAACTTGCAACCCTTGAAGAACGTATTACCGACCGCATCAATGGTACTTTCGAACGCCCAGAACGTGATGGTCGTCGCGGTCGCGGTGGATTTGGTGACAACACACCAGAAGATACATCCGACGACGTATAATTCCGAACATCTCCCATCATCCTCATATTCTCCTCAATGCACAGGGTTAACCGCCCTGTGCATTCCAGTTGGGTGGACGCTTATCCGGCGTGTAAGCTGGATTCATCGGTGTCCATTCGGGGTAAGTCTCTTCTGGTGGCGGTATCTCGTGAACAGCACGCAATGCAATAATTTTTGCCCCTGTAATACTCAAGTAAATCCAACCCCTTGAATTCACTGTAACAGCCAGCGGTTGCTGAGGATAAATACCCCACCCTTGCTCACTCAAGTTAATGATATGTCGCCCACGAAAACCCGCTTCGGTATAGACCTCAAACGCCTGTCTGCCACTGTCTTTACGAAAGGGCAACAACAAAGTCACGCCCAGTGGTTGATTATTCTCGTCGAAGTTAATCATCACGACTTTGTAGCCGTTGAACTCGACTTGTGCAGGGTCGCCACTTAATACCACAATCATGGTGTCTTCGGTGCCGGGTAAGACATCATATGGAAAAGCTGCCAGACTGCTAGGGGCTGAGTTCGAGCCGAAGCTGACACGTGGTAAGACATCATCATCGCATGTTAACTCATCGGATTCAGCAATTTGGATGTTGTTACCAATACAATAAGGGAATCCATACCAACCAACAGTCTCAACAAGATTTAATTCGTCTTGCGTATTGGAATCGTATTCATGGGGTGAGGTATCGAGCGTCCATAATTCGCCCCGAAAAAATTCAACATCTGCTGGATTACGAAATCCCGTCGCAATTACCTGACGGTCGCTCCCGTCTAGTTCCATACTGAGGATCGCGCCACGGTCGGGATCATCGTAGATGCAGTTTTCACAAGGCGCACCAATGGCAACATAGAGGCGATTATCGTCACCAATGACAAGTCCACCTGTCCAGAAACCAGTCCCTGACGGTAAATCCTCGACGACAACCTCGACAACCCCATCCATATCAACCCGATAAATATGTGCACCACCCGCCACATATAAGCCACTTTCGTGGTATGCAAGTCCATTCGGCAAGGTCATACCATCAGCAAAGGTTTCAAGTGTATCGGGAAAGAAATCATCATTCGTATCGCGAACAATCATAACTTCGCCTGTTAAGGGACGGGTTGCAAATAATGTCCCATCAGGTGCAGTTTCTAACGCTGTAAATGCCATCGGTTCAATGGTTGGTGAATCAACAATACTTTCGACACACCAGCGCAAATTATCGACATAATAGCCATCTTGAATCACAGTGGGACGTTCGACACATTCCCCAAGTTCAAGTTGCTGCGCATTAACTGATGATGCACCTAAGCAGACAACAATCACTAATGTCGCTACTATAATGCGTTGGATGTTAAGTTGCAGCTTATGATAATCTCTCATGTGATGCCCTAATATCTTAAAGACAAACACGTCAAGCCACCGTCCATTTTCTGGAATTCGCTCATATCCAATTCGATCACATTATCATAGAACGCACGGGCGACCTTTGATGCCGATGGATACCCTTTTGCTAAAAATAGCGTATCATTGACAGGCATTACATCAGCGGCATACCCTTCGCTTGCAGGTAACGTGATGACTGTTGCCCAACTCAAATCGGCGGATGTTTTTAATGCAGGATCATGAATGAGCACATTCGGTGCAAGTTCGGTCAGACCACTTTTGAGATGTAACACACCTTCGAACTCAATGGCTTCAACAAGGACATCGGGTTTCGCAGTTTGGAAGGCACGACGCATCGCATCAACGCCTGCCATATTCGTTCGCTCCGATAAACCGACTAGCACACGGTCAGCACAAATCAACACATCACCACCATCAATTTGGGCATCGTCATCGGGATCGATAATCCGCAAATCAGACAAACTCGGTTTGAGCGATTCGCCCTCTTCAGCACGGGCTTCAGCACCAGAGCGACACATAAAAGCAACATCATGAAAAATTACACAGGGATCTTCTACAAAGTGTCCATCAGGATAACGACTATCGGACGGCAATACGAGCACTTCTAGATTCAGGTCACGTAATGCTTGAATATACGTCTCATATTGTTTGATTGCATTATCATAGTCAGGCTTGCCCAAGTGTGAGGACATGGTAATGCCGTCGGCAAAATTTTCTGCGGGACGACGTGCCAAAATACGGGTGAAGGTCGGGAGAAGATGGGACATAATTATCGCTCTTTACTCGTCGGATAGAATATGCCCCATCTTAATCAAGGTATCTTCGGAAATATAGATGTTATTATGCAGTAGGTGTTGCAACCGCATAATCGTAATTTTCGATCACATGTTGAATCGCTTTGACCGCATTTCCAATACCATCTTCCTGACGAATTTTCTCGCCGAGTCGACGCGCGTTGTCTTGCATGGTTGTATCGCTCACAGCGGTATGGATTGCTTGTGCAAGATTTTCTGCTGTCAATTTATTGCGCGGGATTGCTTTAGGGCCGACCCCGAGATCATGAACACTACGTCCCCAGAAGGGTTGGTCGGCAAAATGGGGAATCAAAATAGATGGTACACCTGCACGTAATCCGGCTGCCGTTGTTCCCGCCCCGCCATGATGCACGACTGCTTTCATCCGTGGGAAAAGCCAGCTATGTGGTGCAGCTTCCAATAGATACACCGAGTCTGGTAAACGATCTGCATCCATGCCGCCCCAACCCGAAATTAAAACTCCGCGTTGCCCTGTTCTTTCTAGGGCTTGTAGGACGATGTCTGTGCGCGATTGTGGATCACGGTTGGTCATACTGCCGAAGCCAATATATACAGGTGGGTCACCTGCATCTAAAAAGTCAAGCAACGATTGCGGGGGTGTCCAATCGGGTTCGTCTAAAAACCAATATCCGGTCACATGTACCCAGTCGGGATAGTCGGTTGGGACAGGTACAACCGATGGGCTATATCCTTGAATGACAGGATAGCGTTCGTAGATCAACTCATGGAACGGTGTATCCATCGGTGGTAAGTCGAGCAACTCATCACGTACCACATCCATCGGTTTGCGGAAGACATACCAATTCATGCGCATCAGCATATCGTGTGTGAATTTATTCAATTGACCGCGCAACGGCAACCAATCGGGCGGATTCGGCATCATAATTGCGGGAACTTCTTTTGTTGGTGCAATCGGTTGTAAGTGAATCCCAATTGTTGGAATATCCAATTTTTCACGGATATTGATCGCCGGATAGAATCCGAGTGTTGTAAACAGTAAAACATCCGTCTGTTCGGCAATGTCAAGCGATTGTAATGACATCGTACGGATGAGCGGCATCGCAAGATCACGCATCTTAAAGAGCATTTTGACAGGATTATTGCCAGTTTCCAGCCATTCTTGTCCATTGTCGTCTTCAAGTATTTCTTGCGGATTGCCATCAATTTGATGAAATCCCAAGCCATATTGGGTCACAAAGTCGCGGTATTGTTCATGGGTGGCAATTGTGACATCATACCCTGCCTTCAGCAAACCAATCCCTAGTGCAGTAATGGGTTGAATATCTCCGCGTGACCCGATTGTGAGTATCGTCAGTTTCATATGTTCTTTAACCTAGTTGTTCAATATATCGTTATTTAACAAGCAACAGACTATAACATCATCTACCAAAAGGAATAAATTTAGGATTGATTGTAAAATCACTATACCTGAAGTTGATAATGTTAATGCTAGTATTTGGTGAGTGCTCACATAATAAGATATTCCAATTTGATAATGTGATCGAAGCATAGAGTTAAGCCACTTGTAATGTGCAAGTGGCTTTTGAGTTTATCTCTAATGCAGACGAGGTTTATCACCTGATGAGAGTGCTTTCTTGACGGGGAATTGTACATCAATGACCACTTCGGGTGTTGCGCCTAACTTCAGTTCGAGGAATACCTCACGATATGCCCCATCGATTTTGTAATTATGGGTTTCTATCCAACTTCCCAATTGCTGGAAATAAATCCCTGGCGCAGATTGCGGATTTACGCGGGTGGTTGTGGCGGCATGCTCAACCGCAGGTATGGTAATTGGCTCTAATATGCGCGAACCACATTGCACTGGCTTGGTTGCAGGTGAATTCAGAATATACCCAACTTGTGCGTCTATATTTTCTTCTTCATAAGATTCGGAATGCCATATAATCGCGAGATGTTTGAGTTTATTTTGGTCAACCTTGCGCGGTAAAATCTCAATCACATCCATGATCGACTTGCGAAAATCCGAGATATCCGGGAACACATCTTGAACCATGAGTGCAGGTTGTTCTGGGATGGGCTTTAATATAATGTCATAATCTTCGAGTAGTCCATCGACATCAATTTGTTGTAAATGGGCTTCGATCTCATCAATTTGGGCGAGCTCTTCTTCGACACGTTGTTCTAGCTGAGCCTTTTTCATTTCCAGCATCCCGCGTATTTCATCAGCTGAGATATTTTTATCTAGTAGGCGTTGAATTTGTTTTAGGGTGAGGCCGAGCTTTTTGAGTGCTAGGATCCGATTCAAACGTGGGATTTGTGAAGCGCTATAATAACGATAACCTGTTAGCTCATCAATAAAGGCAGGGGCAAGCAACCCCTCTTCTTCATAGTAGTAGAGCATGCGGCGAGACACTCTGGCAATTTTTGAGAATTCTCCGATGAGAAACATGATTTATACCAATCTCTAGAAATCGACTAGTTTACTGCGATGTGTCGGGTTGGATGCCAAGCATCTTGAATATATTGCTGACGCCCATATCTTTTTGTTTCAGGTTAACGATAAAGTTCAATGTTGTTGTTAGACCAAATGGCAGTGTAGCAACCCCTGAATCTGTTCCAGTCGATGTTACGATGACGACAGGTGGTTTGTTATAGGGTTTGACTTTTTCACCTTGTGCTGACTTTAGTATAGCATCCGCTAAATAGCCTCCCTGCACACCAGCAAGGTACCCATGCTTACGACTATCAATCGTGGCACAATCGCCTAATGCATACAGATTGTCATAACCTTCGACTTTCATGTAGTCATCCACTTTGATTAACCCTTTTGCATCAAGGATATTGGGTAAATCGACCCGTAGGAATTCAGTATTTGGGATCATGCCAACGCAGACATACGCGATGTCGGGTTGCAGTGTTTCCCCACTGATTGAACAGCGATACACATCATCGTCCTTAGCAAAGCGACGGTTGAATTTTACGTCAACTGCTTTTGCGGTTAATTGCTCCAATGCTTTACGTTGGGCTTTTGGTTTTGACTGGTCTAACAAGGTATCGGATGCGTGGGCTAAGGTGATTTTTTTATCGGGAAAGGCACTCGCAATTTCACCTGCCAACTCAACACCAACGAGTCCGCCACCGATTATCAACACCGACTGGGCGGATACCAACGCTTGGTGTTCGTCGATCATTTCTTGGTTACGGTCGGCATAATTAAATGCGTCATTCGATTTCGCCAGAGGCAAAGACGGATAACGACTACCGGATGCGATAACAGCTTGCTTGAAGCGAATAACGTCTCCATTTTCGAGTTTAGCTTCTTTATCATTCATTGATGCGACACAGGCTTGGATGAATGTGCCTTCGATAAACTCAACATACTGTTTACGAGCTCTATCGCCGACCATTGTCGGATTTGCGACGTTGCGCAATGTCGCAAAGGTTACTTCAAAGTAGTCTTTTTTGTCGATTAATGTCACATCGACACCCTGTTGGGCTAACTTCTGGGCAGTGGCGACACCAGCGAAACCGCCACCAATAATGAGTGCATCTGTTTGATATTCCATGATACGTTTTATGCTCCTCAGCTAATTTGTCCAAAATCATCTGAACATCAGCTTAAGGGGTTCACGTACTGTAAAGGTCAATACCGCACTCATGAAATACTCATTTAAGAGAAAAATGATTCGTCATGTGTAGTCGTGAAATAGACCAGATTTAGGAGATGAGTTGAAAACCAAGTTCGAATAGAAATTTGAAGCATTGAACATTATAGAAAATATGATTATCAATATCATTCTTTAAACTTATCGATAAAGTCCTTGAAGACGGTCTTTAAATCCATAGTTCGACCCCGCTTCCATGCATCTTCATATTTATCTTCACCGATTTCGTTATTTAGTGTACTTTTGAATTGATCGATAAATTCCCAATCTTCCATCCACATTATTTTATCTTGATCAGATGACTGTACTAAACTCAGTAATTCAACAGCTTTTGCGTTGTGTTGCTTGTAAGCATATACATAGGACAATGGCAGCAGTAGGTTAAGCATAGTGCGTTCACTAACATATATGAGGTCAAGTTCAAGGGCAGACGTAATGGCTGATCGTACACTAGGGTAATCTTTCAGCGAGATTTGACAGATTGCAATGCCTACATACGTAAGAAATAAATCGTCAATGTTTTTCGTATGCATCCCAGCAATATTTAATAAAGCTAATCCCTCTTTCGAATGTCCCTGAATTGCTTTTAGCATACCTAATATTGTGTAGAAAAGTGGTTCAGTATGATTTACTTCTTCATAGTATCGTATAACAGATGATAAATGGGCATCGGCTTCATCAAATTTCCCCTGCCAAAAAACACAGACAGCAATAGCCCCCTCTGTCATTGCAGTAAAAAAATGATTGTTAGTTTGATTGTAGATTTCATTAGCTTTTCTTGCAGCAAGCTCTGTATTTATAACAGTACCAAAACGATCTTGCCATAATGCTTTCAGGAAAGAAGCATTAGCAAGCCCGTCTAAATCACCACTTTGTTGCATAAGTTTTAGATATTGATCAAGATAATCTAAGCAGACAGGATCTTCTTTAGGACTTCTAAATATAAAGTATTGGATAATTGAATGATATATAATTCCAATTAACCAAGAGTCATTTGTATATTTACTCAGGTGCAATGCTTTAAGATACGAATGAGGCAAATCTTGTGTGTTTCCAGACAAATCACCTTGCGCCACGTAAGATAATATCATGGCAACTTGGTTATTTGATGCTTCAGCAATTGTGATACAGTCTTCAATCTGATCAAGTATTGGTTCATGTAAGTAACTGTAATGCACGTATATGTATAGTTGCCATGCCCGTAGTTGATTGCGTACATCGTTTTGCACAAGATTATCAGAATACAGCAGTGAGTTATCCATATAATTAAAGAGTTCACCCATAGGTGGAAATCTGTCTATATGCGCCACTAGAACAAGACACTCTGCCATATAAACAAGGGCATCATAATTCTGCCTGTCACATGCATACTGCCATGCACGGCGAAAGTTCGCAAAATCCGTTAAGAATATCTGGTGGCTCTCGACTTGTTTCCTTCCTTTGAGATCAGGTATCAGTTCTCGTGAAACATTAGCAAAATATTGCATATGTATTTCTAGAGTCAGCTCAAATTGATTAGACTGATGAAGATGTTCCATGAGATATTGGCGTAGAAGCTCATGAACTTGATAGCGACCATCTTGAGTACGCGTTAATAGCGCTCTATTGATAAATATCTGCAGATGACGTAAAGAAGCTTGTGTCACCATTTGGGCTGCTTCACGTGTACATCCATTTCGAAAAACGGCAAACTTCATTAGTATGTTTTTTTCTTCGCTAGATAAACGATTCCATGTCGGTTCGAATACAGCGCGAATACTCCAATGACGACGGGGTATATCCTTTAGCTCAACTTGCAAAAAAGCGATACTCTGCTGAATTTCATCAATAATCTCTTTAAGGGATAAAACATCTACCCATGTCGCGATTAATTTAATCGCCAGAGGCATTCCTTCTATCATTTGACAAATGCGGACTAATGACTCCATATCGTCAGAAGTAGGTTGAAACAAGGCGTTTGCAGACATTGCACTTTGTAGAAACAGTTCAATTGCGTCGTATTTACCAAGATCATCAACTGTCATTGACTCTGGGAACAACATACCACGAATCGGATAAACTCTTTCATTACTCAATGCTAATTTCTGACGCGAAGTAACTATCAAGCTAACCTTAGGAGCAACTTGCAATAAATCATTAACTAGAGATACCCCCTCTAATAAGTGCTCAAAATTATCCAATATCAGTAAAATTTGTTTATGACTCAAGTAATTTAATAATTGTTCTTTCGGTTCACGACCAGCAATAATCTGTAGTTTCAATGTATCTGCGATTGCACCAACAATCTGTGAGGCATCACGCAATGGTGCAAGAGAAATAAAATAGACGCCATCTGCATATTTACTCACTTGTCTTCGGGCAGCCTCAAGTGCCAGTTGGGTTTTACCCATACCCCCCGGTGCAAAAATTGTCAGTAGCCTTACTTTATGTTGATTTAGTAAATTATCTAAATCAGTCAATTCTTGTTCACGTCCAATAAATGGGCTGATTTGGAGCGGAAGATTATGTTTAATACTCGAAAAACCCAAATCCATTTGCTTAGCAATCTTAATCGCTTCAACTCGGTCTTTTGCTCCTAATTTCGAATAAATCTGACGAAGAAACCAACGAACAGTACTATGTGCAATAAATAACTCTTCTGCAATTTCGCGATTAGTGATACCGCTCACAACTAAACTCAATATTTCCTTTTCTCGCCTAGTTAAAGGCTCGTAAGGAGTGTTATTAGGTAGAAAATTGTCCATAGATAATATCCGTAACACTATACAAAATCATGTTTGTACAAACTTGACAATGAGAATCGTTATGTTTGCTTATTTTTGCGTCAAGATTGAGCTTTATATATTAAAAGATACAGCTTATATCATGTATTGACCACTTAAATTCGGTGGATTTCTAAAATCCCCTCCCCTTTTTCCCTCCCATACCCCCTCTGCCTAGTGGGTAACAAATTGGAATAAAAAGACTATGGTTTGAGTATGTCTTTGACATATGAAGTTCAATATATATATTTTGACCAATAATTTTCGAGCGGAGGATTATGCTATGAAACGATATATTTCTTTGTTGACGCCAGTTTTGATTGCCTTCCTTTTTATTCAGATTTCCTACACACGTACAGAGCTACACTTGTACGAGACCACTACTGATGCGAATGTCAATTTCTCAGAAGTAGGTGACATCAATGGGGATGGTAAGGATGATCTCATTTCTATTTATGGGCGGCAAGAAACGCAAACCCTGTTGACAAGTGTCTCATTTGACGCAGATAGCGGTTTTAATCACATCCAAATTGATGATTCGAGGTGGCAGGGAACGGTTGGTGGGCAAGTTTTTGTGGAAGATGTTAATGGTGACAACAGAGATGATCTAATTTTTGCGATTGAAGATAGTAATGCATTAGTCACTGTTTTTCTCGGCAATGAAGATGGCACATTTAATGATGCACAAACGCAACAAATTAATGTAAGTGCATTTGAGAATTACCACATTCAAGTTGGAGATGTAGATGGTAATCAACGCTTTGATTTAATTTTTCAAGCTGTCACAACCAATGGGTCAGAGGGTATTACTTATGTGATGCATGGACAGTCCAATGGTTTATTCCAACACTAGGACATGATAGATACAGATTATCTGAGAACGAGAGGTATATATCTCTCGTTTTGTGTCTAACAAAATTATAGAGAAACACATTAAATCTGGGCGGTATCAATCTCCCAGATTAGCATGCATTCACCGACTAACATGAGGGACACAGACAATAAAATTGTGCTATCTGTTCCGACCGTTTCACGGGCGATTTCTAGGGCTTATTGAATTCTCCAATTCTATACTTTGGGAATGTCAGCATGATTCCAAATATGCACTAAAATGCATCATTTTTACGCTTCGATTTAGAGTGCCTGTGATGTGCTCGCCAACGTAGTCCTAATATCAGTACAATCAACATGCTGACTCCTATTAAGCTATTGAGTGCTAAATGTCGAAAATGCCACTCCGCTTGATTGCGTAGATAATCTAATATGGCTGGTGTCCCTTTGTTGACGACTTGATAAGGTATACCCTCCAACTGAGTGGTATAGAGATTTAGCTGGCGTAGGTTGGTGAGGTTGCCGATTTCAAATGGCAAACTAATTGATTCATTGTCATCCAGACTCAGTACCTCTAGATTGGTGAGATTGCCAATTTCGGGTGGCAGACTTGTTAACTGATTGCTACTCAGTGTTATTGCCTTTAAGTTGATGAGATTGCCAATTTCAGATGGTAAACTTGCTAACTGATTTTTATTCAGACCTAGCAATTGTAGGTTGGTGAGATTACCAATTTGGGATGGCAAACTTGTTAACTCATTGTTATCCGCTGATAGTGCCTCTAGGTTAGTGAGATTACCAATTTCTGGTGGTAGTCTCGTTAATTGATTTTCTCTAATATATAGTTCTTGCAGGTTGGTGAGATTGCCAATTTCGGGTGGTAGACTTGTTAGTTGGTTGTCATTTAGAGACAGGGCGTCTAGGTTGGTGAGATTGCCAATTTCGGGTGGTAGACTTGTTAGTTGGTTATACCCTAGAGACAGGACGTCTAGGTTGGTGAGATTGCCAATTTCGGGTGGTAGATTTATCAATTCATTGCCACTTAAATGCAGTTGCTGTAGGTTGGTGAGATTGCCAATTTCTGGTGGCAAACTTGTTAACTGAGCAAAAAACATGGATAGTGCTTGCAAGTTAGTGAGGTTGGCGATTTCAGGTGATAGACTTGATAACTGAGTATCATTCAGAAATAGTTCCTGTAAGTTGGTAATTCCACCAATTTCGGGCGGCAGACTCGTAAACTGAGCGTTATTTAGGGATAAGGTCTGTAGCCTGTTAAGGTTGCTGATTTCTGGTGGTAGGCTTATCAATTCATTACCATCTAGATATAACTGCTGTAGATTAGTGAGATTGCCAATTTCTGGTGGTAGACTTGTTAACCGATTACCCTCTAGATATAACACTTGTAGATTAGTGAGATTACCAATTTCTGGTGGTAGGCTCGTTAATGAAGAATAAGGTAATGATAGTGTCCGCAGGTTGGTGAGGTCACCAATTTCGGGTGGCAAGCTTGTTAATTGATTTTGCGGCGCAGCTAGTACCTGTAGGTTAGAAAGATTACCGATTTCGGGTGGCAGGCTCGTTAATTGATTACTCGTTAAGTTTAATTTTTGCAGGGTGGTGAGATTGCCGATTTCAGGGGGTAGCTGTTCTAATTCCAATCCAAGTAAATTTAATTCCGTCGCCCCCGAAATTTCCGCTTGAAGAATATGTTTCAAGGCAATCTCATATGGGGTTTGTATCTCATCTTGAGTTAAGCCGGGATAAGATAATAACAGTAGCCAGATGATGAGCAACATTTTTCGCATGAGTTTAATCCATATAATTTGACGTACTCATTTTAGATTAGCACGTTAAGTTAGATGATGGGCTACGACTGTTAGACGATTTATTTTGGTGCCTGTCACCACTTTTAGTGAAATCAAATAGGCTTTGATAATTGATAAGATGAGTAACGAAAACCCAAAATTAAGTCAATGGAATCGCGATAGTCGGGATACCCATCGCCGATGATATGTATTCGACTCTCGTTTGTGATTCAAAATATGTACCCTAAATCTGGGCGGTATCAATCTCCCAGATGAGCATGCATTCGCCGACTAGCATAAGGGATACAGCTAATAAAATTGTGCCATCTGTTCCGACAGTTTTACGGGCAATTTCTAGAGCTTGTGGTAATTTTTCGGTGTACACGACATCCTCACAGACGGCATTTGCAGCGGTTATCGCATCGTCTTTATCGGGGAATTTTGTGTTGGGGTTGATGTCAGTCTCGGTGATGATGAGTTTCTCGCTGACCTCCGCCATAACACCGTACACACCTGTGTAATCGCGATCAACTGGCACGCCGACAATGGATACAATCGGTCCGCGCAGATGTGGTTTGACACCGGCTAAGAAGGATTGCGCCGAGGCGACAGTAATCGCACCATCGACATAAATCAGCGGTTTTTCGGATAATTGTTGACTGCGCCCTAGCCACTTTACGTTGGCGAGTCCGTCACGGATTGCGTTTACATATTCTGGTGTGTTGTGTGCGATGCCCCGTAAGCGTGCGTGAACCATACCAACCGCTTGAATCGCTAAGGTGGCATTTTCGATTTGATAGTGTCCGAGGAGTGGCATAAACAACTCGCCATAGCGATTATAACGAATGAGTTGTCCGTCGGGGCGATTCTCAACCAATTGTGCCATATCGCGTTTAGCAAGCCATGTAAACGTCGCATCGCGGTCGAGTGCTTCTTTGTCAAAAACTCGCCCAACTTCGGGAGCTTGCGGTACACTGACAGCTTGCCCACTATGCGAGATAATCCCTGCCTTATGCCATGCGATGCGCTCTAAACTATCCCCCAACAAACTAGTATGCTCTAACATCAGTGGCGTAAACACCGCTAACTTATTCGGAACCACTGCAATGTCATCGAACCGTCCGCCACGTCCGACTTCGAGCACGGCGACATTGACATCTCGTTCATCGAACCAACGCAATGCAATCGTTAAAAAGATACCCTGTGGACTGAGGTACTGGTCATCATTTAACTGATCGGTAACGGCATCAATTGTCGGTTGTAGCTCGGATAATATTCGCAGGAAGTCGTCGGTCGGTATCATACGCCCATTCACCCGAATCCGCTCGTTCCAGTGGATGAGATGCGGACTCGTCATCATACCCACGGTATGCCCTAGCGATTCCAACATTTTAGCCATCATCCCCGTGACAGATCCTTTACCGCGGCTGCCTGTAATCACGACATATTCGCGCGAGCCAGCTAATAAATTCTCACGGGTCAAAATTTTGCGGGTGAACGATACATCACGGGTATTTTCATCTAGTCCGCGTGGTGCAACATCCAAACGACGACGGGTTTTAAAAATATAAGTCATGGCAGATTGCATGGTATCGAACATAGATTTACCCGCTCTTATATATGATAATTACATCTGTTGGCTGACATCTTCTCAGTCAAAAATTGTGTCACCTATTTAATCTGTGGTTCTTTAGGGAGGAACCAGCATGGATAAGATTCTATCACGGTTATTTCTCATCTCAATCTCAATCTTAGTCTCGCTGCTCTTGGTTGAAGGGGTTGCAAATTTTTACCTCTGGAATATTACAGATGAGGATACATTTAAAAGATTAGCATCAGCGCAGCAGTTAGAAGACCGCTATGGTATTGATATTTTTGGAACAGATACCACCCGTGGCGGTTCAACATTTGTCGCACAAAATTATATCGGTTATGCTCCGGTTGCTAATTTTCGCAACGAGCGGGGGAATTATCACAATTCTTATGGATTTCGCGGTCCAGAGGTAACCGTACCTAAACCGGATGAAACTTATCGGATTGTGGCTTTGGGTGGTTCAACGACCTATAGTACAGGGTCACGGACACCAGAAGGGTCATATCCTTTCTTACTCCAACAGTACCTCAATGAGAACGGGTACCCAAATGTTGAAGTCGTCAATGCAGGTGTGAGTGGTTATACATCTTATGAAACGCTGTTGAACTTTCAATTGCGTGTGTTGGACTTAGACCCAGATTTGATTATCGTCTATCATGCAACCAATGATGCCCGTGCACGGTTGATTTATCCTGTTGAAGATTATGTCCGTGACAATAGCGGATTCATTGAGCCAGTTCTGCCGAGTACTATCATGCCCAATATACTAGAGTACAGTACAATCGCGCGAATTATCGGTATTCAAACGGGTGTGTTTACACCACACAACTCGCTGAATTGGACATGGCGACCTGTCACTGAATCTTCCGTATACGAGTTGTTTACCCAACAAATACGTCATGGATCATATCCACAAGGCATCTTTCGTAATATGAAAGCGATGGATATTATTGAACAAAATCCACCGACATTTTTTGAAAGCAACTTACGCTCCATTATTGGTATCGCGCACGCCAATGATATAGAGGTCATGTTTGCGACATGGGCATGGTCAAACGAGTTCCCAGAAGAGCCCTGTGTAGCATCTGAAGAATTCATCTTGATGCACAGACAACATAATGAAGTGAAACGTCAACTAAGTGAAGAGCACGACATCTATTTTTATGACTTCAAAGCAGAAATGCCCGACACACGTAAATATTGGCGTGATGGACGGCATATGGTCGTTGAGGGTAATATGCTACGTGCACAATTATTCGGAGATTATATAATGGGAAATATCTTTAACTCATCCGATTAAGCACAAGTGAAATCACGATGCTAAGAATTCGTTGCATTTTTGTCTGTATAATATTGCTCTTGTTAACTGCTTGTAACGGCATTGACACCCGCCCTGTATCCCAACTTGCCCCCGTTGAGCGATTGGTCGTGGCATGGGTGGACAGTGGTAACCTGATTGTTTGGTCACAGGGAGATGACCTGCCACGTCGGGTTGCGGTAGGTGGTGTAATCCGTCCGTTTGTATCGCCTGATGGTGAACGCATCGCGTTTACACGAGGGCCTGCAGGACGGGCGGATACATTATGGATTGTAGATCGTGCAGGTAATGCCGAAATGATGGTCATGGGCGAGGGCACACCACGCGGATTTGTGAGTGGTCAGGCACAAGTTGGCGATGTTCAATGGTTTGATGACAGCACCCTCTACGCAAATACACTCAGCGGGTCGGGGATGACCACGCGCTGGAATGATAATTTGTATCGCATCAATGTACGCACCCGCGAAGTCTCACTCATTTTGCCTAATGGTGAAGGCGGACGATTCGTCATTAGCCCAGACGGTGAAAAAATTGCGACGGCTTCTGCGGGTACGTATGGGCGACAAGATGCACGTGTTAGTGTGATTGATCCGTCTGCTTTAGATGATGCAATCAATTTGCTGTTTTATATCGGGGTTGCCAGTGGTGCAGAAGTGCCATTCCATCCACGTTTACATTGGACACCGGATAGTTCATCGGTGCTGGTCGCCATCCCTGATAGTGACTTGATTTACAGTGAAACTGAGTCCACGGTGCCACCGACACGTCTATGGCAACTCCCAATTGATACGCCATCCGATCGAAATTTATTGGGTAGTGTCGGCGCGAGCTTTTTTGGTTTGCCGATATGGTCAGATTCTGGTGAACAGATGCTGTATATGCGTCGAATTCCAGACAGCAATACCTTCACACTTGTGGTTGCATCGGCAAATGGAGATAACCCCAGTGATTACCTGACTGGAGAAGCTGGCACAATCGAACTGCCCCGTTGGATGCCGAATAGCAACCGGTTTATCTATACAGCCGATACCCCCGGCAATGTCCTGATTGGTGAAAGCGGGCAAGAACCCGTCCCGTTAACCAATGAAATTGCTTACAGCCCACAATTTATTACAGACGATCTCTATTTATTTGTGACGAGCAAAGCTGTGACGGCTGATGGATTCCAATTACGGTACGCAAAACTCGACCAGCAATCCGTTGAAATTGGTGATGTGGGACAGTCCATCCCGATATTTGATGCGGTATTAGTGATTGAAGAAGCAACAGAATAAATGGTCTTATCTCCGTAATTGCCATACAATACAAGTATGTGATTTTCCTTATGGAGTAATTTATGCCAGTCAGTGAATTTAGTGATGTCTTTGTCTCCTATCGACGGCTTGATGTCGAGTTTGTTAAACGACTTGTAGAAGATTTGCAAAAAGAAGGCAAAGAAGTTTGGGTTGATTGGGAAGACATCCCGCCCGGTGTGGTTGGCTTTGCAGATGAAATTAAACGGGGGCTAGAAGGTGCAGATACCTTCATTGCCGTGTTGTCACCTGATTATCTGGAATCCTCCTATTGTGTTGATTTAGAACTTGCCTATGCGGTTGAGCTCAATAAAAAAATCATCCCAGTTGTCCTGCACAAGTTCGATGACCATGAAATCCCAAGCAGTATCGGGCACATCAACTGGATTTACTTCACGCCACACGCAGGGCAACAAAACACGTACGAAGAAGCGTTCCCTAAAATACTGGAAGTGATGCACACCGACCTTGAACACGTCAAGCAACATAAACGCTTTTTGCTACGGGCAATCGAATGGGATGGAGGTAACCGTCATCAGAGCTTTTTGCTGAATGGTGAAGAAATTGAAATTGCGCAAGCATGGTTACGTCAAGCTGCTGGTAAAGAGCCGATCCCAACTGATTTACATCAAGCATATATCTCAGCGAGTGTCAATTTTCGCAAACGCCAGCAACGCCTTCTATTCAGCGGGATTTCTACCGCGTTGGTTGTGTCGATATTATTGACCGTGTTATCGACATTCCTGTTTTTTGAAGCCAGTACAAATGCAGACATCGCTCTCACGGCACAAGCAAATGCCGAAGATAGCGCTGATGTCGCCCAAACCGCTCAAGCCAATGCCGAGGAAAGTGCTGATATTGCGCAAACGGCTCAAGCTAATGCCGAAGCAAACGAAGCCATTGCTAAACAGGCTCAAGATGAATCCGAACGTAATTTACAAGATGCGCGTCAATCACAGGCATTATTTCATGGTGATCTAGCACAACAACAAGCCGAGTTAGGATTGTATCAACGTGCGTTGTTATTGGGATTAGAAGCCCTAAAATTCCACGGGGCAGGCATCACCAGTGATAGTGCTTATCAAGCCGTTCATGCAGTATTGCATCAGCCGATTCAACAGGTATTACAGTTGGCGTTCCCACAGGGAATCAAGCGTACAATCAATCATGATACGCTGCCACAAACTTTGATTATCACCGATACAGCAGACTTTGTGACATGTTTACCGGATCAAGATTGTAGTCAGCGGGTGGAAATTTGGGATATTGTGACACAGGAGCAAGTCACATATTTGCCACATACCGCCGCGATTGCCACAGTGATCTGGTATCAAGAACAAGAGCAACTGCTCACACTTGAATTTGATCGCGATATACCAGAATCGACTATTCGATTATGGTCGACGGCTGATTCGAGCATGCTCTATGAGCTCCCATACGACAAAGCTGTCTTATGGATGTGGGAGGCGGGTGCAGACCATTTCGTAACGCTTGAGCAGAATGTCACAGTATGTATAGACAATGAAGTCAATTGTGAGAGACAGATCAATGTTTATCAGACCGATACCGGGGAACAAATTGCGAGTGTGCCAACGACCGTTAATGTCGCCGAGGTACATGTCTCACAGGATCAACAATATCTTAGCATTATTTCAAATGAGGGGTTCCAACAATCCGCAGAAGTATATGATGTAGCAACAGGCGAGTTACTCCTCGCATTTGATGCCACCGAGCAAAATAACAGTATTTTCTGGCGTGATGATGATAGCCGTGTGATTGGGCAATTCAATGATGCGGTTATTTCGCAAGACCTGAGTACAGGTGACATCCTCTATAGTATTTCTGCAACGGGTGATTATCAGGTTGATGGCGATTTTATTGTGTTTGATGTTGCCGATACAACCAAAATTTGTGATGCCTGCAACGAATTTGATGTGTATTCGTCGGTGACGGGAGCATTCTTATTTTCGACTATACATGACCGCAATCAGGTTGAATTTGTCACGATGGCGCAAGATGGACAATATATGATCACACGGACAGTTGATAACCGCACCTGCGTGGATTGTGAAACTGCCTATTATGTATGGGGAACTGATAACGGTATTTTACTACATACCTTTGATTATGACGGTTGGATTGAAAATGGTATTGGGGGCGATGCACTCAATCCTAACGAGCGCTTACTATTGGTATACTCCCTGAATTTTGTTGATCATGTCATCATTGAATTATGGGATATTGCCACCGGACAATCACGCACCCTCATTGATATGGATCGCGACACGGTATTTGATGTCCACTTTGACGATAGCGGTCAGCATATTATTGTAAATCAGGGCGATTTCTTTGTGTTGTATGATGTCGCCAGTGGGTTATCCCAACATACACTCGGTCACACGCAATTTGTCGATGGTATAACTGTTCTGCGCGATCATTTACTGGTCACGACCCATACACGCACACGCTTTAATGTGTGGGATGTTGTAGGTTGGTCAACAACCTTACGCAATCCTGGTGAGATTCAAATTGCAGGTGAAGCATACAATAAAAACCGTGACCGCTTAGTCACATGGTCGGGTGTAGGTGATTCAGACGAATCAGGCAATAACGCCTATATTTGGGATACCCACAGTGGACAACTTCTGTTGACGCTCGATACTCCCGCACCTGTTTACGACGCAGTTTGGAGCCCGAATGAACGCCGGATTGTGGTGACACAACGTGGTGGCACATGTGCCGAATGCCTAGATGGTGTGATGGTATTTGATGCTGAGACGGGTGAACTTGTTACTAGTTACGACACAGTTAGCGGATTTGGTACGTTGTCATGGGTACCCGATTCCCGTAATCTCATCAGTGATAAAACCGATCAAATGACAATCATCGATATTGAGACAGGTGAGGTTATTTTCTCGTCGGATGAGTTCATTCCAGCATTGTCCGAGTGGAATCGTGATTACACGCAATTTGTCGACCAAAACACAACCGATAACACTGCTAATATCATAAACTACCCTGCAGGTGAGGTCGCATTATCCATCCCATTGAGTGGCATATATTATGATTTCCAATGGGTTGCTGATGACAATTTAATCGTCGTGCTGGTTGATAGCTTAACAGAACGAGCTACAGACCTTGTCGCATATGATACAAGCAACGGCGACGAACAATATCGGATTGAAAATGTCGGTATTTTGGGGGCATCCCCTTCTGGCGATCAAATCCTTGTTTTTACTGACGATAACCAAATCCATCTGATAGCAGCAGATACGGGTGAAATTGCTTGGACGTTGCCAACATTAAACGAAGACTGGACAGACATCATCTGGAGTCCAGATGAAACAAAAGCCGTACTTGCTGGATTCCTCGCAGGGCGGACACAATTATTTGATATGGATGCGGGTGAGCTGTTGATAAACCTCAATTTCTCACAATATCAATGGAGCCCAAATAGCGAATTATTATTGTCGTTAGATGATAACATTACACCACCTATTTATCGTGTATATGATTTAAAAGCAGATACCATCCGTCAATCATTTAGGACGAATTATACGGTACAGTCATTCGGTCAAGTGATGCATCCCGTCTGGACACCTGATAGCCGTGAGATTGTCAGCCGTGATGGGGTGTGGGTCATGAACTTTGGCGAATTGATAAATCGAGGCGAGTTGTTGCGTGTACGTGACCTCACCGAACTGGAATTAGAAGAATTCTTCATCAAAGCGCCGCCCGATAAACCGGATGTACGTGATGACGACGATGACGATGATGATAGAGATCGAGACAGGGGCAGAGATCGAGACGATGATTAACCAAACGATTGTCACATGATGTGTCGCGAAAGGGAATTATATGGGGAATTTTATACAAACACTCGTCAAACTAATCCAATCACTGTTTGGGGGTAGCACACCGACTACGACACCACCAGCGCAATCACCACCCCAAACAGATGAACCACACGTAGACAGTTGTGTCTTGTTCAATATCGAGATTCCATCAACACAAGATTTAGACAGCTTACCATTGTATGGACCCTCAACCGATGCCGAAGCAGACATAGATATTTCGGCGCAATCACTCAATATCTCGTGCAATATTCAAATTCGACCTCATCTCGGTATAGTTAGTGTCCGAGGGGGACCACGCTTAGATTTTGGTGTAATCGCACGGACTGTTGGTGGCACATTTTTTAAATTACAGGGCGCATCAGAAAAAGACCCCGATGGGCATCGTTGGTATACAATTACAACACCAGCAGGTGCGGGTTGGGTTCGTGGTGATGTTGTGATTATTACAGAGGACTGTCTCGTACATAGCTTCATCACAGAAGATGATTTGACACCACCTGATCCGATCATAGAAACACCTACTGAACGATTCCCTCTTCCGGCAGATGTGCGTATTAATCAAGGGTATCATAGTAGACACCCTGCTTACGACCTGAACACCGCAATGAATACACCCATAACGGCTGTATCGCAAGGATTAGTAGTGCGTGTCGGTGAATGTACAAATTGCGAAGGACGGTCTAGACCCAACATCTTCCCTTGCTTCGGCAATATTCTTAAGGATCCGGCATGGGGTTATGGCTATGGTAATTTTGTAACTATACGCCATGATTATGCCCTCATGCCACCGACATTACGCGAACATATGGATGATAATTTTTTGACAGATGGTTTTGTCTATATTCTCTATGCACACTTTGCCGAAGTACATGTACGCTTAGGTGAGGTTGTTAATCAAGGGCAACGATTAGGGCTATCGGGCAATCACGGATGTTCATCGGCACCTCATTTACATTTTGAAGTCCGCATGGGACGAGATGAAACAATTGATGGCCAATGGTTAAACCAAAAAGCTGTAAACCCTGACCTACTATTTGAGGTATAGACTAACAAATCTTACCGATTTATGGTTCTTCATCTTAATCTAATAGAATGAGGTGTGCCAATGGGTCGGGTTTTGTGGCATAATCCACATTATTATTATCGCTGAGAGAGATACGAGTGATGGCAGACGAGAAAAAAACCTTCAATATATTTGTTACAGGTGGTTCTGAAAGTGTTGGCTTGGCGACTGTCAAAGCCCTATTACGTAATGGTCATAGTGTGATTGCACAAGCAAGCGATGCTGATGGCGCACTCGCTATCCGCCGTGCTGGTGCATTACCCGTGTACCCAAACTTAAGCCGCGAAGGCGAAATTTTAAGCGTCTTGCGAATGGCAGATGTCGACATTGTTGTTCATGCTGCGCCACAGACATTTGGCGGTGTTCCACAATCTGATTTTGATTTTGCTGGTCACGTCGAATGGCTTCCCGAGATTACCAATACAGTCGTTCAAGCAGCAGGTAAAAACGAAGTCGACAAAATTGTTTCGATCAGTTTCGGTTTTATGCAAGATGCTGAAGGCTCAGAATATACCGCCATGCAAGAAGCAGAAGCAGCTGTTCTTGACGGTGGCATCGACGGATATGTCGTGCGTGCAGGGTATATCTACGGTGGCAATAACTATAGCACCGAGATGGTGGCTGATTTGCTCCGTAATACAGAAGCGATTTATAAAGGCACGCACAATGCTTCATGGATACATGAAGACGACCTTGCCGAAGCGATTGTCGCACTTGTCGAAGCAGAATCCGATGGTGATACACTAGCAGAGATCATCAATGTCGCTGATGATACCCCGCAAAGCCCTAACGACTTTGCAACACAACTTGGTGAAGTCCTCGGTTTCCAGACCGTTAACTTTGCATCGGCTGGATTTATGGTACGTTTACGTGGCGAAACCATGCGTGATAAATTGCTCAAACGCGAAGTTGTACTCGATACAACAACAATCAAAGAAAAATACGGTTGGCAACCACAACATACTGATGCAACCAGTGGTTTGGATGCGACCTTACTCATGTGGCGCATGGCAGAAGCAACTGACGTCACAGAATTCTACAGAGAATACGAAGACAAAGCCGCCGAAGCAATTGAAGCCCTTAAGAGTGGTCAGCCAATTGCCGAATTACCTGAAGAAACCAAAGCTGAAGAAAAACCAGCAGCTAAGCCAGCGGCTGAAGAAAAACCAGCAGCGGCTAAACCAGCAGCTCCCCCAGCATCTGATGGACCTGCACCATGGAACGAAGACGAAGCTAAGAAAGAAGAACGCCGCCAACGTGCATTAGCGCGTAAGAAAGCCCGTGCTGAAAAACGCGCTTCAGGGGGCTAATTCGTGTATGCCCGAGCTTAAAGGCATCCTATTTGACTTTGATGACACCCTGATTGATTGGAGTGGTGTCAATTTGGATTGGCGTGAGGTTGAGACCGAGCGCCTTTCCGGTGTTCATGCCTACATCAATGAGCATCAACCCCCATTTGATGTACCAATCGAAACCCTTGTCACCCAATACATGGAAAATACAAAATCGGCGTGGGCAGAGGGACGTAGCACCTTACGCGCCCCCAATATGCCCAATGTGTTATATACAACGCTTGGTGAATTGGGTGTCCCTAAAGATGAGCTTGACCGCGAAGCTATCTTAAAAGCTTATGATTGGGGTGTGATTGAGGGTACAGTGGTTTTCCTAGATGTTCCGGCTATGCTAGAAACATTATTAGCAAATGACATCAAAATTGGTATCGTCACGAATGCGTCACAACCGATGGCAATGCGTGATGCCGAATTGATCAGTCACGAGTTAATTGATTACTTTGATCTATGCCGGATTTCGGCGGCAGATGCAGGATACCTTAAGCCACATCCAAAGATTTTTGAATATGCCCTCGATATTATGGGCACATCACCAGAAGAAACGATCTTCATTGGCGACAATCCAGTAGCAGACATTGCTGGTGCACAAGGGGCTGGGATGCGAGCAATCCTTCGCGTGAAAAAAACAACTCAAAAAATGATTAGCGGTCTGATTGTACCTGATGGTGCACTCAATTCATTTGACGAACTCCCGCATATTCTAGACGAATGGTTCCCCGGTTGGCGCAAAGATGGCAAGTGAGTTACCCCTCCTTACCGATCTCAATCTGATTATCACAGGCTATATTGAACCGAATCGCCCGCGTATCTCGCGCCAATTGGCAGATCGTTTAGGCTTGCGTATGGTTGATGTGGAGCGTCAGATTGAAGATCGTTTTGGTGAACAAATCGACACGATTCGCTCAACGTATGGTGAACGTCGCTTGAAGACAGTCGAAGCAGAAATCATGGATGAGGTTGCGTTATATCGTAACACGCTGATTCGGGTAAGTGGTAGCACCTTGCTCAACAGCGGTCTTCTACAGGATATGCAACGTACTGGTCCAGTTGTTTGTCTGGTCGCATCGCTAGATTCTATTCTTAAGCGTATTCATCTGACACTCGGTGCGCGTTATCACAACCCATCCGAACGTTCCGCCGCAGTCGGTGAGTTGGTGCGTGAGTGGAAAATCCGCGATATGGAAAATATCTACGAATTTGATGCAACTTATAAAGCTGAGGGTGATCTCATCACCGAAGTTGCAGATTTCTGGCGTGATATTGCGTTGCGTCGTGGGTAGCATGGTGCGAATTTGGGTTTATTGTTGTGTATAATGAAAAAGACCTTGGTTTAATGTTGGCGGACAACGTAAGCGTTGTCCCTACAACCAATTGCGTAAATTTTGTAGGCGCGAGGCAAATCTCGTCAATTGGTAAGAACAATTTAGTCATTCGTTTTATAAATTGAACTCGTAGGATACGGCATGCGACCGATTTGGGCAGTATATAAACGCGAACTTGCACTCTATTTTCAATCCATCACAGCTTATGCGATTATGTTCGGATTTTTGTTTGCCTATGGTGTGATTGTCAGTTCGAACGTAGCAAACATCAGTGTGTATAACACCGAAGTCGCAGGCGATGTACAACAAATTGCGCTCACCGCAGGTGACGTGCTGAGTGGGTCGATGTCATCCTTGATGTTCCTGCTTTTCTTAATCGCGCCATTATTGACGATGCGCTTACTCGCTGAAGAGTCACGCGAGGGCACACTTGAAGTCCTGATGACATTACCAATTAGTGAGTCACGTTTTATCATCGGCAAGTTTTTGTCTGTGTGGACGTTCTATACGATTATGCTCCTACTGACACTTGTGCACACATTCGTGATTAACAGCATCACACCCATTGATAGTGGATTGATCGCGTCGGCATATATCGGGGCGTGGTTATTTGGTGGCGCATTGTTAGCAATTTCGATGATCTGGTCAGCTATCACCGATGACCAAGTTGTCGCAGCATTCCTCAGTGCGATGACGATTATTTTACTTTTATTAGCGGATAGCGTGGCAGTCTGGGCAAGTGGTCAGGATATTACGACAGGTGCAGGCGAATTCATCCGCGAGTTAGGCTTACAAGCGCATTATCACGATACATTGCTTGAAGGGGTTTTTCGGGCGCATGATTTGATGTATTTTATCCTCTTGATTATCGCAGGTATTTTTATCACAACACGCCTTGTTGAAACCCGTCGTTGGAGGGCAAATTAATGACAGATACACCAAACAACGACAACCGTACGGTTGCTGTCCTCAAGCCACAATATTTACTTGGGCTGGCTGTTCTTGGGCTGGCGTTGATGATTATCGGTGGATTCCAACCTCGTTTTGGCATTATGGGATTCGCGGGGCTCGGAATACTTGGTTTATCAATCGTGACATGGGCGATTATTGCGCCTGAACAACTCCGCGCCGCATTAGTTGGACGGACGACACGTTATGGTGGGACAGCGTTCGTTGTGACAGCGGTCTTGTTAACTGCATTGATCGCGCTATATGTTTTGTTCCGTAGCTTAAACCTCACATTTGATGTAACCACAGTCAATTCTTTTTCGGTTCGCCCTGAAATCCGTGAATCGTTAGCACGGATTGCTGGCAATACCAACACACCCGATTTGCGTTTGGTCACATTTTTGACAGCCGATGAAGCAGGCTTACAAGATCGCCTCACCTTGTTATACGAAGACATCCAATCGACAACATTAGGTAAAATCAGTTTCGAATTTATTGACATAGACCAACAGCCATTGCTTGCCGACGATTATGGCGTCATTGCTAGCCAGCAAATTGCGGTCACACCCTTAGATGAAGCCGGCGAACCCATACCCGAAAATGCCAATATCATCCCATTTATTGATACGAAAACGCTACAGTCAGCGATTGTCGGGTTTGCAACCAACCAAGCTCTGACTGGAAACTTCGGGGTCTATTTTGTCAATGAACCCGGTGGTGTCCAGATTAGTGCAACCGATGGTAGTGGGATGACCCTCATCACCGAAAATTTACGCAACATCTTCCGCTTCGAGACACTGTTCACCTCCACCCTTGCGGGTTATCGCACCAATGAAGAGATTCAACCCAATAATCCAAATCTTGATGGAGAAACAATGATTATCGTTGGTGGTGCAAACCCACTGGCAGAAGACGATTTGGCTTATCTGCAAGACTATTTAGACAATGGTGGTAATTTGATCGTTATGGGTGGCTTTAACGGTGATGGCAACCCTAATACAACGACCGAGCCTGCATTAACCAATTACCTGCTAGAGAATTATGGGGTTGCGCTAAATAATGATTTTGTAATCGATCCGATCCAGAATTATCAGGGGGCGAGTGACTTGCTCCTACCGAATACAATCAATCCAAACCACTTTATCGGGCAGATGGGCTTAGAGAGTGATTTTTCGGCGCAATTCTTATTTAGACTGCCAACATCGAGTATTCAATTTGCAGAGACGCCACCGGAAAATGTCATTGTTACCCCACTGATTGCAACCAGTACAGGTGCCTATACAATAGAGAATGCTAGGATTCCTGAGGTAATTCGCTCGGAATTTACACCGAGTCCACAACAAGCCGTACAATCGGGCTCACTGTATCTGGCAGCAGCAGCCGAAAATACAGTAACAGGTTCACGGTTGGTTCTATTTGGGACAGATACGGTTGCGATTGATAATATCATCGCAATTGAGGATCAAGCACAAGTCTCCAATAGTACATTGATGCTCCGGTCAATCTTGTGGGCATCGGAATTTGATTCGCGTCTTGAAAATCTTGAACAACCTATCGCGGATATACGACCCGCCGAAACCAGTCTGATTGCAAGTGAAGAACAAATCACACAAATGAATTTGATCCTCGGTTTTATTTTACCGTTTGGCGTATTGGGTTTGGGTGCACTAGTTGTCTTTGCCAAACGAGAACGCGACGAATAAGACTCTCGTTTTTGATTTATGTACCATCTTTAATGATGTGTGCGCCACGTTCGGCAATCATAATAGTTGGTGCATTGGTGTTGCCACTTATGACACTCGGCATGACCGAGGCATCAACAACGCGCAATCCTTCAACACCGATCACACGGAGATCAGGATCAACTACTGCCATATCATCCGTACCCATTTTGCACGTGCCAACAGGGTGATACAACGACTCCGAAAATCCACGGATAAATGTACACCATGCGTCATCATCTTTGGGTTTTTCGACGGGGCGAATGCGTTTACCACGATAGGCATCAAATTCTGGATGGGTGGTTATCTCGTCAGCAAGCTTAGTCGCTTTGAGTAATACTTCCATATCACGGTCGTCTTCAAGATAATGCGGATCAATCAGCGGAGCAGTCATTGGATCAGATGATTTCAACTTAATTTCACCGACGCTATGGGGATTTAACACCAGTCCACCGAGAGCGTATCCGTGTCCCTCAACCTTCGTTTTACCATGATCCAGATAATGAATCGGTCCAAAGTGGAATTGAACATCGGGTTTCGGTAAATCAGGGTTACTGCGCCAGAATAACCCACCTTCACCAACATTAGACGTTAGTGCACCTTTCCGCAAAAATAGATATTTGAGGATATTTAGCGGACTAGACGCTGTAGCGAGACTGACAGGTTGTGTTGATTCATGAATCACACCGCTAATTAAATGATCCTGTAAATTTTGCCCTACACCTTTGAGATCAACCCGCGCATCAATTCCGTGGTCAGCAAGATGCTGTGCGTCGCCAATACCGGACAACATCAATACTTGTGGCGAATTAATTGCGCCCCCGCATAACAAAACCTCAGCGGTACATTTAACTGTTTTTGTCTGACCTTTTTGAATATATTCGACACCAACTGCCCGTAAATCCTCAAACAACACGCGGGTCACATGTGCCTCGGTTTCTACTGTTAAGTTGGCGCGTTGCAGGGCAGGTTTAATATAGGCGCTGGCGGTACTATGGCGCCGCCCATTTTTCTGGGTGACTTGATATAGTCCAACACCATCTTGCTTGTTCTTGTTAAAGTCGTCAGTGGCTTGAATGCCCATTTTTTGCGCGGCACGAATAAATGTTTGGGTCAGTTCGTTAGGTGAAATTTGATCAGCAATATTCAGTAACCCACCCGTACCATACCATTCAGACCCGCCGCGTTCTTGATGTTCGGCTTTCATAAAAAATGGCATGACATCGTTCCAGCCCCACCCAATGGCTCCTTTATGTTGCCAACCGTCATAATCCATCTGATGGCCACGGATATAAATCATTGCGTTGATTGAGCTACTGCCACCGAGTACCTTACCGCGGGGCCAATATAATTTACGATTCTGTAGACATGTTTGGGGGGCAGTCTCATAATTCCAATCAATATCGGATCTGAATGCTTGTGAGTAGGCGGCGGGAATATGAATCTGAAGTTTTTTGTCAGGTTTTCCGGCTTCTAATAAAAGCACCGTCTTGTCTGCATCTTCACTGAGGCGATTCGCCAATACACATCCTGCACTACCACCACCGACAATAATATAATCGACCATTGTCTGCATCTCATTTCAACTTGAATCATGACTATTATGTATCATTGTACAAGAATCTGTTGTGGCTTGTCGCGCATTTAAATTAGACTGTGACATCGACTCAACCAAATTGTAACGATTGGTGAGGTAATGGATACACCTCAGTCCGATCAAGTGCCTATTCTGCATATCAAAATAAACCTAAATAAAACTTTCAAAAAACATCCTATATACTCTAAATACAATGTACATTGAGGCACCATAGGTAGGAGCAATACAATGCCGACGATCTTAATTATTGATGATAACCACGATAACGCCCATGTTCTGCAAGCCACACTTGAGGTATATGGATTTGATGTATATATCGCTTACACGGGTGAAGATGGTTATGATATGGCGACAATCCATGAACCAGATTTGGTGATCACAGATTTGCGGATGCCATCGACCACATGGACAGGATATGATACAGCAGCGAAGCTCAAATCTGATCCAGCAACCGCAAATATCCCAATTATTGCCTTATCAGCGGCAGGGGATCCGATACAAGCTCAAGAATCCGGATGTGATACATTTCTCAAACGCCCAATTAATCAACAAGAATTGCGTGCTGCCCTCGAACACTATCTTCATGTTGCATAGTCTGTTCCAGCATTGATGAAGCAATAACAACAACTGCATCGTCCCCCAATCATAGTAGAAGCGTAGTCTCATCGTCATGTGATTGCGCATCTACTGGCATCATGCTATATATGAATGCAAGGCAATTTATGGGGAGTCATCAATGAAATATCTGTGCCTGTTATTTGTGTGTCTGAGCATGCTATATGTCGCTAACATTGCATACGCTTGTGGCGGATTTCTATGCCAAGAAACAGAGACACCTGTCTTTATACAAGACCAAAAAGTGATCTTTACAATCGATGATGACATTGTGTCGATGACATTAGCTGTAGAATATAGCGGTCAAGAGAGCGACTTTACTTGGTTAATACCTGTCACAGCAGAGCCGACGATAGAATTTAATCTCCATGATACAAGATTACCAACACTGGATTGGTCGACAACCCCTCTTCTCAATGCACCACGCAATTATTGCCATCTTGGCAGTGCGCCGTATTTTGCTAGCGAAATAGGACATAGTTATGCGGATGTCATCGGGGAGATTGCAGATTTTACAGTATTTTCCCCAGATGATGTAACAGCGCTCAATACATGGCTAGTAGACAATGAACTAGCGTTTACATCGGAAATAGAGGATACAATTGCAGACTATTTTGCGGATGATATGTATATTGTCGCTGTGAATATTCAAACAGATTTTGAAACATTTTTCGGTGGATTTATTCGCACAATTACGCTGACATATCCCTCAGATACTGTGATATTACCTCTTCGCTTGAACGCAATTGGACAAACAAGATTTTCACATTTAAACGTTTGGGTATTTGCTGGTCAATTCTATGAGGTCGGTAATTATCCTAATATTCCGGTTGATTTTTCGACATTTCGTGCACCATCTGAATTACGAAGTGAAGATGATAACCACAATCTACAAATTGACTATTGGTTAGCACTCCGACAAATTCAAGAGAATCATGATGGGTTGGTGTTTACGCGCGAATATGCTATGCCATCATCCGACTTACATGAACACAGTGAGACCATTCATGAGGGCACACCGCTTGCTAATCTCATCGAACAATATGAGTATGTGACACGATTTTATACACAAGTCGACCCATTACCTGTTTTATACGATCCAATATTCACACCTGCCGAACAACAAACAGAACAACCGCGTACTGTCAACCTCGTGGATTATGTTGATCCGTTAACTTATTGGGAGTGTTCGAATCAACATATAGATCTTGACTATTTTTCAGAGTTATTAACAAACATAACACCCATTCGTGATTTCCAACTCCGGTATCCTGAAGGTTGGGTGCGCTCTCAGGTTACATCAGATCGTGATGTTATTTTAGATGTGTATGCACCTCAATCTGTCACGCTAGAGCAGGTCAGAGCCGCATTGTTTCATGAACCCGAATTTCCTATGTTATTACATCTAATTGATGTTGGGCAAAGCCATCGTAACTATGAGTATTCAGTTTCTCAGGTATTGATTGGCAATGATTATTATTATCAGCCTGGTGTTCATGGGTATGGGTTTGCCTACAAAGATTTGCTTCCCTATATGGGCTACGTTGATGAAAGATTTGAAATTATTACATCCCGTACTGATTGGGCAGAGAACGAACAGCTGTACCTTGCAATTGAGGAATACCTGCGAAGTTATGAATTCTACGCACACCCAGAGTTCCAGCGTGTGCTAGTCTTAGATGGTGATGAATCAGATGAAGAAGACATCATTGAACCGCTAATGATAGGATTCCCTGATGGGTGGTTTGCATCTGTAACTTCTGAACGCCATCTCGTCATTCAGCCAACAGATGATAGCTCGCTTCAAGTTGATTTGTTTTGGACAGATGCGTGGCGAGGATTCTTAGCTTCACAAGATCAAACACTTGCACAAGATTTTATTGACAACTTACAACTATCAGATGAAACAGTCTTGCAGATTCAAGAATACAACCGTGAGACTTGTGATGATTTCCCCGTAGTTGAATATCAAACAGATGAACGGCATGGGTATATGCATGTTGAATTTGGATGGATTGTTACAGTATCAGCCACCCCTGATGAGTTTGAGCAACACAACGATTTATTGAAGCAAATCGCAGACACAGTGGACGATAGTTATTTACGTTGTGGATAAAGGTGAAGGATAAAACAAATATAAATAACGGAGATAAAAAGCATGAAGAAATTTATTTTAGGAAGTATTGCTCTATGTTTAGGCATACTCGCGATCAACGTCACATCGGCATGTGGCGGCTTCTTCTGTACCAACACACCCGTCGACCAGAGCGCAGAGCGTATTATATTTACAATGAATGACGACGAGACCATCTCAGCAATTGTCGGCATAGATTATGAAGGATCAGCCGAAGATTTTAGTTGGGTTGTCCCTGTACCCAGCATTCCTGAATTGGATGTCGCACCAACCTCGGCATTGGATGTTATACAAAATGCAACCAACCCGCGCATGAATCCACCACCTAATTATTGCCGTGGCGTCGTCTGGAATTATGGTGGACTCGGTGGTGGTGGCGGTGGTTTCCTCGAAGAAGGCAACCTCGGACCTTATGACTATGCCATCATCGGTAGTGATAACCCACGTGAACTAATCGACTGGTTACGTGACAACGGTTATATTGTGACCGAACCGATGGAGCCGATAATCGCCGAATATGTGATTGAGGGTATGTATTTCGTTGCAATGAAGCTTTCGAACGATGCCGATGTCGGTGATATTCAACCCGTAGTTATGACATATAAATCGGATAAGCCAGTGATTCCGTTACGTTTGACGGCTGTCGCTGCATTAGACAATATGCCTGTGCTCGTCTGGATCTTTGGGAATTCACCCTATTCGCCAGAGAATTATGTCCATGCTGAAGTCGATTTTGGGAGCTTCCGCACCACATCCCAATTACGCACACCGTGGGACTTTAATGATGCGACATCCGATTATTTAAATGCGCGGAACGATATTCAGGATAAACACGACGGACGGGCATTCATTACTGAATATGCGATGCCTTCCGTAAATCTACTGGAAATCAATGAGACTGTGATCGAAGAACCTTACCTCGTTGATTTGATTAATTCGTATCCGTTTGTAACACGATTACGGGCGCAATTATCGCCCGACCAAATGACAATTGATCCTAGCTTTGTGCCGGATACATTACAAAATCATGTACCACGTACGATCCAGCTTGAAGATCATGTTGATCCGTTGCACTATTGGGGATGTTCCACACGCGAGTTTGATACGAGTGAGATCGAGCAATTACTACCAAACCAGACCTTACTACCCAATCAAAGTTTGCTACCGGGGCAAGCGACATTCCGTTATCCAGATGGCTGGGTACAAACACCACTAATCTATAATGAACGTTCCTTAATTGCTTACGCACCGCAAACGGTTACGCCAGAGATACTCGACGCATATTTCTATGATGGTGTGAGTGAATTTGCAATCGTCTTGCAATACACCATCACAGGCGATTTATTTTATGCAGGTCCTCGACAGATTTTAAATTTAGGGGAAGATTATGAACGCCCTGAAAACATCGATACACGCCTATTTGACTATAATCCGCTATTCAGTAACGCTGATGAACCCGATATTGGGTTTTACTATTTGACACTGCGTTCAACTGACCGAAGCCTATACAACGCAATGACCAATCATATGCTGTCGTATACGTATTATATGCACCCGCAACTGCGCAATACACTCGCCCTCGCAGAAATTCCAGACGATTACTTCGGATCGTCGGTTTTGATGGGATTCCCTGAAGGTTGGACGGAATTCTACCAACCCGATGAACTTGGTATCGGTGCATGGGAAGTTGTGATTTCGCCAGATGATGGTGGCTCAGGGCGCATTGAAATTTTACGGTCAGGTGTCTTTTCCGGTATGGTTAATGATGATATGCGGGGTTTTGATGAACTCGCTGAAACTTATGGGTTAAGCGAAGAAACCGTCAATAATATGCGAGCATTTAATGTGAATAATTGTCATCAGACAGGGGTTGCACAATTTGATACAGGTGATCGTGTCGGCTATCTGCGGGCTATCCGAGGGTGGTTAGTTGTGGCATCGGCTGTGCCGGAAGAGTTTGAACAATATGATCAAACCTTGCGCCAAGTCGCGGATGCGTTCAGTAATGGTTACGGTTGTTTGCGCGGTTAATGTACATGCTGTTGGGCGGGGCAACTCGCCCACAAAATTTCTCTAATAGAAGCGAAATTAACGTTTGCCTAGCAGACGATTTATTTGATGGGATGTATGGGTATCATATTGGCATACTAAACAAGACCCATAAGGATACCCATAATGGAACTCAATCCCAAAGATTTAGCCCCCCATGATATGTATAAATTGATGACAGGGAGCATTGTCCCGCGCCCGATTGCATGGGTTAGCACAGTTGATGCTGACGGCAATCCCAATCTTGCGCCGTATAGCTTCTTCACAGCGGCTTGTGCAAACCCGCCGACGGTTATGTTTTGTCCGGGGTATCGTTATAGCGATGATGGACAAAAAGACTCCTACAATAACGTCAAAGCGACTGAGGAATTTGTCGTGAATTTTGTCAATGAAGCCACCGCCGAAGCGATGAACATCACGGCTGTCGAAGCTCCACCAGAAGTCAATGAATTTGAACGGGCTGGATTAACTCCAGTCGAATCGACAATTGTCAAACCACCCCGCGTTGGCGAAAGTCCGATTGCGTTTGAATGCAAGCTGAACCAGATTGTGACGATTAATGAAGGTATCGGTGGGGGACATATTGTGATTGGCACGATTGTGTATATGCACTTCGCAGATGGTGTCTATAAAGAAGGCAATTATATTGACATAGACGCCTATAATCCGATTGGGCGTATGATGGGTGGTGGGTATGCACACCTGAATGACTTTTTCACATTGGATCGTCCCCCATCAGAGGTGAAATCCGAGTAAACTCCTGTGGGTGATAAGAATCGCCTATGATACTATCAGTGTCACTTAAATTTGATTGTTATGGATGAACCTATCATGACTGAAAAAACAGAAAACCGTCCCTTAACGATACGTCCGCGTCGCTTGCGCCTATCTACAGGTATCCGCCGGATGGTGCGCGAGACAATTGTCACGCCAGATGATTTTATTGCTCCGCTATTTGTGCGCTTTGGCGAGGATGAAAAACGCCCAATCGCATCAATGCCGGGGCAATTTCAACTCTCGGTTGATAAACTCGCCGAAGAAGCGAAAGACATCGCCGACCTTGGGATTCCAGCAGTGATTTTATTTGGTATTCCCGAACATAAAGATTGGTGTGGTACCGATAACTTTAGCAAAGAAGGCATCGTCCCGCAGGCAATCCGTGCGATAAAGGAAGCAGCACCGGATCTGGTTGTGATCTCGGATATGTGCTTCTGTGAATATACCGATCATGGTCACTGTGGCATTATCAATATGCCGGATAACGACCACTATAACCCCGAATTGCCGGAAGGCTATCTCCTCAATGACCCGACGCTTGAATTACTAGAACAAGCCTCGGTGGTTCATGCAGAAGCAGGTGCAGATATTATCGCGCCGTCGGGCATGATTGATGGCATGGTCGCAGCGATACGGCAAGCATTGGATAATAATCATCAATCGCAAGTAGCAGTGATGAGCTACGCCGCTAAATATTCGAGCGGGTTTTACGGTCCATTCCGTGACGCAGCTGAAAGTCCACCAAGCTTTGGTGACCGGAGTCAGTATCAGATGGATCCCGCCAATAGACGCGAAGCCCTCAAAGAAATTGCGCTCGATGTCGAACAAGGTGCGGATATGCTGATGGTGAAACCCGCGTTACCTTACCTCGATATTTTGAGTGATTTGCGACGTCACTATGATCTACCGACCTCAGCATATCAAGTGAGTGGTGAGTTTGCGATGATTCATGCGGCGGCAGAGCGCGGTTGGCTCGACCTCGAACGGACAGCGCTGGAAAGTATCACCAGCATCAAACGTGCCGGAGCCGATATGATTATTACCTATTTCGCTAAAGATGCGGTTAAATGGATGGGTTAATTTAGACAATCGCAGGCGGGATTACTCGCCTGTTTTCGTTGCATAGTTCCCTTATATGTGTCATAATTTACGAGTCGTTTATTGCAACTGGTAACAACCATGCCACAAACCTTTATCTCATACCGTCGCTCTGATTCCGCTGATATGAGTCGTCGGCTGTATAATGCACTTGTTCAGAAAACTAACCTGAATAAAGTCTTCCGCGATGTAGACAAGCTAGTGAAGGGATAGGACTTTCGCGCTAGAGTCGAAAGCTTAATATCCCGCACTCTCGATACAAAGTCCAAAAGAAAATCGAGACCAGCTACTTTTCAACTTTTGGGTCTCGATTCTTCTTAACTGGGTGCTTATGGATCCGCTTTCACAGGTCGTTTTTGTTTGAGTCGGTCACATAGCCGCATTATAGAATACCCGAGGGCAATAACCAAAATTTTCCAGTTTTGTCCCTATATCATAAATATCGAGATCATATGCGCTGGAGATTTCCAGAAGATTATAGCGGTCAACTCGTGGAAGCAAATCCAAGCCCTTCACAATGTGAGAAGCTTGAACTTGATGTACTCTATTTATACTCGTTATTGCTATAACTTAACAATCATGTTAACTCTGTTGGAAATGATCCATCTCCTGATATAGTAATTCCATTAATGTTAATGACACCTGCATAACCCTCTACAGAACTAGGTGCACCAACAGTTGATCTAAACCACAAGTAGATACGGTCAACCAGTGTATTGGGTGTCATCTGCATTACTAGGTCAGTCCCATTTACAGTATCGCGCCTATGCTCAGACACAATCGCACCCTGATAGTACGCTCTTATTACGGCGTTAGGCGTTCCATACCCACCTGCATAAAAGTCATAGTTTAATGTAACCTCGGTGATTGTGACAGGATTTGCAAAATCAACCGATATTGACAAAAAACGCCCGTAGTATATATCGTTGTAATTGATGTCAGTATATCGCCAATTGTCGCTAATGTAATCTGCCGTGGGATTGCCATCTAGTTCACCCGCGTTCCAACCATTTGGACTCTCGGCAAAATCCGACACATATGGCCAATCAAAAAAAGCCGGAACGAGTGCCACCTGAATCGCATAATTACCTTTGAAGCGAATCGCGTTGAATTCGAGTGGCGTTTCACCTTCTTTGGGTAAGCCTGTTGTCAGATCTATCCATTGTCCTGTGTTACAGTCTTTGTATTCGGTTTCGGTCGGTAGAATACCATATTCTGGTGGATCTGGTGGTGGTACTTCGCCCGATGATGAGATTGGTAACTGGATTAGACTACAACAGGCATTTGAATCACTCAGATAGTATTCGTGCCAGTCATCAGGGCCAAGGTTTGGATATTGTCCGTCAAACAGCAAATATACATTATCGTATGCGCCATATGTACCTGACTCAAGTAGTATCTCTGGTATACCATCACCAGTGTGTAGTGCACATCCTGATGCAGGCAGAGGTAACTCTGCACCACAATCTACCAGTGTGATTTCGACTTGGAATGCTAGTTCACTAGTTAAGAAGATATTTGTAAAGCACTTACCTTCAAGATCTTCATATGTGTTTAATAGACTTCCTCGATTTGTCTCTGCGATATAGACATTACCAATTGGAAGTCCGCTATTATTCTCAAGACTACCAGATGTTAAGTTTACGGATTGAATTTGACATGTGTGGGTAGTAAATGGTGTACTGACTGTTACTTGGAAGTCACCTGTCGCTGGGCTTTCTATAATCCATGTATTGGACGTACCATTTTTGAGGGTAACAGATGCTCCACTTGTATTGGTGCTAAGATCACAAGGGTTATCACAGTTAGCTCCGACTTGGCATTCAGCCAATACACCTGTGTTAATGGTATTTGCGTATTGCGCAATTTTATTGGCTGTGTTCACATCCAAAGTACGAATCATGGTTCCAAGAATTTTCCCAGCCTCAAGTTTATTTGGAATCTGTTCAACTTCTTGGGCAAATAGTTCGAGAACTGTTCGATCTATTTTACCATGTGTAGGCATAACACAATACAATCGACGTTTTACTTCGGGCCAAAATCCATCGCTAGCCTCGATTTCTGCTAAAGATACATCTGCATTTGCTAGTTTGTCAGTGATAACATCAGCTACAGATGGAGCCCCTGTAGAGGCAACTGTAGTCAACGTACCCGTGGCAACAAATACACTTGCCCACACAGGTAAGGAAGCCCCAGCAGTTCCTACAACCACTACCGCACCAATTATGCCTACTGCCGCAGTTGCCACAAAATCAATAAATTCAGCAACATCTCCATTTGAATCTTGCCACTTAAGGATTGATTCATTGAAAACACCCTGAAAATATTGATCTGCAAAATATGAAGCGGTATTACAGCGTTTCTGATTCCCGTTTTCTCCGGGAATAATGATATCAGGACTACACTGACTAAGATCAGCGAATTCATACCAATCACCATTGGTATCCTTAGCATATAACTTACATCCATCCTGTCGTAGACTTTGGATCATTTTATCTTCTCCATATACTTTTCATTTGAGTGTTATCCGCTAGGTCAGTTCATTAGATAGAATTAGTATCCAAACAGAAATCTAACCAACAGACTACTTGCTATAGGTTTCCGCATCTGATATATATAGGTGAGAGATGTACAACAATATGTTGTTCATCAGCAATCACGTGGCAGAGATTTGGTTACGACTCCGGTCTCTGTCACGCCTTTATATATGTTGATCAATGTTATGATAATTTTGCCATCACCCTCCGATGTAACAAAAATTAAACAATGATTTTATCATAGATCAAATGTTCTATTCAGTCAATCAATTGAGACGTGATTATAACCATCCTCGAACAAGATTATCACTAGAAACAAAACCATCTTACAGATATTAAACATAAGTAGAATCAATTAATCATATTTGGGTAAGCAGATTTATCAGATCGGCAAATATAATGGAATCAACGAACAATCACAGTCGCTAGGCCTTGTCTTGTCTAAGTTAAGCAATTTGTAGAGTTTCAATACGACTGCTATAAAATGCATGCGAGTAAGTGCCACACCTACACTAGATAGCTAACATCAGGTAAACTCAAGCGAATATCTGACAGTGACAATTTGGTGTTTTTATATGACTTTGACACAACAACATCCTGACGACGAACTCGATCCGATCCAGCCAAATGAAGCCAAACAACGGCTCGAAGAAGCGATCCGTGCGCGGTTGGGTGATGATTGGGATAGTGAAGACAGCGGATGGCTGGTTGTTGATCGCACCGCGTATCAGGCGCGTCTAACCAAGGGCAAAGTGAACCTCGATTTTTATGTCGATTTGCTCGGTGAGGTCAATGTCGAAGAAAAAGAGACCACCCTCGTGCAAGAATCCGGACGGTTTATCGCATGGTTTTTGATCGCCTTATCAGTTGCGATTGCTGTCATCATCACGCAAATTGTACAATCCGTCAGCTAAGGGACACCTCAACAAACGAAACCCCGGTCCAGCCTGCATGATCTATCACTTGTTTGATCGCGTCCGACACAAAAACCGCCGAGTAACCATCGTCTGGAATTGTGAATAGTGGCACATCCCCGATACATGTCTGTTCTAAAACGTATGCTTCAACGCCGATGTTGCGATTTTTAAAACGTCGGAATTGGCTTTTTTCTGCATCGAGACAATCCAAAAACTTCAAAATATGAATCGCATAATAGATGTCGGCATCAAGGTGAATTGGCAACGCTTGGATGGCATCACCGATACTCGGTTTAAGGTTATCGAGAACTGTAGTCGACCAAACCATGATGCTGTGTAATCCCATCACATCACTCTGTTGTGCGCCAACTTTTAGTGCGACAGGTATCGCCGTCCAATACTCGATTGGTGTGGGTAGTTTCCATGTTTTGAGGTGGGCATAATCGTCGGCATTGGCAAACGACAGTATGCTCTCCCATTGTAATTGATAGATCATCTTATGTTCGTAATCCTTCAATTAGGACTTCAATTTCTGCCTGTGCATCTTTGAGTGCTTGTTCGCTGTCCTCAGCTTCAACCACCCACAAGACCGCTTCGTTCATTGCACCCGCCAATAGATGCGCCATGGCTTGTGGTGAGCGCACCTTAATTTTGCCTGCCTCGTGCATTGCTTGGAGTTGTTCTGCTAGTAAACGGGTGGTTGTGGCTTCATCGACTTGGCGCCATGTCTCACGCCCAAGGACGCTCGGTGCATCAATCAAGACAATCCGTTGAATTTGTGGGTTGGCGCATTCAGCGATGAATGTTTGGCATCCGTGAATGAGTTGCTCCCACTCGTTATCGCTCTGCTCAACAGCCGTCATAATTGCTAGACCGATGCCCTCTTGAATCGACTCAAACACAGCCCGAAATAACCCCTCTTTACCATCAAAATGATGATACAACGCACCACGAGTCACCCCGGCTTGTTTGACAATTTCAGTCGTAGATGTATCAGCATAGCCCTTTTCACTAAAGATTTGACGGGCAATCTCGATTAATTCGCGGGTGGTTTGTTCACCCTGTTCGACTTTTAGATTTTTACTCATTTTACCCTCTTGACATACATACACAGTGTATGTATTATACGTACATGCAGACTGTATGTAAATTAACATGTTCAAAATCACACAATAAACCATAGGAGAGGCAACCATGCAATTGAACTCATTCTACCCTGTAATTGGCACAAAAAAACTTGCAGAATCCCGTGATTTCTATGTGCAACACTTTGGCTATGTTATTACCTTTGAAGCGGATTGGTACATCAGCCTGTTGCGTGAAGATGATGGAACACAACTGGCACTGCTCGATTATGAGCATCCGAGTGTTCCGGACGGATTCCACAAACCAGCACAAGGTCTCCTACTCAACTACGAAGTCGAAGATGTGGATCTGTTCTACAAACACTGTAAAGACAACGCGCTTCCCATTCACCGAGACATACGCGATGAAGATTGGGGACAACGCCACTTCATTACAGGTGATCCGAATGGTGTGCTACTCGACATCATCAAACTTATCCCGCCTAAAGGCGCATTTGTAGAACAATATACTGATATTGGGAAAGAAGAATTCGACGCATAGTTGCCACTTGAGCGTATCTGTCGTGGATGAAGTGCTTGTTCCACGACAGATTTTCTGATGACGGTTAACGGCGTTTAATCGCCACTTTTAGCGCTGGATATAAAGGTTGCTGACATGTTGGGCACACTAGACGATCAAACAAACTCTCGTCAATTGTTTCGGGTGTTTCGTTATACAAATTTCGATACGCAATCTTGTATAGCTCGCCGAGCTCAGCATATCTGAAACCATCGCGATATTTCCGTTGGCCTTGCTCAGTCACCAAATCCCGCTCACAATGATCTATTGCCCGCACCACCGTATTCATCGCGTTTTGCCCTTTATTCGTACCGGATGTGATTTCCAGCACGGTATTGGGGCGCAAGTTCATCTGCATCGGGCTACTATCGGGTGTCAGACGTTGATGATGATAGTGCAGTTGATAGCTCCCTTTGGGTAAATCCAGACCCTCGACAAGAGCTTTAAGAATCTGCCCGAATGGATAATAAGATTGTGTTTCGAAACGCGCTTTTTTCATCGCCCCCCGATGATTTTGGTACATAACTTGCAAGCCAATTGATTGATTCAGGGAGACAAGTCCGTTTGGTGGGGGGATATTTAGGCGGATTTGATAATTACTGCCCGTCCCTTTGACGAATCCCAATTTTTGTGGTGCATACGTTAGTGGGCGTTCATCCCAAATGAGGAAACTCGCGCCAGCTGCCATGACCATATCTTCAAGGTAAAGTTCTGTCGGTGTATTGCGACGGAGCAACGTGCCATTATGATATGTACCATTACGACTGCCGAGATCTTCAACAAAATACCGTTCACCACTCTCGTAAATATGGAAATGCATAAGCGACGCATATTTACTGCCGAGGTCAACTTGTACATTGCCCCCTTCACGCCCGAAGACAAGCGTTGGGTCATCTTCTGGTAAAAACAGCTTATCCACAATTTCATCACCATCAATCCGCGCAATCATCAGCTTGCCTTTAAGCATCTCGGTGCGCCCTTCTTGAGGCGATGTCATCTGGGCTTTGGCTTTAGCCATTAATGACTGCCATGCAAACTGCGGTGCCGTATCTGGTTTATTTGAGTGTGTACGAGTCCCATAAACAGCATGTAGAAATTGCTCAATATTACGCATCTGCTGGTCTTCTAAATCAGAAATTCCTATATCTTCGACTTTGCTGACAGCTTCTAATATCGTCGGTAGATTGTTCCCGCGCTGATACAGCATCAGCCATGGTTTGGTATGCCCCATCGCTAAGCCCAGATAAATCAGGTTGATCGGGTTTTGAATATAATCCAAATGTGTGAGGATAAACTTACTTTCCATGATTGAGGCGCGCAAGTCACAAATAGTCGGGGAGCGATCCGAAGAATAGGCAGGATTTGCTGTTGCAATCTCTTGAATCGTATTGCGTAACGTCCCCAACAATCCCTGCCATAACATCCGACTATCAGTAATCACTTTATAGGCTTGATTATCCACACGGCGTTCCAATGCAGGGCAGGATACTGCCTCGCACAGATGACAATATCCGTTTGCCTTCTTTATTGTGAAGAATCCATTATCTTTTAATTTTGCAAACTGGGGCTCTAGGTCGTTCACCGCTTGATAGCGTAGAATATTGTACTGTTCTAAAACGCGCGGCAGGATTTCATCGGTGCTGGCAACCAACAGCAACGGTTTACTGAGCGCAACAGCTATGCCAACTTCAATCCATCCCTGTGTATCAATGGTCGATAGATTAAAGACACACATATGCGCATCAAAAATTTTCTGCCATGTGGGAAGCAGTTCTTCTTGTGATGAGAGTAGCGGCATATAGACAGTTGATGCATCCTCAACTAACGGTTGAATTAGGAAGAATATCTCACGGTTAATTTCATAATATTCTGATGTTTCGGTGTCTCGTTGACCGCCACGTAACATGCCATCCACAGCACGATATTCATCTGTTTCGCGAGCTTTATCACGTTTAACGGCTGGGACAGGCTGTGTTACCCGCTCTTGAGGTTGCCTCATATTTTGTAGAGCTTGTTGAAAAACCGCCAATGAGGTTTCGTTATCATCGCTTAGATCCAGCAATAAACTGCCCTGTATCGAGACAGGAATCTCGGCTGTGCGTATCATAATCGGCACAATTGGTTTATCGAGATGTTTGGCAACAGTAATTGTCCAATGACACCATTCTGATTGGACAGTTTGGGGAGTAATCACTGCGAGGAGGGCTTCGGTCTGCCTCATGCGATTGACGATAGCGGTCTGCCAATTTGTTTGTGCAATCGTCTCGTAATCGTACTGTACTGAATACCCAGTTTTATCGAGTACATCGAGTACAGTATCTAAATTATCAGCTTCATCCGGCACATAACTTAAAAACAATTCCATTGATTAACTATCCTACATATCCCATTTCTTAGAAACTTACCCTTCACAGCAAGTCATATGAGTATAACTGCACTTACTTTAGTTTGCATTATGTATAGGTTTCATTCTGGTTACAGTTTACAAAAGTGAAGCGAGAAAGCCGCCGTTATTCATACGGGGGATGATAGCGAACAATATGTTAAATCTTAGGCTTTAGCCTGTTGATGAAAACACATTGTCTAATCTTGCTAAAATCGTATAATCAGAGCATGTCATACAAAGCGTATCAATTCAAGCTGCAACCAACTAACGACCAACTTGATAAGCTCCGCCAATTCGGTGGTGCGACGCGTTTTATATACAACTACTTCTTAGCGTTGGCAGTAGACACCTATCGCGAAGAATCTCGCCATATCGGATTCTCTGAGATGTGTAGACTATTGACCCAACTCAAAAAAACTAACGAGTATTCCTGGCTCAAAGACATTCACTCGCAGGTGTTGCAACAGTCGCTCAAAGACCTTGGGGAAGCCTATAAGAATTTCTTTCGCAAACTCAAACAAGGTGATATTCCAAAGAATCCTGATGGGACATATCAACGTCGCAAAAATGGGCAGATTAAATGTAGTCCGAACTTCAAAAAGAAATCTCACTTTGCCGATAGCTTCCGTTATCCTGCGAGTATCAAGGTGGATGAGAATTATGTGTGGTTACCCAAAATTGGTTGGGTGAAGTTTCGTAAATCGCGCGATACGGTAGGCACCATCAAATCAGCGACCGTGAGTCAAAGGCCGAGTGGTTTGTATGTCAGCATTGTGTGTGAGACTCCTGATACAAAAACACCGCCAACAATCGAACCTACTCTTGAAAACAGTGTGGGGATTGATGTGGGGGTGTCGAGTTTGCTGGTTGAATCTAATGGACATAAAGTGCCAGCACTGAAAGCGTATCGCAAATTAGAACGAAAACTAAAGCGCGAACAGCGTAAGTTATCCCGCAAGAAAAAAGGATCAAACAACAAATTCAAACAGCAATACAATGTCGCCCGATTGCATGAACGCATCGCAAACATGCGCGGTGACTATGCTCATCAGCATTCAACGCGGCTTGTACGCGAAAACCAAGCGATATTTGCCGAAACGTTAAATGTCAAAGGTATGATGCAAAATCGGAATCTAGCTAAATCGATCGCTGATGCCAGCATGGGTATGTTGCTCACCCTGATTGAGCAAAAAGCCAAGCAACATGGTAAGACCTTCCACAAAATTGATCGTTGGTATCCATCTAGCAAAACCTGCCATTGTTGTGGGTACAAGCTAGATAAATTGGCCTTGCATGTTCGAATGTGGCAATGCCCCGAATGCGGGGAAACCCATGACAGGGACATTAATGCAAGTATCAACATTCTGTTGGAAGGGTTAAGGCAGGTCGGCGCGGGGCACTCGCAGACCTAAAACGCTTGTGGAGACTACAACGTAGTCTAAGAAACAAGAATCTCCCGACTTCAGTCGGTGAGAGTATCAACTATGTTATGATGATTATAAGATAGGTGTGATATTTTAGAGTTAGCGGATAAAAAGCGGAGAAAGCTACATGCATAATTACAGTCCAACCAAGCGAGTCCGAAAAAGAATGCTTGAATACGGTGCACTCTGGGGAACAATCTTTGGTGGTGTCATCAGTGTTGTTTTGTTCCTTGTATCGATTGACTTCAATACCATACCAGAATCATTCCCATGGAACATTTTCTTGGTTGGATTTGGGGTGATGGTATTTTTTATCTGTGGCATGTTCGTCGGCGCAATTTTCGGGATGGCGGTCGGATTATTTTCTGGCTTGGCAATGAGTTGGATTACAAATGGCTATGGCAAGCCTGACAATGAGATGGAGTATCGGATTGCCGTTGGTCTGGCTACAGCATTGATTACAATCTTGATTTTTCTACCTCTAATTTTTGTCATCCCATTAATCGATATTCAACCCCTACTGAATAATTATGTGACTGCGTTGATTGGCTCGATTGGTGTCACTGTGTATGCTAGCCAGCGCGTTGCAACAAAATATCTGCAAGACATCCAGTTTAACATTGATGTCTAATATCGAACCTATCTCAGGGCAATGGCAACCAATCGCTATCCAACAATTCACCGATCTACTCAAAGATCGCGATGAGGTTTTGTCTGTCGCTATTATCGGGTCTGGCGCACAATCTCCTAAACACATGGATACATTCAGTGATGTTGATGTTCTGATTATTTTAGACAACTCTGCACTCGACAACTATTTCCCCGAATTGGATTGGCTCTCAACATTGGGAGATATCTTTGCATATGAGCGACATACAGGCGAATTCATCAAGACAATACGTATTTGTTATACAGATTTTCGCCGTTTTGATCTGGTATTAACAACTATATCGGCATTAGAACAGGATAAAGTCCGTCAATCACTGATAGCTCGTCAAAGGCGAACACTCTTTAACCATGATCCTAATATTGACTTGTACCTAGATAAAACAAAGGTAAACTATGAACCGTCTCCGATGTCATCAGTAGATTTTGAAGTTTTTGTCAATCAATTCTGGTTTAAGCAGGTTATTGCTTTGCAGAAAATTGCTCGTAACGATTTACTAGTAGCTTTACATCTAGCATTAGACGCTATCCGTGACTGTCTTGTAATAGGTATGCTTTTACGTGATCAAAAAGATGAAACTTGGAATCACATTATTAATAATCTGAAGCAAATAAATCAAACTTATACTTTATCGGGTATTTTGCAGACGTTATCCCATACAGGACAAACATTTGATGACTTCGCACGCTATTATAGCGACAACTATAAACCACGTAGCTCAATCTATAAACGTTGGATCGACTCTGTTGACCGTCATTCAACCCCTACAGAATAATTATGTGACTCCGTTGATTGGCTCGATTGGTGTCACTGTGTATGCTAGCCAGCGCGTTGCAACAAAATATCTGCAAGATATCCAGTTTGAAGCAAGCGAATACTAACAGTTTGTAGGGTTCGGTTCGCAAACCCAACCCTACGCTCCCATCACAGTTTAAATAAACGCGCTTGGTCCATGCAGGGTTGTATCGCCGTCACCGTGCCATCGAGTCTGATATGATTTGTCTCGTGAGCGTTTATAACCGTGCGTGAAATAATTACTCGATGCAAGAAAGTCCAGTAACATCCTCACATGTGCCTCACGACTTTCTTGATAGCTATCATCTGCCCACAAATTATTAAATTCGTTGGGGTCCGCTTCTAAGTCATAGAATTCGCTTTCATCCTGCCCGATGTAATAGACTAATTTGTGTGTTTTGGTACGGAGCATGATGAGATAATTGTCTTCACAGATGACGAATTCACGGTCTTTGATATCACCTGACTGTAAATACGGTAACAACGATTGCCCTTCTAAATACGATGGTTTCTCAATTCCGGCAGCTTCTAATATAGTCGGACCAATATCCATGAGCGACACTAACTCGTGAATATCTTGTTTTCCACTGGTTTGCGATGATGATTTTATAATCATCGGCACATGAACAATCGGGTCGTACATCAGCCACTTATACGACAAGGTATGATCACCGAGCATTTCACCATGATCGGAACAGAAAATAATGAGACTATTATCCAAGTGACCGCTTTCTTCTAGAGCATCAAGTACATACCCAAGTTGTTCATCAACAGTTGTGATTTTGGCGTAGTAATGACGGCGCATATGCTCAATATCAGCATCTGTTGCTTGCGATAGGTCAATGCGTGATTCATGATCTACTTGTGAATGAAAGTGTTTATGGGTTGCGTGTTGGGGTGGTTTATTGTCCAAGTCATTTGGCATTGTGACCGGTGGTGGCATCTGTTTATCTTTGTATAACTCCAGATGACGGGGCAACGGATCCCATGGTTCATGTGGACCGGTAAATCCAACTTGCAAAAAGAAGGGCTTTTCGCCACGATAGCTATTCACCCACGCAACTGCGGACTTGCCAATAAACACATCACTATGCATCTCTTCGGGTAGATCCCATGCTACACCTTGGAATTTGGTGTTCCAATCGGGGTCGGATCTATGACGATGATTCGGGCGTTCGTAGCCGTTGATTTTGAGAAATTGTCCCCAATCATCGTCAGGTCCGCCGTTCCACTGTTCGACTGTGGTCGGATTTTCGACAATAATACGCTCATCAAACCCACCTTGATCGTGGGTTGGCATGATGTGCATCTTACCGATGTTGGCACAAAAATAGCCATGATTCGATAAGTCATGCACCCATGTCTCATGTTCAGACCAATTGAAAAACGAATAAGCTCCGGTGTTGTGTGCATACATCCCGGTAAACGTCGCCGCTCGCGAGGCAACACACGTCGCACCGGGGCAATAAGCTTGACGGAACGATGTACCTTGTGATGCGAGCCGATCCATATTGGGCGTGATCATGTGGTCATTATCCCACGCTTGAATTGTGTCAAAGCGTTGCTGGTCGGTCATGATTAGAATAATATTTGAACGATTCATCCCATGTTCCCATGTCGTATTTGTATAAAATGATATTTGATTATATTAGGTCTTCGAATTTTGTAGGTTCTCTTCCATATGGTCACGCTTGATTTTGCGGTTGCGTCGTCGCAATAACCACCGCAGTAGTGTAATCGTTACAGCAAGCCAACTAAGACCCACCAATAAATAGTTAGCGAACAACCGTAAATACCATAACATTGGATTCTGTAAGTAAGTAACTATTGCAACTGTTCCCTGTTTTACAACCTCAGGTGGTGGCGAAATGAGTGGGTTTCCGCCAACAGAGAGACTTCTGGGAGATACCCTCCAACATCGATCCTCTCCAATAAAAGTATCAACCTTTCCTAGTTCAGTAGGTAAATACTGTATTTGATTAGAGTACAGATCTAGAACACATAGTGTGCTCATTTTATCTATAGAGGTTGGTAAGTCGGTGAGTTGATTATATGAAACCGAAAACCAGTGCAAATTATGTAATTCACCAATTTCATCGGGCAATTCCGTCAGTTGATTATTTTGCATATTTAATGTTATCAAGTTCTCCAATTGACCGATCTCTGGTGGGATCTCTGTAAGCATATTTTTTGACAAATCGAGATGTTCTAGCTGAGATAATTGCCCAATCTCAGGGGGCAACTGGGTTAACCCCAAATTACTTGCACCTAGTTCTCGTAAATTCACAAGGTTAGCAATAGAAGCTGGTAGTGTTGATAGATCATTATGAGATAGACTCAACTCTTGTAAACTTGTAATTGTTGTTACACCTTCTAGTGATGCATCAAAATGATTAAAGGTGATAGACAAGAACTCCAGTTTTTCCAGTTTGCTTAACTCAGGTGGCAAGCTACTTAGTTGATTTTTTGTCAAATTAAGGTGCGTCAAGTTGCTGAGATTTCCAATTTCAGGAGGTAAGCTAGTAAGTTGATTGCCTAGTGCTAGGCCCGTCAAGTTATGTAGGTTGCCAATTTCGGGTGGAACAGTTACAAATTCTCCCCCTATACTTAACAACTCTAGTTGAGTTAGATTTCCAATATCAGATGGAATAGATGAGAGTGTATGACTTCCCATAAATAACTGCTTCAGATTGGTGAGTTGTAGGACTTCTGATGGAAATTCTTCAAAGTTGCTCATTCCAAAACTCAGGAATTCAAGTTGTCGAAGATTACTAAATTCAGTCGGCAAATCCTCAAGGCGATTTGAAGATAAAACTAGACGTTTTAGATTTATTAAACTGCCGATTTCGGGTGGGAGATGTATTAGATTATTCCTCTTCAGTGTTAATTCCTGTAGCCCAATAAGATTGCGTATTTCTGGTGGAATTATGTCGAGTTCATTATCACTAAGATAGAGATGACTCAGTTTTGTAAGTTGCATTACCTCTGGAGGCAATTCGACAATGTCATTATTAAATAATTTGAGAACTTCTAATTCTGTTAACTGTCCGATTTCTGGGGGAATATACACTAGACCAATATTACCCAAATCTAGTGTAGTAGAGCCAGAAAGTTTTGCTTGTTCAATACGCTTAAGCGCTTCTTGGTAAGCATCCTCTGATGTTTCATCTTGTGCCACAATTTGGGGGATCACCAGTATTAATAAAATAACTATACTAACCCAGTTTCGCATCTTAACTCCTAAGACTCCTTTATTACCTAAAGTTTATCACGATAAACAATATTGCGATTCTGCGTTAGCACTACACAATGAGTCATACAAAATTTTTGCGCGTTTAATCCAATTGCCAGAGGGATGGAAATCATATCTTGGGGATTATTGTAGAGTCACAAAAAAGTCTTATATGTGACTCTGTTCAAGCTTTGTGTAGAGCCGAGATTATTAATCAACCTGATAACCCGATATAGGTTGATATGCTCGTACATAATCAACAACAAATTGCTTTGGATACGACCCATTGTTCACACTATCGGAGGGTAATTCATAGATATTTAGCATAAACTGCATGGGGTAGTCTGGAGATTGGTCAATAGTTTGTAGTTTTACATTATCGACATAGAAATCAATATGTGTAGGCGTCCACTCAACAGCATAAATATGGAAGTCGCGCGCGTCTATCTTCAAAACATCGTGATAAAATGTATTTGTTAGTTTAGGATCGTTCAGAGATTTAATACCGTAACGTACTTCTGATGTATCACCTTTTAACTGATCTCCAAAAATCTCAAATATAGTAATTTCACCAGATTCTTCTGGAACTTCTTCAAACCCAATCATCCAAAGTGCCGCAAGATTATTCTCAGATAAGCTCACTTTTATGCGCGTTTCAAAATATCCATATTGGGGTGTATATGTTTTTTGTTTGGTCTGTTTTTCACGAACCCGACAAGCTTCATTGAAAAAACGATGCTGTCCAACCTTGCTACCGAGCTCCCCTGCAAATAACCCTGTTTGAATAGATGAACATTTCACATCACCATCAAATTCTGGACACCATGGTTGTTGATCTTCATCGATCTGTAGCACAAGGCAATCATTTTGAAACGAATAGCGTGGCGCAGCTTGCTCACGCGAACTCCAATGCGGTAGATAGTACGGAATCCACTTATTTAGGTCGATTTGACCTTCATTGAATTCATCATGAAAGTCGAGGACATAGCTGTCTTTATGTAATGAGTTAGGTGGGAAATTATTGTCCAAATTTTACCTCCTGAGTTTGTATGTTCACGTATCAATCCAATCGCCAATGGGATGGAAATTGTGTATTGGGGAAAATGGATTGTGCCTCGCTCAGCATTTGCCTTAATTGATATGATGGGTAACGTTCCGATACATGGATTAGCGTCAAATCCCCAACTTCTGCTTGTTTAGCGACCTCTGCCACTTGTACAGCCGTCACATGATGATTTTTCCGCGCAAGGTCAAGGTCATCCCCGAGATACTGGCTCTCACAAATCATGTGGGTGACACCGTGTAACCTATCAACGAGTACGGTGTGTGTATCAGCATCCATGAGGAAATCGGTGAAGTAGGCGAGTGATTCACCTGTAGTTTCGATGAGAAGTTGATCACGTAATGCGCCAATTGTGTATGTTGTATCGGCAATATCCAGTTTGGTTTCATCGGGTATATTCATATCTTTGACATCACGTACCCATGTCCCGCCCTGTAAGCCGAGTTCTTTGAGTTTACTGGTATCAACATTGAGGCGATTTTTCTCGCGCAGGATATATGCCATCGAGGGTGTATCGTGATTTAATGTCATGGCTTCGACAGTATAGTCGGCGGTGTTGATGATTGTGCTGTCAGTGGTGACTGTCTCTAGCGGATGTTTGATAGAAAAGGATTCCTTAGCGAAGTATTTGAACGATTCGATCTGATCTGGATAGATGTCGTGTGCGTGCCAAGCAGACCGCCCCCATTCTGCCCAATTCCATAAGTACCCCTGAAAGCGATGCAACATCACATGTGAGGTATCTGGTGGCCCCCAGATATGATTTGCGCGGTTGGTGCGTGAAAATGTCAGCCTGAAAAACGAATCAAATCCGCTGATATGATCCATATGATAATGTGAAAATAAGAGGTGGTCGATGGCTTGTATCTCTGGCACAGCGAGTGTATCAAGTACGTCATTACCACAATCAAATAGAAACCGATGAATTTGTTGTCCGCTATCAATTGTGGCAAGAACCGCATTATCACGCCGGACATCCCCAAGTACACGAAAATCTAATACCATCAGAATACACTCTTTTCACACGTTATGACCTATAAAGATACGTTTTTACTATATCGTGTAATAGATTATCAATCTATAATTGTTTTGTCAGAGTTTTCAACACAGATTGATCAACAAAGGAGAACAACATCGTGAATCATTCAATTTTTGATAAGCGCAACTATCCAATCGTTAATGTTGAACAAGGGTATGGTGAATGGGCGCAAACCTATGAGCAAGTGGTACAAGATGCGATGGACATCCGTTTATTTGAGCGTATCACAGCAGTCGATTGGCAAGCACATGACTATATTCTAGACCTTGCCTGCGGGACAGGTCGCATCGGAGCATGGCTGGAAAATCGCACGAATGCAATCATTGATGGTGTCGACATCACGCATGAGATGATGGCACAAGCCGAACAAAAAAATATTTATCGTATGTTACAACAAGCCAGCGTATTCGAAACCGGATTGCCTGATGCACAATATGATCTGTGTACGCAATCTCTCGCAGATGAGCATCTACCAGATTTACATCCCCTTTACACCGAAGTTGCACGGGTCACAAAAGCGCAGGGTAAATTTGTGATTGTCGGATTTCATCCTTATTTCCTCATGTTAGGCATGCCAACCCATTACAATAATGCTGATGGTGATGACATTACGATTCAAAGCTATGTGCATTTGTTAAGTGATCACGTCAAAGCTGCATATGGGGCAGGTTGGTCGTTAGTGGCGATGGATGAAGGAATTATTGATGATGACTATATTGCACATAAACCCAAATGGGAAAAATACTACGGTACACCCATTAGCTTCAGCATGGTTTGGCAGAAGCTTGAGGTTGGACAAAATTAACTGATTTGAAGTCCTGACTTTCTCGGTTATCAAAGTTGCAGTACAATTAATAGTGACTCACTATTGTTATTTGTCTATTTGGTGGTTGCCAGAAAAGGTTCGCAATCTATGAGTGATTCGATTCTGTCCGCAGTAATGCGTATAGCAAAGGAAATTACCCGTGCCGAACGTGGCATGTCTGTTGATGCAGAGTTAACTGTTGTTGATGTCGCCGATTTGACAGCAGAAATTATCGAGGATGATAGTTTCCAAAAGGTTGCTTTGAAGAGTTTATCACAAGCGATGGAAACAAATGAATCGGTGTTGACGAATAATATTATTACTGATCCAGCCAAAGCTCCGGTAACCAACACCAGTTTTACCGATTTGCGTGTGATTGTTACGATCCCAGTCGAAGGAGCGGGAGCAATCTACCTTGACCAACATATCCGTAATGGTATGTTCCAACGTGATACGATTGATAAGCTCAGTCGTATGGTAACAGAGGCAATCGCTCAAGACACGCCTGTCGACCTTGACGACCTCCGCAAAATTTATGATAGCCTCGACTAACCTACCGCATTGGCGTTAGGGTCATGTTGTGAAACGTCGCATCGAACTACAACCCGATATTGATAATGCATTAAATCTACAAGACCCGCAGATGTACCGCTGTCGGGTTGTTGGCTATTTATTGGAACGTTCCTTACTGGTTATCGAAATTTCTAAAGATACCCCCTTATTCTATGCAGTCTTCCCCGATGTGCATCATTATGACGGCACATTTTTATGGCAGGGTGCCGAACTCCGCGTTGCTGATCGTGATGAGCAATTTGAGTATATGCTAGATAAGTCCATCGTCGCATCGTTAGGGATGTTATTTATCTTCAAAGGTGTTGATAGTCAAGTGCATGTCTTGGCTGGCGATTGGATCGCCATTTTTGAGGAATTGCCAGATCGCTTCAAGTAAGTTGTTTTAGTGCCCTTTATTGCGTAAAAACACATCCCACTCCGCACTTTGTATCAGCCCACGGGATGCCAATCGTCGGCGGATATTTTGTATCCACTTGGGTTGCGTACGTTCGGCTTGATATTGTTGCCAACGGGATTCAGCAGAATCGCCCCACAGGAAATTTTCAACTTCGGCGGGTAAGGTGATGCTATCGCGGTTGCCCCAGGTCTCCCAGATTTCGCGCATCTGAGTTGGATCCACAGGTATAAGTTGATACCATCGTTGCAAGCGCAAGAACACCACATTTAACTCAATATCCTCGCGACTCGCTCCGGTATTACTGAGATTACCGCCGTGAATGTAGAAATGCCCGCCGACCTGTTTTGCGGGGTAAAAATTGACTAATGGCAATGTCCGTTCTGCCCATTCCATATCACCCGTCACACGGAAATTTTCGTCAAATTCGCCGACTTGGTTATAGAGATCACGAGTCGTCATGAAGAACGGTCCGACACCATTTTTGCGAGTGAAGGGATCGGTGTGGAATAACATCCGGCTATGCTCTTCAGTCTCCGATGGGAATAGCCCAAAGCGTTTGCTGATCTTACGCACATTAAAAATATAATCGATAAGGGTCGCGCCATCTTGTAACGCCCGATACCCCTCTATGAATGCGTCAGCATCACGAATATCATCGGCATTCCAAAATGTAAAATAAGGTGTATCACTGAGACCAACACCGCGATTCCACGATGCATACAAGGTCTCGCGTCCGACATATTGTGGCAACATAATGCCATGTTCAGCGGCATTAATATCGTGTGCCAATTGATCGATTGCAGTTTGTTCGGTTGGCGTGGCATCATTCACAATTGGAATGTAGAGCACATCTATCCCGGCATGATGAACTTGTTCAGCAAACTTCCGCACAGATGACGTAAATTGTGGCAGATGTGCTTCGACACGATAAAGTGATGAGATGACACTGATGGACATAGATGAAAGGCTTAATCCGTTTGTTGTCTGGATTCAATTTTCTTGCGTAAATCATCGCTACTTATTATGCGGGGGTCATTAATTGCCTCATTGTAAGCGGCATCAAGCGTTTCTTGATTTTCATAATAGTATGCCAAGACTGCATGAACTTGTGCACGGGTGAGGTCATAATGTTGCATAACATCTTCGATCGATGCACCGCCACCCACATACATTCGTGCGACAGTTTCGGCTTTTAGGTGCTCGCGATTTGCAATCTGGGCAACTTTATTATTGAATGTAATGTACTGTTCGGCCTTCATGATCATAGTCTTTTGCTTACAAATCGGAATATAGTCTTATTTCTGAAAATTAAACTTATATGTTGTATAGTTGAACATTCTATCCACATATGAATCGCCTATGGTTCAAAACCTATAGGCTAATAAAATATGGTAAACCCACTGAAGGGGTTAGTGAGAGTCCTTTTAGTGGACTTTCTAAATTTGTAGCCAGAAGGCTTTGAGCCTCTGGTGGTTACCGTAAACACCTCAAGCCAGAATTTATTAAGTCTACAGCTATATGACACCAAGTGGTGTGATTCTTTATAAAGTTCCGCAAATACATTTAAATATAATGACCGCTGTATCAGCTATGATTCAATTACACAATTAGTTGGGCAAAATGCCGAATAAATAGCGACGGTATTTGTGGTGTTTGTGCAATTTTGCACAACGGACTTTGTGTTTGAAATCACAAATGAATAAAGTGTTTATGCAGAATGCACATTCCATTAGAAAATTTGCTATTTCCGCAACTTTTCGCGTAACATATTATCACCGCACGATATGTAGGGAAATAGTTATTATGTTAAAACGTATCGGACTTTTTACTGTAAGCTTTGTCCTGATGTTAACTGCCATCCCCTTTTCATTGGCAGAATCCGATTGTGATTATTCTTACTCCAATCACGCCCGCGCCGCCCAACTCCATGCTATGGGTGATATCAGTGGTGCATTACCATATTACGAATGTGCACTACAAAATGACCCCGACAATGAAATTTTGCGCGACATCCTCAATGATTTAACGCAACCCGCGTCGTCTAGTATGATTGTAGATGCATGCGACACAAGTGTGTCCCATCATGCTGAAGGCGCACAACTTTATGCAATGGGAGACTACCAAGGTGCTATGCATGCATTCAATTGTGTGCTTGCTAGTGATCCCGATAATGTCTCTATAATCATTCAACAAGCAAATATGCATGTTAAGAACCAAGATTATGCGACAGCTCTCGATTACCTCAATACGGCGATAGCAATTGATGATGCATATGCACCACTATATGTCCATCGCGGATATGCTTATTACCAATTGCATCAATATGAAGCTGGTTTAGATGATGTGAATACAGCGCTTAGTATTCATTCAGACTATGCGCCAGCACTAGAAGTTCGTGAGCTTATTTTATTAGCTTCGATCGCGGAACAACGCGATATTGGTATCATTTCTGGTGTTGTCATCAATACAGCACCAAGCGCAACCCCAGTGCCATCTAATACTGGTAAAAATGCACTCCCACAATTAGATGATTCGACTGATGTAACTGTTGCATCCGCATCAGAAGTTGAACCCACATCGCCAACAGCTGATACATTGTGGGCAGCCTCCCGTGTATTTATTGATCAGGGACGCTACGACCTAGCGATCGAACAATATGAAGCATTACTCGGCTTCGAACCGAATAACGCATCACTTCATTTCGGATTGGGTCATGCCCATTATGCCCTCGAAGACTTCAGCACTGCGCTATCCTACTTAAAACAAGCAGATGAACTGAATCCAAATGATATGTACACAACATATTATTTGTCGATGGCACACAGTCAGCTCAACAATCGTATTGAAGCGCTCACAATTCTTGATGATATGTATGTCAATAACTGGTATGATGGTGCATTCTCATTGGTGATGGGACATGTCTATCACAACCTTGGTTATCCAGAAGTTGCAGGTATTCAATTCTACGAATGGATGATCGACCGCGAAACACTCCGTCTGCCGGCTGAGCTCGCAGTTGATAGCAATAGCACCAACGTCATGATGGATTATGGATTGTTGTACGAGATTCCATTCTCAGCAACAGCCGGTGAAGTTGTTCATATCAATGTCAGTTCACATATTTTGAACCCTGCGCCGATTGATCCGCTTATTGTTGTGCTCAACGAAGACGGTATCCCAATCGCAGGTGATGATGATGACGGCGAGTTATTCGACTCCGCACTCACATTTATGCCACCATCAACCACTGACTATACATTGATTGTGTCACACGCTGGTGGTAAGCACGCTGGTGAGATGGATGTGCAACTATCTGGTAACGTCTGGTCAGCACAAGCATACCGCGACTTTGCAGAAACAGCCTTTGATAATCAAGATTACGCACTTGCAATTGATATGCTCAACCGTGCGATTGCACTTGACGGTGGCACAGCAGATGATTATGGTCAGCTTGCCCTCATTTACAGAATACTAGGTGATCTTGATTCATCAGCGATTATGCTCTCACAAGCACTTGAACTCGACCCAATGCGTGCTGATTTGCGCTGTGAACTCGGTGCAATTTTTGAAACATGGGGCAACGATGAAGCTGCACTAGAACAATTTGATATTATTCTAGCGAATAATACAACCGACCCATGTGCATGGTCACACCGTGATGCACTCATGAAAGCACAACGTGGCGATGTTTTCGAAGCATCTGCAAATGCAGTTGTTGTGCCAACAACAGCGTCCCCTGCACATGCACTCTACGAGCTTGCTTTACAATACAGAGCAGAGAATCGTACATTCTCGGCAGCGAATACCTTCTTGCAAGCGATCATCGTTGATCCAAATCATGCCGATGCACGTTGTGGACTCGCACAAATTCAACTTGATTGGGGTAATTACTTCGGTACACTCCAAAATATCGACATTCTGCTCGAAGCGAATCCGAATAATACCTGTGCGTTAGATCTGCAAGTTGCTACCGCAGAAAAAACCGAACGTATTTTTGTCCCGATGACATCTGATGATTTCTTAAACCGTGGGATGGAACTATACAATGCTGGTGATCTTGAGGGGGCAATTAGCTCCTTCGAGATGGCAGTTGAACTCAGCCCGAACGACAAGGTCAGCCGTTGTTACCTCGGTATCGCGCATATGGACACCGGCAATTACAACGAAGCATTACGTCAGTGGACAATCGCGATTAATCAAAACTCGATTCATCCTGATCCATGTTCATGGTCGAACTATCTTGCCTTGAACCAACGTATGCGCAATATGGAATCCAGCAATGCGAGCATCGCTAGTGAGGGTCTTACCCTGAGCGCAAGCGATTACTTAGATCAAGGTATGGTCGCATATAATAATGGTGATCTTGATAGTGCGATTGAGTCTTTCGAGATGGCAGTTGAACTCAGCCCGAATGATAAGGTCAGCCGTTGTTACCTCGGTATCGCGCATATGGACACCGGCAATTACAACGAAGCATTACGTCAGTGGACAATCGCGATTAATCAAAACTCGATTCATCCTGATCCATGTTCATGGTCAAATTATCGTGCGCTGACCTATCGTATGCGCAATATGGAATCCAGCAATGCGAGTATCGCGGCTGAATCTCCTATAACGTATGCACCATCCCCTGCTGATGGTCTATATGAAGAGGGTCTTCAAAAACTTGAGAACAATAATGAATTCGGCGCATCCTCAGCATTCTTGCAAGCCGTACGCCTTGATCCAGATCATAGTCGTGCGCGTTGCGAATTAGCTAAGCTTGATTTGGCATGGGGCAATTACTACCATGCCGCGCAAGCGTATCAAATACTCTTAGCAGACAATCCAAATGATGCTTGTGGTTTAGCCGTACGCCTCGAACATATGACAAAACGTAATCAAATGTTCCAACCTACTGCAATCGAAGACTTTGTTGTACGTGGCACACGCTTCTACGAAATCAACGAATTTGAACTTGCGGTTGACTCCTATGAAACTGCATTACGACTTGATCCATTACGTTCGGATGTTCGTTGTCAACTCGGTTTAGCTTACGCGGAACTCGGTGACTACGACGAAGCCCTACAACAATGGGAAACGATTTTAAACCAACACATCGTTGATTCATGTGCGCGTGCAAATCGTGATGGATTGATGCAAAAATTGCGTACAGCTGAAGTCGACACCAGTGCGAGTTACGGTATGAGCGAAGCCGCCCTACAAAACGCGGACACATTCATCGCACAAGGCGACCAATTTGTCGCAGTTGAAGCATGGGAAAGTGCGATCAACGCTTATCTAACCGCGCTTGAATTCGAACCATTCCGTCATGATATTCGTTGCCGTGTCGGTATGATTTATGTTGACTTGGGTGATTATGACAATGCACTCTATCAGTTCAACTGGATTATGTCACAAGACATCGCCAATATCTGCGCTAACGAACACGCACGTAATGTTCATCGCATCATGAGTGACAATACCCTCAATGCACCAACCGCTGACGATTTCATCGCGCAAGGTGATCAATTTGTCGCTGAGGAACTATGGAACAGCGCAATTGATGCGTATCTATCGGCACTCGATATTGAGCCAGCTCGTTACGATATTCGTTGCCGTGTGGGTATGATTTATGCTGATCTACAAGATTATGAAGCTGCTAAAGCACAATTTTTCACCGTTCTATCCCAAGATACATCCAATCACTGTGCTCGTAACCACCTGCTGAATGTCCGTCGCATCCAACGTGGCGACACAATGAGTGTTAGCCAACTGTATGCACAAGATTACGCGAGTCAAGCACGCGATTTTTATCTGCAAGGTGATCTATCATCTGCGATTTTCACGTATCATCTCGCACTAGATCTTGACCCAACCCTGCTTGATGAACGTTGTCATCTCGGGTTGATCTATCAAGACCTTGGTCATTATGATGATGCGATGCAACAATACGACATCGCGCTGGCACAAAACATTTCACACCCATGTTCATGGTCAAGCCGTAACGGTCTTGTTGATATGATGCGTACACCGACACTACGTCAAGTTAGTGATGTGAATGAGCTATACGACATCGCATTAACCATGGGTTCACGGTCACTTTTCCACGAAGCACAAACCCGTCACGAAATGGGCGATGTGTGGACAGCGAGTGCGCTACTTGATCGCTATATTGACAGCAACTTTGCGACCATGTGTAGCGGTGAGCTACGCTGGCTTGCAGATGAATATGCAGTTCAAGGATACACAGTTCTAGCAGATATGATGCGCTTGAAAGCAATCGGCGATAGCACCTGCTAAAATTCGACATATAGATAAATCAAAAAAGGGATGTGTGTAAATATACGTCCCTTTTTGTTTTGTGATTTTCAGAATCTAAGCAGGCATATTTTCGAGGCGGGTAACCCAATAATGCACATCAAAGTCTTCATCACCTGTCAGGAATCGCCATAATTTGACACGGTTGACAATTTCTAAGCGACCGGACGCTTGTTCAAACCATGGTTCCATTTTGCTCAGAATGGTCTGAATGTCATCCTCTGGAGCTTTTCCGGCAAAAATTTCTTGATGGTCAGCATATCCATCTTCGAGATCGTCGGTGTTCCATAAACGCAACTGACGGACTGCTGGATTCAAGCGCACTTTAAACATATAGCGACGACGGTCGGTCTGGTTTTGTCGTCCACAGTGCCAGATGCCATGATGCAACACGAGAATTGAACCTGCTTCGCATACCATCGGGATTTGTCCGCGCATGTTTTGGTAGAACGCGATGTCCATTTCATTGACTTTGCGGAAATGGCTACCGGGTAATAGCAGTGTGCCACCCATTTCTAGCGGCACATCATGCGGGAAGTACATAATTTGAATATCGAAGTGCGTGCGCACATCAATGATAGAATCGGCATGCAAGCCCTGCGCTTTCCCTTGATTCGGCTCGCGCACATGAACAGCATCGTGATCAAACAGCGGATTTTCACCGACGAGACTGTAAATCAGACCCTGAATTTCGGGTAGATCCAATAAATCGCGAATGGCAGTGCCATGATAACATTCGTCGATGGGTGTTCCGGCGGGCGCACCTTGGATTGCATTATTATCAATATCACGCATCACCGCTTGATTGATTTCGTCAGGTACGAGTGAATCGAAGCGTAAAAACCCACGCGCGACAAATTCTGCCATCTGCTTAGAATTTAACAAATATTTTTTATCAATAGCCATCTAATCTATCTCCTCTAATTTTTCAAAAACGAACGGATATTTCATAAATGAGGTGGTATATTCTTCACCGGGATACGGTGGAATCAATGTCGGGAATTGCATGACACGCCAGCCATCAAACAAGGCTTCTAAACCATTTTCATAAGGCGGGGTATCACTATCGCCCGTGGTAAACGATTCTTTACCAGTACCATCATACATCGTCCAACCTTTAACAGGGCTATCTAATGCGGACGTACTGAGAAACAAGATCATCACTTTTTGCCGTTGATTGGGTTGCATCGGAATCCTTTCGATAATAAGTCTATTTACATCCGAGATTACCGCAAAACACCTGACAGGACAAACTTATTTTGTACACGAATATGTTGTGGCATAACTCAACTTGATTGACACATAACCTATTTTGATATATTCTAGAAAAAGAAGTATTATGTGGACTAACATTATGATAAAATTGAAAGTTCTAATCCCTCTCATCACCTTCTCAACCTTATTTGGAATATTTGGCTCTATATCATTATCATTCATTGGGATGTTCTTTTTTATACTCATCCCATTCACTTATGAGATAAACACATTTAAAAAAAATCTACTCAACCCATGGTTAATATAAAATTTAACCAAAGTTAAAATTTATATACCTTAATGTCTCCATAGCTTTTCTATCATGGCTATATTACTATTATTTATTATGATTAATAACAAAAATTAATAATCAATCAATATATATTGATTTGTAGAATTATTCCATTTAAGTATCGTGACAAATTTTTAAAATATTCTAACTTGTCAAAATATTAACAAATTATAAATAAAAAATCCCACTATTATCCTAAATGTATTAACTTTAATAATTACAAGTCTTCCTTAATGAGCTAGACCTTCCTCTCCTTCTACTAAACTGTTGTAACAAAAAACGAACACATGCTATACTACTTAAGCAAATAAAAATAGTTGGTTTTAAAAAGATGACTGACAAAACACGAATATTGCGTACCAATCTAATTGCTGGTTTGGCATTAGGGGTTAGTACAGCGTGGTTACTTACTAACAATTCATCAGATACTCTAAATTCCGTTTTTGTGATATTGTCACTAATTTTTGCAGGGATTATTGTTTCAAATATTGCACGACAAATAATAACACCATCCAGCGAATCGGATGACTAATGCGCTCTCCTTTTGAACAACTATCTCTATACTTTCAATCCATAATTCAATATCTCCCAACAATTCTCTCAACCTTTGGAATCGGTCTAATTATAAATTCGATCTCTGAGGTAACTACACCTCAGGATTTGTTTACTCTAGGTGCGGCTTTCATTGCATTGGCAGCAATAATTGTCTTAAATGTTCGTATAGGAGAAGCAGATGACGAAGACGACATAAGTGAGGAGGAACGTCAAGAAGAAGTCAATATAATGATTAATGAGTTAAAAGAATTGTTTATTGTGTTTCCTCAATATCGTGACGCAGTTAATTCCCTACGTGAATATATTCAACAAGATCATATAGATGCTCCAGACTCATTACATCAATTAGTTGCAGATTTTTATGAATCTGTGAATGATGTTATTTACACCTCTGAAAACATGATAGCATTTCCCTATCGTGAAGAAATTATGAATGAGGAGAAAGTTCAAGAACTTGTTACCAAAGTTGCGACTTGGGGTGGTAAAAGATCTCAAGCAGAATCAGAATTCATTCGCGCAGGTTTAAATTTTAATAAAGTTAGCATTGAACTTCTTAAATCCGAAGACGAAATCTTAAAGCGTTTAGCTCACAAAGTCCAAGATAATGTCCCACCTGAGTTGCTATCCGAGTTCTTTCGTAAAGAGCTAACTAACTACATGTCAACAAAAGATCACACTAGTGGAAAAGCATAAAATAACTAAATAGTACTAGGTTATCAACTTTTCACAGATGCTATATTTTTAAAATGAGTCTATGTTTGATTGAAGTTAGCAATTAGCAACGCTTCAAGTTTTACATCCGACCCGATTGCTCAACATTACTGACATTTGACACATAGGTCTAAACAGGTTAAGGTAAGATATAAATATGTGGTGATATATTATATGTTATCTTTTGCTTCTACAATTCGTATTCTAGCAATAACAATAACAATATGTTGGTCTATATCCAACTCATCTCTTATCCCTCTTCCCGCTATATTTGTTCTATTGTTTGTAACTATACCATTTGCAAATATAGATTCTTATATGGTTCTAAAAAAAACTTGCCAAATGTAACAAAATTGAGATGCTTATTTTTTGCAAAACTGACTAATATATGGTAGATCCTTCCTTCACTTCGTGATGTTTACGACTAAATATTTGTAATATATTTAATATTCACTATTTTTAGTATAAATCGCTATAGTATGTGAAAAGTTAACTATCACTACGGAAAACACACTCATGAATTTTGACATAATTTGCCTTCCCAAATTTTTCGTAGCAGCTGCCTCAAGATTAGAAGCCAATGATTCTGTTGCATCGGAATCCTTTCGGTAATAAATCTGTTTACATCCGAGATTACCGCAAAACAACCACCACGACAACTTGCTTCGTGACTTTTGGTAGTGTATCTATTTCGGTGTAACTTTCAGATGCGTAAATTTGTTTCAATTAGCATCTTGTGTAATTATTGGTTATTGGTCGTTAGTTATTGGTAAAATGGCTTGTCTTCCGAGTACATTTACAAATCACGAATAACCAAAAACCAGTAACAGGAATTTGCAGAAACGAGTATTTACAAAATTTCCACCGTTTTCGATACACTATCTGACTTTTCATAATCATTAAGTAGAAAAAACTCACTTACTATTGGAGTAGCCAAGCATCGCTTTCTACAAGCATCACAAGTGATTCTGTAATTACATCAAATTTGTAGATACGCCCCGGTATACTGTTCACAGCACCTGCTGCATGTGTTGCACAGAGACCACTGGCATCAAACATTAGCTCACTATCGCTAATCCAGTGGAATGAACATACCCATTCGTCCACCTCTTCAGTTAAGGTTGCTTCCCACATGTTACCAGTATCTAGATTCACCACCGCTATAGTTGACTGTGCAGATAGTGCAACATACTGACCATCGGGTGAGAATGTCGCATGATGAATCGGATTCCAATTAACCCGCTCTGTTTCGAAAAGGACACGTACATCTTGATCAGCTGTTAGTTTGAGTACACGCCAACCATCTAAGCGCCCTCCCCGTGACCAAATATTAGCATTCGTCACAACATAGATGTCCTCATCTATCATTGTCATTGTCAACGGGCGAACAGCATCTACTCCCGTTATCTCCTCAGCTTCAAATTCACTCAAATCAGTTTCGTATCGCACTGTCATATCTGGCATAGATAAGGACAATAGATTCGACGAGGATGGTGAAAGCGTTTCGCATCGCTCTGTAAAATAAACCAAATTCGCGTCCGTATCGATTACCATTGGTGGGCAAATTCGCGTTACTGTTCGATCTGGAAAGAGTGAGACATTCGCAAAGTCCGTCAATTTGACAAAATCTTCCCCTCGACTAGACACCTTGTAAAGCGCTTGTCCAGAGTTGCTATCTCTTCCGATCAAAAAGGCATCATTCTCATCCGACCCTTGGATATGGGAAATTCCAGTTACAGGCACCTCAATCAGTTCGTCTATCTCCAGATTATAGATAAATCCTGTAACAGAATCTTCGTATTGGTAAACTCTATCAATATAAAGTGTTCTAAACAGTGAAATAAATATCGCGTCCCCATTTGGTGACCATTCTGCTGTTGCAGGATATGGTAAAGGGATTGTCCGTTTACTCAATGTAGACAATGTGATGATGTTTAAATTGTATATATCAGGTTGAACAGTCACAAACGCAATTTGTTGTTTATCAGGCGATAGTTTGATTTCATGTGGATGTAGCAACCACTCCAACTCAGGGTTGCCATCAAATAAGGTCACATTCTCAAGTTCAAGGATCACATTTTCTGGCTCATCGAGTGATGTAATAACCACACGATCTTGCGCCATCCGTCCGATCAAAGTGTATGCTTCGTTTTCCACACCTAATGTGGTGAAACTAATAGAAAATAGACATATGCAAAGAAGAATTCCTCGATACATTTTTATGTTTGAGTAAGTCATAGTTGTGCTCTCAAGTCTCAAGCAGTGGGTTATACTCGTCGGGTGTCATGCCAAATGTCCACGCGAAATCTATAAATCAAACAGGGGTTTAACTTCTATATTCATGTTCAGTACCAATGATTTGAATTTATCATCCACACTGTAAACACCTTGATGTACGAATTTGCCACCATCAAGTGACCATACATCGATCAACTCATACACAGGGTCAACAATCCAATACTCTTGTACGCCATGTTCTTCATATCCAGCAAATTTTTCACGTTTGTCATATTTGGCGGTACTCGGCGAGAGTACTTCAACAACCAACTCTGGTGCGCCTTCTAGCCGTTTGACTTTAACTTTACACTTACTATCTGGCGACATATACAACACATCCGGTTCATAAACATTGCTTTCATCCAGATAGAGTTCAATCGGTGAATCATAGGCTTTACCGCCAATTGTGCGCGCAATGAGGGTTAACATCACCAGTATTTCACGCACAATATCTTGATGTCTGGGGATAGGGGGCATATCAAGTACTACCTCACCATTGATGAGTTGAATAAGATCATGCTGTTGATAGTCGTCTAGTTGGAAATACGATTTGGCTGTAATTTTGACTACAGGTTGAATTGCCATGAGTGTTCCTCGCGCTGATTGCTGACTATATTATATCATTTTTTATGTTTCAATCAGCGGATTGTAGTCATCGGGTGTCATGCCAAATGTCCACGCAACGGCTTGATGCGCTGTTCGCATATTGGGTGGAACAGTCAGGAAATACTCGCGATCAGTACTGGCATCTTTCACTTTGACCATTACTATTGGTTCGTCACCATCTGGCAAGTCGATGCGATATAATTCACCATAACGATCTTGTTGAATCGGTTTTGCGCCGAATATTTCCATCAATTGTTCTTCACTGATACGTTCAATAATGAATCGACGGACTTCAAGATTTTGTTCTCCAAAGATGTCATCGACGGTCAGGCGTTCAGGATGTTTGAGAAAAGTTGCGGAAACTTCAGTTCTCCACACTAACCATATCAATGTATGTTTTTCTAAGACTGATAGTGGTGTATTCCGTATTAAGAGTTCGTTCTGTTCATTAAGGTAAATCTTGCAAGGTGCAAGTGTATCTGGCAGAGACTCAAGTAATGGATTATTAGGTATGGTCAAGATATTATCGTCGATTTTTTCGATATTAGGTAAAGACCGGAGTTGACTGCAAGCATTTATCGTTAACTTGGAGCAATGCTTCAAGTTAGATGGTAGTTGTGTAAGTGAAGTACACCATTTTAATATAACATCTCCAAGCGTTTCAAGATGATTGGGTAACTCAGTTAAATTTGTACAAAAGTCTAAATTGAGAGAGATACCATTTGGTAAATTATTAGGTAATCTAGTGAGTTCCTTAGATCTAGAAAACTTAAGAGAATTTTTAGCAGACGGTAACATAAATTGAGTTAATGCTAGCAATTGAGTGCAATTATCAATTGTAAAATAATCTGTTACTAGTAGATTTTCTTGAGGGTATTCTGTTAAATTTGGACAATGTGATAGAAATAGACTTTTGAGATGCAATGTATTCGGTAAGTTTTCGAGTAAGTGACATCTCTTAATAGATAATTTGTCTCGAATGATAATTTCTGGCGGAAGACGCTTTAACGTTACATTACTGAAAAGAGATAAAGTTATAACCTCTAACTTATCAGGTAACTTAAAGTCTTTACAAAGGCTGATTCTTAGTCGATTTATTGTCAGTTTATTCAGTAATTCGAAGTTTTCACAATTTTTTATAGTCAATTCATTTACAGTTAGGTTACTAGAAAGCTTAAAATTTTTGCAATGACCTATGTACAATGAATGTAAGCTCAGGTGACCTGCTAACTTAAAATCTTCGGAACTACCGATACTCAAGTAACTCAATGTTAGATGATTAGGCAAACTCTTTAAGTTTTTACATCTAGAGATAGCCAATGAATGTAATGTCAGGTGATCTGGTAACTTGGTCAAATTTTCGCAATTGGTGATATTTAGTCGATTTAATATCAGTTTATCAGGCAACTCTCCAAGACTTTTACAATTTTTGATGTTTAATGAATCTAGCGTCAAGTGATCGGGTAACTTAGTCAAATTTTCGCAATTGGTGATATTTAGTCGATTTAATATCAGTTTATCAGGCAACTCTCTAAGACTTTTGCAATTTTCGATAATAAGAGAAAATGATATAAAAACATTGGATAATTCTATTATGTTTTCACAATCGTAGAGACTCAATGAATTTATTTTTAGATGATCCGGTAACCTAGTTATCTTTGGGCAATTTCTAAGTTGTAGTGAATTTAATATTAAGCTATCAGGCAACTCGATTAAATTTTCACAATGATGAATAGTTAACGAATCTAATATCATATTATCAGGTAACTCACTCAAATTCTCGCAATTGGTGATGTCTAGTCGATCTAACATCAGTTTATCTGGTAACTTGGTCAAATTTTCGCAATGATAAATACTCAAATAACCTGATGTAAGATTATCAGGTAACGTTATTAATTGAGGACAAGAAAATATCTGTAAACCACCCTTGACTATAAGATTATCAGGCAAGGTAACTACTTGAGGACAAGAAGCTATCTGTAAAGTTTTGTTGACGATTAATGTCTCTGGTAATTTTTGTAAACTGAGACAATGCTTTATGGATAAACGACCGTCTACATGTAGAAAATCAGGTAGTCTATCTATATTTAGCCTGTTTAATTCCAAGTCCTCCGTAATATGCAAGTGCTTTGGTAATTGTGTTATATTATGAGATTCGTTGATGCTTATAGATCCATCAATCCTTAGCTGTTCCGGAATATTTCCCGACGACAAAAGGTCTATTGCTTCTTGTGGTTTCATTATTTTGCTCCAACACTAACGATCACTCTCACGGGTGAAGAGTTGCAGATTACCACAGCGCACACATTCACGGGTTTTGACCCATTTGCCGTGGGTGAATTTTTCGTCTTTATTGCCCCGAAAGCGGAATCCACTCGATGTATGTCCGGTGGTATACCCCCAATTAAACTCGTCACTACCACAAATCGGGCATGGGAACATATCGGGGTTCGCACGTGCATCGGGGGAGTTTTTGCGTTTTTCGCCTGCCATGAAGTCACCTATCATTGAAGTTGTACAACCACTATGAAACAGTGTAACAGATATTTCTAATGAGGAGTTGAACACAACAACCTGAATCTCCACTAAGAAAATAAGGGTGTGACCTTAACAAATACACACCTTCCCCCTACAATCATGCCATTCGAACCGACAAGAAGGACAAACAACCCTATGCACATTGCCATGAACGGCTGGTTCTGGAATCAACAAACAACAGGAAGCGGACAATATGTGCGCAACCTTGTGACTTACCTCAAAAAAATAAATCGTGACCTCGACATCTCTTTGATTCTGCCACCGCATATTCAAAATCCTGAGGGTGTGCCAGATGGCGTAACCGTCGTTGAAACAGGCAATTCAAGCAAGCCGAGCAAATGGGGCAAGGTCTGGTTTGAACAGCGGACATTCCCGAAGATGGCCAAGACGATTAAAGCCGACATCGCACATGTGCCCTATTGGGGGACGCCACTCGCCTGTGAGGTTAAATTGGTGACATCGGTGCTGGATGTTATTCCGTTGCTGTATCCGATTTATAATCAGGGCATGATGACATCACTCTATACATCGTTGGTGAGTACGGCGGTGCGTGGGAGTGGTGAGATTATCACAATTAGTGAAACCGCGAAAATTGACATCGAAGAGCAATTGGGCATCGCCGAAGAAGACATTACCGTGACCTATCTGGCACAAGATGAGCGGTTTCATCCGCGTATGGGCGCAGAAAAAGATGAAGCTGTACGCGAAAAATATGATCTACCCGACCAATTTGTGCTTTATCTAGGCGGGTTTGATTGGCGCAAGCGCGTCAATGATTTGCTGTTGGCGTATACCTACGTCGGTCAAGCCGATGGCGATAATATCCCGTTGGTTATCGCAGGTAAAGAACCTGATTGGGATAATCCACTGTTTCCAGATTTAAAGGGTTATATCAAAGAGATTGAAATTGAAGATTATGTCCGCTGGATTGGGTTTGTCGATGAAGAAGATAAGCCATCTTTGTATCGGTTGGCGGATGTATTTGTATTCCCGAGTGTGTATGAAGGCTTTGGATTGATGGCATTAGAAGCGATGGCATCGGGCACACCTGTCGTGACATCCAATGCGATTGTGTTTGAAGAAGTGTTAGAAGATGGCGCATATATCGTCGAAAATCCACGGGAGATGGCAGGTGCGATCATTGCGCTATTGATCCAAGAACCACTGCGTCAGACGATGATTAATCAGGGTTTGGCAATGGCGACCAATTATTCATGGCGTAAGACCGCCACCGAAACGATGGCAGTCTACGAACGGTTGCTGAAGTCTGATACCTAGCGTGATGCAACTTTAGCATATTGCCATACAGCTAAGGGCATAAACACAAGGAAAATCCCGACAATCCAGATTAGCGCCGTTGTGACATCTCCGGCTGTGGCTGTTCCTGTCATTAGGCCACGCACGGCATCCGCAATGACACTCACAGGTTGATTGTCAGCGAAGATTCGTAACCAATCAGGCATCGTTTCAGTCGGCACAAAAATTGAGCTGGCAAAGGTCAATGGGAACACCCAGATAAAACCCGCAACCTGCGCTGTTTCGGGGTCTTTGACATATAGACCAATCGTTGCTGAAATCCATGTGAACGAATGCCCAAATGCGACTGCCAGTAAAATGCCGGCAATGCCCATCAGTAGATTATCAAAACGGAAGCCGATTAATGTGCCCGCAACAATCATAATGATAATGGTGATTGCACCGCGGACGGTATCAGCAGTAGTGCGTCCAGCAAGTACCGCCGCCCGTGACATAGGAAGCGATCGGAAGCGATCAATCATCCCGCGTGACAAGTCTTGTGATAAGGCGATGGTGGTATTGGTTGCTGCAAAAATAATTGTCTGGATGATGATACCGGGGAGTAGGAAATTAATGTAGTTGTCGCCATTGGTTGACGATACGATTGCGCCACCAAATACAAAGGTGAACAGCAACAAGAAAATCACGGGTTGAATCGTCGCAAAAATCAGCAATTCGGGTTGGCGCACATAATACATGAGGTTACGGCGCGTCACAACAATCGTATCGGTAAAGTTCCATTTGAGGCGTTCCATCATGGTCGCCTCGTTGGTTTCTGGGATTTGGAAGTCTGTCATTTGGGGTATTGTTTGTTGGGTCATACGGTATCCTTTTGGTTGTCAGATTTTAGGGTATTTACGCGCTACGGCGGCGACCGCGTTTCGGTTCGTCTTCTTCGTCTTCAACAATCGCTTCTCCTGTGATACTCAAGAAGACATCATTTAGTGATGGGCGACGCAGGTTAAGTTCGGCGATGCTAATATCCCCGCCATCCAGTATGCGCACGACCTCGGCGATACTTTGTGCGCCATTTTCAACCGCAATCGTGATCTGTCCGCCTTGACTATCGGCTTGGGGGGCATCGAGTGCGAGTGGTGTGAGAATATCAACAGCTTGTGGGACATTTTCGGGATTTGATACTTTCAAATCGATGAAGTCACTAGCAAGGTTGGCTTTAAGTTCGTCGGATGTGCCTTCGGCAATCGCCCCACCTTTATCAATCACGACGATTTTATCGGCGAGTTCATCAGCTTCTTCTAGATATTGGGTAGTCAACAAAAGTGTTGTGCCATCGGATACCAACTGACGGATCGTATTCCACATGTCAATGCGTGTGCGTGGATCAAGTCCGGTGGTCGGCTCATCCAAAAACAGGATCGGAGGGCGAGCGACAATACTTGCCGCCAGATCAAGGCGACGACGCATCCCGCCGGAGTATGTTTTTACAGGGCGATCAGCGGCATCGGTCAATGTGAATTGTTCGAGTAATTCTTGTGCGCGTTGTTTGGCTTGTTTGCGACTCATGTGATACAACTGTCCGACCATCACCAAATTTTCACGTCCGGTGAGAATTTCATCAACAGCAGCATATTGCCCAGCTAAGCCAATATTTTCACGGACACGTTGCGGTTCGCGAATAACGTCGACTCCGCCAACTTGCACAATCCCACTATCAGGTTTGAGTAGGGTCGTTAAAATGCGGACGAGTGTGGTTTTGCCCGCGCCATTTGGACCGAGTAAGCCGAGGACTTTGCCTGTTTCGGCTTGTAATGAGACACCATCGAGTGCCTTCACTTCGCCAAATGCTTTGACGACATCTTCAGCGATAATCGCATGATTAATAGACATACAGTATTCCTCCCATTGATGGGTATAGGTTGCATTATCGGATTTGTGTAACTCAAAAGAAAAATTAGAAGAAGAATTTTTGTGTTCAGTTTCGATTAGCGGGCACGATGCATCATGCCCTACGAATTATTTATCTAGCAGACCGAGTACCCGCTCCAACACTATCAACGTCTCCTCGCGTTCATCATCGGATAGTGGCGCGAGTAAATCAGCAATAATGCGTTCGTGGCGGTCGCGTCCTTCGTGCAGGCGTTGTTCCCCGACTGAGGTTAATTTTACTAGTGTGCTCCGGCGATCATTTGGATTTTTGAAGCGTTCAACCAGCCCATCCGCCTCGAGGCGATCGATCATCTGGGTGGCATTGGAGCGATTGGAGAAGACCCCATCGGCAAAAAAGCTAATCGGCTTGGGTTCACCTGCATCATGTAAACGCGACAAAAACCACATCTGCGGTGGCGAGACATCCATATCTTTCATATCTTGCTCGACATAACCGCGCAGTTGCTTATTGATCCGCATCAGCGTCAGGAAAAATTTACCCTCGAATGATTGCGGTTCGGGTATGTGATTTTCGAGATTACAATTTTTATTCATATGTGAATTATTCATATATGAACTATACACTTAAATAGTGATTTGTCTATAAGCGAAACGTTAGAATTTGAGAAGACTATGAATCTGAGAATTCGTCAATTAGGTCTTGCACAACGGTTTCAAGATCAAGTGACTTGCCTCGTTCCCATGCGTCGTTATAAGCTTGTTCACCAAGTCGGGATTTGAGATTTGTTTTGAGAGAAGTAAATGTATCCCAATTATTTGCCCATTCAATAGCACTTAATGGTTCAGTCTCAATGATAGCGAGTAACTGAACAGCTTGTTTCAAATTACCATCATGTTCATAATAAAAAACAACTGGGATAAGTGTATCGATAGTTGTCCGAACACCAACTAATTGGATACTCGGTTCTAAAGCATGTTTTAACCAAAGCCTTACCTTATCATATCTCCCATCAACCAATAGGCATAATGCCATAATACTGTCAACCCGAGCTTTATCTTTATCTTCAGTTGGAATTGAAACAACAGACTGTACCATATCTAAAGCCGTATCAACTTGTCCTTCGATTAAATTAATCAACCCTAAAATAGCAGTAAAGATGGGTTCAATTTGTTGATTAATTTTCAAATATTCGATTGATCTTATAATTTCAGATTTTGCAACCTGTATATTTCCGATCGAAAATAGAGATATACTATAGACTCCCAAAACCATATAGTAAAACGAAGGGATATTTGCTTGTTGCAATAATATTGAACTCTGGTGATATAATTCAACACATCGCAACATTGAGCCATGCTTATTTTCGCAAGTTCCCAACATCCATACTGCAGTTGCCAAAACATATGGATTTTGAGTTACCTGTGCAACGGCTAGATACTGACGAACATATTTAACATGTTCATCTGATAGTGTTCTATCGTACATACTAAAGTGTTCACAGATTGACCTTAGCACTAGACATTGATAGTAGCTATCATTTAAACGATGACTAAGATCAAGTGCAATTAAGAATTCTTGGGGCAATGATAGGGGATTATAAATTGCATCTGCCTGTGCAACATAACAGAGTAGTTGCGCAAGTAAATCATTTGTTTCAATAGCATGCTGTAAACAACTTTCAAGATAATCCCATATATAAGATTTTTGTTCTGGGTTATAACTATACTTATGTGATCTACCTGCAAAAAATAAATGCCATGCGAGTATATGTACTTGTGCCTCTCTATTCATCGGCTCTGACAATGGTATCTTATTCTTATGTACCATATCAAATGCTTCTGTGAGGAAGGTGGTTCCGGGTATATCTGACACAATTGCGAAACAATTCACCATATCATCAAGATAATTATAGTAATCATTCTTGCATGCATATTGCCAAGCTAATCGAAAGTTTTCAGAATCTGCAAGATAATCATCACGTACTTTCGATTGGTTTGCTCCTTTTACGTCTTCTGTACGGATTTGCATAAACTGAGCAAAATAGGCAAGATGTTTATACCGAGTCTCATCACTTAACTCAGCAGATTCAAGATGTTCACCTGCAAATTGACGTAACAATTCATGGATTTTGTACCGCCCACTTTCTGCATTACGTCGAATCAGTGATTTGTTAACTAGTGACATCAATAGTCGTATATTTGCACCAGCGACTGCCTGAGCAGAATCGCGGGTAAAACCACCACGAAATAGTGATAGCTTCATAAAGACATTTTGTTCGACTGAGTTCATTTCATCCCAAGCATGGTTCATTACAGCTCGAATACTGCGTTGCCGTTGGGGCAAATGCCGTTCATCTGTTTCGAGAAAGTCAAGACTATTTTGAATTTCTTCAACAATTTCTAGAGTTGACAGCAGACTGACCCACCCCGCCGATAACACTATACCGAGTGGCATTCCATCGACTAAGCGACAAATCATTGCAATGTCCAACAAATTAGCATCAGTAAGTGTAAATGCAGGATTAGCACGTTTTGCACTACTGACAAACAACTTAACCGAGTTGAATATCATAGCATCATCGACATTTTCCAATGTTGGGAATTCCATACCTGATAGCGGGTAAACTGTTTCGCCATCTTGTGACAAACGTTGACGTGATGTAACCAAAACAGATAGATCAGGGCATCCTTTAAGCAAGTCACCGACAATTCCAAACCCATCGCCAAGATGTTCATAGTTATCCAAAACCAGCAATATCTGTTTATTATTGAGTGCATGAATAAGTCTATCAACAGGTTTTCCGTCACCTATCATCGTAATACCGACAGCATCAACAATTACTTCAGGGATAGCACTGGCATCAGATAACGGAGCAAGTTCTACAAAATATACACCATCGCTAAACACATTTGCATCAACAACTCGATGCGCTAATTCGAGACTCAGACGGGTTTTGCCCATGCCCCCTTGCGCCACAATTGTGATCAACCGAATATCAGTGTCTTTAACAAGTCGCTCAAGTTCATCGAGTTCATGTTCACGTCCGACAAAGGGCGTTGCTTGGGCGGGAAGATTGTGCTCCGGCAATAATGTGAAGTCAGGTATATCGATCTCAAAACGGGCGGGTTGCGGGGTGTTTATCGACTCTCGACCGTGCTGTATATCCTCGATCTCGCTCCCAATCCGCCGTACCGAGGGAATCCTTGCTTGCAGATCACGTTCAAGCATGCGATAGACAAGGTCAACCAATGGAACCGGAGCAGAGGGACAGAGAGTTTCTAAATCTGGGATGGGTGCCATTGTAATCGCTTGGAGTGTTTCAAAAATTGTCGACCCGCTAAATGGACGTTGCCCTGATAACATCTCGAATAACATCACACCAAATGCCCAGATGTCGCCCCGTGCATCAAACATCCCATCAAAGGCTTCGGGTGGGAGATAATCGATTGTGCCGACGATGACATCTGTATCGGTCACACGGTCTTTACTGCCGACACGTGCCACGCCAAAGTCGGTCAAGCGTAAGATACCGTCGTCACCAATGAGTACATTGGCGGGTTTTAAATCACGGTGAATGATATCGAGTCGATGAGCGCGAGTGAGGGCATCGGCAAGGTCAATCGCCATGTCGACGCATTTTTCAACTGGAATGACGCCCTGTTTGATGAGATCCGACAAATCACCGCCGGAGATATACTCCATCACAAGGTAATGCTTTTTATCATGCTCAAACATATCGAGCATTTTGACGATATTGGGATGATTGAGGTCGCGCAGTGCTTCACCTTCACGCCGGAAGCGTTCGATGGTTTCGGGGGTGGCGATTTCAATTTTCAGTTCTTTAATCGCAACAGTAGTATCCGTGCGGGTGTCGGTGCCGAGGTAGACCGTGCCCATTCCACCTGCACCGAGTTGATTACCGAGTAAGTAGTGTCCGATTTGTATCATAATCATGCCTGTTGAGTTCAAACGTATGATAACCATAACTCAACTTAGCAAAAAATGCTTAGAATTTACATCGTAACCATAAAAAACAGAAATGAAAAAACCCTGACACACTTGTCAGGATCTATATGGGTCAAAATCAGTTGAGGCTATTCTTCTTCTACGATCTTGGAAAGTGCAGCTTCGACTAATTCTTCGGTAACTTGTTCAATCCCATGTTCGGTTTTAGCGTGTGCTGCGACCTGCTCAAGGATTTCTTCGTTTGTTTCGCCACGAGCTTCAAATAAACAATGTTTATCAGGCCCGATGTGTTTACAGCGTAATACTTTTGGCATGATGAGTTCCTACTTAAGAATATTGGACAGAATATTTTCAACAGATATATTATCACTCAATATTGAGTTATCTTCAATGTTTTTATCTCGCAAAAATGAAATAAGGTGTTCAACTCTCTGTTTAGTTTCGCGCTCTATGTCGGTCATGTCCTTACCGAGAACCAAAAGGTTATATGCTTCATCGTATCGTTGTGACTTGATAAGCCAATTACCCGTGCCATATACAATATCCGGCATTAGATGAAGCCCACCTAACTCGATAGCATCTTGATATGACTGCTTTAGATATGATTGTGCAGTTACTAATTCATCAAGTTCGCATGCAATGATGCCCATATTGAGGTAGGCAGTCACCAGTAACCAACGATTACCTAACTGCTCTGCGGTATTGATGCTTTGCATGGTGTATTGATGCGCCTCATCATAGTTACCGGTGACATACATCGTCCATCCAAGATTGAGTTGGGTTGACGCCATCCCATAACGATCATGTAGTCTTTCCGAAATATCCATACTCTCACGGTAAAATGCGATAGCATCATCATAATGCTCTTGTTCGTGTGCAATCGCGCCTCGATTACTTAGAATCGCAGATACCCCCGGCAAATCGCCAATCCCACGAGAGATAACAATACTTTCATCATAGTGTTTGATGGCTTCGTTATATTCACCCAGATAGTAGTTGGCTACACCAAGGTTATTGAGCGCACTGGCAATTCCCCATTTATCATTTTTCTTCCGAAATATCACCAAACTAGACTCACATAGCTTTTTTGCTACCTCGAAATCACCCATATAAACTAGAGCATCTGCATAAATGCTTAGAGCAAATGCCCGTTCATCATCTTCATCTGTATTTTGTAGCAAGTTAATGCTCTCTTGCATGGCATTCAATGCATAGTCATGATTGCCCTGATAAAACGAAAACTTCGCTTGACGACACAATAACTTCGCTAATATGACATGCTGATCCGTCATATGTTGTCGAACAAGCTGAGCGGATTCTTTAAATACTTGCTCGCCCTTTACAATCCATCCACGCGCATCATAAAAGTGAAACAACCCTGCCATTAGGTCATCAATTACACGCATCTTCTGATTATCTGTTGCATACCGCCATGCTTGTTGAATGTTATCAATTTCTTGCTCTATATCCCGCATGGAGCTCAACAAATGCCCAGAGTTACGAAATTCTTTTTCGTAGGTCGTTAAATATTCGGTATAGTACATCATATGACGCTCGGACATAGCATCTAATTCGCCACTCTGTTCTAGATGCTCCCAAGCATATTGGCGTAGCAAACCATGAATAGCATATCGACCTGTTTGGGAATCACGATGTAATACAGACTTTTGAGCAAGCGCCATGAGCGTCTTCAGATTTGCACCTGTTAGTGATTGCACTGCTTCGCGGGTAAAACCACCTCCAAATAGACTTGCCTTCATAAAGACATCTTGCTCTTTTGGAGTCATTGTCTGCCATGTATAGTTGAGGACGACCCGCATACTCCGTTGACGTACGGGCAAGTCCGAATCATCAACCTCCAAAATCTGAATGCTAGTTTTCAGTTCAGAAACAATTTCTTGTGTTGTTAAAATCCCAAGCCAACTTGCAGCCAGTACAATGCCGAGGGGCATCCCCTGCACAATATTACAGATCTGCACAACATCGGCTATGTTGTTATCATCTAGCACGAAGTTCGTTTGTACACGTCGAGCACTACTGACGAATAACTGCATTGCTGGATACGCATTCATATCTACCGTTGGTTGTGATTGTGGATAGCGCATGCCTGATAGATTGACAATCGTTTCCCCGGGTTGTTGCAATGCACTTCGTGATGTCACCATGATATGTAAGTTCGGTGCATTTTCTAGGATCTCTGTTACAAGGTAACTACTATCCAAAATATGCTCGAAATTATCGAGAATCAGTACACATTGTTTATTGGCGAGGTAGTCAAGTAATTGCTGTTTGGGTGACCGTTCGTCATTTTGGAATGTATATTGGAGTGTATCGGCAATAGTTGATACGATGCCGACAGAATCGTTTAGTGATACTAAGGATATCATATAGACTTGCTGGTTAAACTTATTTAATGCAAGGCGACCCGTTTCTATCGCTAAGCGTGTTTTACCCATTCCCCCTGGTGCAACAATTGTAATAAGTCTTCGGGATTCATTTACTAGCATATGTTTTAATTGATCAAGTTCATGCTTTCTGCCAATAAAAGGTGTCGTTGGTGCCGGAATATTGTGCTTAGGTAGTGTAATAAAATCAGACGTACTCGTATCAAACAGATAACGTATAGGTTGATCACTATATCCTTGCTGAATCCGTTCTAGCTCTGCACCAACAATACGCGCCGATGGAATACGCACACGTCGATCGCGTTCTAGCATTCGATAAATTAAATCAACAAGTGCAATCGGGGCAGATGGTTGTAAGGCTTCCAAATCAGGGATAGGTGCAGTGGTGATATTTTGTAGCACCTCCATGATCGTCTGCCCTGCAAATGGACGTTGCGCTGATAACATTTCGAATAACATCACACCAAATGCCCAGATGTCACCCCGTGCATCAAATATCCCGTCAAAGGCTTCAGGTGGGAGATAGTCTATCGTACCGACGATGGCATCCGTATCGGTGACACGATCTTTACTGCCGACGTGCGCCACACCAAAATCGGTCAATCGTAAGACACCATCATCTCCGATGAGTACATTGGCGGGCTTGAGGTCACGGTGAATGATATCGAGTCGGTGGGCGCGCGTGAGCGCATCGGCAAGGTCAATCGCCATATCGACACATTTTTCAACTGGGATGTCATCCTGTTTAATGAGGGCGGATAAATCACCACCTGATACATACTCAATCACAAGATAGTGTTGCCTGTCGTGTTCAAACATATCGAGCATCTTGACGATATTCGGATGGTTTAGATCGCGCAAAGCTTCACCTTCACGACGGAAACGTTCGACAGTCTTCGGCGTAGCGATATCAGCTTTTAGCTTTTTGATCGCAACGGTCTGGTTCAAACGTGTGTCTGTTGCACGATAGACAACTCCCATGCCACCTGCACCAAGCTCATCACCGAGTTGATAATGTCCGATCTGCATTAATTCGCCTCCGAAAATTCTATGAGAAGCTCTTGCACGACAGTTTCAAGATCCAGTGACTTGCCCCGTTCCCATGCGTTGTTGTAAGTTTCATCACTGAGTTGAGTTTTAAGATCGGACTGTAATTGCTGAAATAATTCCCATTCATCCCACCATGCAACCAGCTTAGCTGTATGATTCAGCGTAAGTGATAGCAATTCAACTGCCCGATCAGATTGCTGTTGATTGTGATATATAAATGCAGAGAGACATACACCACTTAGTATATGGCGTGTAGGTATCCAATCTATGCTGTACTGTAATGCATTCCACAAGTGATTTTTTGTCTGTCCATCGTCTTGCACAGTTAACGCAACCATCGCTAAACACTCATAGACATAGAATTTCCATGACGTTTCAGAAAGTAAATAGTTTAAACCCAACTTACTATAACGTATGGCTTCATCTAAGTTACCTCGTAGCAACTCAATTTCACCAAGTACTGCATACATATACGAATGACTAACTTCGAAATTTATCTTCGATTGTGCATCTAATCCCAACTTGAGGTAGTGTTCAGCATTATCAAAATCAGCTAAGTCCATATAAACGACACCCGCCGAAAATTGTCCCACACCAATACTTTTAATATCTCGACTGACTTGACAGAAGGACAATGTTTCATGGATGTTATGTTTAGCGGATTGAAGATCACCCGATAGCCAGTCACGCACATATTCATAATACTTAACATGACCAAATCCATGAACATCTGAAATTTGCTCAATGATTTTGTAATGTTGCTTTCTAATCTCTTCCGCTTCGGACTGGAAATTCCATAAACTTATAATATGGAGCTCGCGTAATGACCGCCCAACATAAAAAAGATCATCTAAGTTTGTTGCAATATCAATTGCAGCTTCTAGATTAGGTTTGGTAACTTTTGCATATTCATTGTGGTGTGGAGTACCTAACATATAGTAACAGAGCATCTGTTCAAATTTGTTATTTTGAGAAACGGCTATAGACATTGATTTTTCGAGTAATTCACTCAAATGAGGGGCAAACATACGGTTCTCATATGACATGATATACAGATAAAATACACGAAGCCGATTGAGCTCAGAGACATCATTATTAAACAAGTTGAAGTGATGTAGTGTCGATTCTACAATAGGTGCGATCGTTTGCTTCATCGCCATCATTTCACAATAGAGTGCAAGGGTTTCGATCATTTCCAAGAGTGGTTTGGGTTCGCCATTTGCTTCAGCGCGTTGCCAAGCCTTTAGTATATTGTCAAAGTCGTTATCAATCTCTTCAAAACAATCAATTTGTCGTCTACCTTTAATGTCTAACGTACGATTTGCCATAAACTGCGCAAAATATCGCAAGTGAGCGTTATATACATCATCAGTTAGGCTGTTATCCGTAAGTTTGATTTCAGCATATTGTCGCAATAATTCATGAATGACATAACGTCCAGTGTTCGCATTCCGCCGAATCAATGATTTTTTCGCCAGCGACATCAACACCCGTAGATTTGCACCAGCCACTTCTTGTGCAGCATCCCGGGTAAATCCACCTCGAAACACAGATAATTTCATAAAAACAGTCTGTTCAGTTTCGGTCATCTGCTCCCATGAATAATCCATGACCGCACGTATACTACGTTGGCGTTCAGGCAAGGCTGTTTCATCAGTTTCGAGGAAGTCAAGCCCACCTTGAATTTCATCTGCAATTTCTGAGATGTTTAGAATCGTCAGCCAACTCGCCGCTAATACAATCCCCAACGGCATCCCTTGCACCAATTTACAAATCCGCGACACATAATCGAGGGTTTCGTCAGTTAGCTCAAACGATGGTTGGGCACGTTTGGCGCTATTCATAAATAGCTTCACGGCAGCATAATCAAATGCATCGTCAGGCGATTCAAAGTCAGGGAAGTCCATACCGGACAAATAAAATAGGGCTTCACCCGCTTGTGATACAGCTTGACGTGATGTAACGACAATTTGAACATCCGGTGCAGATTTGAGAATGTCACTCACTAGCCCGAATCCATCCGGCAGATGTTCATAGTTATCAAGGACAAGGAGTATATTGCGCTGGCTCAAAATCGACAAAAGTTGTTCTTTAGGTGTACCTTCACCTAAGAACTGAAATCCACAGGCATCACCGATGGCATTCGGGATACTATCAGCATCGGATAACGGTGCAAGTTCAACAAAATAAACACCATCATCAAATAGGGTCGCATCAATTGATCGCTGTGCTAACTCTAGGCTAAGTCTCGTTTTCCCCATGCCCCCTTGCGCAACAATTGTGATTAATCGGATGCTAGGGCTTTTAACGAGTTCCTCCAGTTCGTCAAGTTCGTGCTCGCGTCCGACAAATGGTGTTGCTTGGGCGGGAAGATTGTGCTTCGGTAAGAGCGTAAAATCGGGTATATCCGTCTCGAAACGGGCTGGTTGAGGCGTATTTATCGACTCCCGACCGTGTTGTATATCCTCAAGCTCACTCCCAATTCGACGCACCGAGGGAATCCTAGTTTGTATATCCCGTTCGAGCATGCGATAGACTAGGTCAACTAATGAAACCGGAGCAGAGGAGCAGAGAGCTTCTAAATCTGGAATAGGTGCAGTCGTGATTGCTTGGAGTGTTTCATAAATTGTTGATCCGCTAAAGGGACGCTCACCCGATAACATCTCGAATAGCATCACGCCAAATGCCCAGATGTCGCCCCGTGCATCAAATATCCCGTCAAAGGCTTCTGGTGGAAGATAATCGATTGTGCCGACGATGGCATCCGTATCGGTCACGCGATCTTTACTGCCGACATGCGCTACACCAAAATCAGTCAAACGTAAGACACCATCATCTCCGATGAGTACATTGGCGGGCTTGAGGTCACGATGAATGATGTCGAGTCGATGGGCGCGTGTGAGCGCATCGGCAAGGTCAATCGCCATGTCGACACATTTTTCAACTGGGATAGCGCCCTGTTTGATAAGATCGGATAAATCACCGCCGGACATATACTCCATCACGAGGTAATGCTTTTCATCGTGTTCAAACATATCGAGCATTTTGACGATATTGGGGTGATTGAGGTCACGCAATGCTTCGCCTTCGCGTCGGAAACGTTCAATGATTTCGGGAGTGGCGATTTCGGTTTTTAATTCTTTGATGGCGACGATGGTATCCGTGCGGGTATCGGTGCCAAGATAGACCGTACCCATCCCGCCCACGCCGAGTTTATCGCCGAGTGTATAGTGTCCGATTTTTGTCATAGTACGCCCCAAAATCCAGTCATATTTAGAATTATCACCCTGTAATACCCATTAACTTTAACATACTTTGGCATATCAGTAGGTAGACATAACAAAACTTCAACGAAATATCGTCTCCACAAACCCTTGAATACGGTACAATAAGCGTGTGATTGAAACAGACCATGAGGTAGCGAGTATGAAAAATGTCTTCCTATCGTATTCACGGCGCGACATCAAACGTGTTGAAGAGTTACGGCAAGCATTGATTGGACAAGGGTATCGTCCGTGGATCGACCCAAATCCACGTCCGGGGCAAGATTGGCGGTTCGAAATTGACGACGCGATTAGTAATGCCGATGCCATGGTCGTTGTCATCACCGCAGATTCTGCGAGTTCAATTTATGTTACTTATGAATGGTCGTATGCTATGGGATTAGGCATCCCGATTGTGGTGGTGATCTTCCAACAAACACAATTACATCCGCGCCTGACATCAGAAGATACCTTTAACATCACGGCATGGACGGATGAAAATCATTTTTGGGATAACTTCCTGAAAGAGTTTAATCGCAAGATGGAAAGTTTACCCGCGCAATCGGCATCACCTGCATACGCAGCGCCGCCTCAATCAGCCGCTGCACAACCGCAATCAGCGCCACCATCCGCCGACAAACCCCAAATCCCTGCATATGATAAAAGTATTATGCCGACAACACCAGGATATTGGGTCGTGATACGGCGTGGCCCAAAATTAAACACCATGTTCCGCTTGGAAAAAGATGTGGTCACATTAGGGCGTGATGTAGCAAATGATATTGCGATTAATGATCCCGAGGTGAGTCGTTACCATCTACGCTTAATCAAACGGGGCGAAGCCTATGTTTTAGAAGACTTGGGTAGCACCAACGGGTCACAAGTCAACGGCGTACAAGTCCATGAGATCAAGGCGCTTGGCGATGGGGACACCATCATGCTTGGGGATGCAATTATCTTATCATATGACCTTATCTATGCTACCTAGTCACCTGACTAGTTAATAAACTATTCACCTATCCGATGTGTTCTGTAACCGATTTCTGTACACTTTAATTAAGTTGACAGATAGAATCGGATTAGGTGAAGCATAATGATACGTGTTGTATGGTCAAACCGAGAAAAAACCGTGCTCTTGATGAAGTTCAGCCATCGTTGGACACGTGAGCAATTCTGGAATGCATCGCAATCGGCTCATCGTATGATCAACTCTGTCGATCATCTTGTTGATGTCATTGTAGATTTATCTGTATCCCAATCCACCCCGCGCAATCTTATTCAAATGGTGGTGTCTAGTATGCGTATGACTACACCGCAAACTGGAAAAGTTGTCGTGATCAGTCGCTCTACTTTATGGTCTAACTTATATGGCTACATCAAACGTGTTTATCCGAACGATGTGATTGCTGTTGATTTTGTGCCGACATACCAAGATGCAAAAACAATCATTAAACAGTCATTCTCGGTTGACGAGTTAACCGATACCCCGCCAACCTTAGGTTACTCAACCAGCCGATTTGCACGTGCTTAACCTATGTTGTAAGTAGGACTTTTTATTCGATGGGTAAAATACCCTCCAGCATGTGTAGCTATAAGCTTTATATATCCCACATAATTAAAACAGGAGCATGATTTCTCATACTCCTGCAACTTAACGCTATTTATAATGATGCGACTTATTCAGTTTCAGGAACAAGGACTGCATCGATTACGTGTACTACACCGTTATCTGCTTCAAAGTCGGTGACGACTACGTTGACCGTTTCATTGAGAACAACGCCATCATCGCCAATGCTGATGCTGATGGTTGCGTCTTCACCGAGTAAGGTCGGGACAGATTCTCCATCCAATGTCACAACAGTTTCGGCAAATACCGCACCTTCTAGGACGTGATATTGCAACACCGTATTGAGTAAGTCGGTATCAGCCAATAAGGTTTCTGCATCCATTTCAAGCGCCTCAAGCAACGCCACAAAGGCATCATCCGTTGGTGCAAAGACTGTCAATTCAGCCTCAGGATTACTGAGTGCATCGAGGATTGACGGGTCGGCTGCACTCACGGCTGCTAGTAGAACCGTAAATTGTGGGTCTTCTGCACCAGCAGATGTCACGACAATATCAGCAATTGTATTTGACATCGCTTCCATGACTTCTTCGGTTTCCTCATCCATGGATTCTTCGGACATTTCCTCGTCCATCGATTCTTCAGACATCTCTTCGTCCATCGATTCTTCAGACATTTCCTCGTCCATCGACTCTTCCATGTCACCCATATCCATTGGATTTGTGCCGATGAGTTCAGTTGTAGCGACCATTGCTTCCCAGCGGGATGACATTGCACTCATGTCTTCGTCCATCGATTCTTCGGACATCTCTTCATCCATCGATTCGTCGGACATTTCCTCGTCCATCGATTCTTCAGACATCTCTTCGTCCATCGACCCTTCAGACATCTCTTCGTCCATGGATTC
>DIYL01000006.1:0-44285 GCA_002428985.1 Anaerolineales bacterium UBA6055 | reverse complement strand
TCCATGGATTCTTCGGACATTTCCTCATCCATGGATTCTTCGGACATGTCTTCGTCCATTGACTCTTCCGACATGTCTTCATCCATTGATTCTTCGGACATCTCTTCGTCCATGGATTCTTCGGACATTTCCTCATCCATCGACTCTTCAGATGCGTCCATCATAGGAACAAGGACAGCGTCAATCACATGAATCACACCGTTTTCGGCAACGATATCGGTCAAAAGCACATTAACATCATCATTTAGAACAACGCCATCATTGGTTATGCTGATGCTGATGGTTGCATCTTCGCCGAGTAAGGTCGGGACAGATTGACCATCGAGTGTCACAACAGTTTCTGCCATGACCGCACCATCGAGTACGTGATATGCCAATACAGTATTGAGTAGCTCTGTGTCAGCAAATAAGGTTGTTGTATCGATTTCGAGGGCTTCAAGCAGTGCATTAAACGCATCATCGGTTGGCGCAAAGACCGTCAAATCGGTTGCTGGATCACTGAGTGTTTCCAGAATTGATGGGTCGGCTGCGCTGACTGCCGCCAAGAGAACACTAAACTGTGGTGTTTCTGCTGTAGCTGAGGATACAACAATGTCAGTAATGGTCTCCGACATCATCTCTTCATCCATGGATTCTTCGGACATATCCTCATCCATCATGTCGTCTTCACCCATATCTGCCATCATGTCACCGCCAATTGGAGTGGCGACAATAACAAGCTCAGGTGCGTTAGGTGTTCCAACGGCTGCGATAAAGTAATTCATATTCTCTTCAAGTTCGACGTTGGATTGTCCGATGACTGTGGTTGTTGGGTCGGATGCTAAGACCACGCTGATGTCAGCAGACCCAACAAGGATATTACGAATAAAGAATCCGTCGTTTGAACCCTGTGTGCCGGGATATGCAAGGCGCGTAATCAGATCAATACCGTTAGCCACAACATTGACTTCTGGTGCACCTTCAATTACATGAGCAACCGAGATACGTGCAAATCCAGCTTCAGGAATTGTGCTATAGTCTTCAATCAATATATTCGGAGCCAGTGTCCCTGCTTCGACTGATCCAACTGCGGCGACAGTCACCCATGTTCCGGCGACCAAGTTAAATGTTGCGGGTCCGATCACTGCATCATCAATGGATGTGCCAGCAGGCGCAACCGCAATATCATAATTGCCTTCTTCAATGGCTAACCATTCGGTGACATTCGGGTATGCGAGTTCAGCGATTGCAACTTCACCATTTACATATACATCCACGGCGGGTGCATCGGGTGAAAAGTGTGCAACCCGCAGTTGCATCGTATTACTTTGTGCAAATGCAGGAACAACGCTAAACAATACCACAACTGTGATAAGAATTGCTATAAGTCGTTTATGCATCAATTTGTCCTTTCAATAAGCCTATAAATGAAAAAGGTCAGACATTATCGCCTGACCTTTTTGGGTTGTGCTAATTTAGATTATTCGTCGCTTGCAGGAACAAGGACTGCATCAATCACGTGGATAACACCGTTGTCTGCTTCAATGTCGGTGATCACAACGTTGATTGTGTCGTTAAGAACAACACCGTCGTCGGTTACGCTGATGCTGATGGTTGCATCTTCGCCAAGCAATGTTGGTACAGATTCGCCATCAAGTGTTACAACGGTTTCTGCCATAACTGCGCCATCAAGAACGTGGTAGGCCAAAACTGTGTTGAGCAATTCGGTATCTGCAAGCAAGGTTTCTGCGTCAGTTTCGAGTGCTTCAAGCAATGCGACAAACGCTTCGTCGGTTGGTGCAAATACAGTTAATGATGCTTCTGGGTCACTGAGTGCAGCAAGGATTGATTCGTCAGCAGCAGCAACTGCAGCAAGCAATACGGTGAATTCTGCTTCTTCAGCTTCTGCGGAAGCAATAACAATGTCAGCGATAGTGTTGGACATCATTTCGTCGTCCATATCATCCATTTCTTCGTCGCCCATGTCGTCCATGTCACCTTCTTCGTCCATGTCATCCATGTCGCCTTCTTCGTCCATGTCATCCATGTCATCCATTTCGTCCATGTCTTCCATCATCATAGCGAAGTGTTCAGCAAGCATTTCGTCAGTTGGGATAAGAACGCTGTCGATAACGTGGATGATCCCGTTGTCAGCTTCAATGTCTACAGCAACAACTGTACCGAAGGTATCTTCTTCTGCTACTTCGAGTTCTACGAGGTCTGTACCGTCAAGGATGTTTACATCGCCTTCTTCGGTGATTTCGATGGTTACAGGAGCAAAGTCACCAAGTAGGGTTGGTACTTCTTCACCATCAAGTTCTACAACAACGTCTGATGCAACAGCACCTTCAACAACGTGGTAGAGCAAGATTGCTTCTACAACTTCTGGTTCTGAAAGTAATTCTTCTGCGGTGATTTCGAGCAGTTCAAGTAATGCGACAAATGCTTCGTCGGTTGGTGCGAATACAGTAAATTCTGCTTCTGGATCACTGAGTGCTTCAGTGATTGCTTCGCTGGTCAAAACAGCTTCCAACAATACAGTAAATTCTGCATCTTCTTCAGCTTCTGCTGATGCAATAACAATATCAGTGATGGTGTTGCTATCTTGTGCAAATGCTGGGAATACAGCAACAGCCATGAGGCTTAGCGCCATAAGTAGGGCTAGAAACTTACGCATAGGGGTACATCCTCCAATAGATGTGTATCTTAAAAATATGATTCTGTATTACTTTAAGTGAATCTGTCTAAGTTATACGGGGCAGGTATGAGGCTGTACTTAAGTTTGAATAAGCGCGTTATGAAGTGATTTTTAACATGATATGAGAACGACCCTGTGTTTACCCTTTATCTAAATAGAGCATGAACAGCATGTAAGTAGCCAATGATGATGTTAAAGTAGATTGCAGGTCGAGATAATAATTTCGCGCATTTGATTAATCACTTGGTGAGGAAGTTCAACTTAGTAAGATTACAGATAAACGCTTCAACTTTAATGAGCTAAAGGACGTATTATGTCTCAATGGACTAAACTGGAAATCGAACAATATCTAGCAGCGCTCGCCAAAAATGATACTCACGAGATCGCACTATATCTATTTGTAGTGGCAGATATAGTTGATGGGTCTCCACGCAAGCCCTTACCTACAGGCAATACGCAAGTCATCGCTTATCTGGAGCAATTAGTTGAAGACCAACGCGGGTGCATCGTGCTATGGCAAGAACCTCAAGCTATTGGCGAGTTACGCTGGCTAGCGGCTCGGGTGTTGGCATGTGAATATGCCTATCAAGGTATTGAGACGCACATCATTTTAGAAGATGTTATTCAACCAACTAGAAGTCGTGAGATCCCACCCATTCACCGAAACAAAACAATTGATGAGCTCGTTCAGTATGGTGTTTTGCCAACAAAGACAGAAATTATCAAACCACAAGACTATGCTTATTGTTGTTCAAAAGACGCTGTTGCAGAAAGACAAAAAAATCAAAATCAGGATGCCTGATATATATAATGGATGAAGTGCATTTAGCTACTCTGATGGCAAGACATAAGGTGCCAACTTTTCACGCACATCATCAGGTACAGGTACAGATTTGCCCGTTTTACGATTAGCATGCACCCAGATGATCTCGCCAGATGAGCGCGGTTGGTCTTCATCAGCGACATAGACAAATAGTTGGAATGTCAGGCTACTATTGCCGATGCGCGCAACGGCTACATATACATCAATAATTTCATCAAAATAAATCGGTGCGTGATATTCAACGACCGATTTGACCAAATGATAATCATAGTCGAGGGTGACAACATCTTGCCCGCCGAATTCAATACCAATCGACCGGAAAAATTCGGTGATAGATGTATCGAAATACGTCAGATAATGGGCATTAAAGACAATTCCCTGTGCATCAATTTCTGAATAGCGCACCCGAAACTGAAAAGAAAATTTTAAATCCGATTTTTGCATGCGTGTGCCTCTTTGCTTTTATGAACTTTTAAAACTAGTATTTACGTCTTTTGATAGATAGAAACCCACATTGTACAAATATAATGATTCGCATATACTAATTGAGTAAGTTGATATAAACATCTAACACAACCAATCCACAAAGTCAGGTATAATGATGGGTGTGTCAACCCAATATACCCTATATCCGAATACAATTAACAGGTAGTAAAAGCCTTTATGTCGTTTGATTTTTCACCCAACAATGCGTCACCCGTCCTCAAAACAGATCTAATGTCCGCATGGATTGTTGAAAATTGGATTCCTCAGCAAGACCGTGATGATTATATCACTGTCATCACTGCTGAAATTTGCGTGAATGGCGTGATGTTAGCCAAGTTTAATGACGAAATCAAACTCGCAGATACATTTGTTTTTAAAGGTTATGAACCCCATGAAAATCCGGAGTTCTTACCGATATTTGATCATAATTATCAGGGCGAACTGGTCACACAGACGGGCACATACCTTTATCACTTTGAAGAAGACGGCGGCGAAAAATTTGATGTGTTGGTGATGTCGGCATATTATACCGATGATCATGAAGTTGCGGTGATTGCCAGCGTTCCCAAAGCTTATATGAAAGCATGGGGGGCATTCACACAAACCTGCCAACGTCTAGCTTATCCTGAATCGAAAGTTATCGTGATTGGTGGGAATACCAATTCATTTGAACCCAAAGTCGATTGGGATGAAATTATTTTGCCGACTGACCTTAAAGAGGAAATCCTCAAAGATGTTGAAGCATTCTTTGAACGTGGGGTTGGCATCTATAAACGCCTAAACTTGAACCCATTCCGCAAGTTGTTATTTGCAGGTGTGCCGGGGACAGGTAAATCCATGTTATGTAATGCGCTCGCGAAGCGCATTATCGAAAAAGATTATCAGGCGATTTATATCTCAAGTGCAGATAGTGACGGTTCTTCATTCTGGAAAATTCAACGCGCCTTGTATGTCGCGGCAGATTCAAAAAAACCAACGCTCATTATCTTAGAAGAATTAGATGCATACCTTAGCAATGACGAAAAAGCGCTCATTCTCAATGTTCTCGATGGCTCCGAATCGTTTGAAAATGATGCAGGAACCTTGTTAATTTCGACAACCAACTACCCTGAAGCAATCGACGAGCGTGTCATGAAACGCCCCGGTCGGCTCGATCGGATTTTCATCATCCCAGAGACGCGCACTGTTGGTGATGCAGAATTGATGCTGAAGAAGTATGTCGGCGAAATGTGGCAGGATGACCACATCGCGGTTGCAGAGAAACTCGTCGGCTACCCCGGTGCATTTATCCGCGAGGTTGCGATCTATGCATTAACGCAGTTAGTCAACGAAGAAGAAGAAGCATTGACCCTCGATCGGCTCGATAGCTCGTTCAACCGCCTGCGTAACCAGATCGAAGAACGCGATGAATTCGTCTTGCGTCGCACAATGGGATATAAGTTGTAGTCTGACACGTTATAAATCGTCAGTATCGCAGATAAGGTCTATCAGATAGAATCGTAGCTATGTGTGATTAATGAGACCCATAGCTTATGTCCGATACCGACCAACTTTACGACATCTACATTATTTATGATCCATCTGATATTCGGTTTGTTCGCCGTGTCGATGCCCATATGAAAGCCAATGGGAAAGCCTGTTGGGTCACATGGGATGATCTCAGTGCCTCATCGGATGGTAAAGCATTACTCAAAGCGGGTATCTTAAAATCGCATACAGTTGCCATTGCGTTATCCCCTGCCTCAGCCGAGAGTTCTATTTGTAATATGCTGATTCAGTATGCGGTCAATAACAGCAAGCGGTTTGTCACACTAATTGTCGATGAACATATCGATGTTGATGTGCATCCGGCCATTGCAGAAAATCCTTATATTTTCTTCCGCAACCAAGATGTGATGGAAGATGGTATCGCCCAATTACTGGATTTAATGAATGTTGATGACCATACACGGTTACATACTGAATTGCTGGTGTATGCGAGCGAGTGGGATACACGCAATCGTAATGCCCGTTTGTTGTTGCCATTAGAACGCGTTGATGAAGCGCGAGCATGGCTAACAAGTGGGACAAATCAAGAGCCAAAACCATCGCGCATGATGGTCGAGTATATCCACGCAAGCCGTCGCCAAAAATCAACCCGACGCTGGGGATTATCGGCGTATGTTGTGATGGCGGTTATTATTATTGGTTTGCTGGTGACGGTTGTTAGTTTATTTCAAAGCGCGCAAACGAGCCAATCCGTTGCCGACTCGCGTAGTACCGAAGCGGCAATCCAGTCCGGAACAAGTGATGCCAACGCGCAACTCGCACAAGCGGTTGTGGGATCTGCTACTGCTGAGGCTGTGATTGTTGCTGATTTTGAACAGACAGCGACTTCTGCCCTCGCGTTGGCTGATATGGCAGTGAATAGTGCCAGTACCGCTGATGTAATGCAACAAACCGCACAAGCTGATGCCCAAGAAGCGATTGGTGATGCGAGTATTGCACAAACAGCGCAAGCCGAAGCAGAAGCCGAGTTGGTGATTGTCAGCACCGAATCGGAAACGTCTGGTACATTATCGGCGCAAGTCTTGACCTCAGAATTTGAAGCTGAACGCCTAATCGAAACAGCCGAAGCTGCTGAAAATGCCAGTCTGATGATGGCGCAAACCGCAACACAGGTACAGCTTTCTGCTGATGAACAAGCGGATATTGCTGCGACAGAAGTCGCCAATTTATCAACCGCAGTGTTTATGGCAACCCAACAACTTGCAACCGCAACCGCCGTACAATCGGAAAGTGATAATAATGCAGGCACAGCCGTTGCTGCCGAACAAATTGCCGAAACCGAAGCCAATGGACGCAGCACCGCCGAAGCAGAATTAGATGCAATTAATGACACCGCGACACAGACCTTCGTCACAGCGCAAGAAGTAAACTCGCAAGCATTATTATTCAGTGCAGAGCAAGCCTTAAATTCAGGTGATGTCGATTTAGCCTTGGCATTAGCGATGACAGCTAGCGAATTTGTAGAGGATTCGGCGCAAGTCTATCGTGTGCTTAGTCGCGCCACGAATTTGAGTTCATCAATTGTCTTGACCGATGTTTCGCAGATTGAATTTAGCCCTTCAGCCGAAGAATTTGCGATTGTTCCGCTGACATTCGACCGCATCTTGATTTACGATGCACCCACCCGTACCGTTGCATTCGAACTGATCGGACACGAAGCCGATATTACGACCCTCCGTTATAGTAATGATGGGCGTTTCCTTGTGACTGCATCGCAAGATGGCCAAGTTATTATCTGGTCAACAGCCACCGGAGAGATCTTACAGCAACTGAATCGACACCAAGGGGTGGTGAATGCAATTGCAATGCACCCTGATGGACAACGGATGGTGACAGCAGGTATCCGTCCGATGTTGGTGATGTGGGACATCGCCACAGGCGAATCACTAGCAGAATATTTTGCTGACTTTGGCGAAGAACTCCTACCAAATGACTTGCGAATTTCAGCCGATGGTCAGCGTGTGATTGGTTGGTCAAACCCACGTGGCGAGACAATTATGTCACAATGGAATGGAGCAACTCTCGACTTATTGACGCTTGATTCTGGTGGACAAGTTTATGTTGGTTATGATGAATCCGCGCGATTTGCATGGACAGGTGGACGCGCATTACCTGCTTTTGCGAACGACCCGAATGTGGGTGATTTGATCGCATGGGATATGGGCACCGGTCAACAACAAGTCCGATTAGATGAAGGGTTCAATTGGACTGTGCTCAGTGGTGTTGACATCGCCGACTCAACCGATAGTCTAGTCTTTATGTCATTCTATGATGACCGAATTCTGATCGGGGTACAAAGTAGCGATGGCGGACAACGGGTGTCCGTAGTTGATGCAAGCGATGGCATAATCCAACGCACCTATCAGAGTGACATCACCGCTCAAATCACATCCGCTAAATTCTTAGACGATGCGCGTGTTCTATCGTCAACCCGCGATAATCGTCTTATATTGTGGTCAACTGATGATGGTCGGCTTTTGCGCGAGATTGGTTTATCCGACCGTGCGATGCAAACTATCCGATTGAGTGCTGATGGCAGATGGGCAATCGTACAGGCGAGTGGTGGTGAAGTCTATTTGTGGTCGATTGATGGAACAGCTCCTGGTCTATCACAAGTGATTTCCTCAGCGATTACAGGGACAGCGCTCAATCAATCCGGCGATCGTATTTTAGTCGCTGTATCAAATACGGTCACGCTACAAAACACTGAAACACAGGCCGAGTTATTGACATTATCAAATATCAATAACTCCCAAATGAATCGTACAGGCACACATTTTGCAACAGCCTCGGATGATATTGTGTTATATGATGCGCGAACAGGGATTGAACAAAATCGCTGGTCAGTACCAATTGATGAGATAGAAACGATGGTTGTGTCTCCGGCAGGGAATCATGTCGCTGTAAAAGCATCATCAGGTGCATTGTGGTTACTACAACGGGATGCCGATGGTGCAATTGAACTCACACCAACAGCGGTTAGTCCAGCATTTGGCATGCAATTTAGTGGCGATGACAACTTATTGATGAGCTTACATGCCGAGAATGCCATCTTATGGGAGACAGACACTGCTAGCGAAATTCAACGGTTTCCACTCGGTCTATCGTCTGATCTGGCATTAGGAGAACGCGTTAAAGTCGCCTTTGCGGATGATGGTGATCGGGTCTTATTTTTTGTGCTATTAGATGACAACATCGCCGGATTGACCGATTTTGATCTCAATTCTGATGCGGTCAACCGCCTTACATTTATTGATGTGCAGTATGGTGAATTAACCGCCGATGGCGACCTCCTGCTACTCGCCTCCACCGATAATAGCATCCAATTGATAGACGCAAGCTCCGGTGAAGTGCAACGTCGCTTAGTGGGTCATACAGGGATTATCCGTGATTTAGTTTATCAGCTGGACGCTAATTATTTGCTGTCTGGTGGAGATGATAATACCCTGATTATTTGGGATATCGAGCAAGGGACGGTTGTTCGGCAATTCCGTCATCCAGCCGATATTTTACGTGTGATGAGCAGTGCCAATAGTGAACGTATTTTGACATTGGCTGGAGATGGTGTGTACCGCTTATGGGGGCAAGAAACCTTAGCGCAACTCATGACGCGAATTAATGCAACGACGACGATTCGTGACCTCACCTGTAGCGAGCGCGAACAATATAATGTACTACCGTTATGTGAATCATAGACTAATTGAGATAATCGTTGGCGTTACGTAATGCCACATTAACAGTTGAGGATGCTTGGAAGATACAGTTTGAATCACTTGTGCGTTTGTAGGCAGACACAACCAACATATCTACAGAGGGTTCACCCGATACCACCTGTATCATAGGCAAATTATGAGGCTGAGGAATATGCATTAGCTTTTCAACTTCGGCTAATAAGCTCGTTGTTGGTGTCCAATGACTCCCCACCATGTCTTGTATGAGCACAACCGGATGTGACATTTGACCAATGGCTGGGTACAAATCTGTCTGGCAATTTACAACAACTTGATCCCAAGTCCACACATCAGAGAATTTTTGAATCACAATCGACTGTGTGTTATTTGCCCAATGTATGTTGATTGGCATAACACCCTACTTTGTTCGTCTTTATGCGTATACAGTACGCTATCCTTAGTATATACGGAAATAATTGAATCCGACCACAATTATTTGTGCGTTTTTATACTTTATATATGTAGTTTAAAATATATTCTCAGTATAGGGGTATATCATCCGTAGCTCGTTAGCCCAATGTAAATTTTCAAACCTCAAATCATAATACAACCAGATTCCAATTCGATTCCAATTGAGCTAAGTGTAATAGATCGTTATGCTTAAAGCATACACTGATGAAGATGGGTATGCATATGACATCAAGATTTAAACCTCCTAAAATGACACTATTGGTTGCGTTATTTTTGTTTGTTATCGGTTCGCTCGCGATGATTCCACAACCTAACCTGATTGCTCAATCGTGCAATGCAGGTGACCAAGTTCATACAGTTTCAAGTGGTGAAAATTTGTACCGCATCGGTTTACGCTATGGTGTGCCATTCACAACACTCGCCGCGTATAATGGCATCAGCGATGTCACGCGCATTTTCGCAGGGGCACAATTATGTATTCCAGCTGGTGCAACAACCACTACGACTACAACCACCACCACAACTACGACGACAACACAGATCATCCAACAGGTGATTATCGTCACGGCAACGCCATCATCCGATGCACAAACGACAACTGGAACAACAGAAACAACGACTGTGCAAGCCGGTGAAGAAAACTGGTGTTTAAACGGCGGTCCGTGGGACGATGGACGTTGCATCCATCCAAGTAACACCGCATTGCAAGATTATTGGTTCTTAGCTGGCTGGTGTAATGCACAGGTCGCTTTGGGGAATTATTCCGGCACATTGGATGATTGCCTCAATGGTGTAACCGGGATGGGTAGCTCTAGTGTTGATACGGTTGTGACGAGCTTTAACTTTGCGCTGGTCGACCTTGATGATGCAGAATTCGCTTGTACTGTGATCTATGATCGAGACACAGGGATTGCCACTGCTTTAGCAGAATGGGAAGACGAATACGACGATCAAGATCAGGTTATCTTTTTTACGGATTTACCGAACTTTGCTAACCATGCAGTCAATCTTGATGAGAACGATACACAAGGCGGTCTAACAGCCACTAGTGACCCAAATAAAACGTTCAGCCGGGCATCAGCTCATATTAAAACTCGCGATTCAGACGGTGATAGCGAAAGTGTTGCAATCGCAACTTGTGACCGTATTGAGACATAACAGTGAAAGTCATTCATGGACAGCTTGTTGGGTTAATGTGATAAGTTAAAACCTAACAAAACATGCAATGAACAACACAGATATTAGATACACAACATATAACACCAAAGTCTAAAAGACATTTAGCTCTGATCAAACAGCGTGATCCAATGGTCAGGGCTATTTGTTTCCAATTAGGAACGATGCGTGTACAATAGTTTCATAATCGAATACGTCTTGAATGAAACTAAGCGATTTCCATGGCTGATCACGTTCACAAACCGCAATCCCAGACATCAAAACCCAAATCGTCCCTACACAGTAAAACACATCCTCAATCCAGTGAGCGTGTCTCTCAAGTTTTACCCGAAGCCGAACTCAGTAACCAGACAACTGCTTTTGATTTATCGCCTGACCATGTGCTCCAACTACAACGCACACTCGGCAATCAGGCTGTGTTGAAAATCCTACAACGTGGTAAAAAAGACACAGATAATGAAACTGAACTGCAACGAGCCATCCGATTAAATCTGAAATATGCCGAGAAACTATGGGGTGACGATTACGACAGTATCGTTGCGCTCTTTATAGCACATGACATCCTTGCGCATCCAGCATCACCAGATAGTGAAATCTTTGCACAAGCAGTGATGCAATTTCAGGCAACCATGGGACTCACCGATGACGGTATTTTAGGCAAAGGTACATGGAAAACAATTAAGCGGGTGTTTAATGGTCTAGACTCCTTGGAAGAAAGTCAAGACGAGTGGACACAGGTAAGCGAGTCAGATCGAATGGTCTATGTGATGACAAAGCTAATCGATACATATGGCTTTCCTGTGAATGGTGCGGCGGGAATTGTCGGCAATTTATCAGCAGAGTCTGGTGTGTTGCCAAGTCGCGTCGAGGGTAGTAAATCATCGCGTCCAATGCGGGCGAAAAATGCCGAAGGCGAGTTACAGACATTTACACCAGAAGAAATCCGTGATCGCATCAAGGGTAAGCAAGGACCGAAGAAAGCAGGTATCGGTCTGGCACAATGGACAAGCAAAAAACGCCGCGAGGGATTATTTGAGCATGAATTCGACGGTGAAAAACTTGGTACAGACATTTTGTTCAATATGGACGCGCAGATTGATTATCTGGTTACCGAGTTACAATCCAAGTACAAAGGGGTCTATAAGGTCGTGACCGACTCTGGTGTCAGTGTCAATAAAGCCAGTGATGATGTTGTCTACCGCTTTGAAATTCCGGGTAAGCTCTTACACAAAGTCAATGGTAAAAAACGCAAACGCCCCCGTTCAGATTCACAGGTACAGTCTGTGTTCGAAGCCCGTCGAGCTAAATCGAAAAAGGCACTACAAGCCTACAATAATAGCCTGAGTGGAACATAGCTCTGTGTATATCCCAGATTTGATCACAGGACACAGTCGAACGTAAGTCTGTGCAAAAATGTCATAATCTATCTCATTTCGATACATTACAGAATATCCGAAATATGTTATGATATAAGTAGATTTATCATGTTTTAGAGCATAAATTGGGTTTACTTGGTCATGGCATCAATAGAACAACAACGTCTGGAAAAATGGATTAAAGTTTTACATGGCAGAGATGCTGAAATGAGCCGTATCGCTGCCGAAAAATTGGGAGAGATTGGCAATAAGGCAGCAGTACCTGAATTAATTAAGGCGATGCATGGTCGGTCAATGTTTGTTGCAGCAAATGCAGCCAAAGCACTAGGCAAAATTCGTGATAAAACTTCGGTTCCCGCATTATTAAAAACACTCGCTGATGACCGTCAGGATGTCGTTGTGCGCACAGCCGCAGCCGAATCACTCGGTTTAATTAAACATCCGTCCGCAATTGCAGGCTTAGAAGTGGTCATCAAAGATTATACTGAAAAATATAAAAACGACCGCTATAACCTGATACAAGGATACGAACGGGGTTTATTCACAACCGCTATTCGATCGCTCAAGTTAATCGATACCCCGAAGTCCCGACGGATTGCGAACAAAGCAGAACGTTTCTAAGCTCAATCGGCAGATGTTAAGCCTCAATTGCATAGTCTCATGTTAGGATACGGTTGATAGGGTAACCGTATTTTAAATTGGGAGCGATTATGCGTTTTAAAGACCTCAATTGGATGGACATCGAAAAATATCTCGGTCATGACAACCGGATTATCTTGCCGATTGGTGCAACCGAACAACACAGCTATTTGAGTTTGTGTAGTGACACACTCATTCCATCGCGGATTGCAGATTCGGCAACGGGACGTGAAAAAGTCCTCATCGCCCCGTCGCTTAACTTTGGGGTTGGACGGCGTTTTATGGATTTTCCCGGTACGATTAGTATCGGACAAAGTACATTTGATGCGCTCCTGACAGATGTCATCCGGTCATTGTTAACCCACGGATTTACCAATTTTTTGATCATTAATGGCCATCCCGAAAATCGATTTCCTGACGCACTGACAGAATTAGTTGAAGATGATTACACCCGTATCACATGGTTTGATTGGTGGAATTCAATCGCTGTACGTGAATTTGAAGTAGAACATGATCTCACCGTCCAACATGCAAACTGGAGTGAAAATTTCGCATTTAATCGGGTGGCCCCTGTACCCGCAGGCGAAGCGACCACCCGACTTCAGCTAGAAGATTTATCCAATGATATGCTCCTGCGCGAGCAAATCGGGGATGGCAATCTGGGTGGACACTATCAATTAGATGATCGTCTGATGTTCCAATTATTTGACAGTGTGGTTGATGAAGTTATTGATTTGTTGATTGAACTGCGGTCTTAGTTGTTGTCGTGCTCAATCGGTGTATACAGATCGATTTTATGGTCAATAATCTTGAGCATCTCGGTTAGCTCACAGATTTGTGTTTCGACCTCGCGCCGATGTTTTTGGAGTAAAACACGTCGTTCATCAGTGGTATGCTCGCCTGAGCGCAACAACGTGGCATAACGTTGCATGCCTTTAATCGACATACCTGTACGACGCAAACAACATAACATTTGAATCCGCGCCATATCCGATGGTGAGTAGCTGCGATACCCATGTTCATCGCGTTCAATGGTGTCGATAAGCCCACATTTTTCATAATACCGGAGCGTATGCGCGCTTAAACCTGTTTTATCAGCCACTTGTTGGATGGTAAACATATGTCCCCCCTAATTTTTTATTGCATTGTTGTCACGTATCGGACATTATCCAATTTACATGATAATCGTGTCTAATTCAACATCACCCGCCATGATGTTACGCCAATAATGACCCCACCATCCTTCACAAAAATGACTGGCACAATCGGCGCATCAGGTGGTAAGAATTCGATGGCATCACCAATTAGTGCATCGTTAAAGAAGGCGAATACATCACCAGTTTCAGGATCCCGATCGAGACGTAAACGCGCAATGACAGCATTCACCGAGCGCTGGCTCACAAAATTGGCGGTGTTATCTTCATACGTCGCCAAATTAATCGCATTCGCTTGGACAGCCTGTATTTGGATTCCGGCATTGTTACTATCGGTTGTACTCTGGAATATAATCCCAAAGTAAACTTCCTCTGCTTCAACAATGGCTGGATTAAATGTGCGTAGTGTTAGGTCGGCTTCAATGCGAGTAATACGTGATGGTGCATTGTTACCGTATAATTCATTGAGTAAATCTTCTGGTGGGAAGAAGAAGATGGTTTCACCTTCGGTTTCTGTACCAACCCCTAAACGCCATGATCCATCTTGCAAGATAAACAAGTTCTCATTCCAGAACGGATCACCCAGTGCGCGTCCGTATGACTCTAATAAGCTCACAGACCCTTGAAGACCCTCAGCCGGTAGCGTCGGTGTTGGCGTATCGGTAGCGGTTGGCGTAATTGACGGTGTGAATGTAATTGTTGGTGTAAACGTTTCTGTCGGTGTTTCGGTCGGTTCATCCGTTGGTGTATCCGTCGGCGTGAATGTTTCGGTAGGTGTTGGCTCGTCAGTATCGGTGATTTCTGGTTCGTCAGTATCTGTCGGCAACGGTGTTGGCGTATCAAAATCTTCAGATACTTCAGTTGCTTCATCAGTCGGTGGCAATAAGGCGATTGCCGTTTGCGTTTCTTGGCGAGAACTCAAGGTCGGTTCATCGGTCGGTGTCGCCGTGAATGATTCCGCCGTTAAAGTCGCAATCTCATCATTGGATGGTGTGTCAGTAATCGTCAGATCTACACCTGCAACCAACAATCCATCATCACCATTTCCACCACTACTCAAAGTAATTAACGCACCTAGAATAACAATCACACCGATAACCCCAGCCCCAATCATCAGCGGATTCATCCTCCGACTTGGGCTTTCATCAGGGTCAACCCAGCGCGCTGCTGGTGGAATTTCATCTTCCAATGACTCAGGTTCAATATCAGTGATCTCTTCCTCAGTAACCTCTGGAGGTGGTGCATCCGGATTCGGTGCGGGGAACTCTGGGGAATTATCGATGATATTGTACCAATGACGATATAGAGGATAGGCTGGATGGCGGTCAATGAATAGCGCTTTGAAGAGTTCGTTAAATTCATCCAGTTTATGACTGCGTCGTAAATCACTGGTATAGGTATCGAGAAATTGCTCGTAGGTATCGCGCCAATTTATCAGAACGCTAGCATATTCTTCACCGAGTAGATCAATTGTGATTTGGGCTTGTAAGCGAATCGCTTCATGGATGTTATCTTGTGGTTCATCCGGGCGGCGATCAATTGCTTGGAGCATATTACGGCGTTGCACAGCTAGCTCAACCACGGCTGTCTGTAATTCCATAACCCAAGCGCGGTAGTTTGTCAGTGTAATATCCGATGTAGATTCGCATTCTGTAATTGCCTTCAGAATTTCTTCCAGCTTGATGCCAGCCGCACGGAATTCCGCATCCGACCAATCTTGGAGGGCTGCTTCTAATGTGCGCAACGATACAATGCCGGAATTGATCAGACGAGCTTCAGGGTTGCTTTCTAGCTGACGGCGGATATCTTCCATCGAGCGAATCGCGTGTTTTCCGTTGATCGTTGCAAAGACTTGTTGCGCATGCATGAGCGCTTCACGACGCGCCATAAAGTCATCTAAGGTACGGATACCAATGTGACGTTCGCCTGTGGGTAAGACTCGTGCTGATGCTGTACGCCAAAAATCTGCATCTTCCATGCGTCCATCATGGGCATCTAAGACACCTGCTAGCACATACTGCGAGAATAAGATGCGTAGTGCAGCGGAACTACTGGAATCAAAAACCCGCACCAGCCCTTGCGTCATCGCCTTGAGGTAGGTCTCATTACTTGGCATCTGTGCGCCAAAGCCTTCGACCGTGGTTTGCTCATCCTCACTAAATAGATTCTCGACATCCGTTAGGGTGTTTTGGGTACGGCTTTCACTATATACCCCATTGCGTTCTGTCCATTCACGCAATAACCGCGCTAATCGCCATAGTCGCTCGGACGCACTGCGTTCAGTCTCGTTGCGCGAAATTTCGAGCGCTTGTTGACCCAGCCGTTCCGCATCAGCCAATTGTCCACGATCAAATGCTTCCCACCCATCAGCGAGCGTACGCCCCAACAAACCGGGTACAGAATGTTTTTCGACATATTGTGCGCCGTCAATCACACTGCGTAATTGATTAAACCACGCTGATAATGTCGGGCTGATAGTCGTGACCGCTTGTGATGCGGTGTGCAATAATTTGATGGCGGTGGTTTTATCCCCACTGATAATGACATCACGATAGCGTTTCCAAGCGGTATCGGCAACACGAATACCATCCATCATGCCGGAGAGCATTTCATCAAAGAGCTTTTCAGAAAATGGCAATAAATCCGTTTGAAGTCCACTCAACCATTCGGCGAGGTCTGTTCCATCAGCAGACGGGACATAGGTTTGGCTCGATTGCAAAATTTCGTACAGATGGCTGAGGAAATCTTCAATCTGATTCCAAACAGGATTGGCAGGGTCAATCTCGCGGGAAGCATCCAACGAACTTAGTGCATCACGGGGGCTGGCGGCAGCTTGTTTACCGATGATATGCATATTGTCAGCGAGTGCCATAGCGGCATTTAAAGCACGCGTCAACGCATTTAACGGTAGACGACGCTCGGAAAATTCGTGCTGTAAGCTGAGGGTCTGCAAAATCGTATACAGTGACGAAATATTATCGACGACCTCGCGATATTTATCACGCAATAATCCTGCACTTGGGCTATCCATACGTCCAGTTTCATCAAGTGAATTATTAATCCCTTGCAAAATAGAACGCGCTTCTGTCACAGGAATACCATCGGCTGCCAGTTGACGTATTGCATTATCTAAACGATACAGATTGGGTCGCAATAACAAAACGTCAGGGTAATGTGATGAGATGCGCTCTGCCATACGCCACTGTGTACCGCGCAATGTATCATCATCAGGACTTTTGACTAGTAGAATGTTGGCAGCTTTATCGGGCTTCGATTCGAAGATAAGTGCAATCGCGTCCAGAATTGAGGCAGGGACATTCTCGGCTTGTGTATCCATCAACAGAATACACCAATCTACCAATAGACGAACGATACTTTCAGTTTGCGTTCCTGCCCGATCGCGTAACTCTTTGAGGAGGTCAGCGGCTCGTGCCCAGTTATTGTTCTCCATATAAATATGAACAGCATCAAGATCTGCTGATACCGATAAATCCCGCAGACGATTTGCAATTTCGTCGGCTGTCCCGCGTGACCGTGGATGCGATGGATCTTCTTTTAGAGCAGGCTCGAGTTGTGTCTGGAGTGAGGTTAAATCACTCCGGCTCAAGTTCTTTGCTTTCAGCTTTTCGGCAATGCGTGCAACAACTGCATTACGATCACGTTCGAGTGGGGTGCGATAATGTGATAAATCCGAGCGCAGTGCTTTTAGGGATGTATAGCGCAATCGTGAATTTGGGTGCACCGCTTTACTGATAATTTCCTGCAAACGGGAGTGAACACGGGCATCATTTTCATGGAAGTCCAGGCGGAAGTCTTCCCCTGCATCACGCGGTACATCAGCACGATGCCCACCCGACATAATGAAGTATAGTAACTCGCCAACTTGGTATACATCTGTTTGACGACTAATCCCTTGTTGGGTCACTTCATCGCCTTCAAGAAAGACTGCATTCCCCCAGTCAATCACTTTTAGGCTATAGGTATCGCGATTCCAGAATAGATGTTTGGCATCGACATCGTTATAGACAATATCAAGATCATGTGCCGCTTGTAATAAGTCGAGTGTACGATCCAGTATCTCGAGCATCTCAAGTTCGGGTAAGCGTTGTTCTTGGGCAGCTAACCGCGAAACTTCTTCCTCGATGATAATGCCCTCGGCGCGTTCCATCACAATATACTGATGGGGCATTCCGCCGACAAAAAATTGTCCGGTGCCAAGTAATTCAGTTAATACTGGATGACCTGTAAGCCGTGTTAGTGCATCGCGTTCGTTAACGATACTGACTTCTTGTCCAGCGCGAATCGGTGGAGCATCATTTGGTGCAGGGCGTTTGATGACGACGCGACGGTCATCACTGGCCGTATCCATAGCGCGTAAGGTCTCGCCAGAACGTCCGCGTGGATAGATATAATCATAACGATAGCGGTTATCGAATAAGCTGTCCGCCATAAAATTTCATCCCGATGTGCAAGTGGTCGGATAAGAATAATAACAGCATCTCCCCTAGCGGATCTGCAGTATTTATAATGTGTGTGGGACTATGATGTTCCCACAGTCTGCTTTTTAAAAGATCGTTAAAAATAATTTAACTGTATTATTTAGGCTACCAAGGATAACAGAAAATCATCAGTGTCCAATACTGGCTCACTTTTCAAACGTGTAATCATTGTAACCTGTTCGTTGGCTCATGCAAGTCTATTGCCTAGCATATTTTGGGATAAATTTGGGATAAATGGCAGGTTGAATTTGGGATAAGTTTTCTATTTGAAACAATATTAAAATATATAACTCAAATTACAGTTCTAAAATCTTCAGTAGCATCGTATAATCTTATTGAACGAAGTCTTATTGAATAACAACTGATATTGGAGTTTGTAATGGAAAAACATGGCAGAATTGATGTACTAACCTGTGCAGAAGAAGACCAAGAAAAATTATTTAGTTTATTGATTAACATCGCCAAGCATCTAGAAGATATAGATGATTGTATTTTCTTCATTATCTCGAAAGAAGAAGGCAATCCGACAAGAATTTGGGTGCAGGAATTATGGACAAGTCAAGAAGCACATGACGCATCACTTGCAGACATCCCTGCCGAATTGCGTACAACACTTGATGAAGCGATGGAACTGTTTACATTGGAGGGGCGACAACGGGCAATGCTCGTGCCAGTCTTGAAAAAAGGTATGTAGTGGATCTCGCATGCACGAATTTATGTACTGGTACGTTTGTCCCAAAGAATTACGTTCTACATAACTGTTTATGTTATACTGGTCGAAGCAGGTATAAAGGGAGGACTTTATGCGAACAAAATTGGCAATACTTACCTTATTACTCACAATCGGAATTAATATTAGTAGCATCTCCGCACAAAGCGATTTAATCACACTCGATATAGATGACATCCTTGATCGGATTGCAGCATCATTTGATGTGGCATTGGATTGTTTGGAACAAACCAATAATCTCGATCGATTCCAATCAACAGGGACACTGACCATTGATGGCACATGTCCACCATATGAAGGCGACTTGCCAACTACAGCAGTATTTGGTACAGGTGGTGGTGTTGTCGAATACACCGTTCAACGAGGGGATCGACTTGCAGACATCGCTGAGGAATTTGATACAACCGTGAGTTGTATTCAGACAGCCAATAATATCGATGATGCGAATCTTATCTTCCCCGGACAAAGCTTAATCATCACAGAGACTTGTGATGCAACCACAGCTTTAGTCGAACCAACAAGCACTACAAGTGGTAATGTAGCTGATGCAGAAGGATCAGGGGAATGTTTGGGTGATCGTAATGCAGGGCGTGTAACCGATGGGTTGTTCTATACAGTCCAGCAAGGTGATATTCTCGATTTTATTGCGTGTGACTTTGATGTATCGATTGTCTGCTTAATTGAATCAAATAGCAGTCTGCAAGACCGTCAGAATCCTGCACTGCGGATTGGTCAACAATTGAGTATTGATAGGAGTTGTCCAAGTTGGGATGGTCCGTTCAATTCTGGTATTTTGAATGGTTAATGTCCAACGATGAAATCAATCTGATTTATTGGGGAGAGTGCCTGTGTGCACTCTTTCTATATTTGTGTTACATAACGCGAGGGGATTTCCCAAACCATATATCCCAAATGTGTATAAGGTTGCATTTGGGATAAAAAGTAGTCCTCATTTATAACGAAAGGCAGATGTATACGTACCTGCCTACTTCATAAAATAAAAGCGAGTATAAAAACTAACGCCCGACTATGTTAAACAGGACGCGGTTCGACTCTAAAGCGAACGGCTGTGCGTTCCTGACCATCTATATCAACCTCGGTAAAGTAGGGCGTTGTCACGATGTCAATAGCATCTCTTTCGAGGTAGCCTCGTGCAATCGCTAATGCTTTAACGGCTTGGTTGACTGCTCCAGCTCCGATTGCTTGTACTTCTGCCATATTGTGTTGACGCATCACACCAGCAATAGCACCTGCAACCGACGTTGATCTTGAGCGAGCGGAAACCTTGATAATATCAGGTTTTTCATCAGTGTATGTACCAACGTCTTCTAGTATAGAATCGGTTAGGGGTACACGGCTTTGATATTCGGACATTTTTAACCCCTGTTTCTCCATAAAATAAAGTGGAAATATTTAAATTGTTAAGAAAAGTTTACCCCGAACTTAGGATTTAGTCCATCAATTATGAGAAAAAACATATATTTGTAACTCAGAAGCAACTTTTCAGACAAATCTCCACCGTAATAATAAGTAAATGAAGTGAAATGAAACCATTAGAAAGTTATGCGTTAATTAGTCCAAATTATTGAGGAAGTTTATTTGGAATTTTGCGGAAGTCAATCTGCTGTAAATCGCCCAGCACTTATGACATAGCTTATATCATAATACACTGAATTCAGTCGAATAGTCAAATTACAATACGAAAATATTGAATTAAACAAGCTGAATTAGACTTAATAATTCTAAAGATTGCATCTTCACTATTCAGACAACGAATATATCCCAAATTTATGGAAAAAAGGGAACATTATGGGAAAATTAGGAGAATATTAAGTTGTGAATTTATTCACAAATAAAATTTAAAATATAGTAAAACATATCCGTATTTTTGGGATATTTGGGATATATCCCAAGAGATAACCCAATTTTATCCCAAATTTTCCCACATAACCCAATTAAATTTGGTATAACAGAAATCTAAGTATTTTATAACGATTTGCGTTAAATATCCCAAAAAATAGCTTTAAATATCCCAACCTTAAAATTTCGCGTTTCTCGTCAAAATCAGTTGAGTCCGACAACACTATCAGCTATACTTATAGAACCTACGTAAGATACACCTCTTGTAGGCAAGTTGGTCACAATGGGGGTATGTAGTCAGCAAACACCCCGGCTGATTACATAACCAGCAAGTGACCACAACCCTGAACAATACAAATTGCGTCAGTTGTCATGCGGGACGCGCATCCCGTCGGTTTAATGCGCTCTATCAACGGAACCGGTTTATTCGTATTCCGGTTATAGCTATCTCTACACTCATGGAAGGTTATTCGTATCGTGGACGTCGCAAGGAAAGCTTGGAAATCAGCAATCAATTTACTTGAACTCAAGTGGGATCGTGCCAATTTTGAAACTTGGTTACGTCCAACCCAGTTCTTGTCATTGGAGGTTGATACCTTTGTTATTGGGGTTCCGAATAGCTACGTCTGCGATATGTTACAACACCGACTATATGAAGATGTACAATGTGCCTTGATTGAGTCATTCGGTCAAACTGTGCAAATTGAATTTCGTGTACATCGTCCCAAACCGACTTTGGAAGAAGTCAATGAAGAGATGCCTCTGTTTAAATTGCTGGCGCAACAAGACGATGATGCACCCGTTGTCGAAGACACGCGTCCATCCTTCCACGATGCCCTACGCCAACCTCAACGCCCTGATTTGCCAGAGAGCGAACTCAATCCACATTTGACGTTTAATCGCTTTGTTGCAAATAAGTCCAATTATATTGCAGTCGAAGCAGCGCAAGCTATCGCTGAATATCCAGCAACAGTATATAACCCGTTTTTGGTTTATGGTGGTGTTGGTCTGGGTAAAACACACTTACTGCACGCCATTGCAAATACCTGCCAACAACGTGGTTTACGTGTCTTATATGTACCATCAGAAGCCTTTACAAACGATCTCGTCAATGCAATTCGGAACCGGACAACGGCTATGTTTCGTGAAAAATATCGGTCGGTCGATATTTTACTCGTTGACGATATTCAGTTTATCCGTGGTAAAGATACCACTCAAGAAGAATTTTTCCATACATTTAATGCGCTGGTCAACTTTAACAAGCAGATCGTGCTTGCCTCGGATCGTCATCCCCGCGAATTAGAAACCCTCGAAGATCGCCTTAGATCACGTTTTCAAGGTGGTTTAGTTGCAGATATTTCCCCACCAGAATTTGAGACCCGGATCGCCATTATGGAAATGTGGGCACAAGAACGCAATCTTGACATCCCAGCAGATATGTTCGAAATGATTGCTGAACGTGCGCCACATAATATCCGCGAGTTGAATGGTGTCTTTAATCAAATTGCAGCCCGAGTAAGACTTGGCGGTGGTCATAATTTAACCATGCACCGCGCCGAGGCAACGCTGAACCGTTATGAAAAGCCGCGCCAACAGATTACTATTCCACATATCATTGATACGGTTGCTGATACCTTTAACATGGAATCCACGGCCATTACAGGTAAAAAGCGTGCCGCCCGCATCAATCATGCCCGCCAGATTGCGATGTTTCTTGCGCGTGAAATGACTGAAGCGTCCCTCCCACAAATTGGAGAATCCTTTGGGCGCAGTCATACCACTGTTTTGCATGGGTGCAACAAGATCGAAGAAGAAATCGAGGCTGACCCCGTCCTTGCATCGCGCATCCAAAAATTACGGAATCGCATTTCAAGCCTTTAACTAAATCCAAATTTAACCGTAACCTTATGTAATTTATTGCGGTATAGTATCAGAGTTGCATTGATACAAGATGACTTATTTGCTATATTCTCTACGCATGCAAATGGTTAAAGTAAATAAACTATGGATATATCTCAGTGCAAACATAGATATACGCTGTAATATGAGCAAAATAGGGGGATACGACGTGTTAATAAGGTGCAACGACAAGGTCTGTGAAACTTCATCCTACCTAAAATTTAACAGCAAAAGTTAAATTCACATGATTTATAATTAATTCCCAATCCTTAACTTATATTTATTCATTGTTGGCTTATACTAACCTTATATCAACACAAACAGGCATAAATGCAATGACGAATCGACCATCCATATCAGGACTCCATGATAATCCTCCCGAATCTGATGAATTTGAGACTCATGAGATTGATCGTGAGAAGGCCATCCAACAAGCCAGTGAGCGTCAAACCGACCCGCTTGATAGTGAGATTCCGCGACGACTAAGATTTATTGTTAAAGAAACCAGTGTAGAATTTGAAGTTAAAGTCAGACTGTATATGGTCATCGGACGTGTGACGAACTCGCGTGATCGTAAAGTGGATATTGACCTAACACCCCATGCAAGACATGAACATGGTATCTCGCGCTTTCATTCATATATACAGGTCGTTGATAATCGCATTTCCATCACAGATATGAATAGCACCAATGGGACATATATTAATGGCGACTTGCTTCAGACAGGAACACCGTATCGTTTGCGTCACGGTGATAACATTCGCTTTGGTGGTCTCGAGCTTAAGGTCTTGTTCATCGGCTTTAATGGGGAGTAATCAGCTTTAACTTCAGTAATTTGATAATTATTTTAACTCAGCAAGATCGATGCAGTTTGCTGTTATTTGTTTACCCTCTTTAACTTAATCTCCGGTTTAAAATTTCATCGTACAATACGCTTATTGATTCGTTATGCAGAAATGGATACTTATGCATTACCGTGTATTGATGATACTCATTAGCGTATTGGTTATATCTAGTGTACAAGCACAGGAAACGGTTTCGCCCGAATTGCGGACACAGTTAGATGAAATTGAGGAGATCACCAGCGACATCCGAGGGCTTGAACCACTGGAAGAAACAATAATAGATTTCCCCTCGACTGATGAATTGGAAGCGTTCCTAATTATAGAATTTGACGAGCAATATGGCGAAGAAGAATTTGCCGATGATCTATTATTTTATGTTGCCCTAGATTTGATGCAACCAGATATTGATTTAGAAGAGATACTCATTGACTTTCTATTATCACAAGTTGCCGGATTTTATGATCCAGAAACCAACATGATGAATGTGATCTTATTGAGTGGTGAAGAGCCTGAAGACAGCATCCCAATTCTTGAGCAAATCACATATTCCCATGAATATGTCCATGCCTTACAAGACCAACATTTTGACTTAGAAGCACTGTTGGACACAATTGACGAAAGCGAAAACAGTGATTTTCAGTTGGCTGTGATTTCACTAGTCGAAGGTGATGCGACACAAGCGATGACGGATTATACCCTAGTTCTGGCCGATGAAGACCCACTGGCATTGGCGCAAGCTGTGTTTGCAGCAGGAGCTGATCTTGGTGGGGTCAGTATACCGGATAGTGTTCCCCCTATTATTGAAGCAGAGTTGCTGTTCCCGTATTTGCAGGGGCAAGTTTTTGTCTCACAACTTATCAATGCAGAAGGCTGGTCGGCCATTGATGAGGCGTTTATGGGCAATCTTCCTCAATCAACTGAACAAATCTATCATCCAGATCGCTATCTTGCAGGCGAAATGCCCATTGATGTGACAATCCCTGATATGAGTGATCTACTTGATGATCACTGGCGGTTAGCGCAAGATACCCCTGTTGGCGAATTTTATTTGCGCCAGTATCTGGGCACATATCTCGGTGGTAGTCAAGTTGCAGATATGGCTACAGGCTGGGGTGGTGATCACATGAACCTTTGGGTCAATGATACAACAGGTGAGTTGGCTTGGGTTATCTATCAAATTTGGGATACCGCTGAAGATACAACTGAATTTGTTGATGGGTATACTCAATTTTTAGATGCGCGTTTTGCTGATGGCGATAGTGACGGTACATGCTGGACCGGTGACGATACGATTTGCTTTGCACAGGTCGACGATGTGACAACTCGCATCGGTTTTTCAATGGATCCTGCACTTGCATTAGAATTATTAAAATTGTCATAGTGTAGGTGTTAATCAATTGACTGGGTGGTGGTAGGTAACATCACCCGAAATATACTCCCTTGTGGTTTGTTGGGGATGACTTCGATTTTCCCATTATGTAATGAGATAATGCGTTGGACAATCGATAACCCTAATCCAGTGCCACCAGTCTGTGTTCCGCGTGCAATATCGCCACGATAGAAACGTTGATAAATACGATTGACCTCATGTTCAGCAATTCCTCGCCCATTATCGGCGATTTCAATAGTGAGATATTTCGGTTCATTACGAAGTCGTACCACAACTGTTGCTGGTGCATCAGAATGTAGTATGGCATTGGACAATAACTCAACAAATGCACGGGTTAATTCATGTGTGGAAATTTGAATGGGAGGCAAGTTTTCTTCGGCAGTTAAGGTAATCGTTGGTGTATGTTCTGCATATGTATCTTTGACCTTCGATATTGCTACATCCATCAGCAGATTAACATCGCCCTCTTTCAATAACAGTGTGGATTGTTCATCTAATTTAGTCATAAACAACATATCATCTACTAATTTATGCAGGCGATTAACCTGAAATTGCATTGTATCGAGACGCTCATGACCATGCCCGATTCCATCGAGTTCTCTACCTAATAGATAAATCGATGTGTTCATCGTTGAAAGTGGCGTTTTCAAATCATGGGATGCATCACGGATAAACGAACTCAATATTTCAATTCGCTCGCGTTCTCGGGCTAAATCAAGTCGTCGCTGTTCTGATTGATGAATATCGGTGACATCATGTAATGTGATTAATGATCCAACTTCATGCTTCTCCTTTAAATACAATGGGATGCGGTTCAAGTTATAATAGCAAGCGATATTTTTTTGTATAATCTCGACTTCAACAATTGTCTTGGAGTCGTTGTTGAGTTGCTTGATGATGTTGGGGTATTTTTGAAAGAGATCTTCAACCTGCCGATTAACATGTGATTTTTCTGGTTCACCAAGAAATTCAACCGCAGCGCGGTTTAACTCGACGACATACCCTTGTTTATCAACAACAAAAATCGCATCGCGTACATGTTGGATAACAACATCATGGGCAATCGGTAAAACATTAAAGAATTGCCCTCTAAAGATCGTCCATCCCCAAATTGGTCCGACTATCGCAATAGTGATTGCTGTAATATCGACCTGTACAGAATCCCACTCTTGTACAGTCATCCACAACGAAGAAAAAATTGGCAATAGTGTACTACCGACAATCAGCAACGTGCGCCAGCGATAGATAGCAAAACCAGACAATGCACGGATAACCAGTAAGGTCAATCCATAAAAGGCAAATCCGAATCCTGTGAAGACAAATACCCAATACCAGAGTCCGACATCACCAACGATGACAAACCAATAGGTATCTAGTTGGACAGTCTCAATGTCATACCAGACCAATTGATGCCCCGGTGTGAACAGGATCACAATTGAAATCAATGGGAGCACATATAAGCTGGCTTTAATAAATTTAGGAACGCTCTCCCATCGACCCGTATAATCTGTCGCAAATTTTGCCAACATAGATGAGCCAATCGCGATACCACTATAACGCACAGGATATATCCAGAAAATTGCTTGCTCTGGTGACTGACTTAATGCAGACAAACCACAACTTGCCGCCCAGATAAAACCACCAAGCATCCATAATGAAAAAGATTTCGAGGCGGTTGATTCGCGATTTTGTAGCGCATACAAGGCTAATCCCAGTGAGACAGCTGCCCCCAGTAGCGCTAGAATGACGTATAACCTGTAAATACTCATGAGATTTACCACGTCTGATGTAGATAAGTTATTTTACGATTGTACAATGTTGGAGTATGACACTATAAAATTAGCGATTTATTACACCATAAACAACTAACTCTCATCTGTGTTTTAGATTAACTCTGAAATGCAATTTCGTGTGTTGATGGTATCACAATCGCATAGACTTGATCGCGCAAATCTTGGGCGATGAGTTTTGCTCCGGCAGACTGCCAATTATACAGAGTGCGTTCGGGTACATAGACTTGGAACCAATCAAGCGCAGACCGTGTGGTGTCGTCTAACTCGTCTAATAGGTTGCGCCGACTGAACGGTTTAATGCCAACAACATACGGAAAATAGAGTGCGTTATAGTAGCGCCATTCATCAGTTGTACCAAATTCATCACTATTTGGTGGTTTCAGGCGGTCAATACTTTCGGTCAGGACGAGTTTAAGCTCGTTCGCCCGATCTAATGTGCCGTCTGATAGCCCTTTGTCAGCGAGGCGTTGATGAATAATCGGTAAGTTGGTCAGCGGATTCGATGCCAGTTTCGTGATATTGCCCATATTGCTTAAGGCGCGACGGGTCAAACGATTGAATTCTTTTTCAGGCATCAAATTAATATCGAGACTATCATCAAAGCGTGGAATCGCTTGTGTCACAGCACGAAGTTCCGCACGTTCTTGTACAGCTTTTGATTGACCAAAAATCAGGTTATCGAGAACCTGTTGTAAACCATCATTAAAGGTCTGTATTGTAATAGCGGTTACGATCACAGTGATGAGTAGCAGTAGGGTTGCTGGCGTGATGGTGTCAGTAATTGTGATAAAGACAATGACTTGTCCAGCAAGTATAAGCACAACAAATCCTGCGCCTAAAAATGCCCGTAAGAAGTCAGGTAAAAATGCCTCGCCATCTTCAAAGGCATCTAATGCCGAAATTCCATAACCGAGCAAGATAACATCGAGACTGATTGCCAGATACGCGACATCTGTACCAAGAATTTCCTGCGGTATCAGGATACTACCCGTAGCCAATGCAAAGAAGATCGACGCGAGAAAAATCAGCCCAATGGGACGACCGGGTAATTCGGAGCGCACTTCAACAGGCAATAACTGGCGAACAGCCATAATCCAACATAGTGCAGGTAGAATGATCCACGCCCGCCGGAACCAAACCACTTGCTCAGCAAACATCGGATTATTTGCATTCACAAGTAAGGTATCGCCAGCAAGCCCAAGTGCATACGCCATCAACCCCAAGCCAGCAAAACGCATCCCGACTTTCTGTTGGTGGCGCGATAGCAGATACGCTCCAAACCAGAATGTAAATGCAAATGTCACCAATTGAACCATTGGCAGTTGGGTCATGTGATTGCCTCATGTTTGGGTTAATCTATATTTTTCTATTTTATCACTTGCTATTTCGATTGAGTACAATCGCCTTTTGCATGTGTAGTAGACTATAGATGTATACTGTCAACTTGAAAAAAGGGGAACTACATGTCTGACCAGACCAAAGTATCACCAAAAATTACGTTCTTTAAGTGGGGAAAACTAGAAATTGACGGTTATGATGCGCCATTTCGCGATGTGAAATTATACCCTGGTGGCGCACGAGAATGGGATTGGGCAGAAACAGGCACACGTCACGTCCCCGGTATCCAACCAGCCGATGTTGACGAACTCATAACAAATGGAGCGCAGGTGATTGTGCTATCTAAAGGGGTTCAGTTGCGCCTAAAAACAAAGAAAGAAACCTTGCAATATCTTGACGATAAAGGGATTGAGGTATTTGTGTTACAAACTGAAGAGGCAATCAAAAAATATAATCAATTGACCGAAGCAGGTCAACCTGTTGGCGCATTAATTCATTCGACTTGCTGATATTTCACCAAAATTTTACAACTGTAATTATTTCACTACATTACATTTCACAAAAATAGTGTAGTGTAGTGATAAAGATTTGATAAGGTTTCACAGTTTAATATTGATTACAAATATGAAACTGTGTTACGTTATGCTAACGGGGTATATAGAGGAATCGGTATGGACGAAAGATCAACTTTGGGTATTGTACCCAGTGATTATAAACCACCAACACAGGCAAAAAGTAAACGTGTCTTTACAGATATTGTCACAAGTTGTCAGTTGATGCTAGAAAATGGCGGTGGGTTGTTTGAATTTCCTCTACCACCGGATAAAACCACAGTTACCATTGGGCGCAAGTCCGATTACCCAAATGAACCAGTTTCTATCAATCTCGCTCCTTTCAATGGATTTGAATTTGGTGTCTCCCGAACTCATGCACGCTTCGAACGAGCTGGATCACGCCTATTCTTGCGCGATTTGGCGAGCACCAACGGCACATGGTTAAATGGAGATCGCTTGACAGCCCATCATGTCTATGAAGTCGCGCATGGTGATCGTATTGAATTTGGTCGTTTACCCGCGAAGCTCTATATTAAAGAGACGTAATCCGCTTAGAATAACCCCAAATTTTATATTTAACCTGTCAGATTAGCTCAGCGTAATTGAACTTAATGTTCGTACGCGATGTTTATGCGTACAATAAAAGTAGAGGTGACTATTTAGGAGAACATAGCGCAATGAAATGTCCCGTCTGTACAAAACAAAATCGCCCCGGTGTCATTGTTTGTGAATACTGCAATAATGATTTATACACGGCACTACTGGAAAAAGTCTCAACCAAACAACTGGATAATGACCGTGAACGGATGCTACAAATTAGTAAAACAATGCCTAGCTCCAATCCAATTGTCGTTTACATACGTCACGCACCGGAACCCATTGCTATATCGCGTTTGGGGCAAATTATCTTTGGGCGTGAAGATGTGGATGATAAAACAGTTGTACCGGATATTGATTTAGAACCATTTGATGCACAGGACCTTGGCGTATCCCGTGAACATATTGCTTTAGATGCAGAAATACACCCCCCAACTATCACCGACTTGGATAGCTATAATGGGACTTTTGTTAATGGTGAACGCTTAACACCGCAAGCCCCTTATACATTGACCAGTGGCGACGAAATTCGTTTGGGACGTTTAGTTATACGCATCTTTTACGATGGCTAACGATCACGCTAATAGATTGCTTATTTGGGCTACCCTCACCTATAGCTATGCGATTTGTTACAATGCAGAGATACTGTCCGTAATTGATAAGGTACGATATGCAAATCCAAAATGATAAAGACCTGAGGGGCATCAAACAGATAGGTGAGCTGTGCGGTTTAACACTCAAATTGATGTTGGACTCGGCTGAACCGGGTATGAGCACCAAACATCTTGATGATATTGGGCGTGAATTTTTGCAACAACATGGTGCAGCATCTGCCCCAATTACCGCATACAAATTCCCCGGTTATACTTGCATTAGCTTGAATGATGAAGCCGCACATGGCATCCCACGTGAGGATCGGATTATTCAAGCGGGTGATTTACTGAATGTCGATGTATCAGCGGTCTTGGATGGCTATTGGGGCGATACAGGCGCATCGGTTATCGTACCACCATCACGCCCTGAACTAGAACATCTCTTGGATTCTACGCGTAAAGCATTATATCTATCAATTGATATGGCACGCCCCGGTCAACAAGCCAACGCGATTGGCAAAGCCGTTGAAAAATTTGCAAAGCGTAATGGATACCGTACCCTACGTGAATTGGGTGGGCATGGTGTCGGGCGACATATCCACGAAAAACCTTCAATCCCAAATTACTACAACAAACGCAATAAAGATGTACTTGAAGATGGTATGGTGATTACACTCGAGCCATTCCTCAATACAGGGCGCGGACGCATCAAAACCGAAGATGATGGATGGACATTACGGACAGTGGACGGGAGTCTATCAGCCCAATTTGAACATACTGTCATTATCAATGGAGATAATCCCATTCTGGCAACACAAGTCGATGGGGGCTATGTCTAGCAATTGATGCCAAGGGGATGGTAGCGTTCAAAGCAAATAGCATTTACCTCAACACTTTCAATCTGTGTGAATCACCTGTGGTTGAAAACCAACAGGCTACTCGATATTGGTAAACCTGCTGAAGAGGTTCACATAAGTTCCCACAATGTGTTTCTGTATCACAATAGAGAATGCTTTGATACTCTGTGAATTACTGAATAAATATTTGCAATCAAGACTCATAAGGTTTACGAGCTATGGGAACGGTCAATGCCATCCCCTGAAAATGTGTCTAAGACGAAGCTACCAACCAATTCCCGGTGTTTGTGATGGGTCTTGTGGTTGATTTTGGAAGCGGATTTCAAAGTGAAGATGCGGACCCGATGAATTCCCTGTACTACCGACATATCCAATAACTTGCCCTGCTGATACTGTATTACCACATGCCACCGCGAGACTGCTCATGTGACCATATAGTGTTGAAAACGGACCGTGACCAATCACAACCGTGTTGCCATAACCCCAACTATTCCAACCTGCATATAAGATTGGGCCACTGTTGGCTGCTAGAATTGGTGTGCCTTGCGGTGCAGATAGATCAAGTCCACTATGTCCGGCATAAAAACCGCGCATAAATGTGCCATTGGGTAACGGGTTCGACCATGCTGAGCCGCCACCTGCCACGGCACCACAACTCCCTGCTTGACCCGGCGCGAACGCGATCACGTTACCGGACGAATCTTGTTCTACAGGCGCGTCCCATGTAATGATTGGTCCTTCGCCACCTGGGATAAATAAACGGGTTCCACTGGGGAGCAAGGTATCGGGTGAAATGTCCGGTAAACTGTTGGTTGGTGCATCAATAATGGCATAAGGATCATCGACGTTATATTGAGAGGCGATAGCTGTAATATCTAAACCCTGACTCGCAAGTACAGTATGACATGCACCATCGGTTGGTGGGATATTAACCACATCGCCGGGGCGCAATACCAACGCCAGACGGTAATCATTACACCATGCGATAGATTCACGGGTGATACCAAAACGGTCAGAAATCGCATCAATTGTATCCCCACGCGCTACAGTGTAACTCGACATTTGTGAGCGTGATCGATTTGGAATAATCGTGAAGGGGTCAAAGCTCAAGCCAGTTGTTTCTTGTACAACGTCTTCATCGGCGGGTTGAATCGGTGTTGCCAGTAGTAGATTGATTTTTTCTGCGCTTAATGTGGGTAGTTCTTCAACAAGTGTTGCTTGCTCAGCGGTGTCTTGCTGTACATCCTCAACAGGTGCATCAGTTAGGGGGAGATCCGTTGGTGGTGCATCGGTTGGCACATCGGTCGCTGTTTCGGTGACAGCTTGTGCGACAGCATCCGCATCTGGCTGAGGTGACGGATTCGTAGTTGGCGCGGTTAACACCAAAAAAATAGTAGCAATTGTGAGTGCAACTGCCCCCAACAAACTCAATAGTCCCAGTGCCCTTCGCCATGTTGGGATTTTATCCTCGGCATGTGGTGAAATGATATTAGGTTGAGTGTCATCTAAGTTAAAGGATTGTGTCATTAGGAAATCCAGTGAATCCAAATTTGTATAATCTTGATTTTTGCAAAACGCTTATACTTTACCAGCGCACCGTTAAATTGACGAGTCAGCTTTTGGGGTGCATCCGTCAGAAAACACCCTATACAACAAAGCTATAATGCAGTCTGTATATACACAGACAATTGTGAAATTTCTCTGATTCTAATGTTTTTGATGGTAATACTCATATTGACACGATTTAGCAATTGATAAATTCTGCAACCGGCAATCTTGATACTGTTTTTTGTTGGGCTTATGAAAAACAGTGTAATTTCTCATTTTACGTATGCCTGGTGCATATTACGTGAGGGTTATACACTAATTGTCCTGTTGCTTTTGTAAATCTTAGCGAAACTGTATACTTAAAGAAACCCAACACAAACTAGGATATACAGGTGTCAAAGTTAAAATTTTTACTATCAATATTTTTTGGCTCGGCAACATTGTTGATTGCTGTGTCATGGTTTGCGGACGAAATGGGATGGATTGAACTTTATCATGAAGCATCTGAACCAGCCCTAGTTATTGTAGGTGTGATTGCAAGTATCGCTGGATGGCTACTAACTCGCGAATCAAAACAAGATGCGAGCGTGATACAAGCAAAGACCCCTCGCGAGACACTAATTGATATTGTGCAGAACAACTGGATTGAAGGTGTGTTAAATGATGCGTTGCGTGATGCGCAGTTTGGGTTGGAAGTACAAACGAGTCCTCAACGTGCTGGAAATATCTCGAATCCAAATTACCTAGTACCTGAGCTAGAAAAAGAAAAGCTGGGTCTCCTACAATCTTTGATGCGCCCAATTCTCCGTCGAGGACAGCAAAAGGAAACATTGCATGATGCCAGTCGGATAATTGCTCAGACATTTAAAGATATTGGTAGCAAACTATTGATTTTAGGTGCGCCGGGTAGTGGAAAAACTGTCTTGATGTTGCAATTAGCGCAACAATTGCTAGCAGAAGCCCGTACCGATTCTCTTAAAAGTGTTCCTGTCGTATTTAACTTATCATCATGGGCAGTCCAAAAATTATCAATAGGAGAGTGGTTGATTCACGAATTTAAACGTAATTATGGTGTTGAGAAAAAACTTGCAGAGAGCTGGATGGATAATGATAGTTTAATTTATTTGTTCGATGGTTTAGACGAAGTTGCTAAGACTCACCGTGATGGTTGTTTGAATGCAATTAATGTTTTTCTTGAACTAAAAACACGTCAAGTAGTGGTTTGTAGTCGCATTGCTGAATACGATGAATTAAGCGACAAACTCAAAACCCATAATGCAATCGAATTACAACCGCTTAACAAAATTGATGCTAAGAAGTTACTAGAGACTCACATCAAATCTAAAAATACTGCAAATTCAATTTATGATACCTTACTCCAAGATCACGAAGTATGGAAAGATGTCAACCAACCACTCTTTTACAACATTTTGATTACAACCTATCGTCACAATGATGCATTTTCAGGTGATTTAGTCGATGGAACACCTAAAGAAAAAATCCAGAAACTTGTGATTGAGCCCTACATAAGAAGGCAGTTACAAAATCGTAACGAACCAAGTTTACCTAATGAAGACATCTTGCGTTATTTAGCATGGATTGGAATAAATTTATATAGATTGGAACAAACCCAATTCTACGTTGAGATGTTACAGATTGACTGGCATCCAAATCCGAAAAACATTCAAAAACTTCATAGGTATTTTGAGATTGTCTCGAAACCATCTTTGCAAGAGTTATCTAATATATTATTGTCTAAAACAGTTATCAGTAATCCTATTAATCTCGAACAAAAACTTACATTTTCATATACAAGATTTAAACAAGATTTTATAAAAGATTTAAATACACGCCTCGTCACAGAATTAATCTTTAGATTCACTGCAGCATTAATTATCGGATTTGCTTTTGGATTACTAGAAAATACATCTGCTGGTATTACTTTATTTTTCGTGGTTTTAATTTTTTATATAGTCTATATGTTATTTAGAGCACTAATTTATGGGTTATTATCTGCACTACGTGGTGAAAGTGACATCACACAAAGAAATCGAATAAATCAAGGTTTTTTTGATACACTTAGCATATCGCTATTTGGTGGAATAGGTGATGTCATTAAACATATTATTTTAAGAATTGCACTACATTCTAACAGATTAGCTCCTCGTCGATTTGACATATTTATCGAAGAAGTAACCGAATGCAGAATTATGCGTCGTGTGGGTGGTAGTGCGCTGTTTAGTCATCGTTACATACTCGATTATTTTGCTGATGAGTGGGAACGTACTTATGCGAAGGATTATTCCGATACATAAGTTAGTATAGCCAAAACATCCCATAGAACAGAAGTAACGAAATTTGTTACAATAATGGCTCTATTTTGACAAATGGATTGGAGTCGTTAATGAAGCAACCTTTAAAACTAATTTTACTGCTGACATTGTTTGTGATCCCTTTATTGCCCGTACAAGCACAGGGCGTTACCCCGCAATACATAGTGGATGCGGCACGTCAAGTTGCCGAAGCCGATTTACCTTCCCTAGGTGAAGCCACGGGTTGGTCGCATAATATTATCAACGATGTCACCAATACCTCATTGGGCTGTGTATTGGTTGAGGGCGTGCCTCTGCCAAATCCGGTTGATGTCTACCGTGTAGAAATGGAATATGGTGATAATACCTACTCGGTCTATGTAACGGCTGATGCGAGTATGGTGGTTCTATGCGATGAACGATTCCCCGGAATGACAGCTGGGGTTGTCGGCGCAAATAATACCGACCCAACTGACGATACCGATGGTGATGGCGTCCTCAATGCTGATGATGTTTGCCCGTCAGTTGCAGGTATTGCAGGAGGCGATCGTTCGGGTTGTCCAGCAATTACAGACGATGATAGCGACGGTGATGGTGTTGCCAATAGTATCGACTTCTGCCCTGACCAAGCTGGCGCGAGTGAATCTGATGGATGCCCAATTTTGACGGATACAGACGGCGATGGTGTCCCTAATGCTGACGATCTTTGTCCATCTGATGCAGGCGTTATCCAACCTGATTTTGCCAGTGGCTGTCCATTAGATGGCACAGGTACATCCCCATCTATTCGTCTAGAAAACAGCATTTGTCGGATTGTCGGCGACAATGTGACCGTGTTTGACAATGCCGCCAATAATGCAGCCGCAATTGGTTCATATAGCAATGCACAAGCGGAAACAGGTGCAGGCAATGTTGTTGGACGTAGTTCCAGCGCAGGCTTTTTCCAAATTAGCTCGGGTTGGGTGAGTTCATCGGCGGTGACACTCACAGGGGATTGCTTCAACATCCCTGTTGTGAACGCCAGCGTTGGCTCGGCAACGGGTTGTTTTATGCGCCCAAGTGGCACATTTGCTAACGTCCGCAATGGTCCACGTACATCAGATACACAAGTTGCGACAATCTATCCAAACGAAAATTTCGCAGTACTCGGCACAGATACCAGCACCGATTGGATTTTCTTCAATCGTGGATGGGTCTCAAAAACTGTCCTAGAATTGTCTGGCTCATGTGATAACTTACCACGCCTCGATCCACAATTTGTTGGGAGTGGCTCTGTATTTTTCTGCCCACCAACCTTTGCGGGTTATCTCACACCACGTATTACAATTGGTACAGCTAACGCTCGTATTTCGGCAGGTAGTACACCCAATCGTCTGCGTGCCGAACCGACAGTTACATCCGAACAAATCGGTGAAATTCAACCGGGTCGCACCCTTGATGCAATCCTAGATGGACCAGCATGTAATGAGGGCTATGTGTGGTGGCAAGTGAACATAGACGGCAATGTCGGTTGGACAGTCGAAAGTGACATCAACGCGAATGCCTATTATGTCGAACCATTTGATGAATCTGGCAATGTCATTGAAGAAGGTGTTCAACCGACCCCAGTGGTACAAGCACCACCGCCATCACAAGAAGTCAATCCCTCCACATTCCAGATGATTACTAGCGCGAACTCGGCGGCAGTCAATACGATTACTACTATTCCAGTTGAATCACCGATTGAAGTTGCATGGTCACCTGTCAACTCAACACTAGCGGTTGTCAGCACCACCGGAGCGATTAACTTCTACAGTTATCCGACATTTGAAGATGCGAATGCACAAATTGTTTTGCCAGATACGTTACAACCTACCGCAATTGCATTCAGTAGTGATGAACGATTCCTTGCTATTGGTAACGCAAGCGGGCAGATCTATGTTGTCGAACTTGAAAATGGTGCGAGTCTTGGTGGTATTTTCCTTACACAAACACACACCAGTCCCGTCCGTGCACTGTCTTGGGCAAACAATAGTTATCTGCTTGCATCATCGAGCGGGCTTAGCGAAAACCAAGGTGATAGTGGAGACTGGACACTCAAAGTATGGGATTTGAACAACTTCTCGCCACTAACGCAACCACAATCTGAATTACGCATTAATTACGCTTATCCATACCCGCTGACCGATGTTGTGTTTAGTCGTGATGATATGTGGATTGCGACAACTGGTGAAACCTCAATCGACCAACAAGCCGCTATCTGGATTTACAACACAAACGACACCGAGTTGTATTTCTCGAAAGGGTTGGTCTATATGCAAGGGTTCAGTGCTGTGACCGATTCACCCGTCGCTGAATTGGGTGATTTTATCTACAACAACGGGGATAGTGCTTATCGCATCACGGTTGCAATGGAAGAAGATACCCAACTCTATCGTGAATCGGGGAATTTGCTGAATGAGATTGCATTCCGTGAGCAAGTGATTGAAGGAGCAGAAGTATTTATGGCGGTCACTAATGCCACACCTGGTGGTTATTCTGGTGAAGAAACCGTGACCTTCGTCAATGCGTTAAATATCGATTCGCCGACTGCATCACTTACGGTCTCAACAACCGACATCGCCTTTAGTCCTGATGGTCGTGTCTTAGCAGTAACTGATGTTGCCAATAGTCGCGTTGTTCTGTTAGGTGTTACGGATAGTTAAATTATATAAAGTGTGGGGAGTAGGCACACATATAACTCCCCACATCACAAAAGAGCAAAGTAACCGTCATAGTAGAGAACTACAACATTTTCACCAATGCAAAGATTTTCTCTCCTGTAACTTAAAGAATATTTGTAAGTACACAATTGAAACTCAAATTCCAATTGTTTATCATCAACTCCAATAATTTTCCCGTTGCTGATTTCGCCGTATTGTAGTAACAGCCTATATGCTGCCTCTGCTGATGTAAATTGATTTGGGTTTATAATTGCCAAAATGCTTACATATAATAGCTGTAGTAGATACACCAAAAAGATAGCAAGTAGTACAACAACAACTATATTTTCTATTTGCAAGCCTTTTGAGATTGAATCAACAGCAAAATCAAAAGTCAAATAGCCTATAATGATAAATGCAATACTTAAAAAAATAGTTGCTTTTTTCGGTTCTCTAAACTCTTTAATACCATCAAGCCCATTTGTATGATACAGATTCGCCAAAATCTCATCTTCATTATGTAGCGACTTGCCAGACATATTTAAGAAATATCTGTTCTGTTCATATAGTAGCTTTGCATTGTTGATCTTCATTTATCACCTATAAATGTTTAGGATCTGTCGCCCACTGCTAAACCAGTCAAATAACATCAACTCTTTCTAATTTAGAATGTACCATACATGCAACTAATGTGGTGAAAACCCGACTTAGACTGTACAATTGCATCACATTGTAAATTAATTTTATTCCCACATCGCAAGGGTAAATTTAAGGTCAACTATGCTAGATACACAAGCCGTCGCGGAAGATGGTAGTCGATTAGACACCAACGCGATACAAACGATTCTTCGGGATGGTCTCGAAGGTAAATTCTCCAATCAGAAGCTCCTTGTTCTCATCCCAGATCATACCCGCAGTATTCCACTCCCGATGTTATTTTATATGCTCGTCGAAATTTTAGATGATGCATCTCAACTCGATTTTATGGTGGCACTGGGTACACATCCGCCACTCAGTGAAGAGCGCATGATGGAACTCGTCGGCATCACTTATGAAGAGCGCAACGGGAACTATCGTCACATTGGACTCTATAATCATGAGTGGGATAATGATGATTCCCTCATGAAAATCGGGAAAGTCAAAAAGAAACATATTCGTGAGTATATGGGCGACCTGTGGCACGACTCTCTTGATCATTCCGTGCCCGTGACTATCAATCGCAAAATTGACGATTACGACCACCTGCTGATCATTAGCCCAGTATTCCCACATGAAGTTGTCGGATTTTCTGGTGGCGCAAAATATCTTTTCCCCGGTATTTCCGGTCAAGAGATGATTAATACCACCCATTGGATGGGCGCGTTAGCAGGTGTGATGAATACCATCGGCATTCAAGATACACCACCGCGCCGAATGTTACATCAAGCGGCGAAGATGGTGCAGACACCTGTTACCCTGATTAGTATGGTTGTTGAACAAGACGAACTCGCTGGTGTATTCATCGGCGATATTGTTGAAGCATGGGAACAAGCCGTCGCATTATCCAGCCAACGTCATATTGTATGGCTCGATAAACCCTTCCAGAAAGTGCTTGCTCAAGCTCCTAGTATGTATGACGAATTATGGACAGCAGGCAAAGCGGTTTATAAATTGGAATCGGCTGTGGCAGATGGTGGTGAAATTATCGTCTACTCGCCTACTCTACACGACATCAGCGTCGTTCATGAACAGTACATTAAAAAAATTGGGTATCACGTTTGTGAATATTTCCTCGGACAGTGGAAAAAATTCAAGAAATATCCACTCGGGGTTGTTGCACACAGTACCCATGTGCGTGGCGCCGGTAAATATATCGACGGTGTTGAGTATCCGCGTATTGATGTCACCTTAGCGACAGGTTTACCGCAGAAAACAGTTGAAAATCTCGCACTTGGGTATATGAACCCTGATAACATTAACGTTGCTGATTATGAAAACCGCGAAGATGAGGGTATCTTGTATGTGCCCAAAGCTGGCGAAATCTTGTATAAGGTGCGCGAACAGTCATAATTTCAGGAAATCTTACAAATATACGGGCGCTACGTGCATGGTCGCCCGTACTGGCTATATAGCCTGCCGTTACCGATTAATCTCGCTCATGGCTTCATAAAATTGTGGATCGAGATACAATTCTGGCAAACCCAACAAGCCCATCGCCGTGGTCATCACCAGATAAAATGCAAAAAATAACATCAATCCACCGGTTATCCCAAATACCCAGCGCATCCATTCGGGGATTACTGGCAAGCGGGTGGGTTCATGGATTGGCCCTACGTAGAAATTTTCTTCTTTGACGTCGACACCTAAACTCGCAATTAACTCAACAAACGAATTCATCCGACGTTGCGGAGATTTAGGGTTATTCATCGGCAATCGTCCGCCTAAGATCTTTGCTATCGGTTTCTGTTGTGGGGATGAGGTTGCTGTGATAAACAGATAACTGCCGACGAGAGATAGCAAAATTCCCATCAAACGGTTTGGACCCAAATTGGCTAAGTTTAAGCCCGCATCTTGGAATGCCAATAAGAAGAATAATGTAAACACCCCAAAGACCTCGCGCCATGCCATCCAACCGCTACCCCGTTCACTATCGGTTAGCATTGGCACCGCTGCCGCAAGACGTTTGTCAGCTTCTTTCCCGACTTTTGAGCGTACGGCGGTATTGGCGACCCGTTCATAATATTGCAACGCCAAGTTTTCGCGTCCGGTTGCTTCATGAACTTGCGCCATTGTATTGAGCAGTTCGGGATGGTCAATATGCACCGTCAGTCCGCTCTGTAGTACATGGACGGCATGATCGAATGCTTCTTCTTTAATGTAGCTGTTTGCCATCGAGATCACTTGCTTGGGTGTGACCCATTCTTGACTAGCAATCATCTCACACAGGGCATCATAGCGTTCCATTGTGATTTCTGTTTTGGCAATGTCCCGCGCAGTCAACAAAATCATCGCATTATCGGTGCCAAGATCTACCGCATGATAGAGTAGCTCTTTCGCACCATCAAGCATGTTGAGTTCGATGTAGTATTGAACCGCATTTTTCATCGCTTCTTCATGATCGTACTCAATTTCAAGCACACTTTCCCATTTATTTACTGCTGCCGAGCGATCCTTTGACCGCGCCAGTGTATCCGCCTCGGCTAACAATTGGCGAATCCGTTGACGATCTCTAATCGGGTTGTTTTTACCCTTAGGCTTACGGGGGGTGGATTGTTGCAACAGTTGCTGCTTATATTTCTGTGCATCTTGATTGTTGGGGTTGATGGCTAACGCACGCTCAACACATTCCAGCTTTTTATTATTATCTGCCATGGTGCGCGACAGCCATAACCACGCACGATCATTATTTTTGTTGAGCTTCAACGATTGGAGGAGGAGCTTACGTCCATTAACAATATCGCCCTGTTTAATAGCGTTAATGCCCTGAGTGTAATAGTGTTGTGCGTCCATATATATCCCACGCTAATTTTCCCAATTTAAGCTTACCATAAATTGGGCTTGTATGGTTCAATTTGGCTGTTTAAGATCCATATTTGCATTGAGAATCTTATTTATGTAAAGACAGATTTACAAATTTACATCGATAGCGGATGACTTTCGGTTGGTATTTATTCTTCGTCGTAGACACCAGCCGTCGCAGTATCAGACAGCAGTTGATAGGTCTTTGTCCATGCATCGGCAACTTCGGGGGTATAATCCGCGCCGAGTTCGCTTTCGAGCATCCACAGGAAGGCTGCCCCGACTTTGGCATAATCTTCTTGCGACACACCATAATCTTTGTGGCGTTCCCCTAACTTCTGGATTGCTCCCACCACTTTTTCGATATTATCCAGTGAGTATACTACCAATGCGATCATATCAATTAGCTTTTTACGTTGTTCTGTCATGTTCGCTTTATTGAACAAGGGTTGCACTTCGGGTGCAATTTCAAATAGGCGATTATAAAATTTTTCAGATGCGCGATCAGAAATTGGCACGATCTGATAAAAGGTTTTGTTAACGAGCATCTTTTCTTGTTGGGTTAATGTAACAGGCATAATCAAATTCCTCTATCGGTTTTCTGCATTATCGGTTTGCGATTCATCATCAATCAATTGTACAAGTTCTTTCAAGTTCAAACGACTACCTTGTGACACAATCGTATTGTACACATCCGAGGAGACACGGTCGCGTACCTGACGCATAATCTTTTCGATGATCATCTGGGTAGACCGCGCATTGGTCGATTTATCCAAACTGATGTCACCTATTGTCGCATCGTCATCAGCATCAGCAATCAAGACCTGTGCGCCTCCCATGACTGCATCTAACATCAGCCACGGCGTGTCAATCTCGTTGGCAATATTGACTGCTTCTTCAAAATAATCACGGGCAGTTTCGTTGGATTCGAGCTGAAGGTAAATTTTACCTAATGTAGTCAGACAGTCGGCAGCACTCAGCTTATCGCCTAAATCGCGGTATAGGCGCAACGCCAATTCCAGATGGGCAATCGCGATACTGTGGCGTTCACCAAGGAAGGCAATACGCCCCAACTCAGCACGTGTACGGGCAGTCTGACTATAATTCCCGACCGATTCAAATGTGACCAATGCTGAATATAAGTTGGACTCCGTCGCTTGTAAGTCACCTTTGCTCTGTTCCAACAAACCACGCGCCACTTGATACTCTGCCGTCAAAATTCGGTCATCTAGTGTAGCTAGTATGGTGTCGGCTTCGTCAAGATATGTCGATGCCATTTCCAGATTATCCAATCGAATCAACACTGTAGCCAACGCATTCAAGACTTGTACCTTGAGTGTCGGGTTATCTAATGAGCCAAAGCGATTGAGGGCTTCTTGTAAGAGCATGCGCCCGTCTTCAAATTCAGCCCGATTTTCGGCAATCGATGCTTGCACGCAGTAAGCTTGAACGGCTGTCTCCATCCGGTCGGTATCGTGTGCCAAGTCAAGGGCTTGTTGTGCATAGTGGTTAGCAAGATCAAAATTACTGAGTTGACTGCAAATTGTCGCCAGCGTAACCATAATCGTCCCTTGTTGTGCGACATCTTCATCCGGTGTGAGTGCGAGCACCCGCTCGAATAATTCATGGGCTTTACGATAGTTGCCTACGGCCAAAGTCTGCGCTGCTGCTGTCGCTGCATAGAAGCGTTCTTTCTGTGGATTACCAGCATGATACCAATGCTCCTGCAAGATCGGCGCATAATTCAAATCACCCAGATGCACCCATTCAATCGCTTCGGCAATTTGTTGATGGAACGCCATTTTGTCCAAATCGCTGATGTCAGCTAGTAATTGTTTACGGACTTTGTCATGCGAAAACTGCCATTTTTCATCGCGTACTTCCAATACCGACTGATTTGCGAGGTCAGTGAGCCAATCTTGCGCTTTGATGAGATATTTTTCGGCGAGGTTTTCCAATACATCAACATCAATCTTGCGTCCACCGATGGCAACTAAGCGCAACAATCCGCGATATTTCAAAGGCACACGATCCAGTCGTTTGCGGATGATGTCTTGCATTCCCCATGCTGTGATTTCTTCGGGAAGTTGTGAATCACCGATGGCACTTAATCGGCCTGCTTGCTCAGCAAGGGCGCGAATGCCCTCTACGATAAAGTAGGTGTTGCCTTCTGTTTCACGCGCGATCAAATCCACCAATTCTTGGCTGGCGTTATCATCGCCTAGCATCGATAAACTGAGCTCTTCAATAGCTGCTTCCGAGAGCCGATCTAATGTGATTTGATTTTCAATCGGAAGTAAGTCTGCTAATTCCGGATATTCATCGGTGCGGAAGGTTGCAACCAGCAACACTGGTGTAATGTCAATCATTTTGACGACGCGCTTGAGCAAATCAAGGCTATCCAAGCCCCAATGCACATCTTCCAGCATCAACAGCACGGGACGTTTTTGACGACGCAACACATCGATAATTGTGGTTGCCAATCGCTGACGGCTATCTTCTGCGCCCAGTTGAGGGGCACTCATGACACTCTGTTCAATTAGATGATCAATTTCGGGAATGACCTGTTTAAACACACTGGCTTCCTGCTCGGTCAAATCTTTGACCAGTGCCAATCGTCGGAGGATGTCACGCCATAATTGTAGCGGTAAACCGCCCCCTTCCATGGCTGTGCCACGCAAGACTAACGCCCCTTTTACCAACGCATTGATACGCAGTTCATCGAGTAAGCGTGTTTTGCCGATACCACTTTCACCACCGATGAGCCACGCACTGCCATTTTGGTCAGAGGCTTCGTAAAGTGCATCTTTGAGCAGACGCATCTCCTCTTTACGACCGACAAATTGAGCAGTTTTGAGATAGCTATCTAAGATTGCTTCGCTTTCTGGTGGGAGCGGACGTTCAAAGGCGAAGCATAAATCGTTAATGGCAGCTTGTGCATCTTGATAGCGGTCATCAGCTTGCTTTGCCATTAATTTCTCGAGTACATTCACCAGATACGGATAATCGTTTAGCGGTTCATAATCAGGTGTTTCTTCTAGGACGTTGCGGACAGTCTTATACAGTTCCTTTTCTTCAAAGGGATGCGTACCCGTCAAAATTTGATAGGCGAGGATACCAATCGAAAACAGGTCGCTGGCTTCCGTGACAATTTCGCCAGCCATCGCTTCGGGAGACATATACGCGACAGTCCCCGCCATTTCGCTGGCTTTACGATCCGTAACAGCCAAGCCAAAATCGAGCAGTTGCAATGTGCCGTCTTTATCAATC
>DIYL01000020.1 GCA_002428985.1 Anaerolineales bacterium UBA6055 | reverse complement strand
TGGCATCACTATCTTGATCTTCATTACCACGATTACGCAAGGTGAAACGCGTATCTTCAGGTAAGTCGAATTTGAGCTTGAAGGAACGGTTGGTTGGAACATTTGGAATGCTAGCGATACCATTTGCATCTGTGGTTCCCATCAGACCAGGAATCAGTGTACCATCTGTTTCAGTGACATAAACATTGATGCCGCTTATGTTTTCGCCATTTTCACTACCATTTTGCTTACCATCAGCATTTTGATCATCCCAAACACGGGCTTCGACAGTAGCTAAGTCCCAGATACCTGCATCAATGAATGTGATTAGGTGGCTACCACGATTTGCACTGAAGCTATCGGTTGTACCATCACCTTTGGCATCACTATCTTGATCTTCACTACCGCGGTTACGCAAGGTGAAACGTGTATCTTCTGGTAAGCCGAATTCCAGTTTAAATGGGCGATCAGCTGGAACACCAACAAACATGATTTCACCAGTTACTAGGTCAGTTGTACCTTCTAAACCAGGAATACGGGTACCATCAGTTTCAGTCACATAAACTGGAACTTCTCCAATATTTGCGCCATTTTCGCTACCATTTTGTTTACCGTCTGCGTTTTGGTCATCCCATACGCGAGCGATAACAATTGCAGGTGCCCAGAAACCAGCATCTTGGTTATTTACAACTGAATTTGGTGCAACAGAGAATGTATCGGTTGTGCCATCACCCTTCGCATCGCTATCTTGGTCATCGTTACCACGATTGCGCGGTGTCAAACCATAGTCAGCTGGACGATGGAATTTGAGTTTGTAGTTGTCTGGTGCGACAAAGAATGTTGCAATACCATCATTGCCTGTTGTCGCGATGACTGGTGGGTCGAATGATGCGCCGTTGGTTTGAACAAGTTCAACATTAATACCGCTGAGGTTTGCATTGTTTTCACTACCGTTTTGTTTACCATCAGCGTTTTGATCATCCCAAACACGTGCATCAATTCGACCTGCATCTGCTGGAATGGTTGTAAATACAGTACCGCCGCCGCGAATACCGAACCGACGATCACCTTCAGTTAAGATAATTTCATCAAATGGTTGACCAGGTTCAATAATGCCAGTGGCATTGCTATTCCCTGTTGTATCTGTGACCGTAATTTGTGATACAACTACTGTTGCACCATTGTTTTTAGCTTCATAATTGATAGTAGCTGTACGATTTGCACCCACGCGGAAAACAAACTGCGCTGTGAGCATATCAAACGCAACACCATCTGCGAGACTAAATGTTAATGCTTCATCGCCTTCAACAAATTTATTGTCACCACCACCATTGATACCAATACCCTCGCCACCACCAACATTTAGTTCGCGGTTATTACTTGAAATCTGAAGGATTGAACCCGTTGGATTTGGGAAGAACTTAGATCCCTGACTACCGGCACCACCAGAATTAGGGTTAACTTCGGTAAAGTCAGAAACACCTGTTACATTCACGAAATTGAATGTGATATTACTACGAGAATGTGACATTGTAATTTCACCTGTTGGATAACCGACAGGCCCTGCACTTGCTACGATACTAGAGATGACTAGTATCAACATCATCGTCAACGATAAGACGAGTATTCGTCTTGCTTGCTTCATGATCCCTCCACTGTAAAATATTATTTGACAGAAACAGTCTTGCGATGAATGACTTTGAAACTATGTTTACTGCTCCTCGATAAAAACTCCTAACGATTCTTCGTATCTTTATTTAACAAATACATCATGTCACGTGACATATTTGGTAGAACACATTGTTATGTACCTGTGCCTGACACAGGTTCGGCAGGTGATGCCTCATTAGACGCATCTTCGGGTTCGACAGCCCTGAATGATGTATCATCAGGTGCTGTATCTGGTTCGGTAACATCCTCACTGGGTTCTTCAATTGGGGCGGGTTCAGGTTCCGGCGCGGGTTCCGTCACAGTGATAACCTGTGATGTATTTGCATCCGGCCCTCCCGGTCCCGACACAGTCAACTGGGCGGTATATGTACCAGCAACTGTATAGGTATACGTATGCGGTCCCAAACCATGGGCGTCGATTGTTCCATCTCCATTAAAATCCCAACGATAATCTGTGATGCTCGGATCAGCTACACTACTGAACTGAACTGCAGTGTTGATAAGAATCGACGTCGTGCTAGCAGTCATCACAGCAGTAGGTGGGGGAGGCAATGGCGTATGTGTTAACGTAGGGGTCGGCGTTGGTGTAAATGTCGGGGTATGCGTATGCGTTAACGTGAATGTTGGGGTTGGAGTATAGGTTAATGTTGGTGCCTCAACCTCATCAATTTCATCTTCTGTATCTGATATTGGTCTCAATATTGGTATTGGTGTCGATGAAACACCGGATACAGGAACAAGCGTAGGTGTTAGTGTGGGAGTTGAAGTTGGTATTGGTGTCAATGTAGGCAGTGGTGTGCTTGTTTGTATGATAATAGGTGTCGATGATGGCGTATTAGTAGGGACGGGTGTTGACGTCGGTGGTATGACAATTGGTGCTAGTGCTTGAATAGTCTGTATGCCAATTCGCGATTGACCTTGTGCATCAGTCACAATCACTGCAGCGGTATAGCGACGTGCTTGTGTATATGTAAATGGTGGAGGATTTGTCCCCACATGATCCACAACACCATCACCATTGAAGTCCCATTGCAGATTTGTCACGTTGCCCGTTGTTTGGCTAGCGAATTGAACAGTTAGCGGAACAACACCTTGATTGACGTTTGCCGACATAACGACAGATAAATCATTAGACGCTTCACCGTCGTCGTAAACCCTTACTGCCGAAGTCGTCTTATCAGAGCCATCCACACCGATAATTTCTAGTGATGGTGAATATACGCCAGCTTGTTGATATGTATAGGGTGGGGGATTTGAATCAGTGCTATCGACTACACCATCACCATCAAAATCCCATTGATACGTCTGTATCGCCCCTTGAGATATATTTGTAAATTGAATTGATAGGGGTGCATTACCCTCAGTGACACTCATCGTAAAGTCCGCAAATAGCGTTTCATTAATAGCAGACGCATCACCATCATTGCTTAAGTTGTCGTCGTCTTGGCCATTTATGTCTGAGGCGTATACATCAACATAAGCATACGCTTGTGTCGTAATTGGACCACCGTCAAGGTCTTCACCATTTACGGTCAACGTAATATCATATGTCCCCGGTTCATCAAAGGTATAGCTAGATAGCGACATATCGGTGCTGTCGGTGACTCCATCATTGTCAAAATCCCACTCGACACTATTGATCACACCGGGTGTTTCATTAAACAGTTGAACAATTAGTGGGGCAGTTCCTTCTGTCGGCTCTACACGTAATGCCGCTATTGCAATCTCGCTGTTGTCTCCACTCGTGCTGTCTTCATCATTAGAAGAACTATTCGTTTCCGATGTATTATTAGATTCATCTCCATATACAACGATAGTAGCAACCTCAGGGTCACTCGCACCACCAGGCCCGACGACTACGAGCGAGGCATTATAGATACCGGGTTGCGTATAGGTGTAAGACGTAGATGAAGCTTGGTTACTATCAACGGAGCCATCACCGTTAAAATCCCAACGATATTGATTAATGTCCCCAAAAGATGTGTCAGTGAATGTGATAGTAAGCGGTGCATCGCCAGCTGTCGTTGATGGCTCAAATTGAGCTATCGGACGAGTGGCATTTGTATCGGTGACCTCGGCGACAAAGATCGTGTTAGTAGTGTTATATGCAATGCCATCATTATCAATAACGATCAGTTGAGCAATATATTCGCCGGGTTGATCATAAATGTAAGTCGCTGAATCTGGTGCGTTAGAATCAATATTCCCATCGCCATTTAAGTCCCACTCGACATCAATGTATTCACCAGATGTTGTATTACGAAAATTAACAGTCAGTGGCACATTACCGCTGAGTGTAGACACACGCATAGACGCGACTACAGGTTCTGGTTCTAGCGTATCATTGTCAGATGCTTGACCATCTTCAGTAGTAGGTTCAGTGTCATCAGTCAAATCATTTTCGAGTGTCGGATCATCTATATCAAAAACAGTAATATCAATCGCAGATTGGTTTGAGTTACCCTCTTCATCGTATACTGTCAAGATAGCTGTATAAGAACCAGAATCCTCATAGATAAATGAGTCAGATTCGGTCGTATTGCTATCAGTTACACCATCACCGTCATAATCCCATGCATATTCAACGATTGTATTTCCTTCGCTCTCATCAAGGAACTCAACCGACAGTGGGGCAATACCCTCTACAGGATATGCACTAAACTTTGCCGTAACAGTTGAATCGGTTTCTATATCATTTACGCTGTATGATATTGCGACTTGTCTTGAAAATGCTGTCGGGTCAGCTTCATCAATAGATAAAATGATTGAATCTACTGTTGGCTCAATCGCTCCTATATTAGAAGAAGTAGGTATACTCGATGCAAAAATTATAGACAAGAAACCCAATAGGAAAATCATCACGACCAGCATGACCATAGTAACTGACAATGAGCTGATGGGTAGCTTTATTCGTGTTGTATCCTCACGTGTACTGTCTTGAGGTGGTTTAGTGGGTACATCTTGTGTGGAATGCTCAAGAAAATGAATATACTTCAGTAATTTTTTAACAGCTTCACTAGGATCCTCTGTAGCATCAATTAAACGGCCACTCGTATTAAAAGAAAGTGGTGCTAACTTTATTCCTATAACTGGAATACTGCTTTGTTTTGCCAGTTGAACATCAGAGTAGACTGAAGCAGAGGAGAAGGATTCATCCGTCATTAAAACAATAAAAAGATCAGCTTGAGACAATAGTCTAGCGCGATCACTTTCAGAAGCAGAAGAAACCTGTTTGCTACTATTCAGAATAACGTGATGATTATACTTTTTTAATAACAGTGTTAGATTACGGGCAGGCGTGAAGTTATCTTCACATCCCGTTATATAAACCCTCATACCCTTACTCGTACGTAAACTAAACCTTACGTAATATAATTTTCCTTTAAAGGCATTATAAAATATTAATTTACAAAATGATAGCTAACTTAATAACATTTCCATAAAGGTTTTGGCTCGGAATTAATATGCCTTAATTTTTAATATTACAGTATGAAAAATTTTTTTGTAATTAATTTACTCCGGTTAAAAATCTCTAATAAACTAGATGAAATTCCATTCAGAATTGTTGAGAAAATATGCCAGACACTACATTATTATTGGAGTTTAGTATTCGCATATTTGATGATTAAGCTTATTTTGATGATTACTTACACATTTTTGTGAGAATCTATACAACTGCTAGTCATCAAATTACATTTACATTTAATGATAGGGGAGAGAAGAATTGTAGTGACATTAGTCATATGATTATTTTTAGTACATCATATAATGCAAACAGTATTAAAAATTCCAAGAAGTATTACAAACTATTTTATAATTTATTAAACTGATTTGTTTGATTCGACAAAACCAAACCAGTTTCTAGCATAATAAAACTACATACTTTGATAGATTGCTCTTTGTGATTGGATGAAGAACTTCGTCTAGGTAAAGACTTTTAAGAATCGCTCTTCATCATCTGGTGTACCAATCAATATTAAACGACCCGTTGATGGCAATGGCTCCTGAGGGTTGAGCATAGGCTGTATCTGTTGATTTGCACGTATAGCGACCACTGTACATCCTGTTTTATTGCGGATATCACATTCAATTAATGTATAACCCGCGATTGATGATGATATCTGGACTTCGAAGATGTACAAGCCTTCAGCCACCATTAAAATATTATCTCGTCGAATCAAGTTCATCATGGCATTGGCTCCGGTGGAAGCATACGATATGACGAAATCAGCTCCCGCACGATGTAATGTCACAACATTTCGATCCAACACAGCACGACTGAGAATCTGAATATCAGGGCGTAGACGACGACAATAGATAGTGAGATAGATGTTCATATCGTCATTGTGGGTGGTGACAATTACAGCGGTCGTCTGTCGGATTCCAGCCGCTTCTAGCACTTCTAACTCAGCGGCATCCCCGACAATGTATCGTTGTGCATTAGCGACTTGAGTTAATGCGGGATTCTTTTCCACAACAAGATACTCGAGTCCTTTGGCATGTAATGACTGTGCGACAGCTCTACCCACACGCCCTCCACCGATAATAATAATGGGGGCTATATCATCCGATTCACCTTGACAGAATAGGTCATTATAAGCATTAAGGTCAGCTTCAATTCCAGCTAGGATTAGCGTTGAGTCATCTGTTATCTGCGTATCAGGAACGATAGATTGAAAAGAGCCGCGTTCCCATATACCCAAGACATTCAGCCCTGTCTGAGAACGAATCTTGCTCTCTTGCAAAGTCTTACCAACTAAGGATGTTCCTCTGACACCTGCTTCAGCAATCAGCAAGTCGTCAAATTGGCCAATTACATGCGCTCGGGTCACATCATTTACAACCTGCCGTGCTAATGCGTGTCCAGTGACCTTGTTTAATTCAAGCACATGAGAACAACCTGCTAGTTCCAGAATATCAACTGAAGCAGGGGTGTTCGCAATGGCGATCACTGATACAGATTCCGAGATTTCGCGTGCGGTGAATGCAACATTGGTATTTGTCTGATCATCACCAGTCGCAACAATAAAAGCGGCCTGATCAACTCGCGCCTGCCGATATGTTTCGGGATCATCTAGAGATCCAACCATGACACGATAACCCATCTCGTGCAGACGGAGTGCCTCAGTTAAATCCGCAATCAATAAGACATACCCATAATGATATTGTATGAGCTTATCGATAAGGTGGCTCGTAACAGCGTCAAAATGAGTCAGGATAATATGATCTTTAGTCTTTTCTGGGAGCTCACGCGGTGCTCGTGCAGCATCCTGCGCACGCATCCACGGTGCATAGAAGAATTCAATAAACGTGAACGGTAGTAGGATAAGAAGAAAGATTATCCCGCTTAACAAGACCACTGCGGAGAATAACCGACCCAGATCTGACTCGAAGGTAATATCACCAAACCCAAGCGTAGACATCACAGTGAGTGTCCAATAAAAGCCTGTTATCCAACTATAAGATCGCCCCTCATACTCCATAATATAATGGAAGATAATGCTATAAACGGCTATAACTGCGGCTACAATTCCAAGAAATCGTAGCAAAGCCAAAATATTGAGCCGAGTCGGGCGGTCGCTCACAAATTGCATGAAGATTGTCATGAATGATTTCATGCGAGCATTATAGCAAAAGTCCGCCAATACTTCAGTGGGATTTACATATTGTAATGGGCTTCAAATCAGAAGTTACATCGACGACCTACCAGAGAATGAATCTAATTTGTGTATTTTTCAGTTTACAGTAACACAATCGCCAATATGTATTTCTATGCGGATAACATATTGTCGACCATCCTTAGAAAGCTGGTATCATCGAGTGGTTTCGCCATATAACTATCAAATCCTGCCTCAATTGCTTGTTGCTTAACAACAGTTGTGTGAAATGCAGTTATTGCAATGCAGGGTAGGTGTTTTGTATTCGGATTTTCGCGAATCGCAGTGATTAACTCTATGCCATTCATTTGTGCACAACATACAGGCACAAAATCAGTTCATCTCCAAGATCTATGCCTAAACTCAAACCACAACTTGAGTTTTCTTTACCGACAACTTTTTTCAACAAATTCTTTGCAACAGAACCACGTATCTGATTATTCAAACAGGTTCTAATATACAAAACTCCTACATTACCTCATCTATTGACAGGGTTTTTACCAAATAAGCCAATCATATCTGTTGTCGTTTGCCATACATCCAACATTTTGCCTCGTTCCCACGCTTGCTGATAGTCTTCTATACCAAGCTTATTTTGTAAATCTTGTTTGAGTTTGACGATAAGTTGCCACGAATTAAACTAGCCATTCATTGAACTAGGATGTGTTGAGACCAAAGACAATATTTCTGCTGCTTGTGTATATTGCTTGTGGCGATAACACAAAATAATCGGGGCATATACCAGTGCCATGAGACATACTGGTACTATTTTACTTGCTAGTGCATCACGCAGAAAATCAAATGTGAGAGTTTGTACTAAGTCATAATTTCCAAGGTGACATTCTATGGTTGCAAGCGGTGCATTTGCTATAGATGGAATAAAGTATTTATTGAACTTACCAACAATATCTTGTGCTTCCTGACGTGCCTCTTCAACATCATCGTCTTTGATGGTAGATAAACAGATGATAAAGACCTTCGCTAAGGTATACATATAAGGTATATTTAGGAAGTCTATAGGCGCAGATGGTTGCATTTCGTCAATTGTGTCTAATCGCTGTTGAGCGGTATCGAATTGTCCATTAATGAGAATGTCGTGGAATAAGGCCACATCACACGCAATAATAGTATAATGGTCAACAATTGCATTTTGCTCACAATAAGTCAGCGCATCTTGCATGAAATGTGATGTATCATCGAGATTACCTTCTCTGAAAGCATTAAAGTATCGCTGATACAACAAATTCGTTTTTGTCCGTACACTATCAGATTGGATGTTGAGTGTGTCAAGCTGTTGTTGGTAGATATTGGCTTCATCATTACGCCCCAGATTTTGATAACAGCTTATTAGACCAAACAAAGCATCGCCCCAGTGATGTGTATCTTGTGTTGCTTCAAAATAAGGGAGTGAGGCTTTAAAATTTTGTGCACTCTCTGCCCATATTTTCTTGTTGTAGTATGTATGTCCATTAAGGATATACACCATCCCCACTTCTCTTTTTTCATCCGCATCAATCGCAAATTGTAGCAAATCATTCTGCAATGCCATATCCATCCTATCACCTACGTTGTAACGTAGCGTGACCATGCGCCATGCACGGCTAGGAATGTCATCACCTTGCGGTGTGAATGCTTGTTGGGCTTCATATAGTAGATAATTGCCACTATTCCATCGTGATGAGAACCATAGCCATGTCCCTAATGCTTCAACTGCCTTGGCAATGCTATCATTGTCTCGTCTTTGGCAGCCCCAACGCCACGCATCAATAATATTCTCGAAATCTGCGGTAATCTCATCCGTTGCGAGCAGTTGGCGGTTACCATGTAAGTCGTCCTCACGTTCTGCCAAAAATTGTAAATAGTATTGGCTATGTTGATTCCGTATTGTATCGATGTTACCAAGCACTTCTAACTGGCTGTACGCATATTGTCGGACGAGTTCATGAAGCATGTAGCGTCCTGTGTTCATATCACGCCGTAAGAGAGACTTATTGACCAAATTCATCAGTTGACGTAAGCTCGCTCCTGTGACGTTTTGTGCTGCTTCGCGTGTACAGCCATCCCTAAAGATACTCAATCGACACAATACAGATTGTTCATCCGATGTCAGTAAATTCCATGAGTAATCCAATATGACACCCATACTACGCTGACGTGCAGGAATTGTGTCACTGGTTGCTTCTAAAAACGTGATGCTATTCGTAATTTCTGTGGCAATTTCTTCAGGAGAAAGCATCGATAACCAACTAGAAGCTAAGACAATACCGAGTGGCATCCCGCCGACAAGGCGGCAAATTCGCACAACATAATCGAGATTATTGGGTGTGAGTTCAAATGATGGCAAAACGCGCGCACCACTGCTCACGAATAACTTCACAGCAGCATAGTCCAGGGCATCTTGGGGTGTTTCCCATTGCGGAAAATCCATCCCAGACAAATGCAAAATGACTTCACCTGCTTGGTCAAGGCGTATCCGCGATGTGACAAGAATTTGTACATTAGGTGCAACATTGAGTATATCGCGCGGCAATGACGCCGCTTCTATGAGATGCTCATAGTTATCAAGGATGAGTAAAGCTGTCTTGTTGGTTAAAAAGTCAAGTAGCCATTGCTTCGGATTTGGTTCGCCATCTGGTGTGACAGACCCCATAGCTTCTACAATTGCTGTCGGAATATTATCGACATCAGATAGTGAGGTGAGATCAACGAAATACACGCCATTTGTAAAGGTATCAAGATGCCGCTGACCTATTTCTAGTGCCAGCCGTGTTTTGCCCATCCCACCTGGCGCAACAATAGTTAGCAAACGCTTCGTTCTATCCCATAAAAGCCTATCGAGTTCAGCTAATTCAGGCTTACGACCGATAAATGACGTTGACTGTATCGGTAAATTATGATTGATGGGGACACCAATCGTCGGTTTAGGTGGCGTAAAGCGTCTTGATTGCAAGGTCTGAGACCGCCCCTGTAAAATATCTTCAAGTTCTGCCCCAACATGACGCACTGAACCAATCCTCATATAAATATCGCGTTCTAGCATACGATAGATGAGATCAACCAAAGCAATGGGCGCATCAGGGCGTAATACTTCCAAATCAGGAATACTCCCTTCAAGGAGACTCATAATAATTTCCGAGACAACATCTCCTCTAAAAGGACGTTCTCCTGCTACCATCTCAAACAGGATGACACCAAATGACCAAATATCCGACAGCGCATCGGTAGGTTCACCCTGCAGGGCTTCTGGAGATAAATAATTGAGCGTGCCAACGGCTGTGCCTGTTTGAGTAACCTGTTGTTTTTTGCCAAAATGTGCCACACCAAAATCGGTCAGACGCAATGTCCCATCTTGAGCAAGTAAGATGTTCGCAGGTTTTAAATCACGGTGAGTAATATCAAGACGGTGAGCGCGGGTAAGGGCATCCGCTAAATCAATTGCAAGGTTGAGGATGTGAGTAATATCCATCTGCCCTCGTGTGAGCAATTGTTCTAAATCCCCACCTGATACATATTCCATCACTAGATAATGTGAGTTGTCTTGTTGCACAGCATCCAGCATTTTTACGATATTCGGATGGTTGAGTTCGCTTAGTGCTTCGCCTTCACGCTTAAAACGCTCGATATTATCTGCATTGGATATATCTTGACTCAGTTGCTTGATAGCGATAATGCTATTATTTTGTGTATCCAATGCCTGATAGACTGTACCAAAGCCACCTTGGCCAATTTCGCTTTCAACGAGATAGCGCCCCACAATGAGTGTACCTATCATGCCCGATACCTTTACTGTTTAATATATTGTCACATAAATATAGCGTAAGTTTAATTGGTTGTGTGTACGTCGTCAAATCTTTTTGGATACAAGAGGTGTTGGGATAAAAGAGACTTCATCTATGTCTTTAACTCACGCCAGCAACTTGTTGCAAGTAGTCATGTCGACGCTGTTGTAGGGTTTGTTGCTTAATCAACTCCCGTTGTGTAAGAATGACTTGTTGCCGCCCGAAATAGACATCAGCTAGTGTGACATTCTCGAGCGATTCGCGATAGCGTTTTATATACAAAATTCGCAATCGCCTGTTCTAATTCTGCTGGTGTGTAGTAATTGTGTGTATGTCGTCAAACCAATCGGATAGCTTACTTAAGAGAGATTCCCACAATCAAAACACAATAGTATTAAGCAATACAGAGGTTATTTCTTAGGCTCCTTTTATGCCCATAGGGGTCTGAAGACATACACACAAAAGTACCTATTTTCTACTAAGGCTTCTATTCGGCTATCTGCTTTTCGAGTCGCGTCGGCACAGCAGCCTCTCAGATAGCACACCTAGAAGCCTTAATCTTTGGGGTTCAAATAGCGAGAACCGACTTGATCGCGGTCGCCTTAGGCGAATTTAACACCAAATACCCTACTTTCTATAGAGTTAAAGTAGGCAAAAAATTACACTTCAAACTAACACGCCCCACCCTAAATTTTGCTTGTTTTTTTGAGAATCATTGAAAGACTATTTTCAAGAAAAATAATATTTCTCAAAGTCCCGACTCTATTTTAAGTTTTTCAGTCGGGACTCGTTTACGATGACAGAAAATTTTACAATCTGACGACTTATTTTGTCAAAAATATATTCATAAAATCCATAAAATCTGAAAGTGTATCATCAACCAATTGCAATTGGATGCACCCACGAACCCGTTGCTCCTGTCAATTTCAACGGCGTGATAATCAACAAAAATTCATACTGTTGTTTTTCCGCTAGCTCGTCCAGATACAAAACTTCGACATGTGTGATGCCATTATGGACAAGATGATAACGATGCACAGCATGATCACCCGGTGGTTGTACTTCTACCGCCATCGTGTCTGAACCAACTAGTGCCATGCCCTTCTCAACTAAATATTTGGCAGACTCTAAATTTAATCCTGCCTGCGCATCACGGAATACGATATTATTATTCCTCAGATGTTGATAAAATCCTGTGCGCACCAAAACTGCCGTACCATCTGTGATTGTTGTGCCCTGCTTATCAATCGTCGCAACTAGATCCTCAGGTGTAATTGGATATGCATCTGGTAATACATCAACACCTTTATAACCTGCTACATCCAATAGTACACCACGCATAATGATCGGTGGCATGCCCTCAATACTATTATGATTTTGCCCCATGAACGAAACATGCTCATTCGCTGCTACAGTCTCCCCTTCCCCAGCATACAAGCGTGATTCACCATCTGCGCTAGGCTTACCCTCTGCATCTTGTTTTTCAGCTATGTGACAAAGCGCATCAATATGTGTTCCAACATGTATCGACATATTAATTACCTCGGCCGCTGCCGAAGCTAGGCCCATATCCGTCGGGTCACTATGGCGCAGATGAGGTGTTATCGAGTAAGATGCCATCGGTCCGGGTGCCAACATACCTTGCTCATAATCGACAGCTAAGCTAAACACTTGCCCAGATTTGATTAATGTCAGTAATTCTGGTGTTAGGCGCGGTATTGGTAACTTGCCATACGCTGATAAAGTCATCATCATATCCTTTAATTCATTGGGTTTGTCACCACTATAACCACTGTCCACAATAAGACCAAATTCAGATGACTCTGTATAGCTGAGCCTTAACCGTTTATTATTTGCACAAACTAACCCAAACAGACAGTATATATAGGAAACACGATGGATACGTATTATGATTTAGGCACATATTCACGCAAAGTCACAACAATATCAGACGAGGCACAAGTTTGGTTTGACCGAGGCTTGAACTGGCTCTACGGTTACAATCATCAAGAAGCTGTGGCATGTTTTCGTAAGGCTGTGGAATTTGATCCAAAATGTGTGATGGCATATTGGGGTATCGCTTATGGTGTCGGATGCAACTATAACAAACCGTGGGAAGTTTTTCAGCCAGAATCCATAATTAACTCGATGGAACAAGCACGACAAGCCATTACCACAGCATACGAACACCTCGATCATGTAACACCACTTGAAGTAGCCTTCATCAAAACCCTTGAAAAACGATTTCAAAATCATAGTGATAATGGTTATGTTACGGAAATACTTGAAATCTGGAATACAGACTATGCTGATGCAATGCGTGAAGTCTATCAACAATATCCCAATGACTGGGATGTGGCCACCTTACTCGCAGACGCGCTTATCAGCTTGACCCCATGGAAATTGTGGGATATTCAAAAGCGTGAGCCAGCCGAGGGAGCCTACACGCTAGAAGCAATCGACGTACTAGAGCGTGGCATGAAACAAGTCGAAGAGGCAAATGCTGCACCCCACCCTGGGCTACTACATGTCTATATTCACACCATGGAAATGTCGCCCTACCCTGAACGTGCTTTACCGGCCGCTGATCAATTACGTGAATTAGTGCCCGATGCGGGACACCTCAAGCACATGCCATCACATATTGATGTGCTATGTGGTGACTACTATAACGGAGTCGTTGCTAATCAACGTGCGATTGATGTTGATATGACATTCCTTGAACGCGATGGCTATAAAAATGAATATAGTTTATATCGTGCGCATAATATCCACTTCAAAATGTATACTGCGATGTTCCTCGGACACTATAAAACGGCGATGTCTGCTGTTGAAGAAATCGAGACTATCGCCCACCATGATCTTCTCAAACTCAAAGGCGATCTGGCATGGTTAACCGACACTCTTGAAGCTATGCGCTCGATGAAAAGTCACGTCTTTATTCGTTTTGGAAAATGGGAAGAAATTATCGCCGAGCCAATGTCAGAAGATAAAGATCTCTACCTCAACACCACGACCATGATGCATTACGCGCGGGCGATTGCGTTTGCCACTCTTGGACAACATGAAGAAGCTGATGCGGAACGCGAGGCATTTTTGCTGGCACGTGAAAATGTACCTCGTGATACATATTTCTTCAAAGGTAATCTCTACGAAGATATTTATCAGGTTGCAGAAGCTATGATGAATGGCGAGGTAGAGTACCACCGTGGCAATTACGATGTCGCCTTTGACCACCTACGCAACGCTGTCTATCTTGACGATCATCTAAATTACGGCGAACCCTGGGCATGGATGATGCCGACCCGTCATGCACTCGGCGCATTATTGTTGGAACAAGGTCACATTGAAGAAGCCGAAGCTGTATACCGTGCCGATTTAGGGCTCGATAACTCGGTACCACGCCCCATGCAACACCCTGATAATGTTTGGGCGCTACACGGTTATGTATCGTGTCTTGAACAATTAGGGAAAGAAACGGAAGCCAATATGATGCGCTTAAAACTTGATCTAGCGCTTGCACGCACAGATGTCGAAATTACAGCATCATGCTTTTGTGCTTGCAATCATGAAGATCACTGTTGTCATTGATAGTTAGGAATCTTATGCCATATCAAGGATGACCTGTGCTGTTTCATGATCTGTACAGAGGACATTGAGTGCGCCTGTTTTGAGTGCGCCGACAATTGCATTTGCTTTTTGTGTGCCGACCGCAACCGCAACTGTGGTCGGTATTGCGCGTAATTCATCAATTGTCACACCGATGATGCGATCATTGAGTTCACAGTCATAGCGTTGACCGTCTCGACTAAATATCTGCCATGCAACATCACCAATCGCACCATCTGACCTGAAATCATTCAATAACTCGCGGTCTGCAACGCCTGCTTTAACATATCCTGACGAATCAGGATTCAAGTCCCCTACCCCAATTAGAGCAATATCTGCTTGACGGACAATTTCCAACGTACGTTCAACTGTAGACTGTGCACGAATAATCTCAGCGGCTTCAACTGTATCGCCGAGTAACGGTGACGACAAATATAGGGCTTCACCACCTAGTTTTTGTGCTAATTGGCGTGTTAATGCTGAGCTGTCGTACTCTTTCAACGCATAAGATAAACTACCAGTCGCTTGTACTATTGTCACATTTGCTTGAAAGTCAGGACGAATTGCAGCGATGACTTCATATGTTGTACTACCAAAACAAATCGACATCGTTGCATCATCAACCAAAACCTGTTCCAAATAACGCGCCGCCAATTGACCTATCTGTCGCCGTAACTGCGCTGGTTCGGTAATACCCGTTTGCATCACCAATGCTTGATCAAGCCCAAATTGTTCAATTAAAGCCTCTTCAAGCTGAGTCGCCCGTTTGATATGCCAATCGATCGTAATCCGCACCACCCCATGTTCGCGCGCTTCCTTTAGCAAGCGATACACCTTAACCCGAGAAATTTGGAGCGTTTCAGCAATTTTATTCTGGGTCATTTCTTGCTCATAATACATTGACGCAACACGCGCCAATAATTCATGATGTGCAGGGTCAAGCATTAGGTCTGATTCTCAATAAATTATGGATTGAGTGCGCGTAACACTTGCTCATGGAGATCACCATTGGTCGCAATAATACCTTCGCCATCGAGCGGTGCATTGCCCTTCCAATCTGTGATTTTGCCACCAGCCCCTTCAATAACAGGAACAAGCGCAACAATATCCCATAAGTTCATAATCGGATCAAGCATAATCTCCGCATAACCAGTCGCCACAAGGAAGTAGCCGTGACAGTCACCCCAAGTACGGTTAAATCGTGTCCGCCCCATCAAGTGTTGGAATGCAATACCATTTTGGTATTTCCCAACATCCACAAAGTCGGTATACAGCAATGTTGCTAGACGAAGTTTATCGTTCTTTTTGACAGTCACAATTTCATCATTGAGCCGAGTTTCATCACCTGTACCAATCAATAGATGGGATGTGACAGAATGATGAATCGCACCCAAGACAGGTTCCCGATTTTTCATTAAGCCGATCAATGTGCCAAACAAAAATGTTCCAGTGATAAACGACTTGGTTCCATCAATCGGATCAAGCACCCACTGGTATTCTGCTTCTTCATTATGATTCCCGAATTCCTCACCAATAATGCCATGATCAGGAAATTCCTTCATAATCATCTCGCGCATGATTTCTTCGGCTTTTTTATCAGCGATCGTTACTGGCGATTCGTCGTCTTTGGTCTCAACATCAACTCCACTGCGAAAATATCCATTGATAATCTCGCCGCTTGCTTGCGCCAGTTGTTTTGTAAAATCCACTAATTCTTGCATAACCTGCCCTACTCCGTTAATGTGCCTTTTGTACTCGGAATGCCTGAACGACGAGGGTCATGTGCAACCGCTTGTGAAAGTGCACGTCCAAACGCCTTGAATAGTGCCTCCGCTTTGTGATGATCATTACGTCCGTACAAAACTTCTGCATGTAAATTCATCTTGGCATGAAATGCGATAGTTTCCAATGCATGAATCACCAAGTCAGTCGGCATTTGTCCCATCATGGGCGTCGTAAAATCTGCGTGAATCACCACATACGGACGGCCACTTAAATCAATCACAACCCGCACCAATGCCTCATCCATTGGTACATACGCCGTCCCCATCCGATTAATCCCTTTACGTGAGGTCAATGCCTCATCAATCGCACGCCCAAGACAGATGGCAATATCCTCGATGGTATGATGGGCATCAATATGTAGGTCACCGGTAGCCTTGACGTTCAAGTCAATCAAACCATGTACCGCTACATGATGCAACATATGGTCATAAAATCCGACACCCGTATCAATGTCAGCTTGTCCCGTGCCGTCTAAGTTCAGGGAGAGTTCAATCTGTGTCTCGTTGGTGTCGCGTTTAATTTGTGCTGTTCGTTCAGTCATGTTTTCTTGGTGTCCTTCGAGTTTATCTATTAGGCAAGTGTCTTTAACACAGCTAGCAACTTATCAACCTGCTCCGGTGTACCAGCACTAATCCGAATATGGTCATGCAACCGTGGTTTATTATAGTAGCGCACAATGATGCCCTCTTTTGCTAGTCGATCACGTAGTTTGTCTGCACCCATGCCAACCACTTTATTCAGAATAAAGTTGGACTCACTTGGATATGGAGACAAAAATGGTAATTCGGCGAATGCCTCTACCATGCGTTTACGTTGCGCAACCATTTGATCTACCAGACCCAACAAATATGAGGTGTCTTCTAGTGATGCCTGTGCGGCAACATCTGCTGCAAGGTTGACATTATAAGGTTGCTTGATCTTCCACAGGTGCGACATCAAGTCCATAGGGAAGATACCATAGCCAACGCGTAAACCAGCTAAGCCCGCCCATTTACTCATCGTGCGCAAGACAATCAAATTGGGATAATCATTCACCCAGCTGACAATACTGTCGTCCTCAGCAAACTCAATATACGCTTCGTCGATTACAACGGTTGTCGGTAAATCGAGTAGGCGTTTCATCGTCTCATGGGGAATCACATTACCACTCGGGTTATTAGGTGAACATAAAAATAGCAATTTTGCTTCATGCTCAATCACAGCTTGTTCAATTGCAGGTACATCCAAGTCGAAGTTTTCATCGCGATAGACATCAATCACCTGTCCGTAATACAACGGCGCATCAAATCCATACATAGCGAATGTAGGCGGTGTATTCACAATCGTGTCGTTCGGTTCGATGAACAATTGCAAGATAATCTCAATGAGTTCATCTGCCCCTGCCCCACACAAAATTTGCTCACGAGGCATTCCAGTATAATCCGACAGCAAATCACGCAGACGATTTGATTCTGGGTCAGGATATATGTTCATATTTTGCAAGTTAGCAAGTGTTTCCTGCACCTTCGGCGATGGGCCAAATGGATTTTCATTGGCATCCAATTTAATTAATGTGTCAACATTTAAGCCCAAGCGTTCCGCAAAAACATCAAGAGATGTTGTCGGTGTATATGCTTTCATTGATTTGACATCTTCACGAATGCGAACTTTTGTCTTCAAATTTTGCGCCATTAGGATTTCATCTCCCGTCTAAATTTTGCCGCTGTCGCATGTGCCGATAACGATTCGGCATTTGCAAGTATCTCTGCTGATTGACTCAACTCAATTGCACTTGCTTTATCCAGACCGATCAAACTGGTAATTTTCACAAAGTCCAACACATTCAGAGGTGACGCAAATCGAGCTGTCCCACCTGTTGGCATCACATGACTGGGTCCTGCAACATAATCGCCCAGCACCTCATAAGAATGTTCACCGAGGAAGATTCCTCCTGCATTACGCACCTGCCCTATCCATGACCACGGATTTTCTACCAATAAGCATAAGTGTTCCGCTGCATAGTCGTTTGCTAGTTCAAATGCCTGTTCCAAATTTTCTGTAATCACTGTTCCGCTACGATTCACCATCGCTTGGTTGATAATATCTTTACGGGCAAGTTGTTCTGTTTGCTTATAAACTTCTTCACGGACTTTTTCAGCAAATGCCATGCTTGGTGTCAACAAAATTGCTGAAGCTAATACATCATGTTCAGCTTGTGCCAATAAATCCGCCGCGGCTAATTTCGGGTCGGCTGAATCATCGGCAATCACCATTGTCTCTGTGGGTCCTAAAATACCGTCGATGCCAACATCGCCGTATACTTGTTGTTTCGCCAAGGTCACAAATAAGTTACCTGCGCCAACAATCGTTGCCACACGTGAGATACTTTCTGTACCATAAGCCATCGCACCTATTGCCTGTGCACCGCCAACCCGATACATCTTTTCAACACCTGTGATTGCTGCCGCTGCCAAAATCGACGGATGAATACCACCATCACCACTGCCGGGTGGTGTACATACAATAATTTCTAGAACACCCGCGACTTGAGCAGGAATGACACTCATCAGCAACGATGAAGGTAGCGGTGCAGTCCCACCCGGCACGTATACACCAACCGAATCGACCGGACTTACAAGTTGCCCAAGCGATCCTTGTGGTTGTGCATCGATCCAGCTACTAATTGGTTGTTTTTCATGGAATGCACGAATGCGTTCAGCAGAATGTTCCATTGCTTGGCGTAATTCTGGTGCGATTTCATTGAGGGCAGCTTGCATCTCATCTTGGCTTACAACAAGGCTATCAAGGTCTATACCATCGATTTTTTTGTTCCAATCAAATACAGCTTGGTCCCCTTGTTCGCGCACGGCTTTAATAATCCGGCGCACGGCTTCATCTGGCATGACACGTTCGCCAAAGATACCAACAGAACGGTCAATCACATGATCTGGCACAGAGTAATCTCTTAACGAATGTCGTTTTAAAATTGTCTGTTGTGCTTCTCCGACATCAGTAAATATGCGCCATACGATTTCGCGTTCCATAGTGTTCCTTTGAATAGTTGAGGTTAATCATTACTGAATGCCAATTGTAACAGTTTGGAGGTAATTCTCAACAGCGAAGGTCTAGCATTTACGCGATTCTCAGCTACTTAGTCAACCATACGAATTGTCAAACCCATGAATTCGCCATATCGTTCGGCTTCAGCAATGACAGAGTCTCTTACACTATCAAATGTTGTAAATGGATAGAGTGTAATGTCTACCGATTTTGCTTTCAGCTTGCGCTTCCAGATGCCAACAATCTGCCCATCCACCACAATCATCGGTTGGAAAACGCCATTATTCCCGGGGCATACCCTATTTGAATATTCTGGAAGAAGTACATCATCACGATCTTTATAGCCAAGTAGAAATTCATCAAACGCAGGCAAAAGAAATACGGTCGATTGTGATGCATCTTCATCAGGGACATCTTCATTAAACCAGTATGTTCTATCATCGACTTGAGAAGATTGTATACGCGTTTGATTCAACGCAAGTCCCTTTCGTGTATCCGTTAATGTCAAACCTGACCATCTTGCAAAATCATACTCCGTCGCCGGACCATGACTCGTAAAATACCGCAAAACCAATTCTGCCAAGGCTTCATCACGCGACAATACACGCGGATTCGGAATCCACTTTTCGACCAATGCAAATGACTGTTCGCGTCCCTGTTGTGTCGTGATGCAAATCAAACCCTGATGAGCCAGATGCCATAAAATATGATAACCACGTTGCCCTTTGGTAGATATGCCATTGCTTTCCAGCAACTCGAAAATTTCCCTTTTAGTTTGATGTGTGCTATCGTCCATTACTTCACACAATAAGTCGGCACTTTTTCCCATGATGTTCTCAGTAAGTTCGAGTTGTCGCATACGTCGTCCATGCCCGGATAATACCCGTGAGGCGCACAAATCCAGCATCCAATTGATGTCCTCAGCTGGAATAAAATGAATTGTACCGCGCTGAGACCACGTCCGGACAATGTTACCGTTAGCAATCGCCCCTTCTACATCAGATACATCGCCAGTCTTAATACGAGTACCCACCGCCCATAACGCCTGCTTATAATCTTGTGCTTGCATCGCCCCCATCCACTGCACAACATCGGCAACAGTATTGCAAGGATTATTAAATATCCGCTGATTGATAAGGCGTTGTGTACCCAGTAAATTAGTCACATAAATCCCTTTTTTAGCCGTGAAATTAGAACACGTGTACCATAAATTCATAATTTATAGGCGCACAAAACTGCTTGCAGAGGCATTCAAAATGGAGTATAGTTTGTGTGACCAAAGCTAAGGTAAAGGCGGTCTGATACACCGCCTTTTAGTAGAAACTTCCATGGAAGTCAGTTTCGTAACACAAGTATAGCCTACATACTGTCCTTAATGCAGGCTGTCTTGATGAGACATATTGGGAATTGTATACAGTTTATGGAAAACCGCTGATAGCTGGCTTCCGCAGGGGTGTGCGAAGTCGGCTGTCTTCGGCTTGTCTAGTCGCTATCAATCAATAGAATCTGCGCGTACCTTCGAATAAATTCTTCAAAAACACAGTCAATAAATTAACATCACATGCAACCAATGGACACTAGCGATAGGTATTAACATACGTTTCGATACATCTACATTTTTCAGTATGCTTAAGTGTCAGCATCATTGTTCTTAGTTTTATGCATCGACAGCAGAATTCAGGCGTTCCATTTGCTCCGGACTCAGTTCAAACTCGAGTGCTCCGATATTCTCTGATAACTGTGCCTCTGTACTCGCGGCGATTAATGGCAATACAGATGGCGAAGACTGTATCATCCAACATAGTACGACTTGATTCGCTGTCGCACCGATTTCGCCTGCGACTTGATTAAGCACCTGTAAGCGTTGGCCGTTATCAGGATTATCATAACCCTTGGGTGTTGGGCGATCTGCACGAGTATAAGTGCCTTTCAATAAAGCTGAATAAGCAAGCAAAGTCATATTCGTATTTTTGCAATAATCTTGTAAATCTTCGTTCGCAACCACTTGTCGGCCAACATCAGCACCTGATCGGATTGGTAAATAAGTATGACGTTGTTGTACACATGAGAACTGAATCCAATTGTTTGTCTCGCTAACCCATCGTGCTTGCTCCAAACGCCAAGCCATATAATTACTTGCCCCAATGTGACGTACTTTGCCTGCCTGAAAAAGCTTGTTCAACGCCTCCATTGTCTCTTCTATCGGTGTATTGCGGTCATCTTTATGGCAATAGTAGAGATCGATAGTTTCAATTCCCATGCGCTGAAGACTTTTGTTACACTCCTCTTCAATCAATTTTGGGGCAAGGCTAATCGGCACATCCTGATAATTAAATCCAACCTTGGAGGCAATAAACAACTGGTCACGATTACCGCGTTCTTTCATCCACTTACCCAGTAAAGCCTCACTGTCACCACCTTGACCGCTGTCAGTCCAATGGGCATAAATATTTGCAGTATCAAGGAATGTACCGCCAGCGTCTACATACTGATCAAGCAATTGATATGATGTAGCTTCATCATTCTTTGAGCCAAAGTACATAGCACCCAGACATAGGGCACTCACCTGTTCGCCAGTATTACCTAATTCTCTTTTTTGCATGGTCTTTCCTTAATCCAGTTTATCCTGTCGATGTGATGAATGGGTAGAGACACACCTCTACCCATTAGGTTCGACCTTCTAAAACTAACGCCGTTCGCGCGCACCTTCAACAAAACCATACGGATAATAGGGTAATGCCATCTCACTAATACTATTGAGTGTGTTCAGGTGTTCATCAGAGAGTTTCCAGCCGAGGCTGCCGAGGTTACTTTCCAACTGCCCCATCGTGCGAATTCCGATAATTGGGGATGTAACCAATGGACGATCTTTCACCCAATTGAGCGCAAGTTGTGCGGGTTCTTTGCCGAGTTCTTCGGCGATGCCAATCATGGTTTCAATAATTGTCCATGTGCGGTCATTATCATAGAATTCCCAACTTTCAGACCAGCCCTCAGCAGTTGCTTTTTTAAGGCGACCATCATCTGGCAGTTCGTTCATACCACGGCGATATTTACCTGTCAGCCAACCACCACGTAGCGGGCTCCATGGGATAATGCCAATACCTTCGTACTCGCAAACTTCGGTCAGTTCCCATTCGATAAAGCGATCCAACAAGTTATACAACGGTTGCAAACAAGTGAATGGTTCCCAGCCGTGGGCTTTGGCAATATCGTTCGCTTTTTGAATTTGATAGCCTTTGAAGTTGCTAACACCGATATAACGAACTTTGCCCTGCTCCACTAGTGTATTCAAAGTCTGCATGGTTTCTTCAAGCGGCGTTCCATAGTCGTAGCAGTGGACTTGATACAAATCAATATAATCAGTTTTAAGGCGTTTGAGGCTCTTTTCAACACCATCGAGAATATGTTTACGGCTCAACCCTACTTCGTTGACACCATCTCCCATTGGGAAGCGAACTTTGGTCGCGATGACCATATCCTCACGACTTTGCTTAGAGAGCCAATCCCCAACGATTTCTTCACTCACACCCCGTGAATAGACATCCGCCGTGTCAATAAAGTTACCACCCGCATCAACAAAACGATCCATAATCGCATGACTATCGTCGGGAGTTGTTTCACGTCCGAATGTCATCGCACCTAGACACAATTCGCTGACTTTCAATCCAGTCTTACCCATATAACGGTATTCCATAAGAAGACATCTCCATTGAAAATTATTTACTTACGTATAGTCTAGCACCTTAGACTGCACTCTAAGCAAGTAGATTCGCTTTAATACTAGATGAGAATGTCTCGGTTATTCACGTGTCAACAAGAAAATCCGCTTGCTTTGAGTATCAGATGCTAATTCCGTCGTCCAGCCATCTGCCGTCATCTCTGCAACAATTTCGTCAACACACTCACGAAACATTTTGGTCAGTTGTTTGAACTCTTTACTACGTTGTGCCGAATCATAACGGTCACCAAATCCAAGATAGGTGTAGGATTTAATCTTGTCATCCTTTCCAATAGTTAGTGGCTCGGGATGATGTCCGTCGATTACATCAATCGATGCAAAAAACTCATCGCGCGCAAAACTCGACTTTGAGATTAATGTGATCGTATCTGATGTAATCTCGTTATCGATTTTTTTGTTCTCGGTTAGGTTAAGCTCAATTTTTTTCGGTTTCGACACGCTGGACGGTTGCGGATAGCTTGGCAATGAAGTTGGCGCCTGTTCCCTATTGGATTCGGAGTTATTAGTCCGAATCCAGTAAAACACGCCACCAAAAATAACGATTACAAGCAGTATGAAGATTTCCATTTATGACCTCCCTGATTGATTAAATTTTAGGAGGATTTAGAATCAAACACAAATGAACCAATATTAACTCAAAAAGGTTTGCATAATGAGACTACATGTTTGCCTGAACTGATACCCCATGTGATACACTGAGCTAATCAAGTAGACATTATGGGTTGGTAACAACCTAAACATCGGTGTTACAAAATACGCAGATAAAACCATGACCTTCACACAAGAACAACTTAAACAGGCTATTGCACAAATTCAATATGAGACAGCGCTCATACATGCTGAACCCCTTTCAGGTGGTATTTCAGCTTATACATATAAAATTAAAGTAGTCACAAATCTACGATTTACGAATTGGTTGTTTCGGGCACACAGCGAAGCAGAACGTCAACGCAACCCTAATATCACACATGATGAATACATGTTGCATGTTTATATTCGTCCAGAAAGTGGTGTGCCTGTACCTATTCCAATCTACTTTGGGTCAGACAGAGATGTTTTCCCAATCCCATACCTCATTACAGAATATATTGAACACAATAACCAACTTCCGCCATCACCAGCTCAGCCTTTAGCTAAAATGCTCAAGAATATTCATATGATTAACCTAGCAGAACGAGACTTCTCGTTTTTGCCTGATGCAATTCAAAGACTTCAAGGCCAACTCAAGAATACACAATCAGACCCCATTTTTGACACGTTGAAAAATACACTACCCTATGTTAAACAAAATCCACCTGCCCTACTCCATGGTGATTATTGGAATGGCAATATTTTATGGCGTGATGAACAAATTGTCGCTGTCATCGATTGGGAAGATATGATGCGTGGTGATCCGCTGGTTGATTTGGGAAAAAGTCGATTAGAATTTCTGTGGCAATTTAGTGCAGAGATGATGCGAGACTATACTAAGCACTATCAGTCAATCCAACCTGATCTGGACTATACCTACCTGCCCTACTGGGATTTATGGGGTGCATGGCGACTACGCGATTTTGCAAGTTGGTTCGATGACACCACTAAAGTGGAACAGATGCAAAAACAATATGACCAATTTGTAGAGACAGCTATCGAACAATGCGAAACATTTACATCTTAGGGAAGAGACATGCCCTTCCCCAAAGCTAAACTTGTGCTAGAAACGAATCTACACTTTGGACAAATGCTGGTAGATTCTCGAGATGCACAGTATGTCCTGCGTGTTCAATTGTCGTCATCGCAACATTCGGTATATGCTTCGCTATCTCGCGATTAATCCGGATAAATTTATGATCGTATTCGCCAACGATCAATTGTGTCGGCAACCTTAATCCTGATAAGTTGTCCCACAAGTTAGGTTGTACACCCGTGCCCATTCCCCGCAAGCTATTGGCTAATCCAATCGGGTCATTACGAAGACGTTGTTCACGTTGTTCGGCTAAGACATCATCCGGTAAACTTTTCTGAGACTCCCATAGCGAAAGTGTTTCCCAAAACCCGACAAACCACTCAATGCCACTGGCTTCAATCTTATCAGCAAGTCTATTGTCACGTTCACGTCTTTCATCACGTTCTGGTTGTGCTTCTAATCCAGGCGATGCACTTTCTAAAATGAGTGAGTGGAAACGATCCGGAAAATGCGTTGCAAGGTATAGCGCCAAACGTCCGCCCATAGAGTACCCTAACAAATGGACTTTACCCGCCGATAATGCATCAATCAGCTTGAGTATATCGTAAGCAACAGACTCCATACGATACATAGACACATCATCTGGCTTATCTGTTTGCCCATGTCCTAAAATATCAATAGCGACGACACGATATTTTGACTCAAAATGTCGACGCATATTGTTCCAGATAGTTGTATCACCGGTGAATCCGTGCAACAATACCAGCGGGATACCGCTTCCTGTTACTTCAACATGATAGTTCATACCATCAACCGTCAATCGACTCATGTTCAAAGACCTTCCGTACTTGTTTACGCTGTATTTTCCCTGATCCTGTCTGTGGGAATTCCGTCACAAACCGGATTTGCCGTGGTATTTTGTACCCCGCCAATTTTTCACGCGCAAACGCAATAATCTCCTCTGGTAATAAGTCTTTTTCATCTTCTAATTGAACAGCGGCCGATACCTTTTGTCCCCATTCCGGATCGTTAATGCCAACAACAATAACCTCTTTTATAGCTGGGTGCTGACGAATTGCATTTTCGACTTCAACCGGATAAACATTTTCACCTCCGGTCACAATCAAATCGCTACGCCGTTGTACAATAAATAAATCGTCATCCGCGTCTTTATACCCCATGTCGCCCGTATACAGCCAACCGTCACGAATAGTCTCAGCTGTCGCTTCGGGGTTTTTATAATATCCTTGCATCACTGTCGGGCTTTTTACGATAAGTTCACCAACTTCTCCCGTTGGCATTTCATTCCCATGTTCGTCAATCACACGAACTTGAGAGAACATCAAAGGTTTGCCGACACTAGCAGGTTTTTGTATAACCATCTCTGGTGTAGATGTTGCGACCTGCGATGAGGCTTCGCTGAGTCCATATGTTGTCGCAAGAGGGATGCCCTCGTCGACGCAACGTTGTACTAATTCAGGCGAAGGTGCTGCACCACCCAATAAAACTAGTCGTAACTTCGGGTTCCATGGTTCTTTTCGTGTATCCAGTAGACGTTGTAACATGGTCGGCACGAGTGATACCAACGTAATGGGTTTCTCGGTTAGGGCTTGGTTGACAGCATCAATATCAAACTTTGGTAGTATTTCTACCGCTGTACCATATAACAAGGAGCGCAAAATAATACTTAACCCGCCGACATGAAATAATGGCAAGACGCATAACCACCGGTCATCTGGCAACACACCGATACGATAAGCAGAAGCCATTGCGCTCTGGTAGATGTTGTTATAGGTTAAAACTGCACCTTTGGGTTTTCCACTGGTTCCCGATGTATGGATAATTGCGAATGGTTCATCAAGGTTTATATTTCGTGGCTTTGATGGTGTTTGATCAGTGTATTTGATCGTATCCAAAGAGTCAGCATAGGTGGTTGAATGTCCCCCTGTAAAGATTGGTGATGTGATGTTCTTTACTTTCAGATACACAGCAAGTGCACGGAATTCTTTTGTTGTAATTACAAAATCACATTGAGCGTTCTTTACTTGCCATTCAACTTCTTCAAACGTGAGCCGCGTATTAATTGGTACAATCGTACATCCAAGTCTCATCAATGCGAGCATATATTTAGAATACAAGAATCCTGAGAACATCAATCCTACTGTTGCATTACTACCTATGCCAGCGCCCTTAAGTTTCATTGTCAACAGACCCAAATCTTGCGACAATTCCCGAAATGTCGTTTTTCTTTCATATTCCAAGTCACTATCAACAATAGCTAACTTATCCGGTGTTGCAGATACTCTTGCTTCTAACCAATCTTGCGTGATGTTACTCTGTAGGTACAATGATCTTCTCCTCGATCATAGATGTTGTAGGGGAGCACACTTATGTACTCCCACAATACTTTGTCTACGTGGTAAATGCCATAAAGTTTGGCACCAGATGACAAATAGTTTGGCGCTCTGCCCTAAATAATTAGCCTAACAGCTTAATTTAATTTGTAATAATGACAAATAGTTTGACATTATTGGTATCTATTGCCATAAAGTTTGGCATTATTTTCACTTCATCAAATTAGCAATATTACACTAAATGCTAATTTCGATCACAACATCTAATAATTACTATTACCTAAGGTTCTCTACATATATTGTGTATATGGATTCAATTGCATAGGTTTTCGTTTTGTCCATATTATTAATCTTTAGTATAGTTCAACTGACTCAATCTGTGGAGAGCTTCACTTGGGTTGTCAGAACCTATAAGTGCTACAAATCCATGACCATCAACATTAGCGATCCATAAATCCTGTTTTTCCTGTGGTGCTACCGCAATAATATCGTGGGCTTCATTTTCCGCGCCACAAGGCCACCTTTGAAGTCGATGGGGATAGATGCTTTCACCCTGAGCTTGAAGATGTCCATGTACAATGCTTCTAACCCATGGGATTTGTTCATATATTAATCGATGTACTGGTGAATCAATACTTGGTTTAATATTGGAGCTGCCGCTATAAACAATAGCTTCATTTTCCAGTTGCAAGCTGACAAATACAAAGTCATTCTCAGTTAACCCTGTTTTGTCAACATTGCGTTTAGTGATAATAAAGCCATTTTCAACCCGTGATGATAAGAAACCGTGAGTGCATCTGAATGAAAAATTACCTGGCCAACGTCCACTACTAACATTGCGCTCGATGATTTGTGAGAATGCAGGTTGCATTTTTCGTGAAAACTCAACAATGTCACTGAGATACGGAACTTCGGGAACGACATCCCCTTTATGGATGCTCCTTCGTCGTTTAGCTTGTAAAAAGTGTGAGATTTCTTGTACAAGGCGAGCAGGCAAAGTATTTTTTGAGACGGGAATTTCGTTTGCGAGCGCATCGATGATGAAATATTGTGAAGAATTGCCTAGACGAGAGTAAACAGCCAGTCCAGCGTGCAATTCGAGCATCCAACGAACAATTTCAACCCGTGACATATCAGCATCTGCTAGCTTAAAAGGCACTAGCAAGGCTTGTGGGTGTTGCTTTTTTATACCTGCGACTAATTTCGGAGCTGGACGGATCTTTAAGCTTAGCTCTTCGCCCTCCTTAGCACGAATCTTGGTCTCTGAAGCTTCAATGAGAATATTTGGCAAGTGAGGTAAAAATACTACGACATCTGAATCGAGAGTATTCAATGAATCTGCCAGTGCATCAAAAGTCAATGGTTTTCCACCGTCAAAATTCCCCAAACGTTCGACGGTGTACTCATTTTCTTCAAATACATTGGCAATGTCAGCTGCAAGCTTACCTTGACCAGTAGGAGTCAGTTGTAACACAGGGTCTACTTGTTGGGGAAATGGTCCACCAATTACACAGATTTTGTTCTTTTGAACTGTCATTATTCTCCCCTCAATTAGATTTTGCAGTAAGCATAATTTTATTTGTTATGATTAGGTTAAGCAATTTCATATATTGGCTCTATTCGTCTCACAGTCCTTTTCAATAGTAAACTGGTGCTAATACTTAATTGCGTTTCCACTTCGCTTAGGTTCGATATATGTGTAAAAAGTACTCATCTGGATTAATGAGAGATGAGTTTAATATTTTTGAGAGAGATTCCTCATCTTCTTTAAAATTCCGGAAGCATCATAAACACTCACCGGTGCACGGGTTGAACCGTCGAGAATTCCGATATAATCTTGGGTTGTTTTGACATCGGCATGACCGAGGTTCTGCCGGATAATTTCCGGGGGAATCCCTGCAACGAACAGATTTCTTGCATAACTGCGGCGTAGATCATGCGGAGTCACAGAATGTGGAATGCCATCAATCGCGATGTGATAACGTTTTAAGGCACGTTGCACACTACGGGTTGTCATAGGTTGATGTGTGCTGCGTTGTCGGATCATATCACCACGTCCATCAATCATTGCGGTGAAGACAGGTCCATCCAGCCGCCCCATCAAATAGCTTTCAGTAATCTCACGTGCCCAGAGCATATCACCAAAAGGAACCATGCGTGCTTTTGCCCCCTTACCGGATCGTACCTGCAGAGCTGGCACAGCACCATAGGTCTGATACAAATCCTTAATTTGTAGTTTTACAATTTCACCTTCGCGCAATCCGGTCGCCAACATCAGAGCAATCAGCGCAACATCACGCCGTCCACGTAGAGTAGATACGTCAGGTTGCATCATCAGTGCTGCTCCCTGTGATGGGTTTAGGCGAAAATGCCTGCTATCAGCTTCATCCTGTACCGTTATCACTGTCACCCGTGAACGTTCTGGGTCAATTGCCCGTGACAGGCGTAATTCAATTTCATCAGCTTTGGCTTTGATGGTCGAGAAATCTTCATCGGGAAATTGTTGTTCCAGAAAAAGGATCAGAGCTTCACGATGTTCCAGATTATTGATGAGCATTTTATAACTACGACGAATATTAGAAAGATGCACTTTGACGCTGGATGCTGAAAGTGTCTCTAAGAGATAGTCACGATAGCCAATCATATCTGGTTGATAAAGGTTGCTACCCGACTCCCCCAACCAGTGATTATAACGTCCGATTTGCGATATAACATTCTTGTTCTCGGAATGAGGTGGTAACCTGCCCTGCTTAATGATCTCCATTGGATAGATTTTATCGTGCATTGTGACTACCCTTAATCTGTCGCATTTGTGTATTTATACGACAGATTATAGTATCTTTTTTCCTGCTACAATACCCTGAGAAGATGCGAACATGACAATGTCCCATTTCGGCGGACACTAAATTTGTCTAGGCTGTCAGTTATTCAAATTGTACTGAGCTAAAATAGACTAGAGCGGAATGCCAACGGCAGCAATTGTAACAAACCCCAATGTACTCAAAAGAAAGCATCCAACCTCATTTGTGGATGCATCCGAAAGTCTCGTTCTTTGATGTCCATCATATGCCACACCTTATCCTTAGAGAATGCGGTATTATATATGTGGCCTTACCGAAAACAAACCTCTTTTTCAACGGGCTGGATCGTTGTTGCGATAATCTGAAAAGAAATTGTCATATTGAAAGTTTGCTTGCATACTGTTGGTTAATGGTCGCATTACAACTAGCTAGGACTGTAGATGTTGTTTTATGTCACGTCGAATGAATTTAAGTTTGCTGGCGCTCTTAAACGAGTTAAGCCCTATGGTATCGAACTCAGTCAAGCCAAGCTTGATCTAGATGAAGTACAGTCTTATTCCACAGAAGAGATTGCAACCAAGAAGGGTAGCTCTGCTTTCCACCAACTTAAAAGACCATCACTAGTTTCTGATGTTGGATAGGCTATTCCAGCTTTAAACGGCTTCCCTGGCGCGTTTATGCCTTATATTGATAGTTGGCTTTCTACCAGCGATTTTCTGAAACTCATGTCTGGAATTGAAGATCAGCGGGTGATTTTGACAGAAGTCATTGTGTATGTTGATGAACATCAAAGCAAAGTGTTCAAAGGCTCTATTGAAGGAGTTATTCTGAAAGAAGGTGAGGAAACAGACTATAAATCAGTAGACCCAATAGTTTCGTTTCGGTCTGATAAAAAATCCTTAACTCAAGCCCGATTAGAGAAAATACCCACACGTGATCAAGACTTGAGTGTGTGGGAAGAGTTTTCAAAATGGTTTACTACATCACAATAGAGCAAAGATAATTTTTGGGGTTTGAGCCTTAAGCCAGAATGTCGCTTTATTGAATCAGTAACTACATTTAAGGCGTTGTTTTTACTTAATTTTGACGCATTCAAAGATTATTGTTGCTGGTACTAGATTGGCTTTTGGAACGGAATAGTACTTTTCTGGATCTTGTTCTTGAACAGTAGCTTCATATGGTGCTGGCTCAACTATGTTTGTTACATCAAACCCATGTTGCCGTAGACTGTTATACCAAGTAGATATTTTTCTTGTTGCAATATATCTACCTTCCGTTGTGCCCCAATTTTCTTCCCGTTTGAGACCTTCATCATGATATGACTCTATAAAACTAAATTGACCGTTTTTGTATTCCACATGTGGATAAATCGGATGTTCCCAACTCCAGACAAATTTACCATTCATTTTGAGACAGGAATTGATGTTTTCAAGAACCTGATCTATATCAGTTGTCCAACCAAGCCCATAGATAGAGTAAACGGTATCTACTAGCTCAGGTAATGGAATAGGAGTTTCCATCGGTTGTTCAAACACAACTACCTTGCCAGTCTGTATTGCTTCATGATTTGTTTTTTTGGCTAACTCAATTTGTGAATGTGATAAATCAACAGCATATACTTTTGATGCTCCTTTTTGGATCAGATAATCAATAGAATGACCACTTCCACAGGCTATCTCTAAAAACGTTCTGCCTTTAATTTCTCCTATTAGCGAGCTGTTCTCTCGTTCAACAGCAAACACACCCCACTCAGGCAGAGCCGTTCGACCAAAATATTTTGAGGCAACCGTGTCCCAAGTTCTTTTATTCAGGTTTGTTTGTGAGTTATTCATAAAAATCCTTCTAGAAATTGTTTTACATACCTAAAAACATTAGACTTGATTGTGATGTTCCTCCTATTGTTATAATTGATTTTTATTAGGATACATGGTCTGTTTGAATAAAAGTAACCGCATCTTCGAGTGTATGTGAGTATTGACTAGGTTGTATTGTTGAAGCGTAATCTCTTACTGCTATCGACTTACAACCTATAGTGTGTGCTAACAAGATATCACCCGCTGAATCCCCTATGAAATATGACTGAGGGATGTTGACATCATAGTTTGTTAAACATTGCTGAATCATTCCTGTTTCTGGTTTATGACAACCACAAGAAATTGAACGTGAGTGAGGACAAAAGTAAGTTTGTTCAATATAAATACCCGACTGACCTAAGACTGAGATAAACTCTGTGTGTGTTGTAAGAAATTGTTCAAATGAAATAATCCCCTCTCCGATCAAATATTGGTTGGTTACAATAAATATTTTATATTGGTCAGGTATTTTTTTGAGGGCTGAAATTGTATCAGGGGAAATTTCTAGGTGTAAAACGTTTGACCAATCAGCATCTGGATAGTCTTTTACTAATGTTCCATCTCTATCTTGTGATGCGTCATACACTCCCGGACATTTCGTATTATGATAAATAGAATCACGAGGAGGAAAAGATGCATCCAGAAGCTAGAGAAGAGTTGAGAGTTCGGTTTAAGGTGACAATACTGGAATACGCCAAAGTCATTGGTGTGAGTAAAACATGTCGTGAGTTTGATGTAGCTCGATCGACCTTTTATGAGTGGAAGAAACGCTATGAAACGGAAGGTCGTTCAGGCTTATATCGCAAGAAACCAATTGCGCACCATCACCCACGCAAACATCCCAATCCACCATCGACAAGATCTTGGAATTGCGCCGGTCGTACCAACTCGGTGCTCTGCGCATCATGTATTATCTAAAACGTTATCATGACATTCAGGTCTCCGAATCAACGGTGTCGCGTGTCCTACGTGCACACCATGTATCTCGACTACCAAAGACCGCTCCGAAACGAGCACTACATCCTAAACGCTATGCTAAATCTGTACCGGGTCATCATGTTCAGGTTGATATCAAGTTTCTCAAATTCAAGGATCAGCAAGGACATACAGTGAAGCGCTATCAATATACAGCCATTGACGATGCAACCCGCATCCGTGCTCTACAGGTCTATGATAAACATAATCAAAACTGTGCCATCCAGTTCATTGACTATGTCGTCGAGAAGTTTCCATTTCGCATCTCAACGATCCGAACTGACCGAGGTCATGAGTTCCAATCCCGATTTCACTGGCATGTTGAAGATCAAGGAATGCAACATGTTTACATCAAACCACGAACCCCTCAGCATAACGGCAAAGTCGAACGCTCACATCACACCGATCAGTCCGAATTCTACCAATTGTTGAGCTACAAAGATTATGTCGACTTACAAGCCAAACTCGAAGCATGTGAGAACTGTGCACTCTTCTAACTTCGTCCACAGATTAGTCTACGGACATCGTCTACACCTACTGTCTGATCGGAAATTCAATTTTTAGTGTTGGTTACTTGGCTTATCAAAGGCTATTTTCTTCAAAAACTATGACAAATTTTAGCTCGGATTAGGCAGGATCAGGGAATCATAGGGGTATCAAAGGGAGTGCGTCAGGTATGAGCTTAGTCGGAACGTTAACCTAGAGCAAAATGACCTCAGTGAGATCAAACAAATGTTACGATTACGATACTTAATACAACAGCCCCATTTTCGATGGTTTATGTTCTGGTGGATGTTGGGAACGGTCATGCTAGTGGTAGTTCTTTGCACACATTTATTTCCTCAGTATTCCAGCAGGGGCAATCACCTAGATGACTTTTTAACACACTTCCGATTTTATGACTTCTATCAATTGCTACGGGATACGATGCGACACATTGTCGAAACCGGCATTATCCCTAAAGGCGCAAACACAGGGAATTTACGACGTTGGTATTTTTCGCAAAGCCATTACGAAAACTACGCTCTAATCACAATCATATTTGTCATTTACTTTAGCTTACAAAAATTGCTCCTGCGGCGGTTAATATTTCAACTCCATCAACGTTGGATGATCCTTCATCTTGGAGTTTTAGTACTATTTTTCTCCATCGCAATAGTTGCAAATACACTGCATTTCACACAGCATGACATCACCATTATAATCCTCTATCCGCAGGGTAACATTGGAAGAATAAGCATTGCACCAGAATTATCATTTATCACGTTTCTCTTATTGCTCACCGTCGGAATGTTGCAAGCCACTCTGCTTCGTCCCCATATTTATAAAGCGTGGATTATCTTTGGAGTATACAGTGTGATTCCCGTTTTCATTATTCTAGCAGACCTCTTTAGTTCTATTGCCAACATCCGATATATCTTTTTGCATACCCCCTATTATCTAATACTTGGCATCATCTTAATATCAGGTAGTGCGGTTATTGCCTTATCAGTAGGGTTACTATCGGGCACAACCAAAAAGCCAAAACGTATTGAGGAGCTACCTACAACACACAACACCGAATAAATATCCGATTGTCGCTTACTATGACTGGATTACGCGTCAATTTAGTCGCGATAGGTCGCAGAATAACACTTCTGTTACCATTGTGAATTCAAAATCAGCTAACGGTTGGCGCGATTACCATAACCCAAATTTATGCTGATTTTTGGTGACGAGCAGGTGTAGACGATGTCCGTAGACTAATCTGTGGACGAAGTTAGTGGACAGCACAGAACTTTTACAACTATGATCGTCCACATATGTCTCATGACGGAAAAACCCCTTATGAGATGATGCGCTCTATTCTAAAATGAACTACACTTTGTCCATCAGGGTATGACGCATCATATTGAAGAGTCACCTAGTGCTAACACCAAACAAGTAAGGGGAAATGAGGAGTGGGACATGTTGGTAACATCCCATGTCCTCTACCTTGTACCAATTTGACAAAACTCTATACAAAATTCACCCTCGAAAAGTTACTATGGGCGGCTTAAAGTTCCAATGTCTAGAGAGGTACAGCTACTTCCGCCTTCAACCCTTGACTCACATAACCACAAGCACACATAAATAGTCTAGCTGTACGGCACGAACCGGAACTGATCATCGCCCAAGCCATCTGCGATATAGCCCACCCCCGGAAATGGAAAATGATAGCCCAAGACTGGGATTTGTTCAGCCGCAGCACGTGACAAAAGTTCGACACGAGAATCGGCTGCCATTACTGGGTCAGCATCAAATTGGAACGCAAAGGATGGGTTTGGAACATGAACTGATGCATTGATGGCAGTGTCAATCAAGGAAAGGAGTTGGTTTTCGCCTGAAGATAATAGTAAGGCATGATGTCCGGGTGTATGTCCTAGAGCTGCTACAGCTTGAATGCCCGACACTATTTCATCTTCTGGATTATAAAGTGAAAGTCGATCGCTTGAAGCATACGGAGCAATTGCGGCTGCAGCATCGGCAACGAAGGTTTCTGCATTTGCTTGAATGAAGTCGAATTCGATTTGCGAAAGATAGAAAGTGGCATTAGGGAAGTTGACAACACCATTATTTGACAATCCCGCAACATGGTCAGGATGCCAGTGCGTGCCTAAGATCCCCGTGATGTCTTCAGGAGCTATATTGATTAACGCCAATGTTGGGATCACGGCAACCCCAAGTCCAGCATCAACCAAATATATTTCGTCACCTGATTGAATAACCATGATGTTGATTGTGCTTAGTAGCTCGTCAGTGGGGAGATTAGCAGCAGCCAGTTCCTCACGGACTGCTTCTAGATTTTCCGGCATACTCAAGAAATCTGGATTCAATGGTGAAACTCCGTCTTTAATCACCGTAATTTGCATATCACCCACTGCAAACCGATAAATCCCGAACAGGTCACCGGACGGAGGGCTGATTTGTGCTTGAACCAGCTTACTTGGGCCCATTGTTAATCCGAGTAAGGCCGCAGCACTAAACCCTTTGAGGAAATTTCTGCGCGATAATTGGGTATTCATAGTTGTTCTCCTTTGATTTTGATAGATTGAAATTAAAACGAAAAATTCTTGCTATATTTAGAATGTGCCTATACTCCTGACATAGCCGTTTCGGACTGTGTATCTTCTACGATCAACTTACGACGGTGCAACAAGTACAGTGCAATCGGTCGATCGCCGGGTATGAATTTCTCACCGATGTCAAGAGCGGTACGCTTAGGAACTTGCGTCTTGGCAACACGCTCATCCTCACTCAAGGTGTACTTGTTGTACATATTACTTATAGTGGTAAATAGTTTGCTAATAACAGGAACCTTAACGATGTTCTGGTAGGTACGCGAGTAGGTGACAACATTCTCTTCATCAACCGGTGCGCTGATATTCACAATGCAGTAGCCCTTGAAAAGACGAAGTTGCCATACATTCGGAAAGTAGAAGCGGATCATTGATTGTTCATCAGGTGGGGGTAATTCGGTTGGTTTCAAGGCAGGTAAGCCTTCATCTGGCTGATTACTCAACCAAACCTCAATTTTGTTATCTTCAAGGGTTGTGTACGGACCATTGACAAGCGTTTTATTGTCGCGCCCGATGGTATTCTCATGAATGAAGGGTAGATGTGCAACATCTAACTGAGCTTCAACCGCCCGCGTGTAGTCGACATCCCAATGTACCTGGAATGTACTGTAGGTATGGTTCTCAAGATCATCAAACCAAGGGATAGGTGGGTATATCTCGCGCGGCTCGCCATTCCAAACCCATATGAAACCATGTGCTTCGCGTGCAACACGCGTACGACATTGAAAGATTTTCGGCTTGGGACCGTTACGACCATTGGCTGGAATGAGTTGAATATCACCTTCAGCATCATACTGAAACCCGTGAAAGGCGCATTGAATATTATCACTGACAATCTTACCAACGCTCAGCTTCGCGCTACGGTGTGGGCAATAATCACGCATAACAACAATCTGTCCATCTTGTTTACGCCAAAATACCAAATCCTCACCCAAGCGACGAAAGCCATAGGGCTTACCTTGCTTGACCTCTTTTGAATCGAGAACTGCGTACCACATGTTAGGTATCATTTCTTGAACTCCTATATTCCTATTATCTACTTACAGGTCTGTAGGTTTTTTATCGAAAAAAACTAACGTAACAATCCATGTAAGATAAAATCAATAGCATCCTCACCAAGCTTCAAAAGCTCATCATGCGTATGTGGAACTGCATAAATACTTTGGATCATACCAAAGATAAGCCCTGCAACCTTGATGTTTGCATGTTGTGTTTCACCACGCTCTTCTGCCTCGACCAAAATCTGGTGAATAGGCGTGATAGTGGATTGAAGCGAAATATCGAGCAGTCTAGATGCATTGCTTTGTTTCAAAGCAGGCAAGTCTTGTCTGGTAAAACGGATCGCGTTAATCGGCGGATGCTCTAGAAACCAATAAGCGACTGCAAGGAGCTGTGAACGTAAGGTTGGTTCTGCTCCCTCAATTACACTTTGCAAACCGGCTTCGTGCCTTGCAAACATCTGTTCCATCACCGCAACATAAATCTCCTCCTTCCCATTCGGGAAGTGATGGTAAAGTGTGGGATGCTTAACACCTACATCCTTAGCAATGTCTTTGACAACAACTGCCTGATAGCCACGCTCGGAAAAGTGTTTTTCGGCAACATTGATGATGTTTTGCTTTGCTTTAGATTGATACATAGATATAAAACCTACAGACTTGTCAGTACATTATCATAGATTCCAAGAATGTCAAACGGTATTATGCCAAACGATAGATTTTCTTTACAGACACTCATATGGTAATTTCTGATTTGTAATTGATTATATAATCTTATGTCTTTCAGAGCTTGCCAAACATGGATTATAAAGGTTTGGATTAATGTATCGATTGAAAATGTGCACCTACCTTTCTGCCTGCTCTAGTTGAGAATTATGCTTAATACAAAACCCAATAAAAACCTCATCAGGACTGGTCGTGATTGGTACATTTTTAGTTTTGATCCACTCCTGCCATTCTGCTTCTACAGCATACATATCCTCCCCTTTCATCAAAACATACGGGCTTACCGATAGGTATCAGGCGATAACATCCCTGCGGTTGTATGCTCAGGATTCATGGCAAGAAATGAGGCATTGTTACGGTTATAAAAGGTAACTAAATTGTGCGATTTAGTTAGATTGATGATGAGGAAGTGCAACACATATCGTAGACATTGACGAAACTAATTTCAATCTAGTGATGGATACAAGACCATCCCGAATTTAGATAAGATATTTTACCCTTAATATGGATAATTATGTAATATGCCAGAAAATCCCATATCATCTGAGATATGCAACAGCATCTAATTGAACGATGTTAGTGTTGATAAGATGATTTACTCATCTCGATTATATGTTTATTCCTTTGATATATTGATCACTCAATATTATTTACTAACTGTCACACAATACTTTCTGGATCTGCTTTCATATGGCTTTCACGTAATGATTTATTGCTGAGTGCATAAGCTGCTGTCAGAAGGTAGATTCCACCCCCTACCAAGTAGATGATACGAATAGAAAATACTTCAGATAGCGCGGCGAAAAAGACTCCAGCAAATGTAAATACCATCCGGCTTAACATCTGGCGAGTTGCATAAACACGTCCAAGGTGATTGTTATCAACAGTCGCTTGTAGCAATGAATCCTGCGCAACATCTCTTAGAGCGAATGGTGGGCCAAAGATTAAAGTAATTATTACAGCAAAAAGCACAGTCGGGCTGAATGCATAAAGTAGGGTTAAAACACCTGCTAACAGAGCGTTTCCAAAGATGATCCAACCCGGATAGCGTCCAAGTTGTTGGGTCAACCCTAATGCTATTGCCGAACCTATTACCATGCCAATGAAGTATGCCGAAGTCTGTAAACCCCAATCGGCAGTCGTACCACCCAGGCCATCAAGCGTAAATGCTAGAATCAAAGCACCGGTCCAGATACCATTCGGCAAGTTCTCGATGGTTTCCATAATGGTTAAAGGGCGAGCGACTGGATGCTGCCACATGTAGCGTAGGCCCGATGTAAATGATCGCCAAACCGACTCGCGTTTGTTTTCATTTTTTATAGGTCGTCGACTAACAGAAATTGGCATAACTAGAACAATCGCAAGAATGAAGATAGCAATAATGCCGATGCCAATCTGATAAAGTTCCAGTACCAGAATCAGCCAACCGCCAATTACATAGGCTGTTGCCAATGTGATCTGTGTGGACAAACGAATCATGCTGTTTGCTTTTACCAACTGGTCTTTGGTCACCAACAAAGGAATGATCGACATTCGAGCTGGTCGGTGGAAGACATCTGCGGCAGATAGAGCGATGAGGATAACATAAATCCCCACGATAGAGAGATTACCCTGCTCATCCAATATGAAGACGGTGGTAAGAACTAGTAGCATCCGGATCGCATCCATCCCCATGATAAAGTGCTTACGTGGGAAGCGATCCACCAGCACACCAGCCAGTGGACCTAGAACAAAAGCAGGCAAGGTACGAGCTGCCATAGTTAAGGCAGCCAACAAGGTAGAATCAGTTTGTTGGAAGATGGTGACCAACACCCCCACATAGAAGAGTTCAACTGCGAGGGTGCTGAAAGCGACCATCAACCACAATAAGATAAAGTTGCGATTGCTCAACATTAGGATTCTGCCTGTATCTTCGTTGGCGGAATACGTCTTGATTTTGACTTGCTGCGAAAAGTAATCGCAATCACAAGAGCCGTGATAGCGATACCAGCACTCAATACACCTAAGGGCGGGTAGCCCTGCGAACCGATGACAAAACCACCGAGCGCCGCACCCAACCCCTGTCCCATGTAGATCATAGAACTGTTCATCGCTAGTGTCAGCGAGCTTTGTTCGGGGGCAGCTTGAACCAGTGCTTTTTCAATCACAGGACCCAGTGCAAACAGGATGGCAGATGAGAAGAAGATAGTAATCACCAGTGGAATTGCCATGATGGTTGTGCCTAAACCTGGCAAGAGAAACCATACCGAATAGAAGAACTGAACCACGACAAAACCCGCGAACAAAATCCTGATGTTTCTGGTGAATGCGCCATGATCTGCCATTCTACCACCCGCGATAATGCCGAGAATGGAACCGAAACCGATGAAGGTCTGCAACAAGCCGACAGCCGAGCCGCTGATACCCGTGATTTCCTCGACCAATGGGCCGATAAAGGCGAAGATCGGATAGCCTGCAATGAAGGAAATCCCACTCAGTACAAGACCAACCTGCACAATACGAATGGTCAGTACCTTGAAATTCGACAAAGATGCTGCCTGTGTCCCTGGTAAGGCGGGAACATAAGCCATAATGAACGGGATAGCAATGAACGCGATGACACCGGCAAAGACGAATGTAGAGCGCCAACCAAACTGTCCACCAACTACGGACCCCATCGGAATACCCAGCACAAACGCGAGGGTCAGTCCTGACAAGATGACGCCCAATGCCTGACCTTGTTTATCGGATTGCACCATTGATACCGCAACAGCACCAGCCGTTGGGATTACGATACCAGAGAACAAAGCCACCACAATACGTGCGTAGAGAAATGTATCGAATGTAGGCAGAGCAGATGTAGCCAGATTGATAACCCCAATAAATATCAGACTGATAATGAGAACGCGCTTACGCTCCCATCTTGATACTGTATTCACGATAAAGGGCGCACTGATTGCACTGGTAATCGCAAACACAGTTGCCAATTGCCCCGCAACAGCAACACTTACTTCGAGATCAGAGGCAAGATCGCTTAAAAGCCCCGTGAAGACACTGGTTTGAGTACCAACTGCGAAGGTTGCCAGTGCGAGAACATAAATTGCTAAAGGCATAATGTGTACCTCTCATTCACAAGGGATTAGGGGAAAAGCGTTCGCGAACGGCTGGAATGACCTCAGCGGCAAAGCGTTCGATCTGGTCATAAGGTGCATCGCTCGTGGGCCAGAAGTTGAAGGTGTCCTGACGATAGGTCTCATGCAAGTCACTGAGTTGGTCTACCCAGAATTGGACATCGCCAAAGAGCCCCTTATCAGAGATTTGTCCGGTTGTCATTGTCGGGTCGATTGCGCCCATAAGATTGTAGCCACGCCTAATCTCTGCCGGATTGCGATCCACGGAGACAGCACCTGCATCAATCTGTTCATTGATCCATGTCAATTTCTCAGGCAGTGCATAGGGAATAGACATCCAGAGGCCATCGGCCACCTGCCCTGTCAGCTTGAGCATCTTCGGTCCCATCCCTCCAACCCAGATATGAGGCTGATGAGCAGGTGCAGGTCCGGGAATAGCGTTCTTGATCTGATAGTAGTCACCATCATAGTTGTAGCCTTTGTCTGTGTTCTCCCAGAAGCCATTGATAATGTGCAGTGCCTCATAAAAGGCATCGTAAGCCTGCTTGGGTGTGCGTTCCTCGCCACCATAAGCCATCACCCCTTTCCAGAAAGCCCCTGCCCCCAATCCCAGATGAATTTCTCGATCTGCTAGAAGGCTCAGTGAGGCAACCTGTTTGGCAAGAATCGCAGGTGGGCGCAGGGGTAGATTGGACACATTGGTGCCGATGCGGACTCGCTTCGTCTTCATGGCAATCGCCGTCAACATGGTCCAGGTGTCAAGGAATTTGCGACTGTAGGGGTGATCTTGTGAGGTCATAATGTCGAACCCCAACTCATCCGCGAGTTGTGCCCGCTTAAAGATGTCATCAATGTTGCTCGCTGCCGGATTGATGTCTAACCCAAACCAGATCGTATTCATTGCTGGACCGCCTGTTTTGGCTTTGCCAATGCAGTGAGCGATTCACGCAAGGTCTGCTGGAGGGCAGCGTCGATTAACTGCCCTTCGCCAATGTCAAAAACATCGAAGAATGGACCTACACAGAAACTTGCCTTGACACTGCCGCCACAGTAAGGGGCGGTGTCATTGGCAATTTCAAGAACACTGGCACCACCACTGGCACCATCGGAAGCTGCCATGATGACCATATCTTTGCCTTGAAAGACCTCGACATCGATCCGCGATACCCAATCGAAGATGTTTTTAAATGCTGCTGTAAAATTGCCATTGTGCTCTGCAAACGAAATAACCAGCGCATCAGCTGATTGAATTTTGCTCAGGAATGCGTGTGCTTGTTGTGGGATGCCTGATACTTCTTCACGGTCAACGGAATAGATAGGCATTTCGAAATCATTAAGGTCTAGGATGTCGCAAATGGCATCTGGTAGAATCTCTGATTGCAACACCTGCATAGCATGGGTGACCAGTTGTTTGTTGATAGATGACTTGCTGTTGCTAGCAGCAAATGCGATGATGTTCATTGGGAATATCCTTTGTTGTAGAATAGACAATATAAAATTGGTACTGTACAGTACAGTACAGTCTATTAAATCAAATCTAATTAGTCAAGGACAGGTACGATGTCAGAAGATAAGAAAACGAAGAGAAAGTCCGCAAAAGAGCGAATTATATTGGCTGCTCGTAAGCTATTTTTGGAACATGGCTTCAGCAATGTATCGACCGATATGCTGGCAGCCGAAGCATCCAGTTCAAAGATGACAATTTACAAATACTTTGATGATAAAACAGATATATTTCGAGCATTTCTAGAGACTGAAATCGAACGTTTTTATAAACCTCAAGTCACTCTACCAGATACAAAATCTGCTTATTTCGAAGCCATCGTAGACTTTGGTGACAATTTATTGGTTTACTTGAGTGATCCGGAAATCTTACGATTTGATCAACTTATGTTGAGTCAAGCAAGTGAACATTCCCAGATTGTGAGGTTATATTATGAGAATTCCTACGGTATCAGTTACACTAAACTTGAGGAAATGATAGCTTATGGTCAGCAATGTGGTTTCATTCAATGCATGGAATCTGCAGAATTGCTCTCGGAAATTCTTATACATTGTTGGGAAGGTAAAACCTACAGGCGAGGACTCTATGGTGTTGAAGCCGTGACATATCCAAACCAACGAGCATATGTTGAGAAAATATTAGAAATCGTCCTTGGTGTTGAAAACTAATGAAGCCAATCAAGATTATCTTATCAGAAACTTTGTTCAAGTATATGTTAACACCTTGTGCAGATAGCATAAATTAAGACAAGATCAGGTTGTACCTACTAATATCTACACGAATAGATATACCAATTACCTAGATTCACTAATTTCAGATTCTCCACAAAGAGTATTCTTTTATTTCACATGGAACACTTTATTAATAACGTTTCATGTGAGACATTACTTCATCTTTGTTGTTTGATTCTGTACTAGGCTAATAATATACTAATAATCGAAAATATATATTGTAAATAATATTAGACGATCAGTCATTAAACACCCTAAATTTAATGTTAATAGGTTGTATCATGGGAAAGTATATTGAGTATTATCAACATGAATCGGGAGTTCATGAATATATATGGCTTGAAAGCCGTCGTGAAGCTATAGCTGAACATCTACCTATAATGAAATACATGAATGAATCAGCAATGGCTGGGCAGACTATTCGGATCCTCCATGATTTCGGACAGTCAGGAGCACCACCATTTCTGTTACTAAGTCGGCGTTTGCCAGAAATGAGAATTCGTGATGATGTGAGTTACCGTGTTGCATATATAATGGATTATCAGACCAGATTGCTCATGGAGAACTTTGAAGCGTCAATAGCTTATCAATCAGATGGTGAGTTTTTCGATATTAAGGAACGTGAACCAGCTATCAGTTGGTTATTAGAAGAATGACAATGTGGGTTTTTATCTATGGCTATAAACACAATCAATTCTAATATGTTAAGGAAATTCTCAAATCCTACGTAAAAGGGGAAATCGATACTATTGACACATTTCAGCAGACACGATACCTTAGCTGTTTGTAAGGAAATTTATCTCTCATCAATCAAGTGGATAGTATTTATAAAGAGTCGAATATGGATATATAATCTTGCCGCCTCAAAGTAAGCTATCAACCATCATAGTCAAGAATATAAGTGCAAGATACGCAGTTGAGTATTTCCATGTCATTCTAAGAACCCTTGGGTTACTCCCTAACCACAGTCGAACCGACAACCACAAAAAAATACATCCAAGACCTATACTGCCTATCATATAAATTGCGCCAAACATTGTTGTTGTGAGTGGCAACAGCGAGACGATGACCAGCAAAACAGTAAACAAGACAATCTGTCTATGTGTCACTTTTTTGCCATATTTAGCTGGCATCATCGGGATACCAGCCTTTAGATAATCATCGTTCATCAAAAGTGCCAGTGCCCAACTATGGGGCGGTGTCCAATAGAAGACAATTGCAAATAACAACCATGCCTCTAAAGATAAGCTGCCAGTCGCAGCACTCCATCCCACCAATATAGGAAAAGCACCTGCCCCACCACCAATCACGATATTGAGACTGGTATTGCGTTTCAGAAACAGCGTATAAAAACCGACATAATAGAAGGAGCCCAGTAACGCCAACACCCCTGTCAAACCATTCACAGTTGTGCCAAGCCAGACAACCCCAAACAGAGTCATTCCTAATCCATACAACAAGGCAGTTGAAGCCCGAATTTGACCAGAGGGTATCGGGCGGCTGGCTGTACGACGCATCTTTAGATCGATATGTCGGTCAAAATATTGGTTCAAGGCACTGGCACCGGCAGGAGCTGCTAAACTCCCAATTAGCACATTCAATAATAGGGTAGAATCTGGCAAGCCATCCGATGCAACAATCAACGCGGTAATCGTGGTGAAGTTAAGTAAAAGGACAATACGTGGCTTAGATAGCTTATAAAAAATAGCTAGGTAATCTAATCTGTCCATGAAATTTTGCATTCTTATACTCATCGCAGTGTCATCAAATAAGCGACAAGGTGTCCCACCTGCTCTTCATTTAGTGAACTACCATAAGCTGCAGGCATGACATCCCCATATCCTGTGACAATATGACTTCCTGGATCCACAATGCTCAAATACAGGTAGTCTTCAGCAGATAGTCCTACGATGCGGGTTTCAGCACGCGTCGCTACACCAGCTAAACCTGGACCCACTAACCGCGCCTCATCAAGAGTATGGCACGTTGAGTAGGCCGGTTGCCCTGAGATGTTCTGCGAAAACAAGACCTCTCCCTCGCCTGCATCTCCCATTTCTAGTGCTGGCTCAGCAGATACTGATTCTGGTGTTGGTTCAGCAAATACTAATTCTAGGGCAGGTGATTCTACGATTGGACGCATAAGTGGACGCCACCAGGGTATTGCGCTTGCAATCAAAATTGCAGCAATGGTATAGGTACTGACCGCCCAACGAAACTTGCTCCGGATTTGGGTGGCTTTACGTGAACGCGTCCATCCTAGATGAACAATAGCAAGGGCAATGATCATCTGAAAGCCATGCTCAATACCAAAAAAGCGTAGCTCACGAACCCCCATCGACGCATCAATATCGCGCCATGCCGCCTGGGCAAGACCATCCGGGAGGAAAAAGAGAACTACACCCCAGATAAATTGAATCGTAATCAAAATGGTGAATCCAGCACCGAAGCGGCTATCCCATTTAGACCATTCTCGCTGTCGTATCCAGCCAAAGTATGCCCAGCCAAGTGCCAGTAGCATGGCGATAATCACCAGCCAGCGTGTATAGCTATGCAGTAGCAACATGATGTTATACATACAGATCAATCCTCTCCATTAGATCAGCCCTTCGTGAAATAATTACAAAGGCAATACTAAAGGGGAGAATACCAAGTAACAAACAACAAAATTCGCTATGTGTTTCGAGTGGAACACATAGCGATTATTGTCACAAACTCATAAGCTCTAGTGTGAGAAATTTGAGATGGGGTATGTTGTTTTATCTGGTATCTATACAGCAAATATCACTTAACCAAAAGTGCGTTGTAACCTAAATTGGTTGGCTAATTGTGCAATCACGAGAAATGCAATTGTAAAGGCGACTAAGGCGATGATATGCAACGGAATGACACCTGGATAGGCAGGACGAACAGTAGCTAGAGCCAGTTGTCCGGCATGGAATGTCGGCCAGATTGGAGCAATCATCAGCACATCAGGATTGCCTCTGGCAATCATTTCCAGAGGAACCACAATACCTGAAATTGAAGAGATAACGATATAAATCATCATCAAAATAATCGGTGCCGAGTTCGGCCCAACCATTGAGCCAATCGCTAAACTCATGGCACACAGGGGAATACTTGTCAGAATCATTGTAAAAAGTAGCCATCCGATCACAGCCAGAGGTAGTTGAACTCCAAACAAGATATAAGCACCGACGAGCAACACAATAAGCGCAAGTGCTGTAAACATCATGCAGGCAAACAACTTTGCAATCAATGGAATCAGTGGAGAAATAGGTGCAATGCGCAAGGTCGTTGTCCAGCGCTGTCCACGTTCCGTTGCAATACCCACACCAAAACCAAATAAAGCAATACCAAAAGTGCTGAATGTACCAAAACTGGCAATGAGATGAATTGTGCCGGGGATACCCTCAATATCAGGCACACGTGGATTGCCACCCGACATGCTGTATAACCAGAGTGGCAATATCAACAGCAAGATTGTGTAAACGCGCATTCTGATTAACTTAATGAATTCAAAACGCGCCTGTATTATGAGTATGTTTGCTTGTTGTTGTAATGTCATCCTAGTCCCTCTTGATCCTGAGTAAGCATTAGAAAGGCGGCATCTAGTCCAATATTGGTAACTTCAAGATCGCTAAGTTGTTGATCTGAATTGAGTAGAAATCGCACAACTGACTCTGCTTCATTTGCTGTAATTTGCTTGAGTCGTCCTTCATCTGTCACTCGTATAACACCAGGGATTTCCCGTAGTTGATTTGAGGACAAAGATGTTTGGCACTGAATTCGATGATAGGCGAACTGATTTTTTATGTGAGATGGCGGACCATCTGCAATGATCTGACCATGATTCAGGACAATGATTCGGTCAGCTAAGGTATCTGCTTCTTCCAAATAATGCGTTGAAAAAATAATGGTTTTACCTGCTTCAGCAAATTGTCGAATTTGTGTCCACAATGAGTGACGTGCTGCAATGTCGAGTCCAGATGTGGGTTCATCAAGAAAGAGCACTGCAGGGTCTCCGCAAATTGCCAATGCAAAAGCAACCCGTTGCTTCTGCCCACCAGATAATGTGCCAAATAGATGATTGTTAATTTCTGCTAATCCGGTAACTTCAATGATCTGGTTGATTGATAACGGTTGCTTATAATAACTTGACCAGAGTTGGATTAGTTCTGAAACTCTCAAGGTATCTGGTGCACCTGCTGTCTGTAGCATGGCTCCAATATGAAGACGGCTGGACGGTACTGTAGGATCTTTTCCCATAAGACGTATGTCACCTGAGGGCTGTTTGGTAAGACCCAACATCATATTGATAGTTGTTGTTTTACCCGCCCCATTAGGTCCCAAGATAGAGGTGACAGTGCCCATCTCGATGCGGAAGTTGATGTGATTTACAGCAACTTTTTCATGATAATGCTTGGTAACGTTGGTGAATTCCACAGCAGGTTTATGATGACGATTCAGCATAAGTTTTAGGGTCAATTCTTTCTAATTAGATCTTCTATCGAGAATCGTAGCAGAGCAAGAATGACTACTCAAAGAACAATTGTCGTGTTTTGTTCTATATCAAACAAAATACATAATTTGTTCTGAAAAACACGCCTGACGACTATACACTTGTCATTAATATCTATGGCAATTGGATACAAATTATTCGATATAGCACAAGGTATATGTGGAATACGGGACACACTTTGTTCCGCTTTGAACACAATCCATCTCGTGTTGATTGAATTCCCTGATACTTGTCTCCTATCATTTAAGCATCGTTATACATAAGGAGACATCCATGTCAACAGAAACCAAAAGTAACAAAGCGGAAGGAAAGCTCATTATCGCTATTCTTGTTTATGATGGCATCACAGTATTGGATGCTATCGGTTCATATGAGGTTTTAGCCAAAATACCAAATGTCGAAGTCAAGCTCGTTAGCAATTCACTCGGGGAAAAACGTGCTGATACAGGATTTATGTCACTATCGGCAGATTATCTACTTGAAGATGTGACTCATCCCGACATCCTGTTGGTGCCAGGTGGTAATTTTTATGCATTTATCGAGGATGAGCAAGTTCTCCCATGGATTCGTTCAGCTCATGAAACCTCCAAATGGACAGCATCTGTTTGTGCAGGGTCTTTATTACTAGGTGAAGCAGGCATTATTGATGGTTTGACAGTGACGACCACATGGTTCGCTAAACAAGAGTTGGAAAAATACAATGCAACATATTCAACAGACAGATATATTGTCAACGGAAAAATCATTACATCTGCGGGTAATTCGGCAGGTATTGATATGGCTTTCTACTTGGCTGCACAAATTGCTGGAAATGATATTGCTGAATCGATTCAGCTCATTCTTGAGTATGATCCTGAACCGCCTTTTGATGTAGGTGGATTAGACAAAGCACAACCAAAACATATGAAACTTGCTCAAGAGATCGTTTTACAAACCGTGGTAAGCAGCAATAAAGTTACAGGTGGATCCATGCCTCAGGTTAATTCGTAAATAAACATCCGAAATTGATAGAAATCATTTCACAACACGAGCACAGGTTCAATCTATGCTCGTGTTACCCATCAAAAGGATTAAAGCTATGGAAATAGTAACACAGATTATTCAGATATTGTTATGCGGGGTGTTTGGTATGATTGGTTTGACCAAACTACTTCGACCCTATGAAACGCTTGTCACGCAATTTGCATGGATGGAAAGTGTTTCACCCACAATCGTGAAAATCATTGGAATTCTTGAAATACTAGGAGCAATAGGCATTGTTGTGCCAACAGCACTGAGCATTTTCCCATTTTTTACTCCATTGGCTGGAATTGGACTCACTTTACTGATGATAGGTGCAATCATAACCCATGCAATGAGACGCGAATATATGAATATATTTAGTAACATTGTGTTGCTTGGATTAATTGTATTTGTAGCAGCCTATTATTCCGATCTGCTATTTTTGGGTTTCACAGTACAATAATTACTGGTTGACGATGTGATGTTCGTCACCCGCAATTACGGCTTCTCTGACAATTGATGCCATTAGACTATACACATGATTTGCCATTTCTTCCGGTGTATATTCAGGTGGGTCCTGGACCCACCATTTCACCATCCAACTGAACATCCCCGCCAATGATCTTGAAACAATTGGCATCGGCGTTTTCATTTCATCATCAGAAAATGATTCTTGTAGTTTTGCTGCAAAGTGCTGAGCAAGTGTTTCTTCAATCAGGTGCTGTATATAAGCGATATCGAAGCCCAATTTGTACATCATCGACTTAAACCGTCCCTGATGTTGTGCTCGCTTTAGCAGGTCAATAAATTCCTGTGGAGCCTCACCAGAAAGCCAATCCTCTCGTGTTGAAGGAGCGATCTTTAGATTCTCAAATCGCTTGCTATGTAAATGTACAAGTATATGTGATTTGTTCTGGAAGTATCTGTAAAACGTTGTACGACCCACATCAGCGCGCTCTGTAATTTCGCCCACCGTTACAGGTTCATAGCCCTTTTCTTCAACTAACTGGATAAAGGCAGTCGTAATGGCTCTTTCCATACGACGTTTCTGCCGGGCTTGTTTGTCGTTCTCAGGTGATGGTAGTCTCATTACAATAAGCCTCTCCTTGACTAACACTTGTCATTATTCTAGCAAATGAAGGCTTGCTACATCGATTGTCGCTTATCTATTGTCAACTCAAATGGCAAGGAACGTTGGCGTACACCTGTCAGCGCAAAAATTGCATTGCCTAATGCAGGTGCGGTTAAACCACCCGAAATTTCGTTTAATCCCTGTCTGAATATCCCCTCTTGTAAAAGGACAATGTCCATCTCTGGGGCTTCGCTCGGAGGCATGAGTTTGTAAGTTCCCAAACTGTCACTTGATACTAACCCATCTTTCATATGTATCTGCTCATATGCCGCCCATCCCAAACCCATTAAAATACCGCCTTCAACTTGAGAACGAGACACATTTGGATTGACAATCAAACCTGCCTCAACACAGGCAAATATCTTTTGTATCTTGATCTTTCCATCGCAGTTCTCAACTTCTATGACTACGGCACAAACAGCATTACTGTAAGCATAGCAGGCAACACCATGCGCATAGTTCTCAGGAAGTTTCCGATCCCAGTTCGATTGTGTGCGAATCGAATCAAGCACATGATATAGGCGTTGATTAAGTTCATCTGCCCCTAGATGCTGCAGTCTAAATTCGATTGGATCCACCTGTGCAATTGCCGCCAATTCATCCATAAATGATTCAACTGCGAATGCGTTAGAGCTGATTCCAGGGGTACGAAAGAAGCTGGTCAAAATTCCGAGATTGATATGACGGTAACGTGCACGCCGATTAAGTATGCCACTATATAGCACCTGTGAGCCAATGGCACCGGACAAATCAACTCCTGTCAATTTGGGCATCAAATCCTGAGGGGGGAATACTGTTGAACCATCGCTGATGGCAATATTACTTTCCAACGAGTCAACCTTACCATTTTTATTCAATACTGCTCGGAATTGCATTTGGCTTGGGGGACGCTTGATGCCGTATCGCAAATCCTCCGTAAATGTCCACGTCACCTGTACAGGTCGATTTGTTGCTTTTGATAATATCGCTGCATGAGCGGATGGGTCTCCAATCGCACCGTGTTTTCTGGCAAAAGACCCTCCAATTGCTGTAATGATTACACGCACATTCTCTTCAGATAGTTTGAGGGCTTTGGCAACGTGTTTTCGCACAAAGTGCAGACTCTGTGTTGGTGCATATACCGTGACACCATTAGGACGAACATCAACTGTTGTAACCGGCGATTCAAAAGGTAAGGGCACACACATATGAGCACGATAAGACTGTTGAGTGATGGGAAGATGTTCAGGGAAACTGACTCTGCCTTCATCATAGATTATGGCTCCAGTTCCAGCTTTCATATGAACCATTTGGGGTATATCAGTATCTGAAAAATTGCTTCCGCCACTCCATGTGCAATCCAACTGCTGAATTGCTTGCCATGCTTGGCGACGGCGCTCTGCTACTACTCCAATGAAATCACCATCTACAACTAAATCTATAATCCCTGGTAAAGCCCTTACTTCACTTTCGTTATGAATATCCACCAGGGTTGCACGTTCTTTCGGTGGATATAAAACAGCACCATATGCCATATTGGGTAGTCGAATATCAGCGCCGAAAATGGACTTCCCTGTCACATGATAAGGTAAATCAACTCGAGGCAATTCTTGTCCAATTAACTCCAATTGCGTGATTGACTCTAAGTCAACTACTCCGGATTCTTTTCGACGAGTTTCTAGAAAAAGCTGTCCATATGAAAGACGGGCACCATTGATACGGTTAATGCAATACCCCGAATCGCATGCAATATCGCCAATATCGCAGCTCCATGTTTGTGCAGCTACCTGACACAACAACTGTCTGAGTTTATTCGCAGCCTTTCGCAAATGTTCATGGAGAAGTAAGATCGATGCACTACCACCTGTAATGTTAACCATGCCAGTGTTGTTACGTTGTGAATCTGGCTGATGCACTTGAAATTGCCCTATATCAGCTTTCAACTCAGCAGCAGCTATTTGGGCAACAAGCGTATGAATGCCCTGTCCAAGTTCAATTTTGGGACAATAAAGGTGAATAGTGTTATTTGGTGTAATATCAAACCAATCAAAGGGATCAACAGATGGGTCTGGTAAACTCAAAAAAGGTGGAATAACTGCACCAGGCATGGATATTTGACCAATCCATCGCTGCCCCCAACGTCGCAGCATGAACAGCAAGACTAAAATGATTACAAGAACAAGAAGAGTAATGATAAGAGCTGTTGTCATGATCAGTGCTCCGAATCAAGTTGCACAGCTTTGTGCATGGCTTTGCGAATACGATCATAGACTCCACACCGACAGTACACCCGATCCATAGCTTCATTAATCTGTTCATTAGTCGGATTAGAGGTCTGCTTTAGCAAGGCAGTGGTGTTGACGACCAGTGCAGGTAAACACCACCCACACTGGGATGCTTGCTCATCTAGAAATGCTTGTTGAACCAATGAAAATATTTGAGAATCACCGTTTTGTTGAGGTGTAAGACCCTCTATTGTCTGAATCTTTTGTGTTACTACCGATTTAGCGATCGTGGTGCAGCTTGTTGTGGGTTTTCCATCTACTAGCACCAGACAGCAACCACATATTCCCTCATGACAACCGTGTTTTGTACCTGTTAAACCGAGATCATCTCTTAAAACCCAAAGTAGTGGCTCATCCTCGGGTATATTGACATCATATGTTTTGTTGTTGATCTGAAGCGACACAAATATTGTTGATACTTTTTCACTCATAAATATATCCTTCAACTTGATAAAGTATTCAAAAATCCAATGATGGTGATGTGTTGAAATGGTAGTTGAAAAGATATATCAATTCAAAAACGATAAAGATTTATTGTTTCATATGGAACAATAAATAGTTTTTGTTCCGTTAAAAGAATCTCACAAGCTCTAATTTAACAGAATCTGATATTCAATTAGACGAGATAGGGTTTAGTGCCCCTGAGGTGTTCTGTTTGGGAGTAGTTGATGCGTCAGTAGTTTATGTGAATAATGAGCCATTACAAATTCGAAATCACGCTTTAGCAGGAGATTGTGGAGATATTGAGGATGTTGAAGTCATCACGGTTGCATCCCAGGCTGATCTTGTATCTAATGGGTTAATTGTGAGTGCTGATATGTTAGCGGATAACCCAGATATGGTTGCGGCAATAGTCTCTGCTCTGGATTCTGCCTTGCAGTTATCTGTCAATAATCCTGCACGTGCTTATCTTTACAGCATGCCTTATGTTGATAACTTGCCTAAGGATGAAGCATTTATCTTAGCTATGCAAGCTTTAGCAGATGAGCAAGACATTTTTCTTAATTCCGAACCAAGTCGTCAAGACATTATAGAAAGTCGTCACGCTATGTATGAGACTCTAGAAATGGAGTTTGATGTAGAAATACTGACCCAATTTCAGGTGTTGCTTACAACGGCGGATTTATGGGATGCTGAGGTACTCGGATATAGTGATCTTGTTTCATGGGAAAATATGCTTAATACGTTAATTTCAATGAATATGCTTAATGATTCCAATATAGATTTAGAATCCGCATTTACCAATCAATTTGTTGAAGATAACAATTAATCTAATCAAATCTTCATGATTAAATTCACCTAAGTCAATATAAATGGTCAATGGATAGCAAAAGGACGAAAACGGGCGGTAGTATCATCCTGATTACCGTTGACCTTGCTGTGCCACCGGGCTGTAATCCGATAGTTAAATCCCTGTATTTGGATTTTACACGAACATGCACAGCGATATTGATAGCCTCATCACCGGAATGGCGGAACATATAGTAATCAACACCATTGTAGTCGGCTTGTATGTCTACTTCAGCGACGTGATATAGTTCAGTAGATTCATACAGCTGTTCAATGATAGATTCAACTAAATGCATATGGTTTTCTTCGATGCGTTGACAGTTGATGAATGCACCACAATTGACCATGCTAATCACCTCCTGATTCCGGTTCAGGAATACCGCCCAATTCTGTAATTACTTCCACCAGTGAATCATCATAATCAGGCATGTAATCGTATTCGTTCGAATCTGCCATATATACCCCATACGATTCATCCAGTGTATTTGTGTCTGCATTCTCTAAAATCGCGGATTCAGTGCTATTTTGTGCGTTTTCTTCGCTGGAATCATCGATATTCAATTCAAGCTGTCTTAGTTGTTCTGTGCGTTCTCTTTTTGTTTGTTCTAGTGATATTCTCTAATAACATCATTATAGAATCTGTGATTTTTATTCATGAATATTGCCGACCTAGTTACGCTTTCAATTGCTTTGTAAAGTCGTTCAATTTTGAACAATTCGGCTTGACATAATGGCTAACGGCTAAGTAACTGTTTATTCAATCTTTATTTGTCTCAAAAATGGTGGTTTATGGGACAGATGTGAGATTTTGTAAATTGTGTATGATTGAATGACCAGTAGTGTTCTAATACTCATTCCAAAAACTATATTTTGAAACTTGTGTGTCTATTCTAGTTTTGATACAGTAATTTCTGTCACAATTGACAGGAGACTGCTATGTTAGTGGGATATGCACAAGTTTCAACCGGTGATCAAAACTTAGATTTGCAAATAGATGCTTTAGAGCAAGCGCAATGTGGGCGGATTTTTGCTGATGAGATCAGTGGCGCTAAGTCGGACCGTCCAGATTTAGACGAAGCACTAGCTTTCTTACGCGATGGCGACACATTAGTAGTATGGAAGTTAGACCGTTTTGGTCGATCCTTGAAAGACCTAGTACTTAAAGTTGAAGCGTTAAAACAGCGTGGTATTTTCTTTGTCAGTCTGACTGAGAATATTGACACCACCTCCCCTACTGGTAAATTACAGTTTCATATTTTTAGTGCTTTAGCATAGTTTGAGCGGGATATTATCCGTGAGCGTACGATGGGTTTACGATCTGCCCGAGCACGTGGTCGTTTTGGTGGTCGTCCTAAAGCAATGACAGATGAAAAGATGAAACGCACCGCAAAATTAATGAAAAGTTCGGATTACTCCATTAATGAGATTTGTGAGATGGTTGGTATATCTAGAACAACCTTATATCGTTACTTGAAGCCTGATGGCACATTGCGGCAACCCAACTAACTTGGTATTCAAAATAAGCGTGCCATATGGGGATATCTTGAAAGTAAGATCGAATCTAGATTTGATTACTCAATCAAAGAAGGCACTGATACGATTGGTCTGAAATGGGTTGTGATTGTTCCTTCTCTACAATCTGCTCCTTCCACTTTAATAGCATAATCACACTTTAAATGTGGTAAACAGAAAGTAACAAAGTTCATCAGTATCTTATTATTCATCTCAAATATCAGTTCGAATTGACTGGTAGGATAGCTATCGAAATATTGCGGTAAAACCAGATCTAGTGTATTTTGAAATCGATGCAGAGAGTCTTTATCCCACACTTCGCGGATGTAATTTATCATTGCGTTCTAAATGGAATCATTTCTAAGAGGACACCATAATTTAACATGTGGGTATTGTCAAGTTATGACATCCTAGGTGTCATTTGACAAAGTAAAGCAAGATAGAGGTTGCTCTCAAGCTACAAAACTAGCCCATGTCTGGCAGCGAGTATCTAGTTGCTCACGATAGACATCAGCAGTTAGGGCATGTTTTGGTGGATGAAAATAATGGTAGAGGATGTCGAAAATAGATAGAAAATGTTGTGCTTGCTGCATTGATTTGAAACGTTGCATCCGTCGTTCACGCCTACGAGTTGATTGATGCGAATTCTCCGCTCGATTGTTCAAGTACTTGCTTCGTCGATGCTCGACGGTTGGTAATAGATCACGAGAAATCACGTTGTAACTGCGTAAACCATCGGTCACAATGACACGTGGTCAAAGCCCGCTTGACCCAAAGCGGCCTCGAAGAATCGTTTTGCTGCTTTTGCGTTGCGACGGGATTGCATTAGGATGTCAATGACTTGCCCCTTGCTATCGACAGCGCGCCATAGATAATAGCGTTTCCCGTTGATTTTGACAAAGACCTCATCCAAATGCCATGTATCGCCTGTGGGTCTGCGTTTACTACGCACAGACTGTGCTAGATGCGGACCAAACTTGTAGCACCAGCTACGAATTGTTTCGTGACTAACGATAATTCCTCGTTGATGTAAAATCAGTTCGACATCACGAAAACTGAGCGGAAAAACGAAATTGAGCCAGACCGCATGCTGAATAATTTCTGTCGGAAAACGATGATTACGAAACAATTCTTGTGAGATTTTCATCATCAGATCATCTCACATTCAATCCCATTTGTCGATAACTTGACAATGCCCAATGGGAGCCGTGCCTGCTTCAATTGCTATCCCAACATCTTCTGCATTCGCGTAACTGATTTGCATCCAGATGCGCTCCGGTTCAGCTTCAAAACTCACTCTCCCGAGGTCAACCTGATTGAGTGGTACAAGATTGCTTGCGACAGTAATGCTCCCACTGGAGAATGGTTCTCCTGTTCAATCATCGGGTATCTGAATGCTAAGCCGACTGTTTTCACTATTTACCATTGTGCTCAACTCGGTTTGAGCGAGAATGGGAACAGTCAGTAGAACAGTAAACAGGGCAACAATTAATCGTTTCATATTTAATCTTTGTGCTAAATTTATGTGTAAAAAGCTTCGTTTGTTACTTGAAAACTAAGTCTTATCCGAAACTGAGGCTATGTACTTTAGGCGAGATTGTTGTTTCAGCAATACCACATAAGAGGCTGCAACTCCACACACGGGTTCCAAAAATCAGGGTGATAGGGGTCTGTAAAACGCTTTATATCAGCACTTGAGGTCCAATATGTCCCATCAGGTAAGATAGTCATTTCATCAAAAGTGGCTGTTTGTAAGTTCGCCAAGTACAAATTCGATCGAGATAAATCTGCTCCTTCCAGTTGTGCTCCTCCCAAATAGGCCAATTGTAGATGCGCCCCGGACAAATCTGCCTCTCTCAAATTGGCACCCACCAAAATCGACCACTGTAAATTAGCGCCAACCATGTCAGCGTTTCGCAAATTTGCCTCTTCCAGAAATACCCCAGTCAAGTCAGCATAAAACATGCGCGCACCGATCAGTTTGGTGCCTGACATGTGTGCGTTTCTCAGATTGACTCCCTGCATCTCTGTATCTTGTAAGTTTGCATCAGTCAAATTTGCCTCTTCCAAATTTGCATAGAAAAAGTTCGCTCTTTCCAAATTTGCTTCAACCAGCTCTACCCCCTCTAAATTGGCAATTTCGAAGTAACCGCGTTGCATGTTGACACCATTCATATGCGCACCACGCAGGTTAATGCCAGCCATATGTACATCAACCAATTGAGCTCCCTCCAAATATGCGAATATCATGTTTATATCACCCAAACTTACATCTTCCAAATCAACGTCCGCTTCAATCGCCGCAACCAAACAATCTTCTAAGCTACTATTCATTTGTCGAATAGATTCAGCCAAGGCATCCACATACGCAGGCACATCTCCTTCATTCTGTGCCTCAGTTGCTGTATCTATCGTTGCACCGAAATCCATAATTTTGCAATCTTGTGGCCAATCGTCCTGCGTGTGTGATGGTAATACCAGTAACAAAACTATCACTGCACAGCCGATAATCAACAATCGTAAGGTGTTATTTTTCATGGCCTAACCCTCAGCTAGACTTTTGCTTTTACAGTTATAACTAGGTGCGTAAAGATTTATATTTTCATAACTCAATGACTTGCAACTACTCAGTTCCTATGCAATCTGTACGCAAATATGTTTTTTGTTTATTATTCCGATAAAGTCGTTTTCAGGTTTATATTTCCTGAATATAATTAGCATAAATATTTGTGAAGATAACAACACAATATGCTGATACATTAACTTCTACTATTGAATTTCTTCTAGCAGGAATTGTGCTAATTCATTATCTGATTCTAAAGCTAATACATCTTGCAAAATTCCGGTTGCTAAATCTATGTCGTCTAGCACTATAAGTACTTGTGCCTTGCCTAATAGCATTGGAATATTGTCTGGTGCCTTAGTCAAAATCAGATCATACTCGATCAAAGCATCCTCGTTGTTCCCCAATAACCGATTAGTTTCTGCTCTCATCATTTGAATAATGGTGTCGAAACGCGGGTTGTTCAGTTGACTATTCGGCATGATGCTCATCGCTTCATCAAGTGCAATCAAGGCATCTGCATAATTCTCCTGCGCTAGCAAAAAAGTTGCTTCTGCATATAAAGCAAAAATAAATCCACTGACTTCCGTACGTTGCTGATCAATAATTGCACTGGCAGCTTCAAGATCACCTTGCCCAACCCACACAATAGCTTGAATGGCATCACCCCGACCAAACAAATCACTGGAACGCTCTCGGTAATCGTCAATTGCTTGTTGAGCAGAATCAAAGTTACCTAATTGGACATACATTTCAGCCAGATCAAGGTAGACACTATCTGAGAAATTTGATGTTAAGTCAGCAACTTCTAAGTAGCTCGCAACTGCGTTTTCCCACTGTGCCGCCTCAGCATACATATCCCCTTGAAGTTGAATGATAAAATATTCAGCATTTCCAAGGTCAATTAACTGTTCGATGCTAGTTAATCCCTCAGCTAGATTACCGGCATTTACATTCTCAAATGCTTGGTTTTGTATCCATGTTTGGTTATTTGGATTGAAACGTTCGAGCAAGATTGTATAGGTTTCTACTTTTTGTTGAGGGGAACCAAGCTCTAAGAGTGGTGTATAGCGATCGGGTGTATCCGGATCAAGTTCTGCTGCTTGTCTATAATCAGCATAAGCAAGATCAATGTCTCCCATAGAATGGTATAAATCAGCCCGTGCTTCTACATAAGTCACCTGAGTCGGATGGAGTTCAATCGAGCGTGTGTAATCTATTAAGGCACTATCATTTTCGCCTATCATCACATAGTTCTCTGCCCGAAGATAATAGTTACTAGAACGTTCTGGATCAGCTTCTATTGCAAAGGTGTAATCATCAATTGCCAGTTGATACTCCCCAATTAAGTTGTATTCATAGGCACGATTACGCCAAGATGGTAGATGATTGGGGTCAATTTCAATCGCGCGACTAAAATCTGATATCGCTAGTCCATTCTCACCCAAATTGGAATAAGCAAAGGCACGAAAATTATAGGCGGCAATAAGACCAAGCATGTTTTCATAGTCTGCTTCAATGGGAATGGTCAAATTCTCAATTGCGCGCTCGTTTTCACCTGTTCGCCACAACAATAAACCATAGTCAACATAAGTTGCCAAAAAGTCAGCATCTACTGCAACCGCTTGTTCATAATAGTCTCTTGCCGTTTCATTGTCCTCAGCAACACGATAATACCAGACACCGATATTTCTGAGCGGATTGGCATATGTGGGATCTAACTCGTTTGATGTCTCATAATCTGCGAGTGCAGAATCAAATTCATCCAGTTCAAAATAAACCTCTCCACGATAATTGAACGCTGGGGCATAGTTAGAGTCAAGGTTGATGGCTTCATTGGCCAAGTCAAGTAATGTGTTGAAGTTGGGCTCACTCTCTTGTAAGCCGAGCCGTATCTCATCAACCAGATCTTCAACACGGTTCTGTGCCATAACCATGGGCACAGCCCAAATTAGCATATAGATTAAAAATAGAGCCTTCATCTTAATCATCCCTTTTGATTCCATAGCCCTGACTCGCTTCGATTAAATTCGATATGCTAACCACATCAATGTGCTGGTTTCATCCAAATTCGCTTTATGAGGCGTACTTATTTTGTTTTGTTGGCGAATAACAATTACATAATTTGATGATTGATCAAACTGTGAACACCTTCAGTGCATAATCACTCTGAAGGTGTTCTAGTGAAATTATTGTCTAAACATCGGCTTCCATGTTCATGAGTACATCTGTCCATAGACCGACACTAAAGCTTCTCTCCCAAGCTGATGTCCAATCTGAAGACTCAATGCCATTCTGGCTACTGCTTTCATAAGCGTCCATACCATCTTGAATCGTAACGATAAATTGTCCACCAGCTTCAAGGGTCGCAAAACCCATATGTACTGCTGCTGTACAGATAGAAGAATCGTCGGTATAAGTACCTGTCCCCCACAGTGTTCCTGCTTCACCCGCTTCAGGGCAGGTCACAATTTGAGATGTTCCTGCTACACCGATGAGTTGATTCGCACTTGTTGTCCAATCGATATCAATATTAGAAGCCGTCAAGACAAAACTACCAGACCACTCACCATATGCTGTCGAATCGACACCGTTGAGGGAGCTGCCTTCATATTCTGTCAACCCACCAACGACTGAAAGATAAAAGCGTCCTCCCTCCTCAACGGTAATCAATCCCATGTGAACAGCAGCTGTACAAACAGATGAATCATCTGTATATATGTTCGTTCCCCAAATTGTCCCTAGGCTACTACCACCTGCCTCACACTCTACAGGCATAAATGTGCCAATATCATTGGTAATATCGCGGGAAGCCATATCCCATGTGATGGCTGTTGCAACCGGTTCAAATGTGAAACTTGTTTCCCAACTGCCCCAATCCGAAGATTCAACCTCATTTTTCTCACTACCAAAGTAACTCATTCGCCCAGTTTGAATATTGACCTGGAAAATACCACCATTTTCGTGAGTGATTACACCACTATGGCTGGCTGCAGTGCAAATATCGCTATCACTTGTATAGATCCCCGTACCCCATACACTGCCAGCCGTACACGATGCTTCACACTTCACTACAATAGAATCACCAATTAGGAAATCACCCAGATTTGATAGATCACAGCCTCCGCCACTAGAATCCATCTCAGTTTCATTATCTTCTGTCGCACCTGCTTGAGGCGCTGTCATTATGCTATCGTTTGTGTAGGATGTTGCAAAAATTGGTGGATCTTCTACAGCTAAAATCAGGCTGGTCCCAAATTGAACATATCTTGCATTACGGAAGGTCTCAAATGTGAAGGTTTGAATGAGTTCATCGCGTGTGGGTTGCCATAGTATCACTTCATTGTTACTAGTCGAAATTAACAATTGGTCGCCTTTTGCATCAATTGCACGCACGACATAATCTAAATCATAGGAAGCTACTGTGTCGCCTGATTCTGGGTTCAACACAGTTATTGCCCGCCCTATTACGCCTGCCACAATATTCCCATCACTTAGCCAATACAGATAATGCAGACTATCTAACCCTGACGGGAATTCACTTAGAATTTCACCCGTTTCGGCATCTAAAAGAAAGACAGTTTTATTGAAGTCTGAGAGAGCAATTAAGCTTCCATCAGGGCTGAAAACAGCATCTGTGATAAATTCACCGCTTGGCGACTCTAGCTCCATTAAAGGACTCAAATTTTCTGTGCTGAGGATTTGGATACTGCGCGTTGAACTATTCACAATAACACGCGAGCTATCTGGGCTAAATTCAACAATTTCGTCAGTTGTAACAGAAATTGATTCTGCGATTGCAAGTTCTTCAAAACTTGTTGTATTTAATAGACGGCTTCCAGTGTTTTGATAAGAGACAAATAATTGTGATCCATCAGGACTGTAAACAGCACGTCTTGGTTCATTTTCAAGCGTCGCTAAAACCTCTGCTGTTTCAACAGAGAATATTTCTAAGACAGGATCTGTGAATTGTTCCTGACCTGTGCTTGACCGACTAATTGCCGCGAATTGATCTTCTAGAGGTGATAACGTGAGGTCTATTACCTGAGTGTGGACCGGCTGAAAACTAAGCACATCATCTTGTGCCACTGTAAGCAACGGAAATAAAAGTAAACATATCATAAGATATATGGTCTTCATAATTTTAACATCCCCATTATGTATTCGTTGCTGTTAGTATGATCCATACTGTGAAAAAAGTTTTGGGATCAAATAAAAAATATATAAAAATTCGGATAGATATAATGAATCGATCCCACTCAAATAGGTACAAATCCGAGACTGTCAATCTTATGAATATATCACAATCCTATATAGTGTTTTACGCTTGATGAGGCATAGTCAAAATGCGTCTTATGCTAGTATGACTTCCTGCAGGTTTGACAAAAAGGCTCAATTCGCTATTGCTATAATGCGCCGTTTCAGTTAATCCAAACCACCCTATTCATAGATAGACTGTCATTTTGATTTAAGATGTAGAACTTGCCTTCAATGGTTCTATTGCTCCCTGAAGAGGGAGACTCAGCACTTTAATCATGAAGCACACCTTGCGCAAACCACTTGATTGCGGGAAAGACAGGATTTGGGTCTGACGCATCACAGACGATGTAATAAGTTGTATGGAATAGCAGTTCATTATCGTTAGGGATTTTGACTTATTCTTATACATATAAAGGTGGGCTTAACATATTAATCAAATCACGTTTTAGTAGGGAGCTTAAAAGTATCGTAGGGTGTTCGTTTAAATGCAACCTGCAGAAATCGTATAAACTTATAGTATGAAGAAAAAACGTACAGCAAGCTCAAAACGTCCTTATATCTTTTGTGTAATCGTATCTTTAGGTTTGATTATTGTCTTGTTCTTTTCCGTATTCATGAACGATCCTCATGTTTTGTTTCGATTA
>DIYL01000014.1 GCA_002428985.1 Anaerolineales bacterium UBA6055 | reverse complement strand
GAATACCTGTTCAGTGTCGGGTAGCTAGTCTACTGATTAACGGAACAAAAATTGTTGCTATAACCGATAATAGTCGGCATAATAGACACGGGTTGAACTGGCTAATGTATAGTTGCAAATATGGAAACACAACAAGCACGTATCTTTATCTCGTATCGTCGCCAAGATAGCCAAGAAACGGCTGAGTGACTACATGATAAATTAAGCGAAAAATATAAGGTCATCTTTTACGATCTTAACACCATCTCAATTGGCAGTGATTTTGCCGAGACGATTCAAGCAGGCATTTTTTCGGCTAGTGTCGTGCTGGTGTTGATTGGTAGCCAATGGGCCGAGACACTCAAGGAGCGACAGAACCAACCAGAAGACTTTGTAAGGATTGAAGTTGAAACTGCACTCGAACAACGTAAACGAGTCATTCCGATTCTGATTGAGGATGCATCATTCCCAACAGTCGACGATTTACCACAGCGCATTGGCAGAACCTTCATCTGACTGAATGCCCAACCCCTGCATATCACCAATCCATATTTCAGTGTAGACGTCGACAATCTGATAGAACAATTAGATGATTGGCGAAATATCCCTGTTCCATCACCACTTCCACCGCAACCTATCGAGAGCACATCCAACACATGGCGTAATCTGACATTCGGTGTAGCAATTGTCGCTGTGTTTTTTGCATTACTCGCCTTATTTGCGATGACCAATCGCGAAACTGGCGAAACGGTTAAAGTTCCTGTAACGGAAATCATGGAACAAACCGTTTAAGTTACGCGCATTGCTGAAGGTGAAGCTATCGAAATTTCGGTTACTGTGCAGGAAACGGTCGAAGTTGTGGTCCAAGAAACTGTTCAAGTGCCAGTAACTGTGGAAAGCACTGTTGAAGTACCCGTGACTCAAATTGTACAAGAAACGGTTGAAGTACCTGTGGAAGTTATCGTTGTACAAACATCACAACCTATTATCGTGACTGCAACACTTCCTCCAACGCCAACCCAGCCACCAGCAGAACAAACCGCGCAACAAGGCGTAACCAGTAACCGACAATGGCGTGATGAAGTTGGTATAGAAGGATACAGTCAAACCTTTGACAACGGCTTTGTCTAAACTGATATGCTACTCGTGCCGGCAGGTGAATTTGAAATGGGTAGTAGCCGTTCTGATGCACAGGATGACGAAACACCCCATCAACAACTTATCGAGACACCCTTTTGGATTGCCAAATACGAGGTCACTAACGCTGAATTTGCCACTTTTTTGAACAATAATAGAAATGGCAATATCAGTCCAGATAGTTTTGAATACCTTGATTCAGATGACGATGACCGTCGTATTCGCAATACAGATGGGCAATGGGTAGCCGATTCTGGATTTGAAGATCATCCTGTGATTGAGGTATCATGGTTTGGCGCACGGGATTATTGCAAATGGTTGGGTACTGGTTTCCGCCTACCCACTGAAAGAGAGTGGGAATATGCTGCAAGTGGTCCTAGTAACTTGCGATACCCATGGGGTAATACGTGGAATGAAAACTACGTGGTTTGGTCAGGGAATTCAGATCTACAAACCAAATCCATAGGTAGTATACAACCCGGCATTTCATGGGTTGGAGCATATGATATTGCAGGTAACGTTTGGGAGTGGACGATTTCATTATATCAAAATGATGCCAACGTGACTAATATTCGTGTATTATGAGGAAGTTCGTGGAACAGTATGAATATTGACCTTGGTACATCCAGTCGTATCGGTAGGAATCCAGCCAATTCCCTCAGTGATGGGGGTTTCCGCTGTGTCCGCTCTTAGTTCATGCACGAAACAATTTATATTAGCATAAGGGTGGACATCTTGCATCCACCCGTACATCCAATAATTGATGATGTTATTTACCCATAATCTTATTCAAAATGTTGAACCAGAAGGGCGCACCTTGGGATGCACTAATCACAGTTACAGCGATTCCCATAATCTTTGCCATTAAGAGACCCAACCAGCCGTCGGGGTTATTTGCTGGGAAGTAATTCCAGAGGTTATTTGGATTCGAGCGCAACGCACTTTCTGCTGGCGCATCACTCACATCTTCCAGTAACCATCCAATCGGTAGCCGTAATGAACTGATTTCTTCAAGCGTTTGTCCGACTGCTTCTGCAGATTCTGCTATATCTTCAACAACGTCATCGGTACCAGCTTCAGCGTTACCCGCTTCTTGAGCAGCTTGTTCCGCTTCGTTGATTGCAGCTTCTAGTTGTCCACTTTCGACTGCATCACGCGCAACTGTGCTAATTTGTTCGCGCAGGATCGGATCTTCCCACAATGTACGTCCGATGTGCAACGTATCAACATTCGCTGCCAACGAAATCACAAGTGCCACCGAAATGGACAGTGTCTTCATCTTTGTCCCAAATGTCGAACTAGCACGAGACATCGAATTATCGAACCATGTCTGAATGTTAGCTTTGGCTTCGTCGAGATTCTCTGCTGTTGCTAAAATCGTAGACATTGCATTACGGAAATACGGATTATCAATCTGGCGAATACCAGCCAATACCGACACAATGCTATTCGGCTCTAGACCGAGTTGCGTAATTTCGTCTTCAATTTGTTCGAATGTGTCAATCAATGCTATACGGAAAGATTCCTCGTCTACATTGCCAATTGCTTCACGCAGATCATCCAAACCTTCACCAGACGTCACTACCCGATTCACAATCAAGCGCAAACCGCGCCGCTCTGGTCCCGAAGGCATTCCGTCGATAACGTTTAATAACGCACCAAATAATTGTTGGTCAGATTCAACCTTGATGTTATTGAGCACCACTTCCACAAATGTATTAGAGTCAATCCAATCAATCGCAGCAATCGCACCGTCCGCAATTTTTTGTGCTTCTTCAGCAGATATACGCTGAGTCGGCAATACGGAGCGTTCTTCAACCAATTGAATCAATGGGTGGGTATAAATTTTCGCCCGCATAACAGGATCGTCAATAATCTTATCCAACGCTTCGCGCAAATTACGCGCCCGCAAACGCAACGCATTCGCTATGAGGGTATTGACCTCGGTAACAAGAATACTCAACAGCACATAGATAAAAATCATCCCGATAATAACTTCAAGAATGGCAGCCATTGTGCCCCCTTTCGGCGTGGTAAGTTTAATTTCTCAAACTTTTAATTTTATAGTTTGAGTATATCTCATGCCGTGTTTTCCGCAACTAAAGGTTTACACTCGGTGGGGTATCCGTCATTGTAGGAGTTGGTGTGACAGTCGGCGGAATGTCGGGGTTCGCGGTCGGCGTATCAGTAATTTGTGGTGTATTGGATGGTGTATATGTCGGTGTGTTGGTAACAGTCGGTGCGGGTGTCCATGTAACCGATGGGGTTAACGTCGGATTGAGCGCACTGATAATATCTTCGTGCATATAAGCAGGTTCAAGTCGGCGTGTTAATGGATTTTCATCAATAACATACCAATCACTCTCAGGTTCACGCGCAACAACACAAACAACCTCATTTTGTGCTACGGTGTCCATAATATCAGAATTGGTTGTTGGACGTGATCGAACAATCGCACTGGGTACGTTAACCACAAAATCTTGACATTCTGGAACAGGTGTTTGGGTCGGTAACGCAGTAGGTGCAAAGGTCTCTAATTCTTCTATTCTGATAGCCGTAGCAGTAGAGAGGTCAATAGCTTCACGTGTGGACTCAACGATTGTCATACCGGATGCCATAAAACTACGAAATCCAAGCCAGACATAATACACACCAAATACAATAGCAATGCCCACCAATATAACAAACCATGTAGGTGGGCCACTCTGACGACCGTACCCCATCAAAACCTCTCATTACTTGTGTGCTTCAACCATAATGACAAATTTTGTAATCCGCAAGGTAGCGTTGAGTAATCGTCAGTTAGCGGTTAACAATGCATCTACTTCACTGACAAAATCATCCCCATCAAACGGACGTTGCATATATCCATTCACACCAGCTTGTAGTGCTTGCTGTCGAATCTTGGGATCAGACATGCCCGTAATCATTAAAATTGGAATTTCTTTCGTACCTGTGTTATTGCGTAGCACTTCAATCACTTTAAGACCACTCATATCCGGCAAACGCAAGTCTAGTACAATGATGTCAGGTTGTTCTGCTTGGCTTAATTCAATCGCCCGCGCCCCATTTCCTGCTATTAATACATAATAACCATTTAAAGATAGAAAAGCTTCCATTATTTCCCGATTGAGGTCATCATCATCCACAATCAAAACTTTAGAACTCACCCATTCACCACCTAATTTGTATTTTAGCTTTATTGTATAGAGCTTTACATTTGGTGCAATGAAAATAGATGAATGTTCATAATAGCTACAAGAGAGTCTGATGAGCAAATAGTGATACAAATAGGGTCGTATACTGTTAGCACGGTATACTTAACTTGAGATTATAACGCAGGATTTGAGCAATTATCATGAAAATCATAACACTCAATTTACGTTTCACAGCTGATCGTTGGCAAGAGCGTTTTCCAATGATTGTTGATCTGCTCCATGACGAACAACCGGACTTTGTCGGATTACAAGAAGTCGCCCTCAAAATTCAACAAGCCCATCTCATCCAAGGCGCGCTTAATTATCTCAATCCATCCACACCTTACAAGTTACGGGTTGCCGATGACACATTTGAACCCGCAATTCTCGCAAATGCGATTCTGTCACGCTATCCTATTACTGAACACGAGCGTATTTGTTTGCCCGTAAATTTCCGTGTTGCACAACGCATTACAGTTGAAGTTCATGGAATGCCTGTTACTATCGCAAATACTCATTTACACCATAAACCGTATCGTGATGAGACTATACGTTTACCGCAAATGCAAGCGGTGGTCGATTGGTTAGTTCATACCTCAGACCATCCCACTATCCTCGTTGGTGATTTTAATGCCCGTCCTGAAACAGAAACTGTTGCCTATGCACGTCAATATTTTCAGTCTGCATTTGCATCAATCCATGGACTTGAACCAGAAAAAACATTTCCAACACCATTAATAAATAAAGATTATAAGCCACGCGCGATTGATTATATCTTTTATCGCAATCGGCATTTACAAGTGAATCATGCAAAGCTTGTTGGTAACCAGCCTCATCCCTTAGATACGAGTCTGTATCCATCCGATCATTTTGGAATTTATGCTGAATTTGATCTTGTGCCTTAGTTGACATATTGACAAACGTCGATATAATATAAATATGAATATAGATCTCGTAACATTTAGCAAAGCAATGGCAGACGAAACCCGACAAGAGATGTGTCATATTCTCTGTTGTCAGTGGTTGAGTGTTAATGACCTCGTAGATGCCTTAAACCAACAGTTGAACAAACGTCAACGTGAAGTGAAACAACCCACCGTAAGTCATCATCTTAAATGTCTTGAAGAAGCCAAACTTGTGACGGTCCGCAAAGAGGGTCGGCAACGTTTTTATACGCTAAATCAAGAGCAGATGACCATGTGTTGTGGGTCTTTGATTACAACCTTTGCGCCTGATTATGCTCAACAGGTGATTCAACCTAAATCAATTATCACGGTTGAGTAGCATCCACTCCAAAAACATAAACGCATATATCATACCAAGGAGCGATTTGAGTGAGTGACAAATTGCAAGTCTTAATATTGTGTACAGCAAATTCTGCACGATCACAAATGGGAGAGGGATTATTACGTAGCCTCGCAGATGACAAAATTGACGTCTATAGTGCAGGATCAAAGCCGTCTAGCGTCAATCCCTTCGCCATTAAAGCGATGGATGCACGTGGCATCGACATCACAAGTCATACGTCAGATAGTCTGACACAATATCTAAACAAAGAATTTGATTATGTCATTACCGTCTGTGATAATGCGGCTGAAACATGTCCAGTATTCTCTGGTAAATCAGAACGCATCCACTGGGGTTTTCCTGATCCAGCAGGTGTGGAAGGAAGTGACGAAGACATTCTCGCTTCGTTTATTAGTGTACGCGATGGGCTTGAAGAAAAATTTACAACGTGGTTAACAGAACTCAATTAAGATCGAGTTGTTGTTTTTCATATTCAACTTGTGCGATACTTTTTCGGGCAAGTTCGAATACAGGATTTAGTATCAACGCCTGCCGAAAATCATCTAAAGCACTATCTAAATGCCCTAATTTCTGTTTTACCAGTCCACGATTATGATAAGGCTCAGGTTTTGTGTTATCAAGTTGAATGGCACGGTTAAAATCAACAAGTGCAGCTTGATAATCTTGCAAACGATAACATGCACCACCGCGCATATTATAGAGTTCACTATCGTTGGGGTTAAGCTTTATTGCCAACGTACAATCATCACGTAAGCCTTCCCAATCCCCCTGTTCTGCCTTGACTAACCCGCGCATCCGATATGCTTTATCAAATTTAGGATTCAAACGAAGTGCTGTTGTAAGGTCAGTAATAGCTTTACCAAAATCACGCCCTTGGTAATACCTTGCCATTCCTCGATTATAGTATGGGTAAGGGGATTCGGGTGTGAGGCGAATAATCTCCGAAAACATTTTGATTGCTTCGCCATGGTGTCCCGCATTCATTTGTTGTCCACCAATACGATACAAACTCTCAATATCACGTTTGATCTGCTCACGTTGCCCATAAGAGGCGACTTTCTCTAACTGTGCAATAATCGACCAGAGTGTACTAGGGTACTGGTTAACACTCGATAATTCCGCAATCCCTAACGCACTAGATACACCGATAATTTCGTCCAACTTCGGAGGTTGAATACCTGATGGAACTTGTTCTTCTAGAACCAATGGTTTGCCATAGACATCCAATACCATGCGCACATAGTGGAATTCTGGAGTGCGGCGTGTAGCACGAATATGTTCTACACCTGTCTGATAGCGGAATGGTGCTTTTAACTGTATATGATAGCCACCACCAATAATGGTAAGCTGATCATTGATTAGAGAGACTTTCACCCGTTGTCGGTTTTGCTGTCGCATAGTGACACCACCAACGAGAATGATCATCACAATGGTACCGATAACAAATATAAGCTGTTGTTGTAGGATGCTGACAACAATCAGAATCCCACCAACCAACACAACTATTGAAAATAGTAAAATCCAAAATATAGTTTGTTTTGATCGTCGAAAATATCCCTCAATTGGTTCGAGGTATGTATCAGAATATGTATTCATAATGTGCTTCTTATGTTATTGCTTCCCCTATTCTATTGTAATCGAAACACGCAATTCAGCACACTAATTCGCATAATTTTCCTTAATCGCCCTGTTGGAAAGTGTTAATATCTGCCTGTAAAACTATTGCCAATCGCATATAGAATCTAATAGGCAGATACAATGAAGAAACTTTTGATTCCATTTCTCTTATTAATCACAATCATACCCTTAATTGGTCACACTCAATCGACCAGCCAGATTTGTAATGTCAGTGCAACCTATATCGAGACATTGAGCGAATATGATCATGACATCCTTCGAACCGCAGTGTGGACAAATCAAGCCGAATCACCACTTACAGACCTAGATGCATTACGTATCAACTACCAACTCTTGATGAGTATGCGCCATAATCTTGAAGACCTACGTCATGATCTGCCACTATGCGTTCAGGAATACAATCTCCGTCACATTGAACGTATTTCGGCATATCAAGATGTAATCGGTTTATTATTAGCTCGGCAAGCTGAAGACCAACCAAATCCGTTATTACTCGCCCGAATTTCCTCAGCTCAAGATCATGCTCGTGGCACAGAAATTGCTCTTAACGAGATTCGAGTACAGGTCACCTTAGAGTCTTAATGGTATAAAAGTAAATTTATGGGATGATACAATTATCTTTTATTGGTTGTATCGGATGCATCAATCATGAAGCTTAAATACATTGTCGTTGCCGCCCTCTGGATGTTCTTCATTGCATCCGTCACATATCTTGCAATGCAAACAATCAACGGGCGGTGGGACTTCATCACCTATCATTACAATGCAGAACGTTTATATGCTGGGGAAACGCTATATAGTGGTTATCAAACAAACCGTTATGACTATATTTACCCCCCCTTATTAGCTCAGGTTATTGCCCCACTCACACCAATCTTTGATCTTGATGCCCTATCTATGGCATGGCATATTCTAAGCCTAATTTGCCTTGGATTAACAGTTTTTCTAGTCAACAAAGAAATTGATAATGCACGTAGACGTTGGGTTTTCTGGTTGATGCCTATCATATTTATCCCCAACTATCAGTCGATGTGGGTCGGGCAAATTAGCATGGTTCTATTACTGTGTTTTGCAGGAGCTTGGTATGCGTACAAACATGACCGCCCTTACCTAACAGGTGCCATTCTTGCTTTAGCCACATGGTTAAAAGTTTATCCGATCTTCTTGATTATTTACTTTATGTGGCGGCGTGACTGGAAGGTGACGATCAGTGCGTTTATTACTGGAATGATCTTACTCGGCATCCAAGTTTTGATCACCGATTTCGATACCATCACGACTTACTTCTTTGAAATTCTTCCAGGACTTTCTAATAATGGGCAAATTACAGGGCTCTTTAAAAATAGTTCGATCCTTGGATTTACATTTAAAATGTTTATTGAGACACCGGACATTATCCCACTCATTGACAATCTGACACTTGCTCATATTAGCCGATGGTTATTGACAGTACTTGTGGTTGGTATAAGCATATTTCTGTTAAGTCGTCCAACCTCAGCACAAAAATCTGAATTCGATGATTCACGCTTTGATCTGGAATATGGTCTGGTAATCTTAGTTTCGTTGTTGTTTGCATCCACGTTATGGGTATCTGGTATGCCGCCGTTACTCCTATGTTATATGTTCATCCTCAAACAACGTCTCAACCCCAGATTTCGTAGTCTTGTATGGGTGTCGTTTAGTATCGTCTCATTCTATTTCCTATACTTGCTAGCGTTTCAAGTCGGTAATCAACTACCGTGGACAGTCTTATCCATTGGTTTTTATGGGGTATTCGGTCTATGGATGCTTAATATTTGGATACTTCGCAAAACAATTCGTGAGAGGTAGCTCAAGGCAACCTCTCGATCGTGCTTTACCATCCATATGCTGAAAATACTGAATCTAAGCTGTTAGCAGTATCTCAGTTTTGGGCTGCATCATAAACAACAGGTATCAAGTCGCAGTCGCCAACAGGTTGAAAAACGCCATTATTATTTGGATATACCCAGCGTAGGCGATCCAAACCTTCATTTGGTGCTTGCGGGATACCAGGTTCAAAACCATACCAATCACTCACAGTTCGAGCAATAATACCTAAACCTTCCCCAGCCGGAATTGCTCCAAAACGATCCTCACCCGTAAACGGCGTATAGTATGCATCACCTTCATAAATTGAAACAATAATACAAATTGGCGTATCATAGGCGATGGACGGAATATTATTACAGTTACCTGTCATCTGACCCATGTTTGCCGGTACCCAACCACGTACATTTTGATAATTAATCACCTCATACCAACCAGCTTTTTCACCTCGAATAAGCAACTGAAACGTTGCCATATCTCCTAGCTTTTGATTACCCCAATATTGTGGTTCATCAAAGTAGGGAACCTCATCACCGACCATCAACGGGATATCAAGGTAACATTCTGAAGCTAAAGGCATAGGTAATGGCGTAGGGTTCAAAAATGAACAATCGCCCTGTAATGTCGTCACTGTACTCGATACAAATCCATTATGCGGTTCATCAATATCTATAGCATACCAACCATTTACTTTGTACTGTACAACTGCCCATGTTTTCAGTTGTAAGATCACATCATATCCAAGGTCAGCACCACGCCGAACATTGACTAGAGTGCCATTATTTGCAGGGATTACCGTGCACAAGGTTGCAGAAGGTTGACTTGCTGGTTGAATCAATTCGTATGTTACCGCAGGCAAAATCGCGGTAGGCGGCACTTGTCCAACATTCGTACTATTATTGTTTGTAACAGGCTCTTGAGTGATAATTTCTAAAGTTGGTTCTTCCGTTACAACATTTATCGGCTCACTAGTCGCTGTTGGGATTAGCTCGTCCCTAGATTGTGTTAGTTCTAAACTTGCGCCAGAGGTTGAGGTCGATAGGTTACAGGCAACACTTACAGTTGCTAGTATCACTGACATCATCAATATGACGGGTTTATTCATGCAAAGTTCTCCCACTTTATTGTCCATTCTAACAATAGAGACAGGTTCTCTTATAAATCCGTTCCAATAAAACTGTAAAGAACATATAAAAACAAAAAGAGATGTGACAAATATGCCACACCTCTTTCTAGATCGAATCTATTTATGGAATACGCCTAAACGTTGTCCATGTTTTCAATGATTTTGGTCGCGAATTCACTGGTCGCAACTTTAGTTGCATCGTCCATCTGACGTGCAAAATCATAGGTGACAAATTTTTGGTCAATTGTCATTTCATAGGCTTTTGTAATGAGGTCAGCTGCTTCAAACCAGCCGAGATGCTCAAGCATCATCACACCGCTAAATAGCAATGAGCCAGGGTTCACCATATCTTTATTCGTGTATTTTGGTGCTGTACCATGGGTTGCTTCAAATAGTGCAATTTCATCACCGATGTTTGCACCCGGTGCAATACCGACACCACCAACTTCTGCTGCCAACGCATCACTGAGATAATCACCGTTGAGGTTGGTTGTAGCGATTACATCATGTTCACGTGGGCGCAAGAGCATTTTCTGGAACATAATGTCAGCAATGGTATCCTGAATTAAGATTTTACCTTCAGGGACTTTACCATCATGTTTTTCAGCAACTTCTTCCCATGAAATTGTTTGTTCAGGGAATTCTTCTTTAGCGAGTTCATAACCCCAGCGTTGGAATGCACCTTCGGTAAACTTCTGGATATTGCCTTTGTGAACCAAGGTTACGCTGGAACGTCCACGTTCAATTGCGTATTCGATTGCAGCGCGAATGAGGCGTTTGCTACCAAATGGACTGATTGGCTTCACGCCAAGACCAGCACCTTCAAAGAAGCCTGTCGCACCCATTTCTTCGCGCAAGAATTTCGCAAATTTTTCGTTTTCTGGTGTACCTGCTTCGAATTCGATACCTGCGTAGATGTCTTCTGTATTTTCGCGGAAAATAACAACATCAACATCTTGGGGTTCTCTCAGTGGACTAGGAACACCTTTGAACCAACGTACCGGACGAATACAGCTATAAAGGTCGAGTACTTTACGCAAGGTTACGTTCAAACTACGGAAGCCACCACCGACTGGTGTTGTCAAAGGGCCTTTGATCCCAACATAGAATTCACGGAACGCTTCAAATGTTTCTTCTGGCATATAATCGCCATCATAGAGACCCGCTGCTTTCTCGCCAGAATATACTTCCATCCAAGAAATTTCACGTTTGCCACTATATGCTTTTTTGACTGCTGCATCCCAGATACGTTTGCTTGCTGTCATAATGTCGTAGCCAATGCCATCACCTTCAATAAACAGAAGGATTGGATTGTCGGGGACATTCATTTTACCATCAGTAAAAGAAATTTTTTCACCAGTATCTGGTACAATAATTTTATCGTAAGCCATTGTCTCATGGTCTCCTTCGTTGCTATTAGTCTAAATATATATTGAACGCCGTGATTATAGCACAAAACCAACACCTTGCGTGTTGCGGGATTTGTAATCCAAATAGCTGTAAGAAATACCAAGTTGGTTTTGTACAAATTATCCCTTGCATGAGGCTATACAATGAATCAAAATTAGATGTACATTAAGAATTTATTTTGCAGGAGAAGCCTATGGATACGCCCCTGCCCTCTAATGACGAATTAGAGGCTTACAGTTCGGCAATTCCGTGGTCAGCTATAGAAGACCAGAAACGCCGATTTAATCAACGTCTTAAAGAACTCGCAACAGAAAAAAATGATGATAGCCTCCCCCTAGAAGACTTAGCCGATTCCACTGGTATTCCAATTTCAACATTTCATGACTCAACCGAATCAGGTAATAGTATCCTCGGTCATGTGAACGGGGAGAAATACCTGCTGGCTAGTTTTGTCAGTAAACGCTATCGTAAAGATAAACCCCTACTCCAGAGCATCACACCTTATAATTTCAATCCAAGTGTGAATCATACCAATCTAAATGAAACTGAGAATCCCAAGCCCAAGTTACGTGCCATCGGTGCCGAACTCGAACTCGGCTTGTTTCAAGAAGATGGGTCATCACCTAGTGAAGAGCAGATGCAACAGTTTATTACCAGCTATCGTAACCATGCGCATCGCCTTGGCATCACACCACAAGTTGACCGTGAAGCATGTATGTATCAGGTGGAAGTCCATATTGCACCAGGTATCGGGTATCACCGAACCCGACAATCACTTGACAATATTATGCAGTCACTCGTCGCAGCAGGTCGCCTCACGAATCTCAACACTGCGATTATGTCAGCTTATCCCATCTTAAGTGACTTTGCACTAACACCTGACCCTAAAGTACAAACTGCGGTCGATGTTATGCAAGAGGTTAATAGCAACTTCCCAGATTATATGCAGAGTTTAAGCGATGCTCATAAGCGCTACAACATGAACCCAGCATCCAACTTTGTCGAAACATTCAGGCTACAAGGTTGCCATGTTCACCTCGATATTGCTGGACGATCAGAGGCACTTGGATTATTCACATTCTACACAATGCTCCATAGTGCAACAGCAATAGTGAGCAAAGCTATCCTAAAAGGTGGTCCATTCGTCAATGGTACATGCGACGAAGAGTTACTGTGTACCCGTGAATTTCTAAGACGAACAACAGTCACCGGACGTTATTTAGAAATGCCTGTCACTCCACATTTTACAGATGATGGTCTAGCCCACTATACAGATTTGCTCTCGTCAGATCGTGCCAATGCAGCTGCACGCGCATTACTACGTGACGACACAATGAATCCACCTGTCTCTGTTATGCACAATCCAATTGGACGGGTTCGCCCTGACTTGGGTAGTAGCAAGCGTATCTGCACCATAGAAAGTACCGGATTGCCCGTTAATATTAGTGCATCACGGCAAGCAGCAGTCCTCACTGACCTTGAGTTTACACATGCTCTTGTTGAGGATTATTTCCGTAAATATGGTACAGATCTCGGGCCACTTTATGATAACCCCGCATTGCTAGCTATCATCGGACCACTTGATCAAACGACATATCAAGGTTTACAAGATGAATCTGATCGTTGTGGCACAGACTTAGTTGTCAAAACCGCAGCCGGAACTGAGATGGAGTTGCATGAATTCTATGCGCTAAAACGCGATTATATGCACCATAATCTAATTGACATCAGCACAGTTACACCACGTGATATTGATGATGTGTATATGAGCCTAGAACGAATGTTGAATCCACCTAGTGGGCGTGTTGCAGAAACACCTGAACACTACATCTATGATAGTGCACGACGCAGTACTGGCAATTGGGGCGAAATTCTACGTAACGCATTTATCGAAGAAGGCGGTACACCTGGCGAACATAACCCCGATGCAGTGTTAAAAGTTGCTAACCGTGTACATAGAGCACTGGAAAAACGCTATAAATAATTCGAATATTGGTTAATTAAGGAGCGTATATGTCAAATCGTCCAAATATTTTGTGGTACTGTACCGACCAACAACGGTTTGACACAATTGCGGGATTAGGGAATGAACATATCAACACCCCTAATCTCGATCGCTTCCTTTCAGAATCTGCAACCTTCACACATACCTATTGCCAGTCCCCAATTTGTACACCTAGCCGCTCTAGTTTTTTGTCAGGGATGTACCCAAGTGCAATCGGTGTAAATGGCAATGGGTATGCGACTTTCCCCAAGCATCATGAAGATCGTCTTATCAGTCATATATTACAAAATGAAGGCTATGATTGTGGTCTCATTGGCAAATTACATCTCGCAAGTGCTTTTCTACGGCGTGAAAATCGTGTTGATGATGGCTACAGTTATTTCCAGTATAGTCATGACCACAAAGGTGGAAACGAGATCGGTAACGAATATCTCGAATGGATAAAACAGCAAGGTTACGACCATACACAAATACTACGAGCACGCGACATATTATCAGTTAAGGATTATCGTAACTCACATAACAAAAAGAACTTTGGCGGATTTATCGAACCAACAGAAAAACAAGATAATGTCCCACCGCACCTGCACCAAACACATTGGTGTACCGAGAAAACCATTGAGTTTATCAATCGGAATCGTGGCAAAGACCAGCCGTGGATGTTAAGCATCAATCCGTTTGACCCACATCCGCCATTCGATGCACCCTATAAATATTATCAACACTATAATCCAGATCAAATGCCCGGGGCACATTTCCGTGATGGTGACCTTGCACATCAGCAAAAACTCACTGATGCAGGCATTGATTTCCAAAATGTTCCACGCCATCCTGATGACATCCAACATAAACACTTACAAGCCTCGTATTACGCCATGATCCAATTTATAGATGATGAATTTGGGCGAATTCTCGATTATTTAGATGAAACAAATCAACGCGAGAATACGATCATCATCTTTATGAGCGATCACGGCGAGACATTAGGCGATCACGGTCTATTGCTCAAGGGATGTCGTTTTTATGAGGGTCTTGTTCGTGTCCCACTTATGATTTCATGGTTAGGACATATCGAATCACAAGTTTCAGACGAACTAGTAGAACTAACCGACCTTGTACCAACACTATACGATTTGTTAGACATAAAGATCCCAGCTCATGTTCAAGGCAAATCATTGACGCCGATATTAACCGATGCTACCATCACGACCCCGCATCGAGAATATGTACGCTGTGAACATTATGGTGCGACCAATTACCCAGATAACACCCACGCAACAATGTACCGAGATAAACGCTGGAAACTTGTGGTTTATCACAATAAGGGGTTGATGGAGTTATATGATCTTGAAAATGATCCGTGGGAACATAATGATTTATCAAACAATGCGGATTACCAACAGATTAAATGGGAACTGGTACAACGCAGTTATGATGCGACTGTCAATGCTCATCCGATACAAACAGACGAGTACGGACCATTTTAATCTCACAATCATGACACATCTTTGGAGGCACTATGCACATTGTTGTTTTATGTGCGACAAATCGTGGATACCGTTTTTTAGAGCGGGTTCTTGAATTAGGAAATGAACACAAGTTTACGGTGTTTAGTTTTCGTGAAGATCCGTGGGAACCTCCTTTTTTAGATAATATTCAAGAATTAGCAGAACAACATCAAGCTACCTTTTATGAATCGCGCAATGTGAGCCACAAAAAGTGGAACGACTTCTGGCAAACAAATGACATTGATTTGATATTTATGGTTAGCTGGCGGTACCTTGTACCACCACGTATCTATAATCTGGCAGAGCTTGGTGCATATGTGTTTCATGATTCTCTCTTACCGCAATATCGTGGCTTCGCACCTACTGTTTGGGCAATGATTAACGGAGAATCACAAACAGGGGTAACATTATTTGAAGTGGTTGAAGATGTTGATGCAGGTGATATTGCCGATCAACAAGCTGTACCGATTACTCAAGTTGATACAATTGCAATGGTTGTCGAAAAAGTGACGCAAACCTATCTTGACCTCATCACAAAGAATTTTGACACACTTATTTCGGGTACAGCCAAGTTAACACCGCAAAATCATGATGATGCGACTTTTACCTGTAAGTGGACACCAGCCGATGCATTGATAGACTGGACGGTGTCATCACAATCTATTTATAATCTGATTCGAGCAACAACTCGTCCATATCCCGGCGCGTTCTGTTATTTTGAGGGGCGAAAGCTCACCATATGGTCAGCCGAATTACAAGACAAACCACGTTCTTATATTGCGCGAGTTCCCGGACGAGTCGCTGAAATTTACAAAGACGTTGGGACTGTGATTCTAACTGGCGACAGTACAATTTTACTCAAAGATGTACAACTTGACGGTGAAGAGATTGTCAACGCATCTCAACTACTTAAGTCGCCCTCAACAACATTAACCCAGCATCCTAACTAGAGGATAAATGCAATGCCATCAATTTCTGTAGTGATTCCTGTATATCGTAGCCAAGACAGCATCGGGTTAGTGATTGAGCAACTCTCCAAAGTATTACCAACATTGACAGATACGTATGAAGCGGTATTGGTCGAAGATAATGGCGGTGATAACGGCTGGGATGTTATTCAACAGCTTTCACAAGATTATGAATGGGTTCGCGGTTATAGATTAATGCGAAATTACGGACAACATAGTGCATTACTATGTGGTATTCGCGCCGCCAAAAACGAAATTATCGTGACGATGGATGACGATTTACAGCATCCCACAGAAAAAATCAAAGACCTCATTGCACTAGTTGAAGAGGGTTATGATGTCGCTTATGGTACACCGGAAAAAGAACAACATGGTTTCTTACGCGATGTCGCATCGCAAGTGACAAAGATAGTCTTACAGGGCGCAATGGGAGCAGACACAGCTCGTAGTATCAGTGCGTTCCGAGCGTTTCGTACATCACTACGAGACGCATTCGTCGAATATCGCGGTCCACTCGTAAATATTGATGTTCTCCTCACATGGGGAACAACAAAATTCACCGCAATCCCAACCCCACATGCTCCCCGCACCATCGGTGCATCAAATTACACTTTTGGTAAATTGGTCACGCATACCTTTAATATGGTAACCGGATTCAGCACATTACCTCTACGGTTTGCTAGTGTTCTTGGTTTAACAATGACGGGGTTTGGTTTTGTACTATTGCTATATGTTATCCTTAGTCAGATATTCATTTTCCGCTATGAAGTTCCTGGTTTTACATTTCTTGCCTCTGTCATTTCAATTTTCGCGGGCGCACAATTATTCACGCTCGGCATCATTGGTGAGTATCTAGCAAGAATGCACTTGCGGATTATGGATAAACCTGCCTATATCGTCGGACAATCGACTGAAAAGACAATCGAAAACGTGGTATCCTAGTGACCGCAATAATATGCTATCTCGCAAGATAGTGGATGATAGCATATGCGTATCTTAATCAATCACGGAATAGATATTAATGGCATCATATCGTATCCCCTTCAACAAACCTACCTATCTAGGTCATGAGACAGACTATATTAAAGACAGCCTTGAAACATGGCATGTATCTGGTGATGGCAAATTTACGAAACTATGCCACCAACATTTGGAAGAAAAACTTGGTGTGCCCAAGGTTTTATTAACCACATCATGTACCCATGCACTCGAGATGTCGGCAATCTTGCTCAACTTCCAGCCAGGGGATGAGGTTATCGTACCGTCTTTTACATTTGTCTCTAGCATTAATGCGTTTGTTTTACGAGGTGCGACACCTGTTTTTGCCGATGTACGTCCCGACACACTAAATCTTGACGAGACAAAACTCGAAAGTTTAATCACTGAAAAAACAAAAGCAATTGTGTTAGTGCATTATGCAGGGGTCGCCTGTGAGATGGACACGATTATGGAAATCGCTAATCGACACAACATCGCGGTTGTTGAGGATAATGCACATGCCCTATTCGCCAAATATAAAGGCAAATACCTCGGTACATTCGGAGCACTGGCAACCCAGAGCTTTCATGAGACTAAAAATTTCACTTGTGGTGAAGGTGGCGCATTACTCATCAATGACGAGGAATTAGTAGAACGTGCCGAGATTATCCGCGAAAAGGGAACAAACCGCAGTCGTTTCTTCCGTGGGCAGATCGATAAATATACATGGGTTGATATTGGTTCGAGTTATTTACCATCCGATATGTTGGCAGCATATTTATGGGCACAGCTGGAACAGGGCGATCCGATCCAAAATCGTCGCAAAGAAGTATGGGACTATTATCAAGCACATCTCGTCGAATGGTCAGAACTGCATAATGTAAAGCTCCCGACTATATCTGATGACATTGAGCAAGCCTATCATATGTATTATATGCTTTTACCATCACTGGAAATTCGCACCCGCTTGATTAACCACCTTAAAGAACGTGATATTTTGAGTGTTTTCCACTATTTGCCACTCCATACGTCTGATATGGGCAAAGACTTTGGTGGTCAAGAAGGCGATTGTCCCGTGACCGAAGATATAGCAGATCGATTATTGCGCTTACCATTTTTCTATGCCTTAACCCGCGCCGAACAAGATGAGGTTCTAGCAGGGCTTCTATCATTCGAAGATTGGGATTAAGCTAGGTTTTTCAGATTATGATACAATTAAACTATACACTGACTGAATTTGGCTTTTAACATGCTATGACATAGGCATGATAAACGGACTTTTGTATTTCGTTATCGAAAGCGAGCTTATTGGTAGATTTCTAGCAATATTCTAAATAAAGAAACAAACCCGTAACACAGACAGGTGTTGACGGGCTATTTGTATTGGAGAATACATAGATGGCAAAAAAACCAAAATTTAAGATCACACCTATTGGCGGTCTCGGGGAAATCGGCAAAAACATGACGCTCTTCGAACAAGGCGGTCAAGGTTTCATCATTGATTGTGGGATTATGTTCCCCGCCAATGATATGCATGGTGTGGATTACATCATCCCTGACTATCGTTGGTTAGAAGAACGCAACGATATTAAACTACATGGTATTCTATTTACCCACGGTCACGAAGATCATATTGGCGCAGTCCAACATGTCGTTCAATCATTCCCAGATGTCCCACTTTATGCGACACCTCTGACAACGGGTTTGCTCAAAGTAAAACTTAAGAATGCGCGACTTCTTGATAAAGTCATCATCAATACATTTGATGCAGGTGACCGTATCGAAGTTGGGCCATTCAATCTTGAAAGTTTCCATGTCTGCCACAGTATCCCCGATTGTGTAGGATATGGTATCCATACACCACATGGGATGGTAGTGCATACTGGAGACTATAAATTCGATAATACGCCAGTACATGGGCGTAAAACAGATTATGCAAAACTCGCGAGCTTTGCTGAACGTGGTGTGACCTTGCTCATGGCAGACAGCACCAATTCCGATAAAACAGGCTGGACGCAATCGGAAGCAGTGATTGATGGTGCATTAGATCGCGTATTCCGCAACGCTAAAGGACGCATCATGATTGCGACTTTTGCATCACTTATTTCACGTGTTCAGCAAGTGGTCTATGCCGCCAAGAAGCACAAACGTAAAGTTTGCATCACAGGCTATACCATGTCCGAATATTCTAAGATCGCTCGCAAACTAGGCTATCTAGATGTTGATGATGACATGCTTGTAGACATTGGACGTGCACAAACGTTGCCACCTCATAAAGTTGTCTTTATGGTCACAGGATCGCAAGGTGAACCATCAGCTGTACTCGGTAAATTAGCCTCAGGTCGTCATCGTCAATTAGATGTCCGCGAAACAGATACAATTATTTTGTCATCGCACCCTATCCCTGGTAATGAAGAGATGGTTTACCGTACAATCAACCGTTTGATCCAACGCGGCGCAGATGTCATTTATGATCCGATTGAATCTGTGCATGTGTCAGGTCACGCGCGACAAGAAGAAATGCGCTTGATGTTAAACCTTACACAACCTAAACATCTTCTGCCTGTTCATGGTGAAGTCCGCCATCTCCATTTACATGCAAAACTTGCGGTCGATAATGGCATTCCTAGAGACAATATTGTCGTGATTGAAAATGGGACAACGATTGAAATTGATCAAAAAGGGATTCATGTAGGGGAACGTCAACCCGGTGGTTATGTATTTGTTGATGGTAGTGGCGTTGGTGATGTTGGGCCAGCTGTCATTCGTGATCGCGAAATCTTAGCCCGCGATGGTTTCATGATTGTGAGTGTAAATATTGATCAACATACTGGAAAACTAATCGAAGAGCCTCGTATTGTTTCTCGTGGTTTTGTCTATTTACGAGATGCAGAGGACTTCCTCGACCAAATTCGTGACAATGTGACCACACTACTTCACAACAACCGCAGTGCCAATGGTAACCGGCGCATTATGGTCGAAGATAGTCTGAGTAAAATGATCTACAGCGAGACAAAACGTCGCCCAATGATCTTCAGCATTATTAACGAAGTCTAAACTAAGACTCATTCCTTGTGTCAGGGCGGTGGTAGAGATAAACCGCCTTGACCAACCGTGATAAATCCACAGGCTTTGTCATTACAGCGTTCACGCCGAGCTCGACTTGCTCCTCATCAGATAGTGAATTCACTGTGGCAACAATAATTTTGAGTGATGGGTAATCAGACGATTGTAAATAGTTTAAGAATGTCCGAGCCTCACCACTGGATCGTTCAAAATCCACAATTGCAACAGATGGAATATTGCCATTATCGATCAAAGCTTGTGCACTTTGGTAAGAGTCGGCTTCTTCAACAGTGAATCCAAAACCTGTTAATCCAGCCGTCAACATCTGCCGTATTGATTTATTTGCATCCACTACAAGTACATCTGCCATGACTTGATCTCCCAAATTCACTCAGCGATAATTCAACTATTGTACCGTACATTAAGCAAATCCTTACCTACTGAATCGCAATTTAGACGCAACAATTATGCAACCACGCCGTATAATGTGTATATCTGAACGATATAAGGAGTTGGTTACATGGCGCAAGCTGTAATCCATACACAGGATATTACCCGCGAACTAAAACTTGGCACACATACCATCCACGCCCTACGTGGTGTCAATATGAGCATTTATCAAAATGAGATGGTTGGTATTGTTGGACCATCTGGGAGTGGTAAAAGCACTTTACTCGGCATTATTGGCGGATTGGATAGTCCCACAGATGGTATAATTGAGATTGATGGTATCGATATTACTCACATGAATGAAGACCAACTCACAGAAATTCGGAATGAGAAAATTGGATTCATTTTCCAATTCTTCAATCTCATCCCCACACTGACTGCTCTTGAAAATGTAGCCTTACCCATCGAGTTTGCTCAGAATCGGCGGCATAAACCACAAAAACGTGCCAAAGAATTACTGGATATGCTTGGACTTGCAGACCGCCTCCACCATCGTCCCAACGAACTGAGCGGCGGACAACAACAACGTGTTGCAATTGCTCGCGCCCTAGCCAACGATCCTCCTATTTTATTGGCAGATGAGCCTACTGGTAATCTCGATTCAAAATCAGGTGCAACCGTGATGTCAGCCCTCAACACAATACGGGATGAAAGTGGAACAACTATTGTCTTGGTCACGCATGATCCTAATCTAGCACAACGCATGGATCGTGTTTTGACCTTAGTTGATGGGCAGATGGTCGACGGACTCGTAACAAACGAGTAACTTTTGTTATCTATGGGCAAAGCTGTGCTACAATATCCAAAACTGGATATACCACTATAGGGTCTTAACAATGGCTGATGATTTTGCACTAGATTATGAAATGTTTACAATGGAACGCTCACCCCATGTTTATTTGATGGTCCGTTTTGAAGGAAACAGTCCATCCAATGTCAAAAATCGTCGACCATTGAACATAAGTCTTGTTATAGATCGTAGTGGGTCTATGGCAGGTGCAAAAATTGAATATACGAGACAGGCAGCCCAGTTTCTTGTTCAAAATCTAACCCCTTTAGATCATCTATCGGTTGTACTTTATAACGATAGAGTGGAAACATTAATTGAACCAACAACAGTTATCAATAAAGATGCAATCAACCAGAAAATTGCCAAAATCCGTATTAGTGCAACGACAAATTTGAGTGGTGGTTGGTTGCAAGGGTGTGCGCATGTCGCCCAAAATTACTCACAGAATCGTGTTAATCGCGTTATTTTGATGAGTGATGGACTTGCCAATAAAGGCGTTACAGACCCAAATAAACTCATCAATATGGTAGCGAAACGTTTCGCTCATGAAGACATCAGTACAACTACCATGGGATTAGGTGAAGATTTCAACGAAGACTTGATGATGGGTATGGCAAATGCAGGTGGTGGCGCATTCTATTTCATCGAAAGTCCTGAAGTCGCACCAGCAATCTTTAACGAGGAATTACATGGTTTGCTCAATGTAGTTGGGCAAAACCTATCGGTTCGTTTTGAATCATCAGGTGACATTACTGATGTCAAACAATTGAATGCATATCCCAGTTTTCGTGATAAACATGTTTACTCATATCGGCTTGGCGATGTTTATGCTCGTGAAGAAAAAACACTGGTTCTCGAATTAACTGTTCCAGAATTGGAATCACTCGGCGAAAAAGAAATTGCATCGATGCAGTTCGACTATGATGAACTTACACCCGACGGTGGCAGTCAACACCATTCGTTTACAGTTCCGGTCGTCGTCAATGCACCAGCAACTCTGCCAATGAAAAATGCTGAGATCATGGAAAATGTTTTATTGCTTAAAGCAGCAAATGCACGCAAACAAGCCGTCCAAGAAGCAGACAAGGGTAAGTACGAGGAAGCAACTGGTATCCTTAAACAAGCGATTGACGACATAGACAATTCAGGGCTTGATAACAATAAAATCCAAGAGGAACGTTCGGCTTTAGAAGCACAAGCCGAAAAGATGGAAAAAGACCCCGAAAGTTATGATAATTATAGTCGTAAGACACTATCAACTCAGGCAATGTATACACTAACAAGTCGCCATGAAGAGACGGTTGTGTTACGACGCAGAGAAGTGATGCGCGAACTTGAGAAACGGGGAATAGCCGTTGACGATGACGGCAACATCATCTCATCCGAAGACGATAAGCCACCCACCCCAATCAATCGTGAAAATATTATCCCACCGACACATGTTAGCTACGATGATAAAACCGTGGAATTAACTGGTGAGCTCATCCAAATCGGACGTTCATCGCGCAACGACATCCATATCACAAGAAAAGGTATTTCGCGTTTTCACGCACAAATACGGCGGGTTGGGAATGATTTTATCATTGAGGATTTGGGCAGTACCAACGGCACATATTTGAACGGAAAACTTGTTGCTGGACTAACAAAATTATCAGTCAATGATGAGATTCTCGTCAGTGATCAAAAGCTCCTGTTTCATGATGGCAACCGCGGGTTATAATTAGGGATATAGACTGTATATCACTAAAAGGACATATCATGCCTCAAGAAACATATCCTGTTGAAGTCGCAGGAATTAAGCGCGACCTGCGCCTATTCGAGATTAAACCCGGTGTCAAAATTGCAATCCTCAATATTTTAGGGGATGCTGAATTTGTAAATGCAGCCAGTAAAGATTTAGCAAAAAAACTCGCAGATAAAAAAGCTGATGTACTCGTCACAGCTGAAGCCAAATCGATTCCACTTGCGCATGCACTCAGCACTGACATGAAGCTACCTTATGTCGTACTCCGCAAGAGCTACAAACCGTATATGGGCGACGCACTCCAAAGCGAGACATTAAGTATCACAACCGGCAAACCACAAACCCTCTATTTAGATGAAAAAGATCGTCAATTGGTAGACGGTAAAAATGTTGCTATTGTCGATGATGTTATCTCTACAGGAAGCACCCTACAGGGTATGCGCCTTATTATGAACAAAGCTGGTGCAAATATCGTCGCCGAAACAGCAATCTTCACGGAAGGTGACCGTGCTCAATGGCATGACATTGTTGCTCTCGGGCATTTGCCCGTATGGGTTGATGATAATAAGTAGACCAAATCGACAAATCGCAGTATACTCCCCTTGTATGTATAAATCCTAACAGGGGGACTGTATGCAATCACAAGCATCATCATCATTAACAATTATCGTCCTTGTTATTGTAGGAGCCTTTATTATTGGTAGTGGTGCGCTCCTACTTTCATCACGTCCAGACCCCGTGCAAATTACAATAAATCCACCCATCCCTACCGTTACTCCATTACCAACAGCAACCCCTGCACCAATCCTTGTTTACGTAACGGGTGCAGTTAATCAACCCGAAACAACAGTCGAAGTCCCATATGAAAGCCGCGTCATCGATGCGATTACGGCAGCAGGCGGATTCACAGATAACGCAAACCAGACACTTGTTAATGTTGCGGGTATATTGCGGGATGGCGATCAAGTTCATGTGCCAGCACTTGTCATCCCCGAAGAAAACACAAGCGAAGAAATCACAGCTATTGAAGAGTTACCAACCCCATCTGGTGGTGATGTAATATACATCAATACAGCAACACTAGAAGAACTAGAAACATTACCGGGTATTGGTCCTGCAACTGCCCAAAGCATTATTGATTATCGTGAAGAAAATGGCGTGTTCACCCAACTTGAAGATCTTGATGATGTACCGGGTATTGGACCTGCAACACTGCAGAATTTAAGTGAATTGGTAGCATTTGATTAGTCAACTGGTAATGGAAGTTGTATTGTTACTGTCGTCCCCTCATGCAATATACTGGTGAGGTCACATATACCGCCATGTGCCTCTACGACATGGCGTACAATTGGTAATCCCATACCAGATTTCCCACTACTAGATCGTGATAGATCAACACGATAAAAGTGGTCAAAAACAAACGGTAGATGATCCTCACCAATACCTATGCCTGTATCCTCAATCACAATAACTGCATGTGTGTCAGTCTTATAACAACTTAGCTCAATAGTGTCATGTAAATCGCTATAGTCAAACGCGTTTTTCAACAGGTGTATGACAGCATCACGCAAATACTGTTGATCACCTTGAATATAAATTGGTTCATCGGACATATTCAAAGTATAAGTTCTGGGATTAGTCAAAGCGAGAGAATGAGTCTGAAAATATAAATCTTCAAGCCATCTGTTTAGCTCAATTTTGCTTATATTAAAGTCCACACCACTATTCAATTTCGAAATAAAAAGCAAGTGCTCAATCATTTGATGTAAATTATCGACCTGGCTCTTAACCAACTGAATTTTGTTTTTTTGTTTTTCTGATTGACTCATGTGTTCAAGCAAGTACAAACTCGTGTTGATTATTGTGATTGGTGTACGTAAGTCATGCGATGCACTCTCGGCAAATTTTGTCGCAATTCTGGACTTTTCTGTTTCTCGTATTAATTTTGATTGTTCCAGCACAACCTTGGCAATCGCCTTAGAATTCTCATCGTCAGCATATTCCGGAATAAGACCATTTGCTAATGAATCTTCAATAATAGATTGGATTTTTTCAATAGATAGTGACTCAGATTGAGTATCATTTGTGCTTGGACGAAAGTAAATTTCTAAGCGATCGACGATTTGTTGCATTGTACTATGTCGTCCAATATCTTTGGCTACCGCATAAACATGATCAGGTAATGCTTCTTTCAGTGTTGGATATAGTTGCTTAACGATTTCGCGTGTCTCATAATTTGCATCGGACTATTGTAAGATAAATTCACTAATTTCCATAGCAAACGCCTGATCACCCTCACTTTCCATCAGATAAATCATCCAAGACATTGTACTTAATATGTCGGGTATAGCCTTACGCTGCGCATCAATGTAGACTTTCAGTGCCAATAGAAAATAATGCCGAGCCTGCTCATACTCACCTGTTCCCCAATACGCAATTGCAAGATTTTTACGGACGTGTATAGCATAAGTGGCACTATTCGCCGCTTCAAATTGTACTAAAGCCTTCAACCCATGTGATTTAGCTTGCTCATATTTTTTCTGTAGGTTATATAACAAAGCTAGCCAAATATTACCCTGTGCTGCTTGATATATATTCTCTCTAGCTTCGCTTTCTTGTACTAGATCTTTAAATAACGTTTCGGCACGATCATACTCTTCCAACATCTGGAAGACCCATCCAAGTTGTACTGCAGCGTTTGCTCGTTCATCAATGTTGTCTATTTCCTGATAGTGCATAAATCCTTTTTCGCCATATTCTTTAGCTTTTTTAAGATCACCATCAATTGCCCACAATTTACATAGTGCAACTTCACTACGAGCCACTTCAATAGTTAATCCATGTTGCATTGCTAACACAAGAGCATCTTCAGCTATTGATCTTGCAATTGAATATTGGTTTTCGAATTCAGCAGTTAGGGACATCATCGTTTTAAGTTTAATGTATAGATGAATGTGACGGTCGCTTATCTGTTTATTTGCCAGTAGATCATGAGCATGCTTAAACAGCGCAAATATAACACCATATGTTCCACGCACACGATGGAAGAAATATAAGCAATCCACTGTCATTTCAAGGATGTCTAAATAATCATTACTGACTGCTTGGTGCCACATCGTGTAGATATTATCGGATTCATGAGTAATTTCCGTCATTGACTTTGCTACGCGATTGCCATGTTGCTTGGGGAGTGGGGAAGTAATCGGA
>DIYL01000019.1:70435-71191 GCA_002428985.1 Anaerolineales bacterium UBA6055 | reverse complement strand
GGTATGTTTCAGGTGGAGAGTCGCGCACAGATGTTGCCACGCTTTCGTCCACAGTCCTTCAACGATCTCATTATTGCGATTAGCCTTATTCGTCCGGGTCCGATACAGGGTCAAATGGTGCATCCCTATATCAAACGACGCCATGGCAAAGAACCTGTTGAGTATCCCCATGAGTTGCTCAAACCCGCACTAGAAGAGACGCTGGGTGTGGTGTTATTTCAAGAGCAGGTATTAAAAATTGCCCACGATTTTGCTGGCTTAACACATGGTCAGGGCGAAATACTCCGACGGGCATTGGGGAGTAAAATGGTGTGCAACTCATCAGCCAGCTGGAGCACGTCTTTATCGAAGGTGCAGTGACCAAAGGCATTGACCGCGACATAGCCCAAGATGTGTTTGACCGCTTGAGTGGCTTCGGCAGTTATTCCTTTGCCAAGTCTCATGCGGCTTCATTTGCGGTGCTGGTCTATCAGTCGGCATGGCTATGGAAATATCATCCGCTAGCATTTTTTGTCGCACTCCTCAACAACCATCCGATGGGATTCTATGGGATTCTGGTCACCGAGTGTCATCGTCAACGATGCACATGACATGGGATTACCATTCTACCTGTAGATGTGAATTTGAGTGCTGCGATATGCACAATAGAGAACAACAAATTGCGTTTAGGATTGAACTATGTCGATGGTATTGGAGAAACCGTAAGAGACCGTATTTTACAAAAGCGCGATGGTAGATCATTTACATCGCTCCAAA
>DIYL01000019.1:0-70249 GCA_002428985.1 Anaerolineales bacterium UBA6055 | reverse complement strand
CTTATTCTGGGAGTTAGGGCGATCACATTATGATGTCAATCCGTTGGGATTAGAGCAAGATACTGTGATTAGTATTCTTGCAGAACATCTCCAATCAATTAGCCAATATTCGTAACTTTAGGGCCAAATCAGACTATTCAAACCAATAATGATCGTCATCAATCAATTGGGTTGTACGTATTTCTGCCAATTATGTTGTTCTTTGAAACCCAGAACTTCACGTATTTTTCGATTCGAATAAAGTGCTTCATGTTCGCCTAATTTACGGGTAATCGGTACACCGGGGAAGAACCGTTCAGCCAGTTCTTTACTGGGAATGGTCGCACTATTGTTATCGTTTCCCGCATTGAAAACTTGGAAGCCAAGGCCATCTTTCTTCAGGCATAGATCAACAATCTGTCCGAGATCACGGGCATCAATGTAACAGAATACATTCCGACGACGAACTTCTGGATGTTCGAAATAGTAAGGGAAATTTTCGGCATATTCATGCGGTTCAATGACATTGCCAATACGGAGTGCATAAATGTCGAAGCCTGAACGGCGTTGGAAGCTACGCGCTGTTTTCTCGTTGACAACCTTGGACAGTCCATAACTATCCATCGGATCGATATCATAGTCCTCTTCCAATGGCAACGAATGCGGGTTGGTCTGACCATCGGAGAAACATATACCATAAGTGGTTTCTGAAGACGCAATGATTATTTTCTTTATACCTAGCTTAACCGCTGCTTCAATCACATTGTATGTGCCGATTGTATTCACGCGAAAAGTTTCATTATCGGGCTGGATTAAGATTCTGGGTACCGCCGCAAAATGCACTACAGCATCAAAAGTGGGTACGCCTGTTCCGGGTTCCATTTCATCAAATCCAGAGTAAGAACTCATGGCATTAAACATTTGTCCAGAATTGGTAATGTCAGCTGTTAAATTATCCACTCCCGGATGATCCAAAGGCACCAAATCAACATTCATCACACGATGTCCTTGATCAAGTAGATAAGGAATCACATGCTTGCCAGCTTTTCCGGAACCACCTGTAAAAAATACTCGCATCTTTTCCTCCATTTATTGATTAAAAAATTCTACAAAAGCTATAGTGTCTTCATGACCACTTGCCAGAAGCAGGTTGACTTTCCCACGACTTGGTAAATACAAGAATTGTCTAAGAAAGTATGACACATCACAATCATTAGTCGCCTAATTCACGCTCCAAAAATGCGAGAGTTTGTAGCCAGGCCTCCCCTGCCGCGTCTGATTCGTCGTAGTTCTCTTCATTCAGAAATGCGTGTCCCACACCCTCGTATATCGTGACTTCATTTTCAATATTGAGCGTGTTCATCGCCGCTTCAAATTCGAGTACATCTTCCACAAAAATCTGTTGGTCTTCTTCACCAAATATCCCTAAGGCCCCATCGGATTCTGTGAGTGGACGAAGCGAGTCCAAATCGGTTACAACAGAACCATAATACATAATCGTCAGCGCTAAATCCTCTGATTTACGCATTCCAAGCTGCAGGGATTCACCGCCGCCAAAACAAAAGCCCATTGACGCGAGTTTTTCGGTGTTTACATTGGGTAGACTTTGTAGGTAGGCAAACCCCGCATCCACATCCGCAAAAATCTGCTCTTGTGGAGTAGTTGTCCGTAAAATGATCGCGCGAGGGATTTGGCTGGTCACTTCGCCGCGGTACGCATCCACCGCAAGCACTACATATCCCTCAGTCGCGAGCGCATCTGCTAGCGTCGTGATCCCCTCATTCAGTCCCCACCATTCGTGGATAAGTAGAATGCCTGGGTATGTCCCCTCTTCTTCCGGCTCCGCCAAGTAGCCATTCAACGTCACTCCATCTACACCCGGATAGGTGACATTAGTGTAGTTGGTCACCTTGTCGCCGAAATTTGCGTCTACGAGAATAATCCCCACCACAACTACAACAAGCAATCCTATCAGACCGAGCCCTCCGAGTAGAAACCACTTAATCCATGCTCCAATTGTTGATATTTTCATCTTTTCCCCTTTTGCGTAGCTACGCAATATATTGTTGCATACCAATCCATATGTATCCTAAAACCCAGATGAGAAAGCCTCAAGTACTTATTCCAAAGAAAGGTAACCACAACGGAATAGCGATTAGCAAATCAAATATAATAAAAGCGACGGACCAACGGTTATAAACACCTTGTCTCATAGTTAAAATACCGCAGACCAACTATCCAATGAGAAGCCAAATACTACTCGCAGCGTTGAACGCCAAATTCGCCTAGGATTGGGACATGAATACCAAAGTAATTCTGAAGTTCAGGTATCTGATTTGCATAAATTAATAGTGTAGGAACCCATCCAAGGCGAATAGAGTATATCCAAGAGTTTTACCGTAATGGATGTACAAGAATAATACATTCATTATTGGAAAGCTTTTTACATGATTTGAAGTGGCCAGACACCTACAAGCTGTAGCCCCTGATACCAAAATCCTCATTTATTCGGGACATGGGGCATTTCCTTATGTGCGAAAAGCATTTGATGATGGAGGTGTGATGGCATACATAAATAAAGATGATCCTGATACCTGTGTCATTCAGGCAATTAATTGGGTGCGTGATGACAAACGCTACATGAGCCCGAGAGTAATGCACCTCTCAAAAGACCTCAATACAAGTGATTTAGCAGCATATTTGACATTGTATGAAAAACTAACAGATTATAGAGAAAGAATTACTTTACCCGCTTGCAGAAGGGCTAACTGCGAGGCAAATTGCCAATCAGCGTACTATCGAAGAATCTACTATTCGCGCTCATATTGAGCATATGAAAGATAAACTCAGTATCACGGGAAAACATATGCTATTAGGGGATTTAGGGGATCTCGCGTATTGATGGTTCTTAACCCTGTTAACTTGCTTGATGAAACTTAGCACGATGCTCATATATGATGTTGAGGTGTTTGGAAAACAAATTGGATTATGAATAAGCACAATTAATTGCACCGCTGTAATTGGTTAAGGTATTGATTGCGTTAAGGTAGTTTTTCCGCAGGGAGAGCGACCATTGAAGTAAATATGTGGCAAAGGTGTTATACTGAATTTTTCCTAAACATTAAATTTTATAGTTCTCCCACTTCACCCACATAACTTACATCCTAGACAAATACTTTTGCGCAAAAGATATCATTCTCTATGTGATTAATATGAGCCTAACCCACAATGCCCCTATAGACCGCAGACAAGTTCACAGTTTTGCACACATCATTGACCTCTGCATATCTTTGTGTATTTCTGCTGGAATTGTGTTTAAGCAAGTAGGTCAGTGGGTGAAGTGGGGCGAGCAAACAAAAATAGAGGTATTAAGCCCGTTCAGTTAGTTGAGATTTAGAAAGAGCTTATGTCATATTATTGAAGATATCAGAGCGTAAGAACCACATGCGAGTGCTACTTCCATGAACCTGTATTTTCACAGTCAGTGGCAATTTTTGCTAACACTATACTCAATTTATCATGCAATGAGCCAGAACATTCAACTAAATCAATATTTACTGTTGACAGTCCAATTATTTCAAGTTTGTGAAATATTCGTAAACTTTCAGAGCTTAAGTTTGGTTTTAGCAATCTATCATTTATGATATGAAAGACTATTGATTATAGAAACACTTTAAGGAAATCCATTGTGTCTCTAGAGAAATTCGCACATTTTACAATACTTGAACATCTTGGTATGGGAGGCATGGCAACGGTATACAAAGCTCGTGATGAAGAAACAGAGCAAATCGTTGCTCTTAAGCTATTACACGATCAATATGGAAAAGATAAAGAGGTAATTCGTCGATTTACTCGAGAAGCAGACATTTTCTATAAACTCCAACATCCACACATTGTACCAATCGTTGCACATGGTGAGTTTGAGGGAAAATTTTATATTGCGATGAATTATATGAAAGGTGGCACAATACACGAGTATTTTAGCAACCCTACAGAAGTAGATAATGAGTTTACATTCAAAATCCTTACGCAAATCGCTGATGCACTTGATTTTGCTCATCAAAACGAAATTGTCCATCGCGATCTAAAACTTGAAAATATACTACTTGATGAAGCCAACAATGCATATTTAAATGACTTCGGGATCGCATTTATTGCCGATGTTACCCGGTTAACATCTAGCCAATCCGTTACTGGAACACCATTATATATGTCACCAGAACAAGCTTTGGGTATAAAGGTTAGCAATCGTACAGATATTTATTCACTCGCAGTTATGTCCTATTTAATGCTGACAGGCTACTATCCATTTACTGGATCAGACCCCTATACTGTGCTAAATAAACATATTTCCCAACCACCACCTACCCCAACATCCGTTAATGAGTACTTACCGTTGCAAATTGATGATGTTCTTCTGAAAGGTCTTGCAAAAGCCCCTGAAGAGCGTTATGAATCAGCATCCGAGTTCGTCACACAGATAACTAATGCAATGTACTCTAACGATCTAAAGACACAAACACTTGTAAGAATGGATGCTCCGAATCCACATTCGATCCAAACTATTAGCGAATACAAAAGTACTGTACTGGGTATTCAACCGGATAATTCTCGCATAACAAATGATTCTCTCCAAACTAATAATCGTGAAAAACGCCTTGCTTTGATGTTTTTGGGAGTCATTATTGTTCTTCTAGGTGTAGTAGCTACGATATTATTTAGAGGTAATGAAGACGAAAACACTATTTTTGTATTACAGACACAAGTCAATTTAAAGTTGAGCACAGATGCCACATCCACAGCTGAAGCAACTACTAATATAATTCCAACGGGTATAATCAGAGTTGCTACCACGTATATTGACAATCCAGAAAACCGAGCTGAATTAGGTACGTTGGAAGTTGGTGATGTTGTAGAGTTAATTGGGAGAACTGGACCGGGAGACTTTGTAGAAATTATAACAACGAGTGGCGATACTGGGTTTATCACCTCTGATAGTTTTGATACAAACATCTCTATCATGTCACTTCCTGATACATTTGATCCCCCAACACGTGACAACAATCTCGGAGTAACAAATCTTGACAGGTGTCAACCATTTGCAAACACTATTGATAATGTTAGCGTTTATAGTTCTCCAAATAATGAATCAGTTGTTGTTGCGACTCTATCCGGAGATGAACTTATAAAGATCGTTTATAAGATCCCTAATACTGATTTTTTCGAGGTTGAGTTAACTGATGAGACCTTATCTCGTGGATTTGTTCAACAAAGTCAACTGGACTTGGAAAGAGAAGAGGATGAGAATTGTATTCGTGAACCCGAGTTTAACCCATAGTCATTGATGAAGATATTCGACACTACTTGGCACAACCGAGAGGAAACAGCTCAGAGAAGGTCGATATACTAGATAAATAAGTCGTCTAATATCATAGAGTTTTGATGACAAATACTCCAACAATCTATATATATTTGTGTAATAAATCACTTATATGGGGGTATCCTAACCAATTTCTTTTTTGTTACGATGAAAGATCAAATTTATTATAGGGACAATTTTGGTCTACGGTAATCATATCCTAAGGGAGTGAACTACTCTGAGTTTAGTAGGCGATGTATTATTTAAAACTTTAGTTTATGAGACAAACTTTGTGTGCATTGTTTTCAGATCAGTTCAGTCCTGGAATATCAGCTTACAGTTCGCTAGAATGTCTTGTAACTAACATATCAGCAAAATGTGCACGACCAGTTGCCTTTAAGTGTTTGATGTATTCAGGTAAACGATCTCGAGTATAAAATGGTCCGCCTTCACGAATCACTGTCATGAGTGGGTCAACATCATTTGTGCCAGTAATCACTTGTTGATGATACCAGTCTGCAAGATATGCCATTGCTTTGTTAACTAACTCAGGATATGTCGCGGCTACGTCATGTTGTTCATATGGATCTGATGTCAGATTAAAGAGCATAATTGGTTCAAAGTTCTTATAGCCATCGTGATAGGTTCGCAAACAAATATAATCATCGCTTTCATGCACAAAACGAACACCACGTTGACATGCCCATGTTCCTTGGCTCACAACAACATACTCATGACCAGATTCAGAGCCAGTTTTAAACGCATCTGCGAATGATTTACCATCCCAGTTATCAGGGACTTCACCGCCGAGCAAATCAATAATGGTCGCCGCCCAGTCATAATGATAGTGCAACGCGGTATCAACCCGTGTCCCATCAGTTATGCCAGGATAGCGGATGATGAGAGGTACATTACATGTAATCTGATCTGCTGTTTGATGATCCCCCCAGACATTGAGTTCACCAATGTTCTCACCGTGATCTGCGCTGATGACAACAATCATCTCCTCGTAGATGCCCATATCTTTGAGCTTATCAAAGATTTTACCTACCCACATATCGGCATAGTGAATACCCGTATCGTATCCGTTAAACCAACGAGTTACTTCGCTCATAGAATCAATCAAGTCAGGATTGCGTGGATATTCAGGCCACGGACGAGGAACAACACCATTCGGTTCTTGAGGACTATGGGGACCAAATCCATCCCAACATTTTTGCCAAACATCTTCGGTCATCCACTCAGGAATTGGCGAATTTTCAAAGGGTTCACCGTATTCCATTGGTGTACGAAACGGGGTATGTGGATCCCATACATTAACATGAAGAAACCAGTTATCCGCTTGTCCATTACGCTCTAGCCAATCTAAAGCTGTTGGGACAACTTCATCTGCCGTTTCCATGCCAGACTTGCCTGAATTATAGATTTCGTTGAAATTAGCGTACCAGTGCCATGCAGCGTGACGTTGTCCAAATGGACTGATCGTCGCTGTCCTCATACCCAACGTTTGCAGCGCCTGCATCCATCCGGTATTACTGAAGACATCCCGATGTCCACGTTCACGCCCTTCAATATAAGGTTGTGATGCCACCCCACCATGATTGACTACGCCTGTGTGAAAGCCATTTCGCCCACTCCATAATGCCGTCCGCGAGGGTAAACATGGCGCATCAGAAATATATACATTGGTGAAGCGAGTTGCATCTTGTGCAAATTCATCTATGTTAGGGCTAGTGTCTCGATGGTAGCCGTAACAGCCCAGATGATCGGGACGCAGGCTGTCTATGTCAATATACAACAAACGCATAGTAATTATCCTTTAGTGAAAGAAGGTCAATTTAAATGTTTATGGAGTAGGTTTCACCTCTTCCTCATCATTGCCTTATCATGCCCCAGCCACACGTGGCATCCAAATAGGCTCCATACCCCAACGACCGAAAAGTAGTGCACGTACCATATGCGCCCGTTCTGACACAAAATCGATGTTGTCCCACAGATTATTGTATTTCGCAGGATCATCAAATAGATCAAACAGTTCGTATTGCGATTGCTCAGGATCAAAGTTAATCTGATAGCGTCCAGTATTGTAGCTCTTGATGTACATCGATTCTGATTTGTGAGCGAGTTGTTTGGCAGTTTCTGTCAGTGGTTCTTCTTTGAGTATCTCGGCACGTAAGAACCTCTCCATCAATTCGTTACGCAAGCCTTCGTCAGACCATAGATTGTTTAGTTCATCGGGGTCATTTTGTAAGTCAAAGATGTCCCCATAATCCCGTCCATAATACATCGTCATTTTATACTGCGTGTCGATATACGTTCGCATATTGATGGTGGTCGGTTGATGATGATTCTCGATGATGACATGTTCACGTGCATTAGATTCATTACCCTGCCAAATATCCAGTTGGCTAATGCCTGTCATATCTTCAGGAATGTCAAATTCGCAGTATTCAAGGAATGTCGGAGCATAATCAACTAGTGACTGCAAAGTATGACTGAGTGCGCCAGCTGGAATTTTATTGGGTAGCCGGGCTATCATCGGTACGCGGATTCCATCATCATAGTGGAACGGTCCTTTTGCAATAAGTCCATGATGTCCGTAGTAATGACCATGATCGCTAGTAAATACTACTAAGGTGTTTTCGGCAAGACCTAGCTTATCCAGATGATCAACGATCTGCCCGATGTATTTATCCATACAACTGACCATCCCATAATAGCAGGCGATATCTTTTGCCAGTTCCTCACGATCATGTAAATGCGAATGGAACCCATGACAACCACTGCCATTTGGCTCTTGATAAACTGAAAAATCTGGGTTTTCTTCTTGTGTCATCTGTAAGTGCGGCGGATTTTTATCATGTTCACCGGGGGCGAGGGCCGGCACAGTCACCTCGTTGGGGTCGTACATGGTATCCCACGGTTCTGGAACAAGATAAGCCGGGTGCGGGTCAAAGAAGCTCGCCCACATGAAGAAGGGCTGGTCGTTATCGTTGTACTGTGAGATGAGTGAATTCGTGCGCTCAGCAATCCATGCGTTGTAGTGATAGCGTTCAGGGATGAGCCATTTACGACGCTGGCTATCATTATTTCCTGTTGGACTGCGGAAATAATCGCGCCAATTGTCCAGTCCCTTTTCTTCCATCCATAGTGCATAGTGCTGTCCAACATGGGCCTCATCTGTGTGATTTCGTGCTAGTTCCACATGATCAAAACCGTAAAATGGGTCGTCGAAATCTTGCCAGAAATCCAAATTTTGCAGAAGAGGATAAGATTCCAATGTCGTGAAGTCATCTGTTCCACGTAAAGGCTGGAAGTGCGCTTTGCCAACTAGCGCAGTGCGGTAGCCATTCTTGTGCAGTAAATCGCCAACGGTAGGTTCACTTTCTGGAACTTTGGTACCAAGAGAATACGCGCCATGTTGTGACGGATACTTACCTGTAATAAGTGTTGCACGTGTAGGGGTACAAGTTGGGTTGGGACAGTATGCACGAGTAAAAGTTGTACCCTGCTCTGCTAGTTTATCGAGTGCTGGAGTCTGCACTTCAGAGTTGAATTGTCCCAATGTATTCCAATGTTGTTGGTCTGATGTGATAAGCAAAACATTGAGTTTTGTCATATGATTTTTCTTTCGTTGGTGTAACTAATAATGGCTTACCAATGAGATTCACGCCACGAGATGCCTAGTAATTCCTCGATAAATCGCTGATTGCGCTGGCTGGCACGCACCTGTTGATCTAGAGCTTCGGGATTCCAATCCGACAATAAACGCTGTGTCATGTCCATGATGATAGCTTGATGATCTTGACTATCTGCAAGATTGTCAAATTCGTTCGGGTCATCCTGCAAGTCGTACAATTCAACGGGATCATTCCAGCTATAGTTCAGTTTATAGCGTCCGCGACGGAGCATCGCCATAGGGCGATCAACACCATGTGCGAGATACTCGCTAAAGGCTTCGTCCTTCCAATCTGAATCACCCTGAGTCATCAGTGGGAGTAAAGGATCGCCATCCAATGGTAAACTAGAGTCACCTCCAGCAATATCACAAATCGTTGCAACAACATCAACAAGTGATACCACCTCTGAAAATCGCTGTCCTCCCGTGATTTGGTTATGCCAAACAACTTGCAATGGAACTCTCGAAGAAGCTTCGTAGAAATTTGACTTACGCCACATTCCATGCTCGCCGTTCATATCACCATGATCACTAGTATGGATGATAACCGTATTTTCGTATTGCCCTGTCGCTTTAAGAGTATCGATTAGTTGACCAATTTTTTCATCCAGATATGTAATCAGCGCATAGTATCCAGCACGCGCTTGCCTAACTATGTCATCTGGAAACATTGGAAATCCAAACATTTCCCGTAAACGTTGATATACTGGATGTAGATTCTCTAGATGATTGTCTGGTATCTCGGGCAAATCTATATCGTCCACAGTATACATATCCCAGAATCGCTGTGGTGCAATCAGAGGGAAGTGCGGCGCAATAAACGAGACATTCAATGCCCATGGTTTATCAAGTCGGGCAGAATCACGCAGATATGCAAGTGCCTTGTCTTGGACAAGTTCATCGACTTCCAGCTCTTCTGTCGAGCCTGCACCCGCTTCGTACACTGCTTGCCATGGTTTTTCCGCTGGAATAATACCATTATCCCAAGTGTAGATCGGGTGATAGCGTTCAGAATGCAAATCGCGTGCCAACTGTTGCTGGAAACCGTGATATTGATCTGCACCCCCAAAGTGTTGCTTACCTGATAAGACAACATCATATCCGACTTCACGTAAACGATGTGCCCATGTGACAGCATCAGGACGCAGAGGAGTCACATTGTCCCACGCACCAATTTTATTGATGAATCGCCCTGTCATAAACGACATGCGCGATGGCATACACAAGGGCGAGTTACAGTAAGCCGCATCAAAGGTAACGCCGGCTTCTGCCAGATACTCCATATTCGGTGTTTTTACGATGGGATGCCCATATACACTGCTGTACATTGGGGCATGTTCATCCGACATGATGATGAGAAAGTTGGGTTGCGTCATTTTAATGTCCCGCCTAGCTCTTAACTGCGCCAGCAATACCTTCGATAAAGTAGCGTTGCATCGAAAGGAATACAAGAATCACAGGAATAATCGCAATCGTTGCTGCTGCCGCCATCCCACTCCAATCAGTGAAGTACTCACCACGGAATGCGTACATCCCTACCGACAAAGTACGTAGATCCGGGCGTGCCAATGTCAGTACAAGTGGAAGCAAGAAGTCGTTCCAGCTTGCGATGAATTGCATAATCACAACAGTGGCAATCACGGGCTTGGATAGTGGGAGCATAATCTGTACGAAAACGCGCAGGAATCCTGCACCGTCGACAATGGCCGCCTCCTCGATTTCTTTAGGTAATTGACTAAAATATCCGGCAAACAACAGAATAAAGATGATATTGGCTCCACCACTCTGAGCTAGAATCACACCAAACAATGACCCATCTAAACCAAGACTACTAATCAACTCAAAGATCGGGATGATTGTGTAGCCCTTCGGCAAGAATACAGTCGCGACGAAGATTCCAATGATGAGTCGTTTACCTGGGAATTTATATCGCCCCAAGACATACCCCATCATTGATGTTGATACGACTACCAAAACCACCGAACCAATTGCAATAATGACAGTATTCATAAAGTATTGGCTGATATTTGCCTGTACCCACGCCCGTTCAAAATTCTCGAAGGTTGGATTAGCAGCAATCAGATTAGTCCCAGATTGGAAGATTTCATTATTAGTCTTAAATGCCGCACTCACCATCCACAAGAAGGGATAGACCCATAGCAGAGCAAATGGTGTCAGGATAATCGTTGTCACAATTTCACGTAGATGTTTTGCTTTAATCTCCATCTTACGTTGATGCTGTGCCGGCGTAGTTAAAGGTTGTGCTTTGATCGCCATTAGTATTCATCTCCTGTTGTCTCTGCAGCTGCAAAACCTGCACGTTCTTTGTTTGCCCAGCGTGCAGCAACTGCTTGTAAGACCGCAATAAACATCACGGAGATGCCGAAGAACATCGCCGCCGCAGATGCGTATCCAATACGTGGCAAGGTCATACTATTGGATGCACCAAATGCCGTTCTATAGATATACACTTCCATTACTTCACTTGAGAAGAATGGGCCGCCCCCAGTCATAGTTTGAACAAGTGCGAACACATTCAATGTACCAACAGCCGTAATAAGAATAATGATAATGGCAAATGGCTTAATCATAGGCAACGTAATATAGACAAATTTACGCCACCAATTTGCTCCATCGACTTCAGCTGCTTCATACAACGACGGTGGTATCGTCTGGAGTGCTGCTAACCAGTAAATCATTGGATTACCGAGCCACTTCCAGATTTCGACCCCAACTACAGAAAATAACGATGATTTAGGATCACCCAGAAAATCAATCGGGCGTGCAATAATGCCGAGATCCATTAGTGTCATATTGATCGGTCCGTTAAAGGGGCTCATAATAAACGTCATCACAATGCCAACAATCGCGGTGGTTGTAATCACAGGGATGAAGAACATGGTACGGAAAACAGGAGCCATCCGTAACGCGCGGTCATTCAAAACGATTGCGATAGCCAGTGCCAGTGTCAGCTTAATGGGTACACTGGTGAGCATGAAAATAAAGGAATTCTTGAACGCATTCCAAAATTGTGAGTCGACAACGACCTGCTCAAAATTCTGGAAGCCTATGTAAAACGGGTCTGCTGTAAAACCTGACCACTGGAATAATGAAAAATATGCTGATGCAAAAATAGGGTAAAGCGTGAACAATGCTGTCAAGACCAGCGAAGGGATCATGAACACATAGATCCAGCTATTCTTCTTGATGCTTTTCCAAATACCGCCCTGTTTGGGACGTGTCAATGAGTCCGATGCAACGTTTGATGGGGAAATAACAGACAAAACAATCTCCTCAAATAATACTATTTAGGTCGGTTGCAATGTGGATTTGGTTTAAGGATATACCCATATGGACGTATACTGGCGAATGTTCATTAACCCAATACACGCAATCATTTGGTTGTAAAGGGGTTAATCCATGGGAGCACACTATAGTGCCCCCACATAAATCACAACCATGTATTCTGATTATAACAAGGATTAAAGTTCAGCGTATTGAGCTTCACCATAATCTACATTTGCATCCCAGTTCGGGAAGATATAGTCATCGCGTGAGACATTTGCACCTTTTTCAACTGCGGCTGCAATCGCGCGGTCAAGTTCAGCTTCGGCACGATCATTCAGATCTTGCAGTGCCGCGTCAATGTCGGAGATTTGATCAGTGTAGATACCTTGAACAGTTTCTGCCAGACTTGGTGTGACAGGTTGGAATTCTAGGTTGACCATTGCAGTGTCGCGGTTACGAACAATTGGACTTGGTCCAACGCGAATTTGTTCGTTGAACATCAATAGCGCGTCACGTTCAAGTGGATTCATATTCGCTTCTTCGATTGCCGATGCGAAGATCGCAGGATCTGCTGCACCAACCAATGTCGCCCACGCGACTTGACCTTCTTGTGTACCGAGGTAGTAGAAGATGTCACCTGCGATTTGTTTATTAGCATCGCTAGCCTCAGAATAAATATGAATTTCGTTGTCCCCACCCGGACCGACGGTCAACGGTACTAGCGTGTCGGGATCAAGCAAAGGTTGTGATGCAATATTAAAATTGAATTCTGGGTTTTCACGCAACCAGATCGGAATATTCCATGGACCTTGTAAAATTATACCCGCCGCGCCTTGTGGCATACGTGCGCGGGCTTCTGGAGCATTCATCGACAATGTACCTGGGAAGACGCTACCGTCATCACGCAAGCGCAAAAGCACATCAATCGCCTCGCGATAACGTGGATCAGTATAAGGTACCATACCTGTGCTGAGATCTACTTGGAAATTACCAACTTGCATGCTGATTGCACCTGCCATACGCGCAAACCCATCAACAATGTTTCCCCAGCGATTGACCTGATTGCCACCCATAATAAAGCCATAATATTGTCCTGCACCATTTTCCGTAATTGTACGAGCAGCTGCAACAAACTCATCAGCAGAAAGTGGTCCAGCAGTCGGATCTACACCAGCTTCCTCAAGATATTCAACATTATAGAGAATGTGTGTACCATAGCGTTTGTTCGAGGTTGCTGGGAATGAGTAGGTCTTGCCATCAAATCCTGTGATACCTTCAACAAATACACCGTCTGGGAAGCCTGCTTTCCAGTCTTCAAAATTAGGGATAACATCATCTAATGCTGCGACCCAACCTTCATTAACCGCCTGTGCCAGTGAAACAGCAAGTGGACGTTGGAAAACATCATGGGCAGTACCATTACGAACACCTAATGGCACAACCTGTGCAATCTCATTCCATGGTAGCGCATCATATTGCACCGTGACGTTGGGATAGGTTTCCATGTATTTTTCAAAAAATGCGTTCCAGAAAACTGCTTTCTGGTCACCACTATCGACCCATCGGAAAGTAGTAGCATCGCCTGTGATGTCCGCACCAGAACCCATAATATTGATCACACTAGCATCCTGTGCAGATAAATGAAGCCCCTTCGATGCAAAGAACAACCCTAAGCCACCGATTGCTGTGTTTTTCAAAAAACTGCGACGTGAAATCTTACGTTTTGAAGGCATATTTTCTCCTAACAAATCTATAAGTTAAACAATATTTTTTATTGCCGTGAGCAAAACGACATATATGACATCGATGTCATTAAAAACATAAAAGAAAAAATCTTGTGACATCGATGTCATTTAGTGTATGCTAAAAGAAAAATCATGTCAAGAAAATGCGTACAGGTTGTACAAATTGTTTGTCATCCGCTATGATATAGCACGATGAAGGAGTCCTGTATTGAAGAAGAAAAGTAAAGTCACAATCTATGATGTCGCACATCACAGTGGCTTATCCCCCAAAACCGTATCTCGGGTAATTAACGGCAGTGACAACGTTGCGCAATCCACACGAGAAAAAGTAGAACGCTCAATTCGGCATCTAAACTTCACACCAAACCTTGTGGCTCGCGGGTTACGAGCGGATCAATCAAAAAGTCTAGGGATCGTAACATTAAATGCTTCCCACCCTGTACCTATACAAGCAATGGACACTGAAGCAAGTCGTCTTGGCTATACGCTTTCCTTCTATTCCATTGACCCCAATAGTGAAGACAACTTAATACAAAAATTTAATACCATTCGAGCACAGATGATCGATGGAATTGTTGTGATTACACCCCATTCGTTTATCACTTATGAACAAATCAAATCACTCACCCATGATACCCCTCTTGTTTTAATGAACTCGCATATTGATGCGCATATTCCATCGGTCATTTATGATCCGATGTATGGTGTTCAATGTGCAGTCGAACATTTAATTGAGCTTGGGCATCACAATATATGCCACATTGCTGGAACAATCGAGACACGACTTGATGCAGAGCTTCGGCATCGCGCATTTGTGAAAACAATGCAACACCACGGGCTAGATACTAATATGATAATTGAATATGGCTTTTCTCCTGAAGCTGGATACGAGACTGTAGGACGATTGTTATCTAACAACATGAAATTCACCGCGCTTGTTTGTGTCAATGATGCTGTTGCCTTGGGGGCAATCCAGCGTTTGCGCCATGAAGGGTTACGAATCCCAGAAGATGTATCAATTGTTGGATATGACGACTCCCATTTTTCACGATTCTTGCATACACCATTAACAACTGTCCGTCAGGATTTCAACATACTGGGGCGCGAGGCAATTCGCTACCTTGGTCAACTATTGGAAGATCGTTCCACAACACTTGAACAAAAACTCTTAATGCCTGAACTTATAATACGTGAAAGTACAGCCGCATTATCATAGACGTAACCCATCAATTACTATTGTTTTGTGATGAGATTAGAGACAATTTGATGCACTCGGAAAATAGAAATACCAAAATCACGAGCAATTTCAGCTGACGTGTCGCCCCATTTATGGCGGTCAAACATTGCTTGATTTCTGCCCACTTGTTCTTGTTTTGCATAGCCAACTGGAATTGAATTCACACCTTTTCCAGAATATAAAATCCTCAACAGCCGGTAAACACTGCCTTTCAGTGAGGGAATGATATGTGTTGAAACCCCGTAGATACCGTCTTGAATGTCAAGTGATGTGTTCATAATAGGGGTCAAAGGGTTGCCCGGATTTAAGAATAGCATAGATTTGGTGAACTAACTTGCGCATGACAGCAACGACAATAACTCTAACGTGCTTGTGTTTTTGCTCAAGTCTTTGAGCAAAAGTGCGACAGGGTGGATTCCAACATTTGGCAACGATAGCAGGCATGTAAAGTCCAGGTCGCAATCGTACATTGCCCTGTTTGGAGATGGCGGCACGTTTATTGATTCTGTTGCAAAGAAGAGATGGTTGAATTATGATCTCCAGTCTTTGACTGAACTAATACATTGATACTGGGAATCTATGGGAAATCCTTTCAAATGGGATCATTACGAAGGCAAGATCATTGTATTGTGTGTGAGATGGTATTTGCCTTACGCACTCAATTATCGTGATTTAGAAGAAATGATGTTGGAGGGTGGTTTGAGCGTTGCTCACACCACTATTTATCGACGGGTACAACGCTTTGCACCCGAGTTAGAGAAGCGGATGCAACCTTACCTGAACAAAAGTAATGATTCCTGGCGAGTTGATGAAACTTATGTCAAAGTACGAGGTCAGTGGATGTATCTCTATCGTGCTGTGGGTTCCCGCGGTCAAATACTTGACTTTCTGCTGAATCAAACTGGCAGTAAACGAGCCGCGAAGCGCTTCTTCCGAAAGGTTTTAGTTCAATCACATGTGACCCATCCTCGAGTGATTACGGTCGATAAGAATGCGTCGTATCCTCCAGCCATCGATGATCTCAAACAAGATAAACTGTTGTCTGAGGAGTATCAATATCGGGCCAGCAAGTATCTGAATAATCGCATTGAACAAGATCATCGCTTCATCAAGCGACGAGTCAAACCGGGCTTAGGATTCGTCTCCTATCAAACGGTATGGCGAACCCTAAAAGGTTACGAAGCCATGAACATGATTCGCAAAGGACAAGTTACGCAAGCAGAAAAACACAATAGTCACTCACAAAATAAGTTCATCTCCCAACTTTTTGGTCTAACTGCCTAAACTCTACTAAAACCTGAGTTTCCTTTGCTTGCCATTTATTCAACAAATTCTTGCAACAGAATCAATTTCGAACGTGTCCACAAACTATGGCACTGCTTGATAGGTTGTTTGATTTTCATATATCAAATTCAGTAGACTGATTATACATAAACTACCATCTTTGATCAGCTAAAGCACTTAAGAAGCTCCTTATATCCCACCGTTGAAACGGGCGGTTTTTACGGGGCGATCCACAATGATTACCCGCGCGTACATCCACCCGGCGGACATCCCGGCACAAGCCAATAGCCATCTGATCCTGACTCAGCTGTCCATCCGGTGAAATTGCCATATTCAACCTCCCACCATGCGAAGCCGTCAGCACACACTGGCGCATTGCCTGTCATTACGAACCAATCTCCAGCAGGGATTTGCCCGATCAACTCGGCATCGGAATCGGGTTCTGAACGCACATTATTGGCGGTACTATCGGCAACGTAACCGTTGCTGCTGGAACCCAAACGAAAGCCAAATTCGGAAAGGTCACAACGTCCTGCAGCGATGAGGCTGCGCCCACCGGGGACAAATATCCGCACTGACCGCCCCCATGCAGCGACATTTATATCGGACTCGATAGTGTATGCGCCGCCCTCGGACTCTGAACGCCAGAACCACAGTGTATCGCCACTATCCCGTGTGAAGATGGTGCGCCCAGTAGGTGAGATGCGGTAAAAATACTGGTTATCTGCACTGCTAAATACGCCGACCTCTGTCCCGTCCGAGTCAGTAATTTGGCGGGTGATAATATCCTCGTCTCCGAGCACTGGCTGACCCACGCGCAACGATGCCTCCCGGTTATTGACGGCGACGATCAGCAATTCGCCTACGGGAGGTGTGGCGATGAGTTCACCTGTTTGTAGGTTCAGCGATGCCTCATAGCTCAAAAGTAGCGGTATATCCCCAGTGTACGCCAGTATACGGGCGACTTCCGCACCAGGTAGAGCAGGGGTTTCGAGTATATTACCATCCAATGCGTAGACGGTATATGTGCTCGGTAGCGGCAACAAGTTATCATCATATTCAACAGTTTCTATGACGATTCCGGCGTCCGTCCAAAGAAGAATATCCACGGGGGACGATACTAGATTCTGCGCAGGGATGTCTTCAGCAAGGATGCGTGTTTCGGCTGTTGTAAAGTCGTAGATATATAAATCACCCACTTCTACTCCCTCTGTCCATGCGATCATGTTACTATCTGGTGACCAGATTGGACGGCTACGAACAATCTGCTCAAATGTCCTTGCACCGTCAGGCTGTGTGGTAATTTGCATTGGTGTCGGGGCGGTGTCGGTCAGATCAATCAGGAAAAAATCGCTTGGCCAATTTGTCCCACCGCATGGACATTGTTCCTCAATCGTTTGCAAGGCTTCATCGGTGCGGACTTTGATGATGTAGCGAGTACCATCCGGCGAAGTGCTAGTTGCTTCGATATTATCTAGCGACAGTGTAGCAATCTCGGTCAGATTTGTATCCGATATCCATTGGTAAACTACGCCGTCTTCAATTAAGTAAATTGGTTCGGCTTGATCCTGTGCTTGTGTGCTTAATACGAGTAGCACAAGAAACAAAATTACTAACAACATCCAGTTACGCATATTTACAACTCCAAAAGGTTCTATCGCGTGAACCAAATTCATTTACCACAATTATCGCATTAACTTGCTTACAAGGGGTAATTATGAGGTACGCCAGAAATTTCCCTAGGCCACTATATCACAAATAACTTGTCAAAAGTCCGCTTATGTAAACCTATTTTGCTGCTGAAAATGTAGTCTAATTCAACAATAACATAGAGAATGTAGTTCTGAATGTATGCTAGAATATGCTTACCACATTAATTTAGCTTGGCAACAAGATGGCAGTAACAATTGCGCGTGTCAGTGAACTACAGCATATCGAACAACTCTATAAGAAGACAAACCTTGTCACCATAACAGGATTAGGTGGTACGGGCAAAACCGCTTTAGCCCAGCAATTTACTGATAATATAGCTCAACAAGTCATCTGGATTGATCTTGAATATCAAGATGATCTCATTGCAACAGTTATCACTGCATTACTTGATGGAGATTTGCAGAATGGAGTCTCTGAAAATAACCTCGCCTCTTACTTTCATGATTTAGATGCCCTAATTGTATTAGATAATTTCGAGCATCTAGTAGCAGATGCAGTGTGGCTTAATCGGTTGCTAGAATCATCTTACACAATTCGTCTATTGGTAACATCACGGTGCCCATTACAACTGCGGACCGAGCATTTATTACCATTGGAAGGCTTACATTATGATAGTATAACATCTCCTGCAGCTCAGCTTTTAATTAATCAGATCCAGCGTGTTTTTCCACAATTTGATATAGAAGCCAATCAGACATCCATCCTGAAAATCTGTGAGCTAACAGAAGGACATCCATTAGCACTTGAACTTATTGCTGGGTGGGCGCGAGTCATATCATTAGATGATATTCTCACCCAGATACATCAAAATTTAGCAACCTTAACAGCAACATCCCAAGATCAGAAAAATCGTCACCAGAGTATCGCGCATATCATTTCTACAACATGGCAAAACTTATCAGATGATGCACAGCACTTGCTCAAAACAGTGTCGATATGTCAGGGATATTTCTCACTCGATTTCATCACAGCAATGAACTATGAGATGATGAGTTGTTTGTATGCACTGATAGATCAATCTCTAATACAGCATCATGAACAAGGCTACAGATTACACCCACTTGTCAAGCAATTTGTGATAGAAAAGCTCACATCTACTGAACGTGAAACCCTTGAAAAACATCATGCCAAATATTATTTAAACTGGTTAAGCGCGCACGAGACTGAACTGAAAACAGGCGATCAGAAAGTCGCACTTGATCGTATCATGAGTAGGTTTGAGAATATCCAATTGGCATGGATGACTGCCTATCGACTCGGCGACTATCAGGCACTAGCAAATTCAGCGACTGCATTGAGCCTGACCGTGATGATGCGTCATCGGCAGGAAGGTATTCACTTATTTGAGCAGGTGATGACTAACGCGAATATTGAAACACTGGAAGAGGTTCTGCTGCTTGCTCACAGCATCCTTGTTAAACAATGGCATCAGCAACTACATCTGCCATCAGATACTGAGAAATTACAAAAAGCACTGACAAAAGCGGAATCATGGCAAATTCTCGATGTACAAGCGCTAATTTGGCGATGTTTAGGACACATCGCATTTTTAAGTGGCGAGTATAAACAGGCACGCGCTTATTGGCAACGCGGCTCAACAATCTATCGCCAGTTAAATGACCGCTATCAATTGGTGCAATTAATGCGACTACAGGGTCACGTAGAGCGTAGTGAAAGAAATCTCGATGCTGCACATTATAAGTATCTAAAAAGCTATCAAATTGGCTCGACAATTGGTGATGATGAAGGCGCAGCAGGGGCATTGATGGGCTTGGGTGATGTGGCAACTTCAAAGCATCAATACGCGCAGGCAGTACGCTATTATGGTCAGGCATTTGATATTCAGCAATCAATGGGCAATTGGGGGCGGTATCTATACAGTGCCCAGAACTTGATGAGCTTACACTTGCTTATGGGCAATGATGATGCACTCCAGCAAATTGATACCATTGTGAGACAACAAACAGCACATTTGCCGCCTAATGTGCAGGATAAACGCATATTGTATCCATTGATTTTACACACAATCTTAAATAAGAATTATGCGGAGGCAACGACAAAACTCACTAAGATTGACCCCTTACAGCGATATGCAGAACTATGGTCGCTGATTGCACTTGGTCAAGGAAAGCTAAGTGATGCCCGTGTATACTTACGCACGTATGCGTACGAAACAACTAAGACCCTCAAGCCTTTGCAGATGTTGATTTGTTTGTATATCGCTACACGCATTGAAGACCACTCGACATGGTGGCAAACAGTTGTCACATATAGCAACAAAGTTCCCAATTTCTGGCTGTCGCGCATGCTGATTAGCGAATCTCCAAGCGTAGAAGCGTTGACACCACCATCCGCAAATTTAAACTTAGAAACCGCTTTTGAAGCAATGCTGAAATTTTATCAGTTGGACACATCTGAATTATTGACCACACGCGAGGCAGAAATTATCCATGCGGTTGCACTTGGATTACAAAACAAAGAAATTGCCTCACAGCTTGGCATCGCAACGGGGACTGTCAAGCAACATTTGAACAATATTTATCGTAAACTTGGTGTTTCAAACCGTGTTGAAGCGATCTCCCACGAGCGTGTTCTGCCACTCCTATAACCCTCACTATAACTCTTGTTGCATAGGTCTAATCGACTGTTATTGCTAAAGTAGAATGAGACTTCTATATGACTGTATAGGAGATAAGTTCCATGAGCGGAGCCTTGCGCCTACTCTGGCGCTATATTCAAGACTATCGAGCACAATTCGCCCTATTAATGATAATTTTGCTAGTCAATATTGGGTTACAAGTCGCTGTTCCACAAATAACACGATATATCATTGATGCTGCTAATACAGGTGTCGATGCAAGCATATTGCAAATTGCAGCTGTAAGTTTCATTGCACTTGCCATCGTTGCACAGGTGCTCGGTGTTGCGGCGACATATGTTGGCGAATGGTTATCTTGGACAGCGACCAATCAATTACGTGCAGATCTCGCATTGCATTGTTTGCAATTGGATATGACTTTCCATAACAACACAACCCCAGGGAAATTGGTCGAGCGCATCGATACCGATGTTTTACAGGTTGCTCAATTCTTTTCAAGGTTTATGATTATTATTTTGGGCAATATTGTGCTTGTGATTGCTATATTGGGCGTTCTACTCGTTGAAGATTGGCGCATTGGTCTGGCGATGGCGGGTTTTGCGGTGTTCACAGTTTGGATACTGTATCGCTTGCGAAACATTGCAGTACCTGCTGTCAAAGCATTTCGGAATAGTCGCACAGAGTTATTCAGCACATTAGAAGAACATCTCGCAGCAACCGAGGATTTGCAGGCTAATGGAGCATTCGGTTATGTATTCGCCAAATCAACCCAGAATCAGCAAGCTGTTGAAACAGCTCATACAAAATCACAAATACGTAGTATGATTCTGGGAGTTGTTGCAGGATTAACACTCACACTGGGCTTTGCCATTGCGTTTTCGCTAGGTTATAACCTTTTTCAGAATAACGTTATTACGATTGGCGTTGCCTATCTCATCATGAGCTATACAATTTTGTTGACCAATCCTCTGCGTCAACTGTCATTTCAGATTGAACGATTTCAACAAATCAATGCCAATATTCAACGCATCACAGAGTTATTTGAAACGCCTAATCGCGTTATCAATGCTGGCACACTTATACTACCGAACGCCGCTCCCACTTTAAATTTTGATAATGTAAATTTTGCCTATCAATTGGATGATAACACAACAGGAGATGATGTCCTGCACAATATCACATTTGAGCTTCCTGCTGGTAAGACACTTGGGCTACTCGGGCACACGGGTAGCGGCAAAACAACCCTCAGTCGTTTGATTGTACGCCTCTATGATCCAACAAGTGGTCGTGTTCGACTCAATGGGATTGACTTGCGTGATTATGACCTCGATCAACTCCGTAAAAAAGTCGGGATTGTCACCCAAGATGTGCAATTATTCCGAGCCACTATCCGCGATAATTTAACATTCTTCGATAAAAATATTCCAGATGAACAATTGCGAACGATCATAGAACAAATCGGCCTCAAGGATTGGTTTGGTACCTTGCCCCAAGGATTAGATACAGTTTTGAAAGGTGATGCCGAGTTATCTGGTGGGCAAGCACAATTATTGGCATTTGCTCGTGTCTTTTTGCTCAATCCTGAACTGGTAATTTTCGATGAGGCTGTTTCACGCCTCGACCCAATCACGGAACGCCATATTGAGCGCGCAACCACACAATTATTACAGGGATGCACAGTCATTATCATTGCGCATCGTCTGACGACTATCGAACAGGCAGATCAACTATTAATTCTTGAAGATGGTCATGTCATCGAACAGGGCACGCCCAATGAGTTACGCACGCAAATAACTTCATACTTCAATCAATTACTAAAAGTTGGGCAAGGAGAAGAATTAGTATGACATCTTGGCGCATTATATTGGACAGTATTCGGCAACAGCCTGTTTTTTGGATCATTCATTTTCTGAGTATGACAGTCTTTATGTTGCTAATTCAAGCGCAAGCATTAGTAATAGGTGCATTCTTCGATACGCTGAGCGGTAATGTTACATATACTATCATCACACTGATAATCGCTTTGTTTGGCGTACGGCTGTTGCGGAACCTGATGCAGTATTTATTTGTCTGGGCAACCCCGCCCTTCCTAGAACGGGTCTCGGCACACATTCGACACATATTACTAACTAAAATCTTTCGTCGTCCAGGTGCACGAGCACTCAATCAGTCCACAGGTGATGTGATCAGTCGATTTCGCAGTGATGCGCTCAACATTCCTGAACACATCCTGTGGCTGAATGAGTCAATCGCGCTGACACTCTTCGCCATTGTTGCAATTATCTCTATGCTGCAAATCAATCAAATTATAACGATTATCGCCATACTACCGTTAGTGGTTGTCGTTTTCATTGCACGCGCATCTGCTCAACGCATCGAGATCTATCGTCATGCCACCCAACAGCAAGCCGCGCAAGTCGCAGAATTTATCAGTGAAATTTTTAGTGCAGCGCAATCTGTGAAAATAACAGGACGCGAACACAGCATTGCACAGCACTTCGCTAGCTTAAATATCAGCCGCCGCAATACGGCACTCAAAGACCGTGTCTTCAGCCAAATGATATTTTCTATTTCTAATAACTCAACCAGTTTATCTACAGGATTGATATTACTACTCAGTGCGCCCCTTTTACAAAATGGCGCCTTCACCGTCGCAGCATTTGCTGTATTTGTCTATTATTTGGAACAACTGGCATGGTTTATTGGTCGTTTAGGTATGGTATTAGCGCGGCATCATCAGCTTAGTGTGTCAATTCAACGGTTGGGCGAGCTGAGTGACATCGATAACAAAAATCTCTTGCGGGTAGATTTAGTACCCACCACAACAAGTCAGAAGAAATTACACACACCACTTGAAGAACTGTCCGTCGAAAATATGACATATACTTTTCCCAATACAGCGAATGGGATTTACAATATTGACCTGACGTTGCATGCAGGGACATTAACCGTGATCACCGGTGAGGTTGGGAGTGGCAAGACAACATTACTTCGTGTTTTACTCGGTTTATTACCCATGAATAGCGGGGCAATCTACTGGAATAACCAACTTGTATCAGATCCACGCACATTTTTTGTGCCGCCAAAGAGTGCCTACACACCACAGATTCCACATTTGTTTAGTGCCCAGTTGCGCGATAATATCCTGCTTGATTGGGAAGCGACATCCAGTGAATTGATGCACACCATAGATCTGGCAGTGCTTTCGACAGATATCAGGCAACTTGACAAAGGTTTAGAGACAGTTGTGGGCCCACGTGGTGTAAAACTAAGTGGTGGACAACGACAACGTGCAGCAGCAGCGCGCATGTTCGTACGTGATCCACATCTTTTAATCTTTGATGATATTTCAAGTGCGCTGGATGTGAACACTGAACGTAGTCTATGGGAACATATCCGTGAATCAGGCAAGACATGTTTAGCAGTATCACATCGCTCGCTTGTTGTCAAACAAGCTGATCAGGTTATCAGGCTACAACATGGTCGAATTTCAGAGGAATAGGGCGTTGTCAAGTTATCGCGCGATAGGAAGATATGTGGCATGATAGTGTAATGAATGCCCCCAAAAGAACTCTTCAAGAACCATCATTATCCTACTGAAATTATTCGACACGCTGTCCAGCTGTACTTATTGTTTCCACTTAGGTTTCGCGATGTCGAACTGTAGCTTCATAAACGTAGGATCATAGTCAGTCATGAATCGATTCGGGCATGGTGCTATAAATTGAGTCCGCACTTTACACAAACAATTCGCCGCAAACGCTGTCTAGCGACGGATAAATGGCATCTCGATGAGGTCTTTTCACAATCAATGGTCAGCGATACTAACTTTGGCGGGCGGGCGATAGCGAATGTATGGTGTTAGATGTCTTGATGCAAACTCGGCGTAATGCGAAGGTTGTCAAACGCTTTTTTGAAGCAGTTTTAGGTAAAACGTCTGTCCGACCGAGAGTGATGAGACCGATGGCTTATGCAGCTACAATATCATTTCCCGAGATTTGATACCAGATGTTGAACACCGTTGTAGCAAGCAGTTGAACAATCGGGCAGAGAATTCGCATCAACCAACTCGTAGGTGTGAACGACGGATGCAACATTTCAAATCAACGCAACAAGCACAGCTATTTTTTCCATGTTCGATATTCTTTACCACTACTTCCATCCGAGAAAGCATAAACCCCAAGCTGACGTCTATCGCGATCAGCTTGATATTTGTTTCCAGACCTGCGACAGTGCTATGGCATAACTCTCACCCTCTCTCTGACTTTCCATCGTCTTCCTCAATCTTCACCTCAATAACTTGACAATGCCTTGCTGTTGCTCTGAGATTTTTTGCCCCTAAGTCCTTAGTAGGCAAAATAGATTGACGTTTGCTATACGGTTTTCCTTTGCTCACCATACGATATGCTGAAATCGTATACACTGGAAGATATATAGGACAGCACGGAGGCAACTATGATTAGGTTTCAGCATATCTATCTTAAACTGTGTTTTGTACTGACTGTGTTTATGTTAAGTATCGTGCCAACATTGGCACAGGAACCCCTGACTGACACCATCTACGGTATTGTGACAATTGATAACGCGCTGGTACGCGTTGGACCTGATTTCGCTTATGCCGAAATTGATGCGCTACCCCTGAATTCGTCAGTGGTGATTCGGGGACGATCTGGCGATTTCTTCTCTAGGTGGGATGGGCGGCAGTGGTTGAAGATCGACTATAATGGCGGTGAGGCGTGGGTCTATGCACGTTTGTTGCGTACTAGCGTCGCCTTCAACTCGATCCCACCTGTAGGACGACTGTTACCGCGTGATAATAATGGTCGTGTTCCCGATGGTTTTGACTTGAGCAGTGACTTATGTAGTCAATGGACAGGTGAATACACACAATCGGGGAACTTTATGGTAGGGGATACTGAGATTGTCGTGACCTACCCAACATTGCAAGGCGCAACACATTATAGTGTGATTGTCATCGCACCAACAGGATTCCGGACCGCATTTGATAGTACGACTGGAACAGCTAGTATCTTATTAAATCGACTACCAAATCATGCTGGTACATATACATGGCGCGTTGCCCCTTACTGGACAAATTCGACCGCCCGTTCGCGCTGGCAACAAGTCTGTTTGCTCCAAACAGGTGGTACATTTGAAAAACCTGAAACGACATTTAATCGTGCAGGTTCACGGTAAATACTGGCAGATAGTATAGAATTGATCGATGGATAATCCATCAGATCATTTAGCAAAAATACAATACAACAAAAAACCCCTAACACAACACGTTAGGGGCTTCTGTCATGAGAGGAGATATCGTTATTTGTCGATCTGATTGAGAATGATGCTCTCGACATTATCCAACTGCACAATACTGTTATCCAGAATCACCTGTGCATTAATTGCATCGGCACGAGCTTGGAAAACTGCCTGCACCTCAATCACCCCACATTGTGTCAACGGATCAATCGAGGAGTTGATATAGTCAATTGCGGTAAACATCCGGGGTACAATTCGATTCAATTCTGGTAATTGTTGTACATCAGTATCTGTAGCCTGATAAGCGACAACAAATGCGGGTGGTTCACAGGGCATCGTATTGCCCTTAGATACCGTATCCCAGAAGAAAAAAAGATCTGTTGCCACACCTCGACTCAATATGACATATTCACGTAGAGCTTGAACCTGCTCCAATTGAATTTCCGGTGGGACAACGAACACCTCAGGACGCGGTGGTAAACCTTCTGCTAATGGCGCAGCGAGAATATTCTCTGGTTGACGGGTGATAAAACCAACTACCCAACCAACCTGTCCTAGATAGTTTACCTTTAGCCATGACGCATCTTGATTGCGGTTGACAACAGGGACAGTCGTTAGCAGAGGGATCGTTGTAATTTGTGTACCGGAACGATCTGGTTGGTCACGCATTACAGCATTCTGCAACACAAACACTGTAAAACCACTGTCAATGATTGGTGTGCCTACAACTCCAGTTTCACGATCAGTCATGGGGAGTAATTCCGGTCGAAATTCCCAATCAACCATTTCATTGAAGAGCCAACCAAGACTTGTCTGCCGACCTATACGGCGCACCTCAAACCACGTTCCATCGGCGTTGCGCCCAACAACCTGTAACCGATCATCAAGGAAAACGGATCCGATCTCAACACCATCAAGCGACGGTATTGCACGAACATGTGCACTACCGACTTGCACCGGAACAATAGGATATTCGATTTCTTGTTCGTCATCTGTTTCAAGTTGAGCGACAGTGGGTTCAACTGTGGCTTCCGGTTGGTCAAGGTTCGATTCGGTCGAAATTTCCTGTGCACCGACGACGCTAATAGATATCATGAGCAACAGCATCATGATTAGGTTAACTCGACTCATTCGATCCTCCAGACTGACCACTCATGGATATTGACGATGGGCTGATTAGGATAGATCTCGACATTCTGGATACTCTCATGGAAAACAACTATCTGGTACGGTGTAAACAACCATGCGCTGGGGAGATCAGCTTGTACCTGTTGTTCCAGTTCATAGTATAGTTCTCGACGTATATTGATGTCACATCCATTAACTGTCCGTGCGTTATGGTATAAGGTGGTTACCTCAGGGTTGTTATATGAACCAATGTTGACTCCCGTCCCCAGTACATCATTTTCTGGTGAGAAGAACCATGACTCCTCTACTGTAACGGGAAATGTTGTGTTCCGTCGCCCAAGATACATATCAAATTGTTGAGATTGCATATTACCAAATCCAGCACCACTGATTTCAACTTCGATATTGATACGGCGCAGTTGTCGGGCAATGTGCGACGCAACCCGTTGATTTACTGCGCTAGTGTCATCATATGCTAGACGTAGAAATAAACGACTGTTATCCGTTGTTGTCTCACAGCCGATGCACACTCTTGCACTACTTCGATTCAACCGTCGCCAGCCCGTCGCTTCAAGTAACTCAGCCGCTAGATCAGGATCATAACCAATCGGGTCTAAGTCAGGATTGTGAGTCCACAGGTGAGGCAGACTATAGCCTGCCATGACCTCACCCTCACCCCACAAAACATCATCGACAATCGCCTGCACATCAATGCCAAGTTGAATAGCCTGACGGACATCGGGATTTATAAGAATTCGATGCGGGTCTTGTTCCTGAATCTCGCCTTCATTATCTCGATAGCTCAAGGGTTCAACTGTACTAGCGAAGTTGAACACCAAATAATACCATGTGTTTGTCGGTAAGGTGATTGTATTGACATGTGGATTATTACGTAAGTCCTGCCATTCATTCTGTGGCGGATTGGTATAGTATGCAATGTCTCCTGCGATCACATCATCGATGCCAGACTGTCCACGTTGGGAGACAACAGTCTCGATCACTTGTTGACCATTGACATGTGCCAATCGCAGATAATCTCGATCTGATTGTCCGGCGAAGGTATAGTGACCATAAGTAACTGTCGGGTCAAACGAAAATGGGTGATTGACAATGCGATTAAATGCAAAACCGTCCTGATCAATCCAGTCTTCAAGTGAATCCAGTGACAATATATTGTCACTAAAATGGGACGCAACACGATTGCGAAAATCCTCATCAAATTCGTGAGCAGGCACAACCGGAAAGTTTGCATACAATGGTAAATCACAATCAATATCTTCAGGAATCACCATCAGCGTGGAGTCATCTATCGGAATCATCCCCTGAAGATGTTGTGTTATTTCATTACTGTAGTGTGATGATGTAGCACGGCTGATAATCGCAAGGTAACTAAACAACACATCATAAGCTGTAATCGGTGTACCATCGCTCCACTGAGCATCTTCACGCAGTGTATAGATGTAATGGTCACCATCGGCACTTAGATCGTAATCAGCTAGTAGAGCAAAATTGGTCTCGTTGGCAAGTGCTAGTGATCCATCCACCGGATTAGTTGTTGTTAATGTCGGAAAGAGTAGTGAACTCAATAGATCACATGTATCTGACACTGCACGGCAAAACAGCGGATTCAGAGAGAGTTCGCTGTTACCAGAGCGTGGGATCTGGATGGCACCTTGTGCAGGTGGTGAATCTGATGTTTCCTGAGCTGCAACCACACTGGTAACTACGAATATGCTTAATAAGAGTAGTCGACGTATCATGATACATCCTATCGGGCTGGACTTTGAGCAGGTAACCATACTACAAATGCCCCTGTCTCTAAGCTATTATCGAGCGCAATGATTACATTATCAGGTGTTCCAGCAGGCAAACGCGGGAACTCAGCCGTTGACAAATCTTCATATTGAAGATAACTCTCAACAGCCATCGCACTGTAAATCATACCACGTGTGGCATGGGGTTGAGGGTAATCTGGTGCAAAAGCAATTGCCTGTTCGAGATCCTCCAACGCAAGGTCATAGCTACCTTCAATCGCATGAACAACCGCACGATTGTTATAAGCAACTGCGAAATCTGGTGCAATTGCGAGTGCTAAATCAAAATCGCTGAGTGCCAGTCCAAACCGTCCTTGACGTGTATATAACACTCCGCGATTGGTATAGGCTTGTACATTAGCTTCATCGAGTGCCAGAACCGCACTAAAATCGTTTAATGCAAGTTCGTCCGTGCCCTGAATATAGTAAGCAAACCCACGTGAATTCAACGCTGGAATATACTCGGGGTCAAGGATTAACGCACATGTATAAGCGGTAATCGCCGAGATATAATTCCCTTGCTCAAAACGGACATTGCCAATGCCAATATAATAAGCGAGGTCAATATCTTCAGGGTCAAATCCTATTGGGCAACGTTCGGGTTCTTCTATGTCAGGCACTTCAGTTTCTTCCGGCAAGGGTGTATCTTGTGCCATTACGGGGAATCCCCATAGCAGACATATCAACGCTAAACCGATGCAATACAGTCGTTTCATGGGTCTATTCCGTTTCTTCTTCTGATTCGGGTTTAACAAAATCGTCGAAGATTACCCATGTTCCATCATCAAAGCGCAGGTCAAATTGCAATTGCGATTCAAATGATCCCGCCGCACTCTGAATGCGACGATCAGCATTACCAACCAAACGGAAATAGGTGTCCCAATCGTCAAGTGCATCCATCGCGTCAAGTACACCCATCATCGCGTAGACACGGGCATACGTTGCATCATATTCAGGGCGTTCACCTTTATCAATCGGGTTGCCATCTTCGTCTTGAGACGGTGCTTCGATCCAATCGATGACCGCCTGTAAACCAGCTAGGTCAATCACCGACTGGAAATCATCTAATGCGAGATCAAAATTATCCTCCGACGCATAATAGACACCACGATTAACATAAGCCGGAATGTATTCAGGGTTGGTTTCAATTGCAAGATCAAAGTCTGCTAGTGCTTCTTCCATTTCTTGCCGAGCCATAAACATCAACCCCCGATTATTGATGGCGGCGACATTGTCAGATTCAAGTTCTAATATCGTGGTGTAGTCTTCGATCGCAAGGTCGAATGAGCGACGTGAAGTGTGTAATAGGGCACGATTGATGTAGGCTTGGACATAATTTTCATCGACTTGTTGAATCAAACAAGAATAGCTAAAAATTGCTGATGCAAGCTGACCTGAATTTTCGTATGCTTCACCTTCGCCCATATAGTAGCCTATACGAACCTCTGTCGGACTGTCTTCAAATGCTGGACAATCAAGCAATTCTTCTTCCTCGTCTATGAGTGCGTCCTGCGCGATGACGGCAACACCCCCCATCATCAATAGTACAAGTAAGGCAATTAAGTATGTAACTTTCTTCATCAGATGTATCTCCTTAATTATTGGTTTGTGAATGGGTCTTGTGCGAGTAATGGATTAAATAGTGAACTGGCAAGGTTGTAATTACGACGGGCTGTGTCCACGGCTTCGAGGGCGATGATGATGTCGTCTGGTGTGATAAAGGGTTCGGCACGATTGCAAGCATCATCGAACAAGGATATAGCGGTGTTGGTACTTTCAATCGCCGTGTCAAGCGCTTGAACCATAACCCTAAACTGTGGTTCTTGATTAATATCTGAATCGGGAGTACGACGGGCAGATAAGAAGCGTGGCACACGACTGCATTGCACCGTTCGACCAGCTTGTAAATCCAGCCACAGCAATTCAATCGTGTTCAACCGTCCAACACCTTGTGAGAGTTCGTCAGATAGTCCGCCTGTAATCCGCCCATAGGCATAGCGGTAGGTCATATCGAGTAGTTTGATGATTTGTCCACCGCGCACATTAATTAAATCCCATGAACCGACCCAGTACAACTCGCCTTTATATACAATTTGAATCGGCATATATGTTCCCAGCCCCAGCCGTCCAGTGAGTTCAATTAGCTCGCCACCACTGTCAACAACACCGACCTCATCACCAAACGATAGGGTGAAGTCATCGTATAAAATTGCACCAGCTTTGATATTTGCCTGTAGCGCTGTACGCCGGATATATGGTTGAGGATCATAACCATCAATTTGTAAGTTAATGAACTCCCCCGACCATACTAGAAAATGGGCAGCAATCCATCCAGCTTCCCCATCATATACGACCTGTACCCAATCAGAGTTTGGTGTCCGACCAATCGCCGGAATAGTCACCGAATCTGGTACAACAGTGATGCGATCAAAGTTCTGGCTGGGACCCTCGCGCAATGATACAAGATCTTGTGTGGTCACATATACGCCCGTATCCGGATAGACCACAGTTGCCGATTCTGTTGTTGCGTCCTGTCCCATGACAGTGATTGTCCAAAAGAGAAGCAGAACTATGGTCATTCCATGTATTTTCATACAAATCTCTCCTAATCTTCTATCCAAAGGGACACACCACGAACATCCTGCGAGATTTCTGTCACATATCCTGTTTCAATATCAAGTAGTACAGCACGGATTGGTGCAGCAGGAAATTCTGCATCTTCGGGCAAAGTGATCTGGAAATAGATATAGCGATTGTCATATGACCATACGAACCCACCATCTAATTCGGCGGTTCCCATTTGAGGGACACAATAGATACGTGTCAAATCAGTTTGGCTGTCCCAAACTTGTATCTTTGGCAACTGTTCCTCATTTTCAACACGCTCACTATATTCTGGTTCTGGCAGACGATAGCGTGAAATCCGATAACGGTCATCATAGGACAACAACCCATCACGTAGGTCACCGTAAAAGCTGAAGTCTCCAGAATGTGTATCAAAGACATACCACTCATCACTACTATCTGTCGGATAACGATAAAATAATAAGTCTCCGAATTGATCCCATTGGAAGTCCATCGTGTTACTGCTAATTGCACTGGCAAACCGCGCAAAATAGGTAGATGTTTCCGTCTCGTAATCGTAGATATAGTATTTGCTACCGATACTACGCCCCGTATTAAATTGAGTACGTAAGACAGCATAACGATTACTTGTGCCCGGTTGATTTGTTATCACATCATAATTCGGACCGTCAAACTCGATATCTAGACGTGGTGGTGGCGGGTCAATTTCAACAACTTCACCTGTTGCAGGGTCTAATTCACTGTAGAAGCGCTGTTGATCTTCCTCACCAGTTACCCACTCTGTAAACTCATATGCAATGCGATGTGGTTGATCGACAATCCAGCGCAAATTCTGCGGGGCACGATAGTCGCCGGGCAAGTTTTCATAAATAACCGTGCGATTTGAGCCGTCAACTTGTTGGACTACGATCCCATCTTCATCTGTAAGAAGCACCCACTTGCCATCTGGTGAAACATTCCAGTTTACGTTCGGGTCAGGCAGAGTGTCATCAAGATAGATTTCTCCTGTTTCTGGCTCAAGAATCCATTCGCTCAATCCACGCCCCTCAACAAAATTAACATAGAGACGCCCACTAGCTTGATAATCCGGTGGTGGTGCACTGATATGAAACAATTCATCTGACGGGCAGATTTCTTCAATTTCATCGCGTTGTGCGAGATTAAAAATATCCTCGGTGCGAGGTGGTGATGTAGGCGTGATTGTTGGCGTCAGGGTTGCGCGTGGTTCACCCACAAACGAGAATCCCTGCGTTGGTGTGGGTTCTAACGAAATCCCCCGTGCAGATTCTTGTATAAACAGCGACTCAGTTGCCGTTGCATCAGCAGATAACTCTTGATACTTACGCGGTAGACGATAGACAAGCACATGCCCAAATCTATTTTTGGTCGCAAATAACGTACCATCAGGGCTGATAACACCACCCTCAAACGGTCCAAGCCCGCGTAAGTTCAGATCATTCACCACCAACTGTACGTTCGGTGATAAGGTTGTCTGGCTCGGTGGTACAAAACCCCCTAGACTGCGTTGTGCCGTTTCAACGTCGATCAGCATAACCTGAATATTGGTATCGCGTTGTGGTGGTGATGAGTCAGCAGTTGCATTGTCACTGCCTGTCAGACCAGCACACAATAGGCGTTCCTGTTCTTCGATCTCGTCTTCGGATAGACCTTCTGTGATGCGCCGCCAATCTTCGGCATATTCACGTGCCTGACGTGGGAAGCGGCTAGTCAAACACGAGGGGGCATCAATGATTGCCGATGGTGTTGCAGTGACTGGAAAGCGCGTCGGTGTTGCGGATGGGAATATGATGTCCTCGACAATGTCTTCATCGTCACTTGGTAGCGCTAAACAGATCGACAATGCTAAGCGATGCAAGGTATCCGAACGCTCAGTTGTCACTAGTCGCTCCCACAAACCCAACCAGCGTGGATACGTGTCGGGGAATACGTCTACCATACATTGTGGCAAACCAGTCACATGATAATCTACACCATAGATGCGGGCAGGCTGGGTTATTCCGCGTCGTTCTCCATAGACAAAAATTGTCTCGTTATCTACCCAACCGTACCGGCGGTTATTGGGCTGAGGCAGGTCATCCCCTGCGATAATCCACTGTTTGCCTGCATCCATACTATATATAGCGATGACATTTCCACCTGGTTGATAGGGTCCGAACTGTGTTCCGGAATATACGATCAGATAATATTCCCAATCTGGACTTGCAATGATTTGCTCAATACTACGATCTTGCAACGTCTCGAAGAAGACATTTCGTCGTTGCCCTGTGCGCACATCATAAATTTCGCGTCCAATTAATCCATCGCGATTGGTAACTGAACTCAAATACCGATGATTATCCGATGTTTGTTGGAGGAAGTCTCCTCGAATGTTCAATACCTCTCGCTGGACGATCGCATCATCTTGTATATCCCACACCCACCAATTATTCCCCGTGATGGTGATAAGCTGAGAATTATCTGGGGAGAACAAAACCTCACCTACATCGACATAGTAGTCAAAGTTCTGGTAGAGAATATCGCCTGTCCAAATGTTGAACTGCTGGAAGTCACTGATGAGGATATCACCTGTCGCATCCAACGTGTACACATCCTCTCGACCATTTGCATTACTTACAGCTTGATAGAATGTATTGACCAACCCACCTGTGCGGATGTCAAATACTTCAATCCGACTATCTCCATGTGTATATATCAGGTGATTACCGTCGGGATGAAGCAGGTATTGATGGCGTTGTTGTGCCTGTAAGAAGTACAAGCGTCCTGTATTAGATTGCGTGTTATTCTCATAAACTAAGAGACCTTCATTACCCGCTTCGGCAGTTTGTGGATCTAAGACATCCAACAGCATGAATGTTGTTGGTTGGAAATTACGCTGTGCCATATATTCATCACCCAACAAGCGACGCAACAGGGTCACAGGTTCGGTGTGACTTGGATCACCAATAGACTTGGTAAATGCCTGTCGGTTATCGAAGTTCAAAACAGGGGTTGGAAACTCACTGCGTGGTGTGCTTGATAAGCTGAACGAATTGCCTAGCGGGATATCATTAAGCTCGCCTGTAATCGTGTTAATCTGACGTAGTTCATTTGAACCACGCGGACGGACATACATCATGTTGTGATCGGTATTGAACCATAGAGCAATCGGATCAGGTTCAAAGCGACTGGCAGGAATCTCAGCAATTAGTGGGTAAGCATCTGCCTCAACCCTTGATAATTGTAGGCGGCTCTCAAACCCCGTGATGAAATAATTGCCAGGGCCTAGCAAGAACCCATTGCGTAGATCAAAAAATGGTTCGGCAGTTACACCATTTCTGAGAATGGCTGTGCGAACACGGGCGGTTGCTTCATAATCCCAGACCCATGGTAGGTTAACGGTATCGTTCTCGCTCCGGCGCAATTCACGCGGGGCGCGAACCTGTGTGTTAAATGACAGTAATAAATTGTCATCGGAAAAGAAAAGTGGTCCTTCTGTACGTAATGCACCGTCGGGATTAATCTCAGTGAATTTTTCTCCGGTTTGTGTATCCCAAATTTCGACCCGTGTATCTAGTGCAATGGCTAACCAGCGTCCATCGTGACTGAATATATAGGCATTGTAGAGACCAGAGTCATAAATCACATGGCGTGATTCGTAGGTTTCGGCATCCGCCAGTTCGAGCTGTCCCTGCGGATTGACCCAGACAAATTGATGAAAATTGGCATCATACTTCAACCCCGTTGGATGAAGATCACCGATACGTTGTATCTCAGTGATGGTATCCTGTGATAACCCGATTCCAACGGCTACTCCAGCGAGGCACAATGCCACCAGCAGTAGTGCTATGGTGGTACGACGTTTCATATAAGCTCCCCCACGTAGATAAGCTATGTGGTAATTGCCCAGATTATGCCATCCTCGACCTGACGACGTTGGACGCTAACACTACGCAATCCATACGCTTGATCTACGGCATGATGTCTCTACCCTATGGACTGTGATATATTTTGGAAAACGACAGCTAGGGGAGTGAAACACCGCATGATTCGTCATCTGATGATATGGCTACTCTTATTATTATCGGCATCTATTATTATTGGGCAAGAGACCTCAAACTGTCCAACCTCTGTGTTATTGGCGATGTCCCGCACCAATAGCTCTTGTACTGATCTTGACCGTAATTCGTTATGTTACGGAAATGGAATTATTTCGGTTACGTCTGATGCGACCTTGAACGGGTTTGTACAACAGGGAGATCGGACTTCAATTGATGCAATCAACACAATTACATTAACCAGTGCAGCCGATGATTACAGTATTGCATCAATGGTTTTGCAGGCGAACCTATTAAATGTACAAGCAGGACGACGCGTTACTCTCCTGATGTATGGGGATGTCAATGTGACCAATCACATTGATGTTTTGCCACAGGTAACCCTTATCGCAAAGGGATTGCTGAATGTTCGTCAGACGACTCAGGCTGATGGTGAGGTTATTATTGAGTTGCCGTTGCGTAGTAACCTGACAGCAATTGGTGTCGCAGAAGAAGATGGGTGGTATCGGGTACTTGTACCTAATACAGATGAGTTGGGATGGGTGAATCAGTCACTTGTCAATGTTGATGGCGATCCAACGCAATTACGTGTCTTTGATGAAACAACTGAATTACTACGCCCATTCCAGATTATGTCTATCGAAACCACTGCCGGTGACGCACCCTGTGCAGGAACACCCGATAGTGGTGTATTGATTCAAACACCAAATACTGATGGTACACCCGTCAATATGACCATCAATGGTATGGACTTTAATATCCTCGGTACCTTGTTGTTGCAAGCACAATCTGATGCAGTCATGCGTATCTTTGTTATCAATGGTCAAGCAGAAATCGGTGGTGAACTTATCCCACCAGGTGCAATGACCACTGTACAATTGAATGAGGCAACCATCGCTGTAGATTTACCTACATCTGCCCAGCCCTATGTAGTGGGAGATTTAGCGGGCATTCCGATTAATAATCTGGGATATCGGGTAAATATTGCAGCACCGACAACTGAGGACATGATTCAACACTTTCTGTTAGCGGCACAGACGACACCTACACCACGCCCCACGCGGCAGGAACAATCACTACAGCGGTGTCGCCACACCCTCAACCAAGATACAACTACCTTTGCTGGACCGGGCACATTCTATGAAGTGTCACGTACATTTGAACAGGATGCCGTAGTGCGCCCTGTGTTGCGTACCGAAGTTGATGGCGTAACATGGTATCTCTTGCAACAGGGTGGATGGATTGAGGCAGACGTAGTTGAGGCAAATGACATATGTGGTGAAGTCCCATTGTCAGAGGTTGTCGAGTACCCTGTGCATAACACATTACGCATGGAAACTTGTGATACAACCAATGGACCAATACGAGGAGGGCAATGGTTGACCATAACATTTAATGATGGTGGATGGGAGACCTTACGTGCCGCACAACGTGCGACACAGGTTGACCCCGGAAGAATCAGCGTGGACAATGTGACATTCCCTGTATGGGCGACTCAACCTGTACAAGCCGCCCCTGGCAAATACTACCGCACATTTAACACCGAAATTGAGGCACTTCCCGGCACATTTCGAATTACCGGACAAAGATTATCCTACATTTTGACCTGTGATGTGACAATTCCAGCAGGTGGTTCTCAGTAGGCGGGTGTGTGAAATATTTAGGATCTGTTACAAAGATTAGGTAATGGAATTATGATGTATAACTTTGACTGACGTAACCGATTGATAAACTCAAGAGTAATCCATTCAAATGGCATCATTACGAAGGAGAAATCATCTTATTGTATGTGAGATGGTACTTAAGTTATGCACTTCGCTATCGTGATTTAGAGGAAATGATGTAGATTCAAATGGTCAAACTCTTGAATTTCTTCTGAATCAAACTCAGATAAGCGGGCTGCAAAACGCTTCTTCCGCAAGGTTTTAGGGTAATCTCATGTGAACCATCCTCGAGTGATTACGGTCGATAAGAATGCGTCATATCCTCCAGCCATAGATGATCTCAAACAAGATAAGTTGTTGTCTGAGGAGTGTCAATATCGGGTCAGCAAGTATCTGAATAATCGCATTGAACAAGATCATCGCTTCATCAAGTGACGAGTCAAACCGGGCTTAGGATTCGCCTCCTATCAAAAGGCATGGCGAACCCTAAAAGGTTACGAAGCGATGAACATGATTCGCAAAGGACAAGTTACGCAAGCAGAAAAACACAACAGTCACTCACAAAATAAGTTCATCTCCAAGATCTTTGGCCTTACTGCCTAAACCCAGACCACAACTTGAGTTTTCATTGCCGGCAACTTTTTCAACAAATTCTTTGCATGTCCCGTATAGCGAACCAAAACCGATTGATCAACCCCTTCAGCTAAGAACCACAGCACCATTTCAACCGTTTCTGTTGGTGTTTTGAGATAGTAAAGCGGCGTTCCTTTGCGACTGGAGAAGGACTTACGACAGCATTGACATTTGAGCCTCTGGATGTTGCGATCCTGACCACGTTTTCAATTGTCTACTAGGGCGTGGATGTCTTGGTCCGTGATACCGAAATAGTCGCACAAAGGATTCATACAAGCGAATCCTTGAGTTGCAATGGTCTTCTTGCGACCCCGTGAACTCTTTTGGGTATGCCAAGGTTGCACATCACGATGTCTGGGGGCCCTTACCAGTTCGATGCCAGAACGACAGTATGGGCAATCTTCAGGGGATTTAGGTTTCCACTGTCGAGGCAAACTATCCTTCTTACGCTTCCACCACGCGATGAGTCGCGTGCGATATAGCTTCCAACATGCACACAGCAGTAGGATAAACAAAATAAGAATAAAAAGACTTTGCAGATAAACCAATCGATACGATTCCGCTACTTATAAACAAAACATGCAAATCGTCGATGGATTCTGCACATTTTCAAGGTTCATGAATTATCCTGCGTTTATCTCAGAAGCACCTCCGTACTGAAGGTGCAAGCGCCGATGCGATAGCCATCACTACCAGTGCGATCCCGACAAGTACAAACATAAAAGCTATCCCACGTCCATTCCCTATACCGATCAACGCACCGATGTTGTCCGACAGTGTACTACCTTCGACCAGCAGCGGCTCGAAGACTGTCTCTGCGAGTGAACCAGCGATCAATACGCCCAGTGACTGAGCGCCAACACCCAAAGCTACCCGCAGTGAGAAAACGCGCCCCAAGACATCGGTGCCACTTTCACCTGCCAGATCACACGATTCAGCCTTACCATGAATATGAAGCTCGTGCCAACGCCCACAAAACCGAATGCCATCAACAGTTCACTTTCACGCAGACCAACCAGCATTGTCCCCAAACCTGCACTTACCTTATCACCCCAGACCGTCAGCGCGATTCCACAGATAAACGATCCAACACCAAAGCCGGAAACTACCAGTCCGGCAGCCTGCTCGCTGGAGAATGTTAATACTAGCAATGTGACCAGCGCATAGCCGATGCCCGGCAACAGGAACATGGTCAGCGTAACAAAGCCCATCAGGTAGAGCAAGGCGGGGCGTTCACGAATGTAATTGACTCCGACCGCGAACTCCGCCCACAGACTCTTGCGAGACTCACTAATCTGCGGTTGTGGCACGGCGGACACTAACAGCGCAATGATGCTCGCTCCGAAGATTACAAAGTCAACCACGAAAATGGCGCCTAGACCTACCAACCTGACTAGAAAACCTGCCAGTGCTGGAGCGAGGATTGCCTCCAACGCCTGTACCAACTGTGTTAGCTGCAACCATCACCCGTTTGCGATTGAGCCGATCTACAAGAGGCTCCGCAAATAGAGATCCTAATCCGAATGGTAGAACAGCGAAGAACAATAGTGTGCTGTAAGCGGCGGCATTTACTGTCTCGGCAAAGACCAGATACCCAGCCCAAAGCGGGTTATGCCGCTGCCAATGGTGGATACCTACTGACCCAAGATAATCGCATAAAAGGCGCGACTACCTGTAAAAACATTCCCGTTCATGTTATTTCTTTTCTGAGTTGAATTGCCTTAGAACTCGATCTTTATGTTGCGGTGTGAGCGTCCAACTACGTGCTTGCTGACGTGCCTCCCAGAACGTGCGATATTGACCATCTTGCCCGTGAAGTTGATCGTGTGTGCCTTCCTGTATAACTCGACCTTCATCCAGTATCACAATCTTGTCGGCATCTTTCACAGTGTTGAGCCGATGGGCGATTACGATCAAGGTCTTTTGTGCTGCCAGTGCGTTAAACGCCTGTTGGATCAATCGCTCGTTCTCTGGATCGATACTGGCAGTTGCCTCATCCAGCAGAACAATAGGCGCATCCTTGAGGATGGCACGGGCAATAGAGATGCGTTGTTTCTGACCACCGGAAAGGGTCGAGCCACCCTCGCCAACAACAGTCTGGTAACCATCTGGCAGTGCAGTGATGAAGTCATGACACTGTGACGCTTTTGCTGCCTCAAACACCTGATCTTCAGTCACATTGGGGTTACCAAATTTGATGTTGTTTAGGATGGTATCCTCGAACAGGTAGACATCCTGGAATACGACTGTAATGTGAGAGAGCAGTGTATCGGTTGTCATCTCGCGGACATCAACCCCACCGACCTGCACTGCACCACCCTGCACATCCCAGAAGCGCGGGATTAGGTTAGTAATTGTTGTTTTACCACTGCCAGAATGTCCTACAAGTGCTGTAAGCGTGTTTTCCGGGATTTTCAGGTTGATCCCGTTTAGCACACGTTCGTCCTCATAGGCAAAAGTCACATTCTCAAAGGCAATGTCGTAGCCAGTCGGTACGCGACCTTTTGCTGGCTCTAGCAGAAGCGGAGATTGAAGGAATGCGTTAAAGTTTCGTACAGCATTTTTGAGGATGCGGTTTTGCGCCATGACCTCAGCCAGATTAATAAGCGGACTGAAAAACGATAGTCCCAGGAATGTGAAGAGTAGCCATATCTCTACTGCCATCATCCCATTCAGATAGAGCAACGTACCGACAAGTAGTAGCAGCGCATAGCCGATTTCCAGTATAGCAACCAGGATGACAATGATCGGCGTAGCAGCAGTCTGTGTCCGTATGCTGGCATCCCGATAATCACCCATTGCCTTGTCAAAGCGCCCGAAGCGTGTGCCAGACAGGTTGAATGCACGAATTACACTGATTCCTTGAATATAGTCGATCATCAGGCTATTGGCACGGATACGTGCAGCCGATTGTTTGCTCCACACTCGAGCAAACACACTGGATGACAGGCGCAGGATCAACAAAACAAATGGTACCGCCACGAGTGCTGTCAGCGCCATACGCCAGTCAATCACAAACATACCAATGGTCAATAGGGTTGGGACAACAATGGCGGTCAAGATTATCTCAGATGGTGTCTGAATGTCCAGAAAGCGCAGGTTGGTTGTGAACATCGCATCGGTTGTGCCCGTGTCCTGCCGAGTGAAATGCCCCATCGGTAGCCGCCGCAGGTGATCTGCTAGATGGATACGCATATCGCGTTGCGTATTGATGCCCAGTTCTTGGAAGTTACGCACGCTGAACAACTGAAAAATGAATTGAAGGGCGTAGATGATCACTAGACCGATAATGAAGGGCCAGACGGTTGCCTCTGAACCATCATTGAACAATGCGAGAATGAGGAAGAAGACAATGATTGACGGATACGCCACAAAACTGCCTTCGAACATCTTTAGGATCATCGTCCACACATAACGCGGTTTGCGCCCAGCGACCAGCGTCCACAATTGACGCATCAGCGATTGGTCTTCTTGCAGTGTGGCATAAGGGTTCGCCAGCGAGTCAACCGACTCGGTAGTTGGCGTGAAGCGTCTTGTTTCTAGCATCGGTTGCGCCTCACGATCAAACTGCCAGTCGCGGGCGTTAGTGAAAGCTTCCCATAATTGACGGTATAAATCGCTCGTCTGTAGAAGTGTCTCGTGTGTCCCCTCAGCGGTAATCTCGCCTTCATTAATTAACAGAATTTGATCGACACCCGTAATGGTGCTGAGACGATGCGCCACAACGACAAGTGTTTTGGGATGTGCCGGATCCGTCGCCATCAACTCGGCCAATGCGTCCTGAATCTCTGCCTCGTTTTCAGGATCGACAAAAGCCGTCACTTCGTCCAGCACGATGATCGGTGCGTCTTTGAGGATAGCACGAGCAATAGAGATGCGCTGTTTCTGCCCACCGCTCAAACGCCCACCACCTTCACCTACTACCGTTTGATAACCCTGTGGCATAGCAGTGATAAACTCATGACAACGGGCGGCACGAGCGGCAGCAATGATCTCGTCATCAGTTGCATTTGGTTTGCCGACGCGGATATTTTCGTACAACGTATCGTTGAACAAATACACATCCTGAAAGACAAATGCTACCTGATCCATCAAGTTTTCCGTGCCCATCGTGCGAATATCTACATCGCCGATGCTGATCACACCACTGTTGATCTCCCAGAAGCGCGGAATCAATTTAGCGATGGTTGATTTGCCCGCACCAGATGGACCGACCAGCGCGGTCACACTGCCAGCAGGGATTGTGAAGTTCACACCTTTGAGAATTGGTTGGCCATCGTGATAACTGAAGTCAACATCCTTGAAACGGATGTCATATCCTTTTGACATTTGTGGTTGGGTCGGCTCAATCAGCGAAGTCTCACCAAACAACTGATTAACACGTTCTGCGGCGGTCTGCACCTGAAACAGGCGTGCGCCGAAGCCCGTGAACAGGGTAAAGATCGGACGGTTGAAGCCTAAACCCATCAGCAGAAATAGGATAAAGGTCGGTAGGTCAAGTGATCCGTTGACATACAATAGTGCCCCGACTGGCACAATCGTCAGCAGGTTTGCACGGACGAATGTCAACGCTCCGGCGTAATTCTTTTCGATGAGTGCCAGATAGCGAATATGATAGTCACTCATCTCGTCGATGACCGCCATCAACTGAGCAAACGAGTCGCGGCTACGAGTGAAAGCTTTGATGACTTTCATACCATTAACATACTGGATGACGGCTGCGTTCATTTTGCCTTCTAGGATGCTGAATTGCTTGCGTTCGTCTTCAACGCGCGCAAATGCCTGGGCGATCAATCCCACTGCAACCGGAAAAGTCGCGAGAGTCGCTAATGCCATCCTCCAATCGACAATGAACAGGACGATGAGCGTCAGCAGGGGGACGGTAATGCCCGCCACCAAATCCGGAATCATGTGTGCAATCCCGTCCTCAAGCTGCTCCACATCTTCGTGGATGACCTTCTTAATTGTGCCAGTTGCATTGTCATCGAAAAATCCTAAGGGGACTGTTCCTAGCTTACGCGCCAGCCCCAGCCGCAGGTCGTAGAGCATATTGAAGGCGGCAACATGCGATAGATGAGTTGAACTAGCCATTGCCACTGCTTTGATGAACGCCGCACCAAATGCGAAACCAATCAATGTCAAAATGTGTGTTTGATCAATAGCTTCCAGAGGTGTGTTGAAGATCTCAACCGCGATGAGATAGATGACAATATAGGGCACTAGTCCCGTCGCTGACCCTAGTACTGCTAGAACACCGGATAAGGCTAACGTGAAACCGCGCTTTTTTAGAAAAAATGTGAGTGTAGGGGATTGCTCTGTTTGCATTTAGACACCTCAAAAATGAAATTTTGGTTAGCGTAATAATTATGCTACAGTGAGGTATCTATTGCTGTCGTCAAACGGAGTGATTCTGTTGTCAAACGGAGAAATACTCATGGCCGCATATCGCTCGGGGAGATCCCATACTTACACTTGAACGCTGCACTGAAGGCACTCGGACTGCGATATCCGACCTGTAAGGCAACTTCCGCGATGCTGTAGCGGCGGCTCTCGATTAGATCACGTGCTTGCTTCATACGATAGTCGTACAACATCCCAAACACAGTGGTGCCAAAGACCGCCTTGAAACCCACTTTGAGCTTGTGATCGTTGAGAGATACTGCCCGTGCCAATTCCAAGAGTGACGGTGGATTATCCAATCGTGACAAAAGGATATCCTTTGCTTGATGTAGTCGTTCGATGTCGTCATGAGTGAGATTCGGTTGCTCTGTCGGTGCTTTTTGTGTGAGATATTGAACATATAACGCCACAATTTCCATCACCTTTGCCTCAATGTATAACCGTGACATCGCACCCTGCCATGTGGCATCACGCAGTTGTGCGAGTGGTAGATTAAATACTACTGGAATCTGTTGCTGAAACATCACAACCTGAGTTGCCTCGTTTAATTGTGTGTGGAGGCGTTGTGGCAGTAGTTGATCTGTGAGCCAGCCCCAGAACACCTCTGGTGCAATTGACAGGTTGATACCCATGATGCGCTCGTCGCGCGGATACAGCGACTCGCCTTCATAGGGCATAGGAATTCTCGCCAGAGACACCTGATTAGGCTTGCTGATACCTTCATCAAAGTCGAAGCGATAGCGTACATCTCGTCCCTGCTGCCAGAAGCCTAGCTCAATATGCGTTGGTGCATTGCCGCCGCGAATCAATGTCGGGCGATTCAGCGATAAATCCATCATCATGACTTCCAACCCTGGGCGCACGCTCCAGTGACGCACCCAACCCGACCCGACCTCGTCTGGCAGGAACAACTGCTGGTTATCCTGAGGATATATCGACGCGGTATCTATTGGCAAAGCCAGTGCCTTCAGGAACTCGACACCGAACCGCTTCGCGAGCGCGTTGACCATACTACCATCATTATTCGTGACATCAACCCGCTCATATTTTGGGGGAAGATTGTGAGTGAACTCATTCAAAGTTTTGCATCTCCGAACTGAACCAGATACATCATCGGCACAAGGTTCTTAAGAATGGGAAGATTTGACCACATCTGATACATCCAATGAGCTACGCCATATGAAAAGTAACGCCCACACGTGAATTCCTCGATGGTTTGCAGGGTTGGTACCCACGTTCGCAGGGTCAATTCACACTCATTTCGATTAATACCCCATGGCATTTAGGGTACAGTATAATCTGAAGCTTATTGAATAAGATCTTCTAAATACTCACTATCACCTTAGATGCGGTGTACTTAGCATTCATCCAATTTATCGGAGGAATACCAGGCATTTGCAAAGAAAGTTACTTCAGTTACGCTAATGGCGATCTTTACATCTGTTATATTGCTTTGGTTGATTCTATACCTGCCACTAGAGATATTCTCACAGTTCAGGGAGGTGGCTTGAGTTCGTATGATTCCCTGCACAACAGAACGATTCACACTATTGATCGGAAGTATCTGCTCTTGTCCACTCGGTTTTGGCCTTTATAGGCTGGCTGTTACCGGCAGGCTCATCCACAACCATACACGCGACCAGCTGAGCAGTCAACGTTTTAGGATCAATACCATTATGAGAGGCAATCATTACGATCTGCGTGCGCGGCGTTATATCCCCCCATTCGCCTGCCACCGTTATGCTAGTACGCTTACCCACCATTTGTAGGATGATCATATGATCCGGCATGGCATGCAAATGGATCACACCTTTAGCGCGGTAGATGGAGTTGGGAAGTTCCTCAAATACCCCACGTAGCGATAGTAGCGACAGTGGTTTGTCCGTTGCCCAACTCCATGTGCTAAACACAAGAGTATGGTCAGTATGTTCATGATGATGGTGACCATGCCCGTTATAGTGTTCTTGATGTTCATGATCATGATTTTCATCAACACCATGTACATGCACATCGCGCTCGGTACGCTGATGTAGTCGTTCCGGCGCATACTGCCCCACGCCCAGCACCAGTTCCAGGGGCACCTGTCCGTACGTGACTTCCAGAATGCATGCTTTCGGCACTATGCGCCGAACCAGTTCGGTTTTGATGGTTTCCAATTCATCTGTCGTGACTAGATCGACTTTATTAAGGATCACAATATCAGCAACGGCGATCTGGTCCAATGCCAGCCTGAAGTTTTCTTTGTCTAATGTAAAGATATGATCGGCATCCACTACAACCAGAATGCTGTCTAGCTGCACCAATGGCTTGACCACCGGCATCAGAAATGTATTGGCAACCGCAAGAGGGTCGGATACACCACTAGTCTCGACGATGATGTAATCTGGCGGATCATCACGTTGCAATAGTCTAACGGTTTCGCTTAGTAGATCGTCGCGAATCGTGCAACAGATGCAACCATTGGACAGATTGACAGTTTCACCCTCTACGCCAACAACCAACTGAGCATCAATGTTAATTGAGCCAAAATCGTTGACCAATACAGCGATTTTTGAGCCATGTTCACCGTGCAAGATGTCGTTGAGCAGGGTCGTTTTGCCCGCTCCCAGGAAGCCACTGATGATAGTCACCGGCACAGGAAAGTGATGTTTATTCATTCTCGGTATCGCTCCTTTGTGACACTTCGTCTAAGTTTGGCAAGTGATTGCGCAGCCAGGCAATTGCTCTGTTGGTAATGTAATCCCGTTCGGACTCCGGGGCATTAACTGCAAGACATGCCTCAATATGCTGGTTCAGGTCATCAGCATCCACGCCACCAGCAAACCCGATGACCACCATTTGAGAGTAGGGCATTTCTTCTCCCCAATACTCACCCAGCAGGGTCAGGCTGACACGCTTGCCAACCACTTGCAGAATCCCTTTACGATCTGGTTGCTCAACGAGAAAAAAGATTCCCTTAGCGCGGTAGATGCTTTCAGGCAGAGCCATAACCATACGCCGCAGAGCACGGTGGGATACGAGTTGGTCACTACGCCAGCTCCAGGTATCAAAGACGAGCGTATGGTCGGTCTGTTCATGATGGTGGTAATCGTCATGGCTGTGATTGTGATGCCCTCCTTCCTCAAAGAAATGTACGTTTGAAGGGCGACTGGCAAGCCGTTCCAGATCGAACGCCCCGACATTAAGCAACAGTTCCAATGGTACATCTGCATGTGTGGTTTCGATAACGTGCGAGTCAGGGGTAATACCACGGACATACTCACGCACTTTCCGAAGCTGCACATCATCTACCAGATCAACCTTGTTCACGATAACTATATCTGCCATACAAACTTGATTCATCGCCAAATCTGCGTAGCGATGATCCAACAACAAGATTTGTTCAGCATCTAGCAACGTTAGGATGCTGTCGATTTGTATTGCCCGCATCGTGCGAAACCCCAACGCCACTTCCATAGGATCAGACACGCCACTGGTCTCAACAATGATGTATTGCGGTGGTTCAGGACGTTGAAGCAGATCGAACACCGCTTTAACGAGATCATCACGGATGGTGCAGCAGATACAGCCGTTAGAGAGATTTACGGTTTCGCCCTCCACGCCCACAATCAACTGTGCATCAATGTTGATCGCACCAAAATCATTGACCAGCACCGCAACACGCAAACCATGATCAGCATGAAGAATACGATTGAGTAGCGTGGTTTTCCCTGCCCCAAGAAAACCTGCGATGATGGTTAAAGGTATAGGTACAATTTGGCGTGAAATGATATTGTAGCTACGCAAACCATCAGTGACAATGACCTATGGGCGAGCAGACGTGGTGTGAAGCGCATGCTTGAAAAAACGCTTAGCTGCTTTGGCATTGCGTCGTGTCTGCATTAGAATATCGAGAACCATTCCCTCACTGCCAACTGCTAGCCATAAATAGTAGCGATTCCCGTTAATCACAACAAATACCTCATCGAGGTGCCATTTATCAGTCGGTTTCCGACGGCGTTTCAACTGACTATTTTGGATTGCTCGACGGATTGCCTCAGTCGTTGTGGCGCTTCCGTGAAGTACTTGTCCCATAGGACATCCTTTTGGCTTTTGGAAACTGTACCACTATACTCTGGGACTAAACACCTAACTTGACAGGAATGGTTGAATAATCAACTTTCCATACGCCTGATAACATTCTGAACGCGTTCGTAATCACTGGCGAATTGTGCTCGAATTTGGTCGGATTCTGCCAAGGACAAGACGGTCTTGTACAAGTCCTCCAGTTTTTGTCGCCGACCTTGGAGATATAGCGAGTGACCAATTGTGTAGAAGCTTGCCTCGCCAGTGCTGAGGGCGCGTTCCACTTTCTGCCAATTGCCATCAAGATCGGTATAGTCCTGAACATCAATGTTAGCTAATTTGAACACTGTGGCATCCGGTGTGAATTGTTCTGCGGGTCCAACGACTTTCTCGATGCTATTCTTCAAGCTTTGCCCCAATTGTGAGTCAAGGTTCATGTGTTGCAAAGCATGTTGGAGTGCGTCGCCGTGTGTTTCTTTGGTCAGGGACCTAAAACAACGATAGCCCATGTCTTTCCAATAATAGTCATTTTGTAAGCAGACATTGAGAATGGCTTCGACAAGATCATCATGCGTGTATTGCTTATCTGTGTAAGCACGGATGACTAGCGCACGATAGCGTGTGTCTTGATTGGTTTCGTCAGCGATCACACGATCAATGTCCGGGAGTAAAGTGTCCCGGTCAAAACGCTGAAATAGTCTAAGCCCTGCTGACCGCACGGATTTTTCGGGGTGTGCGAGTGCAACGCTAACAGCCGGAAATATAACATCACGATCAGATTTGTCGCCATCATAGCGTTGTAGCAGCTCAATTACGTGCAGATGAACATTAGCATTGGCATCATCATGCAGTATCGCAACAAGTTTTTCTAAGATCGGACGAAGCCTATTACCTTTTTGCCAAATGAATGCAAAAAACATATTTCTGATGGTGTTGAGCCGCACATTAGGATCATTGTGTTGTAAGGCTTCTAATAGTATCACTAGCCCACGATCGGGTTGATCCTTCAATGCTTTCATCGCTGCACTAGGGTTCGCAAGTACTTGTGCAAAAAAGTTGCTCATATCTTTACCTCAAACATTCCCTACGATGTTTTCAGTATAAACATGGTGACATGTGGCGCAATGCGCTTGCATGTGGCTAAAACGAACAATCGCAATGATAGCAACACATGGCTTAGTCTAAGGGTTAAATTTTTTGCAGATTTTTTATGACACTGTGGACTTTTAATTCTTTACATCACAAATCAGAATATCGTGAATCGCATTCACTGATTGATAGACTTCATTACGACTCTAACGCACTATACGCTGTTGACCTCCGCCGATAAGTGAAGTCGCATCCTGAATAGAAGGATTATCACATAGATGTTCATAGGCATTCCCACAACCTGACTATCGCCCCACCCATTTAGATGTAGCACCTTCAATACTTATAGAATCCACTTTATGTAAGGAGTGCTGCCTAAGTATATAGTCTCAAAGTGAGGTGGGATGGTTCGGATAAGAATCGTTCATGCTTGATCTCACTGAATTTTGTATAGTAATTCTATTCTAGTGAGGATACACGAGCAACTCCAGCTAGCAATCAAGGTCGATTTCAAGCGTTTTTGGTACATTTGGATAGAGCTTTACATTGGCGGCTACCCGAAAAATCTGTTTTTGTGCCAAAAACGCCTGTTATTTGAATTGTAGTTGTTAATTATCAACTCGCTCGAGATAGTAGGCATCGTCTTGTAATTCAGCAACCCAACCCGCCCAATGATCTAGGCGTATCACCTGCCACCAGACCACACCATCAATACATATCGGTCCATCAATCACGACTGCTTCCTCGCTCGGAAGAAAGCTCTCGATGGTTTGCCCGTTGGCAGCATCGCGTACCCGTAATGGCGAATTATCGAGTACTTGGCGCACGGTATCACCCACTTTAAGCACCGATGGCACAGCCCCACAAAGCTCAAAATCATCCACCATGAGTGATTCAATAAGTATGTCTAAATCGCTGAGGCGTGGACGGAATGTTTCATCAGGTGCGGTTGATAAAAGCGAGATCATACTTGGGCTAAATGATTCAAGTCCATAATCTCCAAAAGCATCAAAATCAAATTGTTGCATCATCGTATCACTGTCTGGCAAAAGTGCAGAGTCAAGCGCAAAAGCAATATGTAAAACATAGGTTTGATCGTCCGTCATTCCAGAAAATAGATAGATCAAATTTCCATCGACAGGCGGCGCGCCGGATTGCGAATATTGCACTAGTGAACGTACCCCTGACCCATTCTGAAAATCGATATATTTGCTTCTGACTTCAAATGCACGCCCCGCGCCAAAAAGTGGCAACCCTATGAGCAATGGTGAGTCTGTACGTTCATCCAACATGGCGCGCAAGTCATCCAACGATAGCTCAGTATATTGCTCCCACTCGTCTGCTGGATGCACGCGGATATACAACCAAAATTCTTGCTCACTGCCTATATAGCCCTCAAATGTGACTTCACGGTGTGCAGGGTACGCAAAATTACCGGGATTTAATTCGCTCTCATTGGCGGCGACCCATCTCACATCAGCCGTTCTTGCGATATTGGCTGATAAACTAAATTGCAATCCTTGTTCATCTACCAACAAAGGGTTATCACCAGCGCGTGGGCGGATGGGTAAATCGGGTTCGAACTCACCATTCGGTTCGATTAAGTATGCGTCATTTTCACCAACGCTTTCAGTCAACCACCCCATTGTGCCATCAACGATTGCCAACCACCAAAGTGCGTTATCTATGCATACAGAGCCAAACCACACCTTGAAAGTTGTGTCTCTTTCAAGGTCTGCGACGGTCACACTTTCTTGAAACGGTTGTGCATACAATGCAAGACCATCTGGTGCGATGATAGTTGCATTAGCAGCAGGAATAAGACGCGATGGTAAATCAACGACGCAATCCGACGCATCTTGAGCGTGCATCACAGGCACTAGCAAAAATATCAACAGGCATATCAGAGCAGTTTTAATACGTATCATCAAATCCAACGACTTTCACTAAATGCGGACGATTTAGTTTTATTTTACATTGCACATTGTGGCGTATCAAATCGCAGAGAATGACATTTTTGGTGCATTTTGCCTTGCTGTAGATTAAGGGTTAGCTTGAATTTTCCGTGTCGTATGGATAGACAATGAGCATTGTCAAGTTATAGACAGTTAGTCAATATTATGGCATGATCTGCAGACGAAAAAGTCAACGCATCTCTTCAAGAATCACCCTTATCCATCAGAAATCATTCAATATGCGGTTTGGTTATACTTCACATTTCCACTCAGTTTTCGAGATGTCGAACTCTTGTTGAACCAACACGGCATTAGAGTGAGTCATGACGCAATTCGTACTTGATGTTATAAGTTCGGATTGCACTTTGCATACCAACTGCGGAAACACCGTCAGAAACCGACTGATAAATGGCATCCAGATGAGGTGTTTGTAACGATCAATGGGCATCGTTATTATTTGTGGCGAGCGGTTGATAGTGAAGGTATGGTGCTCGGTTTACTTCGTCTATTTAAATCCATCTCGCCATAACTTGACAATGCCAAAGTTTGGCATGCTGGAAGGATTGGACCAGAAAACCGACATAAGGTGATAATTATCGGAGCGACCTAATATAGGCTACACAATAATTCCACCAAGTTTTATATCTTTTTTATTTCCATCCACTGTATACAAAACTGTTTCACATAAAATGAAATTTAGATGGTAACTAAAATTAGTAGGGTATTGTTATGACACAACGTATAAGTACAGGGTTATGTAGACTATTCATTCTGAGTCTAGTATGCACACTTGCAATAGCAGCAGTACAAGCACAAGATGCTGATTTTACGATGTTGGAAGAGATCTACACAGCCGAAACGAGTGACAGTTCCCGTCTTGTAGCATTAAGCGCTGATGGCACACTAGCAACTATGGGGTCAGCTGACAGTATTATACTGTGGGATGTAGAAGCTAGTGAAGAAGTGCGTGTTCTCGCAGAACCAACAGAGTTAGGAAGTATGCCACGTGGTTTCTTCAACTATATCGCATTTGTGCCAGATGGATCACAAGTTGTCGCCACTGTAGATAATGGGATACTTGTATGGGATGTTGAAACCGGTGACATTGAGCTCGAATCCAGAATTTCTGCGCGAAGGAAACCTGCTGTTTTGACACCAGATGGCACCCAAGTTGCCATTGCATTAAATAATGAGATTGTCTTTATAGATATCATGACCGGTGAGCAAGTGAAAACGTTAGAAACTCAACCTGTTTTATCGGCAATAGCATTTACGGAAGATGGTACACAGGTATGGACAAGTTCAAGCCGAGATTACACCATACGTCAGTGGGATGTTGAAACAGGCGAGGAATTACTTGTAATTGACACAGTTGAAACTGCTGACCATGAATTCTTTGAGGCAGCATTTAGCAATAATCTAAGCTTAGCGATAACACGCCCTAAAGGCCCTAGGCACAACGCTGCTCATCTTTGGGATTTGGAAACGGGTGAGCTGTTGCAAACATTTGCGATATCCACCTATTCAGTCATCACATTTAATGGAGATGCAACACAGGTACTTATTGGAAATAGCCGAAGCATTACTATCTTCGACGTGATAAGCGGTGAAGCTTTACGCGAGATTAACTTGCCACCTAATGCCATCGGTGATTTAGCACTTAGCCCAGATGGTATGCAAGTATTTATTAGTGGGTTTGATGAAAATGCGCGTTTATGGGGTGTTACAGGCGAGTAAGTGTAACAGTACCATCTACCTTGGAAAGGGAAATACAGGGAAGTTAAAATCGATTTTATCCTGACACTAGGAAACATAGGTACTTTTTGCACTTATTCTGACTATTCCCTGGTTCCCGGTGTAATTGCTATGGTGTGTTCAATATGCGATGATGTTGAGTGTTTTCTTTATGTCGGTTCTCCGTTCCAATCCTCATATTATACGGGCTTGGAACAGGTTTATCTATAAAGAATTTAATCACTAAAATTCGCTCTCAGTTAAACTCAGCAGACTTGATTTTTCACTTTGGTCAAATGATATTATCTGGGCGAAAAGCATCGGTAGTGTCTTTCCAATTTTCAAACTACTGTGAAGCACTTTGAAAATATAGCTTGTTCAGTGTGAAATCTCAGTGATTTATCATCATTGTTAGAATATATTCTGTATATAAGAGCATTTATCATTTCGTGAAGCACTCTGATTGAGATACGTGGTCTAAAATTACCCCAATTGTTGCTAAAAACAATAGTTTGCTTCAGAGAAGGCGCATTTCATGAAGCACGCTACCGATGCTTTTCGCTGATTTGACCATATAATTATTTATAGGAGGAAAATATGAATATTATAGAAAACCATATCGCACGGCTTGGTATCGAATCGATGAACATGCCAAAAGATGGTGAGGTCTTCACTGCCGCAGAACAGGCTATCAAGACAGGGGGAGCAGATACAATTCAAACTATTGTTCGTTTTGCAAACACTCATCCCAATGATCTCCTCAATGTGCAAATTGATGGCAACACCGCCACCCTTTCTGCCTTACAGATTGCAATTGGAGGGGCAATGGGGTTAGCACTCTATGGCAAAGAGGCAAAAACAGAATTCCAGAACCTCATTCTCAGTCAAACAACTAACGATTTTCGTAATAAGATGATCAGACAAGCAGACTATCTTTACACGGATTGGGTACGATCCGCTCTCGATGAGATTGTTGATAAACTTGATGACAGAACAGCACGTTTAGTCCGGAATATAAATAAATCGCCAATAGCATTACAATCAGTAATTATGATTCCCGCCTTACAACACATTAAAGCATGGATGAATGCTTTGGATGATGTGAATCAATACAATATTACCGTTGCAAACCTAACTCATGTCAACGCTTTTGCGCGACTCGACAATCACTTAGATCAAGCGGGACACGTAGCTCAATCTGCATTCAAGTACATCAATCAAACAGACAATATTAACCACCAAATTAAAATCGCCCAACTTGCCTATCGTTATAGTCCAAACATTGATACGTGGATGCAAGCCTTCACATGGTTTGAAAAACATTACATGGACGGTACAATAACACGTTATTTACGAACAGAGATGTTCAAAGCAATGAATGTTAACCTTGATCATCTCACTTATAAAAATGATGCCCTCAACGCCTTAGACCAATCATTAATCAATTTTGTCAAACAAAATAATGACCACAAATTGGATGTTGCAGCTATCGACATTCTCATGATAAATAATCTACCAGCCCCCCCTGAAGAATATCGAGCGAAAAACAAAACGGCTAATCAAGACTTCACACTAAAATGCCAAGAGTGCGGTAAAGAGGTAACACTCAGTCAAGTAGTTAATATACCGTTTGTTCGAGCATATTTTTGTAGTCAAGCATGTGCTAGATCATATATGATACGAGAATATGGGTCAATGAACCCACAAAACATATAAGACATTCACTGGCATTGTCAAGTTATTTGCATATGAGCGGGATTGTAGCATGATAGGGAAAGGCATTGTCAAGTTATCGTCCGCGACCCTCATTACCACCTTCGTTATCATTTTCATTATTATTGCGGTCACGGCTATTTTGACGTGCGTTGTTACTATTGTTACGCTGACGTTCTTGTGTAGCGGTAGGGCGAGATGGCTCGCGTTGGGTTTCGGTAGGGCGAATTATTGGATTAGCTGTAATAATGATATTTTCAAATGTAGGGCGTTGTGGTTCGCCAGTCACTGTAGCAGCGAACCGTGGCGTATGCGGTACAAATACGACATCTCCAACAACAAAATTGGGATTCATGTCACAATTCGCAGCGTAAAATTCATCCAGAGACAATCCTGTTGCGACAGCGACTTCAGATGGTGTATCGCCTCGTTGAATTGTATAGTGCATCCAACCTTCTGGGGGCGTACCACAGGTTTCAGTTGGCGTGTCTACTTGTGACTGGGCAGTAATATTGCGTGTGCGTTGCGTGTGCGTTGCTGTCGGGCGTTGTGTTGGTGCATCCGTAGACCTTGGATACGTGGTCGGGCGCAGTGTATCGGTAGGTGAAGGCTGAATGTCAGTTACAATAGGTGTAGCAGTCAATGTCGATGTTGGAGGGATGATATTCGGTTGTGGGTTTATCTCGCGCGTCTCTAGAATTTGAATGTTGGTTGCCAACACAGAACGGTTAAGTTGTGTTTTAGCGTATATGGTGACACGCATCCCTTGGATTAATTCGATTGTGCGGAGGTCTTCTGATAGCTGAACGCGTATACCTGCAAGGAGAATCGAAGCTTCTTCAATTGCTTCAACCACTCCTGTAAATTGAACATCGACTTCACGTTCTAGGTCAAAGAGTTGATTGATTTCATCAAATCGGCGTTGGGCAAATGTGATTTCAAGGTCAGTTGAATCGCTGGCAAAGGACAGTCTCACTTGTTCTGAGAAACGCTTGACTCCGTATAAGTTATCCCCTGGTAGGCTATCTTGAGCCACAACGACGACACCTGTGGTCAGCAAACTACTCACGAATAACACAACCAGCAAAATGGATGCAACACGTTTAAACGGATACCGTCTACGGACAAGGACAGGTTGCCTAAGTGCCTGTTCAAATCGAGTTTCAACCCGTGCCTGAGCTTGCATCACCTCCCTATCGCTTGCTTGAGCGCGCCGTAGGATTTGAGTCGCTTCTAGCATCACACGTATGTCATTGGCATATCGTGGATATGAGCGCGCGCAGTCTTCGTCGGTTTCGCCTTGTGCTAAGCGATTAACGCATTGCTCAAAGATGTCGACTAAGATGTCATTAGCCATCGTATTGCTCGATTCTCGTTTCTTGCAGGATGCGACGTAGGTTGTTAATGGCACGGAATTGCAGGGATTTGATTGCTGATGGGCTTCTGTCCATGATTGCTCCTGTTTCTTTAACACTCAGCCCGTGACCAAAGCGCAAGATAATCACTTCTTGTTGGTCGAATTGCAGTTGCTGGACTGCCTGACGCGATGCTTCTTGTGAGAGTTGACGCATGAGTTGGATTTCTGGGTTCACATCATCACCAGACGGTAACCATTCATCCAAGGTCGCGGTTGTGAATTGTTGTTTAGCCCCATAATGGTCTGCCATCAAATTACGGGCGACTCGAAACAACCAACCACGCAAGCTACGTCGTGGCGCATTCTTCCCTTTGAATGCAATAAGCATCTTCAAAAATACATCTCCTGTAAGGTCTTCTGCCTGCTGGACATGATCGACGCGCAATCGGATATAGCGAAACACAGGTGGAAAGTAGGTTGCATAAATCTTGCGAAGCGCATCCTTATCCCCTCGATGGGCTTTGCGTAACAGGTCGTCTTCATATTGTATGTCTGGCAGTACAATCAATATCATCGATGCGAGACCGTCTCATAAGCGAATGGCTGAGGGGCATTGGTGGAGGTATCCATTGATGAACGCCTCCAATACCATCTGTTGCTAGGTTCAATGCACCTCATCTATAAGTGTACACGGAAAAGTTTATCGTCCTCGGGTGTTGCTATCGTCCTCATCGTTATCATCAGGTTCTGAGTTATCACCGTCTCGTGATCTATCTCTCGAATTGTCATCGTCGTCATTGTTGTTGTCATCATTGAGTGAGTTGATGTAACGGCGGCATTCTTCCGCAGTTGAGAGTCCAGCATTGCGGCACCGTTCATCTATATTGGAGTCACCATCATTATTGTTATTATCATTGAGTGAGTTGATGTAACGGCGACATTCTTCCACAGTTGAGAGTCCAGCATTGCGGCATCGTTCATCTATATTGGAGTCACCGTCATTGTTGTTGTCATCATTGAGTGAGTTGATGTAACGGCGGCATTCCTCGGCAGTGGTTAACCCAGCATTGCGACAACGCTCATCAATATTAGAGTCGTTATTATCATCGTCATTATTGTTATTGGCATTATAGAGACGGCGACATTCTTCAGTGGTTAACCCAGCGTTACGGCAGCGTTGTACAAGGTCTAGCGTATCACTATTATCGTCGTCATCGTTGTTAGCATTGACTATCCGACGGCATTCCTCGGTTGTTAAACCTGCCAGACGGCAACGCTTCCAGATATTACCATCATCATCGTTGTTGGCATTGATGATGCGACGACATTCTTGTGATGTGAATCCAGCATTTTCGCACCGTTCAGCTAAAGTGTTATCATCTGCGCCACTGACAATGCGCCGACACTCCTCAAGAGTATAGCCTGCAAGACGACACCGATAGACAATAGATGGAATATCTTTACTGTCATTGATAATGCGCCGACATTCTTCTGGAGTTAGCCCAGCATTTTCGCACCGCTGAGCTAATGTGCTACCGTCATCAAACAGGTCACGGCACTCCTCGATGGTCAGCCCAGCCAGACGACACCGTTCGACAATATTATCATCTGAATCGGGTGCTAAGGGGACAACCAGTGTCGAACCCAACACGACAATATTATTTTGCAAGCAATTGGCATCACTCAGTTCATCAACGGTTGCACCACTGGCAAATGCAATGTCAAACAAGCTATCGTTTGCACGGACAGTATATTGTGACCATCCATCAGGGGGTGGAATATCACATTCAGCAGCATATGTTGGGCTGACCGATAGCCCGACTATGATAATACTCAAGATTGTACTTGCGAGAGCAAACAGCATGAATCTTTTAGGAAACGGCATGGCAAATTCTCCTTATGATCAGATACAGTCGCCTATACCGACAGAATAATTGCAAAAAGGTCGCGGGTTGGGTTGTTAGGGAGTTGTAAGGGTTTTGTTGCAAAAAATCGATAGGTGAGCTATTCCTTGCAACTTCAACGAAAACATCATCAGAGAGTTGCATGCAATTGATGGCAAATCCATTCAAGTGGCGACATTATGAGGGCGAAATCATCCTGCTTTGTGTGCGCTGGTATTTGCGTTACACCTTGAGTTATCGGTATTTAGAAGAAATGATGTCGGAGCGTGGGTTGAGTGTTTGTCACACCACCATTTTTCGGTGGGTCCAACGCTTTGCATTCGAGTTAGAGAAGCGGATGCGACCTCATTTGAAGAAAAATAATGATTCCTGGCGAGTTGATGAGACCTATGTCAAAGTCCGTGGTAAATGGCTGTATCTCTATCGAGCCGTGGATTCGCAAGGTCAAATACTTGTCTTTCTATTGAATCAGACTCGTAGTAAACGTGCTGCCAAGCGCTTCTTCCGAAAGGTGTTAGGGCAATCACATGTAGCCCATCCTCGGGTGATTACCGTCGATAAGAATGCGTCGTATTCCCCTCGATCGATGACCTTAAACAAGATAAGTTGTTGTCTGAGGAGTGTCAATATCGGTCCAGCAAGTATCTGAATAATCGCATTGAGCAAGACCATCGTTTCGTGAAACGACGAGTCAAACCAGGCTTAGGGTTCGCCTCCTATCAAACAGCTTGGCAAACCATACAAGGATACGAAGCAATGAACATGATTCGCAAAGGGCAAGTTACTGGAGCAGAGCAACACAACATACAAGCACAAAATCAGTTCACCTCCAAGATTTTTGGCCTTACTGCCTAAACCCAAACCACAACTTGAGTTTTCATTGCCGACAACTTTTTTCAACAAATTCTTTGCAACAGAACCGTTTTGCCAGGGCCAACCAGCACACCTAGTATAAGCGATCGTGAAGACGTTGATTTCTCCGCAATTCCCATGCCACCAATGACAACCGAAGCAGTCGTTCGTGGTGGTCTCACTGCGTTAACACACAACCAGGCTGGCATGACGTTTGATGCAAATCCCGTTAATTGGGACATCGTTGACGACAAGCTCTACTTTAATTCAGCACCTTGGTGGCAGTTTGCATGGAAAAAGTTACTTGGTGCAAAACGATAATCTATTGCAATTCTGATAATCAACTGACTTGACTTTGACACTATGTCAACCTTTATAGTCAGAACAGGTTGTCACACATAAATTTGATAATCCACAGAGGTTGGGTGTCTTGTGGCAGGGAAACCCAACCCCGTTTCTCATAATCAATCTATATTCAAAAGGAGTAGTCCCATGACAGACATGACAGGCAAAGTAGTGTTGGTAACAGGTGGTAGCACGGGCATCGGGTTTGCAACTGCCATCCGCTTCGTACAAGCGGGTGCAAAAGTTGCAATCGCAAGCTCAAACGCAACAAAAGGCGAAGCTGCTCTCTTCCAGTTGAGAGAAATTTCAGCTGATGCAATCTATGTTCAAGCCGATATTTCGCAAGCTGAACAAGTCGAAAATCTCATCAAGACAGTCATTGATACATTCGGTCAACTCAATTTTGCTGTCAACAATGCAGGTATCGAATTGATGAGCCCAACCCATGAAACTGGTGAAGAGGATTGGGATCGTGTGATTGACATCAATCTCAAAGGTATCTGGCTAAGTATGAAGTATGAAGTCCCACAGATGCTACAAAATGGGGGTGGTGCAATTGTCAATATTTCTTCAACAGCAGGTGATAAAGCATTTGCCGGCATGTCAGCTTACGTTTCTAGCAAGCATGGTGTCAACGGTATTTCCCAAGTTGCTGCACTCGAATACTCTGAGCATGGCGTGCGCGTTAATGTTGTATCCCCCGGACCGATTGCAACACCAATGATGGATCGTGTCAAAAGCTATGTGCCAAATGTTGATGAGATGTTTGCAGAATCGACAGCTCTTAAGCGGGTTGGACAACCAGAAGAAATTGCGAATGCTGTGTTTTGGTTGTGTTCAGACGAGGCTTCTTATGTTACAGGAGCAATCGTACCTGTTGACGGTGGAATGCTTGCTAACTAATTAATCGGTGATCCACGGAGGTTGGGTGTCTTGTGACAGGGAAACCCAACCCCGTTTCTCACAATCAATCTAGCTATCTATTCTAAGGAGAAACCAATGAAAGTCAAAACATTTACCCGTTTACTGTTCGTATTTAGTCTAATTCTCGCAATAGGCTAAGCTGCAAACGCCCAAGACGCCCCATCAGAACCTCTCGTTTATGACAGTATTGAATTCCCAGAATTACCATATGCATCACGATATATTGAAGTGAACGGTTATAAAATGCACTATATGGAAACGGGAGATCTAGCCGGAACACCAATTCTCTTGTTATATGGTCAACCGACTTGGTCATATCTCTGGCGTGATGTTATGCCTCACCTTGAAGATGGCGGTCGTGTAATTGCACTTGACCTCATTGGGATGGGTAAATCCGATAAACCTGACATTGACTATACCTACATGGATCATCGTGCCTATGTGTGGGGATTCATCGAAGCGATGGAACTTGAGGATATTGTGCTTGTGATTCATGATTGGGGTAGTGCACTAGGGTTTGACTATGCCTATAACCATCAAGACAATGTGCAAGCAATCGCCTTCATGGAAGCATTAGTTGCACCTATTCCGAGTTTAGACGATCCAACCATTAACGCTGAATTTGGTGCATTCCTTGAAGTGGTTCGTACTGGCGATGGGGTTGGCGAAGAACTGCTGATTAATCAAAATGTCTTTGTCGAGCAAATCCTACTCGGTGCAATCGCCCGCGAACTTTCTGAAGAAGAATTGAATGCTTATCGTGCGCCGTATCCAACCCCAACAGAGCGTCTTCCTGTATTCATGTGGCCAAATCAAGTTCCGATTGCCGGTGAACCTGCAGCGGTAAATGAGGTTGTTGGCACATATGGTATGTGGTTGACCCAAACAGATATGCCAATGTTGATGCTCCATGCCGAACCAGTGTTAATTATCACACCAGAAGTTGCAATGTTCATTCAGAGCCTCTATCAAAACCTCGAAAGTATTAATGTTGGCGAGGGCATCCACTTCATCCAAGAAGATCAACCTGGTGCAATTGGCGAATCCATTGCCGAATGGTTAGAACGTGTTGTCCTGATGGCAGATAGCTAATCAAATCAACTGATGATACAACAGAGGTAGATTCCAATTATGCAAAAGCCCGTGAGCAATCGTCGCGGGCATAGGACATTGTCAAGTTATTCTGGCATATTGAAAACAAAGCAAATTGAAGTTGAGATATTGGGGTTTTAGGCAATCAACTTAGCCCATGTATTGAAACGGTTGGCAAGCTGATCACGATAGTTGTCAGCTTGTAGGAGATGTTTCTTGGGATAAAAATGTTCGTAAATCGGACCAAAAATCGATAAAAATGTCTGCGCTTGTGGTGGTGATTTGAAGCGTTGCATCCGTCGTTCTCGACGCCGCGTCGGTTGATGCAAGTTCTCCGCTCGATTATTCAAATACTTACTGCGTCGATGCTCAACCGTCGGCAAAAGTTTGCGTGAAATGATACTGTTGCTGCGCAAGCCATCAGTGACAATGACCTGTGGGCGAGTAGATGTAGCGTGTAGAACATGCTTGAAAAAACGCGTAGCCGCTTAGGCATTGCGTCGCGTCTGCAACAGAATTTCGAGAACCATGCCCTCGCTGTCAACCGCTCGCCACAAATAATAGCGGTGTCCATTGATCGTTACAAACACCTCATCCAGATGCCATTTATTAGTTGGTTTCTGATGCCGTTTCCTTAGTTGGTGTGCAAAATGAGGTCCAAACTTATCGCACCATGAGCGAATCGCTTCGTGACTCACCCTGATGCCTCGTTGATGCAATAAGAGCTCGACATCCCGAAAACTCAGTGGAAATGCAAAGTACAGCCAAACCGCATATTGAATGATCTCAGGTGGGTAACGGTGCTTCTTGAACAATAATTTTGTATTTTTCATAGTGACATCATGCCACATGACTGGCAATCCGTCCATAACTTGACAATCTCGGATTATGACATTACAAGCCATAGGGCTGACTCTAAATGAAATACACGTTTTATCGTCAAATAACCAATGGCAAACAATGTTTGAGAACAAGATCCATTTTCTTGATGACACCGTTCGACGGATTCAGATGCAGAGAAAGATGTTGGCAGTACATCTTGAGAGCATATCACTTGATAATCCCCTTGATCTTGAGATCGTCGTTAAAGAGGTCGATGAGCAAGTTTTTTATCTGTTGCCCGATTATTTCTCATCCAGACCTACAGTCTTTAAAAGACTAGCAGAACTTCAGCCCTATCAAGAAGATGGCAAAAGTCTTCTTGTTGTTTTGTCAAGGACACCCAATTAATATGAAAGTCTTTTTAGTGATGTAAGTGTCGGATTCCTAGCGATAAAACCAAATCGACAGTTCCACTTAGAAAAGCGCTTTGATCTTCAGAAACATCTGTTTGGCAATGACACAACCATTATTTCAAAGGTTTTTCGAGGCCTCTTTTCCGAAATCGATGCAATAGATTGTCAGATCCGACATTGGATGGAGGCACATAGCTACCAACGTTTGGATCAGCGTTTGATGATCTATCATCATTTAGACAAAGACAGCGGAATTATAGAATTTCAGCACACAGTGCAAAGAGTAGCAAAGTAGAAGTGTAAGACAAAAAGTATTCTATTCCGTCTTCAACCCTATTCCCATTACCCAACTCAAACGTTAATTATGCTGGTTCGACAGTTGGTAAATGAAAATAAATCGACGTTCCTTGATTTAGACCAGCACTTTCAGCCCATATGTGCCCGTTGTGTGCCTTAACAATATTCCTGACAATTGTCAGCCCAATGCCGCTACCACCTGTGAGTCGTGATCGTGATTTATCAACCCTGTAGAATCTCTGGAAAATGTTTTTTATATCCGACTCACGCAAACCGATACCAGTATCGTGAATTGCAAAACAGATGGTTTTGTCTTCATGAGAGAGATTAACTCTGACTTGCCCACCCCTATTTGTGTATTGCAAGCTGTTACCCAAAAGATTGATCAGAACCTGTTCAATCCGCCCACGATCAACATAACATTTGGGTAACTTGACTTTAGTATTAACAATCAGATCAATCGATTTTGTCTCATATTGCAAGCGTATTTTGGCAACCACGGTATTGACAATATCTGTAGGTTGCCACCATTCGCGCTGTAATTGAATTACACCTGATGCTGTGATCGACAAATCCTGTAAATCTTTGACAAGACGTTGAAGTCGATCCAATTCTTGATAAATCAACGTATAGTTCTCAGGTGTGTCTTGGATGACATTATCCTGAAAACCTTCGATTATTCCTTGAATGGAAGTTAGTGGAGTCTTCAGTTCATGGCTAACATCTGCAATAAGCTGCTGTCGTGTCTGCTCAGTTCTGGCAATAGTCATTGCCATCGCATTGAAGTGTAAAGCTAACTCACCAATTTCATCATGTTGCTTGACCTCAACCACCTGTTCATAATGCCCTTCGGCAATTCGTTTTGTTGCTGAGGCAATTTGTACAATCGGGCGACTAATGTATCGACTGACAGACCAACCTAAAAATATTGCAACGAGACCTGCTATGGTGCCTGCCATGATGACTACTTGATTAATCTGAGTGGCAAGAGGGTTGTGATATGTTTCTTCTGTGACGATGGATGTTATGTTACTGCCTGTGTCTTTAACATCAACATTTACGCTGATGATCAAAGGTGCAAAGAGAATAACAAGAAATCCTGTGAGTATCACACTGAATATTGCAATGAATACAAAGTAAAGTAGTAACCGTTTCTGTAGTTTCATAAAGGCTCATCAGCAAATTTATATCCAACCCCACGGATGGTCTGGATAATCTGTGGGTCATTTACATCATCTTCAACCTTTTGTCTCATGCGACGTATATTGACATCTACCGTACGTTCGTCACCATAAAAATCATGCCCCCACACGTGCTGTATGATTTGCTCACGCCGTAATACGATACCTGCATGTTTAGCAAGCGTGACAAGTATATTGAACTCAATTACGGTCAGATCAATCGACGAATCTCTGACTAACGCCTCATGTCGCTGAATGTCAATGGTAACATTTTGAAACATGAGTTTTTGTGGCGGTAAACTCTGGTGCATTCTCTCTCTACGCAGTAATGACTTTACCCGTGCCACCAGCTCTCTCGGACTGAATGGCTTGGTCAGATAATCATCAGCACCAACAGATAACCCTAGTAGACGATCTTTCTCCTCAGATTTTGCGGTGAGCATAATGACATAAGCATTACTTTCTTGGCGGATATAGCGCAGAATCTCAATCCCACCAATTTCTGGTAGCATTATGTCTAGGATGACGAAATCAGGTTGCAGTCTGCGAAACAACTTTAGCCCCATATCACCATCAAGAGCAGAATATACGTTATAGCCTTCTGCCTTAAAATAAGATGTTGCAATGCTCACGATTGTTGGTTCATCATCAATAACCAGTACATCCATTTCACAATCCAATCCGAATAATCAGTTAGTTTCTTTAATAAGGATACACGATGAAGTGTGAAGAATAACGATTTCATCGATATCCTACTTGGGAGAATAACTAGGTTATACCGACGCGTCTTAGTATATCGCATAGTTGATCAGACGATATCTGCATAGTTCAATCATAGTAAGACTGATTGAACTATTGCTTGGGTAAATGTCAAATTCCTTCGGACACTAGATTAACTCGCTAGTATCTGAAGGAACATTCAATGAGCCGACAAACCTATTCGACAAAGGGAGGTGATACTGAGAAATCATCCTCAATGATGGATTGAGCAAGGATGAAACCTGTCTCAATGCCATAGAATATCTCATCTGTACGAGTTTCATCAATTCGATTTGATAACACGATTATCTGCATATCATGATCGGCAAGATTCAAAAATATGGCGTTGTGGGCCAAATCTGCACCATCATGCCAGATCATAGTTCCCAAGCTTGGAGCATCCATTACGACCCAACCGTAGCCATAATAGCTGAGACCATTGTTATCCTCACTGACATAGGGAGTAAAAAGTAACTCAACTGATTCTGGTGACAGCACATTACCATTCTGCAATGCTATGGACCAGCGATAGAGATCGCCAACCGTGGTCATGACACCACCGAATCCTAGAATATCCCAGTAGGGTCCTGGCAATTCCGCTACAGACCCTCTATCTCTGCCATTGAGATAAGCATTTGCAACGTGAAGAGAGTCCCAGCGAGAGTCATTATAAAATCCAGTTTGGTGCATATTCGCAGGTTTAAAAAGATATTCCTCAAGATAATCTTGAAAGGATTGTCCTGATACCACTTCGACAATCGCAGCTAGAAGACCATAACCTGTATCTGAGTAGAGATAACGTGTACCAGGCTCTAACACGAGGTTTGCGTCAAAGACACGTTGCACTGCATCTTCGCGGTCTAACTGATATGACCTATCATAAACAAATTCAGGTAGCCCTGAAGTATGTGTAAGCAACTGATGGATCGTAATCTCTGCTTTATCAGCGGGCACATTCTCGAATATGTCTACCAACGTATCATCAACTTGCAGTTGTTCTGTTTCCACAAGATGTATAATAGCTGCTCCAGTAAATTGTTTTGATAGCGATGCGGTATCGAAGACTGTTTCGGCTGTAATCCCAATCTGATTTGCTTCGTCTGCGAGTCCATAACCCTCTGCGAGGATAATTTCATCATTGATTGCAACGAGAACGGCTCCAGAAAAACCATACTCAGTCAATGACTGTAAATAGTCATCAATCTGAACTGATAGATCGTTGTTTTGTGCTATTGCTGAAGACGGATTACTATATCCCACTAAAAGAAACAACAGAATAAGGGCTGGCAACAACTGACTGAATCGGTGAGTGCACTTTTTCATCATAGCATGTCCTATAGATATTTTTATGATGCGCTGATGGTAATCAATCCATGAGGCACTCTAATGTCAATTTGATGTCAATTTGATGACAAAAATTATGTTTTGGATTTTATTTGCCTACAGAATAAATCAAAGTAAGCTATCAACCATCATAGTCAGAAAAATAAGCGCGTGATATGCAGTTGAATATTTACATGTCATTCGAAGGACATCTGCACTACTATATAACCATAATCGAATCACTAACCATAAAAATATACATACAAGCCCCACACTTCCTATCATATAAATCGCTCCAAACATCGTCGTTATGAGTGGCAACAATGAGACAGTGACTAGTAAAACAGTAAACAAGACAATCTGCCTATGTGTCGCTTTTTTACCATATCTCGCTGGCATCATCGGGATCTCAGCTTTTAGATAATCTCACTAACTAGGTGTACAGTCCCAAAGTGAGATATTTGAAATCTTTTCTATGTTAACTTAGACGCCCAATATACATGAATAAGTTCTGGAGTAAATATAATGTGCGACTGTATTGTTTTGTCTCCAATCCAATACAGATTGCAACCTCTTTGAATCCATTGAACAGAAATACTCTGCCTCATTAGTTTTCTTGCAATCGCTTGAATCGGTGGGTAGCATTTGCCCGTCCCATCTTGTAGAAAGCAGTACTGAATCGTGATGCCTGCCCGCGGAGCGTGTGTTTTTGGTGGAATTTGGTGGATGTTATCTGGTGTGATGTCGGTTGCGTATAGGATTTGCTGACATTGTATACAGTCAAATTTGATGTATCGCTGGACCGTGCGAACACAGACACTCAGCCGCTCTGCAAGCCATACCTGACTGTACTTCCCTACCCATCGTCGAATTAATTCACGGTTGAGTGCTGAGCGATATATTTTTACAGATTGAATGTCATCGAGTGTAATTGGGTCTGCCCCTTTGCTTTTGATGTTGAATAGGTCAAGCAGTCGTTCGATGGTCGGGATGATATATTCCTGTGGTGGTCGATGTGATGGACTTTTGTCCCGTTTTGTCGTAGGAACAAATACGCATGTATTTGTTGCCGTTTGAAGCATTTTGGAATCCATATCCTCATCCAGAGGATAGGTGGTATGGGTATCAGTGTCAGGTGTGAATGTGAGGGCGTTGCGGATGGACCGTCTGCCGATACCGTGGGGTGTAAGTATGGTATGGATGTCCCGTTCGGTCACGCGCGCACCTGCAGACTTACCAACAAGTTTCAACCCTTCGTACACACGCAAAAATGCTGTGCCGTGTTTGTGCCTCAAGATGACTTCCCGCAGATGGTTTGGTACATAGCTGGCTTGTGCTTTGGTAGCGATGATTTTCGACTTTGGTCGCGCTGGACGTTTGAACACACTTCGCAATGTTAGGTACGCTTCTCGCTGACGCTGAAATGTAGTTTCTGGTTTATGTCGCGTCACAGGTGGATGTTGCACATGTACTTGCGACAAAATTGCTTTGGCAGTGTCGAAATCATAGCCTTCATCGCGCATCATACACCCCACACGAAACAGTGCCTGATTCCGACCCTGGAACTGCTGAACAAAGGCTTCATATATAGATGCAAAGTAATTCAGGGAATTCGTTTTCGGGATGGATTCTATAGGCGACTCTAGGTTGACTGGTCGTGCGATTCCGAAAACAGATAACACTTCATCAAGCTCATTCTGTGAAATCTGTTTCACAGGTGCATCATTAAACACTTCCCATTTCCCGCCTGCAATCTGTGAGCCTGCACCAACAACATAACTTCCCTCTGCTTTCAGATCACCGCCACGAATCTTGGTCGTTTTGACGTGAAAATCGACTTCAAAGTAAAAGTGTAGCATGCCACGTCCACCGGACTTAACGATGTAAGTACGGGTAAGTTGTGGGAACTTCTGGATAAACTTTGTCTGTGCCTCTGGTTCGTCAAAATCAAGCACGATCAGTCGAGAGACTTCCCCGCAGACAATGCCGTAAGCAGATATGCCGGCATTAAACCAGTTTTCAATTTGTTCATTAGAGGCTTTTTGCGACTGATACGCTTGCCATGAAATTCGCGGTTGCTTGCCCGTGACACGATTGCGTCCACCTTTAAGGGGAATGATCGAATAGCCACACTCACGAGCATGGAGTGTGTGGGACAACACCGTATTTGATTCGGAAAATAGGCGAGCTGAAGAAAGCTCAGCCTGAACTGAGGTCATGGTATGTCACCTGACAACACAAAGATAGAATCTGACAAGAAAGCAGAGAAAAAGTGACGGTATGCAGTTGCAGGCAGGTCTGAGGTGTGATAATCTTTAAGGGACTAAGTTAAAAATGATCACATCTGTCGCCTGCCCAGATTACAATTGGTAGGTTTTTTGTTTTATGGGTGGTGCTCGACTTTTTGATCGCATTACCTGTGTCCTCAAAAAGGTTGTCATGTAACAACCTTTTACGTGGTTAAGCGTGTGCGAACTTTGTTGAGGAACTCGATAGTTGCATCAATACGTGCACACGCCAGATGTTCCGATTCCTCGATTGACAGTATCTATGAAGAAAATCCTCTTCGTCCTGCCTCGACATTTTCTTCATAGATTTCAGGAAACGTTGAATATGTGGTTTCGGCGGTTCAGTTTTTGCAGGGCTAGAATTATGTTCATTTGAACATATCTGTTGAACCTGCCGTCCCGATAAATTGAATTTCACGATTTGCTGTATCATTTCGAATTGAGAGTCATGTGGTATTTTCAGAACATGTCGTAATTGAAATTCGTCTAGATTATGTCGATCTGCAAGTTCAAGGCTTTCATCTGACAAACCTAAAAGTGATTTGTAACGACTGAAGCGTGCTTTATCGATTCCACCCATAGCATTGAGAATAGTTTCGGTGTATTCACGCTTTCCACGTAGATCAAGTTCAAGTGCTTGACGATAGAAGTCATTGTCAACCGCATAGAGCGGAATCTCGTAGGCATGTACAGTGAGCAAGAGCAGTGCCGCTTGACGTGCCATCGCAATCGCACTCAGACCTTTACGTGCAGTATTTTCCTTAGCTTGACGGAATATAGATGATTTCTCAGCAGGAACAATGATGCAGTCAATCATGCCATCATGTTCATATCCGGGGATGAAGTCGCGTAGTATCCATGTCGCCCAGTAACGTCGTTTGCCTGTTTCAATGCAATAAAGGCGAGTTACACCCTCTGTCATATCCACAACAGTCAGGGGATTCACTTGACCATCGTCGCGGATGGTCACGGCAAGATTCACGAGATCACATAGTGTTTCTTCTTCGGGAGATTGTTTTCCAGATTCTTCGTTTTCGTTTTCAGCATCAGGCAGTAGTTCTAGCACATTGCTGAATGGTCGTCCATTCTGACGAGCCGATACCTGAGCCAGTTGTACCAATTCACGCAAAGCCTGCGTTGGCGTCAGGCGATTATCATGAAACTTACGATGGATTTGTTCAGGCAGAACACAACGGGGTTGCACAGGATCAGGTCGCACCATGTCAAGTAGAAATCGCTCGACCAGAATGGAGTTGTCTGCCAGTGCATCGGCAAAACCATCTCCGAGCATATCAGGTGTGACCGAAGCCAATAGGTTGTCGATGTTGGATGTATCATGTTTCTTCTTCGCCATTATGCACCTCGTTTCTGACTGAGGATGTGATGTACTAGCTGTGCGTAGGCTTTACTTGCTGTTGCTTTCGGATCGTAGGCGAAGATACTGGCATGACTTCGATGAGCATAAGATACAGCTTCATTCATTGGAATCACGCCTAGCAGTAGTTGATTGAGCTGTGGGTGGGTATTGAGTTCTTCGAGTAGGTAATGATGACCACGAACGCGATTGTCCATCTTGGTAACAACGATACCACGAACACACAGATTGGCGAATCGCCAACCATCTCGAATGTCGTTGATTTTGCCAATGACACTCAATAGACCCACTGTCTCCAGATAGCGAGGTTCAACCGGAATAATCGCATTTGTTGCCGCAATCTCGGTCATGAGTGAGAATGATGGTCGTGTGTCAATAACTATCGCAGCGTAGTATGGGGCAAGTTTCGATAGGGGATCAGCAAGGCGATACGGTGCGCCAGCTGTTCCCTGAAGTTCACTTTCTGCTTGTTCCAGCAAGTGGGATGCGGGCAAAACATGGAGATTTGAATCCCAATGGCTTTGAACCAGACATTCTGACAAAACCTGAGTTGCCTTCTGCCGATCTGCCATGAGGACAGTGTATAGACTATTGTTCTCGTCGTAGTTGTTCTGACCTGTGGTAACTAACGTTGCATGAGCCTGACTATCGGTATCGATCAGTAGAACTCGTGAATTGGATGCTCCTGCATTTCGCAACATAGCTGAAATGCCAAGCGCAATGTTGGTCGCGGATGTCGATTTACCTACTCCGCCCTTGTGATTGGTGAGTGCATAGACTCGTGTCATGATTGTGAATTCCTCCGACTATCGAATAGATAATGTGTAAAACCTCAGCGAAAATCTACGAAGCCTCTTCTGTGTTATCCTACGGTCGAGGTATCGTGAACTCCGATTCGGTACTTCTTCATGGATGGGGGAGGGATTTGCTCCTCCATCTCCATATCAAAGTCAACTCAAATTCGAGATGGTCATGAGATGTTCTAGTTCTTCACATTGAGGAAATGCAATACTTTGAAGGAATTCAACAATCTTTAAATCGTCAGAAGGAATATGTTCGATGTTTCTCCCGTAAGGGCTACATCATTACCCTCACCTAGAATTCTTCTAGGTGAGTTTTTATTTACATCAGAATCATCCTCATAGAGTTTCGCTCGAACAGTAATAAACCGATCTGCCCATTGTTTCAATCGAAAATCCACAATCCGATGTGTGTCTAAGTCAAATACCACATAGTCAATGATATTCTTTGCCATGCCCTGTTTGTCTTGTGCATCACCTGTTTTCCACAATTTGCTGATTTTGTCGATCGCATGGACACAGGCGGCAAGCTCAACAAC
>DIYL01000051.1 GCA_002428985.1 Anaerolineales bacterium UBA6055 | reverse complement strand
GCACGTCTTTGTACAGTATTGGGACGTAACTGCGAGGACAACGAGTTGTGACGAATTGTTTACCTTTCAATCTGAGCTGATTTTGCCGTAAGTCACGTTTTTAAGTGGGTCAGCGGATACAAAATTATGGGGTTGCCGACGAGTGTTCGCGTTCTGTTTATCCTGAAATGATGTAATATATTAACTAAAGGTAACGGGACAAATACTGGGTCGCAAGCACCATTTCAAAACCTTCAGACGTTATAACAGGCTGCTGCATAATTACACCGGCACAATGTATAAGATAATCGAGTTTTGAGTGGGTAGCGAGATACTCACTGGCAAATCGTTTTACTTCACTCATGACACTCATATCAAGCGCAATAAATGAAACAGATGCTTCGGTTACCTCAGCTATTGCTTGTTGAGCAAGATACCCCTTTTGGGGATTGCGTCCGATAATGATTACCTTATCACCTCGTTGGGTAAGTTGTTCTGCAATGGCTTTGCCAATACCATCTGTGCCACCCGTAATGAGAATTGTTTTGCTTGTCATGATAGATTGTCCTTAGATATTTGAGGGATTTATGGGTGAACATGTTGATGTACCAATACCAACAGATTCGTTGGTATTGGATGTGAATTCATAGTAAGTGTTGGATTACCATGCCCAGATTATGGGTAATCGGTCAGCTTGCAGTTTTACCTGCGTGTAAGACCTGTCAGTTTTTTTTGCATTAGACAGGATGTTGATGCCAAATCTTTGTGTAACGATCATGCGCACAATGTGGGACAATTTGTTGTATACCATGCGCTCACTAATCCATGCAATCGCCTGTGCTTCTGGTAACCAGCTGTGATTGTAGTGTCTAGCAGTGGTTTGTAGTGCCTCAGGTGATACTACTCCGTCCAAACATCGATCAAATATCATTGCAGATTCCATCGCTGCATTAATACCTTGTCCAATTGGTGAAAAGGGTGCAGCTGCATCGCCCAACAACACAGCTTTTCCACCATATAGTTGTGAACATGTTACCTGACGACCAATATGATAACATTTGAGTTTGATGAAGTTTTCTAAGCTTGTATCACTTGCAAATTTCAGTAAATTCGGTGCAGAATCTCTGAAATATTTGCGGACTTCATTTAATGACTGATAGCGCACTTCATGATTTGCACCGACGGCACAGAACCATCGCATCTTATCTTTGCCTGATTCACCGTTAATCGCACCAGCAACACAAAACGGATTCGTAGACATAATATATAGATAGCTTGGGTCAAGTTCATCGGTATTTTGATCTAACTCAAGCATGGTTGCATAGTTAGGTATTTCACTATGGGTTGTTGTGAATTCGGGAATTTGGTCAGCCATCGCTTGACGTACGATTGAACCGCCTCCATCAGCACCGATGATAAAGTCAAATTGGCGTGATTGTCGAATACCTCGTGTACTAGTTGTGACGCAACCCGTATGTACATTAACTGAGTCAACCTGCGTTTCGAATTCAAATTGAATAGTGTCAGGATAATGCTTATCAATCACACTCATGAGTGTGCGCAAAATATCTCCACGTGAGCCTGTCCAACCTTTGTCATTCCATGCCTCTGCAAATCTATGCCCGTATAGCCGAATGCCTTTGAATGGAGTCATTTGTTGTTCAAACTCGGAACAAGCGTCGATGTAACGTAGCGCTTTTAAACCATGACCGGTAATATCGATGGTATACGAGCGATTTGGGTCAAACCGTTGTGCAATTTCAGGATGTTCCAACTTTTCGATTACTTTTGTGGTAATCCCGCTTCGAGCAAATGCAATTGCTGAAACTAGGCCGGCAGGTCCAGCACCGATAATTGCAATGTTACTTTGAGTTGTTTGTGTCATGATTGTTGCCTCTTGTGTGATATTGATTTCACTATAGGTTGAATTTGATGTTGTCTAACTTTGCATATCGACGAGGTAGAATGTCCCTCGTGTATCACCAAAAAATGTCTGACCAGATGTATGCAGGTTAAAATACAATTCGCCTTGACTGGCGACACGTTCCATACCCGCAATGGTAATAATTTTGTCTGATGGAACTGTCAATATACCCTCTACCAAACCAGATACATCCACTGGACAGCCTGCCGTAAATCCGCCAACAATTCCTGATGCACTATCAACTACCATTTCGAGATCCGAATTTGTTATTTCTATTGAGAACATCCCATCTGCGAAATACTCTTGCAGATCACCCATCATGCCAAAGTCCACGATGATCGGCCCAAGATGTCCAGGAACACCACAGTGCAGATGTAACATCACAATATCTTCTGGATTGATATTTGCGATTTCGACATGCAAATATGCCCGACTGAGATCATTGGTAAATTCCAGCACGACATGTGCGCGCGAGGATCGCTCCTCACGGGGAACAGACGGGGCAGTTGAAAGGAATTGTTGGGGAGTGAGGCGTGGTGTATCTTCTTCTTCGCCACTCTCTTGCTGAGGACTTGGAAATGCCTGATATACAAAACCAATGTTTGATGCAAGGTCTACATTCAATGGTATTGGACTTTCCCGCTCAGATTCTGCACGTGCATCACCTATCATTGTCTGTCCATGTGCGCCACTATCGTCATCTTGAGCGAAATTAATGATCGAAAATATAGCTAACACGATTATCACAGTGATAATCACCAACAGCCTAGCGATTAGTTGTCTACGTTGCTTCATTTTTGAGTTCTTTTCATTATCTTGTGTACTTGATTGATCACTTGGATTTTCCATAATTTGTTTTACCTCAGTTCCAACTCGTATAAAATCAGGAAGTATACGTGGAAGTTGTTTATACAGATTGATTACATGTTCTTAAAATCTATTTGTCTTGAAAATCTAGAGGTCAAACTGCTTAACAGCCCAGTTTACCGGTCCGCTTAAGGGCAACATCTGACCAATATCTTCGCCAATTTCTGCTTGAATCAGAGCATTCATCTTGGCGTTTAGTTCTTCAATCAATGACTGATGCTGTTCAGGATTTAGAGCAAGATTGTTATTTTCGCCGGGGTCGTTCTCAAGATCGAACAGCTCTATCTCGTTATAGCGAAGAATTTCCTCTAGGGTTTGCGGTAGATTATGTTGTTTCGGGAAAAAGTAACGTGTATAGCGGTATTTTCCGTCAGTGATTGATCGTATTGCACCACGTAACCTATCTAACTTTGGCTTTCCTTTAGGTAATCGACCTGCTTTGATGTTGTTAACAGTTTCCCGAACAAATCGAGGATCGAAATACGATAGCATGTTGAAAGCGAATAGTGATGCAGGGCGCACGGCGTCACAGGTCGCTAATTCAGGATCTGGCAATAATCCTGATAGATCATGACCCGGCAAACTTGCATGCATTTTTACTTTGTCTTCTTTTGGGAGATTGGTAAATCCAATCATGGTTGGGATTATATCAATATGAGATGTCACTGCAGAGCAACGTACTCCACCTTGTGCTTCTGGATGAACAATGATGAATGGCACATTGTTTTGTTCCTGATAAGCGCAGTTGCCTTTACCGCGCAGTCCGTGCGCACCGCCTAGCTCGCCATGATCGGAGGTATAAATGATAATGGTGTTTTCTAGCAATTCCAAAGCATCAAGCTCTTCTAGCAAATTTTGCAATTGGCTGTCCATGTCTTTCAGGCAATTAAAGTAGTAGTTCTGGTATCTTGACCAACGTTTTTTATCATTTGGTGGAATGTGCCCTAACATCAGATCGTGAATTTCCATGTAGCCTTTGTGAATTGACGGCCGTCCAACTTCATCGAGTGGTTGATCCCAGTTATCGGGTAAGGGAATTCCGTGGTCCTCCTGATAGATGGCATGCTTTGGCGCTTTAGCAATATTCAGAAATGATCTCTCTCCCTGTAATACCTCATCATCTGGCTCGGTATCGAAGTACATCACATCATGTGGGTTCACTAGATTTACCGCTAATAACCATGGTTGTCCGTTTTTACTACACATTGCGCCCTCACGTCGCATCCAACCGATAGCTGATGCAACTGTTTGCATATCATACTCGTATCCACCGAGTGTATTTGCAATGCCATCACCAACGCCATGAAAATCGGAAAATCCATATTCTTCCAAACTTAAGGTTTTCATACCTTCTTCAAGCTCGCGGTCGAAGCTATTGGTCAGATGCCACTTGCCTTTATACGCTGTATAATATCCAGCTTGGCGCATGCAATAACCCATTGTAGGGATCTTTTTTGACAAGTCTTTTTGCCAAGGAAAGTTGACGTTATCAAAAACACCTGTGTGTACGATATGTTGACCTGTATATATATTTGATCGTGATGGCGAGCATACAGCAGAGCAAATATGATGGTTTTCGAATGTTACGCCCATCTGTTGGAGCCTTTCTAACCCGGGGCGTTTTACACTATCTGGATATTGATCAAAGTATCGTTCTTGATCTGTTAGAACAAAGAGAATGTTATAGGAGGGTGTCGAACTTTTTGTTGTCATTTTCTTTGAAATCTCCTGACTATTAATACGTAGCTTCTGCTTTGCTACTTAGTGTCTCTGTTCCTTGTATTGATGTGTTAAACAAGTGATGTAAATCTTCTAGATAGTGACCGACAAGGATAGATGCAATGGTTAGGCTGACTGTATTGTATGGAATAGCTGATACAAAAAAATCTGTACCAGCAACTGCATAGTTGATATACATTGCACCAAACATATAAATAACTGCGAAAATAGCACCAATAATTCGCGTACGAGGAATCAATACAATTAACCCAAAGATTGCACAGACAATGTTCGCAGCGATGTTTAGCCAATCTTCTAATGGTTGTTCAGGGACATAGTCTTCTGGACCTGCACCCGTTGCCGCTAAAAACAGGGCAAGTGCGACTAGTATCGTCAGAATCCAATATACGACATTGGAAGTTCGGCTATCTCTTTTCATCACTGGTGTGGGATTGAATAGTGTTTTCATTTTAGTTCTCCGTTATTAAATACGACTGATAAAACTCTTCAAAGCAGGACGTCATTTTTTACAAAAGTAATAGTTAAAGATGTTCATCCGTAAAAATAGTGTTACATAGTTATGAAACAGGGGTGACGCTGGTCTGTAGAGTTTGCCGTCGGCCTAATTCTGCTGAGACTAAAAAGTTGATAATTAACATCAGTGCAGCGCCGATAATTACCATGACAATCACTCTAGGTGTACCGAAACTTTGCGCTGAAATCAGTAATGCGGCCGAGATACCACGTTGAGAAGTTACAAATCCTGAAACAACCTGAATGTCATATTGTGTTTCGGTGAAGAAAAAACCTACAGCTAAATTCATGAGCGTAAATACGAGTGCGGCAACAATTGCACCAGTTGTAACGAGACTTAAGAGATCACCAGCACCATTAAAAATAGTAAGTGTAATCTGGATAGCTAAGGCAACATTAGCAACTTGTAGTACATATGGTTTCAATGTTGGTGCAATCCCTGCATATCTGGCTTTAATAAACAACCCTATTGCTAGAGGTACTAGCATTGTTAATACAAGGGATTGAGCCATGCTAACGGTGTTAATCTCGACATCTTCAACTAATAATGTCAGTAAAACAGGCGCAATGATGATTGTCCCTACTTGTAGAATAGCCATCATACCTGTTACAAACGCCATGTCACCTTTGGCAATTCTTGAAAATTTCGCAGCAAATGGTGATCCGGCGGCAACAGCGAGAACAAATAATCCGATTGCGAATTCTTGATTCAGTTGCATGACACGTGCAAGCGCAAATGCACCTAATGGAGCAATAACAAAGTTGGCGATCATAAGTTTGGAGACAAGCCCAATACGTTTTAGCGGTGCTAGGATTTCTCTGAGTCGTAATCCAAGACCTAATTCAAACATACTTGCTACCACAAACACTAAGATCAGGACATTGGAAAGTAATTGTATTGTTGTCATTTTGCTCAGCCCCAAAAAATCTAGCTTGCCATTTTATCGATTTAGCGGTAATGTTACTTATGTAAATTAATTTACACGTGTATCTGTAGATTCGTCAATTACCAGATATGCCAAAACGTAAGATAAATTACACGGTGGGAAATATGACAACAAAAAAGAAGCAAGATCGACGGATTGGACGAACACGCAAACTTCTACAAAATGCGTTGATTGAATTGCTAAAGGAAAAACCACTTGCGAAGATTCAAATTAAAGAAATCGCAGAGGTTGCCAATGTATCACGTCCAGCCTTCTATAAACATTTTGAGACAAAAGAGCGTCTACTTTTTAGTTTGATTGACGATTTATTTGAACAGATACATCAGAATGTATTTGAAGATTTGGAAGATGGTGATGCTGTTGATATGCATACTTTGTTAACGCGATTTTACCAACAGTGGCAACTTCATAGTGAAGAAATTCAGTGGGTGATGCAGGTTGAGAATAAGGATTTGTTGATTGGCTCTCTACGAACTAACGTAGCTAGCATTAAGCAACGTTTTGATGAATATTTCCCACCGCTAGATGTTGCACAAGACTATGAAGATTATCTGATTGACTTTGCTGCTGGTGGTGCGTATATGCTGCTTAAGCGGTGGCTGGAAAATGGATTGCGTGAGTCACCAGAGACGATGGCGACCTTATCGTTTATGTTGCTCTACAATGGTTTCTCTCCTATGAGTGCAAAAGGATTGCTCCCAGATATTTCATTATAAGATAAATTTGATCTACTCTTACATCTCTAATGTGAGACTGTAGAGTTAAGCAGGGGTACATTGAAATAACAAGGCTTAAATAAGATGAAGAATTTAATGTGCAGGCAATCATCACAAAAACACCAATTAGAAACACTAGCTAGTCTTCATCTGATGCTATCATCTAGATTAATAGTTATATTCGTTGCCAGATCACTATCCCAACGGCGAATTGGCAGGTATAGTGATAACCATTGCTGTCTGATTGAAGATAAGGTAAAAGATCGTTAGTATACTGCTGTAAATCAAGTTGGTCGGCGTCAGATGGGGCAAATTGCGATGCTAGTGCAAGTGGATCAGTTGCGGTGCGGGTCATCGTTTCATGAATTACATGGATATCAGCGCGTACCCGACATTGACGTAACATGCCAGCAAAGTATAGATAATTGCATAAACCGGGTTCGCCTGCTCCCCAAATGTCAGCTTTCAAGCGTTCGTGTGGTGGGTCGCTATCAGGACGCGGGGCATAATCACCATCAATAATTATCAAAACACGGCGGGTTGCATCGACTAATTTCTGTAAGCTAGCAAGCATGTCTTGTTGACGATACATCGACCATGCTGCAAGAACAACATCATGTGGTTCGACAGTTGTGTTTTCCCAGTTGCCTTCAATAGACGTGATGTTGGAGATATTTTGTACCTGTGCTTTCTGATTGAGCAATGCCAGCATATCCGATGATAAATCAAGTGCGGTTACAGCTTGTACAGACTGCGCGAGCGGTAGTGTAAAACGACCACTCCCCGCGCCGACATCTAACAATGTATCCGTCTTGTGAACATACGACTGAATTGTGTTTAGTGTTTTACGGTACGAGTCGGGATCGTCTGCTACACTGCGATCATAACCAAGCGCATTTTGTCGCCAGAATTCGATTTCATCTTCATCAGAATAGCGATCTGGCATATTCTGACGCGCATACGCTTGCCATGTTTCAGCAAAATTGAGGGGATGAAGTTGGTGGGACATCTAGGATACTCGTTTCCTTATCGGTTCTCGTTTAACGTATTGTTGTGGTTAACAGCCTTAAGTCATTTTTGCTAAGGGGGTTATGCTAATGCTCTTTTGACTATAGCCTTGCAGTGAATTTCTGTCGTTGATAACAAACACGTGCCATCAATTTCTTTTCTCGTTACGAGTAAAGGAATTTCCGTGCAACCCAAGATGATACCTTCCGCTCAATCTGAGATCAAATTACGCATTACATCTACAAAATAATCTTGTGTTTCGCCTTTAAAGATATTTAACACTAACTCCGAACTCCAGTTAATAAGCACTCCTACAGCATCTACAATCATTTGCTCACATTTTGCTTCTGAAGGGTCAATTCTCTGCTGAAATAAGAATTCACCCTCATCGAGGCTCTCCATAAGTAAATGACCTGAGTGGTGATCACCAAGTATATCTCTTGTATAAGTATTAATTAGCCGATAATACTCAAGAGAAGAGACCCAACTTAGCCCAGCTACTAGTCCTATTTTTTCATTTTACTTCCTTCTCAATGCTTCATAATACAGGTGCTAGATCACTAGCAATGTATTGAACATTATGCTGGTTATGTGGCAGAAGAGCGCTTCAGGCAACTGGAATGGTTAGCCCAGCCGTTCATATATCGTATGAATTAAAGCGTCTGCACTTAGCTCATCCAATTGCATATACTCGGCATTGAGGGCTTCTGCCAGTTGTGGTCCGCGCCCGATTCGCACATAGCCTGTTTCAGTATCGAGGAATAAAGTCGGCGTTTTCAGTTTTGTCAATTGCTGTGCCGATGCAGCGGTTTGTTCCCATGCATCGCCATCACTATTCGGCAGAGATACGTTGGCTTTGCCATCACTCAGGATGATCACTAAGGTGGCTTGTTCCGGTTGGTCACGCTGGATGCGATATACCGTCTCATTTGTCAATACAAGCGCATGTGCTAACGGCGTGCGTCCGCCTGTTGGTAAGCGTTGCAGTTGCTTTTCGGCAAGTTCCACACTGCGCGTCGGTGACAGAATCAATTCAGCCTGTGTACCACGAAATGCAATCACACCCACACGGTCGCGCTGTTGGTAGGCGTCAGTTAGTAAAGCCAATGCCGCCCCTTTGACAGCTTCCATCCGTTGTCGTGCCGCCATTGATCCCGACGCATCGACCACAAATAAAATCAGTGTATCTGTGGTGCTGGTGCGGATTTTCTGATGCAAATTGTCGCCATGGATAATTGGCTTACCTTCGTTATCTTTGCCGTTGACCGCCGATGAGCGTAAGGTGGCATCTAGCGCAATATCATTGGGTGTGTCTGTTTGAACTGCCCGCGCGTAATGACCACTTTTTGCACCAGAAATTGGATTCCGTCGCCCACTGTCAGCTATGCCTTTTGACTGCTTTCCCAAGCGCAATTGCTTGATTTGTTGAGGTTTGCTGGCTGTGAATGTCTGCATATTCTCATCACCATCAGGCGCATATTCTTCATAATTATCCGTATCATCCATATCCGTTTCTGGCGTGTCATCATATGCTGGTGGGTTGTTTATCATCTCTTCTAAACGCTCCGTATCCAACTGTGGTGATTCAAACGGTTGACGGCGACGGCGATGTGGCAGAACCCATTCAGCCGAGCGACCTATATCATCAGCGGTGACGCTATCGCGACTTTCCCATGCAGTGAGTGCGCGGGCAGTTTTGTGGATAGTAATGTCTGCTCGCAAGCCATCGACTTCAAATTCAGTACAAATCTGACTAATCAGTAGTAGCATATCATCATCAAGCGTCACGTTTGAGAGGTGTGCTTTTGCTTGCACAATCCGATGCCGCAGCTGTTTTTCTTCCTCTCGCCACTGCTGGATAAATGCCTGTGGATCGCTTTCAAATGCAATGCGACGGCGTACAACTTGCATCCGTAATTGTGGATCACGCGGTGCGTTGACATCAATCATCAGCCCGAAACGATCTAACAACTGCGGACGTAAATCGCCTTCTTCAGGATTCATCGTGCCGATCAAGATAAACTTAGCAGGATGCGTCAGGGTCATGCCTTCACGCTGAACAGTGTTGACTCCCATCGCCGCTGCATCAAGCAGAACATCCACCAGATGCGCTGGCAACAAATTGACCTCATCAATATACAGAATACCGCGATTGGCCGAGGCTAACAGTCCGGGATGAAACACACGCTCACCGGATTGTAACGCTGCCTGAAAATCTAGTGAACCAAGCACACGGTCTTCTGTCGCGCCAATCGGTAAATCGACAAATGGAACGGGAGTTTCGATGGAATCACCAGTCAATTCTGGCAATTCTGGAAAATCTCCTTGTTCATCGCGGTTATACAGATCACCTGAGATGACCTGAATCGGTGGCAGTAAGTGCGCCAATCCCCGTGCAGCAGTACTTTTGGCTGTACCTTTTTCGCCGCATATCAGCACACCCCCAATCGCTGGATAGATTGCATTCAAAATCAATGCAGTTTTGAGGTCATCTTGACCGACCAGCGCAACAAATGGGTAAATCTCACGCATTGTCTGACCGCCCCTCTAACATTGCATCCGTTTTCATCAAGGTTTGGCGAAGGGCTTCAACTGTATTAGGGTCTGGATCTGACCATAATCCACGTTGTTGAGCTTCTAGCAGGCGTTCTGAGATTGTACGTAATGCCCACGGGTTACTCTGCTCGAAGAAATCCTGCATATCCGCATTCAACGCATAATCTTGTGCAACCTGTTCATACATAAAGTCACTGACGACATTTGCAGTCGCATCATAGCCGAACAGATAATCCACTGTTGCCGCCATTTCTAGTGCACCTTTGTACCCATGTTGCGTGATGCTCTCTAGCCACTTAGGGTTCACAACACGGGTACGATACACGCGCAGGGCTTCTTCTTTCAAGTCACGGACTTTGGGATTGGCAGGGTTTTGTGTATCACCGAAGTAATGCTTAGGCTGTTTGCCAGATAGTGCGCGAATCGTGGCAATCATCCCACCATGAAATTGTAGATAGTCATCACTATCGAAGATGTCATGTTCGCGATTGTCCTGATTGTGCAGTGCGACTTCAACACTTGTTAGGCGATGGGCAAATTGTGATCGTGCATCAACTCCCTGCGCTTCTGCTGTATAGGCATACCCGCCCCAATTGATATATGTCTCGGCAAAATCTGTATCGTCTTCCCAATTCTGTTGGTCGATCAATGGCAAAATCCCTGCACCATATGTCCCGGGTTTGTTGCCAAAAATGCGATACCGTGCTTGCGCTTCATCACTGGAATTGGTTTCCATATCTTGCAAATAGTGTTTACGGACAAAATTTTGATCGAGCGGTTCATCAGCGTCAATCACAAGGTTAACAGCATCATCCAATAATTGAATCAGATGCGGGAAGGCATCGCGGAAGAACCCACTAATCCGCACGGTGACATCAATACGCGGTCTGCCCAATTCGCTCAGTGGGATGAGTTCAACCGCTGTCACACGATGATTTTCGGTTTGCCATGTCGGACGCACACCGAGTAGCGCGAGGATTTCCGCGACATCGTCACCATGCGTACGCATTGCAGATGTGCCCCAAACACTAATCGAGACACTTTCGGGATAAGCTGAGGTTTCCGTCAGATAGCGTTCAAGCACTTCACGCGCTAGACCTTGACCAACTTCCCATGCTGCCATACTCGGTAAGGTACGTGGATCAACAGCATAGAAATTACGCCCTGTCGGTAACACATGCGCCATACCTCGCGTCGGTGCGCCACTGGGACCTGCCGGGATAAACTTGCCGTCCAAGGCGTTGAGCAAATTCGTGATTTCATCCTGTGTACTGTTTAAGTTGGGGACGAGTGTCTCACAGACAAATTGCAAAACATGAGAAACAGTTTCGTGTATCGGATAGTCGCCAAATGTGCGTCGAATCACCGGTTCTATTGCATCAGCATCAAATTGCTTTTCAGCTAACAAAGCCAACAAATGTTTACTTAAGTCATCAATAACTTGTAATGCATCGCCACTGGTGATGAGGGGACGGTCGGCTAACTTGACCAGCTCTGGCGGAATGATCTCCAGCTTAACACCTTGATCTGCTAGCAGATGATCGAGATTCAAATCAAACGATGCGGTCACTGTGTCACGCAATGATGGTATTTCCAGATTTGTCAAACGGGTTAGTGCTTGTAAGGTATCAATCAAATGATCGCCATCAGGGACTTGCCCGAGAATATGCAAACCATCACGGATTTGTGCCTCTGCTAATTCACATAGATACCCGTCCATATCTTCTATCAGGTGAGCGACATCCTTACCATCCATCTCCGCCAGCGTGACGGGTGTGCCGTCTTCCGTCAGTGATTCATCCCATTCATGGGTATGGTCGCCATGATCGCGTCGCAACATCACCGCAAGGTCTTCCCCTAGATTAATCTCCTGCATCAATTCCCAGATCTGACGCTGAATCAAGGGCAGCTTGGTTGGGTCGAACATCTCCACCTGATAATATTCATCGACCAATTGCATCAGTTGGGCTAATTCACCGTAGCCCTCGGCTGTGGTCATCGGTGGTGTCAGGTGGTCAATAATCACAGCATGAGCGCGTCGTTTTGCCTGTGCACCTTCGCCTGGGTCATTCAAGATAAATGGATAAATCAGGGGTAAGTCATCCAAGAATGTGTCAGGGTAACAGGTGCTTGATAAGCCGACACCTTTGCCAGGTAGCCATTCTAGCGTGCCATGTTTCCCCATATGCACAATCGCATCGGCTTTCCATTCATCACGTAACCAGCGATAAAAGGCATAATAATTGTGTGGAGGTGGTAAATCGGGCATATGATAAATGGCATCGGGATCCATGCCATACCCGCGTGGCGGTTGCAATCCGACAAACACATTTCCAAATTCCAAGCCAGCTAAAGCGATATGTTCATTATGGACATAGGCTTCACCGGGTGCAGATTTCCATTGGCGCGTCATACCACCTGCTTGATTTTCTGGTAGCGTCTCAAACCAGTCCATGTATTGCGTCGTTGGGACACGCCCAACGGCATTGGCTAACTGGGATTCTGTCAGATAAATCTCGTCATAAGAACAGCGATCAATCAAATTTTGAATCAGGGTGTCGCTGTCAGATGGTAGATCATCGAGATGATACCCTGCTGATTCCATAGCTGATAATATGTGTATAAGCGATGCTGGTGAATCTAATCCGACGGCATTACCAACACTTTGTGCTTTACCTGTGCTATTGGTCAAAATGAAGGCGATACGTTTTTCGGCGTTAGGTTTTTGTCGAAGTGCTGTCCAGCGTGTTGCCTGTTTAGCGACCTGCTGAACCCGATCTAACATCGGCGCATAGTGTGTTACATCAAATTCAGGCGTTGCACACGCACCACACGTCGCATCGGAGCAACAATCAGATTGTAGTTGTTTCTTTTCCTTGAATGAGATAGGTACTGTGATAATGCGTCCATCAAATTCGGGCATAGCGACATTCATCGCCGTATCGAGTGGATTTAAACCCCGTGCCGCACCTTCCCATTGCCAGCGTGTCCCGCCACTAGTGATTGCCTGTAACATGGGGATATTCATCGCTTCAAGTGAATCTGCTGACCATGTGCTAAGCGTCGCGCCATCAGGATTAACATCACCCATAGCAAACGAAATCGTATTGATTATCGTATCCACCCAGATATTTCCTGTATCATCCAGCAAGCGTTCAAATGCCTTTGGGAATCGCTCAACGCGTAGCCCATTCACATCATATGGACTATGTTGACGTAAGGATGAGGTAAATACACCAACCGCATTGAGTCCTTGTTCTTCCAGTGAATGAATCAACGCAGAGACAAAGTCTGTGTTACCACTCAACCAGTGTGACCGATAAAACAAGACAGCCACACTTGCACGATCTGGTTTTGCAACTTTTTGCCAATCAGAAAGGCTAGCCTCAGTGGGTAGTGCTGGGTGATAGATACCGTGTTCGGGTTGGGCTAGTGGCATATCAAACCCGAAGCCGTATAACATTAGATGGTCAGCGACATAGCGTAGCATCTGTGCCATGTTGTGATGACCATCCGAGTTGAAGTATCCCATGATCGTGTGAATCGTATCGGCATCAACCGTGGACATCGCCGTAAAATCAGGTTCAAGGCTTCCTGTTCCGCTGATAATAATTAATTGTTGTTCGTGCTGGCGGACATGATCTAATAAATGATAGAAGCCCGGAACACTGCTCACACGCCCAAGTAATCGTACGATGATGACCTGTGCCGAGCTTGCCTTTTCGTTGAGTAAATCCACCATGTGAGCATCATTTTTGACATTCAGTAGATTCGATGCAGATACAGGTGGAAAATCATCTGGCAAATCGTCCAATGCGCCCGCTAATGTGAGCAAGTCGGTATCTTTGTGTGTCAGCAGGAGAATACTATCTTGTGCGATCGGTTCTGTCAGTTGCAAGGTCGGTGTTTGTTGACTTGCGACACCATCACGATGTGACCATGTGTAGTAGTCAAAAACATACTCTGTCAATTCAGGTGGTGGCGATAAATAACGGTCAGCTTCCAGCATCGCCTCAATATAGTCAAAAATAGCGATAATCAGATTTTCGGTGTTAATCGACTGAAACCAGATGGGATGTCCATCAAATAACAACAGAACCGTATTCGCCATTGTACATGGACCTAAGCAACCCGATTGCGTCAAATGGACACGGTTGCGGAGTTTACGCGATTCCCATTGTTGGTGATAGAGGTCTTCAGGAACAGGTGAGAAACCGAGGTCAGTCAGACCACAGCAACAGCCCTTCGAGCAGACCAGTAAATGTCCGCGGTGATGCACAATATTGATGAGTTTGCCGTCAGTCCGTAAAACTCTGGAACGTTGTTTGGAGGTCATATCCTGTCCTTTCAAACCCGTTCAACGTCGTGGTGAACAGTAGGACAGTGTTTCGCTACAGTTCAACCTCTTAGACGCGAAGAGGTATGTAATGGTTAAAACCTTGCTGACAGGTATTCGGACTATGACCGTTGCGCGTCAGTGCCGGAATTCCACCGGACTTCCCCTGAGAGCTGATGGCAAGAATTGCCATATGCAAGGTTGCTATATAGTGGCAGTTTACCATATACGGAAACTCGTTGCCATCAATTCTTATTCAGGTATGCTTCGCTTGAGCATAAAGTGCTTATCTTCAACAGGTTGCAAATCGCCGTCATTTAACTGCGTTTGGTTCAAGACGTAGACGAACATCATTGACCGCAACACCACTGTATTGATTGACCATCCGCTCGTACACTGAGAAACCGACACGCTCATAAAAAGTGATTGTTGGAGTGTAGCCATCGAATGTCGTCACATAGAGGGCTGTTTTATCGGAAGGCATTTGCTCAATAAAATAATTTACCAAATGGCGACCAATGCCATTTCCGCGATGCTTTATTGGCACATGAATCCACCAAATTTCGGATTCGGAGTCATTTAAATCATCACCGCAAACAACGCCGACAATTTCGTTCTCTTGTTCCGCTACGTAATAATAAGCATATTGGTCGATATGTTGCTGTATGGTTTCAGGGCGACCATATGTTTCCAATGCCATTTCACCGTACCCATCTGGCATATAACCTGTGTAATCAACTGCCCATCCTTCTTTTTGCATAGCAATTAGTGCGGGAATATCAGTCGCCTGAGCACGACGGATTATCCATTTGCTTTTACTTGACATCACTTTTTCCTTTGGCTAAACTTGCATCTTAATGATACCATGTATCAATTAGATTTCTATTTTAATCTCTGAGAGGACAATATGGTTCAACCTATGAAGTTTGTTGTTGTGTTCATCATACTTACGGGTCTTGTATCTTTTGTTTTAGGACAAGATGCAGAAGCTACACCGACTCTTTATACACCAACATTTCCAATCACCGTCGAAAGCTGTGGAGATCCTGTTACATTTGAGTCTGCTCCTGAACGTGCTGTTACCTTTGACACCAATCTGACTGAAATCATGTTTGCTCTTGGACTTGAAGATCGAATGGCTGGTTACTGGCTGTCTGGTGATACTTTAGCTGAAGAGTTCGAAGAGCAAGCGGAAGACGTTCCATTGATTTCGGAAGAAACATGGCCCCCGCCCGGCTTTGAGACCATCCTAAGTTTCGGTCCAGATTTCGTGTTTGCGGAGTTCGGATATACTTTTTCTGAAGAAAATGGTGTAACCCCAGAAGCTTTAGAAACAGCCGGGGCTAAAAGCTATGCACTAACGACCTCTTGCGAATCGGATGCGCCAGGCGACGATCTTACGCTTGACATTACCTATGTTGACATTCTAAACATCGGACGTATTTTTGGTGTGGAGGATCGTGCTCAAACCATTGTTAGTGAGATGCAGAACAACGTTGAAGCCATAGAGACAACGATTGGTGTAGTGGATACCCAGCGCGGCTTTTTCTATGGTGGCGGCGGAGACCGAATTCTTACTGCAGGACGCTATGCCGTACCATCAATCATGATGGAAAGTATCGGTTTGGAAAACATCTTCAATGACTTAGAGGCAGACTGGACATATGATGTGAGCTGGGAGATTGTGATCGAACGTGATCCAGAGGTCATCATTGTTGAAGATGCTCCGTGGGAAAGCGCGGAAGATCGTATTGCTCTTTTGCAATCATTGCCACAGCTTGCTAGCATTACAGCTATTCAAGAGGAAAACTTTCTTGTTCTGCCGTATCGAAATGTCCTATCAGGATTAGATATTGATGAGGCAGTCGAAATTCTGGCGGTTGCTGCCTATCCTGAGTTGTTTGAATAGCCACAAGTAATATACTAATTAAACTATACGTATGGCATCCTAAATCGGGTGCCATTTTTATATGGGATTTGTATGACTTCAAATACCTCTATTTATTCCTCCTCACAACTTATGCGTAGGCAGGATCGAATACAATTTAGGTTAATTCTTTTATCTCTGGCAGGAGTGCTGTTGCTGACTGTTACTTTCGGTGTTGCGTTAGGACCTGTTCCTATACCGTTAGATGAAGTCTGGCGTATTGGAGCCTATAAAGTCGGTTTGATTGCACAAGGGGACTGGTCACCCGCCAATGAAAATATCGTTTGGCTTATTCGTTTTCCGCGTGTGCTACTCGCGGTATTTGTTGGTGGCGGGTTGGCTGTCGTTGGTGTGACATTGCAAGCACTTGTTCGTAATCCATTGGCAGACTCCTATATTTTGGGGGTATCATCAGGTGCATCTGTTGGGGCTGTGTTAGCCATTGGGACGGGGCTATTTGCGTTTGCTGGTTCATTTGCTGTATCGTTGGCAGCATTTCTTGGGGCAATGGTTACTTTTGCCATCGTCTTTGTATTAGCACGGTCCTCTGGACGCATTACACCAGGTCGCCTCATATTGGCGGGCATCGGTGTTGGATATGTTTTTACAGGTATTACAAGCTTTATCACCCTTACATCAGATAATCGTCAGCTCGCTGGTCAGATACTTTCGTGGACGCTAGGCAGTTTGGCTCGCGCACAGTGGTTTGATTTAACATTGCCAGCACTTTTGTTGTTGATTGTAACGCTGTATTTGATGCTCCAAGCTCGCGGTCTGAATGCTTTGGTGATGGGTGATGAGACTGCCACAACACTTGGTATTGGTTTAGATATTTTTCGCCGTCGGTTATTTGTTCTTGTTGCTTTAATCACAGGTGTTATGGTTGCTGTTAGCGGTTCGATTGGGTTTATCGGACTGATGGTGCCTCATATGATGCGGTTTGTCGTCGGGTCGGATCACCGACGTGTGCTCCCTTTATCGGTTCTTGTCGGTAGTATTTTTCTTATTTGGGTTGATGTGATTGCGCGTACCGCGTTTGCACCCGTTGAGCTTCCTGTCGGTGTAATTACCTCCATTCTCGGTGGACCTTTTTTCTTGTGGCTTATGTGGCGCAGTCAAGCTAGCCGATTCGGAGGTGACTAATGGACATTCAGGTACAACGTGTGAGTTGGTCAGCAGGTGAGAAGTGTATTGTGGACACTGTTGATTTGACTGCACAGAACGGTGAGTTTATCGGTGTGATCGGTCCAAATGGTAGTGGTAAATCAACTTTACTACGCTTGATCTACCGCTTTTACCGACCTCAAATTGGTATGGTCTCATTGAATGAGCGCGATGTCTGGTCAATGATTGCAAAAGAAATGGCACGTTATACTGCCGTTGTTGCACAAGAACGTCCAACTGATTTTGATTTCATGGTTGATGAAATTGTGATGATGGGACGTACTCCTCATAAAGGACTGTTTGATCCTGATACTGTGGAAGATGATCAGATTATCGAGGATGCACTTAGACGTGTTGGCATGTTGGCGTTTAGTCGGCGCAATTTCCATACTTTGTCAGGTGGAGAAAAACAGAGAGTATTGGTCGCTCGCGCATTGGCACAGCAAGCACGGGTGTTGATTCTTGATGAGCCAACGAACCATCTTGACATCCGCTATCAAATCGAGATTCTCGAATTGGTTAAGTCGCTGGGGGTTACTACTATTGCTGCCTTGCATGATCTTAACCTCGCAGCGCGTTACTGTGATCGTTTATATTTGCTCCGTTCAGGCAAAGTTGTCGCTGAAGGTACGCCGAGGTCTGTACTTACGCCATCTACAATTGCAGATGTTTATGGCGTTGTTGCTGAAGTAGAACAACGACAAAACGGAAGACTATACATCATATTTGATCGGCTCATCAACTAATTGGTTGGAAAATTTTGGTATTGGGTTCTCTACGATAACCCATTTTCGTTACTGGAAAGTAAACCCCAAAAACCATGCTTCTATTCCTATTTTGGGGGTTCGGAGAATAATATTCAGCTATAGTTCAGCCTCTTAAACGCGAAGAGGTGGGTTGAAACCTTGTGACAGGTGTTCAGACTATGACCGTTGCGCGTCAGTGCCAGAATTTCACCGGACTTCCCCTATGTATGACGAAGTATTGAATTAATTATGAGTTTAACATGACCAGATTCAAGAAGCAATGAATATGGTGTTCTGTCTATGTTGGTCAATAAGTTGTCTTTCGGATAACATACTTTAGAAAACATCACCGCTTGACTTGTAAATTCTGTTAGATGATTGAGCTAGCCTGACCAAAAATAACAATCACACGGAGCGATAATAGTAGATCAGATAGGTGAAAATCTACTATGCTAATAAGACGTTTGATTTTCTAAATGTAGTCTCTTGACGCAGTATGAGTGGGTAGGAGATCTAGTAAAATAAGATTTCTTGGCGGTATTAAAATGTCACAATAGATATTGCGCCAAAATTCTATACACACTTACGAAAACTATAAAAATTTTCTGAGAAGACCATATTCAAACCATCAAGAATTTAACATTTGCCTTTTGTGACTGTCCACCTAGTAATTCTATCAAGAGGAGAAAGCTACTCTAACTTCAGTTCAGATAAAAATTAGCCTTAAGAAATAATTGAACTCGCCTTTTACCGACTAGTTGTAAGTCGAACCTTGGAATCATTAAATTGCATTTAAGCTAGTTTTGAGCCTTAGTTTAGACAAGGGAATTTAATATCGCGTACCGTAAAGACAAGTGATGACATATCTAGGAGGAACATCATGTCGAATTTAGATCGGTCGCGTAAATTATTTGTGCGCAGTGTGTTGGCTGGCACATCAACTTTCGCTACTCTCATGGGAGCACAAAGTTTAGCTCTAATCGATAACCAAATGTTTGAAGATGACACTGCTTACAGTGACACAATGGAACTAACTGCTATCCCTACATTAATGCCTTTTCCAACCGCTATACCAACGAATGAGATACAAAGTGATATAGAGCCTACGATTGCACACATTGCGCCCAACATCACAATTTTTCGTCAGGCTGGAGCCAGTAATGCTTCATCAGATAGTATGAGTGCATCGGTAGATTCTGATGTTGTGGTAGAAACCGCCACTGTCAATACCACAAGTGTGATTCTGCCACCGAACCCCATTGAACTGCAAGCACCAGAACCAATTGTAATTGTTGAAACACCTACTGTTATTCAACAGCCTGTACAACAGATTCAACCTCCGGCACCTCAACCACAAATTCAGCCGCAACAGAACAACAATCAGAACAATAACCGGGGTAGGTCACGTTCAGGGTCTTCAAAATGAGTTCGCCATACTATAGCGAATTTCGTGCTATGGGGTGTCGGGTCGAAGTCCAACTAGAGACTGATATGGATGGTGATGCACTAATGAAAAATTTGCCAACACAGTTGGAACAGTATGAATCTATTTTGTCACGTTTTCGTTCATCAAGTGAGCTGTCCCATCTTAATCGTCATGCAGGAGAATGGATACAAGTGAGTGATATTCTGTTCGAAATGATTAAACATGCGAAGCATGGCGCGCGTCGTACGGATGGATTATACAACCCACTTGTGCTAAATCAAATGATTGCTAACGGATACCGGGATAGCTTTGAGAATGTCCATAATCCAGTTGTTACTGATATCCACTCAGTCCAGAGATGGCAAGATATTGGTCTGCGACCGATTACAAATGAAGTCTATATACCAGTGGGAAGTGCAGTTGATCTTGGTGGCATTGCAAAAGGGTGGGTCGCGGGTCAGATTGCCAAACAGTTGGCGCAAGTTGGAGCATGTCTTGTCAATATAGGTGGGGACATCACAATGTCAGGTGCTCCTTCTGGCCAATTAGGTTGGCAGATTGAGATTGACGATCCGTTTACTGGTAATGCCCTCATGACTCTTAGTCTTAAAAACACAACGATAATTACTAGCGGCATTGATTATCGAAAATGGACAACCGCGGATGGTGCAAACAGACACCATATTATTGACCCAAATACTGGGTATCCAGCAGAGACCGATATTTTAACAGTAACGATTATTCACCCGCATGCTGCAACAGCTGAGGTATTTGCGAAAGCTGTCATGCTCAAAGGGAGTGTCGAAGGTCTTGCATGGTTACAAAGCCGGTGGCGCACAAAAGCATTGGTTGTTCGTCAGGATGGGTGTGTTATGGCGACTACTAATTTCCAGAGTTTAGTTACACCAAATTTAGAATCAAAATCTAGTCTATAAGGAGACTTGCAATGAACCGAATGATCGTAACTCTTATCGTTTTATTTTCCCTTGTTGTGTCTGTCAATGCACAGCTGGCTGAGACACTAATCATTCTTGATGATACAACCCCAGCGATTGATGCAGTGATTTCGCTACCGAGTGATACAACAGGTACGATTTCTGTTGACTTGGCTGGTGCATCATTGACGCTGTATGACGCTGAGGTCCAGATTGCATTAGAAGTTGCCGATGAGCGGGTTCATAACGTGCAGTTTAACATTATGCCGAATATGGGGGAACATTCTTTGCATCTTGAACGGCTCGATAATGTTGATAAGGCTGCTGTGGTAATTGAATCCTTATCTGAGTTTTTGCTCCAATCGCCTGCACAGACTGTAAATGACAATTCATTAGGTGTTGATCAGGGGGTAAATGTTGTTCTTAATAGCACCAGTCCAAATCGTATGATTGATTTATCTATTCCAACAGATCAGTTGGGTGTTTTTGCCGCTTATTCACCAAATGCAACGACAATGAACCAATTGACCGACTCAACTGGCACAGTAGTTGCCACATCGATGCTCGGCCATCTTGATGGATTATCTCTTCTCATAGATGGTGGAGACTATCAATATACAATGCTTGGTGTAAATCTGGCTGAAGAAACTGCTGCTAGTTTACTTCTAACACCATATGATTCAGAGCAAATGCCGTTGTTGTATATACCACAGACTGAATCAATCGATGATGTAGCTGTAGTCAATTCCTTGGAAGAACCACCAACTAATATGCCTAGTTGTCAAGCAGATGTATTTGTTAGTTCTGTGAATCTTCGTAGCGGCCCAGGTACTGGCTACAGCGTGATGAACTACGGTTTCCAGAATGATGTGTTCCCTGTTGGTGGCACAAACCCTCAAAATAACTGGATTGTGATTGGGTTACCAGATGGTAATTCTGCATGGATGACTCGTAGTGCTGTTAATATGACGGGTGATTGTTCAACGCTCTCTGTATTTGACATTCCTTACCGTGAAGCACCAGAGGCAGAGGTTGTTGTTATCGGATCTGATCCAATAATCGAACAAGTTGGTGTTGTCGTTGTCTCACAAGAATCCTATTTAGATTATGATGATGAGTACGAAAAATATGAGGATGATGACGACTATGAAGATGATGATGATGAAGAATATGAGGATGATGACGACTATGAGGATGATGACGACTATGAAGATGATGATGATGAAGATGACGACGATTAGGATTGATTAATTCGAATATCGAAGTGGGAAGGAATCGGCCTTCCCACGTTTATTTTAGGGAGAAAACCACTTGAAATCACAAAATCTACAGTTCAAAGATGTTATTATTGGAATCGGAAGTTTGATCTTGATTGTCCTATCAGTTGGGCTCGCTATACGTAGTGGTATGTTTTCTATATCATTGGCGGAAGATGAAATGCTTACATGGCATTTGATTCGATCATCAGGCATATTTGCATATATTTTGTTAACAGGTTCTATGATCTGGGGGTTGTTTCTCAGTAATCATCTAATTAAAGATTGGTCACCAGGGCCTGTTTCTATTTCAATACATAGTACATTGTCATGGCTTGGACTATTTTTGAGTTTGTTCCATGCTGTATTGCTCATGTTTGATGACTATTTTACCTACACACTCGGTGATGTATTTATTCCATTCTTAGGACCATATCGGCCTGAGTGGGTTGGGTTTGGAACCTTAGGCTTTTGGATGATGCTGATTATAACCATTAGTTTTACCTTCAAGAAGCAACTGGGACAGAAAACTTGGAAACGACTTCACTATTTGAGTTACGGCGTATATCTTATGGTGACTGCTCACGCATTATTTGCTGGCTCAGACTCAGAATTGCTAGGCTTTCGTATTATGATTGCGCTTGGCATACTTTTGGTTGTGTTATTGACAGGTGCTCGTATCGGTAGACAACAATCGAAGAAACCTCGTTCGCGTACATCACAACGTGCGAATCGTGAATTAGCATGAAGTTGCGATGAATATACATATAGCGATAATTTATCCTTGGAGAAATGCAAAGCCCTGTAGCAAGCAGGGCTTTTGTTGTAGACAAGGCTATGAATTTCTAATGGGGAGTGTCACGGTAAAGGTCGCACCTTGATTTTTACCGTTGCTTGTAGCTGTAATATGTCCCTTGTAGTCTTCGAGCAGTGCTTCGATAATTGATAAACCTAAGCCTGTGCCTTGGTAGTTTGCCCGTGCGACATCTGTACGATAGAAGCGATCAAACAACTTTTCGCTTTGTTCTGCTGTAAAACCAATCCCAGTATCTTGTACAATAAGTATTAGCTGATTATTGGATTCTTCAGCTCGAAAATGTATTATCCCATTTGGGGTGTATTTCACTGCATTGCCTAGCAAATTGTCGCAAATTAAGCGTAAGTAATTCTGACTGATTTCGACCTGACTAAGTTGATTAGGAATAGAGGTCTCAAAGGTTAATGAGGATTTACGAGCTGCGATGCGCCAATGGCGCGCAATATCTTTAAGTGATGCTGAAATATCCTCAACCGGCTCTTCTTTTAACATTCGACGTTCATCAATACGTGCTAGGTTGAGCAGACTCGTAACGAGCTCGGTCATATGTTGTAACTCATTGCTCAAGTCCTTAAGATAGTTAGATTTCTCATCAGCATCAAGATTATTTCCTTGTAATGCCTCTACACGAAGTCGAAGGGACATAAGAGGAGTCCTTAATTCATGAGCAGCATTACTCACAAATGACTGTTGTACTTTAATTAGATTATCGATTTCCTCAGCCATATAGTTAAAAGAGCTTGCTAATTGTCCGATTTCATCATTAGAGCGTACTTCGATGCGTGTGTCCAAATAACCCTCGGCCATATTCAATGCGCCGCGCTCTAACGATTGGATTGGTGTTGAAATTGTATGAGCAAGCCATATACTTCCCAGTATGACAAGAACGGCAACTGCAAATGTTGCTAATACAAGATCTGCCAAGCGTTGGTTAAGATCGTCTACAGTATTTTGAGAAGGTTCTGTGGTCATGACATAACCTAATACTTGGTTCTCGTAGATTACCGGAGTAGTTATATAAAGACGTTCAACACCATCTCTTGCAGTTTGCGTTGTTATGAGTTGGTCATCTGGTGTTGGAATTGTGTCAGGTATGATGTTATCTGAAGATGAGAACATTGGTGTGAGATCACGACTTAGTACTACGAATTCAGACGTATGTGTATCAATGAATTGATTAACGAGTGATCGAATATCACTTCTGTCATTGTATTCGATATACTCTTCAAAGGGTTCAGACAGGGATGATGCTAGACTGAGTGCAGATATTTCTAGTTGTTGGTGGTGGAAGTCTAGTGTTGCCTCGCGTAATTGCAATCCTGCAATAATCAACTGTAAGAAGCTACCAGTGAGGGCAACTGACAAAAAAATGATCAAAACACGATAGCGAATTTTGAGTTTATTGAGCATAAGATTACTCGGGAAGAATGAATTGATAACCAATGCCGCGCACAGTATTGCAATATTGAGGTCTAGTCGGATCATCTTCAATTTTTGACCGAATCCAGCTCATATGAACATCAAGTGTGCGCGTATCACCAAGCCAATCTGTTCCCCATACTTCGTCGAATAGCTGTTCCCGTGTGACTACCTTGCCGATGTTGCTCATTAGTAACGTAACAATTTCGAACTCCTTCTGGCGTAATTCAATGCGCTCACCATTTTTTTTGAGGTAACGTGCTTCGATATTTAATTCGAATTTGCCAGCATTGATAATTTGCTCAGTTATCAGTTGCTTGTCAAGTCTAACACGACGTAACATTGCACGTACATGCGCATGTAGTTCCTCGAATCCAAATGGCTTTACCAAATAGTCATCTGCTCCAAGCTCTAGTCCTCGAATTCTATCCATACTATCATCGAGTGCTGTCAGCATAATGATCGGGATATTTGAATTTTTACGGATTTCCTGACAGACTTGCCATCCATCAAGACCGGGCATCATAACATCTAGTACAACAACATCTGGTTTAGAGACAATTGCCATGCTCAACCCTGTATGTCCATCATGGGCAACTGAGACCTTATATCCAGTATGCTCAAATGAGCTTTTTAGTGGCGTGGTTATTTTCTTTTCATCATCAATAAGTAATATATGCTGCATTATAGCTCCACATTCTTGTAGATTATCCATCTATAGTTTAAGTGACAATCGGAATATTTAAGGCGAATTTAAGGTGAGGGGGTGATAATCTACTTTCCAACGATCTCACAAACCCAATGTCCTAAATTTTCAAGCATATGCTTAATGATAAAATTGATTGGTAAGGGATGTCCGGGGATAGTGCCTCATACTATTATGCCAATGCTTAAAATATCTTCATAAGATTGTTACAAGAGTGATAAGTAGTGGTTAATTTGTAAGTGATGATGCAATCTCCAAGTTATAGTTGATGATAAACCATCCAAGCATGATATAGTGCATTCGGTTACATTTAGAGAAAGATAATGTTTTTTTGGATAAATCGAGCTAACCGTTGTCTGAGTGTGTTATTCCAGCGTTCAATGTGTGATGTTGTACCACTTTTCTTTTCCTTCGCCCAATGCAGTTGTTCAGGTAATGCTCCATTATAAGCTTAGTATTGATCGGTATACAGTGGACATAAAGTGTAAGGATATTCAATGCGTTGCCACAATTGTTGAGCCGCTAATTTATCTCGTTTTCCAATGCAATAGGCAACAATCTGGCGAGTACACCGACATAAGGCAACCCAAATCCATCGTTTGTGTTTCTTGTTTCCAACAAATGACTATTCTCATCTAGTTCAAGCACATCACCAATCTCATAAAGCGCCAGCGTATCGCTCAAGACAGGTAGATTGCGAATATGTTGTTGAACCCACTTGACTACTGTTTGACGACATACCTTGCCCATTCAAACCCTGCAGGCTAATGCGTTCTTGAGCGGCTTTGAAAACTTGATCGCGCATTTCTTGCATGTGTTTCTCTTTGGGTTGGCAAACACCATAAAACTTGCAATCTTTATAGTGATATTGTGGGTTGTCACATTTGTTTATTCCGTTTTTAATAGTGTTCACACTGCCGCATGAGCGACAAGTAGACGTCGTGGTTTCTTGTATCATGCGGTTAGTGTATCAAATCACACTCACCACTTACCTTTTAACCACTACGCAAGATGAAAAGCCAACGTTTCTAACGGCGGGTTATTATTTTGCGCTCAGGTTTTGAAATACGATACCGTGATGGGAGATGTAGGGATTGCCACGGTTGCAAGACTCTCTGATGTCGGGCGAAATGGCACAAATGTCCAATTTGATAGTGTATACTGTTTGTCTGGGGTCTTAATAATCTCGGGTATTTCTGCGTGTAAATTAAATTCGATCTGATCTGGTGAAATAGATAACCCCGTCCCAATAGCCTTTAAATAGGATTCTTTCAGGGTCCAGATACGGAAAAACCAATCATGCTTGTTTGTTTTTGTCTGAAAGACGCGCCTCTCGTTGTCGGATAAAATGTCGCGGGCAATCAGATTCATGTCATCTAAGGGGCGCTTCAATTCAATATCTATCCCAATACTGTGATTAAGAGTGAGGGCGACAAGCATTAAATTATTGCTGTGACTCACGTTGAAATATAAACGCTTCTGATTGGATTGTAGACTCGGTTTCCCATGAAGATCATATGTCAACTGTATCGCTTTTGGAGCAATGTCTAGATATGTGGATAGCAAATTTCGTAAGCAACAACGTCCAGCAATAAATAGTTGTCGCTTCTGTGGAATAATAAGCGTATCGGCACGTTTTTTCTCATCTGATGATAGACATGATGCATCAAATTGACTATCAAACGCTAAGGGGATAGACCATATATGTACGGCCTGATGTGTAAGCTGAGGCAGAGTTGTGGCGACGACCCAAGAAATTGTTGGTGATGCTGACATTGTATGACAACCTTATGATGTTGATTGTATCGACTTATTGTAATGGTTTTCATCTGATGTCGCATCGAAATTAAAAAACTGAGCCGAATTATGCAAACAAAAGATACTACGTTATATTTATTAGTTTTATATAGGATCAACACAATAAGCGAGTAGCATATGATCTCAGGATTGGCTGAAGCACTAGCGTTCGAACTGTTAAAAGAAGGTGCGACGAGACTTAGGGACAAACTTCAGGGCGACGAACAGCAACGCGCATTGAAAGCCGTAGCTCATGAGGCGTTTCTTGAAGCCCTCAAGGATATTTCGTTTGGGGACGTGGAGACGGTTGAGTCTGAATTGACGACGCTACTGGCACATGAGACTACGCGTAGCTTCTTAATAGACTTCGCACTGTTAGACTCTATTCCGACAATTGCTGACTTTAAAACAATTGGTGCAGATGCGATTTCAAAGCCAACGCTAGGCGTACTCCAGCGGTTTATTCCATTATTTGCAAACGGGTTAATTGAGTCGGCTTCAAAAGTTGATAGCCCACTTTATAACACCGTGTCGATAGATCGCTTAGAACGTGTATATGACGCAACAAAAAATCTGAGTGAGGATGTATCTGATGTTAAAGGAATGCTTGAACTAATTTTGCAATTTGTGCAACCAGAACCTAAATCCACACTCCAAGCTGAAACAACTGGACAAATCCTAATCTCATACTCGCGTCGTGATCGTGATGCGGTCATTCAACTCTGCGATGATCTCGAAAGCATTGGCTTTGATGTATGGCGCGATTTGTATGACATCGAGGGCGGTGAGCTGTTTTGGGGGGAGATTAAAAAAGGTATAGATGCTAGCGAGACAGTTGTTCTGTGTATGTCGGATGATTCACTAAAGTCAAAATATGTGCAGATGGAATGGCAATATGCCCGCCAACAGGGCAAGCGTGTATTGCCTATTGTCGTAAACAAGGTTGATTTTGACAAAGTACCGCGCTGGATGAGCCGTGTCGATTGGAAGGACTTCCGCGAGGGACAACCCGAACAAGAGACCAACTGGGCGAGTTTTATCCGCGCGTTGAATACGCCCTACGAAGGGCGTAAAGTGCCGTTTATGGCGGGGCAGTTACCCGATTATTTTGTGAATCGTCCTGAAGAATTTGAAAAAATGGTATCTGCTTTAGTTGATAGCAATGGTGCGGTGGCGATTACGGCGGCGGTGAAAGGGGCAGGTGGATTTGGCAAGACCACATTAGCACTAGCACTCTGTCATGATACGAGGGTACGTGGTGCGTTTGATGATGGAATTTTGTGGGTGACACTCGGTGAAAGACCAAGCCAAGCCGATTTGATCGGGTCTGCACTGGATTTATGTGCATTAATGACGGGCAAACGACCCGATGTACAGAATAAAGAAGCTGTGAAAACTGAGTTGAGCAAAGCCATCGGAGATCGTTATGTGTTGCTGGTGATCGATGACTTGTGGCGCAAAGGTGATGCTGACATCTTCATGAATGATAACCCCAATAGTGCAGTTTTGATTACGACCCGTTTTGACCAAATGTTACCCGACAAAACACACTTCAAACAAAATGTCGATGCGATGAAGACCAACGAAGCGGTTGAATTGCTATCTTGGGGTATTGAGAATATTCAGGAGCGTAATACACAAGCGCTACAAAACCTGACAGAACGCTTGGGCGAATGGGCGGTGATTGTGCGCTTGGCGAATGCGACCTTACGCACGCGCATTGGACGGGGGGATAACCTTGAAAACGCATTAATCTATGCTGATTCTGCCCTGACACACAATGGCTTGAAAGCATTCGACCGAGACAATGAAAGTGGACGCGCCCGTGCGGTGCAAGCTACAATTGAAGTCAGCCTTGAATTGTTGAGCGAGGAACAGAAAAATCAATTTAACAGACTTGCAATTTTCCCTGAAGACGTTGATATACCCTTTACCACACTTGAAAAGATGTGGGATTTGTCGCCTTTTCTAACCGAACAACTACTGGAAGCATTACAAGATGCGTCGCTTTTCCAAAATTACGACCTATTGACACGCACCATCCGTCTCCATGATGTCATCCGACAATATTTGATAGATACCCATAAATCCAACTTGCAGGCGTGGCAAGCCGAATTTGTCAATAATCTTAATATTGGGCAATTCGTAGGGGAGAACCACGTTTCGCCCACATCATGGGATCGGGCATTACCCGATGAATACTGCTGGCGCAACATCGCCTACCACCTGACCGAAGCCCACCAACACGACATCCTGCGAGAGCTATTGTTGGAAATAGACTTTTTGCAAGCCAAGCTCAACCACACCCACCCCAACGCGTTGATTGCGGATTGTGAGCTATCTTTGTCACCCCCCGATACAGTAGGGAAGAGGCATGCCTCTTCCCTACCACCTACGGACGGAAATAATGATGTATTAGATAACCGCCCCATTGAATTATTACGCCATGCCCTGCAATTATCATCTCACATCATCACAAACCACCCCAACCAATTGCCGGTGCAACTGGTGGCGCGTTTATTGAGTCACATAACAATGCAACCAGACATCGTCCGCCTACTGAATAGCATCCGAAACCAGGATACTCCCCATTTGCTCTCTGCAGCACAAACTTTTGATCCTGCTAGTGGTGCATTGCTGCGCACGCTGGCGGGGCATACACGTGCAATAAATAGTGTGTGTTTGTCGGGTGAGTATGCGGTGAGTCGCTCAGATGATAAGACGCTGAAGGTGTGGAACTTGCAGACGGACGAGTTGCTACGCACGCTGGAGGGGCATACAGACACTGTCAACAGCGTGTCGCTGTCGGACGAGTTTGCGGTGAGTGCTTCTGGTAGTCTATTTGGATCTGACGAAACGCTGAAGGTGTGGAACTGGCAGACGGGTGAGTTGCTGACAACCTTCTATGCTGATTCTATGCAATTTGCAGTTGCCATCGCACCTGATTTTGAGCGGATTGTGTGTGGTGGTGGATCGGGGCAGGTGCATTTCTTGCGTCCCAATCAGGCGTTGATGCGGATTTTGCGGGGTGAGGACAGTAGCTGATGCTACATCTTTAAGCATAACACATGGCAATTATTGATGATTTAATCCGAAAATTGAGAGGGCTAGTCGCCTTACCCTCTCTTGATGTCCGCAGATGTTTAGCGTGCGCCACACGCTTGTAAACAGGCCTGCATATGCCCGCGCGATTCCGCTGCGATGGTGCAACATTGTTCGAGTGTGTACTCTTTTGCCCCAATAATTTCTAAGTCAAGCGGTCCGGTGTAGCCATTTTCATGCAATACCCGAATATAGCCGACTAAATCAATATCACCCCGCCCATTGGCTTGCATTTCTGGTGAGCCGGGCCCTTGTTGACGCCCTTTACAATCGCGGATATGAACATGTTTGACTCGTGAGATCACAGCAGCAATAGCTTCGACTGGGTTTTCGTCAGCACGGTGAATGTGTGACGGATCCATGTCGATGCCGAAGTGATCGGATGAAATCGCTTCCATCACTTTAAGGGTTGTTGGTGTGTTATAGATGGCGCGTCCAACGTGTGCCTTTACACACAGCGTCACACCGTACTTTTCTGCCATTGTTGTCAGTTCGCCGAGTTCATCAATTGTGCCTTGCAATGTTGATGGATCATCTGTTTCGCCACCGGGGCCGACATTAATGATTGGAATGCCGATTTCAACAGCGGCTTGCATGGCTTTTTCCATAAGGTCTTTGTCGCGCGAGGGTTGTTCCATTGCTAATAATTCAAGCTCATAGGTCTTGGCAAGTTGTTTGATTTCTGGGGTAATTTCTTGCCAGCGATCTAATACCAGATGCTCGCTCATGCCATTAATTGCAGAGATTTCTATCCCATCATACCCTGCCATCGCTAGATATTTAAACGATGTTTCCATATCGTATCCGCCAAATAAGACAGAATTTGCGCCGACTTTCATGTTGTGTTTCTCCTAAATTTTTTGTTTTAATAAAACTGTTTTCAAGATGTTGTGACTTGTATTACCATGGGACAATCTTGCCATCCCAATTGAAAAATTGACCACTATTGTTCATTGTCAGGTTGTCTATTGTCTCGACCATCTGCGGGATCGCCTGATCTAGTGTCAAATGGGCATTAACACCACCCATATCTGTCTTGATAAAACCCGGATGGAGCGACACCACGATGATATTATCATCCCGTAAATCGCCCGCAAGACATCGCGACATCATATTGAGTCCCGTTTTGCTAGATGGGTAGCTATAGTCACAGCCTTTGTCACGCAATGTAATTGATCCCGCATCCGAGGATACATTGATTACACGCGCATCTTGTCCATTTCGCAATAGGTCTGCAAATGATTGTGTAATTATCACTGGAGAGATCGTATTGACTTTAAACACTTGCAACATCGCGTCAGGGTCAAGTTGTCCGAAGGCACTGATTTTAGGGTCGCGATTATCAACACCGCCGGGCAAGATACCCGCATTGTTGATGAGCATATCCAGTCTGTCAATACGTTCGCTGATAGTTTTTACAGCATCAGCAATTGACTGTGGATCAATAACATCCAACTGCAATACTGTCACACGATCGGGATGATGAATTGCAACGGTGCTGAGATCATCAGCTTGATCTGGATTACGACAAGTCGCGATGATGGTTGTATTGTCATGTGTTAGATAGTGCTTGACCAATGCCAAGCCGATCCCGCGATTACTGCCTGTGATGAGTATACGTCTCAAAGGATGTCCTTCATCTGATGTGTGTCGCAAAACGTGGGGACGAGTTATTATTGTGCCTCGCCCCTACAGGAAAAAGCTTTAATCAACGATTGAGATAAACAACCTCACCTGTACGAATAGACTCAATTGCGCCTGCTAGCACTTTTTGTGCAGCTAAACCCTCGCTAGCATTGCCGTCAATCTCATCATGTGGGACGCCGTCGGTCACTTGTTGCAAGAAGGTTCCAATGCGTTCGCGGAAGGTACTTTCGAAGTTATGAAAACCTCCGAATAGCGGGTCTGTGTAGACGGTTTTTTGTAGACTATCCGCAGGATATAGTGTTACCTCTCGCCACATATCTTCTAGTACAAATCGTCCACCTGTACCTGCAACTTCGCAACGTTCCATCGGATGCCCACGTTCAATATCATAACTACCCGTCAGTGACCCAACGACACCATTTGTGAAGCGTAGGTTAAATTGCGCTGTTGACCAAATCTCTCGTCCCGGGGCTTTCACCGCGAAGCAATGGACTGCGTCAATATCACCACAAAAGTAGCGCATGACATCTATCGTATGGGGATGCAATGCTTGGATATGATAAAACGGCGATGACTCGTTGGGGTTACCAATCCACATTGCCATATTCACGAACAAAAGATGTCCCAATCGCCCATCGTCTACCCATTGTTTTGCTAGTCGTGCGGCAGGGGTGAAACGATGATTCAGGTTGATGCCGTAATAAACGCCCATTTCCTTAGCTTTGGCGACCATCTCGTCACCTTCCTCGGTGTTATTAGAGATAGGCTTTTCGCCGAGCACATGACAGCCTGCTGATAAGGCTTGCATTGTGGGTTCGTAGTGATCCCCACCGTTCTCAGTACCAGCGGTTGTGATGCTCACGACATCCGGTTTTAAGTCATCTATCATGGTTTGTGCATCATAGAAAGCAGGCACACCATGTGTTTTGCTGGCTTTATTGGCACGGTCTTCGATAATGTCGCAAACCCCAACCAATTCTGCGAGATCATTTTGGTTGTATAGTTTTGCGTGGCGATTGCCTATCGGTCCCATGCCAATCACCGCGACTCTTAGTGTCATGATGATGCCTCCGGTATATCATAGTTATATTCGCGCATGGCTGGTTCAAAGAAGTCAAAGTAATTGACCCCATCATCATTTTTCCAGCGATTGACTGCTTCTGGTCTTACTATAATCCGACCTAACGGGATACCTAAAAAGTTCTCAAGGCGTTTGAGGGTTTCGTCTTGATTTTCAATAAAATCCTCAAAACGCACTTCAATCCATTTTTCTGGTTTTGGTGTCGATTTGACGAGGTCGTATTGATACTTCCATGAGATGGCACGGCGCAGACGTTCATTGTCTGTTTCGGGATATTGAATACCGAAGTCACGCATATCATCAGTGACATGTGCACCCAATATACAATCACGCGGATTGCGTATCCAGAAGATATAGTGTATATTAGGGAATAAGCGTGTAATCCAAGGATAGATGAGCGTTGTTTCCGGGATTTTCCAGCCTTTAAGATCTTTCTTATGTGTCAAAACAGAAACCAAGTAACGTTCTAATAAGTTGATGAATTGTTCAGGAATCTCCATCTCATGCACTTTGGAAAAATCCCAATCCAATGCGCCGTTCCATTTGACGTGGCGGCCGAATACACGACAGGCTTGATACATGTCATGTGGTGGGATGAGGTCACCAGACGGATTAACTGATGACCCCATATACACACCACTTGCAGTTAAAGTATGTGAAATGGCACGTGTGCCAGAATGCCCCCGCCCAATTACAGTTATCACAGGTCTATGACCTTTCCGGTTTCCCATGATTCAATGCAAGCTTCAATGATTTTCTGAACAGTGAGCGCATCTTCACCTGACGCGTCAATGCCTTCTGGTGCAACTTCTGCGATATTTTGTTCAACCCATACTGAAATGCGACTCTTGAAGGTCTGACTAAAGTGTGACATGCCACCATAGTTGACATGGTTTTCCAGTTCGGTATCGAAACGAGGGTAGAAGGTCAAATCTTCACAGGCGTCTTTTAGCACAAAACGACCATCTGATCCAACAACATCTAATGTCTCTAAACCATATGTACCTGCCGCACCGAAGTTTGCATCATAGCTACCTCGTAAACTACCGATAATGCCATTCTCATAGAGCAGATTCACTTGCACATTCGACCATATGGCACGATCTTTGCCTTTTTTAAAGAACGCTTGCACTTTTGCTACTTCTGATTGGGCAAAGTAACGCATCACATCAAATGAGTGAGGATGTAGGGCGCGCATGTGAAAATGGGGTGAACTTTCGTTTGGATTGTTAATCCACATGGTCATATCTATCATGTTGATTTCACCCAAACGTCCATCGTCTACCCATTTTTTTGCTAGCTCTGCAGCAGGGGTGAAACGATGATTGAGGTTTACACCATAACGTAAGTTTTTCTCTTTGGCGAGTGCGACCATTTCTTCTGCTTTGGATATTTCATTAGAGATGGGCTTTTCGCCAAGGACAGGGTAACCCGCATTTAAAAGTTGTATGGTTGGCTCATGGTGATCGCCACCGTTTTCTGTACCAGCTGTTGTTACACTAACTGCGTCGAATTCGACATTGCTGTTGAGCATTTCTTCAACTGAATAAAATCCTTGGCATCCATAGGCTTCAGCCGCTTTGTCAGATTTTTCCTCAATAATGTCACACACCGCAACCAATTCTACATCGGCGAGTTCACTGTATACGCGGGCATGGACATTGCCGATATTACCCATGCCGACGATTGCTACTTTTAAGCTCATTAGTCTGTCTCCGTTTCTTCTGCTTCTGATGATTCTTCACGCGATTCGGATTGGAGTTTAGCTGCTTGTGTTGGATCACCGATGTGGAGTGTATCGTAGGCTTGTTGTGACGATGTAAACGCACCAACCCCTTCGTGACCGTGCCAATCCCCTTGATCAAGCATCGGGTTGGGTAGTCCGGTTTCTTCCTCGCGTTTGACGATAAATGCGTTCATCCGTGTACGCAAGAGCTCCACCATTTCAGGCTCTTGTTCGGCGAGATTAACATTTTCTTCAGGATCGTGTACTAAGTTATAGAGTTCAATTTCTGGCTTGAAGTGGAAATCAGGTTCGAGTGCAATCATTAATTTCCATTCTGGGGTGCGCCAACCGTGTTTTCGCATCCATGTACACTCAGTAATATAAAATTCACTCTCAAATGATGCTTCTTCGCCAGAGATGAGTTTGGTCAGACTCTCGCCATTAAAACGTAAGTCTGATGGAAAGTCGATGTCTGCTTCGTCAATTTCGGCGAGTTCGAGAATGGTTGGGAGCAAATCTTTATGTTGATTAAAGCCGGTCACGCGCTTACCCTGTGGTAATTTTGACGGATAACGAATAATCAGCGGCACATAAAGTACGTTGTCATACATCCCGTGATGATCGAACCAGCATTCATGATCGTAAAGAGTTTCACCATGATCACCATTAATCACAACAATCGTATCATCCATGATGCCATGTGTGTTCAATGCTTCAAAAATCGAGGCAATTGCCGCATCCATATAGGCAATCGCGCCGTCATATTGTGCGATAACATAATCTTTGTCGCTGATACCAGGGGGCATCCATGATGCAAAGAAATCGCGGAACGGTTTGAAGTTCATTACCGGTTCCATCGATTTGTTATCGGGATCGGTCTCATTCCCATGATAAAACATACGCTCATATGGTGCAGGGGGAAGGTACGGCGCATGGGGGTCCATATGACGTAACATCATAAAGAAGGGTTTGTCATCGGCAACGAGGCGATCCAGTTCAGGCATGGTTACATCGTTGAGGTTCTGAGCCTTAGGACTACGCCCTTCATTCCAGCTTCCCCAACCTTCATAATCGAGATAGGTATCAAACCCGCGCGAACTTGGATTTCCGGTAAAACCAACGCAGGTTGTGTTATAGCCTTGATCACTCATGATCTCTGCCATCGTTTTGACTTCTGTGCGCAATCCGCCTTTGTGTCTGAGAGCGACAACCTGTGTGTTGAAGCAGTCCATCCCAGTCAACATCGAAGCATAGGCAGGGGTGGTTGGGATATGCGCACTATAGGTTCGCTCAAAGAGAATCCCTTCGGTTGCAAACCGATCAATATGTGGGGTGGTCAGACGCTCATACCCGTAACAACTCATATGGTCGGCCCGAATTGAGTCAATAGCAATCAATAGAATATTTGGTTTTTTTTGCACTGTCATAATCCTTTATACAAAAAATAAGTTCATTATAAACATTATTTGCACAGATTGTTCCGAGTATAGCAGTAATCTGCAAGCAGTAAATCTAAATTTAAGGGCAATTTTGTCAGGTTAAACGGTTAAGTTTATGCAAACGGTTGCGCCCTTTGATAATAAGCATTATAATCTCAAAATAAGTTTTACGCAAACGGTTGCGTAATGATGCGAATTTTCTTATACTCATCATAAAGCAATTTATTTTGCACAGTGAAACAGTGTACTGTTAATTAGGTTGGATGAGATAATTTTCATTACTAAAATAGTTTGAGTATAAGAATAATTAACAATTTTTTTGAAATTATTGTCATGGTGTGGATAAAAGATGGTGACGGCCTTTCATAAAGCGGGATGGTTATTCACACATTTAAAGAGGAATTTTATTTTGGCTACTATAAGAGATGTTGCCAAACGAGCACAGGTGTCTGTTTCGACGGCATCTCGTATTCTATCAAACTCAACTAAAGAAAAGTTTACTGATGAAACCCGCGCACGAGTGCTAAAAGCGAGTGTTGAATTGGGGTATCGTCCAAATTTTGCCGCACGTGCGTTGGCCTCTGGTGAAACCCGTATCATTGCTGCTATTTTCCCACGTATTTATGACACGCCATTTACTGCGCTGGCATCCTTGCAAATTATGTCGGGGATCGAATCGTATTGTAGCGATAATGGCTATCATATGTTGATTTCGTCACCCAAAATAATTGATGAGGCGCTCGATCCGAATTTTATCAATTTGCTATCTGGTGGGTATCTTGATGGGGCAATTATTGACGGTCATTTTAATATCACGCCTCTTATGGACTTCACAGAACAGATCAACCTAAATACCGTAATTATCGGTCATCATCCCCATACACATTATTTGCGTAGCGATAACCTTGAAGGCGGACGATTGATGATGTCACATCTGCTGGAGCAGGGGCATCGTCACATTGGCTTGATTAGCGTACCGGATATTGCTGAGCGATTGCGTGGTGTGCAATTAGCAACTAACGACTACCAGATTGATTTTGAAAGTTTGCCGAATGTTGTTGGGAATTTCTCCGAACAAAGTGGAGCAGTTGCTGCAGAAAAGCTGATTATCAATCACCCTGATTTGACCGCAATTGTTGCCTTTAATGACCGAATGGCAATGGGAGCAATCAAACTGTTACAACAGATGGGGTATCGCGTCCCTGAACAAATTAGTGTGGTGGGTTACGATGATTTGCCACGATCGCGTGATTTTAGCCCACCGCTAACGACTATCAACCACCACCTTGATCAGTGGGGTGGCTTAGCAATGACCATGCTACACCAGTTAATTCGTGGCGAAGATCCTGATCCAATTACGCTCAAACCTGAGCTTATTGTACGGGGGTCAACTGCTCCGTTGTCTGCATAGATTCAGGCGGGGCTTTTAATAGATTTGTGTTTTATGGGTGCGTCAAATACACCCTAAACAAAAAAATATTTAATTTATGAGGAGCTATACTTATGGCAAGAAAATTGATTTTACTTTTCTCGTTGGTATTGCTTGCATTACCAACATTCGTGAACATTGCGCAAGAGCCGCAAGGTCTGCCTGTGGATCTTCCCCGCGAAGAAATGTTCGTATTTGACCAGATTTTCCGTTTTGGTACTGTCGGTAACTATAACGTGTGGCGTACAGGTGGTAATACGGCACATCACCATGCGCTGATGCTTGAAACACTCTGGTATCGCGATCAAGAAACTGGCGAACTCATTTATGGTTTAGCAACATCCGATCCGATATATAACGATGACTTTACCCAAATGTCGGTTGAGTTGCGTGAAGGTGTTTTGTGGAGTGACGGCGTCGAATTTACGGCTGACGACTTAGTCTTTACGGTTGAGACACTTAAGAACACTGAAGGACTTACACAAGCTGGTTGGACCTCACAATTGAATCAATTCATGGATTCAGCTGAGAAAACTGGTGACTACAGCGTAACATTCAACTTGACAGCTTCTAACTCACGTTTCCACAGCTTGTTCGAAACACGCTGGAATGGTATCTACATGATGCCAAAACACATTGTGGAAGCTGTTGATGGCGATCTAGCTACTTGGGAATGGACTGATCCAGTAGTCTTAGGTAACTATATTCCAATAGATGCTGATCCTAACGGCTTCTGGGAACTATTTGAACGTCGTGCAGATCCTGAAAATTCAGTTGCTGGTATTATTACTGGCAATGTTGGTCCAAAATATGTCTTGAGTATCTTCTATGGTGATAGCTCGCGTAAAGCGATTGCTATGTCGCGTGGTGAGCTCGATGTGTACTTCGATGTTGATATTGAAGCATTTGAAACAACATTGGACACAACCCCAACTGCACGTTCATGGTACACCGACTTCCCTTGGGCATATCCGAACGAAGTTAGTACCCGTCAACTTGCTTTCAACCTCGAAAGTGATCCACTTTATGCGAATCCTGATGTACGTTGGGCATTGGCACTATCTTTGAATATGGTCGAAATGCAAACCGAATACATCGGTGGTGTTGCCAAAATTACAGCAATTCCGATTCCACCAACGGCTTCATTGTCTCAGATTTACCATGAACCATTGGAAGAATGGCTCGTTAACCTAGAAATTGATCTAGGTGACGGCGAAATGTATAACCCATATGACCCAACTGTTTCCGAACAGATCGCAGCATGGGCAGAAGATCAAGGATTTACTGTTCCCGGCTCACCGACGGAAGTCTTTGGTTATGGTTGGTGGAAATTTGACCCTGAAGCTGCAGAAAAATTAATGCTTAAAGCTGGTCTTACCCGTAATGGTGGTGGTGATTGGGTAGGCCCTGATGGCGAACCTTTCTCGATCGACTTGCAATCTCCACCAGACGAAAATGATGCTTTCCGTGTAGCCAATGCAGCTGCTGATATGTGGTCAGACTTTGGTATTGATGTCAATCTTTCCGGTCTAGAACGTAATGTCTGGGATCAGAATCGATTTGTTGGTCAATATGAAGTTGCAACACCATGGCATACGTTTGCACTTGCATCCGGTGACTCTTGGCCAGAGGTTCGTGACCTTCATCCACAATACTATGCGCCAGTTGGCGAAGACTATCGCCCATTGGGTGGTGACGGACAGCGTCGTATCAATGATGAACGAATTGGTGAATTGATTGATCAGATGGCTAGTCTTGACCCAACAAGCGAAGAAAACTTTGAAGTCGCACGTGAACTAGTTCAGTATTGGACAGAAAATATGTTCGATATTACTACGATTGCATTCAAGAAATTTGTAACTTGGGATGAACGTTACTGGACAGGTTTCCCAACTTCAGAAGATCCGAACTATATGCCGTTATATTGGTTCCATGGTGGTAAGTTTGCCTTCCAGAACCTAACTCCGGTATCATAGTAGAGATGTGAGGGTATGGGTTTTGCCTCTGCCCTTCGCATTTGTCAAATAATGTAACAACGTAGTGGAGGGTTTGCATACGCTCCACTACACAGCAAATATATGAATAGATTCTTCTTATAAATATTGGATATTGACCTATGACATTGTTGCGACAATATATTTTACCCCGCTTTGTACAGTGGTTGATTGTCATCTTTGTAGGTGTCACAATCACATTTCTTATCCCGCGCATGTCTCCCGTTAATCCTGTAGAAAATATGATGGGACGACTAACCTCCTTTCAATCAATGGATCCCGAAGCGTCGATTGCTATGCGTGAAACTCTTACAGATCTATATGGTCTGGATGGCTCGCTATTTGATCAGTATCTTGCATTCTGGGGACGCTTGGTTCGAGGGGATTTGGGTCCATCGTTTCAAAACTTTCCTCGGTCAGTAAACGACATTATTGGTGATGGTATCTGGTGGACTGTGGGGTTACTTGGTACAGCAACACTGATATCTTGGGTTGCTGGCTTAATATTAGGATCGTTGGCTGGTTATTTCCCTAATGCACTATGGGCAAATGTGCTTGAGAAGACTGTGATTACGATATATCCAGTACCATACTATATCCTCGCGTTTGTTCTATTAATGTCATTTACATTCTATCTCCCGTGGTTTCCACTCGTTGGTGGGGCACGTGGTGAGCCTGCTTTAACATGGGAATATATCAGCAGTGTCTTGTACTTTGGATTCCTGCCTGCGCTCTCCATAATATTAGGAGCTACGGCATTTCGCTTTATTATGGCGAAAGCTCTTGCAGGCACAGAAATGTCCAGTGATTATGTGCAATATGCCGACCTTGCCGCTGTTCCTAAACGCAAAATTTTGTTTTCTTATGTGATACGCAACACAATGCTTCCACAGGTAACTGACTTAGCTCTATCGTTGGGTACGATCTTCAGCGGTGCGTTGATTACTGAGATCGTCTTTGGTTATCCGGGTATTGGCTTTGTCTTATTTAATGCGATTAATGCCGCTGACTACAATATCATCATGGGCATCACGCTTCTATCGATTGTTGGTATTGCCACAGCATCATTATTGGTAGATCTTATTTACCCGTTCCTCGACCCGCGTGTTCGTCTAAAATAAGGAAATCATCATGCTTACAACCATTCGAGACTTAGTTCGTTTCAGCCCCTCCTTTCGTTATGGGTCGTTGATACTATTGGTGGCGGCATTCCTTGTCATTTTGTCTTTCTTTTCACCATATGAACCCGATGATCGTCGTGCTGTTGAACGTAATGAACCCCCATCAGCCGAGTTTATTTTTGGCACAACATCAACCGGACAAGACGTCTTCTGGATGTTGACATTTGGAATCCGCAATACTTTACTGATTGCAGGTGTTGCTGTAGTGATTGGGCGTGGGATTGGTGTTTTCCTTGGTCTACTTACAGGTTACATCGGGGGCATATTTGATCGTATCGTTTCGTCAATAGTCGATAGTGTGATTGTCATACCGCGATTACCCTTGCTCATTCTAATCGCTGCCATCATGCGTGGCAGTATGTCAGTGTTAGCATTGGGTGTATTGATTGGCATCCTTGATTGGGCACATCCCTCTAAGCGCTATCGAGCGCAGGTGCTTAGTTTGCGGGAACGTGATTTCACACATACAGCGATCTTTTCAGGTATGAGTTCGTGGAAGATCGTCATTCAAGAACACTTGCCCTTTATTATTCCATTCTTGCTTGCAGACATAGTCAGTGGTTTTCTATTTGCGATAGGCATCGAAGTAACACTAGCGATTTTAGGGCTTGGCGATCTGGATACACAATCAATTGGTTCAATGATCTATTGGGGCAACTACTATCAATCATTGCTCACCAATCGTGTTTGGGTATTGATTGCACCCATTGCCGCCTCAATTATCATTGTCGTTGGCTTCTATCTCGTGTCTGTTGGCATATCTGATTTTCTTGATCCGCGTAAACGTCTACTGCGCTTGCAGACGAAAGAATAATAATGATGTTTATCTTTTATGAGGCTGACTTACCGACACCGACATACACTGGTCATCGGGATGAGACTATTCAAACTATCATCAGTGGTATTTTACTTATCGCGTCGTTGGTGTTTCTTGTATTTGTTGTTATTCAAACGCTGAAAAGTTTAAAGGCAAGATCATGAGTACAATCATCAAGACGGAAAATCTCAAGGGCTACTACATCACACAAGCGTATGGTGTTGATCGGGTTGTTCAGGCTGTGGATGACATCTCGATTGAAATTCAAGCAGGAGAGGTATATGGGATCGCAGGGGAGTCTGGTTGTGGCAAATCAACTCTGTTGAAAATACTGCTTGGTTCATATACACCACCACTTACGGTTGTTGATGGGTCGGTGATGTATTATCTGGATGGCGAAGAAATTGATGCTGAATCCATGACTGAAGAAGAGCAACGCGATTTACGCTGGAAGAAAATATCGTATATCCCACAGGGGTCGATGCACGTCCTTAATCCCGTGCGTCGTATTCAGAACACCTTCCATGATTTTATCTCGGCGCATCGCAATGTCACCAAAAAAGAGGCGTTTGAAATGACGGCCAAATATCTGAGTGAACTTGGATTACCAGAAAAGGTGATGCGATCATTTCCACACGAGTTATCTGGTGGAATGCGTCAACGGGTAACGATTGCACTAGCGACAATTTTGTGGCCCAAGCTTATTTTTGCGGATGAGCCAACTACTGCATTAGATGTAGTTGTCCAACGTGGTGTGATCCAGATGTTGAAGGATGTTCAGCAAAAAGAGGGTAGTACGCTAATCTTGATTACACATGACATTGGTGTTCATGCTAATTTAGCGGATCGTATTGCTATTTTATATGCAGGCAAACTGGTAGAGGAAGCCGATACACAGACCATCCTGAATAATCCGAAGCATCCATACACACAGTTTTTGATTAACTCGTTGCCTAGCCTTGATGCAAAAGATGAACGCGAGAGCATTCCAGGGCGTCCGCCTGCATTGGATAACCCACCGAGTGGGTGTCGCTTTCATGAACGTTGCCCATTAGCTAAAGAGATCTGTAAAACAATAGACCCGCAGATGATAAGTGTTGCCCCCGGTCACCGTACCGCCTGTCATGTTGTAGAAGAGGAGCTAAACCGTGAACCAGTCAGCTAAGTCACCGTTACTGAAAATTGACGATGTCTCGAAGATTTTCCATATCCGTGAGGGTTTTAGTACTAAAGAATTCCACGCAGTTGATAGTGCTACGGTAACGATTGATGCGGACAAGCCCGAAATCCTTGCAATTGTTGGCGAAAGTGGTAGCGGTAAAACGACACTTGCACGTATGGTACTCGGTATGGAAGATCCATCTGTCGGCGTGCTTCAGTATAAAGATCGGGTACTTGCAGAGCTATCCAATAAGGAGATGCGTAACTGGTTCTATAAGGAAGTTCAACCCGTGTTTCAGGACCCATTTGCGGCATTCAGTCCACTTAAACGCATTGACCATTACCTGTATGAGACTGTCAAAAACTACAAAATGGTATCACGTAAAAACAAAGAAATGGACAAGTATATTGACCAAGTACTGCAAGAGGTTGGGTTAACATTTGCGGAAATCAAAGGGCGTTACCCCAACGAGCTATCAGGCGGACAAGCACAACGTGTCGCAATTGCTCGTGCCTTGATTACCAAACCATCATTGATTGTGGCCGATGAGCCTGTATCTATGCTTGATGCGTCACTACGAATGTCCGTTGTTAATATGTTCCGCAAGCTAAAAGATGAGAATGAAGTTAGTGTGATTTATATTACGCATGATTTGGCTACTGCATTTTATGCGGGTGATCGTGTTGCTGTAATGCTACGTGGTTGGATTGTAGAGATGGGACCAGCAGAGCAAGTACTCGGTAATCCGTTACATCCATATACACAGAACTTGAAAATTTCGATTCCTACCATCAAAAGTAGCGAAGAATGGAAGGAACGGGTTGATCTTGCTGTGGTTGAAACTGATGAATATACACGCACAGGTTGTAAGTTTGCAGGTCGGTGCAAGCATGTTATGGATATCTGCCATGATAATATTCCACCGAACATTGTCACAGAAGGTCGGACAGTTAAGTGTTTCTTATATGATGAATCGATTGAATCATCACAAAAAGAAATGATAGAGCCAACATCATAACTGAGCCTGTATAATCACAGACATGATTTTTTACATCAGGCGGTATTTTCGGATACGACACCGTATTTGGCAACAATTACATCAGGTTCACCCGCATCCCGTATCACGACATATTCAACGCCAACTGTCCCTAAAGCCCAAATTGCCAATCGTAAGTATGGCGATCATCTGGGGTGGGGGAGTTTTTGGTATTTTTGTATCTGCTTATGGACAATTGGGCATACAAATAATTAATGTAGTGCCTCTTTTGCTCATGATATGGAGTAGTATATACATCGTCCCATGGCTGTATCGCATCTTTGAAATTATCAAAAGACAATATACTACAAATATTATTGATACACTGGGAGTCATCCCTAAGGGTCAAACATTTATTACGTTGGCAGTTTGCCATGCAGTCATTAATCGCTCTGATCAATTGCAATGGTTTCGAATCATACGTTTGATGATAATGTTTGTCGTTTGCAGTAGTTTACTGATAGCAACGGCAATTGTCCTGTTTCAATTTGTATCTTCTTCAGAAATTATAGCTATTGTTCCAATCTTAATTGATATTGGTTTACTGATCTTGATGATTTGGTTGGAACATCAGCAATCTGTTTTGTTGGCTTATTATTTGTCGTTGTTCATTACCGACAAGTTAGTTTCTGCTGGCGAAATGATTACGGTTGCGATGGTTGTGTTTGTGTTGGTTCAATTTATGTCAGGGGTTATGCCGTTTCTGGGGATTATAGTGTTGAGAGGGATGGGTTTTGAAGTCGCGTCTTGGTCCTTCACATTACTAGTGTTTATCATCATCCATGAACTTATTCTTGTGATGTTAGTTGCTTCTGATGACCGGCTCGATGATATTTAATTAAACGCTACTCGGATGAATTATTAAACTTTATGCCATTGATTTTCAATATGTTCAAATAGAAACCAAAGGCATTGTTCTTATTTTAATTGGTACATTTGAGTAACCTGTCATTTATGTACTGTTTTATTTGCATCTTGTATTTGTAAATGAGATTTGGTATCAATTGTTTGAAAATGATACAAGGTCTCAAATAGTATTGCAAGCGGTAACTAGTATGACAGTAGAGCAGAAGAAAATCTGTGACTCATGGAAAGAAGTACTTCAACAACAAGGTTTTGGTAGATCAGATATCGATAGAGAACTTATCACAATTTTGGATGACACAACTTGCCCTATGAGTGTAGCAGAAATTCGACAAGCTCTTGAGATTGTACGTCCAGGAACAGGTCGGGCAAGTGTTTATCGCTTTGTCAAAAAGTTGATAGAGGCGGGCTTGTTGAGACAGGTGCATGGGTATCGCAATTGTAACTGTTACATCCCATCGATGAATGAACATCAAATGTTACTTATTTGCACACAATGTGACAATGTGTCTTATCTTTCACCAAATTTGTTTGTGAATATGATGAAGTCTCTTACTAATTCTGTGGCTGAATTAAAGGAATATCACATAACATCTTATCACTTGCAAATCTTGGGAACTTGTACATCTTGTAAATCCAATCAGCAATAAGGAGAACATAATGCGTCATCGTTTCGTATTTGTTGTTTTGCTAAACTTATTACTACTTTTATCCATACCATTTAGTAATGCACAGGATGAACGCCTACAGATTGTTGGTAGTCACAGCATTCTTAGTGATGTGATTGCAAATGTCGCAGGTGATGTAGCAGATGTTACATCTGTGATGCCACGCGGTGCAGATCCACATAGTTTCATACCGTCGCCGAGTGACCTGACAGCATTAGCAGATGCGGATGTTGTGTTCATCAACGGCGCATTCTTTGAAGAAGGTTTGTTGGAAGCTATTGAAAATGCTTCTGACGGTCTCAATATTGTTACTGCATCAGCTTGTGTAGAAATCATTGCTTTTGGTGGCCACGATGATCATGGTCATGACGAACACGGTGATGAGGACCACGAGCATGGCGATGAAGACCACGCTCATGAAGAGGGCGAAGATCACGAACACGGTGATGAAGAACATGCTCATGAAGAAGATGACGATCATGAACACGGTGATGAAGAACATGCGCATGAAGAAGACGACGATCATGACCATGGCGACGAAGAGCACAGTGAAATGGGTGACATGAGTGCAATGGCTATGCTCTGTGAACAACATTATGCTGAAATGGAAGCACTACACGCAGATTCTCATGATCACGGTGATGAAGACCACGCTCATGAAGAAGGCGAAGATCACGAGCATGGCGATGAAGATCACGCTCATGAAGAAGGTGAAGACCACGAGCATAGCGATGAAGATCACGAGCATGAAGAAGGTGAAGACCACGAGCATGGTGATGAAGATCACGCTCATGAAGAAGGTGAAGATCATGACCATGATCACGCACATGAAGAAGGCAAAGTTGAGACTCTAGGTGCGCTCTACCAAGCAGATTGTGGCGAAGGTCATGGCCATGCGCATGAAGAAGAAGGCGAACACGAAGAAGGTGAAGAACATGATGACGAGCACGGACACGATGATCATGGACATGATCACGGCGCATGTGATCCACATGTTTGGATGGAACCACACAATGTCATGTACTGGACAATGTTAATTCGTGACACACTCATTGAACTTGATCCGGCAAATGCCGAAACATATACCGCTAACGCTGCAGCTTATCTTGAAGCCGTTGACGAGCTTGCCCACGATTTTGTGATGCCACTGATTGAGACCTTACCAGAAGAAAATCGTGTCTTGATTACTAATCACGACGCCTTCGGGTATTTCGTAGCACGCTATGACTTTGAGGTTTCCAGTACAATCATCCCAAGTCTGTCGACACTTGCTCAAGCTAGTGCCGCAGATGTCGCTGCTACAATCGACCTCATTCGTGAACAGAATGTCCCCGCTATTTTTGCTGAAACAACCGTCAGTGATGATCTAGTGCAACAAATTGCGGACGAGACAGGTGTCCAATTCTATACACTCTACACCGGTTCACTAAGTGATGCTGATGGTCCTGCTAGTACCTATATTGATTACATCCGTTACAATGTGACCACTATCGTCGAAGCACTTGGCGGTGGTATGTAGTCATTACTTCTACTAATTTATGAGTACAGGCGGTATCCTTGAGGGTATCGCCTGTATTATTTTATACGAGGACATATGACAACACCATCTTCGACAACTAAGCATGGTTCTAACTGGCCTGCACTAGATGTAAAGAATCTAAGCGCTGGTTATCCCGGAGACAAACGTGCCATCAATCACCTTACCTTTACTATTCAATCCGGTGAACGTGTTGCACTCATTGGCCCCAATGGTGCAGGCAAAAGTACGCTATTTAAAGCGATTGGCGGGTTAATTCCCTTCACAAATGGTGAAATCTCCGTGATGGGTGAAGATTGTCGTAGTAGCCATGCATTTGTCGGTTATGTACCACAGCAGAATGAGATAGATTGGTCATTTCCTGTAACCGTTTACGATGTTGTGATGATGGGACGTGCTCGACAAAGCCGATGGTTTTCGTGGTGGCGACGAGACGATCACGCTGTTGTACACGATTTATTGGAACAACTTAATTTATCACAGTTTGCAAATCGCCAGATCAGCCAATTAAGTGGTGGTCAGCGACGACGCGTATTTATTGCTCGTGCGCTTGCACAAGATAGCCGTGTCTTGCTGATGGATGAACCCTTTACTGGTGTGGATACAGCTGCAGAACAAGAAATTATGAATACACTCGACCTCCTAACCGAACAAGGTATTACGATTTTACTGGCAACCCATGATTTAGGACGTGCTGGACGTGATTTTGACAGAGTATTACTGTTGAAGCGTCAACTCATTGGGTTTGACACACCTCAGATCGTCATGCAACCTAATATGTTGCGACAGGCTTATGGTGGCGCACTTACCGTCTTTCAACAAGGTGATGAAACGATTTTTATTGCAGATGAACGTGGAGCAGGAGACTAAATATAATGGATGCAATCCTGAACTTCTTTGCTGAACCCCTAAGTTATACCTTCATTCAGCGTGGTCTTCTGGCACTTATACTTGTTGGTGGTATCAGTTCCGTAATCGGTTGCTTTGTTGTTGTGCGGGGTCTCTCATTTTTTGGAGATGCACTCGCACATTCTGTGTTGCCTGGTGTCGCACTCTCATACACAGCAGCTGGAGGTGCTGTGGGCAGTAATCTATTTGTAGGTGGCTTAGGGGCAGGGATCCTATCAGCTTTAGTCATTGCCTTCTTAACTCGTAATGACAGACTGAAAGAAGATACTGCTGTGGGATTGGTGTTTGTTACCATGTTTGCTTTGGGTATTGCTATTATTAGTACTCAAGGTAGTTATAGTATTGATCTTGCGCACATCTTATTCGGAAGTATCAATGGCATTAGTCCGAGCGACTTACAAACTATGTTTGTGCTAGGTGGATTGGTTCTGCTGGTTATCGCCATCTTTTACAAGCAGTTTCTGATCATAAGTTTCGATCTCAGTCTTGCACATACACTTAAACTGCCTGTGGAACGTCTACGCGTGCTATTGTTAATCTTGATTGCCGTCACAATTGTTGCCAGTTTACAAGCTGTTGGTATTGCTCTGATGTTGGCGTTGCTTATCACACCTGCTGCGACTGCTCGATTGCTCACGCAAAGATTGCACCATATGATTATCTGTGCCACATTTATAGGCATCTTGAGTGGTATTGCTGGATTTTACCTATCTTATTATTTGGATGTTCCATCTGGTGCGTCAATCGTCTTGACGATGAGTACACTATTTGCTGTTGTTTTCAGCCTCAAGTCAATCTGGGTGTGGCTAGCTACATTGATAGATACTACCGAAAACGAAGAAAGTCATAATATGAAACGAAGTGAGGCGCTATGACAAAGTCCAAATATCCAGAGCATTTTCCAGTTCCGGTTACGATTTTGACAGGATTTCTTGGTGCAGGCAAGACCACACTCTTAAACTATATTCTGCATAGCGATCATGGCATGAAGATTGCTGTACTGGTCAACGACTTCGGTGCAATCAATGTTGATGCCCAACTGATTGTAGGTGTTGAAGGTGATATGGTTCAACTCTCCAACGGTTGTATCTGTTGTACCATCCGCGGCGACCTTATGCGCGAAACGTTACAGTTGATTCATCGAGATGATCCACCTGAATATATCATCATTGAAGCAAGTGGTGTTTCCGACCCTGTTGCCATTGCAATGACATTTCGTGTGCCGGAATTTATGCCACTGGTCTATATGGATGGTGTGATTACTGTTGTAGATGCTGAGTACTTTCTGGAACTCACAGGCGCTGACAAAAACTTAGGTATTGATCAAGTCAGGTTTGCAGAGTTTGTTGTGTTGAATAAAGTTGATCTGGTAACAGATACTTATGTAGAGATGGTGAAAGCAAAGATTCACGAGATTACACCGAATGCCCGTATTATTGAAGCACAACAAGGGCAGGTTGCGCCCGAACTCTTATTGGGTAGTGGTCAGTTTGCACCGGAGAAACTAGCTGAACGCCCTGCTCATGATGTGCATGTGCATGCTGTCGATGAAGAGCTCGATCATGATCATCATCACCACAACCACGATCACACACTTGTTTACTCAACATGGAGTTGGACATCAACGACACCGTTGAAGCTCGATCGACTTAAAGAAGTACTTGATTCATTGCCGACTACAGTATATCGATCGAAGGGAATTATCCATATAGCAGAGCGCCCAGACGATCGGTTTATCTTCCAATTAGTTGGGCAGCGAGCCGACCTTGTTCGTCATCGTCTGTGGTTGGATGATGAGCCACGTCGAACACAGATTGTTATTATTAGCTCTCATGATGGCATTAGTGGTGACGAGCTCACGCGTTTATTCGAGAGCTGTTTGATCGATACACAAACAGATTCGAGTCAGTCGTTTGATAAACTTAGCTGGACTCGCTCATGAATAACTATCTAAGCGTATCAACAATATAAGGAATATTCTTGCGCTCGGTTAGATTAATCAGTCGAACACCTAAACGAACAAGACCTTGAAGTTGTAAAAGCTGTTGACCAAATGTTGCCACTGACTGATCTCTCGCTTGGATGAATGCCTCAAGATTGTCTGGTGACTGTTCAGAAATTCCGACAGCGAAGCCCCAGGCAGCGTCTCGGGCAATTTTAATACTAAATGCTGTTAGGGCTTCATCAAATCGGGATAAAATATCTAGTAAACCAATTAAAGGTGATACTTGCCGAATTTTGCTCTGGATGGAATCAATCATTTGCGCAAGGATAAGATTGATTTTGTTGAAGTCTTCTCGGACAGACTGAGATAGATTTTCACCTTTAACATCAACCAGTGCCATTCCCAGATCAAAGCTAATATGTGCATTCATTCCCACAAGGAGATATTAAAGAATGAGGTGGTGGTTGCTTTCTGTTGTATCAAAAGAAATCGCCCAAGATTGACTGGGCTTGTCGCCTTGTCGGAATTTTACCAAATTGCGAAAGTAGTAATTTGCAAAAACGACATCTAGTTTGCGCATAAGATCATTATCATTGAAAAAACCACCATCACAGTGGGTTTGACTTCAATTGTCACCAAACGATACATGCATGCAAAGCTATTCGACTCCCTGTTTTACGTTCGTCAGTGATGATATTTTCGAGTAAATCAATAACTTCCTCGATTGTGGTCGCTTGCATGAGTATCCCCCTACAGAATCTATCCCACCATAATAGATATTATAGTGCAAAGTGATTGAATTCGTTAAATGCATAGATCCTTCAACTGTTATCTTTGAAAATATAGATGCTTATCAAAAGCATGATACACTCGACATAAAGATGAAAACACAGATTTGGACGATATTGTGACTCAAAAATCTCTTATTATGATTGTTGACGATGAAGAATCTATACGCTCAGCATTAGTTACGTTCTTAAATCATCTAGGGTATGTCACCGAAGATTATGCAACAGGTGAAGATGCGATTCGTCGTATACAAGATCATGTACCTGACCTTATTTTGTTAGATGTTGTTTTATCTGAGGATGCGATGAGCGGCATGAGTGGCATTGAAGTTTGCCGGGTATTGCGCGAGCGTGAAAAATTTATTCCGATTATTATGCTGACCTCCTATCCTGAGTGGCAAGTCGAGAGCCTTGGTCAGGGTGCGATAGCATTCATTACAAAACCTTGGGATAATAATATGCTTGCGACTCAGATTCGTTCGACCTTGAGTGCTGTCAATCGAATTCGTCAAGAGACCCGTCCAACTTCTGCTACTTATAAAAATTCACAAATAATCATCGGCGAGCTTGATATTGACCTTGTTAATTTTCGCGCATCGTACAAGGGAGAACAGATTAGCTTCACACCGATAGAATTTTCTGTGTTGGCATTTCTTGCGCGGAATCCAGATCGTCAATGGACTCGCGAGGCGCTGTTGAACAATGTTTGGGATTATTCATGGGACGGGTATGAACGCACAGTTGATCGGCACATTGCGGCAATCCGCCGTAAGTTAAAACTGAGACGTAACGAATTAATTGAGACTGTACACGGTGTCGGCTATCGTTTGGTGAGCCAATGAAACGATCTGAATATATTATTGTTGCGGTTGCATGGAGCACTTGGTTGCTTACCACTACTTTGCTGATATTTCGTACAGATATGCCCTTGGTCACAATTTCATTTGCTTCACCGCTTGCCATGGCATGGTTCCTCACAGGGATCGTTGTTATTGGAATTGGGGTTGTTGTTTTGTCTTCAGATGAAAGGCGTAAACTTCGTGACAAAGCGATGGATCTTGTTGAACATCCAATACTGATTACCGATAGTAAAGGTCGCATCATCTGGCGTAACCGAGAGACTAAAAATATTATCACCAGCGATATTGAGAAACAGCTGTCAAGGACATTTACAACCATTGTCGAAGAAAGTAATCTGTTGATTCGGCAAGTGATCACTACTGCCGATGATCGACAATTTCAGCTTAGGATCAAGTCATTATCGCGTTCAAATTTTTTGATTAGTTTTGAACCCATTGCAAAACGCGATGATCGCTCGGCGTTCTATGATTTATTCATCCGCCGTATCGTACATGATATGCGTAATCCTTTGGCAGGGATTATTGGCCATGCTGCGAATCTAAAGTATTCTGACCCTGCTCATACCACTAACTGGAAACAATCTGCTGATACGATTGAAGCTGAGGCACAACGTTTGTCACGGTTGGTCGACAGTATGTTATTTGATGCGCGCTTGGAATATGTTCCACTTCAATTGGATGTGATTGATGCGGCTGATGTTATTGAAGAATCACTTTATACATTAGAAGATACTGCGATCACACAAGGGAAATCGATTCAACTACAATTGCCACATGATGAAATGCCAATTTATGTGGATCGTGATTTGATGGTGCGTGCTATTGAAAACCTCATTGATAATAGCATCAAATATACGACTCAAGATGGACACATTCGGGTTCGTGTACAACGAAATAATCGGAATATTGTAATTTTGATTCAGGATAATGGGGCAGGGATTGAACCTGATTATTTACCCGACAAAATTTTCGAACCACTGGTACGTGCGACAAAACAAAAAGGGGGTAGCGGATTAGGCTTATCTACCGTCAAGAAGATTGTCGAGATGCACCATGGACGCATTCAAGCAAAGAGTACACTTGGTGAAGGAACGACGATGCAGATTATATTGCCTGTATACGAAGGAGACCGCTAATGAACCGTTTGTTAAAAATTATGTTGGTGGTTCTTCCTATGGCTTTGCTAAGCCTTGCTCTGATTGATGTACAAGTTGGATCGCCATCGGGTTTTCTCGTTACACCCACTGTTGACCTAATCGAAGAGCTACCCGAAACACATATAGAGAGTGACATCCGTCGTTTTCAGGTCATTACTGCATATGAACCTGATGATGAACAGCATCAAGTACTGACTGTTGCTTATCCGCATGTTGTATTTGCAACAGAGGAGATTGCAATAAATCTGTATCCTGATGTGCTTCCTACAGAGGTATACATGCTCATCGGTGAAGAACATGGATTACTTGCTCGTACATTTTGGCACGCACAATGGTTAGAACAATCGTCTGGAAACATGGAACTTAATTTATGGTTTGATGTAAAACCACCCGATGCTGATGAGTATGAAACATGGGTATGGGAAGATGTTTGGGGATATGAAGAGGGTGCTACATTTTCACAAGATTGGCTGGATGCGACGCTATTTGTCGAAGACAGTGGCACTTTTGAAATGCGCATCAATGCTGAGTTAATCGCCTTCAACGATGATGACGGCTTGAGTAACACAAAATCATTGTCTCACGATATGACAATATATGCATTTTCCAATAGTTTTAACAGGTCAGAAGATACAAGTGATTTGCAACCCGCTTTTGGTCGTCTCGAATATGATGGGATTTTACTCAATTGGCAAGCGTGGAATTTTGGACCGTGTAATTTGTCAGTTGCAGATAGTGAAATCACACTCTTACTTGATCAAGCATGTACGGCGATTACCGATGAAGAATTCGTTGATGCTATTGTCACTTTAGAAGAGATTCTCACCCACGTCCCATCTGGAGATGTTGATGCTCGTATCCGAACACAGCTAGGCATTCTCAAGGTCTTGGTGGGAAATGTTGAAGTTGCAACGCGATATTTCCAGACTGCTTTGACATATTGGCAATCTAATGACAATGCGCTGATGACCGCAACAACTATGCACAATTTAGGCATAGTGTATCATTTATCTAATCGGACATCTGATGCTCAATGGCTTTTAATACAATCTGCTACACTTAACGACCATTTAGATAATAGCGTGGCGGCGTGGTTGTCATGGTTACAGTTGGCTGTTATCTGGGAAGATTGGGATAGTATTGCCGAAGCGATAGTGGAGTTTCGATATATGGAATTGTCCCAAGCGGAAGCATTTGAATATCTCATCAATCAACAAGAATAATAACTAAAATGTGACGAAATCGTCAAAACTTCTTCAAAATTGGGTCAAAACTCTTTGATACGCTTGTTATGTAGTAGAGATAACAAGCTGATTGGAGACAACAATGACCCTTTCTCGTCGTGGTTTTTTGAAATCCAGTAGTTTGGCGGTGGTCGGTGCAGCTACGGCGATGTACTTGCAACCACCACAAGCTTTCGCAAATGGTGAACAGATAGACCCCGATATTCACCTATTGAACCGGATTACATGGGGGGCACGTCCTGAAGATGTACAACGCATCAAAGGGATGGGGTATGTGCCTTATCTTGAAGAACAACTCAACCCTGAGATACTTGATGATAGTGACACTCCAGAACTCAGCCAACTATCCCCTATTCTAGAAATGAATCGCAGTGATTTGTTCTCCGTGGGAGAATTTCGTCCATATGTCCCGATGATAATGGGTATGGTTTTACGTGCAACTCATAGCCGAGCACAGTTGTACGAGCGAATGGTCGATTTTTGGGGCGATCATTTTAATGTGTCAGCCGATGAACTCTATAATGACATGGTGTTTTATCATCGTGAAGTACTCCGTAAACATGCTATGGGTAACTTCCGCGATATATTGTTGGCATCGGCAAAATCCCCTGCGATGCTCACCTACCTTGATAACGAAGTCAACATTGCTGAACACCCCAATGAAAATTATGCTCGTGAATTACTTGAGCTCCATACACTTGGTGTAGATGGTGGATATTCAGAAGACGATGTCAAAGCTGTTGCTCGCGTTTTAACTGGTTGGACGATCAGTGCAGTGAATGATGATGGTTTTTATTTTAATGAGGCCGAACATGATTATGAGAGTAAAACGATTCTTGGACGTAATTTCCCTGCTGGACGTGGTATCGAAGAAGGTTTGCACTTGATCACGATCCTCGCTGAACATCCATCGACTGCACAATTCCTCAGTCGTAAGCTATGTGTACGTTTCATCAGTGATAACCCACCACAATCTATTGTGGATTCAACTGCGACAGTATGGATGCAAAATCGTGGTGATGTTAAGCCTGTACTTCGTCATATTCTGACATCACAAGAATTCTTGAATTCGACTGGGCAGAAGTTTCGTCGCCCGCTTGAGTTTTTCGTTGGTGCATTGCGTGCAACCGGAACACGGTTTGTCGAAGATTTTGAGATGATCGAAGTTCTACAATCACTCGCGCATGTACCGTATGGATGGACGCCCCCTAACGGTTATCCAGATGTTGCTGGCGCGTGGGTGAATACTAATGGGTTGCTGAATCGTTGGAACGTTGCTGATATGTTGACCAATCAAGCACATAGTTATGAAGAAACCAACTTGATGAGCACATTGCATGAACGAATCGGACAACCTGCAACAGTTAATGAAATGGTTGATAGTGTGTCTATAAATGTCTTCGGCTATCGCCTTGAAGATTCGCAACGTCAACCTTATATTGAATTTACTTCAAATGGAATGGGGGGTGAGCAACCTGTCACTCCACAAATCTACGCTAGCAAACTTGCTTCACTTTATTGCCTTATGTTGTCATCGCCACAATATCAATGGCGCTAAGAAAGGAATATAACAATGAATAATTCACGACGCGATTTTCTCAAGATGCTTGGTGTTGTTGGTGCTGTCGGTGTCAGTTCGCAGATATTACCATCATGGATGCCACGCCTTGCATTTGCTCAAGATAATCATAATGCCACTGGAGAAGTGATTGTATGTATCTTCTTACGTGGAGGTATCGACGGATTGAGTTCTGTTATCCCGTTGTTTGAAGGTGCTAATTATTATGACGCTCGCCCCACACAGTCAGTATCAGAAAATGAAGCAGTTGATCTTGATGGGCGATTTGGATTGCACCCTGCGCTTACACCCTTAAAAGATATCTATGATAACCAAGACCTTGCAATTGTTCATGCAACTGGGTCGATTGATGAAACGCGCTCACATTTTGATGCGATGCTCTTCATGGAATATGGTACACCCGGCGATAAAACGACCACAACTGGCTGGGTTGGTCGCCATTTACAAGCAACTGCTGCTCGTAACAACTCGCCATTCCGCGCAGTTGGCATGGGGGCAATGCTACCTACTTCATTAAGAGGGCCTGTATCTGCACTATCGCTACAGTCGATTACCGATTTCCATTTGCGTGGACGAGAAGATGAAGCACAACGTATGTTACAGACGTTGAGTCAACTTTATCAAATTAATGCACCACAACAAATCCACGAACATCAAGCCAAGCTTGTGTTTGATACGATGAACCAATTAGAACAACTCACAGCGACTGAATATGTGCCTGCCAATGGTGCAGATTATCCTGAGACAGAATTCGGTATGGGGATGAAACAAATTGCACAATTAGCAAAAGCTGACGTTGGACTTGAGGTTGCTTGTATTGACCTTGGAGGATGGGATACACATGAAAATCAAGGGACGCTTGATGGTGAATTTGCCACATTGATTACTGATCTGAGTCAAGGATTGAGCGCATTCTATGCAGACCTTGGCGACATGAATAATCGTGTGACTGTTGCAACTATGAGTGAGTTTGGTCGGCAAGTACGCGAAAATGCAAGTGGTGGGACTGATCATGGACACGGTAACTTTATGATGTTGATGGGTGGTGCAGTTAATGGTGGTCAAATCTTTACGGATTGGCCCGGGCTTGCTCGCGAAAACTTAGACGAAAATGCAATGCGTATAACCACTGATTATCGCGATGTGTTAGCTGAAGTATTGCAGAATCGTCTACATAACAATGATATGGACTTTGTATTCCCCGGTCATACAGTCAGCCCACTGGGCTTGGTTAATCAACTTTAGGAATAAGGAGGATTTTGCTATGAATACGTTGAAACGTACCATCTGGATAATTTTGCTGGCGATATTGATGCTTGTGCCTTTGATGGTACAAGCACAGATGTCGGACGAAGAAAAAGCAATTGCAATTGCGGCAGGTGATGAAGACTTAGTCGCGTTACTTGAACAGTTTGAAGATTGGGAAGCTGAGGCTTACGAGGAAGACGAAGATATATATGGTGTTGATTTTCTTGTGCCGATTGACCCTGAAGACCCAGAATTTATCGGGTTCGTATTGGTTAATGTCGCTACAGGTGAGATTTATGAAACGTTTGTGCCGATTGTTTTACCAACATCGGTTGAGGTTGTCTTGCAAGAGCGTGTGTTAAATCATGTAAGTAATGATCCAGAGGTCTTGAGCCGTTTAGGTTCACCAGATCTTTGGGAGCATTATGTCGAATTTGATGGGTTTGATGGCTTATGGTATGTCGGATTCGAGCGTGGACTTGAAGTATGGGTGGCGGTTGTTGAAGTTGTCTTTGTTGATGCAGATGAAGATAATTATGACGTTCAAGAAATAGAGCTTTATGGTTTCTTTGACGGTAACCGACTGGAAGAGCAGGAGCAGATCGCGAACAACAAAAATCAGGCGATTATACTGGCGTATGAAGCGGACGGAATTGACGATGCAGTTGGCGATGTTGAAGATTGGACGACGATGGTAAGCCAATACAATGGATCTCAGTGGACTGTTCAATTTATCAGTGGTGATACGGTGTTATTCACTGCATTGGTAGACATTGAACAAGATGTTGTTTTACAGTCGTCTACTGGATAAGTACAACTGGTTAGGTTGCATTCTCTCCAAGATAAATCTGCGGTACATAGCGGATTCCTATTTATAGTTTTTGAAATTTGTAGAAATTGAATTAAATCACTCAAGCTACAAATGGTAAATATTCTAAAGAGGTTAGACTTGCTCAAGAAATAAAGCTGGTTTTGACCTCTCTCTCTCGTTTTGTATATGCTATTCGTCAGGAGTTGTATCAGTTTATTGCTGGTTCGTTGGTAGTCTCCTTGTTTCTCTCTAATAGAATCATTTCCTCTCAACCAATTCGACTGGGTCTAGGCAGTGCCTCCATCTATTTCCTCTTCATTTGATATGTTGCTGAACTTTGGGCAATATCTCGTAATTTAAAAGCAGATAAATCTGTATCTTTTTTTACATTTCTTATTTCCCCCGTATAACAACAGATATATCTCTCTAAGTATCAAGAAATCACATGTTTTCTGTAAACAGAGTGTAAACCTCTGTAATGTCTGAATGACTTCCTCGTTTTAATGGGTGCGAGAGACACAAACGTTATTGACAAGGAGGTCGAATGACAACACAAGCCATAGACCCGATACGCAAGCGGGATACACAGTTATTTTCGATTGTGCCTGAAACTCAGATCCCTGCAATATTTAAACAGTCGGTGATTTCACGTCATCAACTTGAGGAAAGTTCGTTGCCCATAGAATATCGTACTTACCTGACAATTGGCGGGGGTATTGGTAGTTTTATCTGGGTTGATAATCTTATCATTCGCGGGGTTAAGCCATCACAAGTTATGTCCATTGGTATGGAAGACACACCATATGGGCGTTATCGTCGCTTATGCGAGCAATCGCAAATTCCGACGAGTGAACGTCTTCGTAGTGACTCGGGGGCGACACCAGATAATATTTGGGGCTTTCCTGGATACGCAGTGCGTGAAGCCTATCACAATATGCTCTCATTACGTTTACATAAGGGGCTAGCACATCTTGGACGTATCTTTGCCGAGCCTATGGTTGACGTATATACGCCTATTTCAGGTGATGTTTATGCCTCGATGGATAGAGAAGGGGAACGCATTGGGTGGTCAGACATTGCTGTGAAGGGGCGTGTTCAGGTTATTCGCAAAACTGACGATGGACATTATGCTGTGCTCTATACCATTCGTAAACGTAATGGCAAATATGTGGGGCGCTGTGTTATTACACGTTATCTCTATATCTCTGTTGGCTATCCTGCTGCGCGTGTATTAACTGAGCTCAGCGACCTACGCTCAACCCATGAACAGCATAAACAATCAATGATGGCGGTCAATGCCTATGAGAAACACAACCATGTTTATGACTATTTATTGCGACATGGTGGCACTGTAATCGTACGTGGGCGAGGGATTGTTGCATCACGTATTCTACAGCGTTTATACGAAAGCCGTGAAATGAATCATAACCTCCAAATTATTCATGTCATGCGTCGTCCCAATCCAACCCCATCCAAACACAACGGCAAAAGTCGTACGGTTGCATCTCATTGGGAACTACAACCCTATAACTTTCCGAAGTCTGCATGGGGTGGGCATTTACGCAACGAATTTGCTAAGGCTGGCGATTCTATGCGTGGTGATCTACTGGACAGTTGGGGAGGCACAACAACTTCAAATCGACGCGATTGGCAAAGTATTATCGAGCGCGGTCAACATGAAGGTTGGTATACCATCCTATTCGGTAATATACGCGAGATGCACATGAATGATGATGACAGCTTATGTGTTTGTATCGAGACTGCCGTGCAGAAGAAGCAGATGCAAGTTGATTGTGATGTCATCATTGATGCGACTGGATTGGATGCCGACATCAAAAAACATAAACTACTAAATGACCTCCTCATGACATATCCAATTGAACTCAATGTAAAAGGTAGACTAGATGTTACTGATGAATTCGAAATACCTGCTATGCGGACAAGATATGGACGGTGTTATGCAGCTGGAGCGATGACGATGGGCACGACATTTGCACCAGTGGATAGCTTTCTTGGGCTCCAATATAGTGCCCAGATGTCAATTGCAGACTTAATTGATCAACATGCCCCAAGTCTAAATCGCTTGACACCAAATCGGTCGTTAAACCAGTGGTTCCGCTGGATGATAGGAGTAAAACCATGACACCAATTTTAGTAGGGCGCTGGCAAACACGTACCTTTCTCACAGTCTTTATTGGTATTCCGATTACTTTGATTTTCGGATTAGCGGTTCTCAATATGGTAACCCCGTTGATGATTTTGCTCGTAGCATACGGACAAGGTTTGATGCTAGATGTGATTTATAACCTTGTTCAGAAGCAACGCTGGGAACGTGACTGGAATCCACTGCTATTTACAATAAGTGGTCTGATCGAAGCACTCCTATTATTGTTTTTGATTCGTATCGATGTGATACCCTTCGTGCCTACCGATTTAGCATTTCATTTATTCTTTGTCCACTATACAGCAGTCTGGGGGGGGATGTTCATCTTTGCATGGGGTGGTATGAAAGTCTTGTTTCCGTGGTGGCGTTTCCGTGGTGGAAGCGTTCTCGGACGATAATAACTATAAATACATTGGGAGAGAATATCATGAGCCAACAACACATAACACAAACAGACACATTTCCTGTACTAGCATCACTTTCGCTAGGTGACCGCTTACAAAATTACTTGCCAAAGCGTAAGCACATGTATCCATTGACACTCGTCATCGTTTACAGCATTTGGTTTTTATACATGGCAGGAAATAGTTTATTTTATTTATTTGGAGAACATCTACCTGTTTCTGCAACAATGACACTCGGGTCGTTTATTGCGGGTGCAACTGCCGAGGGTGGTGCTGCTGTTGCTTTTCCTGTTTTCACAAAAGTATTGCACATCCCGCCATCGGATGCACGCACCTTTGGTTTGATGATTCAGGCCGTCGGGATGACAATGGCAGGATGGGTAATATATCTCAATCGTATTCCTGTGCTGAAGTCAGTCATTGTTATAGTCACATTGGGTGGTGTAATTGGTCAAGTCATCGGAACATTCTGGCTAGTATTGCCAAATCCTTATCCTCGTATCTTGTTTACATTCATTGCTGCAACCTTCGGGATTGCTTTGTTTGTCTCACGCTATGTGTTAAAGTGGCAACCACAAGATAGTATTGGCACATGGACCAACAATCATCGGTTACTATTTTTTATTGTGGGGATTTTCGGCGGAGCATTTGCAGCACAGACTGGCTCAGGGATCGATATGCTCACATTCATCGTGCTGACACTGACGTTTGGTATCAACGAAAAACTTAGCACACCAACAACTGTCATTATTATGGGGCTGAACTCCGTAGTTGGGTTTGCATTGCATGGGTTTGTTCTACAAGATATCGGTGTTGCATGGGATTATTGGCTTGTTGCTGTTCCAATTGTGATTGTAGGCGCACCGTTAGGTGCAGTTGTTGCCTCACGGGTTAAACGTGATGTCATCATTATCTTGCTACTATCATTAATTCTCTTGGAAGTTGGCACAACAATTTGGCTTGTTCCATTCACATCGCAGAGCATCATTATTACGCTCATTGCTATGTTAATCTGCTCAATCTTCTTTACAACTATGTTGTTATACCGTCGTTATCAGCGGCATGATACACTGTCGGAGTAGATAGGATGGTTACTCAATCTCAGTTAAACGTGGTGCCAACGATTCCTCAAGTTGTGGCACAGGAAAAGATCATGAAAGATAATACCGAGATCACAAGGCAGACCGTACGCAATGCCAAAAAAGGAAATGAAGAGGCTATCAGTCTACTTTATAAAACTTATGTTCAGCGTATCTACCGCTATATTGCATATCGAATTGGTGGGGATGTCAAAACTGCCGAGGACTTAACAAGCGATGTCATGGTAAGGATGGTGCGCGAGTTGCCAAAGTATCGGATTACATCGGTGCCGTTTGAAGTTTGGTTGTATCGGATTGCTTCGAATCTTGTGGTGGATTATTATCGCCGCCACAATAAAATAGTCGAATCGCAACTACCTGAGTCATTAGTTTCAAATCTGCCTGACCCTGAATCTAGTCTTGTGCAACAACAACAATTACAAAAATTGCGCCTATGTCTTATACAACTTAAATCCGAAGAGCAGATTCTATTGAGTTTACGCTTCTTTGAACGTAAAAGTCATGAAGATGTTGCACAGATATTGGGTAAAAGTATCAACTCAATCCGAACAATGCAACATCGCGCGCTAAAGCGGCTTGCTACCTTGATGAATCTGGAAAATGAGGGGAGTGCGAATCATGTCTAATGCTCCAGAACAATTGGCGAACTTATTAGATAGTGTGATACCACCGCACTCAAATCGGAACTATCCACCGTTGGATGTGCCATCCGAGGTGCAAATAGCCCACTTGATGACCGACACCACAGATTATCATTTAAGTGATATAAGCCAACAGATTCTGCATGATCGTGTATTAACTGAATTAAATGCTCAGCGTGCTAATGGACGTTATTCTCGAATTATTTCCCTTGGTGGGGCAGGTCTACGTTTAGTTGCAGGTCTTGTATTGATTAGTTTATTCAGCTTAGCTGTATTTGCTAGTGAACCTGGACAACCATTATACAGTATGAAAACGTTAATTGGGTTAGATGGTGAAGATAATAGTGCTCTTGTGACGACGCTCACAGTTGTTCCGACTGAAACACTTGATGTGACGGCCACGCCAACTACTACGGTTGCTCCAACTGAAACGATTACAATGATGCCATCGAGTACACCTGTCCCTACGATTGCAGTGGTTGAAGTGGAAGCCGTTGTTATGATTGTGTCTGCTACATCAGATGTATCTGTTTATAGTGAGCCTAGTTTTACGGCAGATGTATTAACTACCGTTGCCAACAATACGGCTGTCATTGTAACGGGTTATAACTTAGATGGTACTTGGGCACGCGTGTTCTTTGATGCTGAGACAATAGGTTGGATAGATGCGGGTTTCTTGATAGATGATGTACCGACAGATGTTTCCACATCTGAGAATTCACAAGATTCAACATCTGATACAAATGCCAATGTCAATCCACCACCGAATGTGAATTCCAACCGTCCACCGCCTAACAACAACGGCGATAACAATGGTCGTCCACCTCGTGGTGGAAATGGTCGCGGCGGTCGTGGCGGAAATTAATCCTGTGATCTGATCACCACTGATAATATTATTTTGTGCATCTGCCTGATAGCGCGCGGTTGCTTGTTCCCAAATTGCTTTACAGACAATCTGTAAATATACTGGCTCGACATATTCGGAAAGAAATTCTCGCTTACTTGGAGTTGAGTAACTGGATCGTAAAGCTCTGACGATTGTATCTGCAGCACTATCTGCATAGCGAATAGGAGATTCGAGCACATCTAGCGGGTAAGTGATGGCTTTGAGTGTCGCCACTGGCCTCAGTCGCTCTAGATATAGCCTTGCGTTTTGAGGGATGTTGATCATCTTATTCAGGTCAGAGACATATTCTTTACGGATCGAAAATAGAATTGTCAGACGCGAGTTTTTTCTGAGTGCAGTCTCCAGTTTTCAAAAAATGCTGGGACTTGATCTCGATGTTCTTGATTCAGGATAAATACTTCTTCAAATTGATCAAAAATAATTACACGTTTGATCGGTTGCCCTAGATCGTTCATGGGTCTATAAATCTGACTCAAGAGTCCATCAAGTGTTAAATCATATAACTCTTCAACTGGCACATCACCTTGTGTCAACTCTTGCAGAGTATAACGGGTTTAACTTTTTAGTAAATAAAAATATTTAAGATATATTAATGGTCATAACAGATAGTTTTATAATCTTTTTGTAATTCGAATGATGTCGTTTATGGATTGTTTACTGTGATTTTGTGATTGTTGCATAGCAAAAAGTGAAATCGAGTACTTCTTGTAAGCCTTCAATACCATCAGTTAACCTGATTATTAGCCACTCAGCTCGATAATATGGTTGATCAAGTGATTTAGACAGGTAATTTCAACTACTAAATTCTATAGACCTTTGAGCTATATTTTAGAAACGAGACCGATAGTTGAACCTATCTAAATTTACTATATTTCCAATTCATATTGTTACTTATTCGCTTATATTGAACTAAATGTCTAATTTGAGCTATCTTTATTTGCGCTGATAAATAATTATTGTTATATTCTATCAAGATATAGATGGTTTTTTGCAATAAAAACAACATTATTTGAAATATGGGGCATTTATGAATTTAAGATTTGTTGTAAAGCGTTTCCTACTCTTCTTGGCTGTCATCTGGGCTGCTGCAAGCTTGAATTTTTTTATTCCTCGTGTTGCAAGCGATCGTGATCCTATTCGTGAAAAACTTGGTCAACTCGCAGCAACTGGTGGCTTGAATGCTGAAGGCTTAACCGAAATGGTTGAGGCATATCAGGAAAAATTTGGTCTCGATAGGCCACTCATCGAACAATATTTGACCTACATGAGCGATGTCGCTCAATTTGACTTTGGATTTTCTCTGTCTTTATATCCAACTCGTGTCATGGACTTAATTGGGCAGGCTTTACCATGGACACTTGGACTGATAACCGTGGCAACATTAATGTCATTTGCGGCGGGAACACTATTAGGCGCGCTGGTTGCCTGGCCAGGTTCACCGCGCTGGGTACAGGTGATGATCATACCATTTATGACATTGTCGGCATTCCCATATTATCTACTTGGCTTGATTTTATTATACTTCTTTGCCGTTCAATTTAAGATATTCCCGTTGTTTGGTGCTTATCCTCCGACGATGCAACCGGGGTGGAATTCTGAGTTCTACTTTGCCGTGATACATCATGCTACCTTACCGGCTTTATCAATGGTTCTATCCGGAGTTGGGTTCTGGGGATTAAGTATGTGGGGCATGATGGTGACGACTATGGGTGAGGACTACGTTGTCCTTGCAGAAGCCAATGGATTGCGCCCGCGTGATATTTTCTTCCGGTATGGTATGCGTAATGCGATACTACCTCAAGCAACTGCATTAGCACTATCACTTGGTTTCATTGTATCGGGGTCTGTTCTCGTCGAAGTTGTATTTAACTATCCGGGTATTGGACAATTGTTATTCCAAGCCATCCAAGGTTCCGACTTCTTTCTGATCTATGGCATTGTGTTTGTCATCATCGTGTCTATTGGCTTGGCGACTATGGCAATCGACTTTATCTATCCATTTCTTGATCCGCGTATTCGCGTTGGTGATAACAATTAAATCGTAAGCCTTAAATAAATTTATTGATTGTGAGCATTATGTTACAGAGATTTTTTCGCAATGCAGCCCATGAGTTTCGCACAAACCTTCGCCTGAGCATCGGGATCGTGATGTTCATTAGCTTGATCCTGTTCACATTGGTTGGCCCAATGTTTGTTGATCCACAAGATTCTCGCCCATTATCTGGGATGCCAGTGCAACCGCCATCTGGTGAATATCCATTTGGTACAGATGACCAAGGTCGGAATCTGTTTGCTGTAGCTGTCGTTGGCATTCCGATGACATTGCGTGTTGGTTTGATTGCTGGCGTTGTTGGTATTGGTATCGGTACATTCCTTGGTTTTACTAGTGGTTATGTTGGCGGAACGTTTGATACATTCGTAAGAGGGGTGGTTGATACACTGTTGACGGTTCCTGGATTGGTTGTACTGATTTCAATTGCATCCGTGATCCGAGAAGCGATTAGTGTTGAAGTCATGGCATTGGTGGTTGCTTCGCTTGCGTGGATGTGGCCTACACGAACGATTCGTGCACAAGTTCTCAGTATGCGGGAACGATCCTATGTTCAAATGGCAAAACTGAATGGGATGAATACGGTCGAGATTATCTGGCGTGAGTTATTCCCTAATTTATTGCCGTATCTGGCGGTGAGTTTTGTCGGTTCAGTTTCGGCTGCAATTCTTGCGTCCATTGGTCTAGAAGCCATCGGTTTAGGACCCCAAAACGAACCAACTGTCGGGATGACAATTTATTGGGCTATCACATTTAATTCACTGATCCGTGGGCTATGGTGGTGGTGGGGCGTTCCGATTTTCTTTATTGTTTATCTGTTTATCAGCCTGTTCTTGATTAGTGCTGGACTTGACCAGATCGCCAACCCTCGTTTGCGGCGACAAGTTTAATGGTTAGAAGGAACACACAATGACGCAACCTGTGTTGGAAATACGAAATTTAAGTGTCGAATACGAGACACGTCGCGGGATTATCAAAGCCGCCAATGATGTTTCTATTGATTTGTATCCGGGTGAACGGTTCGGCCTAGTTGGTGAATCGGGTAGTGGTAAGTCGACAACCTCACTCTCTGTCATGCGGATGATTAAGGAACCTGGACGCATCGTATCTGGTGAAATTGTTCTCAATGGTGAAACGGATATTCTGACACTTTCGCCTGAGGAAATGCGTAATGTACGCCTCTCAAGAATTGCTATGATCCCACAAGGGGCGATGAACTCGCTCAACCCCGTTGTGAAAATCAAGGATCAATTAATTTTGACAATGGCAACGCACGGACGTATCGGGAAGAACAAAGTTACTCGTAAAGAGATTAATGAATTGCTCGATTCCGTTGGATTACAACCTCATGTTGCTGATTTATTTCCACATGAGCTTAGCGGTGGGATGAAACAACGGGCTTGTATTGCTATTGCGATTTCTATGAGACCTGATGTAATTATTGCCGATGAACCTACGAGTGCATTGGATGTGGTTGTGCAACGGCGGATTATGCAAACGCTTAAACGGCTTCAGGAACAACTTAATGCGGGTGTTATTCTTGTTGGACATGATATGGGGTTGATGGCGCAATTTGTGGATCGTCTTGGTGTGATGTATGGTGGTAATCTGGTTGAAGTCGGAACTGTCGAAGAAATCTTTGGTAATCCGCAGCATCCATATACCCAATTGCTGATTTCAAGTATCCCATCACTGGAACGAAAAGGTGAATTCCAGACAATTCCGGGGCAACCGATCTCATTGCTTGATCCACCGTCAGGATGTCAATTTCATCCACGCTGTCCACAGGCGATGAGCCATTGTTCAACGGTTGTTCCTAAACGTGTCGCACCTAAAGCAGGGCGCACCGTATCTTGCTTACTTTACGAAACCGAGGGGATGACAGACAATGCCGCCACTTCTTAGCGCAACAAATTTACGTAAAGTCTATACCAGTGGAGGGGGATTCTTCGGTGGCAAAGGTGAAGAGAATGTCGCATTAGATGATTTCTCCTTTGAAATCAGTGGCGATAAACCAGTCTTTATCTCAGTAGCGGGCGAATCGGGTAGTGGTAAGACCACATTGGCACAACTATTACTAGGATTCAACAAACCAACGTCTGGCTCGGTAAAATTTAAAGGCAAAGATATTGGTTCTTTAAAGTCAGAAGAGATGCGCGAATTCCGTACCGAAGTACAAGCTGTATTCCAAGATCCATTCTCTGTTTATAATCCATTTTATAAAGTTGATCATATTCTCACTGTGCCGATTCAGAAGTTTAATCTGGCGAAGACCAAAGCTGAAGCTGAGGAACGTATCTTAACAGCGTTGCGGGCAGTTGGTTTACGACCCGAAGATACACTCGGACGTTATCCTCATCAATTATCTGGTGGTCAACGACAACGGATTACAGTCGCTCGCACATTGTTGATGCAACCAAAGCTAGTTATTGCTGATGAACCTGTTTCGATGGTTGATGCATCTTTACGAGCATCAATCCTCGAGAACATGTATACTCTCCATAAGGAATTTGGAATCTCATTTATATATATCACGCATGATTTAACGACTGCGTACCAAGTTAGTGATAGTATCGTGGTTTTATATCGCGGTATCGTTGCTGAAGCTGGACCTGTAGAGAAGATCATCAAAGATCCACAACATCCCTACACACAAGAACTTGTGCATTCGATCCCTTTGCCTAGTCTTGAAAGTCGTAACTGGCTTGATGAGCAAGATCATAGTATGGATGCAGTAGAAGCTGATGTGATGGTCAAAACAACGGGATGTAAATACACTGCACGTTGCCCGCATGTATTCGACAAATGCCATACCGCACCTCCACCACTATATCAGCAAGAAAATAAGCAGGCCGTCTCCTGTTATTTATATGATGATGGCGCAAATGTGGTTGAGGACGATCTTAGTGATGTTTTGGAAACACGCGTAGACAATAGTGTTGTGTCCTAGGTGTGTTTTATCAAAATATATTGATGAATTGAGTTGAAAGGAGTCTAACACGTCAATAATAGAATTGTTTGAAGCAATAAGTTTCGTGAACTACTATTTATTTTATGATTAAACAGGAGATTTAAACAATGCGTAAACTGATTTTATTGCTGTCACTGTTTATGATTATGGGATTGCCTGTAATCGCCCAAGATAGCTTGCCCGATGTACCCCGTGAACGTACTCTGATTCTGGACTGTGCTGAATCAGGTATTTGCGCTGGACAACTTAATGACTGGAATATCTTTAATCCTTATCTTCCTAATACCGCTGCCCGTACTGGCTACAACTTCATGCTCGAACCATTGTACTTCTACAATGCTTACGCTGATTCCGATAACATCATCCCATGGATTGCTGAAAGCCATGAATTCAACGAGGACTTTACAGAAGTGACTGTAAACATTCGTGACGGTGTTGCATGGAGTGATGGTACACCTTGGACAGCAAATGACCTTGTATTTACAATCAATATGCTTAAAGATAATGCTCCTACTTTGTTGTTCTCGGTTGATATGCAAACATGGGTCAATACAGCTGAGGTTGTTGATGATCTTACAGCAAAAATCACACTAAACTCACCTAATCCACGTTTTATCTTTAGCTTCTTTACCCATAATTTCGATAATGGTGTTCCTATTGTCCCAGCCCACGTTTGGGAAGGGAAAGATCCGACCGAATTCACATTCTATGATGAAGAACAGGGATGGCCCGTTTACACAGGTCCATATAACCTTGCATTGTCAACGCCACAACAGCGTATTTGGGATGTTCGTGCAGACTGGTGGGCATCCGAAATTGGATTCCAAGACTTACCACAAGTTGAGAGAGTCATCTATCTACCATTCTTTGATCCTGCACAACGTCTACAAAATGTGATTACTAATCAACTGGATTCGTCTCTTGACCTCCGCCCAGTTAACATCATAGCTGCAGTCAACCAAAGTGAGAATATTTCGACATTTGCTGGGCGTGAAGCACCATATGGTTACCTTGATTGGTGGCCAATTACTCTCGGATTTAATCACTTGGCAGAACCTTGGGGTAATGTAAACGTACGCCGTGCAGTTAGCTTTGCAATCAATCAACAACAATTGGTTGACATTGGCTATCAAGGTGCAGGCGAACCATCAACACTACCATTCCCGAATTTCATTCCATTGCAGCAATACACAGATCTTGTACAAGATCTTGTAGAAGAAAATGAAATTACAACCTTTGACCCAGACCGCACAGCTGAACTGATGGAAGCTGAAGGTTATGCTTTAAATGGTGATGGATTCTGGGAAAAAGATGGTGTTCAAGTTGATATGGTTATCGAAATCTTTGGCATTTTTGAAGATTTCACTCCAATTTTAGTTGAACAACTTCGCCGAGCAGGCTTCAATGCAAGCTTCCGAAGCGCTTCTGACAGCTTTAATCGCATGACCACTGGTGAAGCAGAACTATTCTTGTTTGGCAATGGTGGTAGTGTTCGTGATCCATGGAAGACACTCGGTAACTATCATAGTCGTTTTGTTGAAGATACCGGTACACCTGCGAATCCATTCTGGCGTTGGTCAAACGCTGAATTTGATGAGATTGTCGATCAAATGTCCACAGTTGATCCAAGTGATCCAGCATTGAACGATTTGTTTGTTGACGCAATGGATATTTGGTTAGAAGAATTGCCATCAATTCCTATCGTTCAATGGCTACACCGTATTCCACATAACGAAACCTATTGGACAAACTGGCCATCAGTTGATAATCCATATATCAATAGTGCATATTGGCATCGTACATGGTTGCTTGTTCTACTTAATCTTGAACCAGTCAGCTAGTTATATCTTAAATCTTCATACGAATCGGGTAAAATAGGAACATAGTTTTGCCCGATTCGTTGTAAAACCTAAGTAATGTCTAGGTTGTGATGTTTAAATTTTTAAAGACTGTGGTGAATACCACGGTCTTTTGCATTTTTAGCGCTAGCCAACACGAGTCCCATTCGGCACTGATTTTTCGGGTAATGCGAGAACAGGTAAAATCCCATCATCATATCCCATATCGAATAACATACCTTCGGATAGCTCGCCCATCATTTTACGCGGCTCCAAATTGACGACAAATAGTGCTTGTTTTCCTTCGACTTCTGCTTTCGGATCATCACGTTCTTGCTTCATACCGACTAGAATATTGCGTTTATGATCACCGAAGTTAACCGTAAGTCTGACAAGCTTATCAGATTTTGGCACATCCTCAACGAGTTCAATTGTACCGACCCGGATATCTATCTTTTGTAAGTCTTTGTATGTAATCGTTTCTTTGATTGGGGCTGGGTTGAATTGTGCATCGTCAGACACGTCTCTCTCCTTTTTGTAAATTATTTAATGTGATTCGAAACATGATTTTAGCATATCGGGAGTCTAAATAGATGCAAAGAAAATAAGGGCACAGTGATTCAATTCTGTCCTTCATAGTCTCATGGATAGTATACTTATTGAAGGAGATATGCAGCCAAATCAGTTAGCTGATGCTTATTCTTTTACCTTTTAGTAATCCATAGTTAATGTGATGATATGCAACTTGGCAGAAACCATTAGCGTATGATACGGTAAAGGTGTACTGTAAATGAGTTGGGAATGTAAACTTGCGCGACGTAATCACACGACTCTTTCAACCATTATTGGCATGGTGGTCTACTCGTAATGTAACCACCCGCGAATTACCAATCGTTTTCCTTACCGCGTTTAGAAACTTCAGCCGGTATAGTTCACGACAAGCCGCAGCCCTCGCATTCTATTCACTGTTTTCTGTATTTCCACTGACCCTACTATTAGCTGTATTAATCGGTGGACTACTTGAACCAGCTGTTGCTCAAGAGCAAATTGCGAATGGTCTTAGTTTCTTTCTGCCTGCAAATACAGTGTCTTATATTCAAGATGTACTTGGTGAGTCTTTGCAACAAGCCAGTTCGTTTGGGTTTGTTGCAATTATCGCTATTATTTGGTCATCATTGGGGTTGTTCTCGAACCTCACAGCATCGCTTGATGAGATTTTTGATGTGCCGGAAGGTCGTAGTATCTGGGGATTAAGGTTTCTAGCTGTCTTGATGAGCCTGACACTTATTATTCTGGTACTTGCATCATTTGTGACATCTGGTGTGTTGCGGTTAGTCTCGATTCTCTTATTAGACCAACCAAGTTTGTGGGTAACAATAGGGATTTTATTCTTGCCATTTGGTCTAGATGTCGTGATTTTTTCATTAGCATTTCGCTTTGTTCCTGCTCGTTATGTACATTGGGATGCGGTGCTTCCTGCGGCAATGTTTGGGGCGTTGGGATGGCAATTAGCAAAAGAAGGCTTCGGGTATTATCTCACGAGTTTAGCCGGATTTCAGTTTATATATGGCGGTATTGCAACAGGTATTGTGCTTCTGTTCTGGACGAATCTGATTGCTGCGATATTTTTGTTCAGTGCCGAATTTTGTGCTCGTTTAAATGAGTGGATTATCAAACAAGAAACCAATGAAGTCGCGACGAATCGTCAGTACAGTATTGCTATTCGAGACGGGCAGATTCAAGTGAGTCTGCCCGATCAAAGTGCGTCTGATGCGACGGTTAGTAAATGAGTCTTAACCAACGCGTTTGAGTTTCCCTGTACGTTTAGCGTAGTTTTCAGCCATCTTAAAGGCTTGAATGCCTAATGGTAGTGCGATGATTCCAAGTACGAGTAGAGGCAGAATATACTGCATCAACTCTGGTAACTGTGCGTTATCAAGAATAGCAGCGCGTGTTCCGTCCAAGACGTAGGTAACGGGTGAGAAAATAGCAAGGGTTTGCATCCATTCAGGCAAGACCGTAATTGGGTAGTAAACACCAGAAATCAGCAAGAACGATGCCTGTATCACATGTGTCATCTGTGCACCACGTTCTGGATACAACAACGGCAGAATACTTGCGATAATTCCAATTGCGACGAGTGAAAGGCTACCCCCTAGAACTACCATACCTGCACCAAATAAATTAGCATTACTCAGATCGAGTTCGAAGAATAATGCCATCGCAACCCCGATAATCAATGTGGTAATTAGACTGTAAATCAATGAGTATCCAGTCTGACCAACTAAGTGGATCCAACGGGCTACAGGTGCCATGAGTGTGTACTCAATTGTTCCTTCCCAGCGTTCCCATGCAATGACCTCACTTGTTAGGGTGAAGATGTTCGAAAGATAACGCCAAACGAGCGTCCCGATAATGAGATACATCGTGAAGTATTGCACATCAAAGTTGACAGGTGTACCAGTTAATTCTTCTGCACCTTGCGCGATAAAGACAACGGATAAACCACTTGTCAATGAGTAGACAAACCATACGACTTCCCAACCCCAATATCGTTTGGTGAGATGCCAATTGCGCGCCATGAAGGCATAGGATTGGAGTAGCTCAAGGCGTAATGTTGCAACGCCTTTTTGGAGTGTTTGTTGCATAATACGGTCTCCTTAAGTCAGTTCGGGTTCTTCAACCGTGTCATGATCAATAAGTTGTTCACCTGTCAGATACATAAACACATCTTCAAGGGTGGGTTCTTTCCCATTATTTGGTAGTGTTCGTTTGAGTTCATCAGGTGTATCGGTTGCGACTTGTTTCCCATTGTGTATGACAGTGAGTCGGTCGCACAAAATATCTGCTTCTTCCATATCATGTGTTGTAATGAGGATTGTTGCGTCATGAGTGTCACGTAACTCCTCGACAAAGGCACGAACTTCGCGTTTTGATCGTGGATCAAGTCCTGTTGTTGGCTCGTCTAGTAAGAGTAGAATTGGCGATGTTAGGAAGGCACGCGCAATTGCTACTTTTTGTTGCATCCCACGGCTCATTTCTTCCATTGGTTCAGTGTAAGTGGATTTCTCTAAACCAAGTCTACCCATGATCTCGATAGCTTTACGTTCAGCTTCGGGTCCAGTGACACCATATAGCCGTGCACCATAGAGCAAGTTTTCCATTGGACTCAGTTTCTTGAAGAATGCTGCATCAACTGATACGCGACTGATGAGTTGTTTGACTTGCATTTCATCATTCACATCAATCCCGAAGACAGTGGCTAGACCTTTATCTGCCTTCAATAAGGTCGAGATTACGCGGATAAGTGTTGATTTACCTGATCCATTTGGACCCAGTACACCAAAAATCTCCCCACGCTTTATTTTGAAGCTGACATGATCGACAGCAATAACAGGTTTCTTTTCGCCTTCCTCAACGGTTGGTAACTCCCCAATTTCTGGAATCTCTGTTTTTGCCCCGAGCATACGTTTCCAGAAGGGTGGTTGTGGTAGATGAAAATATTTTGTGATGTTATCGACGATAAGGGCATTGTCTTTATCCGGTAAATGTTTTACAGGCATGATGATACCTCCTTAAATGAGGTTGGAGGAAACAGATTTTGTTCCCTCGAATTAACTGGTTAGATAGTATTCCGCTGTGTTTGCGTGTTGGTCTACGATGACCATCTGCTGACTGTTACTTACTTTTGGTGATATTGTTTTTGACTACGGCTCTGTAAATACAATATGTCTTGCAGTTGTTGGTCTGTCATAGATAGTTTACCTTGTTTTAACGTCTGCGTTGCTTACGTTTACGTGCTTGGTTAGGCAGATAGGTCTGATTTGGATAAGCTTTACGCCAATTACTGGCTTCAGCCTGTAGTTTTTCTTGATGTAGTTGTGCTAGTTTTATGTCATGTAAGCTAAACATGTGTTATCTCCCTAAGATGCTCACTTTTATTTGCGTTTGTTGCGGTTATGTTTGAGTGATGGATTTGGCTGATAGTTGTTTCTTTTCCATACTTTGCGCCAGTTATTGGCTTCAGCTTCCATCTTTTCTCGATGTAATTGTGTCAGTTTGAGTTCGTGTAAGTTAAACATGTGATTGATCCCCTATATTGTCTCTGTTATTTGCGGCGGCGATTGATTGGATTGAACATGCTACGCCAGTTATGCTTGTGTTTGTTAGCCTCATTTATAGATTGGCTTAAGCGGTAATTATCTGCGAAACGTAATGTTGCTTTCTGGTAGTTTTGTGCTAGTTCGTAAGTTTTTAAGTCGCGCATGATTGTTTATCTCCCCAGAGTGTGTATCGTTATGTGTTCGTTGACGGCTGGTATTTTCGGTTTTGTATAACAACCGCCGTATCATGTCTTGTTTTGATGTCGTTATAGTCATTAAATCAGAATCAAGGGATAATCCCTACGGACGCATGCACAGACTTTGACTGGACATTTGGACAGTCTGGTATGCTTACGAAAGTTCATCGGTAGACCGATAGACTGCATCTCACTGATTGATATTTATATAATCTGTTCTGGGAGTGATAGTTAACCGCAATGAACAGCCGTGAGATATGCCCACAGCCACGGGTTAACCAATAGTGAAAGAAGGTTGACCGTAAAGGCAGTTGGGCGATTTAGTTGAGGTCGTTGCCTTCGCCGATGCGAAGTTTATCAAGTGCAATTGTCATCATTTGCATCATATTGTTCGCTCCTTACATAGGTCATTAAAAGTTGGTAGTGAGCTTTTGGGCTCAACCGATAAAACAATAGCATGAACCATTGAGACCTGTCAAGCAATTTTATTAAGTTTGTACATAATGCCGAGTATTTTAATGTATTTAAAGAACATATAACGTTTTTTAGGTTATATATGGGTCAATAAAGTTTATTCATCAACTTGTATTTTGCATAGATAAATCAACACTTGTACGTTACACTATGAACCTAAATCACGTAATGAAATTGTAACGGAAGATTGGTTAATTTATATAATATGGACAATTACCCGTTCGAGTTAGAGAACTTTGATCCAGAAGTTGATAAGATAACCTCAGAAGTTATCGAACTGGAATTAGATACAACGGATCGTTCCGTTGCACGTCGTGCTAGTTTGCAAATTCTGTATGAATTAGATACAACAAAGCATCCTTTGGGACAGGTTTTGGAGACTCATATTCATGAACGCCCTGAATCAAGTCCTGTGCGACGAATTATCACAACACTTGTCCAAGGTGTTATGGAACATCGAGAAGCAATTGATAAGTTAATTCAGCAATACGCACCAGAATGGCCGATTGATCAAGTGGCAACAATCGATCGGAATATTTTGCGAATTGCTGTATTTGAATATATTATTCAGCAACGTGCGCCAATTCCTGTTATTATTAACGAAGCGGTGCATCTGGCAATGGTATTCGGTGCGGAAAATACTCATAGTTTTGTACATGGCGTATTGGGTGCTATCACAGATGATGAAATGGCTGATATGAAACAAGTAGACGATGGCGAGGTTGATCCGTCATGAACATTTTTGGTGTTGGTGGACCTGAATTAGTTGCGATACTCATAATTATGTTGATCTTCGCAGGGCCGAAGCGCATGATTCACTGGGCTTATATTTTAGGTCAATATCTGGCTAAATTCCGTGTTATCTGGTCACAGACTGTTGACTTGGTACAAAAAGAATTTGATGAAGCTGGTGTTGATGTTAAGATTCCTAAGGACCTGCCAACACGGCAAAACCTCAATAAATCGGTTTCAGAGGCATTAAAACCGGTCTCACAGCCTTTCCAAGAATCACTTGACGAAGTCAAAAAAGATTTGGACAGTGTGAAAGAAGTCAGTGACGAACTGAACCAACAAAAACTCAACGCAATATCTAATAAACAAGATGCACCCAAGGCGCCAAAGCCACAAGCGTCTACTATGGGGACTTGGGGTAGTGAAACAACATCCAACAAAACTCCCAATAATACAGGTGTCGATATGGGAACATGGTCATCTCCCTCAACAGATAAGTAGGCTAAGTTATGGCAAACGAACCTCAACTCGAAGAACAATTGGATGATGATGAACTCCGGATGGGGTTCTTTGAACATCTCGGTGAATTACGAGATCGCTTCATCCGGGCTGCGATTTCGCTAGTCATTGGTACAATAATTGGATTCGCGTTAGCGGGTAATGCGCTTGAAGTTTTGCGCCAGCCTTATTGTATGATTCGAGGGGTTCAATCATGTGAATTACTCATTATTGACCCAACAGGTACGATTATCGTTTACTTCCGTGTCGCATTAATGATTGGTGGTATTCTGTCGATACCGATGATTACCTATCAATTTTTGATGTTTATTTTGCCAGGCTTGACTAAACGTGAAAAACGCTATGTCTTGTTGTCAATTCCTGCCACAACCGTCTTGTTCTTAATCGGCACAACATTTTCATGGTTTATTTTGATGCCACCAGCACTCGGCTTTCTTGAAGGGTTTCAACCGACGATCTTTGAGCCTGAATGGACTGCGGATCTATATTTAAGCTTTGTCACCTCGCTTATCTTTTGGATGGGTGTTGCCTTCCAGACACCGCTAATATTCTTCCTTGTATCATTGCTTGGATTTGTTGGTGCGGGAACGCTGATACGTCAGTGGCGTGTGGCAATTGTTGGTGCTTCTATTGCTGCTGCATTGATCACACCAACCATTGATCCGGTCAATATGTTCCTTGTGATGGCTCCCTTACTAACGCTCTACGCACTCAGTATTGTGCTAGTGTTTATTGGTCGTCGTATCTCCGGTGTTGATAAAACCACATAATTTTGGCTAACAGACTTTTTCATGCTGTGCTACAATATCGCCGTTTTGCATATTGTCAGGCGATATTGCCTATATGTCGTCTGTTTTGTTCAATAATTTGGAGACTTATATGGCAATTGAAAAATCAATGCTGATTACACCCTATGGTGGAGAACTGGTTAATTTACTCGTTCCTGCTGATGAATTTGAAGAAAAACATGCCTACGCGAATACGCTTCCCTCTATTCAGATTAGTGCCCGTGCCGAATGTGACCTTGAATTGCTTGCAGTTGGCGCATTCTCCCCTTTAAAAGGGTTTATGGGGAAAGATGATCTACAAGGCGTTCTCGACAACATGCGTTTGACAGATGGCACGCTGTTCCCTATGCCAATTACACTACCAGTTGACCCAACTGACGACATTAAAGAAGGGATCGATATTGCACTCCGTGATAGCAAAAATAACATCCTTGCAATCTTGAGTGTTGAAGAAATGTACGAGTGGGATTTGGAAGAAATTGCCGTGAAAGCATTCGGCAAAAACGATACCAAACACCCAATCGTCGCTGAAATGCACCGTTGGGGTAAGGTGAACTTGGCTGGTGCATTGCAAGTGCTTCAACTGCCACTCCACCTCGACTTTGCTGATATTCGCCGTACGCCTGCTGAAACCCGTGCTGAACTCGAAAGCTATGGACATGCTAATGTTGTTGCTTTCCAAACTCGCAATCCATTACATCGTGTTCATGAAGCATTGACAAAACGTGCTGCTGAAAGTATTGATGGTGTTTTGCTGTTACATCCTGTTGTTGGTATGACTAAACCCGGTGATGTCGATCACTATACACGTGTCCGTGTTTATAAAACCCTCATTGATAATTACTATGAAGTAGATCGCAGCCTACTATCCTTGTTACCACTGGCAATGCGCATGGGTGGGCCCCGCGAAGCACTCTGGCATGCAATCATTCGTCGGAATTATGGGGCAAACCACTTAATTGTTGGTCGTGATCATGCTGGTCCCGGTAAAGATTCCAATGGCGATCCATTCTACGGACCTTACGATGCACAGGATATGGTCAATGAATATGCAGATGAGGTGGGCGTAAAACCTGTACCATTCACCGAGATGGTATACATGGAAGACGAAGACCGCTACGAAGAAACTTCAAAACTCCCTGAAGGTGCAAAGATCCGCAAAATCTCTGGTACACAAGTACGTGAAGATTATCTTGCAAAGGGCGTACCGTTGCCTGCATGGTTCTCCCGTCCAGAAGTTGCAAATATTCTTGCAGAAAGCTTCCCTCCACCACATCGTCAAGGTGTTTGTCTGTGGTTCACAGGGTTAAGTGGCTCCGGAAAATCAACAGTTGCAGAGCATCTTCTCAACCAATTGCTTGAAAAAGGACGCAATGTCACAATCCTTGATGGTGATGTTGTTCGGACACACCTATCTAAAGGACTCGGATTCAGTAAAGAAGACCGCGATACCAACATCCGTCGTATTGGTTTTGTTGCTAGTGAAATCGTTCGTCATGGGGGTGTTGTCGTTTGTGCGGCAATTAGCCCATATCGTGCAACCCGTGAAAATGTCCGTAATATGGTCGGTAACGGCTTTATGGAAATCCACATGGCAACACCACTAGAAGTCTGCGAAGAACGGGATGTAAAAGGCTTATACGCTAAAGCACGTCGTGGTGAAATCAAAGGCTTCACAGGTATTGATGATCCGTATGAAGAACCACTCAATCCAGAATTTACGCTTTCTTCAGAAAGTATAACACCTGAAGAGAACGCAAAAGCTATTGTCGATAAGTTAACTGAATTGGGTTATGTACTAGCCGACTAATCCAAAACATCGCATAATGAAAGGGCATGGTGAAAACTGTGCCCTTTTGCTTTTAGGGGGATATATGTTTAGACGATTCATTGGACAGTCAAAGCGTAAATTACTCATACTCGGTTTGGACTGTGTCGGCGCAGATTTATTATTCCGTGAGTTAAGTCCAGAACTGCCAAATATCCGCCGATTAATGCGACAGGGCACATGGGGGCAGTTAGATTCATCTATACCATGTATTACTGTTCCAGCATGGTCAAGTATGTTATCTGGTCATGACCCCGGTGTACTAGGTATTTACGGGTTTCGTAATCGGTCAAAATACAATTATGACGATTTGTCGATTGCTGATGGTCGGGCCGTACAACAAAATCGACTATGGGATTATGTTGGGGCTGCCGGGCGTGAATCATTAATTGCTAATATTCCACAGACACACCCTGTGCAACAGTTGCAAGGGAATCTTGTGAGTGGGTTTCTAACACCAAATACCGATGCCACGTTTACCTATCCTGCTATTCTAAAAAATGAAGTCCTCAAGAAAGCGCCAAATTACCGCTTTGATGTGAGTGATTATCGCAATATAGATCGTGATCGTTTACTGCAAAATATCATTGATATGACAGTAGACCAATATCGTGTATTTGCAGATTTGTTGACACGTAAATCATGGGATTTTGCGATGCACGTCAATATCGGTACAGACCGTATTCATCATGCGTTTTGGCGTTATTATGACCCTGAACACCGACTACATGACCCTAAACATTATCTATTATCAGCAATTCGCGATTACTACAAAGTTGTGGATGACCAGATTGGTCGGGTTCTCAAACAACTCCGTGGTGATGAGCTGATTATGCTTGTTAGTGATCATGGGGTGAAGCGTATGGACGGAGCAATTTGTTTGAATGAGTGGCTGTGGAAAAACGGTTGGTTGACATTCAAAAACGAACCTGAGATTGGCACAATTACGAAATTCGACCCTGCAAATGTTGATTGGTCGAGAACAAAAGCTTGGTCAACAGGAGGATATTATGGACGGGTTTTCTTAAATATCGAAGGGCGAGAGCCTCAAGGAATTGTGCCTAAAAATGCTATCCAATCGATTCGCGAGGAACTGACGCAGAGGCTTGTGAATATTCCTGATAATGAGGGTAATCCGCTCAAAACGTCGGTTTATAATCCAAGAGCAATCTATCATCAAGTTAACCGAATTGCACCTGATTTGATGGTATATTTCGGAGATTTACATTGGCGTGTTGTTGGTAGTGTCGGATACGGTCAACATTATACGCTGGAAAATGATACAGGGCCTGATGACGCAAATCATGCGATGGAAGGTATGTATATCCTCGTTGACCCCAAACAATCGGGGGTTGGACAATCTTATACTTATCAACTGATGGATGTTGCTTCGACCGCACTGAATTTGATGGGGTTGGATATACCAAAAGCACTACAAGGGCGTGTGATGCTTTATCGTGGGTAGTGGGGACACAAGTAATGCCCCCACATAAACTTCAACTAGACTGTTCCGGCTACGATATTTGCTTCATCTGCTTCAAGCTCGCGCCGAATGAGTACCTTCTCTAGTTCAACTGCAAACAACACAACTGAACCTGCGACAAACGTAACAACGAGATGTGTTAATGTTAGCGGTGCTGTATCAAACAAGAATTGCAAGAAAGGCATAAAGACGACAAGTAATTGCAAGATAAATGTCGAAATGACTGCCCAGAACAAGAGTTGGTTTCCTGTGAACCCTGTACGGAAGAACGATGAACGATCACCTGCATGGATTGCCATTACCTCAAACATTTGAGTGAATGCCAGCACTGTAAATGCAATCGTACGTGGGATTCGTTCTACTAATGTTCTTAATTCACGTCCGGGATCTGCTGAGCCCTCGCCTTCTTCACCTTCAAGGAATTGTGCACCAGCTTCTAGATCGCCACCGATAAAGTCGATTTGTTGTTGATCTGTCCATTCGTCCCATGCGACAGGAACATGATCTTCGTCAGCTAATGCAACGATCGCTTCCCGATCTAAGTTTTCCAAACCTAATGTCGGACTAAATGCGTCCAAACCAATCGTCGTATATCCCCAGACATAACTACCCAATGTGAGAATAGCAATCAAGATGCCGACCCAGATAATATGTCGCCCTGTACCTTGTGCGAATATACTCTCATCAACGGGTCGTGGTCTACGTTTCATCACACCATCTTCGGCAGGTTCAAACCCAAGTGCAATAGCGGGCAAACCATCTGTGACAAGGTTGATCCACAAAATCTGAATCGCAAGTAATGGGATGGGTAGGTTAATGAGCAATGCAACGAACATCACCAAAATTTCGCCCACGTTGGAACTGAGCAGGTATTTGATGAACTTTTTGATGTTGTCGTAAATTGCACGCCCTTGTTCAACAGCAGATACAATTGACCGGAAGTTATCATCCGTCAAAATCATTTCTGCTGCGCCCTTACTTACATCTGTTCCTGTGATGCCCATCGCGACACCAATATCTGCCTGCTTGAGGGCAGGGGCGTCATTAACACCATCACCTGTCATTGCAACGATATTACCTTCACTTTGCAGTGTACGGACAAGTTGTAATTTATGAGCAGGTGATACTCGTGCGAAACACGATGTATTTTTCAATGCGTCGATAATTTCTTTATCCGACATCCGGTCGAGCTCGTTACCTGTGACTGCTTTTTGACCCTCGGTTAAAATGCCTAGGTCACGTGCGATTGCTTCAGCAGTTAGCGCATGGTCACCTGTAATCATCACTGTACGAATACCAGCTTCACGGGCGACTTGTACAGCTGTTTTTGCCTCAGGACGGGCTGGATCAAGAATACCAATCAAGCCGATTAGTTGAATGTCTTGTTCAACATCCGGTGTGATTTCATCTGGCACATGATCTAATGACTTGAATGCAATACCGAGGACACGCAGACCATCATTTGCCATGTTGTTAACTTGGCTTTCCCAGTCGTCTTGACGGACTTTATCGAGCGGTACAATTTCACCTGGAATTTGTTCGCCTGTCGCCCATTCAATTAGTCTGTCGGGTGCGCCTTTTGTGATTGCGACATACTTTGCATCTGGGAATAGGCGTTTCGCGGTATCACCAACAACTTCGTGAATTGTGGTCATTGCCTTACGCTCACTACTGAATGGTAATTCAGCAACACGTGGCATATCTTGTTCAAGTTTTTCGCGTGTGAAGCCAAGCTTCTGTGCTGCAACGATTAAGGCAGCCTCAGTTGTATCACCAACGACTTTGATTTTATTTTCTGTCTCTGTTGTTTCAAGGTGAGCATTCGTTGATAATGCCATCACTTTGAGCATGCGCTGGACTAAATCATCATGTTCTGCATCTACGGGTTTACCCAAGTTATTGTGATCCTCATTACCAAGATAGACGAGTTCACCCTCTGGAACATAACCTGTGCCCTCAACTCGAATATCTTCATGACGGGGCAATGCTAGATAGGTTGCTGTCATTTCATTTTTGGTCAGTGTTCCGGTTTTATCGGAGCAAATTACATTGACAGACCCTAGTGTCTCGACAGCTGGCAGGCGACGAATGAGAGCATTCCGTTTGACCATACGATTTGCACCTAATGATAAACCGATTGTAACTAGTGCAGGTAAGCCTTCAGGTACGGCTGCTACAGCTAGACTAATCGCAATCAGAAACATTTGATCTGCTGGGATACCTTGAACGAAGAACCCGACCACAAATACAATCGCGACAACAATCAATGCGCCTGTTGCTAGAACTGTGCCTAGTTGATTCAAACGACGTTGTAGCGGTGTTGTGCCTTCTTCGACTTGGAGTAACATGGCTGCAATATTACCAATTTCGGTATTTAGGCCTGTTTTAGTGATGACCATCTCTCCGCGTCCATAATTGGCTGCAGTACCCATAAATGCCATATTTTTGCGATCACCGACCCCTACATTTTCATTGGATTCAATTGTCGCGGTGTTTTTACTGGCGGGTAAAGATTCACCGGTAAGCGCAGCTTCTTCAATCTGTAGATTAATTGCCTCTATCAACCGTCCATCGGCGGGTATTCG
>DIYL01000018.1 GCA_002428985.1 Anaerolineales bacterium UBA6055 | reverse complement strand
TGGATAAAGTGGATGAAGTGTTGGGACGACTTGATAGTTATACTATGCACCCGCTATCAGCATCACGAATCAAACACTGTATTAAACTTATATTCACAACAATTCGCCTGTCAGAATTTGCAAATCTAATGCGTTCAGAGCTCAAAAACCCCCTTACATCTATCAAGGGATATTCTGATATTATTCAAATGAATTATGCTAATATACCGCCCGAACAACTTCTTCAGTTCATACAGACAATAGGTTCTAGTGCAATCTACATGCGTGATACGATTGATATATATTCGGATTGGATAAAACTTGAACATGGTCGTGACTATAGTTTTCGGCACGAAGATTTCACACACATAATTGAGTGGGTAGAAGAATCGCTTGAGCATAAATTTATTAACAAAAACTACACAATAGTGAAGAACGTACCAGAAAATCTCCCTCAGGTCATGATAGATAATGGGAAAGTCTACGCTGTTTTAGAGTCTATCTTGAATAATTCCATAAACTACTCCGACGACCAACCCAAAATTGACCTACAAGTTACAGTTGGTAGCAACATTTTGATGATTGAGATAACAGATAATGGTGTTGGTATATCCGATGGGTTTAAGCCTGACATATTCCAACCACTAGAACGTAATTATCTACGTCGTGAAATTTATAGTCAACAAGGACATGGAATGAGCCTCTACCTCGCCAAACAAATCATCGAGATGCACGGTGGAGACATCTGGTTCGAGAGTGAAGTCGGAGTCGGCACAACGTTCTACTTCACGTTACCACTTGTAGAGGAGGTCACATCATGACACAAATTGCACTGTTTAGTGATGATACTACGCTACGTGACATGCTCAACCAAATCGATGGTTTTCAGGTTGCATACTTTTCAACCGAACTTGATACTAATCAACTTCCAAAAAATATCTCTCTCGCCATTTTTGATTTTGATATTGTGCCTCTATCGTTACTCGATGAATGGGAGCAATTCCCGCGTTTGCACCTGCGCAAGATGGCGGTTGTATCGGTGGATAATATGGATAAAGTGGATGAAGTGTTGGAGCGATTGGATAACTATGTTGTCCGTCCACTAAGTGTAAAAGCACTAAATTTCCGCACTCAAGAAATTCGTGAGCGCAGATCAGTTGAATATGCAAGCTTTATTCGTTCAGAAATTGGAAACCCACTTACATCGATTAGAGGCTATTCTAATTTGTTGATGAGCGATGATTACGGTGTTTCAGATGAACACCTCAAGTCCTTTGTTAATGTAATTCAAAACAATGTTGAAAATTTAAACAATTTAACACATCAATATGTTGACTGGGTACGCATTGAAAATAAATATGGTTATCATTTCGAATGGTACGAGATCGCTAAAATACTTAGTACATCGGTAGAAAGTATAAAAAAACAATTCGATGAAAAGCACCAAAAGCTTATCGTATCAATTGATGAAGCGATACCTGCATTATTTGGCGATCAATATAGAATACTACACGTATTTCACATGCTTCTAGATAATGCATCAACCTTTTCGCCCGAAAATACCAAAACAACATTAACGATCTTTATAAAAGATAATCATGTGAATTGTCAGATACTAGACAATGGGGTGGGTATCAGACAAGAATTTTATGTTCATGTATTCGAAAAATTTTGGAGTGATCATCACAGACCTAAAAATGCCACCTATGGTCTTGGACTTAGCCTCTATCTATGCAAACAAATCATTGAGATGCACGGCGGGAAAATCTGGTTTGAGAGCAAAGTCGGAGTCGGTACAAAGTTCATCTTCACGCTACCAATTGCTAAATAATCACATCTCTTAATCTCTCCTAACCCACATCCGCTATAGTAAGTGACATTTATTCTTGTCTACGGGGAGCAACACATGGACAATTTAGATCAACAACTTTATAAAGTCACACATATCGGACGTATCCTCGATCCGCGTTATCCAACCAACCTAGCAATTATGATCTGGATGGGGGTTGTCGGCGCAGCTATTTTCGGTATTCAACTGATCAATGGCACAGAGGTCATTCAAGCGGGTATCAGCGGAGTTATTGCTCTATTTTCAGTATTTTTTGCATGGGCAATGTCGCGCGAACTAGATCCACAACATCAACTATCCGCATTTGTGTCCGCCCTATTGATGACAATCGCTGTATTCCTAGTTGACGTGCGTTTCAACCTTATTATCCTATTTTATATGATGTCGATGTTACGCATTGTCAATCGTTCAACAGGTTTGCCCGCCTTGCTCACCGATAGTTTAGTGATGGTGGTATTAACGGCATTGGTGGCTTTCTTTGGTAGCTGGATTTATGCCATGATTGGTGCGACTGCATTTTTATTGGATGCTGTCTTAGCAAAACCACACCGCCAACATGTCATCTTCGCAGGACTGTCCATTGTTATCATGATTGTGACATTCATTCTGCAAAATGCGCAACTTGTGCCTATCCCACCAACAACTGATTATATGATCGGAATTTTGTTCGCTACATTTATCGTTGTCCCGCTAATTCTAAAATCTAAAGATGTCAATGTGGATTGCGATATTACAGGCGAGCCAATGATTCCGATTCGATTACAGGCGGGTCAAGTACTCATGTTATTGTTAGGGTATCATGTCGCAATTTGGCAAGGCAATGCCGGTATACTCGACCTATTGCCAATGTGGGTAAGCATCCTCGGTATATCATTATTCCCGTTAATTAAACCATTTTTACCAAAACAAACCGACTAAGGAGAAGATCATGTCTGCTTTACCTGTCGATTCACAAATCACATTTTTGTACACACGAGACCTAAAAAAATCTGCGCACTTCTATGAGGAAATTTTAGGGTTGCCTATGGCGGTCGATCAAGGCTCATGTCGGATTTATCATGTCGCTGGACGCAATGCTTACTTCGGTATCTGTGAGCGCGACACTGCCCCCGCAAACCCAGTCGGGATCATATTCACATTTGTCACCCAAGATGTAGACGCATGGTATGAACGCATTACATCACACGGATGGGAGTGTGAATATTCACCGCGTACCAACGAGACTTATAATATCTATCACTTCTTTGTCAAAGACCCTAGTGGCTACTTGCTTGAAGTACAACGATTTGCTGAGGTCGACTGGGACAAATCCGATAGTTAAGTAACCCGTTGTTTAAGGGGTCTGCGGATATATACTGTTTCAGTCAACGTCGCGCAGACCGTCCCAACCTTATCCGTTAACTCGATTGTGAAATCACGTTCAGTCGATCGTTTTTGACTTAGTGTTTCACGGATTTCATCAAGGGCGTCTTCGGTAAGGATAATTTTCGCATACAAGGTTTCTTTACCTGGACGTTTGAAATCCACTTGTATCGATTTATCCCATACAATATACCCTTTAGGCAAGTTGAAGTGAATCATTGCAACATAAAAAGGCGCAATTGCAGAATACATACTGCCACAATATGTTGTACCAACATAATTTTGTGTGAAGATGTTTAGAGGCAGTTTGACATGTACTTCACGCCAATCATCGGCAAGATATGTCATCCAACCGCCCGAACCGCGATACGACGGTAGCAAATTAAATCGCCACCGCCGTGCTTTTTGTTTCAGCGTCTCATGCATGATCTAACCTGTTGTTTTCATACCCGCTGCAATCCCATTGATTGTAGCCAGTGTCGCATTCCGTATCTCCTTATACTGTTCAGAGTCCTCATCTAACTCACGTAACTCTCGCAAAAGTGCGACCTGCAAGAAATTCAACGGATCAACATACGGATTCCGGCGCTCGATAGATGTTTTAATTGCAGTCATATTTTCGAGTAATATCGTCTGTTGTGTAACAGATTTAATCATATCGCTACTCAGTGCATGTTCAGACTTGATACGCCCTAAGAATTCCTCACGCAGGCTTTCGGGTTCAACCAATGACGCATATAACTCGGCAATTCCCATATCAGCCTTGGCAACATCCAATTGTGCATTGTCAATAATTGCATGGAAAAATGCCCACTTCTCATACATCTCTTGGAGCAATTCGAGACCGTTTTCATGTTCATCTGCAAACGTCTTAAAGGCATGTCCCACACCAAACCAGCTCGGGACAATTGCACGGCTTTGCATCCAGCTAAACATCCAAGGGATCGCCCGCATTGCTGCGAATCCACCCTTTTTCTTGCGTTTGGCCGGGCGTGAGCTAATTTGCATCATCCCCAGTTCATTAATTGGGGTTGCTTGTTGCCAATACTCAATGAACCCGTCGCTTTCATAGACGAAGTTGCGATACGCTTTGCGCCCTAACTCGGATAGCTCTGACATCGCATCAAAATATGTTTGGGGGACATCGTCCTTTTCTTGGATCCCCATGCCAATCAGGACTGCATTTAACACTTGATTCAGATGACGATGTGCAATGTTTTTATTACTATACCGATACGCAATAACCTCACCTTGTTCAGTAATTTTTACACCACCATGCAACGATTCTGTCGGTTGAGACAAAATCGCACGATTCGTCGGTCCACCGCCACGACCAATGCTCCCGCCACGCCCATGGAACAATTCAAGCGATACACCTTCTTCAACACATCGTTCTGTCAAAATCCGTTGCGAATTATATAGATTCCAATTAGATGCGAGGTATCCGCCATCTTTACTACTGTCGGAGTAACCAATCATCACTTGTTGACGTAAACCGCGTTTACCCGACCGTGCAACAAGGTGACGACGGTATTCAGGGTTATTGAATAAGTTCGACATGACATCCGGCGCATTGTAGAGGTCATCAATCGTCTCGAACAATGGCACAATATAGACATCATTATCAATGCCAACTTCTTTAGCAAATAGTAGCATCGCCAATACATCACTTGGCTGTTTCGACATACTCGCAATTACCGTATCAATTACAATACTATCGTATTGTACATGTGCCTGACCAATCATCTGCCATGTACGAATAATACTCTGGGTTGTCTCGGTAAAAACACTAGTTTCGTTAGGAAAGAGAGGGCGTTTGTTGCGAATCTCGTTTGTCAGTAAGACCTGCTTTTTGTCTTCGTCGAGTGCGATATAATTTTCCGCAATGTTATAGTAATCAAAGATTTCTTCTAGTGCAGCCGCATGCAATCCAGCATCTTCTCTCACCTCTAATGGCACCAGATGCAATCCGAACAGCCGTACTTTACGAATCAAGCGTTGTACTTCGCCCATGGCAACACGCTTACCCTTATATTGTTTGAGGCTCTCTTGAACCATTAACAAATCATCAAGTAAATCACGGCTGGACTCGTATGTATTCTGCTCAAGTTTGTCATAAATGATTGTCATATGCTGGCGATAGACTTCATCGGGGTATTGTTCTTCTGAATCATCATGTGCAACAGCAAGTTTAAGCTCGTCTGATACACCTACCCCGGCCGTATCCTGTGTCAGATGTTGGAATAAGAAGCCAATCTCGGATAAATACACTTGTCGAGCAGTTTCATGCAAGGTCGCTAGCGTCTGCAATGTCACATCGGTTGTTACATTCGGATTACCATCCCGATCCCCACCAATCCATGATGCGTAACGTAACACTGGGGGCAATTCTGACCAATCTTCGTTCGGGTAGAATTCTTCTAGTGCAGACTGTAAGTCTTCGTAAATGTCAATAACAACATCCATAATGACCGACGTAATGAAGTAGATACCAAATTCAACTTCATCAGCAACCAACTTCTTAGCTGCGCGAATCGGCCGTGTTTGCCACAGTTCCTCAATTTCTTCTGCCAGTTTGAGTTTAAGTTTTTCTTGTTCCCGATCCAACAAAATCTGACGATCACGCTCTTCCATCATCTGCGCAATGTGACGCAACTTAATCAAAATTTCTTGACGCTTTGCTTCTGATGGATGAGCTGTCAGTACAAGCCGTAATCGCGCCTGATGCAATAAAGAGCGCATTTCCATCGCAGATTTACCATGTTCTTTAAGCGCCCGAACTGCCTCATGGATAGATTCTTTGAGTTTGTTATTTGCCTCGCGATCGCGTATCACGCGAATACGCTCAAGATCTTCGGCAATGTTAATAAGCTGAAAATAATTGGAAAATGCTTTTGTGAGGATATTCTTCGATTCAAGTGAAGTATTTTCAAGGCGATCTGCTAGCTTAAATGCTGCATCAGCATCACCACTCCGGCGCGCCTTCGAGACACTGCGTATCTCTTCAACGAGATTATATGCCTCAACGCCGTCTTGCTCTTGGATAATAATACCCAACAAATTACCAAGTGTATGAATGTCTTGACTGAGGGTGGAATTGCTTGCTTTAATTTTGTCGCTCATATCCTTATTCCCATCGTCTTGTAAGTCCTGTAACGTTTAAGTTACGATTCTAGCGAACTTTAGACAAACTGGAAACAGATAATAGAGCAATTTTAAGAATTAACACGACTGACAGGTAGCCCTAACAAACCCTTCGGCAATGCCTTATCGATACGTTGGAAAATATCTGCATTCGCAAACGGGTATCGTTCACCATCTTTTAGAACAACACCATTCAATACCATGTCAAGTGATACCCAATGATCTTCTGGTTGCAGTTTAAGATCGACCATAAGGTGTGCCATGTGATAAAACCAAAATGTATAATGCGTTAATGCGCCAAATGTCGATGAAATTGCGCCATTCACAGCAAAATTTTCTAATAACAGATCCAATTGATAGGTCTCTGGATATGGTAATTGATTAAGCGGAAGCTCTTCGTCAATCTCACGTACGATCGTCACTTCTAAATCATCACCATCTTTTTCTGACCATCGCCCACCAATCAATTGATATTGGTTAGCATTTTCATCAAATTGGAATAATAATTCGTGCTTGTCTGTCTGCGGATTAATCCGTTTGATGAACACCTGTGCAACTTTAACACGACGCGATGGTCGTATATCCTCAAAACGATCAAGCCTTGCCTGTTCCAAAGCCTGTAAGAACGTCGCACCATTTCCTAGAATATTCTCTTGAATACCACGTGTTGACCAATCATTGATAATTGTCGCATCACGCTCAATATAATCGGCAATACTCATTAATGCATATTTCGCTGTTTGTGATGAAGCCTGTATCAATGCTTCACTCGTAGGATTCGTCTCATCAAGGCGAACAATTCCCAAAACAGAAAGCATCCAAACAACACCATATAACATCTGTATATCACCATCACTGTTTACTGCTTGGGTAATCTCACATATAGTTTGTTTGTTTTGATTCGACTGAGGGATGTGACGCAGAAATTCTGCAATAGACTGATTCAACACAGACATAATAAACTCCAAAGGATGTACCATGTACTTTCTCTTGGAATATTATAACCCGTATTGAACTTATGAATAGTAAAAATACTAAAACAATTTATCGTTTAATGTATCTTATAGTATCCGGAATAGGTTGAGAAACTATTCACCGGAGTTATCTTCTAATTCCACACCGACAAAGAATGAAGCAACATTGGGATCGCCTAAGAAATCATTACGTGTTTGTTGTGATAAACGAATCTGTTCAGCAGTCAGTTGTGTCCAAAATGTTGCAGGATTAGCAATCACACCATCGCCAACATGACTATATTCCCACAACAATTCAAAGAAAGCAGTATCACCAATATCCTCACGCAAGTTTTGTAGCATCTGTACACCGCGCAAATAAACAGCATTAATATACTCACGTGCTGTAGTGAACTCGTAGACAGTACTATCCACATTCCCCTGCGGGACAAAATCAGCCACTCGGAATGTCCACCACCAATTCTTATCATTGGGGTAATATTGTTCAATGTATAAGTATTCACTATACGTTGCCAGTGCTTCATCTAACCATGGGTTTAATGCCGCATCATTGCCGACCTTCGCATACCACCATTGATGCGCAACTTCATGCACTGTGATTAATGTCAGATAATTATAGTGAGTTCCATCAAAATAGTAAAACCATGCTGTACCGACATAGACCAATCCAGTAAATTCCATACCATCAGGGAAATCCCCTTGAACAACTACAAATCGTTCATATGGATAATCACCAAACAATCGCTCAAACAAGATCATGGATTTGAGAGTCTCGTCCATAGTATGTACGCCAGCATCAACCCGAACCCCATTGACATTAGTTACAGCGTCAGGGAAGGTATACACAGCTATCGTCACACCACTTGGAGTTTGAACCTGTTGAAGAACAAAATTCTCACTCATACTAATTGCAAAATCACGAGATTTCGGTAACGTCACCTGCCATCGTAATTCATCAATTTCCACCATATTACCGGGTGCTGCAAGTTGTAATGTATCACTTGCATTTTCCACACTGACAATAACATCCCAATCCACAGTGTCATATACAATTTGCTCACCAATCCCAATAGGCTCGTGAATTAACCATGCACCGTTAACACGTGCAGCGACAACAGGCAAGAAATGCGACATATTCAACTGACGCGGACTATATCCGAAGAATCCTCGATATGCACTCAGACCATCACGAATCTGATTCGGTTGCAACCTAAAACTCAATTTAATCGCAACCTGACACCCTGTCTCTAACGGAACCGTTAATGGAATTTCAAGTCGATTCACCTCTAAGGTATGTGGGATTACCTCATCATTTACAGACAGTCCCTCTAGTGTAAACCCTTCTGGCCATTGGTTTGCCTGTATATCTAAAATAATAGATTCAAGCGCAATTTCTTCTCGATTGACAAACGTAATTAACTCATCAACATGTGCAGTTTTTGCTCCATAATCCACATTCACCACAGCAGAGACACGTCGCGCCGATTGTGTTTCATCATCCTCCCCACATTGATATGGGATTGGCGTTTCAGAAGGTGATAATGTCGGGGTTGAGGTAATTGTTTTTGTTGGAATTGCTTGTAGAACACGCGCTTGTGTGGGTGCAGGTGTGATTTGAACCTGTGCCACACGGATGTTTCCACCATTGGCAGGCGGGATAGCCGTTGGGGTTGGTGCTGTTGTATTTAAATTACATCCTGCTAACAAGATGACGAGTGCAATGTAAGAAAAAATCAACTGTTTCATATCTGAATGATACAGGTGGATACAATCTAAGACAATGTAGGTTTCGCACAATTTTCCCGATTACCGTAACGCAAACTTCAAACTTGTGTTATCCTTCACGAGATACTTAGCCTTGCAAACTAAATTATCAGACAGAGGATATATGGAAGTTTCATCTACCCAATATACGGGTTCAATTGACGAGAAAATTAATGGTGTAATCCGCCTAACCCGCTGGCGTGAACACGTGCCATTCACAATCCCCCTAACGCTGGCGGGTGGTCTATTAGCCGTCGAAGCATCACAAACGATGGTTGATTGGCGGTTATTCGCAGTTATTATTGCAAATATTTTAGCTATGGCGTTTGCATTTATGATCAATGATGTCGAAGATGCACCAGACGATGCTTTGAATCCTAAGAAAAAACTACACAACGTCATCAGTGCAGGTATTCTGACTCGTCGCGAGGGTTGGATCGTAACATGGGCAACATTTGGAATTTCTCTCGTATTATATGGTATCAGTGGGATTTGGACATTAATCTTAGGTGGTATCACCCTCGCACTTTGTTATCTTTATTCAGCACACCCATTCCGCCTCAAAGCCCGACCGATAACTGATGTTGTATCACATGCTTTAATGCTGAGCGGTCTACTGGTGATGACCGGTTATTTCGCATACAATGCAAACCCACAAAATGCATGGTTTGTTATCATCGCGGCAATTCTTTTCTCAGCATACGGACAATTTTACAATCAGATTGATGACTATGAAGTCGATAAAGAAGCCGGTTTAAAGAATACTGTTGTTCTACTCGGTAAAACACCGACCCTAATTTTGAGCTATGCGTCGCTTATTGGCGCATTAGTGTGTATGGGTATCGCCATCACGCAAGGCATATTTCCGGCATGGCTTGGCACAATTCTTTTAATTGGCATTATCACAACAATCATCTTCCCATGGGAATTGGATATGCGTGGTAATCCTGCTAGCGACGGTGGGAATGTTCAACGCCCAGCATTACTTGTCGCGAATCTCGTCACGCTTACATGGTTAGCATCCAGCATGGGATTCCTCATCATCGGATAATCTCATGGCTTACTGAGTATGTTAAAATGAGTCAAATAACGAAGCAGACAAACGTGAGATGATATGAACGCAATACACGAAATCCTCTTTAATATGCACATTCTCTATTCATTGGCATTGGGAATCTGGGCGGTAGCAATTGCTTCACGTAACCAAGAAGTTTCTGGTAACTATGTAGGTGCAGTCCTGACATATGCAGGTTTAGCAATCGTAACACTGATCGTTGGACTAGTCATGCTTGCAATGGGCTTACAACCACGTTCAGGGCGTATTGTCGTCTACGTACTATACATGCTGTGGCTAGCCGTGATGATGCCCGGCTTATTCAGCCTCATGCGAGGTCGAGATGATCGTACAGCAGCCTTTGCTTATGCCGTGCTAGGATTCTTTAATTTCAGTACATCTCTAAGCATGATTCAACGCGAGCTCGTTATCCCCTGGGTCGAGCCACTCTAAATATGACTATGTCTGAAACACATCAAGAACGCTCATTACGTGGGCGTTCTTTTCGATTCTATTTGATTTACATCATAGGGCTTATGCTATTCAGTGCATGTCAGCCCGGAGCAACACCTGTCGCTAATGTCCTGCCACCAACAGAAACACCTAATACAACCGAAACACTTGCTCCTCCGGTCCGCTATGTATTGGGAGTCAATGCACAAGGCATGCACTCAGTTGAAACACTATTAGCCGAATCGGGCTTATTGATACCTGCAGCTGGTCTAACTCCCGAAAGCCAACTCGGTACAGATTATGATGTGATTGCCGATTATGGACAATTTGAGGGTTGGATACAATCACCTGTCATCCCAACAGTTAGCCTTGTCATTAATCCAAACCTTGCCCCCCTCAGCAATGATACAATTATCGACATGATTCGCAATAGTGTGGATGGTGTCCGCATCGTCAACCAGACAAATATAAGTGGTTCAATTCCTATGGCAATTTCTACTATCCAACTATCCAGCCTCAAAACAGAATTTGCCAATATGGGGTATCCCGACGGATTTTTACTCCAACTTTATATTACAGAAATTCCACAAAATGACGCAATTGTAACTGAATTGAACAAACTCAGTATCGAGCTTAATATCACAGAAGCAGACCTCGAAACAGTCGCGCAACAGCTTGTTGATAATCGCGTCCACCTAGCACTCGTTAAATGGCATACCGTCAGCGAAAAAGCATTATGGACATCAGCTGTCGGTGAAAATAATGTAATTGACCTCTATCAGTTGCCAATTAGCTATCTTGCTTCTCCTAATCTAACCATTACTTATGCTGATAATGGATTCCCTCTTGCTTCCTATTAATTTCTCAGGTGCATGTCACAAAAGCACGCTAAAATAGGGTAAATTTGCACCAATATTGGACAACTACATGAGAATCATACTGACACACGAAAATGCTGATTTTGATGCACTTGGGTCTATGCTCGGGGCATCAAAATTATTTCCTGATGCAATCCCAATACTACCTCGCAACATTCATCGTCCCGTAGAGGAATTTCTGCACCTTTATAAAAATGCCCTACCCTTTATAAACCAGAAAGAGTGGGGAAAAGGTCAGGGTAAAATAGAGCAAATTATCTTAACAGACACTGACACCTATCAATCAGTCAAAGGAACACGTGCTAATACTCCCACACTTATCATAGACCATCACCCATTAGAGCGAGACCTAAAACCTCATGAAACTTGGGAAGGTGAAGTTATCGGATCAGCCAGTACATTAATTGTGGAACGGCTTCGCAAACAAAAAATTAGCCTGAGTTCACTTGAAGCCACATTACTTGCACTTGGGATCTATGCAGATACCGGCATGTTGACCTTTAGTAGTACAACACCACGTGATGTGACGGCTGTATCGTGGCTATTAAAAAATGGTGCAGTTTTAAATACAATTCGACGTTTTTTAACACTGCCCTTGACGGATATTCAACAATCATTATTTGACAAACTTCTCAAATCCGCATCGCATCGTAACTTACAGGGTCATTCAATAACCGTTGCCTCGGTCACAATGCCGGATTATATTGAAGGGATTGCTGCGGTTACCCATCGCCTTATTGACATTTGGGATAGCAGTGCAATCTTCACGATTGTGGAAATGCCTAAGAAAACACAACTTGTCGCGCGTAGCCGAACCGATGATATAGATGTCAGCCTCATTGCAGAAAGTTTCGGTGGTGGTGGACACCCCCGCGCATCTGCCGCATCAATCAAACAACAGGACTTAACACAAATTACGGAGCAAATCTGGTCAGACTTACGAGATAGTATCAGACCAGCTGTCCGTATCGAAGATTTAATGTCGCGTGGATTGCAATACCTTGACGCCAATGATATGTTAGAAGATAAACTCAGTTTTATACGGCGTGTTGGTCATGAAGGTTATCCTGTCGTTAAGGATAATCGAATCGTCGGCTTATTGACACGCCGAGATGCCGACCGCGCCGCCGAACATCAACTCAGAACGATACGCATTCAAGATGTCATGATACAGGGAGAAGTTACCCTAACAGAAAACGACTCCGTTTCAGCACTGGAACAGTTGATGGTTAACAGTGGTTGGGGCCAAATTCCAGTCGTAGACAACGATGGTAAACCCATAGGAATTGTAACGCGCACTGACTTGATCAAACATTGGGCACGAACACACCCCAATACATCCAATGAAATACCAGAAATCTCACCAGAGTCTCTTGTAGCAATTTTAGGTGAGCCAGTAGCACAGCTCATTACAGTCATTGCATCACACGCACAATCATCGAACACGTCTATCTACATGGTTGGTGGTGTGGTTAGAGACATTCTTCTTCAACGCAAAAATCTGGATATTGATTTTGTAGTTGAAGGCGATGCTATTGCATTCACAGAGGGTCTAGCTGAGGAGTTACAGGGAACAGTCCATAGCCATAAGCCTTTCGGTACAGCCAAGTGGATTTTAGACGATGAAGTATCTGAAATACTGGATCTCTCATTAGATGATATCCCACATCATATTGACTTCGCCACAGCGCGCTTTGAGTATTATGAACAACCAACAGCCCTACCAACAGTGTATAGCAGTAGTATAAAACTTGATTTGCAACGTCGTGACTTTACAATGAATACACTTGCTGTTCAACTCAGCCCGACGCAACAAATGTGGCGCATCCTTGACTTTTATGGCGGAATGGAAGATTTAGAAGAAGGTCTTATCCGTGTATTGCACAGCCTGAGTTTTGTTGATGATCCAACACGAATTTTAAGGGCTGTACGCTTTTCAGAGCGATTACATTTTGTGATTGAGCCACGTACAGCTGACCTCGTCAAAGGCGCACTTCCTATGCTCAAGCGTATTACCGGCGAACGGATCCAGAATGAGATCACGCTTATTTTGCGTGAAGACACACCAGAACGAGGCATTCAGAAGTTACAAGCACTGGGAGTTTTTGAAGCATTGCATGAAGATTTCCTCACCAGTATTCACTTACGCGAATATTTCGAAAAATGCCGAACACAGTCACCCCCATTTAAAACAGATGAAAACGACATTACACGTAAATATTGGCATCTAATGATGATCGGTATTCCACCAGAGAGCGTTGTCAAAATTTGTGAGAGATTAGGCCTTGGGCGCAATTTAATAGCTTCAATGACAGCAACTGCCAAAATACTGAGTCAATCTGAAAAATTTGTGAATCCAGCACTTAAAGCCAGTGAGCTTACACATAATCTAGAAAATTTGCCACCGCTTGCGCTAGAAGTCGCATGGTTAAGTCTTACGGGCCAAAGAGCCAAACAAGAAATTATAGAGAATTATATGAATCAATGGCGACATCAAAAGCCTATCATCAACGGCAATGATCTTAAACATATGGGGCTGAAGCCAGGTCCCCAATACAAAGCTATTTTGGATCAACTTCGTGCTGGATGGATTGATCAAGATATTGCCACTGAGCAAGACGAACAATATTATTTACAGCAATTGATCACACAGGATATGCTTAACCATGACAAGTCATGAAGCAATTCATAAACAACTCACACTGAATGCTAAGCTTAAAATCCGCGTCGCAAAAGCATCAGATATATCCAAACTAGAATGGGATGGACAATTTACTCACTTCCGCAATTTGTTCCGTCGCGCCTATTCTGGGCAACGCCGTGGTAACCGTTTGATGCTTGTCATGGATTTTAATGGTTATCCTATAGGCAGATTATTCATACAATTTATTAACCCAACTCGATTTGAGACAGGAATCAAACGCGGCTATATTTACTCGTTTACCGTCATGCAAGCCTTTCGTGGGTTAGGTATCGGGACTCATATGCTTAAAACTGCTGAGTCTATTCTGATCAAAGGTAACTACCCTATAGCGACTATATCCGTTGCAAAAACCAATAAACGCGCCTATCAGCTCTACTTACGCGAAGGCTATGAAATTTATGGTGAAGACGATGGACAGTGGCAATATCGTGACCACGAAGGTAAAACACACCATGTAGATGAACCAAGTTGGTTAATGAAGAAATCATTGATACCATCCCTAAACAATTCTCAAACAATAACTTAATATTTATTCATGAAAATAGACTTAAAATAGGTTAAATAGTTGCAGGATTTCTAATTATGATGTATCTTGTGTCAGGCTTGCAACAATTTATGTTGTATGTTTTTGTCTAATAAGTGATAGGTAACATATATATGGCTATTCAGGATAAGCGAGTGCAGGTAAAGCGATGGACAGGTGGACAACATCCAACTCGTTCGATTATTACCCGCATGATGAAAAAAGAGGGTCTACGGCCATATGGTTGGAAAAACACCCCCAATTATCGTTATGCTGTCCGCAGTCACAATTATGATAAAGTTTTGTATGTCATCAGTGGATCACTTGAACTCACCCTTCCTGATACAAATCAGCGCACAATCATCAAATCAGGAGATCGCGTTGATATTCCCGCAGGCGTTCGTCATGGAACAAATATCGGGAGCACAGGCGTAGAATGCGTTGAAGCTGCCGTTGCTCGCTCACGGCGCTAACCCCTTCACATCAAAAAGCTGACAACAATAGACATCGTTATTCTGTGGATGTTGCGATTTTCTCTAATCCATCAACATCCAGAATTTCGATTGTCTTTCGTCCAATGCGAATAAGGGATTGTGTTTTAAATTGATTTAATACCTGTGTTGTTGTTTCTCGGTATGTGCCGAGCATATCCGCCAAATACTGATGGGTGTATCCATTTAATTTACCCGACCCACCGCCATTTTGGTCTAATCGCAACAGAAGAGCCGCCAAACGTGTTGGAATGGGTTGAAATGTCACTTCTGCTAACCGTTCTTCGACTTGTGTCAAACGATTTCCCACAGCTTCTAAGAATCGAAAGGCAATCTGAGGTTTTTCGACGAATACTGCCTCAACCTGTTCACGATTCCATACACAAATCGTGCAATCATCCAAAGCTTGAGCATATGTCTGATACAAGTGTTGACCAACGAGCGCCATATGACCAAAAATCGCCCCAGGATGCAAAATTGTGAAAATCAGTTTACGTCCATCCGGCGAGATACGATATAATTGAACCCGCCCCTTTTTAAGGATAAACAACACTTCGCCTGGGTCGTCTGGCATATAAAAAATATGTTCGCGTTTATACTCAACCATATGTGTTTGGTTGCTAACTTCTTGCAGCTCTTTAGATGATAAATCTTTAAGTGCTGTAACCTGATTTAAATATGCTGTTTTCTTTTGACTCATTTATATCCCCCACTAACAATAAAACGTATGTTCATATCGTAACATATTCTCATCACATCTGACATAAGTTGGATACATTCACAGGCATCCAAACTTTTTGAAAGATTCGTGTAAGGTCATGCGTTTAACGTGTATATAGCAACAACAACAAACCGTGGATTGCAATAACTTTAGAAAAATTTTAGATTTAAGCAAGCATCTTGTAAGCAATTCATGCTAAAACTACAATCAAACAGACAGCTAATGAGGATGTTAATAAATGGAAAATGTTACGATTGGTTTAGCCATCATTGCGGGGTTCCTGTCTTTTATCTCGCCTTGTGTGCTCCCACTCGTCCCCGCTTATATCGGGTATATGGGTGGACGACTGACACACAATATCTCAATGCAAACATCAGTTGGTACGACAAATCAAACAAGTCTGGCGATGCGCCTTCATATGCTCTTACATGGACTAGCATTTGTAGGTGGCTTCACACTAGTATTCGTTATTATTGGTATTTTAACCACAGCACTCGTTAGTGTGGCAGGACAATACGTCAATACATTTACTGAAAGTATTGGGCGTATCGGTGGCGTCGTCATTATCTTCTTCGGCCTCCAATTTATGGGCGTTCTACCTAAATTTTTCTCATGGTTACGTAAAAAAGACAATGCAGCAATATTGGACAGTGTACTCCTGAGTATTAGCTTTGCGATTGCTGTCAGTGGTCTCATCTACTGGGGCCTTGTTGAACAAATGATTTTGGCATTACCACTTATCGCAGTCGTGGTCGTTACAATGTTCATCAATGATGCATTCACACAACCAGCGGTTTTCTGGAATAGAGTTCTTGATCGTGTTGATTTACTAATCTATTCAGACACACGTGGAGACATTGAACCTAACGGACGCGAAGGATTATTGGGATCCGCGTTTATGGGTATGGTTTTCTCTGCTGGTTGGACACCTTGTATTGGCCCTTTGTTGGGAACAATTCTGACAGTTGCAGCAACTACAGGTGATGTTGCACAAGGTATGCTTATGTTAACGGCATATTCTGTTGGTCTAGGTATCCCTTTCATCATTACGGCATTATTGATGAATAGCGCACAAGGTCTACTCCGTCGTTTGCAAAAACACATGCACAAAATTGAACTATTCAGTGGTTTACTCCTAATTTTCATTGGTTTGACTGTAGCGACTGGACAACTCCAAAGATTGAGTCTCACATTCTCACAAGGTGAATTTGCGGACTTCACCTTCCGTGTTGAAGAATGCGGTGTTGGTTTCTTCGAAGGTGAACTTCAGCTTAGTCATGTCGGATCTTGCCTGAGTGGTAACCTAACACCTGTGGCACTCAACCAAAGTGCAAGCGGTAACTTCTCTGCCGATATGGCAGCACAAGAATACCTGTTCCATGCAGATGCTGGCACAGCTATTGACTTTGAAGTTCGTAGCGTAAACGAAGCCGTTGTAGATTTTAACGCTGTCCTCTATGCACCAAACGATCAAGTCCTTGCAGAGGGAGATAAAGCCAATAGCATTCTATCTGACGAAAAATACTACCCGATCGTCGACTTCACACTTGAAGAAGAAGGGCTTTACCGTATCGTCGTCACCAATACATCAGATCAAATTGACGCCCGCTTCCGCATCAAAATCCGTGAAGCAGCAGAACTTGAGGCAAGCGTTGGTGCAGGTAGTTCATTAGTTGATGTTGTTGCCAGTGGTACATTAGGTGACGAAGAGCCAACATCAGTTGATGGTTCTGGTGAAACAGAAGCCTTGCAATCATTATCCGATAGTGCCCTCAACAGCCTCACCGAAGTTGCAGAAAATATTGATCCAGCAATTGGCTTGGCTGATGGAAACCGCGCACCAGACTTTACCGTTGGGCTAGTCGATGGCCAACCTATCACACTATCGGACTTGCGTGGTAATGTCGTTCTGCTGAACTTCTGGGGAACATGGTGCGGTCCTTGCCGTCGAGAAATGCCAGAATTCCAAGAAGCATATGAGCAATTTAACGATGATGGTTTCGAAATCTTAGCAGTCGCTTTTGATGATACATATGAGGCTATTGCAAGCTTCCGCGATGAATTTGGACTGACTTTCCCACTAGCATTAGATGAAACGGGAGAAATTAACGATACCTACGGCATTCAAACACGCCCAAGTTCGTTCCTACTAGATACAGATGGCACAATTCTTGCACGTCACTTTGGCATGATGACAGAGGCGCAAATCCAAGAAATGCTTGAAGAAGCACTTGTAGAATAATCGACAAAATTAGGGTGTAGTCAGTCGGCTATACCCTTTAAATTTATATGTCCTATCTAAAACGACTGATGTACTCTATCGTAGCTAGCCTATCTCTAGTAGTCGGGATAGGTATTTTACTTCTTGTCGGACTGCCCGAGCGCGATACTTACAGCGGATTTATCCTAGATGGTATCGGATATGTCGCACCAGAAATAAAGCATCGTGCCCCACCCTTCACTCTATCCAATCTCACATTTAAATCTCAATCACTAAACGACTTTGAAGGTCGAATTGTCATCATCAATTTTTGGGCGACATGGTGTATTCCATGTGAGATAGAAATGCAGGAACTACAAGATTTATACAGCCTATACGCAGACGACGACATATCTATTATTGGAGTCAATCTAGGTGAAAGTCCCCAAGCTGTGGCACAATGGGTTGATGAGTTGCGTCTCACTTATGATATATTGCTTGATCCAGCACAATCTGTCTCGCAGATGTATCAAATTCGTGGTCAACCATCAACCTATGTGATTGATACTAAGGGAATCATACGGCACATATACTATGGTCCAGTGAGCATGGAACAACTCGAAGCGAACATCAGCACACTACATGCACAATAGAGGGCTTATGAGCAAACAATCTCGATCTGTCGGATTCCGTATCAATATATGGGTGTACAAACTCGCCCGCAACTGGTTACGTATTGTCCTAACTATTCTCGCAGTCTATGTCACGTTGCCGTGGGTCGCCCCAACACTCGCCAAAGTAGGCTTAAGTGGTCCAGCCAATGTCATTTACACATTGTATAGTCCATTTTGCCATCAATTTGCCTTTAGATCTGTCTTTTTATATGGTGAGCAAGCCTTTTATCCACGAGGCGTGGCTGATACAAATTATCGTCCGTTCGAAGAATACGCTGTTGAGTCAGAAGCATTTATCCAAGAATATCAATATTGGTATAGCTTCTACCGACAGGGAAGTAATCCAGCTCCGCCAACTATTGACGATTTACAAGAATTCAGCGTCGCTCAACAAATTGCGGCACGACATTTTATTGGTGACGAAACCGTTGGCTACAAGACAACCCTCTGTGCTCGGGATGTCGCTATCTATACAATGATCTTTATCGGCGGATTAATTTACTGGAGATTCCGCTGGCGCATTCGCCCATTACCATTTTTACTATATGTCTTGGTTGGATTAGGACCAATTGGACTAGATGGATTTAGTCAGCTCTTAGGTTATCCACCATTTAACTTATGGCAAGTCCGCGAAACAGAGCCTTTTTTCCGTGTTGTAACGGGTGGGGTTTTTGGATTAATGAGTGCATGGTTAGGGTTCCCATATATCGAACGATCTATGCAAGACACAATCGATCAACTGACACTTAAATTCCGACAAGCCGGTTATGATGTTGAAGAATTATAGAACAGCAATGTTATAGGCCATTCAAGTCATTGAAAGACATCGAATTATTGTAAGGCGACTCGTTGGGTTGTCCGTAAAATAGAAGGCATCGTTACATCCTTACAGTCCTAGAAAGCAAAAGCCCCTATCTTCTCTGATAAGGGCTTTTTGATTGACTTAGTATCTAGTGATGATGATTATCCATCACCCCCGCCACCGCCTAAATCAAGGGTTGGTGGTGGTACCGGTGTGTTAGTTGCCTCAGGTGTATCCGATGGCGTAAGCGTCGGAATTGTCGGCAACGGTGTAAATGTCTCAGTCGGTTCCGCAGGTGGAGGCGTATCAGTCGGTGTGAACGTTGCCGCCAGCGGTGTCCATGTCGGTGGAGGTGGGCCAGTCGGAACAGGTGTATTCAATTCAGTCAAGAAGATTGAACCAGCGCCATCACCACCTGGGCTACCACCGCCACCACCAGAGCCAGAGGTAGGACCACCACCACTGAATGGTGTACCGGGGAAACCACACCAAATATCAAAGCGCGAGCCATTTAAGTCTGATGGACTAATCGGCAATTTACCAGCCACCCCGACAAAATCAAGATGTACAAGTGTATTACTGAATGCAGGAACAGTTACATCGGTGATGAATGTTGCCTCTGCAGCAGAATCAGTATTATTAGTTATATCACCGCCACCTAACGGACTATCCCACATAATAATCCCTGAACCACCAAATTCAGGCACATCAAGTGCGTTCTCACCACCAAAGACCACGCGGTCTAAACCAACACCAGATATCGGAGGCCAAAGGATATTAAAGCCTGTAAACGGCGCATTTTTCGGTCCGTCATTGACAATACGGAGAGTCACATCACCTGCAATATCGAGTGAAACGAACTCAATACGCAATGTTAGTGATGCACAGTCAGGTGTATAGGTAGGTGTCGGACTCTCAAACCCCGGTGGTTCTGGTGTTGCTGTAGGGATTGGCGGAATATAGACACGAATATCGCAATCAATATCACTCTCTGGATTATCAAAAACAAACCGTGTGTTCGCAAAGTCGAAGATGTCAAAATATTCGTACATGTTAAATGGTGCGTTAAGGAACTGACCTTGCCAGTCGGTTCTTACATCATCCTGTGGCGGAATATAGATATTATGATCACGACTGCTAGGATCATAGAAGAGCGTACCTTCATCATTCGCCACGGTTGCAGATTCAAAATCTTCACCGAACCAATAAAGCTCAGTATCTAATGCCATCGCTGACAAATACATATTCGGGAAATCTTCTTCTGCAGGTGTTTTATCCCAGTGAATTTCTGTTTGCAACAGATAAGCGGGTTCTGTATTAGAGTTTGTAAATTCAACATACAAACGTGTACCACTAAACGGTGCTTCACGGAAGAACGCATCAATATTGTCACACAAGAACGGTTCTGGCTCTGGTGTTTCCGGCGTATTTGTAGCGGTCGGCGTTGAAGTTTCCGTTGGTGTTTCTGTCGGATCGTCAGGATCGTCAGGATCGTCAGGTGGATCCGGCAATGCAGGTGCTTCTGTACTGGTTGGCAACGGTGGTGGAATCGGACCAGTCGGCGCATTACTGACGCGGAATGCTTCATTAATCGCAGAGCGTTGTGCTTGCAATTGAACCATATCAGCAATACCAATCGGTGTAATAAGACGGTGATTGAATGTAATCACGACTGTTACACGATCGCCAGGGCTACCAGCGTCCATCCAAGGGATTGTTTCATTCTCAGGAATGGTTGTCTCTCTACCCTCAACAGGACCTTCACGTAAGACACAAGCTGCTGGTGCATATGCTTCATCATCAAGCACAAGCTGGAAGCGTGCTGTATCGCCTACTCTTAATGTAGGGTCACCAGTTTCAAGGTCATAAATATGGGTTACGTCATCCGGCCACATTTTATCGCGCGAGCTACAGATAACAACATCAAACCAGTCGAGACTATCAACATCAGGGTGAGGGCGTTGGAACTGGCTATAGAGATATTCCTTAACACTATTATAGGTTGGTGACACCCGTGAATTCTCGATCAATAGACCAGCTGCACCACGCCGTGCCTCTTCGTAAATCGAAGGCAGACGTAACATATCTTTACGATTCTGATCAGTCTCTGGCCCCGGAGCACAACCCGTCGGATCACCATACCAAGTCGCATAGAAATCCTCGGATCGAATAGTTCCCGGTGGCTCAGGAGGACGATAAAGGTTTACAGGGCGAGCCGAAAAACCGCGTCCGCGTGGTGGATTATCTATGAGCATTATTTCATCAACAGACACTTCCCCACTATTCTGATCACAAATAATGATGTCGTCCAACGAATAGCGCTCTTCTTTATACTGCCCGGTACTCGCATAACGAACAGCTGTCCGCGCAGAATTCTGGAGTGTTACCCACGATTGGAATAACCGCCCAAATTCGATAATCCCAAACAGAAGCAAGAGTAGAATAGGCAACGTCAACGCAAATTCTGCTAACGTCTGTCCTTTACGCTCCTGTTCGGAATCATGCTTAAATATCTTCATTAGCCCTCTTCCTTTTACTAACCAGCCAACCGCGTAAACAGTTTGGATGCAATCGAATCAAACACTGCTTCAAGTTCATTTGCAGATGGTGCATTAAAGTAATTACCACAATCTTCTTTTGGTGGAAGTGGTTCAAACATTAAGTCAAACTCACCAGCATCTATTGTTGTATCATTATTTAAGTCATAACTCTGAACACTTGTACCAAGATTAACTGTTTGACATGGTCCACGGAAGCCAAATTCTCCCACATGCAATTCGTTAGGATTATTGAGGTATTCATGGTAGTGCTCATAGTAGTCATTGTCTAATTCGTTATTATCGCCAACATCAGCAATATAACGGAGTAACTGTTCACCGAGATAATCTTCAACCGAGCTTGATGCGACCGGATTCTCAGAGCCGTCGAAGTTTAGACCAAACCCAATTGTATAGATTGTCGGTAGCAATTCATCAGTTGGTGAATCTGGGTCACGTAGCGAAACATAATCTGCCCAATCACGTGCATAATCGTCAACATCGTAATATTGGTTACCGCACCCATCACCAATATCAAGATCGTAAAGATTGCTGCGGTTCAAATCTAATTCGATTTGCGACTGAGTACGCGTTTCAGTAGGATCGCCTTCAATATAATCGCCATCGGCCACAAGCTGGTCATAGGTTTTATAATCATTGTCCTGAATTGCCTCTGCACCATCATCAGGGCGGAAGTCACAATCATGGCGTGTCTGCGGATCTTCATCCGAGCAATACGGGAATTCAAATCCGAGTGGAAACTGTGACATTTCTGGTATATCATCAATTAATTCACCAGGATCACTAGGTACTCCAAACGGGCAAACGCCAAAGGCGCCGTAGTCACCACCGACAGGATCAAAATTACCGAAGGCATCTGTACGATACGGTTCAGGTGCACTTAATTTGTTACCATTACGCCGTACCGGATCACTCGCACCCGCCGCACCATCGCCAAGTAGAACCATAACCCAAATCGCACCAAAACGACGGGTTGTATTCGGATCAACTAGCGCGTTATTACCTTCACGCAATGCTGCACCAATGTTGGTACCACGACATTGTGACCAGAATTCATATCCGAGCCTTGGCATAAACCAATCCTCAAGCGCTGAATTGTCATAACGTAAGCCCCCGCCCCCCACCTGGCCCAGTACGTATGAATTCCATAGATTTGAAACCTGAGTACCATCTTGACGTTCATTACGTGGATATGGCAAGGTATGTGCCGCACCAAATGCACCATCACTCAAGCTATAGGTATCAGCAGTTGATGCATCGCCATAGAAACAGAAATCACGAACAGGGTAAGAGTGGTAATAGATACTTTCATTAGGCGCACCGAATGTTCTCGAGGAGTCATTAAAATACACCCCGTTACCCTGCACACTCTCATAATCAATCGGTTGTCCTTCGGATGCAAATGCAACCCATTGGGCGTTAATTGCGCCACCACCTGAGTTGTTGCCATCATCCCAGAGATAGAAGTTAGGTTCGGCACGAACACCAATCACTTTACGTAATGTCAGCAATGCATGATCGTAGCGATCAATCATGTGACTACCGCCCGCCAGTTGCCCATCTGTATTCCACGGGTTAATCAAAAATGCAGAGCGATCAAATGTCACAAAGGCTACGCGGTCACCACGAATAAAATCGATCCGCTCAAGGAACAATTCTACCGCGTCACGTGCCCCTTTAAACGGTTGACAAATCAAATCAGTAAAGTCGAAGTCCGCAGAACCATTTGATAAGGTAACATAGCCACTATTAGCATCATAAACAGGTCCACCATCACCGCTCAGGACATGAGTTCCAGGGTCATTACAGCATCCATAAAAATCATATGTGGGGACAAATCCATTCCAACTACTATTGTCTCTATTGCTTCCACTACCATAACCGAATGCGGAATAATCCCACGCATCACTATCAATCAATCCGTCCCCATCAAGATCTTTGAAATTAGGGGTTAAGGCGTTAACGTCATTTGAGGCATAGAATTCATTTAAAAGTTGGAAGTTTGGATCCTGCCCCTCACCTTCGCCCGGTCGCAACAATCGCGCATTTTTAGCACTAGGTTTAACTAATGTACTAGATGGATAAAAACGAACTCGACACGCATCTCGTGGTAACAGAGACGGATTCGTAACATCAGCAGGAAATTCAGGGTGGACTGTATGATCATAAGCAGCCAATTGATCAAGGTCATACACTTGGACTTCATACAATGGGTCGTTAGGTGCTACTGTCGGATCATTCGCAGTCTCAAATGGTGGCACAAAAGGCGAATCAACTGTCCCATCATTATTAGTGTCATAGTTATACCAGAGCCGGTTATTAACACTCGGCTGCCCGCCGGTACCAGAGATGGTCTGCCAAGCTAACAGCGATGTTTCCCAATAATTGCTGGTATATTGACTAATTTCAAAATCTGACGGGCTACTAAGATCGGCAATTGCTTTTGCTCTAGCAATATCAACATCTACATGAGGTGGGCGGAAGGCATAACCCATTCCGATTTTCGCCCAATCATCATAGGATGTCTCCGACAGCATCGACTCCGACACGTCCATAATCAAAACAACATCTAGCGCCGCCGTTTCAGAAATAGCTGACGCTTGTAATGTGAAGGTCTCCCAACCTAATAGCCTCAAAAAGACAGTCGGTGATTCGGCTTGTACAATCACCTTCACTAGCTTACGTTGGTCATCGGTACACAGCTCTTCTTCTAGTTCCTTTAACTTCTCCCAATCAGCAGGATCAGCAAAGTCACTTTCATTTGCTTGGCGGTCAAGTGTCTGACAAGACTCGACCAAAACATCGACAGAATTCAACCCATGGAATTCCACAAATTGTTTAGCGGCAATCGCTACCGTCGCCTCTTCGGTACCTTGACGCATTTGTGTCGCAGCAGCTAGTGACGCACTATCAACAGCGCGGCGAATTGTTGCATAGCGCACAAACATCAAAGAGACATCTGTCGTCAAACCAACAAAACCGAGCAACACAATAAATGCAATGCCCAGAATAATAATGGATTGACCACGTTCGGCTTGTTTAAGGTGTCTTAGAAACTTTTTCATCATAATATATCGTCACATACTCTACTTTACGGCAGTTGATAGGTGATATTGGGTGCAGCAGTGGGTAACGGGAAAGCAGACCATAACGAGATAATCATCGCATCGTCATACGCTTCTTGTAATGGTCGGAATAGCGGAAAATCTAACAACAAACTATGTTCCCAGAAAACCTCGACCAGTGTGAGTCCCTGTGGTTCGAAGTACAAGCGATCATCTTGCGAATCATAGACTTCTTCAACCCAATCATTATAGTCAGGATCACCCGGGTTGCCTGGTGGTGGATCATACAAATCCGGCTGAATAAACCGTGGCATATTCAATAATACTTCGACTTCACGCATCGTAAATTCAGACCCATAGCAATAAACCGATGGATCATCAACGCGGTGTTGTCCAAGATAAACGAAACCACGTTGAAATTCAGCATCGGTATCGGAAAAATCTAAACCTGTGGATTCATCACGAACTTCAAGTACGTAGGGTGTTGAGCCAGTATACGGATTCTCTGATGTTGTATTACCAATTGATTGTCCGGATTGAAGATAATCAAATGGATCGTATTCAAAAGCCGAGTCTGTAGTCTCCAGTAGCTCCGGACCACCAACCGCTGGTTTCATATTACATTCATTAGCCTTGATAGGATAGCGCCCAACCACAATCGATTGAAGACCGGGTGGATAATCATTACGATACCCATTGGCATTCAAATCATAAGTGATTTTATACAATTCTTCTGTTGGTGTAATAATCCCACTCAATGGGAGTACTTCTCGATATACCGGACGGATACCACCGTTTTCAGCAGGCGCACCATCCGTCCCTGCCCACCGTGCATTATTCACATTCTGAATAGCAAAAACAGAAATTACAATGTCATCGACCGCAGTATCATGCGTCTGTAATTCGAGTGGAGATAGCGAGGTTTCCATAATACACACTATAAATGAATAAAAGCCGTAGTTACTACCGCTTTCACATTCTCGTGCATTCACTGCTGCGTCATGTCTAGGATCACCCGGTGGAATCAACAAATAGGTTTCTTGTATATCAGGGTGTATCGACGCATTATCATCCCATTGTAACGGACTTAACTCTCCCTGCAAAAATGTCGCAGAGCGCGCACCAACACGTGTAATTTCCAATAGGGATAACCAGCGGTTAGTATACCAACCGACTTCAACGGCTCCCGCAACTAATATCGCCAACAGAGGTGTGATGAATGCTAATTCCAGCATACTCTGTCCCCGTTGCCGATTTCCTGCCACCATGGGCGAACTTGGTGACCCGTCCAGTATCCTCAGAATTGTTCTAAGAAATTGTCTCATTATGATTTCTCATTTAATTTCAAAGCTAAGATAATATGATTTCCTCTTAGATACTACCACAATAGCACAGTTGTTACCGAACAAAATCAAAAAAATGATAGGGTTTTGTCAAAGGATAATTACATCCATATAAGAAAACAAACCCTACACAAATGTAGGGTATATGTTTATAGAATATGCAAGGAGCCAAAAGGGTATTTCAATTACGAATCATCATCCGGCTTACTTAAGCGTGAGACACGTTGATTCATATCTCCACTATCTTTTTTCTTAGACTTTGGCTTGCGGGGATCAGGTACTTCATCCACAATATCGAACTTCTGAAAACGTTCCGATACATCTGGAGCTTTTGGTACGGGAGAATTGTTCAACAAGTTTTCCAATGATGAGCGCGTTTCATTGAACTTATCAGATACAGTGTCAAGGACGGATTTGTTATTATCCTCTGAACGATCTTCTCCATCAACGGGGATACGAATTCCGCCACCGCTCGATTTTGGCGGATTAGATGCCGAATTTTTCTGTTGATTTTGCTGGTTATCCAATGCCATTTCGAGTGTCGTCATTTCTTGCATTAGGTGTTGACTCAATGTGCGGTGATCTCGCAATTCTGACTCAGCAATCGACAGTTGTTGTTGCTTCATATTTAACTGCCCTTGCACCCGACGAGCTCCAAATTCATCGTTGGATTTAATCATCATATCAATTTGCTCATCCAACTGAATTGCTTCTTGGGTTAGTTTATCAATCTTGGCTTGTATCTCATCTTCATACGCCATCGCTTCTTCAAGGCGGTCACGTAGTGATTTCACAGTCCGACGCGGGTTATTTTCAACTTCTTCCGCATCCAACTTAATCCGTGCCAATGGAGATTGCGGATTACGTCCGAGGAAATCGTTAACTTGTGCATTAACTAATGTAGAAAGTTTATCGAATAGGCTGTCCATATTATGTCACCTTCTGCTATATCCGTGCAGTTTCATCTATTATAGAGCATTTTAATGGATCATGACGACTAAACTTATTCATCTGTTAGACAATCCCCATCCCAAGCTAACCGATAAATAGCCATATTTGACCCTCCCTGCCGTATTGCAGTCGGCCCGTTCGTAATAAATATCCGACACAAACGAGAATCATTGACATTATCACCGGGGATTTGGTCAGGGAATGCCATGAGATATTGTGCATCCTGTTCCTGCATCAACTCCCATAATGCATCTGCATTCGTTACAATAGGAACAACATCAGGGCTAACTAACCCTGCAATATCTAACATTGGGCGAGGTGTAAAATAACCAACTGCACCAATATCATGAATTGCTAGTAGTTGATCTTTCGGGATATTCCCGTTAATCCACTGCGCTGATGCAACCATTTCTTCATTGATAATGGCAACGTCCGTCGCAAAAATCGGTGGGGCAAGGACAACCGCAAATGCAATTTGACCTAATAAAGCCGATGCAAAAAGTGAACGGCTCAGAACCCGAGGTAACATACGACGCTTCCACATTTCGACAGCATAGAATGTTCCAATGGTACCGACCAAGACAAACGCTGGTAATGTCGGGATGACATAACGCCCATGTTGGTATGCGGCAGGTAATCGTGCAGCATAGAGTAAAATCAATGCTAATGCCCATAATAATGGCAAAAATAATAACAACCAATGACGCAACGATTCACGCTTTGCAACCATCCATACAAATATCACAGCACCGGGAATCAGCAAAAATTGCCCACCAGCCAATATAGGTATGATTAAACTCTGAACCCGTGTCAGATAAGGTAATTGAAGCAATATTCCATGTTGCTGGAATTTAGCATTCGCTGTATTAGGAAGAAGTCCACCCGTCAATTGTAGATTTAATGCAAGATACGGGCTCATCACCACCACAAATGAAATAACAGAGACAACTCCATAGATGATAACTGCACGTAAGTTACCCTGTGGTTGAACTAACAGAAAAATCAACCCAATCAGCCCTACAAGCATGATCCCTTCAGGACGGGCTAACGTTATAAATCCAGCGAATATACCAAATATGACAGCTCGTACAGTGAGGGGTATAGAAGTTTCAACATAGTGTTCACGCCATGCCCAATAAATAAGTACAAGTGTCAACATACTAAAGATGATTGTCTCCATACCAGACACGGCTGCCCAAATCAGATGCCAAGTAGTTATCATTACCACACCACCGAGTACAGATGGGATACGATTATTGGGTAAAATCCACGCAATCATTCGTGATGACAACATCGCCATAACAGACAGCGATGCAGCACCCAGAAGATGTGCCCATACAGTATATGGTACATTCAATAAGTATCCGATTGAGAGCAACACAGTATACAAGGGTGATGTTGATGCCGCACTCGGTTGACCGGAGATGAATGCCCATTCACCATTTTCTGCCAAGTTACGTCCATAAGTCTGATGAATCCAGCTATCATCTAAAGGGAAACCTTCGCCAGCAATCAATGCATACAAGGCAACAAGGCAAAATGAAGCAACAATATAGACTATGTCGACTCGATTTAATTTAATCTTTGATAATGGCATACAAGCGAACATCTTTCCGATTATCAAACGGGATAGGCTCTAAAAAATCAGGGGGATTATTAGCATCGAATTGAAAGTTGATTGGTGCAGCCCCAATAAATCCATCATCTGTAACAAACTCTAGTACGAGATAGTCAATGTCATACTGTCGTGCGATCGTTGGCACAATGTCAACAGATTCATTTGGTATTGTTACCCCACCCATTCCCAGAAAATAATATAACTGTGCAGGGTCATTAATCATAATCCGTGCGGATCGTGGCAACTGTTCTTGGAGGCCTGTATAGATACGTCCAAGTCCCTGATTTTCACCGACACTTGCGGGTAGTGCGACTGTAACAGTCAGAGCAATACCGATAAATAGCATCATAATAGAAAAAATTGGCTTTGCAGTCTGTGGTTTCCAAGCACGTCGGCGTTTTGCAATCCAATCGACGACGTCATCTAGCCCCAATATTCCTAGTACCATCCAAAAGGGAATCAACGCTGCAACAGCATGGAACAATCCACCACGATACCCCGGAAACGGAAATACAAATGTCATCGCAAGATGGATTCCTACGGCAAAAATCCAGAATCCACGCAACAATAGATTATCTCGCCGTCGCCACAAGCCAATTAGCATTAAAGGTGTCAGTACAATCAACCCTTCAACTGCGACAAACGTCGCTAAATTATTCGTAAATGCAACCCAACGCGACTCCCCAAATACACTTAGTCCATCGGCAAACAGCGTGTCAGGTGATACATCCGGTGGATAGTTGAACAAATCATTATATTCTGTAAACCAAATCGACTGTGTGCCGCCAACAGGCAAAATCGTTCCTATTTCATGCAAATTGCGCATAAACCAAGGGGACATGGTTAATACATAAAATAGAGTGACTAGACCGAACCAAAACAGTCGTTGTTTAAAAACATTGATAAATTTAGTTTTGAAAAAGTCGAATGGAAAAAACAACACTGACCATGCTGTTAGTATCAACAAAAGTCCATCAGCACGCGTAAGATGTCCAAGCCCGGCAAATATGCCTGCTAATACCCAGTAGAGCCAGTTGCGCTGTTTTGCAACCATCCCCAGACCCATAAATAGCAAAGCTAATGCTCCGATAAACGCATATGGTGCAAACGTGTCCATCGTCCCCCAGCGTGCAGCAAAAAAACCACCAATAACACTCAACAAGCCCGCAATCCACGCATGACGTAACCTACCACCCAATAAGAATGCAAAACGGTACGTGATAAATCCCACACCAGCAGTCATCAAAGCGAAGAAGAATTGTGCCGCCCGATACGAGTCTGGTGCATTAAATACACTCATCCCCAAACTACCAAGAATCCCTGTCATCGGCATCCAATATAAATTAGATGGTGCTGGTAAGCTATCTGGCGCTCCAATAAATATCCACAGGTAATCGTCAACGAATCCATCACCCATCGCAAGACGATTAGCGACATTATAGTGATAATACGCATCTGGATAAGCTGGCATCCCAACAAGCCCATAAGTCAACCCAAACGCAAGCACAATAATGATCAGTCCAAATATCAATTGACTACGCGAAATCTTAAGCATGGCTAGAACGCACTTTCCATCACAACATATAATTGAACAGTGTCCGAGTCATAGACTTTTTCGAGGTAATTCGCTGTATCTGGTTGCCAGTCCCCAAAAGATCCTGCAATCGATGTGTCGTACCAGATAAGTTGTGCATCAATCGCGGCGAGAAATTCTTGTCGCCAGTTATCATCAGTTTCAGCATCATAAAATTGCATTAACTGTTCACGTTTGACATCAAAATTGGCTGTTTCTATCCAATGCCCAACAAATACACGCCGACCAGTCATCCCAACAACTTGCCCACCATTACCAGATGTATCCCAATCAAACGTCGTCAATATCAAATCATCGACCTCAATATTAGAGATGATCCAATCGCGTGCACCCAGTTCATCAGAACTATAAAATACACCACTTGCGTTCGTCGGATTCATTAGCCCGGCAATATTACCAAATAGCACCAGCACAAACGCTAACGCTCCTGCCGTGATATAGGGAATATTAGCGAAGGGTCGCCAACTTTCAGCAATACGTACCAATACAAGCCTATACCAACCAAGTCCTGCCAATAAAGCCAATGGTGTCTGTACTCCCAGCAAATAACGCCGCTGGGTAGGAAATGGTGCATACAGCAAGAGAATCACAATACCTATCCAAACTAGTGGCAATATCCAAGATTGATCAGCAGACACTTGCCTCTGGATATGTCGAAAACCTAATGTAATCGGGATCAATAAAGGCAAGTAGCCCAGTACATAATAAATTGGTGGCGGTGATAAGGTTTGATTTTGCGCTGTAAAACCTGCCCAAATTGGGTCGCCAGAAATCATGAGATATTGCATGACAGCAATTCCACCATGCGCTAATGCTGGAATCATCAACCAAAGTGATTGCCGGATGCTGATCGTTTTTTGTACAAATACAAAATATGCTGTAACAATCCCGAAGATGGGGAACATCATCAACACAACATAGGGCTGTACAATCGCAGATAGTAACAATGTCAATGTTAGGATAAAAATAGATTGGGAATTGGGTTGCTTTAACCAACTATCAAACGTCAAGAATGCAACAATCTGCAAAATCACAGCCATCGCAAAGTGAGGCATGATTAACGCCCCTAACAGATTATAGGCATCTAACAACCAAAGCTCAATCGGTGCGCCTTCTGGTTGTGTTGTCATCTCTGGTGCAATAAAAAATAATATCCAGCTCCAGCCAAAAACGAGTGTTGCGAAAAATGTACCAACCCAGCGTTCACCTATCGTCGCTAAATAACGTGACATAAATGCCCAAATGGACACAACCATGAATGTCGTCAAAACAAATCGTACGAGATGATACATCAATCCAAAGTCAAGCGACATGAACCCTGCAATCGCACCCAAAACAACATAAAATGCTTGTACTGTAGGCAATCCAGCGTGCTCTTCATGAGTAAACAGCAGTTGATAATCGAATTCTCCCCGTGCGCCCTGCCACATTTTCGCCATATGGCTGTAATAATCTACTTTTGCACCATCCGGCACAACGGCCGCCCCAGAGTACTGCCAACCCTCTGGTGTTTGAATCACACCAATCATATAGGGCAGTGATGTCAGGAGTGCGATTAATAGTGCATATCCCCAAACAGGTAACGGTAGCCGACTCATTTATCGACTCCATCAATCAATTGTGCTTTTTCCCACCACAATTTACGTGTAAAAATTAACAATCCGAGGACAATAAATGGAATTGGCAAATAAACGGTTGGATGTTCAAATTCACCTACTACGGTGGAAACAAAATGTATCCAGGGAATGATAAATAACGCCAGTAGGATCAGTGCAGACCACAATCCCCCACGGCGATATTTAGGTAAATTCAACTCACGGAGATAAAATACCAACACGGGGATAAACACAACATAATGTGGCGTTGCCGTACGGGGTGCAATCAAATGGGTCATCAACAACGTAATCATCACGACCCACATAAATCGCTCTGTCTTACGACGAACAAGTACATCAAGCCAGCCCCATAACATATATACTGCCAACAACGCATTAATCACCAACTGTAATGTATCACCAAAGCCACCCGTCACACCCCATTTTCCGGTCATAGGATCAACACCTAACCATGGGAAGTTCACCAAAATCCAAACGGGTGATCCTAATTCCGTATAACTTGGATAGAGCGCAACTTGCGCCAGCCAGTCATTCATCCATGTAGGCACAAGTAAGAATGAAATACCCATCAGCAAAAGAAACGAGATAACAAACCCACCGACAAACTGCCATCGGCGTACCCGCAAACCCCATAAGAGTAAAAACGGGACAATCAAAAATCCCATCTGTGGTTTGATTGTTGATAATGCCAGCATCACCCCTGCCGACCGATCATGTTTCTTAAATAATGCCCACAATGTCGCAACTTCAAGAAAATAGACAACATGCCCCGGTTGACCAAGCAATAATCCTCGTGCCGAAAAATACATGAACAATGTCCAGAGTACCAAAACACCTAACATTAGAGGCTTCGGTTGCCATTGGAATAAACTAAAACACATGAGTAATGCACCGATCAGGCACGCCTCAAGTAGTGTCATCCAGACCGCAGATGCCCATGAATATTCCATATGTACGATCGGATAGACAATCAATGCGGTATACATTGGATAAGCAAATAAACCGGGATCTTCACCCTCAATTACTGCTCGTCCATAAATCGCACGCTGAATATTCAAGCTGGCTTCATCACCATATGGATTCAACCCATCTATCCAGAATGATCGTGCACCCTCCCACCGTGACAAAAAGTCATTGTGACCCGGAAAGGGCTTGGTAAACGAATTATACGTACCAATAGTAACTACAACAAAAACCACTAATGAAATGACACCGAGAATAATACCTTGTCGGTTAATACTCATACCTTATCCTACACAACTTGTCTCACGGTCATTTTGACCATCGACATAGCGATATACCAGTAAGTCATTAAAACGATGTTCTTGCTCTAATTTAAAATACTCGTCCAACCACAACTGCACGTCCGTTAAGTCTGTACGACCCGCCGCCTCATATTGTGCAATCACACGCTCAAACACCACCAACCACACGCCATCAGCGTCACTTACACCTTCCATCACGCACACATCTGCATAGAGGTTCAATACTTCTTGTGTTGGCAAAGCCAAGGTATCTTCCGAACTTCCAGGGAAATCCCGCAGATATGCCTGAGGCAAATTTCGATCATAATAAGTCATCGGCAACATACTGAGCTTACTCATATGAAAGACAATATCCGTGTCATCACGATTCTCATCAATAAAAGCAGCGGTTTCGGCAAATGGCGAATTCGGGAATGTATCCCATGTATATTGATAGTAAAGTCCAATCACACTTGATGCTAACCCGATGACTGCTAGCACACCTACAATCACTTTTGGCAAGCCACTACTTGTGAACATCCAACCTAACGCTACATATAGCATCAACGCTGACGGTAATAAGCCACGTTCCAAATACACAGGTTGAACTTGTGACACAATCCACATTAAGCTAATCGGTGCAACAAACAACCACAGCACAAAATAGATCGAGCCTACATCGGATTCAGATTGGCGACGCGGCTTCCGAATGTACATAACTACTTGAATTATCAAAAATAGGAATAAAAACAATCCTAACAGTAACGCAACTAATCCAGCAGTCGGTGGAATATCTAGATGCACATTGAGGAACGAACGCAACGTCACCAGTAGCGTCAACCCATCTGGTGGAACAATCCAATAATAGGAGTTAACCTTCTGCAGTTGACTTGGGATATTAACGAGCCATGGTAAATAGACAACAAATGCGATGCCTGCACCGAAGATCATACCTACAATGTTGCGGCGGTTACGTGCAAAAAACGGTACAAGTCCAATTACCACCAAGTAAAACGCCGATAGTTGTTGTGTGTGCATGGCTAAACCCGCCAATACACCAAAAGCACCCCACCACATCCAGCGTTTTTCAGCGTCTTTATATGTCGCCTGCAAGTAACACCATGTCACACCTGTCAACAGCAAACCCATCAAGCTATACATGCGCACCTCTTGCGAATATTGCACATGGAATGGTGCAACAGCAGTAATGAACGCACAGGCTAATCCAGCACTTCTGTTAAATAAGCGATTGCCAATGGCATACAGCATCACAACAGTGAGCAATCCCAGAATCAAACTCCATAAACGCACTGTCACCGGATTTTGACCGAAAATAGTCATCCAGATATTGAGTGTCGTGTAATACAGCAAAGGGTGTATATCTGCTGCCCCACCATCCACCGGCGCAAGTGTGCCATAAACCATCTGCGAGACACCAGTTTCGGCAAATAGCACCGCAAAAGATTCATCGTACCAGAGCATATGCGTGTTGATGCTAATCAAGCGCAACACCAATGCAAGTAGCAAGATCAACAGAAGTGAACTATGTTGTCTCAAATTCGTCATTTCTACTTTTCTAGTATATCCAGTACAGCATCGGCAGAACGTGATAAGCGATCGTCACTACTTTTAAACCAACGCTCTATGATTTTAGTTGGATCTTGTAGCTTCAGCTGTTCCGAGACAAGTGCGTCTTCAACATCATCCGATTCCAACCAGCGCTTGAGCGCATCACAAGCTTGATAAGCCGCTTCGGTATTCAGTTGATGTCCTGTAGCTTGAATCAGCGCCAATAATGGGATAACGCCCAATTGGGGTTTAACCTTCGCAAATGCCCATAACGCTGTTGGACGACTATCCTTCTGTGTCACAACCACCTGTGACAACTTATCAATAATCTGATTCTGCTCGTTATCATCCAATCGCATACGCAACATTTCACGCGTCAGATTTTCTTCATAGATATCGTCAGCAACACTCAGTTGCTCGCCTTGGTTCGAACGTTCTAGCATCAAACCCAGTTGGAACATCACATTTTCGCGCACATCAAAATCTTTATTTTGCAATTCACTGAACATCTCATTCAGTGCTTTTTCACGATATTTCTTTTTCATCTAGACCTCAATTTCAGGAATCGGCTCCTGTCGCAATTTCCGATAAAACGCAACCGCAATGCCAACAAGCAAAAGCGTGCGCATGATAACAATCAATGCCCACGGCATAAACAATGCGCCACCCATCACACCCGGTGGGTCTAGGTCACCTGTTCGTATCCACAAGAATGGATATTCAGCAAATGCGAGCAAACTCAATAGAACAGTAACCAACACCCCTGTACGTGTGGGGAAGACTAGTAATGTTAGCGGAATAATTTGCGTAATCCACTGTGGACTCCAGCCCTGTGATTGCAAATAGAAAATAAGCAGAGTAATTCCCACAAAAGCAACCAATCCAATATTATCTAGGCGTTTTGTGCGTAAAAATACAAATAAACCGATTAAACCCGCCACACCCAATCGTAACCAAGACGGGACAACAGGTGGATTTTTGTCATCAAGCAATCCAGCTTGATCAGGGAAAAAGTGACTTTCAACAGATCCAAAATTACCCGTTGTATAATTGCCATCAATCAACGCCCAAACAGACTGATAACTCGCTTTTTCAAATTGTGATGTTAGCGATACCATCGTCATTTCGGCATTTACGCCCAATAACGGCACATAAACAACAGCTACCGTCACAACCGCAACAACTCCATATATTATCGACTGTTTTACACTGCGGAAGCGAATGACCGCACCCAATAGTAATGCGGGAACAAATTTGACCAAGACACCAATTCCAATAGCAACCGCAGATTGCGCCTCTTTTTTCTGTAGTAGTAATGATAGACCAAATAAAAAGAAGAAAGTCATCATCGAATCAAAATTCCACCACATAAAAATAGCTGGCGCAACCGAGACAGCATAAACCCATGCCAGCGCCATCCCTGTATTTTTGCCATATAGGATCGTCCCAATACGGCGCATCATCAACAAGTTGCCAACCTCAAACACCAGCATCAAGATGCCAAGCACCATTGACCAGCTTGTATAGTTGATATTCTCACCCAACATCAGATAAGTCGCAGTTGTTGTGATAAACCATACTGGCGGGAATTCACTCCACCAATCACGGAATGGCAAGTTGCCATCTTCTGATAGGGATGCTAATTGGTAGTGATATAGACGGTCACCACTCGTCCCGACCCCCTGCTCGCCAAAATCCGTCAGAATCGGTTGATATGCCAAAATCATAATCAGGCGAAAGCTGATATAAAGGAACAATAAGACTCGTAAGTCGCCAAGTAATTGACCAAGGTTTAAACTATCGTCACGGTTCATTAGTTGGGCTCCTTAACGAAGATGCTCGCTAAGTCATCTTGATATTCTATACGCCAATCTTCTGCTTCAGTAAGTTCTTCAGCGAGTCCACTTCCCGTCTCAATAAATGCGAATGATATATCCCATTCATCAAATTCATCGCGCCAATCATCACCGCCAATTGCCACGCGAAAATAATCATTCAAAAATTCAATGTATAAATCGGTACGCCCATCTATATAAACGTCATGTTGTGGCGCATGGAAAATCAAATAACCACCCCAGTTATAGCTATTAAACATATTGCCTTCTAGTTCAATAGAATTGAGATGATTGACCGCATCAATCGGTAATATAGCCGACTGTCCTTCGTAGATAGTTTCACTGTCAGCAACAACAAGAAGATTACCAATAACACCTACAACGACTAAGAGAATCAACACCAAATTGAGTCGCGCTCGTCGCGGATGTTCAAATTCCTTATGTCGCAGTTCCCACCCATTTGTTCGTAACATATTATCAAGATGATAAGTCGCAATCGGTACCGCCACAGTCGCAAAAAACGACATATTGCGTGCCGCCATTAATGCCATAATGGTTGTACCACATAACAAAAACCATTCGGTCCAATCAAACTTACGTTTACTTGACCAAACAGCGCCGATAGACACGATCAACAAAATCAGAAAGCCCCAAGTAAACCGTTGATTGAAGTCCGGTGATTGCCACTCCTGAATAAATCGGCGAAGTTCTTCGATCCCAAATGTCCGCAATGGCGCAGTATAAACCCCGAAGCCATTCACATTAATGACCAACACGGCAGTCATTGCAAACGTCACAAGAATCAACTTCATTATCCCACGCATCGGGATACGGGAATCACCTGAATCAACAATTGTGTTTAAAAACTCACCGACGATAAACGCACCCACGATAATATAACCTATTGGGAAACCTGTATGCGCATTACCCCAAATCCACATAATTGGGATCATCCACAGCAGTCGGTCGCGTCCGTTACGCTTATAATCAAACAAGAGATAAATAAAGATCGCACCAAAAAGAAAAGAAAACATCTGTGGACGCGCTGACCAGAACGTAGCCGCAGTTGCCGCACCAAATATCAGCAGAAACGCCTGCATATAGATCGTACCTGAACCAGCCTTATACAGAAAAAACATTCCACTGACTGCAAATATTGAGGTATACAATGTCATACCAACATTCCCTGCCAGCGACCAAACCAGATACATGATGACCTGTGCCAACGTACTCGAGTTATTGTATGGTGTACCGGCAAAGGTATATGAAAATGTGTCGATTGTAATTGGCATACCCGTCTCTAACATAAACTGACCAGTCCGCATATGCCACCACATATCCGTATCAGTTACAACACGAGTTGCCATCGCAAATAAAAGAAGGAAAACAACAAAGAACGCAGTCCGTTCAATAGTAAGTTGACGCAAAGAAAACGGCATAGACCATCCACCATTCAAATGATTACTCAATCTATTATGACAGTGGTCTGCACTTTGAAGCGTTAATGCTTGTAAAGATTTATTAACCATTCAATGACGAAGCTTGCGTCATTTGTGGCAAAAATGGTGTGGGTAGAGGCTCGCGCAAAAATTCAAATCGCGCATAATTTTGATTGAACGCATACTCAGCTGTATCAAGTGTGCCTGCATTCCGCGCTCCAGTCAGGACTTCTCGTATACTTTGATAATGTGCAAAAGATGCAAGTTCTAAGGCAGTGTCTATCGCCTCTAGCCCTAATTCTGTGTTACCCAATTGCCAGTATAAGACACTCAAATTCGCCCACGAAATCGAATGATTGGGTTCCAATATCAAATAGTCACGATATGTATCTATCCCCAAGTGAATCGCATCCGCTTCACCCATATCTGCCATCAAACCATAGACAAATGCCTGTTGTTGCAGGTAAACAGGCATGAGGGGGTCTTGTGCAACCACAGCATCCAATTGAGTGACGGTCATACGATAATTTTCAATCAGATCAGCTTGCGTAACATCGTCATCATTACCAAACGAAATACGCATCGCATCCAAGTATTGACTATAAATATTCGAACTCCATAGCCCAATGCCCAACAACCCAATCCATAAAATCATCATACCAATCGGATGACCTAATTTCCGCCACCACGATGTTAGAGGCTTAACATCATACGGAGCACAGACCAAGATCAAAACTAACAATCCAACTAATGCAACCACGGGCATCATTGACGGCAAATCAAATAGATGATGGATACCATAACCACTCATTGCTGCAATCGCAGGAATCCATATGAGACGATCTTGCTCATTAATCGATTTCCAGCGCAACCAGACAATACGAACAACGTATAATGCCGTTCCTATAAACACTGCAAATCCAATTAATCCCATTTCTGCTAAAATGTTTAGCGGCACACTATGTGCATGTGCATGAGACTGCTGATACGGAATCGTCGCACTCAGTGGGTAATCATGTCCAAATGTATAAAAACCTTGACCAGTAATTGGTTTTTCAGAAAATTGTTCTAGAGCGGCATTCCAGAGTCGTGTTCGCAATTCAACTGTGCGACCAGCAATCGAGAATGAATTTATTAGCAGCGCGGCAGCAATACCTAGTCCGAGTATCATCATACCCAATGAACTTGCGATCAAGCGTCTTTGTATTTGGGAGCACTGTATCCACCACATTTTCAATTTGGGAATAGACAACATCTCATGATGAATCAACAGTAACACGGCCAAAATACTTAAACTACCAAACATCCCCAACCATGCTCCACGCGACAAGGTCAGCAGTAGATTCACAATAATCGCAAAACTATATATACTCCAAATCGTACGCGTAATCGGATGATTCGCGTTAAGCACGCGCATGACAGCAAACGGTGTCATCCCAACGAGTATTGCACCCAGCGCATTGGTATTTCCGATTAAGCTTACAGGTTGTACCAGTTCACCAGCATTCGCAACTTGGACAACGCTAAATAACATAATCAAAATGCCTGCATTGAGCAGTGCATCAATAAGTTGCTTACGTGTGACACCGCCATTGGACAACATATCATGCAAAGCATACCATACCCCGACATACGTCAGCATATACCATAAACCGATCATACTCCGGCGCACTGTATCCATGTTGGCGAGAACCGAAATGACAAATGCACTGATACAGAACACAAATACAATATCAAATGCTGTACGATGCCACTGCCATCCCTTACGCCACCTTATAAATGCCCATAATCCCAGTGATATAATTATCAAACCAAATATCAATTGATGAAAATCCGGCACAACAACGCCATTAAATGTCGCACCTAGTGGAGACATTAGATAGAGCAATATGAATGTGATGTATAAACTAGATAACAAACGACTGATTGAGGGGGACATTAAGCCTGACTTCCACAGATTTGAGTATAATGATTGAGCGAAACCTCTATCCACATTATATCAATGGAACACCAAGCGGAGACAAATAAATGGTTGGAAAATTGTTGCGCCCGTCGGTTATTGTAACCTTTCTTTGCTTAATTTATTGCTTAACAGTGATCGCTATCCGGGGCAACGGCGACCCACTTATCCTGATGACAATCGGGACCGACTATAATCCAACACTCGAAGCACATGCTTATACAGCAGAAGGATACGATGGGCAATTTGTCTATTATATTGCTGACAATCCAGAGACTGCCCCACAATATATCGATATACCAGCCTATCGTTTCCAGCGTATTTTATTACCTATAAGTGGGCGTATTTTAGCACTTGGACAATCAGCACTCGTACCGTTTTCACTACTTGCTGTCAATCTATTAGCACTTGCAGGCGGAACATACATCCTTGAACAACTGTTGCTATCCCACAACGTCAGTCGATGGTATGCATTAGGCTACGGGTTAAGTATCGGCGTCTTCGGTTCAGCGAGACTAATGACAACCGAGACATTAGCCTATGCACTCGTATTGCTAGCAATCTGGCTTTATCACAAAGACCGTTGGGCATGGTCAGCCGCAGTTTTTGCATTATCAGCTTTTGCTAAAGAAGTGACCCTCATCTTCGTTGCTGGATATATCCTTTATATGTTCACCCAAAAGCAATTTCGACAAGGCATCCTGTTTGCACTCATTTCAGGCATTCCATTCGCTATGTGGCAACTCGTTCTATACAACATGTTCAATGAGTTTGGTGTTGGATCAGGTGGTAATTTAGCCACAGGTTTCGAGATTATACCGTTTATGGGATTTTTCCGAATTCTACTTGAGGGTGGTATTATGATTTTTGCGTTACTAGGACCAATCATCGGGCTATTTGTTATTTTCCCCACGGTCTGGAGCTTATGGCAGTGTTGGCGTGACTACACGAAAGGCAATGTTTCGCTATATACATGGACTCTACTCGTAAATTCCGTAATCATGATATTTGTGCCATTTTCTACATATCGCGAACCGCTCGGCATTTTGCGTTTTATCGTTGGTCTACAAATTGCAATCATAATCTATAGTGCACGATATAGAAAAAGACGCGCCCTGATGTACAGTACAATCTGGTTCATCACGACGCTCTTTGTCTTTATATCAGATTTTAGTGTGCCTGGATCTTAAAATAGTGGAAAAATGTATACCCCAGTTGGTTCTGACACAAGCACTTTAAGAAGCAGAAACGCACCAATCAATAGAAACATAATGCCAACAGCAATCATCATAATATCCCAGAAGACATTACGTTTGGATGTTTTCCAGCCGCGTTGTTCACTCTGACTGACTTGCCAGCGCCACCATGCATTGCGAAAGAATACCAGTGTCACACCAATTGCCATCGGAGAGACTGCACATATCAATTGACCAAGCGTTTCAAACCGCATATTTTTTACCACATATAATGGACAGGATTACGAACATATTCATTATACACATCAGCCACCTGTTGCATCTCAGTATCTGTAAATGCAGGCAATGCTGACGCATTTGCATTATCTTCTGCCTGTGATGGATTCTTCGCACCCGGAATCACGCAAGATACGGCATCAAACATCAGAATCCAACGCAGTGCCATCTGTGCCATGGTTGCGTTGTCAGGTACAAGCCCACGTAGTTCGTCGACTGCCTTCAAACCTGTTTCATAGTCTACACCGGAGAAAGTTTCCCCTACATCAAATGCTTGTCCGTGACGATTAAATTTACGATGGTCATCATCAGCAAATTCAGTATTAGGTTTCATTTTGCCCGTTAATAATCCACTCGCAAGCGGTACACGTGCCAAAATACCAACCTGTTTTTGTTTAGCGACCTCAAAAAATAGTTCAGTTGGGCGATGACGGAACATATTGAAGATAATCTGTACCGTTTGCACACCCTCATAATTCATCGCCGCCATCGCTTCTTCAACTTTTTCGACACTAACACCGTAATAGCGAATTTTGCCTTCTTGGACGAGATCATCCAATGCACCAAATACTTCTGGACGATAATAAACCTCGGTTGGTGGACAATGTAATTGCACCAAATCGAGTGTATCAACATCAAGATTCTTCAGACTACGATCAACAAATTGTGTGAGGTTCTCTTTGTTGTAGCCATCTGCTACATGCGGGTTGAGACGACGCCCTGCTTTTGTTGCAACAATAATTTCTTCGTCACGTTCTTTTAATACCTGTGAAATTAAACGTTCGCTACGTCCATCGCCATATACATCCGCAGTGTCAATAAAATTTACACCCATATCAATAGCTTTGTGCAATGCAGCAATTGCATCTTCCTCAGATACAGTTCCCCATGAACCTCCAATTGCCCATGCACCAAAACTAACTTCTGACACCTTATATCCGGTTCGTCCTAACTTACGATATTGCATGATCTCTCCTCAAGATTTGTATAGAATTTACATGCAAAATATTTTAGCAACGAACCAACTGGATAGATGGTCTGATGTACCAATACTTATTGAACACTAAACTGTTGGCAAGTTTATAGACCTGCCATACGCAAGACCTTACCAATTGTCCGAACGATGATATTGATGTCGAGACTGAGTGATTGATGGCGAATATAATACAAATCGTATTGCAATTTGACCCGCGCATCATCATCCGTAGATCCATAATGATAACGAACTTGTGCCCATCCTGTCACACCGGGGCGAATAATATGACGCGTCCGATAGAATGGGATTTTTTTCTCTAAACGAATAACATGCTCAGGGCGTTCCGGACGTGGCCCAACCAAACTCATATCCCCTTTAATAACATTATAGAGTTGTGGCAGTTCATCAATACGCGTCTTACGCATGATATTGCCAAAACGCGTCACACGGGGGTCATTTTTTTGTGCAAAAACAGCCCCTGTTTTTTCTTCAGCATCATTAGACATGGTACGGAACTTCACAATACAGAATGGGCGACCGTTCAAACCGACACGTGTCTGGATATAGAAGACAGGCCCCTTAGATTCCAATTTAATTATCAAGGCAATCAATGGCAATATCAGAAAAAATACAGGCAACAACATGATGGATATGACAAGATCCATCAGCCGTTTGAGCAACGGATATGGGTTCAAGCGATTAGATTGTCCAATTGGTAACACAACCGTCCAATTATCGTTCACACTTTGAACTGGAACACGTCCTGTCATCCGTTCGTACAAAATTGGCATCGGAGTAATAGCAACACCACGTTCATACGCATCCATCACACCCTGAAATGTCTGACCACTTAAGTCACGTGTGGAAGATACAATAATTTCACTGATATTATGTTGCGCAATTAACAGCAAAATATCATCGCCATCGCCAACAACATCACAGTTAGAGATCTGTGAACCAATCTCATCAGGTTCACCAATCATGCCAATAACAGCATATGAACCACTGCGATCTTCGTTGAGTGTTTTGATTATTTCTGTTGCAGCCCAATCTGTACCAACGACTAATGCCCGCCGTTGAAAGGCTTTCCAACCAACCAACGCCGGATTCACCACACGCCATATAATAATCAGAGAGAACGATAGGATAGCATAGTAAAAAATGAATAAACGAGGCAGAGATTCAGGCTCAGAAAGAAAATAGATCAACAAATAAACAATCAACATCTGCAACTGCATCAGGGCTAAGCGTTGCAGTGATGATGCCAAACTGGATGCAACCTGCAAATCATAAAAATCATTTGCGCCCGCCAGCACAAACCAGACAAGCGTCAGTAGACCAAACCAAAAGATCTGTGGGATGATAAAATCTAAGGTAAATGGAATATCCCCAACAAATGCCCATATCGCAAGTGCAACATAAACTGAAACAACAATACTGATGGCATCACCTGCCATCAATAGCAGACGACGTTCGGAAATCCTTAATTGTAGCCAAGAACGGTTTTTAGGAGATGGTGAAAATATCATTTATCCAACGCAATCATATCTTGAGTAACCTAAATCCAGTGTAACAGAAGATTTAAATCATGCGTCTCAAGATTCACAAATACTTACAATTAACGCGGAAACTGGGTGGAAATCTGATAAATTTCAACATCACCAAAACTAGCAATAAATATCAATGAATCACGACACATGCCATCGCCAAGTTGTTGTTCTTGAGGCCCATACAACATATAACCTATTGTATATTGCCGTTCAAAGCCAGATAGACGACGAAATGCTGTATCACATGCATCCGTCTCAAAATTGTACAATTCATTGACTGTTTCTAATTTATCTCTGGCAGCCATCGTTTCGTGAGGATGTCCATTAACTGCGTGTGTTCCAACCCATACTGGAATCCACACACTAACATCAGGACTTGCCAGCACAACATCCGATTTGATCGTTCGTCGGCTTAACCATTCCATAGCAACCCCATACTCAGTCGATAAAATCATACCTGCAGAGTTAGTCGGATTACTCGACGATAGAGGAATCATCGGGGTGAGTAAGACCACAAGATTACTTATCATCAAAAATACTGTTAAGAATGCGAATATAAACATACGAAAACGGCGTGCAAAATACTTTAGCCAAAAATCTTCAATTGACCGAGTCGCAAAATAGGCAATAGGTATCAAAACACCAACGAGGAAGTGGATACGCATATCCAGAGGTAAAAATGATCCAAGGCAAGATACCAATAACCAAATAATCATATATCGGTCACTGTCTGACTCAAAACGACGTACTGCGCGGGTCAGAGCAGGTAGACCAATCCATATCATTAAACCTAGAGCAAGTACCAATTGTATTGGGTCGACTGTTTCACTCGACCGTTGACGAATCCATTCTTGGATAAACGGATTACTACGGATAACCAAAATCGAATAAATTAAGAATGGCAATGCGGGTACAAGTGTCCACATCATCCACAACAATTCACGTCTACTTACTGATTTTGCGAAATACCACTGCGCTATACTAGTAATAATTAATGCAATTGCAATCATGATATAAGCTTCGGTATACATCAGCACCAAAACGATGCCAAGCAAGAAGGCTATCAAACCACTGTTCTGCACCGACGGTAGAGTTGTAACACCAGGGCGAAATTCAGACACAATAATCGCTGATAATAAGGCTATACAGGTAATCGCTATTGGCACATGAATACTGGTTAATCCACTATAGAATGGAGATATATGAGCATATGTCAAATCCAATGGAACAGTTGTTATACCTGTTATTGATGCGATCAATAGATTGACCCATCCAAAACCACTCCCTACAGCAATCAATACAAAAAAGATCCGACGTGTGCGTACTTTTGTCCATATCGTTGCAGCAAGTTGGTAGAGCGCCATATACATGAAAACCGTTACACTGACACGCGCAACATGGAAAACAAGAATCGGCGATAAATTATCTGATGCTAAGCGACTCACCAGACCTAACAACGGATAAATTGGTTGTAAGATAACATTGTTATGGACTTCCGGTGTATGCATAAACTGGACCAGAATATCACCTTGCATGCCTTGATGAATTCTTGTTATATAAGCAGATGCTTCAATATGACCATGTAAAGCTCCCATAAATTGCCATGTTGTATCAGCATCACTATTGATGACAACCCATAAAAATGGGATAAACCCTAATCCAACCAATAGGATACTGACGATAAAAACCCACCGCCATTCCGACGGATTCACATGTCCTGTAATACCCGACTGCATACAACCATCCACCTTCTTAATTGGGCAAGTGCATAACTATTGTTTACAATGTAAGTATATCAAAAAGTATCATAATTAATCGGAATTCGCATTAAGGATATTAGGGAATGTCACAAGCCCGTGCATTATATCGCGTACAAGAGTTTGAATTAGCAGTGATTGAGCGCACTAAGCGTATTAAAGAAATCAAAACCTTATTAGAAGATAATGATATTGTTCAAGAGGCTCAACAAGATTTTGACCTTACCCAAGCCAGTTTAGAAGACGCATCTAAAGCCTTTAAGGATATAGAACTACAAATTGAAGCTGTTGTTACTAAACAAAAAGCAACTGAATCTCGTTTGTATAGTGGCAATGTCAAAAATCCCAAAGAGCTACAGGATATGCAAAATGAAGTCGAGTCGCTAAACCGTAGAAGAGAAACTCTCGATGACAAACTCCTAGAAGCAATGGTTGCTAGGGATGATGCTCAAGCTACATTTGATGAGGCACAAGCCACACTCCAAGAAATAACAACTGATTGGGAAGCCGAACATCAAGACTTGCTTGATGAAAAACAAACACTCACAGTAGAAGCCGAAAAGCTCATGCAAGATCGTAAAGCCGCTGTAAAAGTAGTCGAGCCATCTGCAATGAAGATATATAACAGCTTACGTACATCCAAAGCAAATCGACCAGTCGCTCAAGTCGAAGGAAAAACATGTACTGCTTGTGGCATTGAACAGAATAACACAATCATTGGGGTACTCAATCAGGGTAATAGCTTAGTCTACTGTCAAAATTGTGGTCGCATTTTAGTTCGCTAAGAGGAGTGAATTATGGGATTTGATATAGATTTGCAAAGTGCAGGTATTGGTTATGGTGCAGGCCTACTTACAGGATATGCGCTCTATCAGTCACGTCATATTCTTAGCGCTATTCGCAATAGCTTAAACTCCCAAGTAGATTCAGCACAATCGTTTGCCACAATGGGTGGTGACCGCCGCTATGTCAACGAATTGACTAAATATGCCCTTAATGCTCATCTTTTCCATGATAAAGTAGACCTCAGCGATATTTTGATCGAACCCCGCTTTATCCCAGACCGCGAACTCAAAGTAAGCGTCGATGAAGACGATGCTTTACGTAAACCATTTGAAGTTGTGCCATTTGTACCAGATCATCCTTATTTACACCAACCATATAACATCAACACAATTACGATAGAAGAACTTGGATATGGGGATCGTGCAATTGCTCTACTGGGTCTACCAGGTAGCGGACGAACAACAGCACTTATGGCAATAGCACTGTGGAGTATGGGGAAAGTCGAATTTAGTCCCCCTCACGATCCTGTTGAAGAACGCATAAATGAAGAAGAAGCGGAATTATCGCGCGAGGAACGTGAAGAGCGTGCCAAAACACGCGTTGCAATTCAGCAACGTGCAAAAGAACAAGTACGTGAGGATCTCGGCGTTGATATATCCGAAATAGATTCCTCGGTCTTTGTATCACCATTTCGTCAAATGGCACCTATTTATATTCATCTTGCTAATGTACGCCTTAGTAGTCGATCATGGCGCGGGGATGTTGACCCAGCCGAACCCCTTATTCGAGCTTTACAATACCAGACAGGTAACATTACATCCAAGACAATACCACGCAAAATATATCGTTTTCTTGATGACGGGGTCTGCTTGCTCTTATTAGATGGATTAGATGAACTTCCTGCTGCAGAGCAACAACAAAAGATCGCATGGCTACATGCGCTTATGGATGAATACAGTCAAAACTTCATTATTGTAACAGGCTCAGCGCGTGGCTATGGTGGCCTGCAACACGCAGGGTTCACACCAATACACTTACGCCCGTGGAGTTATCAAGAAACCAAAACTTATATCGAGAAACTCACCACAAACTGGTCAGATATAATCGACCAACGCCGTGTTACTGTTGACGAAGAGCAAAAACAAGAACTTATCCATAATACATGGGGTTTAAATCCGTTCGAGACAACGTTAAAAATTCGAAGTCAATTATTAGATGCTGAATTCGACTCTGAATTTAACGATTATTCAAGTTGGATGTATCAATATATGACCAGCCAATTTGAAGATACAGAAGATGCTATTTCAATGATGGTCAATGCTGCCGAGCTTCAGCTTGACAAACACTTCTTTACGCTCAATGAATGGGTAGATATAGAACTTGCGCTTGAGGGTCAAACAACTACTCAAGCAGTCGGTACAACCGATCAAATAGATGATGACGATGATTTTGCAGAGTTCGAAGATTCATCAACAACCTTTGCAGATGAATTTGAGCAAGAGCTAGGTGATCCATTTGATAGTGATGATGACGACTTTAGCGAATTTGAAGATGCTGATTTTGCAGACCATACGACATCAGGGTCAATGTCAGAAAACGTGGATGAAGTCGAGGAAGCCGAAGCAAGTGAGGAAGATGTTAAAGACGAGACAAAAGAGGCGCGTCAAATTCGTCGAACTGTTAACAAATTACTCTCTCAACTCATTAAACATAGGCTTGTACAACGGTATCAGGGTAACCGCTACCGCTTCCGTCAAGTTTATATTGCCAGTTATCTTGCCAGCCAGAATCTTATACGAGCAGATGAAACAATTCTCGCCGAAAAAGCTAATAATCCTCAATGGGCACAAGCAATTGCCTATGCCAGCTCTGGCATGGATATTTCGTTAGCTGTCGAAACCAAAATGAGTAACTCAACCGACATCCTTTATAACAATATTCTTGATGTGGTTCAATGGTTACGTTACAGCGATAATCTCGTCGAATGGCGCAACAAATACCTCAACTATCTAGGGCAAATGTTTGTCGCCCCAAGTCAGTATATGACAGGTCGGGAGCGAATTGCAGCGGCGTTAATAACAACACGCGACAATGCCATTAGTAAAATATTTGGTCGGGGAACACAACATACCAATGCCGATGTACGTCGTTTATCAATTTTAGGCATCGGTGTTCTACAACAAGAAAATTTTCTAAACAATCTGACTGCATTCTTAAATGACCCCGAAGACAATGTCAAAATTTCGTCAGCGCTTGCCATTGGCAATATTCACACAGAAGAGGCTGTTGAGATATTATCATCAGAATTATTTGATACGCAGTCAGAACGCGTTCAACAAGCAATTACAGAAACCTTTGCGGACAAGCCCGATATGGGCTATGAAATTTTGTGGGAACTCCTCAATGAAAAGGAATATAAAGAAATGCTCCGTGTTCGTCGTGCAGCCGTATATGGTGTGCATCGACTCCGAACAACATGGGCGTTAGAAGAGCTCTATCGTACATATCTTAATGAACAACAATGGTTTGTCAAACAAACAGCCCAAACGGCATTTGTCGATCGCCAGTCACAGAAAAATAAGGGTGCCCACGGTTATCCACAAGTCATCACACTGCCATGGTTGCAGGAGTGGTCTGCAGAATTAGATGATGAAAATGCTATCGAAGCGAGTGGCAAACAATTACTTAACATGGCAATGCGTGAGCCAGAAGTTGTGGTGCGCTTCCTTGCAACAACAGCATCAGGACAATTAGCAGTTTATGAGAATATTCCAGATTTATATCAACTGCTCAACGATCAAGAAGCGGTCATTCGTGACACAGCCTACCAAGCATTAAGTGACTTACAATTGAGGATGGGACAACCCTTACCACTTGTTAATTAGTCGCACGATCAAATTCACAGGGGACAAGCTGTACAGAATCCGTATGGAATAAATAGCTTGTCTCCTCATCAGTTACCACAATACGATACCCATCAATCTGTACAGAGGTATAAGTCTGTCCTTCTTGGGGACACCCAAGACTACTGTCTTGCCACTGCATCGGCACAACATCCTCTAAGGTAACAGATTCACCATCAACTTCATCATTTTGGCGGACAAGACGCAATGCTAATGCTGATAGTTCAGCTGCAATCGGATCAATCGCCGTCAAATAATCTCCACGCAAGCGCTCAATTTCACACCAAACAAACGCTGTATCATCCCAAGTGAGATATAGATGGGTCTGATTATCTAATACCCACACAACCTCATACCCATTACTAAACGGAGGTGGGATAATTTGCTGGCCGGTTGTACAGTCGGCATTGTAATAGATACGTGGAGATACTTTGATTAATTGAATTAAATCAGTAGCAACACCGGTATTATCTGCAAGATGTTGACGTGTTGTCAAAATGACCTCAGAATCAACAGTCATATCCGAGTTAATCATAGGTTGTAATGGCATAGGTGATGGCGTTAAGACAAAATCCTGAGCAACTGGCAAATCCTGTGGGGTTGTTGTCGGGATAATTGGTGTCACAGTTGGTGTAACTGTGGGAGGAATCAGTGTTAATGTTGGTATTGGTGTATCAACAGCTTGTGGCGAACATGCAACAATACTCAACAATAATAATAACCACCCCGACAATCTAGGCATAGCAAAAATTCACTCTTTATTGGATATGTTAGACGGTTTATAAGCCAAGTTTTTCTTCGACTTGATTAACTGTCATGCCTTCAATGCTCAATATTTTATCGCGGTTAGATTCACCCGCAACAATTTCAATCCTCGATGTATCAACTTCTAATTTTTCTGCTAAAAATTCAACCAATTCTTGGTTAGCCGATGGATCACCCGCTGGCGTTGATTTTAATCGAATTTTCAATGTATTGTCATCATTACGTCCAGCAAGTTCAGTTTCTGCCGCACGGGTAACAACACGTACACCCAATGCAGCACCGCCACGTGCATCTGTAATTTCGAATTTTCTATCGCTCATGAAACACTGCCTTTTTTACAATTAACATCATGTCCTTATGTTACACAGAAAAAGCCCTGTACAACAATATAGGTATTGTACAAGGCTTCTGAATTTTACACCACAACTCGAACGTATTTGATACGTTTACATCATGATAATCATTTGTGTGAGAATCGTAATCCCAAACCACACAACAATTGGACTAAGATCCAAACCATTCATCTGTGGAAGTGCATTACGGATCGGTGCAAGCACAGGCTCTGTGGCTTGGTAAAGAAACTGCACAATCGGATTACTATAGTCCACGTTTGGTAACCAACTCAATAACACACGTGCGATGATGAGGAACTGGTAAATTTGCAAGAACCAGATCAGAATTGCTAAGATACTACCCATGTGAATATACCTCTCTTTACGAACATTACACTAATACTGACGTTCTCCGAAGATAGCCCGCCCGACACGAATCATCGTAGCGCCCTCTTCAATTGCTATTGCATAATCATTGGTCATGCCCATACTAAGTTCTGGCATTGTGACCTTAAAAGATGTTTGTAACTCTTCCCTCAGTGCAAACAAATCTGCAAATATTGGGCGAATTACACCAATATCATCAACAAATGGCGCCATTGTCATCAAACCGCAGACACGTAAATTTGGCAAGTTAATGATTGTTTCTATATCTTGCCATAGATGGTCTTTAACAGCTTGATTACGCACCCAATTGTATCCATTAAAACCGTGTTTTGCGTCTTCACCAGATACATTACATTCCACCAAGACATCGATCACCTTCTCATTCTGTTCCGCTAATGACGATAGCTTCTTAGCTAATTTCACACTATCTATTGAATGAATCACATCAAACAATGGTGCTATTATCTTAGCTTTACGGCTTTGAATGTGTCCTATCATATGCCATGTAACAGGTAAATCAATTTGTGCATTCACCTGCGGAATTTTGACTGTACTTTCTTCTACGCGATTTTCACCAAAATGTTGCTGACCCGCTTCAATTGCCTCTAATATATCAGCAACTGGTTTCTTTTTGCTTACAGCGACTAATGTGATGTCATCTGGATTACGATTCACTTTAGCACAAGCAGATACAATCGTTTCATTAACATGCTTTAAGTTATCTGCAATACTCATAATGACATCACCACACCAAAACGGCCTGTTTTGCCCTTCTCGCCACGATGAGAGAAGAAATCTTGTGTGTTATCAAATGTACAGATACCCATGGTAGATACTTGGGAAACCCCCTGTCGCTCAAAGTCAAGTTGGTTTGCTTTCCATAAATCGAGATATGCTGTGTCATCGGATGGGTCACGCCGGATCAAACCAGCTTCCTCACCATAGTATTCAATGACAGCGTCCACAACTTCCTCACCTACCTGATAATTTTCCTGTGAGATAGATGGTCCAATCACAACTTCAATGTCTTCAGGAACACAATCATAGAAATGTTGCATTGTTTTAACGAGGCTTGTACCCATGCCGTTGACTGTGCCGCGCCAACCCGCATGTCCTAAAGCAATAACTTCTTTTTTCGGATCATAAGCCAACAACGGTACACAATCTGCATAACGCATCACTAAAGGTAGGTCTTTGCGATTTGTAACGACTCCATCGGCTTTTGCCAGCCAACGCCGCCCCACAACTGGCTGAGTCGCAACAACTGTGTCTACGCCATGCACCAACCAAGTTGTAACCGCACATTCAGCATTCACATCCAAAGCTTCATACATCTTGTCATGATTGATACGCACTGCATCAACATCATCACCGTTAGTCCCGCCGACATTTAGCGATGCCCAATAAGACTTACTCACACCACCGTGACGTGTAAACACACCGTGCTTGAGATTATCCCATGTTTCGTGTCGATAATATGCTAAACCATTTTGCTCAACACGTTCCAAATTTGTCTGCCTCCATACTTTAGTTGTGGTTTGATTGTCACAAAATTTTGTTTTTGCTATACTACAAGTACAATAGTACTAATTTTAATATCATACCAAACCTGTCTCATAGCATAATATACAAAAGTAAATGCAGCATAAAATTATTAGACAGCATTAAATTACTGTCTTGTTAAGATAGCTGGGAGTATATGAGATATTTAACTTATTGTCAGTATCGAAAGGATAAGTAACCAACTTTTTGGTTACCGAATTTATGGGCAACAAAACCCCTATACGCCTTCTTATTGTTGATGACCACCCTCTTTTCCGAGCTGGACTCGAACAGATTATGGAATATGAGGACAATATTGTTATCGTCGGGCAAAGTGAAGATGGTCAACGTGCAGTCGAAGATGCTCGTCGTCTATCACCAGATGTAATTCTTCTTGATGTCAACCTACCGGGTGGCATGAATGGATTACAAGTTGCCAGACAGATTAAATCTGAACGACCTAACTTGCCAATTATCATATTGACAGCGTATCATGATACAGAACAAGTCGTACATGCAATTAGTGTCGGGGCATCATCCTATTGCCCGAAGGACATCAAACCAGAAGTTCTCATCAAAATTATAGAAACCGTACGCCAAGGATACTATGTAATCAATAATGAACGGATGTCCAAAGACCAACGTGATAAATGGCTTGACGAACAAATTCGTGAGTTATCGGGTCCCTATACAATTGATGGTGAAGATCATTATTCACCACTCAGCCCACGTGAAACAGAAATTCTGAAGCATGTTACAAAAGGAATGAGTAACAAAGAAATCGCTTATAAATTGGGTATCAGCCAGCAAACAGTCAAAAATCATATGACTTCTGTGTTAAAGAAACTCAATGTCGATGACCGGACACAAGCAGCAATCACCGCGATTCGACGTGGCTGGGTACGTGTTGATTCTCGCTCTAAAGATGAATAGGACAATATAAATATGGATAGAGAAGAATTTTTTACTGACGATAATCCCAAAGACGAAATTGTAGACCTGCTCACGGAACAAATGGGTAGTACTAAACGTCGCTTAAGAGAAATTAAAGACCAAATAGAACAGATTCAACTCTCTGTTGATAAAGAACAACAACGTTATTCTAGTATCGCAACCGAGTTACAAACAGTTAAAGAAAATCTTGACACTACCCCCCGTGAAGATATTCGAGATAAATATGACGAAGCCCTTGAAGTTCGCTTTCGCCTAGCAACAATGCGCGGGCAACTTGAAAAAATTGAAGGGCAATACGACTATCTTGAAAAACAACAAGCGGTTTTCTCACAAATTCTTAGTCAAATTGAAGGTGTAGATTACCTCGAAGCAATGGATGAAGATGACAGCAGATCACGTGGCGAGGTCGACATTGTTGGAATCATCAACGCACAAGAAGAAGAGCGCAAACGCTTATCTCGTGTCATGCATGATGGACCAGCGCAATCGTTAACGAATTTCATTTTGCAGGCAGAAATTTGTCAGCGACTCTTTGATCGTGACCCAGATCGTGCAGCGGCAGAGCTTGATAACCTCAAAACCAATGCCAGCCGTACATTTCAGAAAATTCGTGATTTCATTTTCGATCTACGTCCAATGATGTTGGATGATCTTGGTGTTGCCGCAACAGTCCGGCGATATTCCAATTCGTTTGCAGAAAAGAACGATATTCATACCGAATACGAAATTCTCAATGAAGATCGGCGTATGGAAAATTATCGGGAAGTCTTCATTTTCCGTACAATTCAAGACCTGATGAGTATGGCACGAGACTTTGCCGCAACCACCGAAGTAAAGATTCGTTTAGATATGACAAGTGACCCTGTCAAAATCCTTGTAGAGGATGATGGCAAAGGCTTTGATTCAGATACAGTCTTTGAAACTGATGATGACTCTGTCGTTGAAGACCCACGCATTTCTGCCATGATTATGCTTCGTAATAAAGTAGAACTTGTCGGTGGTGACATGACAGTGCAAAGTAGTGAAAATGAAGGAACTGCAGTTCGTATTGAAGTGCCAATAGACTGATTATCATTACAAAATAGGCAGGATTTGGTTTAGGACAATAGTATTGTTTGACAATTCCTGTCAATGGACTACACTACAGTTAAGAGAGTAATCAAAACTGTGTTGAGTATTTGTCAATTTAATTAACAATTTGTATCACTATTCTATGGATTTATCTTGACGGAGGAAATTATGAATCCTCGGCTTCGGCTCGTTATTGTAATTGCAATTGTTGTTATCATCATTGGTGTTGTTGCAGCAGTTGTTTTACCAGGTCTCAGCGGTGGTGGCGGTGGAGGTAATGCCGCAACTGACAACACCAGTGACGCAAACACTGGTGGAGGCAATACCAGTTCTGGTCCTACAGACACACCTGCGCCAACCATTACACCAATGCCTATGGTTGAGCTAGTTATTGCTGTTCAACAGATTCCACGTGGTTTTACCATTCCGCCCAACGCAGTAACAACACGTCGTTGGCCAGAGGAATCTGCACCAGCGGCAGCAATTTTTGATGTTGAGCTTGTTATTGGTAAGAAAGCTCGTACAGACATCTTCCGTGAACAGCCGATTTTGACGAATATGCTTGTTGAAGATTTATCGAACCTTGCAAATGTCGGGTCTGATGCAGCAGCAGTCCTACCAAATAATCGTGTAGCAGTATCCGTACCGATGGATCGTATCACCAGTGTTGCTTATGCAATTCAACCCGGTGATCGCGTTGATGTCATGGTAACCTTGCTGTTCGTTGATATTGATCCTGTTTTCCAGAGTATTGAACCGAATATTGTTTCTCTAGTTGACCCCGAAACTTTTGAAGTACGACAAGGTATCGAGGGACGTTTCGATGGTGCATTCAACGTGGGTGGTGGTGTGACACAATCCGTTATCGTTGGACCATCAGAACCGCAACGCCCACGTATGGTATCTCAACGTACGGTTCAAGAGGCACTCGTTATTTGGGTAGGTAATTTCCCGATTGATGGGCGGTTGTTCAAAGTTGTTCCAACCCCGTCACCCGTACCTACTGTTGATCCAGAAGCGGAAGCCGGTGGCTCGACAGCAAACCGCAACGCAACCGCAGCACCGACAGCTGTTCCACCACGTCCAGACATTATCACCTTGGGTGTTTCGCCACAAGATGCTGTTGTCCTAACTTGGATGATGGAAGCTCGTCTCCCAATCACATTTGCGCTACGATCAGCAACATCAACATCGCAGGTCCCAACGGTTCCAGTGAACTTACAGTATATTACCGAAACATTCCAAATTGACGTACCTAGTCCTGTAGATTTCTCCATTGAACCTGCACCCGATAGCATCCGTCAATTGTTTATCGGCGAGCGGATTCAACTCCGTACTGAATAAAGTAGCAGCAGATATACCGTTCGTTGATTTTAATATGATACGAACAGTTATCACTGACAGTAATGTTGAGGCATGAGCGAGCTTACCTAGTTCCTCATGTCTCACCTAGATTACAAAGTAAAAAGCAAGTGTGTTAGTACTCTACATTGTCTAGATAGAGCCATGTCAATAACAAAACCTCTAAACAAGAGTAATATTGAGATAATACATAGAAATTGCTTCAAACTAACAAAATCAGAAACACTCAGAAATATAACCAAATCAGTCAAGCACTAGTTCAATAGGCAAACACCAATGGTAGACGAAATTAAAATTCTCCTAGTTGATGACATCGCCGAAACTCGCGAAAGTATCAAAAAACTCCTGGCCTTCGAAACTGATTTTAAAGTTGTCGGATCTGCTGGCAACGGGCGTGAAGGTGTCGAATTAGCAAAAGAACTCCGTCCAGATATTATTATCATGGACATCAATATGCCGGATATGGACGGTCTAGAAGCCGCAAGCCTCGTTACAAAGGCAGTCCCAACCGTCGGTGTTATTATGATGTCTGTTCAAAATGATTCCGATTATATGCAACGGGCAATGCTAGCAGGTGCGCGCTTCTTCTTGAGTAAACCCGTTAATATGGATAAATTGTATAGCACTATCCGTAGCGTTTACGAACAATATGAAATTATTCGTAGACAATACGAGCAAATGCAGAACAATGTTGGTGGTCCCGTCCTTATTGACCCTGATGATCTCAAAAAAGAAAACGACGGCGACCGTGCTGGACATATTATTGTGGTCTATAGTCCTCAGGGTGGCGCAGGGTGTACGACAATTGCTACTAATCTCGCCTCCGGACTCATGCGTGAAGGTGTTAAGGTATTACTGATTGATGCTGATTTGCAATTTGGTGATATCGGGATGTTCTTAAATCTCACGGCGCAATCCACGATTGCAGATATTGCCGAAGATGTTGAAGAATTAGATACAGACTTCTTAGACAATATTGTGGTCACCCATGATAGTGGTTTGAAATCCTTACTCGGCCCAGCTCGTCCGGCACTGGCAGATGAAATCCGTGAAAATTACCCTGACGCTGTTCGCGAGATCGTTGCAAAAATCAACACATATTACGATTTCATTGTTGTAGATACAGCTAGCACATTAGATGCAGTCAATATTCCCTTGCTTGATATTGCCACAAAGATTATGCTCGTTGTAAATCCAACTCTTCCATCTGTTAAAAATTCACGTCTTGTTCTTGATTTATTTGACCAACTTGCCTACCCACAAGAGAAAGTCGTCCTAACTTTGAATCGGGCAAATGATGATCGTCGTAAAGGGTCAGGAATTACGTCAGAACGAATCGAAAATTGGCTCAAACGTCCAGTCAGTGCCCAAATCCCAGGTGGAGAAAATGTAGAGCGTGCAGTGTTACATGCAATCAACAAGGGTATTCCACTCATTGCCCTTGAACGTGACCACTCAAAATCCCCAACGCGGGACTATGTAGACCTTGCGAATCAGATTTATGCGTCATTGATGGGAACAGGCACAGAAGATGAACAAGAGCAAGAAACCGAAAAACGCGGTGGTCTAAGCAGTATTTTTGGAAGACGTTAATTAATTTAAAACAAAATAGGGTTATCATAAAATATAGATAACCCTTCATCCTCACTTCTATTTTTATTTATCGGAGGCACAAATGTCCTTACTTAATCGCATCAACAAAAAGGGTGGATCCAGCGGCGGCGGATCATCAGGTGGCGGCGGTGGAGAGGATGGAAAACCAAAGCGTCCAACATCCGCAACACGCAAGCAAGCTGTCAATCAAAATCCACGATCCAGTAGAGGTGGACAATCAGGCAGTGACTATAGTGATCTCAAAGTCCGTATTCAGAACAAGTTGATTGCCGAACTCGACCCATCATTGGACATCAATCGTAAAGATGAGGTGCGTCGTCAGATTCAAGAACTATTTAATTCAATTCTAGCCGAAGAGAATATGGTTCTATCGAAGGCAGAACGTCAGCGGCTATTCGAGGTTGTGGTAGCAGAAATTATTGGATTCGGGCCGTTAGAAATTCTTCTACAAGATGAATCTATTTCTGAAATCATGGTAAATGGTCCTAAGAATATCTTTGTAGAACGTAAAGGTAATCTCACCCGTGCACCTGTCACTTTCGATAGTGACGAACATGTTATGCGTATTATTGACCGTATCGTATCACCACTAGGTCGTCGCGTTGATGAAAGCTCACCACTTGTTGATGCTCGCCTACCGGATGGATCTCGTGTAAATGTTGTAATTCGACCAATTGCACTTTGTGGACCAACCATTACCATTCGTAAATTCTCCTCGTCACCACTTGGCATCTCTGACTTAGTTCGCTTCGGATCAATGACCGAAGGTATCGCAGAATTCTTGCGTTCATGTGTAATCGCGCGTCTAAACATGGTGGTTGCTGGTGGTACAGGATCTGGTAAAACAACACTTTTGAATGTTTTGTCCAGCTTTATTCCTAATGACGAACGTATCATCACAGTAGAAAATGCGGCAGAACTTCAACTCCAGCAGGAACATGTAGTTACACTTGAAAGTCGTCCACCCAATATTGAGGGACGAGGTGAAGTTAGCATTCGAGATCTTGTGATCAACTGTTTGCGTATGCGTCCTGAACGGATTGTGGTCGGGGAGTGTCGTGGTGGTGAAGCACTCGATATGCTCCAGGCAATGAACACTGGACATGATGGATCACTGACAACAGCTCACGCGAATACACCACGTGATACCCTCTCCCGCCTCGAGGTAATGTGCTTAATGGCTGGTATGGATTTGCCAGTTCGCGCGATTCGTGAACAGATCGCTAGTGCGGTAGATTGTATTGTTCAACAACAACGTCTGCGAGATGGATCGCGTAAGGTTTTGTTCATCACCGAAGTACAAGGTATGGAAGGTGAAATGATTACCATGACCGACATCTTTGAGTTTGAACAAACATCTTTCGAAAAAGGCAAGATTGTTGGTCGTATTCGCCCAACTGGTATTCGTCCAAAGTTTATTGATCGCATTGAAGACGCTGGTATCAATTTGCCGCCATCAGTCTTTGGTGTCGGGCAACGTCGTTAGTCAAATAACAACGAAATCCTAACGTAAATAACAGGTTTTGGGGTGCGTCACTTGTTGACGCACTTACTATTTTCACACTACAATAGTAGTAGACTGTGTATGTGGAGTAATATATGGATCCAATTATTATCTTAGCCGGCGCGGGTACACTTGCTGTAATTATTGTAATTGCAGGTATTTTTATGACGCGCTCGGAAGAAAATCTCGTCGAAGAACGTTTTGGTCGCTTTGAAGATGACCAAGAAGCACAATCATTGTTCAATATTGAGGGCCCAGATGATGAAGTCGAAGGTGACGGATCAAATGGTGATGCAAGATCAGCAATCCTTAATCCACTCAACAATGCTTTACAAGAGCGTAAGTTTGGTAAGACGTGGCGAAGGAAACTTGCCCGAGCAAATATCAAGTTAACAGTTGCTGAATTCGCAGCACTACATGTTGTCGCATCAGGTGGCGCATTAACACTTGGCTGGTTATTCCTATTTCCAGGCGATCCTGTAATGTCTGTTGCCGCAGCCTTCATTGGGTTCTTTGCCCCACGCATTTATGTTAATCGTATCATCGGTTCACGGCTAATCGCATTCGAAACACAACTGCCTGATACACTTGGTTTATGGGTGAATGCTCTGCGTTCCGGCTATAGTGTTTTGCAGGCAATGGAAGCTATTGCCAAAGATGCACCAGAACCTACCATGACTGAGTTCCAGCGGGTTGTCCAAGAGGTACAAATTGGTATTGATATGCCTGATGCCCTTGAACACTTACTCGAACGCGTTGAAAGTGAAGATCTCGATCTTGTGGTTACAGCCGTTAACATTCAACGTGAAGTGGGTGGTAATCTGGCAGAAATTCTCGAAGTCATCAGTCACACTATTCGTGAACGTATTAAACTTAAAGGTGAGATTCGTGTATTAACCTCACAAGGTCGCATTACAGGCTATCTAATTAGTTTCTTGCCGATTGGTCTTGCGTTGTTTCTAAATTTGGCAAATCCTGGTTATATGGGTGTACTATTTACTGATCGCGCTTGTGGTTGGCCTATGATTGGTGGAGGTCTTGCACTGATTGGTATCGGATCAGCTGTTATCCAAAAAATCATCGATATCGAGATTTAAGAAAGGTTATATTACAGAATGGAACTCCTTCTCCCTCTCATAATCGCCCTTGTCGTATTTGGCGTTATTGGTGCGTTGGTTTATGTTGGTCTACGTGAGGATAGTGGACGTGATCCACTTCAAGATCGTTTAGCTCAATATGAAACTGAGGTTATCCCGGACTCACTCGAAGAAATTGAGCTATCGCTGTCTTTCCGCGATCGTATTATTCTACCTGCTGTCGAAACACTATCTCAAATTGTCGTCAAATTTACACCGCAGAAACAACTAGAGACAACACGCCATCAATTAGAATTAGCAGGACAAACTACAGACCCAACCCAATTCTTCCTACAGCGAATTCTATTTACGGTGATCTTTGGTGTTATTGGTCTACTCCTGGGTTTCGTTGTCATGTCTGTACCGATTGGCGAAGCGATTCTTTACACCTTTGGTGGTTTGGCATTAGGTTACTATTTCCCAGTCCTCTCGTTACGCAGCAAAATCAAAAAACGTCAGGAAAACATTCTTAAAGCTCTACCTGATGCACTTGATCTTCTCACAATTTGTGTGGAAGCAGGTCTTGGTTTTGATGCGGCAATGGGTAAAGTCTATGAAAAATGGGATAATGAACTGGCTCTAGCGTTTGGTCGTGTTCTGCGAGAAATTCAGCTTGGTAAACTCCGCCGTGATGCACTTAAGGATATGGCAGATCGTATGGATGTACCCGATGTCAACACATTTACAGCTGCAATCATTCAATCTGAACAACTTGGTGTGAGTATGTCTAAGATTTTGCGCGTACAATCTGACCAGATGCGTACTAAACGTCGCCAGCGTGCACAAGAAAAAGCGCAGCAAGCACCTGTTAAGATGATGATCCCAATGGTATTGCTCATCTTCCCTTCCATCTGGATTGTATTACTTGGGCCTGCAGTTATTCAGGTGATGAACCTCGGCGTTACCATATAGCGACCGTCTTCATCACACCAAATAACAGGAATACAAATTGAACACTCAAACAGAAGCTCACGCATCCCGTGGGCTTTCTGCGTCTAATTCGCGATTACAAGCAAGTATCAACTGGTTTGTTGATCTTATCTTCCCGCCAACATGTCACGGTTGTGGGCGCGTTGATACACATTGGTGTGATGTTTGTCTTGCCGAACTTAATACAGTTCCAATCACTATCACTGATCTTTCACAAAATAACCTCGCGGGCTTATGCGCTACAGGTCATCACACAGGGAAATTGCAAGAAGCCATACAATCTCTTAAATATTACAATACACCACATTTAGCAATCCCTCTGGGTAATCGCCTCACGACAGCTCTCCAGACAAAACAATGGATAATTGACACTATTGTTCCAGTACCATTGTTCGCTGCGAGAGAACAAAAAAGAGGGTATAATCAAGCATATCTACTCAGTCAACAGGTGGAATCTATGAGTAACATCACCTGCCAACCGAATTTACTCCAACGTCATCGCGATACAAATCAACAGGTTGGGCTGAGTGCCTCTGAACGACGCGAAAATGTAAAGGACGCATTTGACGTAACTATTGATGTTACAGATTTATCGGTTCTTATCATTGATGATGTGGTTACAACGGGTTCAACACTCGATTCTTGTGCCACAGCCTTATTATCGGCTGGTGCAAAAACGGTGTATGCCCTCACTGTAACCCATGCTTAACTTTTTATTTAATCTATAAAAGGAGCGTAGCAATGGATGTCAAGATTCATGGCGATGGTATTAAAGTTACCGACGGGCTTGATGAGTACACACGATCAAAGGTTGATAAATTAGATCGTTACTTACCCAATATCTCACAGGTTAGGGTTGAACTTTCTGTTCAAAAAACCCACCGTGGCGCAGACCTTGCTATCGCACAAATCACCGTGCATCACTCTCGCGGAGCAATTTTACGCGCCGAAGAAAAAGTCGACATAGATAATCGCGATAGTATTCGCCATGCGGTCAACCATGCCGTCAATAAACTTTATCGCCAGATTGATCGGTTTAAAGGCAAACGTCGTAACAAAAAACGTGGATATAACAAATATCAGGCAACAGTTGAAGAACTTAATGTCGCAGAAGAAGTTCCTGAATATGATATACCTGAAGTCGAAGAACCTGAATTAGAAGAAGATATTATCCGTCGCAAACAGGTCGAACTTGTTCCAATGAGTGAAGGTGAAGCCATTGACCAATTAGAACTACTCGATCACGGATTTTATATGTTCCTCAATGCCGAATCGCAAGAAGTTAACGTACTTTATCGGCGCGAAAATGGTGGTTACGGCATCCTACAGCAATAGCCATACCAAACATCGAAAGATGCACCTACGGGTGCATTTTTCATTTCTACTACCATAACTGGCGTAGAATCCAATATTTTCGGAATTCATACCATGCCATTAACATAGATAATCGCAAGCCATGTAAGCCATCTTTATAGCCTTTTAAAGTATAAAATCGCCAATAAAAATGACGGAGTGGTTGTAAAATAAAATTCCGAAATTTTGGACGAATATCTTGTTCAAACATAATTTGTGCATCATAAGCCACATAACGTTGCTGTTTGTGAATAAAATGCGTTAAATCTCGATAATTGTAATGAATCATCGGATTATCAAGTTGTCCTTCCTCCCCATCCAAAACGACAACCTCATGGACTTGTCGTTCAGGATCATACCGCGCCGAGTCTACCCGCAATAAACGAGTTTGATAATCTGGAAACCAGCCCGCACCTAATGTCAATTTTCCAAAGATATAGTTATGGCGAGGAATCCCCCAACCAACGATGGACTGAGATTTAATTTGGTTCCGGATTTCATCAACGAGATTTTGTGGAATACGTTCATCAGCATCAACAAACAACACCCAATCCGTTCGATCTTGAACCGCATCCAGTGCAGCATTACGTTGTCCTGCATAGTTGTCAAAGGTACGTTGCATCACCTCAGCACCACACGCTTCAGCTAATGCAACGGTATCATCTGTGCTGTAGGAATCAAAAACAACAACATCATCTGCAAATTTTACGGACTCAATACAAGCTTCAATATGTTCAGATTCGTTATATGTGAGGATAATTGCAGTTAAATGAGTCATGATTTTGCCATATCATATACTGTTTGATATGCCGAAATAATCTCATCATAGTGTTCAGTTTGTCGGTCTAATTGTGCAATTTTGCATTGCATACCAAACATAACAAGTCGTCGAGCAACCCACTGTTTCCAAACTGGGTAGTGTTTAGCATACAGATGCAAGCGACTCTTCCAGAGATTGATCAAACTCCACGGGCGAACTTGCGATGTGCTTTGACCACCTAAATGCGTCACATGTGCCTGTGGTACACACAGAATATTCCATCCGGCATTTCGTATTCTCCATGCCCAATCGACTTCTTCACAGTAAATCAAGAAATCTTCGTCGAACAAGCCCGTTTGTAACAATACATCACGCTTAAGCATCATCGTCGCACCTAGCGTAAAATCAACTGAAAACGGAGCATCACTCGCATATTTCTCTTTGCTATAGCGACCATTAAATCCTCCCTCGATAAAGCGTCCGGGAGTCGGAAAAAATTCCGTCCAAATTTGTCCTAAATCAGGAAATTTAAAAGCGCTGTGCTGAAAACTACCATCAGCAAATGTTAATCGAGCACCAACCACCCCAACATCGTCATGCGACATAAGCGTATCGAAGAGTCGTTGTGTAGCATTATGGTGAGTGATAGTGTCGGGGTTTATAAGATAGACAGCACGAGGCAATTTATTAGATTCTAAGCCATCAAACCCTATACGGCGCATCGCAAGATTATTCGCCCGACTAAACCCTAGATTTTCATCACTAGCGATTAACTCCACAGTCGGGAAATTTTCACGAACGACCGCCATAGTGTTATCCGACGATGCATTATCTACTAACCATACTTTATACGACAAAGGCGTTGTATCTAAGTCTGCAATGACACTTGATAATGCATCTTCTATGATGTCCGCGTTATTCCACGTGACAACAACAATTGCTAAATCCAGCATTAATTTCCTAAAATCGCAAAGTCTAAACCAACAGTTTGTAAGAATGCTTCGTACTCAGCAAAATCGTCACGATCAACTAATCGTAAACGATCTTGACCAAGAAATAGCTGTAACAAAGCATTTGCATCATCGTCTTCAACCAATTCCTGCAAGCCCTCATTCAAAGCAACACGAATACCAAGTTGAATTTCCACAGGGTACATCAAGACTGCATATGGGATTGGTGGTGTATTGAAAGCGACACTCACTTGCTCGGCAAATGCTTCAGTATCATCCCCGACAATCTCTTCATAAACGAATACGGATAAACCTGCACCTGTACATTCGCCAGACAAAACAGCATCAACCATCTCTTCAGTTGAATCATAGTCGACAATCGCTTCGAAATTAGAAGGATTAATATTGTTTGCACGAAAGATCATCAATGGTAACAACCATGAATAGAAATCATCCACACCCAATCGACAGAATATACCATTATTTAGACCGGCAAGTGATGGGTTATTTTGCTGGCGCGAAACAAGAACAAGTCCACCTTCACCACTTTCAAAGCTGCCGTCTATACGCCGCTGCACAATATAAATTGGCTCGCCACAATTCTGTGCTAACGCAGCGGAAAATGACACACCGTCCACCCATACAGCTGAAACAGTGTCAGTTGCACCGCATAATGCTTGTAATGCGTCCACAGGTTTCGCCACGGGTACAATATCAACCGTAACGTTCGAGTATTCTAGAATCGCTTCCTCAAGATCAAGTTCTGGTTGTGTACTACTCGCAGGCAATAAAACTTCACCAACACCAGGCTCTTGTGTTACTTCCGGCTCAACATACAGCTCAGATTGAACAGGTTGAATCACCATCTGCAATGGATTCCCCGGCAAACCCGCAGGAATCTCAGTCGTGGCAAACCGTAAATCATCAATTTCAGTCGGTATCGCCATGGGTTCGGCAGTCGGTTCAGTGCTACCGCCACCACATGCCGCAACAATCATAGCAATACCTACCAAGCCAATAAGTCTATAAATACGTGTCTTGTTAATCATATTGCCCCTTTATGTACAGGTTGGACATATGGTTAATCGTACCACAGGCTTACAGTTTCTACTCTTCAGATTCTTCATTAGGATCAACAATCAAAATAGCTCGCATCCCAACATTGTTATTACGAATACTGACTTCAACATCTTCATGGATCAGCCCCGCCCAACAATTCTGTGGATTACGTGCTTCGATTTCTGTTAAACGGACCGCTCCCCACACAATCGACCGACTACCAGCAGGTAGATATTGATAGGTATTCCCACTTGCTTCATCATAAACTTCAATCAAATCATCATCTGAGCCAATTGCCCAACGATATGGATAACTTGTTCGCGATGTTGCACATTGTATGCCGACACGCCACGCGCCTGATTCATCAAACCAACCCAATGTCGCCGCCTGTTGCTCTTGCTGATACACCGTACCCGGTTCAGGTCCTGTCGTCCGTATCGGCACATCTCCATAATTTTCAACAGTCAACATAAAAACAAGCATGTTACCAAGTGGGATTGTAATTTGTTGGGAATACGCTAGTGCTTCTGGATTATCAGGTTGCGCAACCAATTCACCGGACACCTCCCGTGACGTTGCGAATTTATTATCATATGGCTGAGAATCAAAAATCACATCCACACCCACTGCTTGCGGTGCAATTTCTGCATAAGGTTTACCCCCAACGCTAATAGTTAATTCAGATTCAGCCCGTATTCGTTGACCAACGGCATCCTGAGCCAATGCAACGACACGATATGTTCCATCTGGCGGTGGATCAGCCCCCAGATCAATGCCTCCTTCATAATCATAACGATGTCGTCCTGCTTCACCGTAATCACGTTCTTCAACTCGTGCAGAAATCGGAATCCGTACGTTATTGGGACCAAGCAAGAAAACATCCAAGCTTTCAACATCTTTTTCCAGATACACATTAATCTCAACACGATCATCCACACCATCTTGATTCGGCGTGAAAGTCGATGGTGATACAGTAAACACAGACATAATGGGCAACGGGGAATCCCCATCAACAACTTCAAGCGTGCCTGTTTCAGTTTGTGTTTCGCCATTTTCTTCAGTTGCAGTTAATTGCCAAGTATAAGTTCCATTCGGCATCAATCTGCGTTCAACAGTACCTGTTATATCTTCATTCTCCAGCATAAATCCATCGACAACACCACTAAACAAAACGGCATAATCACCATCACCACGTATCTGTTGTTCACGGAATGAGAATATCTGCCCCTCTTCACCCACTAGTACCATATCAATTGTTGCAGTGCGCGACAAAGAATAACTGAATGTCGCAATATCATTATCACCATCAGCATTCGGTGTAATCATTTCACGATCAAATCCAGCCGACGCAATCAAGGGTAGTGGTGGAGAGATAACAACACTACCAATTATAAATACAACAATGACACCAACAACAACAGCTAGCAGTGTAAAACCGTAAGAAATGCGCATGAACATCTGTCCTATTATATACATAAGCGACACAAGTCTACTGATGTCTATTCTGAGGAACAAGACCCGCTTTACATTTAACATCAATCTGAGCTAAACTTAGCAGTCTATTCGTACATAAGATACACATCTAGAAGGTTAAATACTTGGCAAACAACCCAAACGATGGATTCTCAGATATTCCCAATGCTACACTAGATGATGATGGTACATTTCAACGTCCGGTCATTTTTGTAGACGAGCATGTCATTTTCCCATCAATGTACACAATTCTACCTATTCAAAGCCCAACTATCTTCCAATCTATTCTTGCATCCGCTGAAAACCATCAAACACTAGTCACTGTTAAGCGTCGTGAGCCACAAGATACTGATGATTCAGTATTGGATAGTGTACATCATATAGGAACAGAAATTGCTCCAGGTCAAATTACAAACACCCACCCTGATAATCCTCATCTCATGGTACATGGGCGACGACGCGTTGAAATTATTGATATTCAACCACGCGAACACTACATGGTTGCTAAAGTTAGACCAGTAACTGAGAATGTAGTAAAAAGTGAGAAAATTGAATCTCTTATTACCACCGTTGTCGAGCTATTTAACCATGCCACCCAGTATCACGAGGCCCTACCAGATCGCGTAGTAGACTATATTTTACAAATCGAAAATGCTAGTGAATTGTGCGATACAATTGCATCGTCACTTCCATTCAAACCGTCTGAATTACAAAATCTACTTGAAGAATTAAACGTTGAAAAACGGCTCGAGCAACTTGCCCTCTTGCTGACATCGGAATTACAGGAAAATGAAATTCGTGAAGAAGTTCACCATCGTTTACAAGATGAGATGGCGGAAAACCATCGTGAAATGTATCTGCGTGAACAACTGCGGATTATCCAACAAGAACTTGGAGAACTAGATGTTTTCCAGACAGAAATTCTAGAGATCAGCGAACGAATATCTCAAGCTAAGATGCCACGTGATGCTCATGATAAAGCGATGAAAGAACTGTCACGTCTGAACGTAATACCACCCATGTCACCAGAATCTGGGGTCATTCATACTTATATTGATTGGCTTCTCACAATCCCATGGAATGCACTTACGGAAGATAACCTTGATTTAAACAAGGCCGAAGAAATCCTTGATCAGGCACATTATGGGCTTGAAAAAGTCAAAGCACGTATTATCGAACATATCGCCGTCCTTAAACTTGCCAGTGAGGAAATGAAAAGCCCAATCTTATGTTTTGTTGGGCCACCGGGAGTTGGTAAAACATCACTTGGTCAGAGCATTGCCGATGCATTAGGACGCAAATTTTTGCGTGTGAGCCTGGGGGGTGTACGTGATGAAGCAGAAATTCGAGGACACCGACGCACATACATCGGGGCATTACCGGGGCGCATTATTCAACAAATGCAACGTGCAGAAACAATCAACCCTGTCTTTATGTTAGATGAAATCGACAAAATGACATCGGATTTTCGGGGAGATCCATCTGCGGCTTTGCTCGAAGTCCTTGACCCAGAGCAAAACAGTGCATTCACAGATCACTATTTGGAAGTCCCTTATGATTTATCAAAGGTCACCTTCATTACCACAGCCAATGACTTGTATGGTATACCAGAAGCCTTAGAAGATCGTCTAGAAGTTATTGATTTTAAAGGGTATACAGAAGAAGAAAAAATCCAAATCTCACGACGCTTTCTTATTCCAAAGCAACTTAAGGCAAATGGTGTCAGTGAAAACGGTATCCAGTTTCAGACGAAAGCCCTGCAACATATAATTCGCCATTATACTTACGAAAGTGGTGTCCGTAACTTAGAGCGTGAAATCGCAACAATATGCCGAAAAATTGCTAAATTAGTTGCAACAGAGCGTCACTTCCCGAGACGTATCAGCTCAACAATTGTAGAAAAATACTTAGGACCACCACAAGTTATCGATACACGTATCAATCGGAATGACACAATCGGGATTGTCACAGGTCTCGTGTGGACTCCCGTCGGTGGCGATATTCAAACCATTGAGGTATCACTTGTGCCGGGGAAAGGTAATCTCACCCTCACAGGACAGTTAGGTGATGTACTACAAGAATCAGCACAAATCGCGCTCAGTTACCTGCGGTCACGTGCGAATGATTTTGACATCCCAATAGACGACTTTGACAATTATGATATTCACATTCATATGCCAGAAGGCGCCGTACCTAAAGACGGACCATCTGCAGGCATCACCCTTGCGACATCTCTTATCTCCGCTTTTACAGAACAAAAAGTCAAAAGCACCTTCGCAATGACAGGTGAACTCACCCTACAGGGTCATGTTTTACCAATTGGCGGTGTTGTCGAAAAAGTCATGGCAGCGCGTCGCCAAAATATTAATCATGTCATCTTACCTAAAGACAATCAAAAAGATCTCAGAGACATTCCTAAACCCGTACAAAAAGATATTACTATTCAATTTGTCGAAGATATGCAAGAAGTGATAGACTTAGTCTTACTAGACCCACCCGACCAACGCCAACGAGACATCGATGCCGAAGCCCGCAGTCGGGAGGATGAAGAACAAGACGATACAGATGAGTAGCGATGAAACTCTCAAAAGCTGATCTAGAAACTCTGCTCAAAAAGGGCGATACCGACTATGTGGCACAGTTCACATCACCACAAATACAAGACATTCAACTTGCCCAGACGTTAGTTGCAATGGCAAATTGTTCCGGTGGTACACTAATTGTCAACTCGGTTAAGCAGTCTGAGATAGATAAGTTACAACGTGACATAGTAGACATAGCCTTATCATTAACACCCCGCTTGTTTATCAGCATGCCCTATATTATTGAATTAGGGAATAAACCATATCTCATCGTACAAATCCCTCAGGGTCTACCGAATGTATATGCCCATAACGGACACTATCTTCAACGCAACAATACAGAAAATGAACCCTTAGCACCATCACAATTACGCCGCTTGATGCTAGCACGTGGTGAACACAGTTATGAGTCAGAAATCGCATATGATAGCACAATTGAAGATATTAACTGGCAAGATGCTGAGCAATATACAAAACGCCTCACAGGAATGAGCCAATACTCGGTTAAAGAAATCCTGTTTCAACGCGGATGTCTAGCCCAACATCAAGATGATTTTGTTCCCACGAATGCAGGTATTTTACTCTTCGGCAAATCTCCAAAGCAGTATAGCCTGAGTTCCGAAGTTACAGCTGTACGTTTCGCAGGTGATAAAATGGGGGACACCTTCAACCGACAAGACATTTCAGGCACACTACCTGAACAAATCCGAAGAACAGAAACATTTCTAGCTGATAATTTACGCAAATCAGTCACATTGAAACAATCAATGAAGCGTGATGAAGATTATGAGTACCCAATGGAAGCAGTACGTGAACTCATTGTCAATGCTGTTGCCCATCGAGACTATAGCATACAAGGGGATAATATTCGGCTTCATATCTATAGCAATCATCTTGAGGTTCATAGTCCAGGATCACTACCAGGTCCGATGACACTAGATAATATAAAAGATGAGCGATTCTCACGTAATCCAATCATCGTACAAGTACTCTCAGACATGGGGTTCATCGAACGCCTCGGATACGGCGTTGACCGCGTCATAGAGCTAATGGAGTCTAAAGGGTTTCAAACGCCTAAATTTACAAACACCCCTAGTGGTTTTAAAGTCAATCTGACCAAGCCACTCAATACAAAAAAACACCAATCAACAGAACAAAAAACGAAATTAACCAAACCACAATCAGTCGTCAGTTTCCACGGAGTATTTAAAGGTCAAAAAATAAACCCGCGTCAGGAATCTGCACTTATTTACTTACACAAAGATAAAAACAGTCGTATCACAAATAGTGATTTAAAAGGCATGTTCCCAGATGTACATCCTGAGACAATTCGACGTGACCTTGTGAACCTAGTTAACAAGAATATTCTACAAAAACGTGGGCAAAAACGCGGATCCTATTATGTGCTTGCGACAGATGAATTCGATGATGATTAAAGCAGTCAGAAATTATATCTTAATCTTCCTTTCTTGCATTGGTTGTTCTTCAGCAGTTGTTACACCAACACCCACAACATGCAATGATTATCTTGTTATATCAGGATCAACACCTACTTGTTTTGTAGAAAATAACTACACGCTTATTCAAACTCCGCTTAATCAGCAAGTCCAATTGCAAATAAATAATCATGAAATTGCAATTCAAGGAACCGCCATCATTTGGTCAGATGACAATACACAAAAAATCATCAGCGTTGAGGGGACGTTTACAATTGGTGGCAACCAACAGACCTTGAGCATAAATTCGGGTCAGCAAATCACAGTTAATGAAGATAGTCAGCTGTCGAACATCACAAATTATAATTACATAGACCTGCAAAATATCGCATTTGACCAACTCCAACGCATAATTACGCTCATCGAACCGACTGCAACGCCTATTCTCACTAATACACCTGATGTTGACTGTCCCCCTCCTGAAAATTGGATCGATAACTATATAATTCAAGCAGGCGATTCACTTACATCTATTGCCAACCGCGCCAATGTACCGCTTCAAGAATTACAAGATGCAAACTGCATCGACAACCCTAATAATATCCAAGTTGGTCAAATCCTCATCGTCCCTGAAAACTCAATTCCAGCTACACAACCCAGCCAAACCTTTACCCCAAGTGCTGTTTTCTTCCGTGCCGATAGTGAGTCCATATCAAGAGGTAACTGCACCGTCCTACGTTGGGATGTGCAAAATATCCGTCAATTAACCCTGAATAACGAGTTGATTACGACAAACACTAACCAAGAAGTCTGTCCAGATACAACAACGACCTACACCTTAACCGTCGACTATTACGACGAACGCCAAACTGAACATATCGTTACTGTGACAGTGAACGATACGTAGGATAATCACCTATTTTTTGCTGTAGCGACGGATACAAGAGCATGGTATGCTAGCGTTTTGAGTTGGTAGACAATAAATAAGGTTCGTATGCGACGTTACATCATCTTTCTGGTTCTAGTCATAATAACAACTGCATGTGGTGCAACAGCACAACCTACAGTCACACCATCACCGACGGCAACCGTTGAGCCAACTGCCACACTTACAGCTACCCCATCACCCAGTCATACGGCAACGTTGACTGCAACATTCGAATCAACAGCAACACCGACAATGACACCAACAGCTTTACCAACCAATACACCAACAATTACACCTACACCAAGTATTACACCCAATCCCGAAGTTGGTTTCGTTTATGATAATTGGGAAGTATTCACTGTTGCAGACAACATAAAAGATGGTATCGACAATCCAATGATTGCATTTATCAACTCTAACGATCAACAGACCATTGGTAACATCGCAACAGCACAACCCAACACAGGCATTGAAACACTCTATTTCGTGTCACCTGTCAGTCCGGGGATTAGAATCCCAATCCTTGATATGGATTCCAATACAGGTTCACAAATCTATCTTGCCCAACCCGGCAACGCCTTGTCGTATGTACGAGTCGATGACAACAGTGAAGCCAACGGATTGTACATCCTAGATTTTGAATCCGGCCTAAGCGCAAGAGTTTTACCCGGAGATAACCCCTTGGTACATCGCGGGTTCTTCATCGAACCTGATTGGGCACCCGATGGTAGCCAGATGGCAATGGCAGTCACAACAGGTTATGATATTGACATCTATCTCTATGCTAAAGATGGGTCATCACGTACTAAGCTCACCGAACAAGGCTCCTATGATTTATGGCCCAGTTGGTCACCCGATGGGCGATTTATTTCATTTGTATCAGACCGTGCTGTGTGCCCAACATGGATACCTGGTGAGGAGAATGCTTGCAACGCGCTAACACAACCACCACCAACAGGTGGTCATGTCTATATCTATGAGCTCGCAACGGGTAACATTACACAAATTTCGGAGACATGGGTTACTGAACCCCCATACTGGATCAATCGTTCCTTATTGGCATTTGCCAGTGGTGACCAATTTGATTTGCTGAATCCACAACGACGCATCTGGCAAGCTAACATTCTGACGAATCAAACAAAAGAAGTAACACTAGAAGGAGCACCAGATACAGCCAGCTATCTATCCGAATCATGGTCACCCAATGGTCAGTCTGTCATTGTACAAGTAGCCGATACATCTAATCAGATTGTGCTGATGACGTCTGACGGCGAATTACTCCGACGTGATGATGAACTCGACTTTCCCAGATTCAGCATGTCAGCAGCTTGGTCACCCAACGGCGAACGGATGGCAATTGGTGGGTCTTCTGGACAATGTCCATATGGTATTCGTGTTAAAGAACGCGACTATAGCAATATAGCCACAGGCAACCCACCACCCAGTATGTGTGATCCAGAGTTTTCCGCTGATAGTAATTTTATTGCATTTACAGGAATTAACCCGCGTGTCGATGGTCGCATTGACGTTTACTACTCTAATTTCAATGGATTTGGTGCGAATAATCTTACTGTCGATTTACGTGGACAAGTGGACTTTATCGGGTGGGTTGGTGGTCGACCATAGGCGTAACGTTTATCGCGAACTATGGTTTTATTATTATCAGAGCAATTGTTTAGAAGCGTAATTCTGCCTGCATACCTCTCAGCCAGAAAACGTTCTATGATATAAGATACTTAGCAGTTTTATTCCATCTAAGGGAGTAATTATGTCAGATTTAATACGAAAAATCGCATTAGTCACTGGTGGTAGTCGTGGTATTGGTCGCGCTATTTGCCTTGAGTTAGCCAGTCGTGGCGCAACTGTCATTGTAAACTATCGTAGCAGTGAAGACGCTGCCCGCGAAGTTGTCGCAGAAATTGAAGCAAACGGTGGAACAGCAAGCGCATGGCAAGCTGACGTCGGTGATGAAGAGCAAGTCAAAGACATGTTTAAATCCATCACATCCAAAGAAAGTCATGGGACAATTGACATTCTGGTGAATAACGCTGGAATGACACGTGACAATGTGATCATGATGATGAAACCCGAAGACTTTGATGCGGTCATCAATACGAACCTTCGTAGCACATGGTTATGCTGTAAAACAGCAGTTCGCACTATGATGCGAAAACGTACAGGCAGCATCATTAATATCACAAGTGTAGTTGGTATTGCGGGTAACGGTGGTCAAACAAACTATGCCGCTAGTAAAGCCGGCATCATCGGTATGACCAAGTCACTCGCCAAAGAAGTAGCACCACGTGGCATTACTGTGAATGCAGTGGCACCAGGCTTTGTTGGTACAGATATGACAGCCGACCTATCCGATGAACTCAAAGAAGGGGCGATTTCAGCTATCCCATTAGGCCGTATGGGAACACCTGAAGATATTGCAACAGCCGTTGCCTTCCTCGCATCTCCCGGTGCAAGTTACATCACCGGACAAACACTTGTCGTTGACGGCGGTATGGTGATGTAAGGTAGGGTTTACAATGAGTACAATTTTCGCAAAAATCATTGCTAAAGAGATTCCTGCCGATATCGTTTACGAAGACGATTTGGTATTGGCGTTTCGAGACATTGCACCGCAAGCGCCTGTGCATATTCTTGTTATACCCAAGAAAGAAATCCCAACAGCCAACGATGTAACAGAAGCTGACGAGTTAACGCTTGGACGTATGTTTACAGTAGCTGCAAAAATCGCCAAAGAAAACAATATTGATGAAAGTGGATACCGTCTCATGGTCAACTGTAACGAAGATGGAGGTCAAGAAGTATTCCATCTTCACATGCACATTCTCGGCGGTCGTAAACTAGGTCCAATGCTATCTAAACAAGGTTAATAACTAAAAAGAGCAGGCATAAAAACCTGCTCTCATATATCCATTTATAGTGGACTAGTCACCACTATCAGTCTCGGGTGTTTCCTCAGCCTCAACATCTGTAGTTTCTTCTGCATCAGATTCTGTAGTTTCTTCCTCTGTATCAGAATCGGCCATTTCATCTGCATCGGAATCGGTCGCTACATCAGCATCAGATTCAGACATTTCTTCGGAGTCAGTCTCTGTATTTTCATCCATATCAGACTCTGCAGATTCCTCAGCATCAGTTTCAGATGCTTCATCTGCTTCCGGCTCAGCGGTTGCCTCAACATCAGCATCGGTAGTTTCATCAGCTTGTGCCTCGGCCTCCGGTGTTTCCTCAGCCTCAGCATCCTCAGGTTCTTCTACATCATCGGCACTAGGTCGCCAATCACTCGGAGTCGCATTATCAATTGCACGTAAAATCTCTGGTGTCGTCGGGATACCTCCTGCTTGTTCAGGAGTAAGTGTCACGCCATTTACAGCAATTGTTGGTGTACGTCCGACACCCTCTTCAATCGCATTATTTAACGTTTCTGTAATCGGTGCAGAGTTAAAACACGATAGGAAAGAATCAGCATTCATACCCAAGCCATCAACCCCAGCCATAAAACGGCTTTGCGAAAATGCCGTATTGCCATAGCGTGTATGCCAATCAAATAGCATATCGTGCATTTCCCAAAATTGTCCTTGTTGCCCTGCGCATAATGCAGCCCGTGCTGATCCTTCTGCATTTGGAATAGATCCTGTTTGTAGTGGGATATATGTAAACAACACTTGCCCAGTACGAACTCGATCCAGTATTGCACTCAATGAAGTAGCATGGAAACCTTCACAACCCGGGCATGAAAAACTTGAATATTCTTCGACTACAACAGGTGCATCTGGATCGCCTAAACGTGGATATCCCTCGATAGATGATGACCGTTGCAACCCATCGTATTTTTCAGCCAAATCCTGCGGAATAAATGCCTCAGTTGGTTGTGTGGATACAGCAAATAACCCAATTGCCAAAATCGCAACAATGACAATTCCAACAATAATGAGACGTTGTTGATTGCGGCGTTGCTCTTTTTGACGACGTTCACGTGCTGCCCGTGTCCGACTCTTTTTTGCCATGTTAATTTATCCTCTAATGATGTCAACAAATAGTCTAAATGCCAAAAGTCTACTCTACAGTCAACTAAATGTAAAACGTAAAAGCTTACTTTTTCATGAATTTTTCTTTTTGTGCCATTTATTGAGATAATCTTCAAATTCAGGAGCATCTTCTGGCACTTCATCAAAAATAACTGGGTATTTCACGAGCTTATATTCAGTCCCGTCGAGTTTGCCCGGCAGAGAATCTGGAATGAATAATCCTTGTGGCATCTTTTGATACAATGTTTCCTGACTACGAATATAAAGTTGGTCTACGATTGATCCTGCCTCAATCATTTCAGCAATCAAAATGCGGATTTGTCTTACATCTTCATCAGTAACAGGACGATAGCAAACGCTACGTAGATGATCCGTTTTATCAAACATCAGTGTCAGTCCACCCATTATATCCAATCGTGTACCCTTGAATTTGTCATACTCGTCCCCATATAACCGAATACTCCTCGATGAGAAATATGTCATGAACACGTTACCATCAGAATTACGATGTGTAGATAAAGGTGTTAACTCGCCGTCAACAGATAACTCAAGCGCAGGTAGTATTTCATTCTCTAGAAACTGCGCAGACGCTAACCAAGAGTTGATAGACGCGGGCAATTTAACATCTGGCAGATTCCGAATGTAAGTCAAGTGATTTTCAGCATCTTCAGACGACAAAATACCACGTTCAGCAAAAACATCTTTGATGACTGTTGTATGTTTGCCTTTAAATATCACGTCATCCGCATTTAGAAATGCCTTTGCTATATCTCCAAATGTCAATTCGCCGACGGGACCCGACTCAATAGCAGTCATAACCAAACGCCCCACGGCATCACGTGCATTATAGATAGCGACATATTCAGGCAGACCATCATCTTTCATAGACTCATAGATGCCTACCAATACATCGTAGAATGCACCCGAAAAGAGCCGTGAATAACTATGTTCTTGTCGTGATAGATCAAGTGGATTTGCAGAAGAAAACGGTAACTCGTCAAATTCAACATGTTTAAATTGATTGAAGGCGTTACGCAAATACAAGGTATGTTCCGCAAGATAATCATCACCATCTTGCACCAGTTGTACAAGGCGTTCTGCAACTTCAGACACAAATGTTGTCATTCGTAAATTGCCATTTGTCCACTTTAATAAACGGCGAACAAGAGAGTCATCATGCAACGCCACTAGCACAGTTGTTATATCGCCAAAACTCTCATGAAAGGCACGTGTTCCCAACCCAAACGATTCGTTATATAAATCACGAATGCCATCTAAGATTGCATGAGCCGCTTCATGACTCACAATATCGGCACTCTGTGCGGTACTATGTTCTTCGTCACCGAACATAAATGAGTGAAAACCAAGCATTTGTTCTTGCTCATCATAAAAAGCATTCGCACTCGTACCAGCATGTGGATCAATCCGAATACGAGATGCTGGAAAAGACCATGGAATCGACCGTCGTGCGTAGCGTTCATACATACGCAACGTAAACGTCGTATAATAAAACGCATTCACCTGATCAAATTCTATCGAACCGGGCAAATACATATAATTCCCATTTTCGTCAGGTTGTGCCCCTTCACCACGGCTGTCGTCAATCCGAACACGCCCATTAATCAGCCCTGCACGAACATCGTTCACACTCATACGCCGGACTTCCGGCTCACCAATAAACGGGTCTTGCGGATAAACAACAACCAATACCTGTTCGCGAGCTTGTAGCGGAGTTTCTTCTTCACTTAACGTAAATGATGTGAGTGATCGTTGAGCAATCATTGCAGGAATATTCGAGCGTACATGCTCCTGTAACTGACGCATCATGTTATACATAGCATGTTTGCTACGTTTATCCAACTGATTAATATCCGGTTTTTGCTTGGGCATGGCTCTCTCCACTATTTTCTCACAATATCCATGATACAGTGTTTTACAGACGGTTGCATCCAAAATAAGATGATAATTATGGATACCATCAATGCACCTTAACAATTTAACCGAGCATTTGGTAAAATATAATCTAAATTAAACGTCAAGTAAGTTACCACTTAACTCAATCTACTATCCGCAGTCGGGTTGTGCCTGTCACAATCCCTACATAATCACAAAAGGAAAAGCCTATGAGCGACAATTTCGGCGCACGCGGTACATTTGACACAGGCAATGGTGAAGCTGTCATTTACCGTTTGAGTAAGCTGATTGAACAAGGGATCGGTCACGTAGACAAACTCCCATTCAGCATCAAGATCCTTCTTGAAAACGCCCTGCGCAACCAAGATGGTCATCACTTCCAAGAAAAAGATGTCCACAATCTAGCATCGTGGGATGCTAACAACCACAATCCAGTCGAAATCCCATTCAGTCCAGCCCGCGTCATCCTACAAGACTTCACAGGTGTACCATCTCTCGTGGATCTTGCGGCACTTCGTAGTGCAATGGCACGTATGGGTGGTGATCCACAAAAAATTAACCCACAAGTCCCTGTAGACCTTGTTATCGATCACTCGGTACAAGTTGATGTATTCGGCACATCAGACGCGATTTTGCGCAATGCTGAAATGGAATTCGTCCGCAACCGCGAACGCTATGAATTCTTGCACTGGGGTCAAAAAGCGTTTGATAGCTTCAAAGTTGTCCCACCTGCAACTGGCATCGTTCATCAAGTCAACCTGGAATACTTGGGTAAAGTCGTCCAGCTTTATGATGATCCAAATGGTGAAGGCAAAGTCGCATTACCAGATTCCTTAGTTGGTACAGATAGCCACACCACCATGATTAACGGTTTAGGCATCCTTGGTTGGGGTGTTGGTGGTATTGAAGCAGAAGCTGCTATGCTTGGTCAACCAATTTATATGCTCATGCCAGAAGTTATAGGTTTCAAACTCACCGGACAGTTACCAGAGGGCGCAACCGCAACTGATCTCGTTCTCATCGTCACACAGATGCTTCGTGAAAAAGGTGTCGTCGGGAAATTTGTCGAATTCTACGGCCCCGGCCTCAGCAACATGACACTCCCTGACCGTGCGACCATCGCCAACATGGCACCAGAATATGGCGCGACTATGGGCTTCTTCCCTGTTGATGACGAAGTTCTCAGCTATCTACGCCGTACTGGACGTGATGAAGACCAAGTAACTTTGGTTGAGCGTTATGCGAAAGAGCAAGGTCTATTCCGTACTGATAGTATGGATGACCCTGAATACAACGACACGCTCGAACTTGACCTCAGCACCGTTGAACCAAGTGTTGCGGGTCCATTGCGCCCACAAGATCGCATTCTCGTCAAAGACCTTAAACCAGTCTTCAATCAAACTCTGACTGCCCCACTTGGGCCACAAGGCTTTGAATTACCAGAAGAACAATTAGGTGCAACCGGAACATACAAAAATAACGGCGACAGTGCAGAACTCACACATGGTTCAGTTGTTATTGCTGCAATTACCTCTTGCACCAACACCAGTAACCCATCAGTTATGGTGGCAGCAGGTCTCGTCGCGAAGAAAGCCAACGAACTTGGACTCAATCGCAAAGCATATGTCAAAACAAGTCTTGCACCCGGATCTAAAGTTGTTACCGAATATCTTGATAAAGCAGGACTCACACCTCATCTAGAAGCACTTGGTTTCCACACCGTTGGTTATGGTTGTACAACTTGTATTGGTAACTCTGGTCCGTTGCCAGAACCTGTCGTTAATGCAATTAACGAAGGTGACCTCGTAGCGGCATCTGTCCTTAGTGGTAATCGTAACTTTGGTGGACGTATCGGTCCCGATATCCGTGCGAATTTCCTTGCATCACCACCTTTAGTTGTTGCATATGCACTCGCAGGCACAGTTGATATTGACATCAACAACGAGCCTATCGGGCAAGATAAAGATGGCAACGATGTGTATCTGAAAGATATTTGGCCTACCCAACAAGAAATTGTTGATACCGTTCAAAACAGCCTTGATGCGAGTATGTTCATTGAACAATACGGTAACGTCTATGACGGTAACCCGCAGTGGAATGAAATCCCAAGCACGGATGAACCTGTCTACGAATGGGATGATGCCAGCACCTACATTCAAGAACCACCATTCTTCGTTGATCTTGCAGCAGAACCTGCTCCAATCACCAGCATCGAAAACACACGCGTCCTCGTCAAAGGTGGAGATTCAGTCACAACCGATCACATCTCGCCAGCAGGTGCTATTGCGATTAATGGTCCAGCTGGTAAATTCTTGCAAGAAAAAGATGTTGCACCACAATATTTCAACAGCTTCGGATCACGCCGTGGTAATGACCGCATCATGACACGCGGCACTTTCGCAAACGTACGTCTACGTAACAAACTCGTACCTGGCAGTGAGGGTGGCGTAACCTATTACTTGCCAACCATGGAAGAAACTAGCATCTATGAAGCATCCCTAAAATATCAAGATGATGGCACATCATTGATCGTTCTCGCAGGTAAAGATTACGGTATGGGATCATCCCGTGACTGGGCTGCAAAAGGAACATTACTCCTCGGTGTCAAAGCTGTCATTGCCGAAAGTATCGAACGTATCCACCGCAGTAACCTTGTGATGATGGGTGTCTTGCCATTGACCTTCAAAGATGGCGAATCCTACGACTCACTCGGTCTAACCGGACACGAAACCTTCGATATTCCTGTCACTGATGATGTTCAACCACTTGACACCTTGACCGTTACCGCAACCGATGCAGACGGCAAAGTGACCACATTCGATGTGACTGTTCGCCTCGATTCCCCTGTGGAAGTTGAATACTATCGCAACGGTGGTATCTTGCACACCGTCCTGCGTAACTTCCTAGCGGAATAACAACCTATCCAATAAATGCTGTAGGGAGCGACCTATGTGTCGCTCAGCTATAGTAGTCACAACATCAAATGATATACAAATTGCAGAGAAGCGCGTCCAATTCGGCGCGTTTTTCTATTCCCCCTAATTACTGGGGATATTTGAACACAACAAATAGGTAAAATATAGAAAACTATCTAGAGACTAGATCAATCTCAAAAAAAGACAATCAACCAAGTAAAATAGAAAAAGTTGCATCACACCCAATTACTTCACTCTTACTCACTGCATCAACAGTAATTGTTCCTCACCTTAGTGTCGGCAAAGATATAATAGACAAGTCTGTTACGAGAATTCAGCAAGAACGTTTTCAAGCTATGCTTGATGAGCTTGAAAAAGGTGAAATTGAATTAACAGAAGAGATGATTCAAAGTGAAGAATTTATACACTCGTTTGTCATTATCTATCGCGCAGTAGTGAACACATATAGTCGAGAAAAAATCAGATATTTTGCAAGAATCCTAAAATACGGAATTAGTCAAAACAAACTGGCAAGCGATGAATTCGAAGAGTTTGTTCAAATTTTGGATACATTATCTTTGACAGAACTATCCCTCATTCAGACACTTAATGAGTTTGAGCCAAACGTAGGTCAAACAGAAACTAATAATAAAGACAAAAAACTGAAACTACCTGAATATTGGGATGAGTATCTTGAAAAAATCCAAAAACAGCATAATTTCTCAAAGGAAGTCACAACTGATAAATTGAGTCGTCTCAATCGTATTGGCCTTTATAAAACATTTACAGGATCATACTGGGGTTACAATGGAGACATGGGAAAAACAACACACTTATTCAGTAAATTTACAGAATGGATTGAATTAGAAAGTGAATCTTCCTAGCTGAAAATTTCACCTATATTCAGTCCAAATTCCTCAGCAACACCACCACCGGATAGCACATCATCGGCACGTTTGGTTCTACCATCAGAATTCTGAGGCGTATATTCTTTCACAGTTTTGCGTTTCGGGTCAACAATCCAGATGATCTTCGCACCATCTTGGAGATAAAGTTCTGCTTTACGCTCGATATCAGAATATGCATCCGTCAGCGAGATAATTTCAACAACAATGTCAGGTACGAGGATCATCGGCTTTTCTTCATAATCCTCTGTTTCATCTCGATATTGCTCCAACCGACTCGCTTGATAGTACATCACACCGGGTACACGTGATCCCTTTAACCAATCCGTTGTATCTTCAAGCACAAATGGCATTTCGCTAAAGACTTCACCATACCGTGTCGATTGTTCGTATGCAAGGAATTTAGCAAAAATCCGCTTTTGAATTACGTTATTTTTGTATTTCATCGGAGTCATGACTAAAATCTCCCCATCAATCAATTCAAACGGCTGTTCATCGTAATGAACCATAAAGTCATTTAACGCCATACGGTCAATTTTTTGCTGTTCTAACATATGTCGTACTCCTCAGTTGCCTATACCTAGTGTATCACACACAACTGTTAGAATTTCCCAACCTGCGATCATCTGGTCACCTTTTCATAGACAAATTGCAACACACTATAGACATACGTCGATGTCCTTGGATTCTGTATGCAATCAAGTCATATGGCACAAAAATCATTTTCCTGTGACATGCGCCAACTGCGCCATCATCACCTACAGACCCTATTATGCAAGTCATTGAGCCTGACACTATATGTAAAAGCAGTGGCACAAACTCCGCCACTCGTATTGGTAGTTGATAATCACTGCATTTAGGTTTATCGTTGGCAAGTTCATTTCAACGCAAATTTGGAGTCCGACCCATGCACGATCTTCGCACCAGCAAACGTCTGCTGTATACCCTGTTTATCACGCAGAGTCTATTTTCAGCAGCACAAATATCTGTATTCACGTTGCACGCGATTGCTGCAGGAATTCTCTCAGGATCAGACACAGCAACAGGATTGCCTTCTACAACAATGACATTTACGCAATCCATCATGGCGTATGTGTTTGGACTATACATGGGGCGTTATGGGCGGCGTATGGGCCTTGCGATGGCATATTCGTTTGGTATGTTGAGCGCATTAATTGGAGTTGCCTCAATTTATTTTGGCGTTTTCCCATTGTTGTTACTCAGTTCAGCTGGACTCGGTGTTGCGCGTGCCGGTGCAGATATGAGTCGTTTTGCTGCGGGTGAAGTCTTTCCTGAGGATCTTCGCGCCCGAATGATTGGACGGATCGTATTTGCAGGAACTATCGGAGCAGTTCTAGGTCCAGCACTAGTCGCACCCGGCACACAACTGGCTGGACTATTTGGCGTTAACCCTGAAGCGAGCCTGTTTGTTGCTAATACACAATTCGTGGCTTCGACAATGACTATCGGGAACTTTAATCAAGGTCTGACTTCTGGGCCTTGGGTCATCGCGACCTTCATGTATGCAATCGCTGTCATCATCACAATTGCCTTCTTACGTCCGGAACCATCAGTTGTTGCACAGCAATATGTAAGTGCAGAAGAAAAACAAAAAGTTGATGATGGCGATATGGGACGTTCACTTGGGGAATTATTGAGTCTACCAAATGTACAACTGGCTATTCTAGCGATGTTAATCAGTCAGACCGTTATGGTGACTTTGATGACAATCACACCATGGCACATGCATCAAGCTGATCATGCCAATACTTCAGTTTCACTTGTCATCTCTGCGCATACATTGGGTATGTTCGGGTTATCCGCGCTCACTGGTTATCTCATTGATCGTTATGGGCGTGTACAAATGATGGTGATTGGTGCATTAACACTGCTTGCCTCAGCAATTATTGCACCGCTGTCTACGCAACTGCCCTATCTAGTATTTGCACTATTTTTGCTCGGGTTGGGATGGAATTTTGGTTATATCGCTGGATCATCTATGCTTGCTGATGCACTCCGTGGGCGCGAAAAGAATCGTGTACAAGGCTTTAACGATATGTTGGTTGCCGGTTTTGCGGGTCTAGGAACGCTCAGCTCAGGTTTCTTATTTGAATTTGGTGGCTATTTGTTGGTTAGCATTGGTGGCGGACTACTCGCCTTTATTCTCATGGGACTCATCCGCCAACTGTCATCTGCACAAATGGATTTGCAAACCGCTTAATCAGCATCAGCTTGCTTTTGAATATAATTTTGCTCGACAATCGCCATCCATGCCAAGCCAACAATAAATGTCGAGCTACCAAAAGCAACCGCCGTAATGATAGAATTTGCAATCGGAATCGCTTCCAAGATTTCACTTAAGATCGCTTGTGCCAAACGTATTCCAACATACCCTGCCAAACCACCACCGAGTACAATGACGCCTGTGCTCTGGAGTAAATCACTAAATTTTTGTTTGGATAGCGATTCACCAAAATAGAACCGATAAATCTCGAGGCACATCCATGCATCAGCAATCGAAATACTGAGCGCTTTTGCCAATTCTAAAGTTGGGGTCGGCACAGAACCAGTTAATGTTGCACCACCAACAGTCTGCATTACTTTAATAAAGGCATTGTACCGTTTTTGTTGTAAGATTTCTTCGTCAACCATGTTATTTATCCTAGATTATCTACAAGCGCAGTATAACGACATTACATGAAAACAGCATAAATATTTACCTAGCCGTTTGGTTAGGGCATGTCTATGCTAGACTACAATCACCTATAACTTTAGGGAGACATAATGCAAATTACAATCTACACCGATGGCGCATGTGACATCCACGCAGATAATCAGCCCGGAGGATGGGCAGCTATTTTGGTCGCAACTGACGATAACGGCAAAATATTAAAAGAATCCATTTTTAGCGGTGGTGCAGAAAATACAACGAACAATCGTATGGAACTAACTGCTGTCATCGAAGGTATCAAAGCCCTCAGTAAACCGACATCAATCAAAGTCGTCTCCGACTCAAAATATGTCATCAATACCGTTTCAAAAAACTTCAAAATCAACAAAAACAAATCCTTATGGAATGACTTCTTCAAAATAGCAGAACAACACACAATCGAATGGCAGTTTGTTAAAGGACACGCTGGACACACCTATAACGAACGTTGTGATAAGCTTGCAGTTACCGAGAAAAACAAACTCGCAAAAGAAAAGCCACAAGCACAAAATCAGCCCAAAATGCTTGTCAATACGCCAATCAAAATTTACTTATCCACAGCCGTGTCAGGCAAGAAAAAATCATCTGCATGGTCGGCTGTGATTACCGAAGATGCCAATATCATAGAACTAAGCGATTATTTACCAAAGACAACCGAGCTAGAAGGTGTATTAATCGGCGCAATCCAAGCATTAGAACATCTAGAAACAAACGAAGCAGTCACAGTTTTCACAGCACAAGAATACCTATCGAAAGGTATGAATGAATGGATTGAGGGTTGGGTAAAAAAGAATTGGAAAAATAACACGCCTAATCCTGTTAAATATCAAGATCATTGGAAGCGATTGTTACAACTCTCCAAAGAAAGAACAATCTATTTTGAATTTATCAAAAAACGAGATGGCGATCCGCATTTTGAGCGTGGAAAAGACCTCGCCACATTATTGATAAAACGGGCTTGAAACGGCTGTTTGTGTTATGATTACAGCATTATTGTACTTAATTTTCATCTAGGATAAGCTCATGCCATCATATGCACAACGGGTTGCCCCTTTCGGTACGACCATTTTTACAGAAATTAATACACTTGCCCAACAATACAATGCCGTCAATCTAGGGCAAGGAAGACCAGACTTTGACGGGCCACAGGACATTGTTGATGCAGGTGCAGAAGCATTGAAAAGTGGAACAGCTAATCAATATGCTCCAGGACCGGGTTTGCTATCACTTCGTGAAGGCGTTGCGAATCATGCAGGCGTATTCTACAACCTTGATATTGATGCAAATTCAGGGGTTATCGTCACAGCAGGGGCAACACAAGGGGTCTTTAGCTCGATCATGGGTTTGGTTGATCCTGGTGAAGAAGTGATTATTATCGAACCGTACTTTGACAGTTATGTCCCGGGGGTAATGATGGCTGGTGCAAAACCAGTTTTCGTACCAATGCATCCCCCTAATTGGACATTCATCGAAGAGGAATTACGTGCTGCATTTAACGAGAATACTCGCGCGATTATCCTTAATACGCCAAATAACCCCACCGGACGCGTCTACACACGCGAAGAGCTTCAATTGATTGCTGACCTGTGCATTGAACATGATGTCATCTGCATTTCTGATGAGGTCTATGAACATCTGATTTATGAGGGGCAGGAGCACATTGCGATTGCGTCACTAGATGGCATGTTTGAACGCACGGTAACCGTGGGTAGTGCCGGTAAGACCTTCGGGATGACAGGATGGAAAATTGGGTGGGTTTATGGTCATCCCGAGCTGATTACAGGGGTATGGCGCGCCCATCAATTCATCGTTTTCGCGACCAATCATCCAACACAATCGGCGGTCGCCTATGCCTTTACACTCGGCAATAGCTACTACGAAGAATACCGAGCCTTGTATACCCGTAAGCGCAACCTCGTGATGCAAGTAATTGATGCTGGCGGCTTGAGTGCCATCCAACCACAAGGCACCTATTTCGTGATGGGTGACTTCTCACAGATATTCGATGGGAACGATGTTGAATTTTGCAAACACCTGATTGAACACGTTGGTGTCGCAACAATTCCACCATCAGCATTCTTCAGCCCTGAGCACAAACACTTAGCTGAAAATCATATTCGGTTTGCATTTTGCAAGAGTGACGAAACACTCGAAAAAGCCGCTGAGAAAATGGTCAAGCTCCGGCAATAAAGATTTGCCAGTTTAGCAGTTTATTGCCGATTTTGTTGCCGACTTACATCGTTATATTGCCGAGTGATTCGGTGTTATTGCCATTGTTGGCAGGTTTCTTGCCATTCTTTTATTTTGTTGCCATTGCCAATCCTATTATTTTTCCGGCAATAAACTATAGCAATATTTACAATTCTACTGACAAGCCTATGGTAACATGACCTATATGACATAAGGCGATCGTGTGGTCGCATGCAGAGAAAGTTGATCCCAATGAGTGACTACGACGAAACTTACGAATACTTCCATGATGATTTTTTCCCTGATGCAGATAAAGATCGCATCTTGCAAGACCTCAAAGTAGAAGGGCTCGGTTATGCCCAGATTATTGATGGTGCCAGCAAAATGATTAACGCAATGCTTGCTGAGGGTGAACTTGATATTGCTAAACTTGCTCGTTTAAATCATAGCATCAATAAGAATTCTAATCGGTTAATGGCAATGCTCAATGCAGGAGCAGATTATGAGCAAAAGGAGAGCGAATAATCACATATGACTGATGGAATTGACTGTAATGAAACAAAATCTCGTGCTATAGGAGCAATCTGTCATAGTCTTGGTGGAGTTGCAGGTCTTCTTGGTGGATATAGTGAGATTTTTCGTTCAATCCTCTCTGATGACATTAAATATAATGATTCTGAAATTTTGGATTTAATTATCAGTGCTCAGTCTGCCAAGCAACAATGTCTAAGGATGATCAACTCTTTCCGAGATATTGTCCAATCAGTTAGTAGGGATGCATTACTATATCCATTTGGCATACGACCAGTATAGATCTATAATCTTGTTTGAGTGATATTTGAATTTGCTATAATCCTAGGTATAGGTGCTTGTGCCAGCAGTGTATATGGTCTGGATCATACGATCTTGTGCATTATAATAATGATGTATTTAGATAGGCTTACTCTATAGGGAATTATTCAAAAGATATATCATTAATATCAAATAGTTTGTAAATAGCTTGTAAAGCTTTTTCTTTATTGTCCAAGTCAATTTGTATAATTGATTCGTCTTTGAACAATTCTAGTTCCTCTAACATTTTTTCAAATTCTAATGCCCCATCTAAATAATGATTATAAGTTGCAATTACCATTGGGTAAATCGGGTCTATTTCCCGTAACTTTGCTATTTGTTTCTTTGCACGATTAACAGTATAGTATTCGGCTTGAGCTGGCTTTTGTATATCCCAATATTTTACCTCATCCAAATAGCGGTACTGAGCATTAATCAAAATGATATAACCGATAAATTCTGAAATATATTTAGATGACGCTACAGTTTCAAAAAAAGCAGGGATTGTTCGTTCAATACTTAAATTACTAGGTTTACTAAAAAGATATACTGTCCAATCTAGCTTCATTGATTGAATTTTTGCAATACTTAATGAAATGGGTAATTTGTTGTCTCGTGAGATTTCAAGACCTGCTCCTGAACTACCTGAAAGTAAACTATAAAACTTCCTTGTATCACTAATTGCAAAATCAGAGTTAATAATCATAATCCGGTAGTATTTCATCTTGTCTCCATTTAATTAAGGTCTTATAACGTATACCATAGCCTAACTATTCCCGTACTGATGGGTGTAAAGCGGAATTAAGTAACTTGGTAGTCGACATTCAGTTTGCGTTCGTACAGAATTTGTAGAATGGGCTTACCTACTAGATAAGTTAAATAATCATTACACATTAAAAAGAAATCAGCTGACAACTTATTACACAAATGGCTCAACATGCAAACAATATAACAAGCGTTCGTCGTGATCTTCATCAAAAGTTACACAGAGATTTTTCCTAATCTGCGATTTGTCATATCAACTTATGACATCTGTCACATACCCCTATAATCGGATTCCGCTAATATTATGACAGTATAAGATAGATAATCGTAATGGGGTTTATTGTAATGAGCAAATCACGTCAACGTATTTTTGGTATGTCAGCAGTTGTAGTAAGTTTAACACTAATCTATGCGCTACTGATTGTTGGTCAAATTAATATCACAGCAGCCACACAAGAGCGATTTGAACTGCCTGCCGACTCACCTCAAGCACGTGCCTTAAATATTATCCAAGATGAAGTTAATCCACGTGATGTTTCCCAATTTGGCATCAACGACCGTATGATGAGCGTCACCTACCCTATCAGAGGTAGTCATTATATGGGGAACATCAGTCCAATTGCTACTGAAATGGAATTATTGCGCATCACATGTCAATTGCGCTCAGCCGGATATGTCGATCAGACCTTCCGATTCTTGATTACGATGCCAACTAAACAAGGCGAACAAGTTGATGGTTATGCGATTGTACTTGATGATAGCACGGTTGAAGATCTTGATTGCCTCAACTTGCAAGACGTAGTCGTCTCCGAAATCGCAGATGAATATGAATTCTTGTACATTCATGACCACAAAGATGAAAGCTAACTGACATACAACTATCTCCTCTCACACTACGAAAGGGCGTGCTACTATAGTGCGCTCTTTTGTATTTATAGCAAAGTTGAAAGTAGAAAGTTCAGCATAATCCAAGTAAAGTAGAGACCAATTTATCGATGATATTCAAAAGTGCCTTATGTCGAAACTCATCTCTTTCATGATTGTTATGCTCTTTATCTCCGCCTGTAGCAGTGGTGTAGCTGTTCCTGATGCCCCCCCTCAACCTACTGAACCACCATTAGTCGGTGGTGTGAGCATTGCTTCTCCACAACTGGGATCAATTATTTATGCAGAAACATTAGCTATCAGCGGGTCTATGGATGGGGTCGAGGCGTTTCGTTTAACGATTGAAACCGCAACTAAAGACCTATTATTTGACGGTATCATAAACAGTGTGGATGGAAGTTGGCAAACAGAGATTGTACATGGTTATCAAGGTGAACCGACCGAAGCAATTTTAACAGCACGTTCGACAGATCGACGTGTGAGCCTGACATATGATGAATTAGCCATTTTACTTACATCGGTCAGTTATCGCGAAGAAGGTATCTTTGGACAAGTCTTAACACCCGCAAATGAGCAACAAGTCGGTGGTGATGCCATTCAAGTCTCTGGGACAGTTTCGGGGTTACCAACAAATCGACTCTCGATCATATTAAGACATGATGAAGGTTTAATTGATAAGCAAATCATCACGATTGACAATCCATATCGGATTGATGAGCGGGTGTGGTCTGCTGATTTACTGACAAATGGCTACCTTGGACGTGCTGTAATCGACGTATCCTATACCGATCCTATAACCGAAACCGAACAAGTTTTTGATTCTATCTCAATCATCATTGGCAGTGCAGCTGGTTAATGAGTTTCCTAAACATACGTTCTATTGTAAAATATGCTTAACTTCATTTAATCATCTCTTTATAACAATGGTGAAATCATCGTATGGATACAGCACAACATTTTATCGCGGTTGCTGGTAATATCGGCGCGGGCAAAAGCACACTTACTCATATGTTGGCGCGGTCGCTCAACTGGAAACCTTTCTATGAGGCAAATGCTGAAAATCCTTATTTATCAGACTTCTATCAAGACATGAATCGCTGGAGTTTTCACTCGCAAGTATTTTTCCTCGGCAAACGGTTAGAACACCATCGTAAACTGGTTGATCATCCTGGTAGTGTTGTTCAAGATCGCACCGTTTATGAAGATGCAGAAATTTTTGCGCGCAACTTAGCCGTACAGGGCAAAATGTCCGACCGCGACTATGATACATATTGTAACTTGTATCATGCGATTGCATCTTTTTTACCTCCCCCATCTCTTATTGTGTATTTGAAAGCTGATGTCTCAACACTTACTCAGCGCATTCAGCACCGTGGACGCGACTTTGAACAAGATATTCGTCACGATTATCTGGCACAATTGAATACACTCTATGAAGACTGGATCAGTGATTGGACGGCTTGTGAAGTGCTAACCATTGAAACTGATGGACTTGATTTCCAACATCGAACAGATGATTATCAGATGATTTTAGCACGTATCCAACAGTCATTATCCCCTGTAACTTAGCATTACAACAAACGCTCAGTTAATATCCTGCCTGAAAAATTAGGCAGGAACTTCAGAATTATTTCAAAATTTTTATAAGTTGAAGTTTGCTGTATATAGACAGTGATTTTTTGTAATGCTATAATAACGTTAATAACGGATTAATCGTATTCATCTGACGAATGCCCAAAATAAATTTAGGTTCTGACTTCCTCAACTACATTGTCCGTAAGGGCTTCAAACCCGGGGACAAACTCCCATCCATACAGGAATTGACGCGTACATCTCATTTGGATATGAGCGCGAGCAAGGTTCGTGAACAACTTGAAGTTGCGCGCGCCTTAGGCTGGGTGGAAGTACGATCGAAACGTGGCACAATCGTAAAAGAATACTCGTTTACTTCAGCTGTTCGTCTGAGCGCACTCTATGCCCTCGCCTGTGGTGAGAGTTTTGAGTTATTTGCATCGCTTAGGAATCATGTTGAAGCCGCCTATTGGATTGAAGCTTGTGAACTCTTGACCAGTGACGACTTGGATATCATGCAAACCTGTATTGACATTGCTGAAGACAAGCTTAATTCTCCTCCGATTCGTATCCCAAATGAAGAACATCGCATCTTTCATTTGACTGTTTTCAAACGTCTTGAAAATCCATTTGTTATAGGGATTTTGGAAACATATTGGGATTTATACGAGGAAGTCGGTGTAAATCGGTATATGGAGTATGGCTATTTAAGGCGTGTCTGGGATTATCATGCTCAGATTCTACAATTAATCCGCGACGGTAACTTTGAATCTGCACAAACAGCATTCATAGAACATACTCGGTTACTGCAATATGAACCGAGAAAGGAGTCCTAATTTAAATCGTTAATGGAAAGCAGTTTATTTGTAGCGTATCATCAAAGATATTTTCAATTCTTGAAAGGAGTCATACGCACATTGGTTGCGTAATATTATGGCTATTAATGCACAAACTCAACCGCAATTAGAAACCCGCGACCCCGTTATCAACGACTTCGCATTTTCTGTTGCAACTAAAAATGGGTCTGGTAGCCAGACATCTAACAATGTTCTGGTGATGTCCCTATTCAGGATGGGTATTCCAGTAAATGGTAAAAACCTGTTCCCATCAAATATCAAGGGTTTGCCAACATGGTATACCATCCGCGCAAGTAAAGATGGATACACAGCCCGTAAAGAAATCACAGAAATCGTCGTCGCATATAATGATACAACCGCAGCAGAAGATGTCAGCAACTTGCCTGCTGGTGGCGTTTGTATCATCACGCCTAAAATTGCAAAAGTCATCCAACAACGTGATGATATTTCATATTATGAAATCCCTGTCACTAAAATCATGCGCAATGCAGATGTCCCGTCAGCATTTAAGAAACGGGTCGAAAATATGACCTACGTTGGTGCCGTTGCCAAGCTCTTCGATATCCCATTAGATATTATTTATCAGGTGCTGTTGGATAACTTCAAAGGCAAAGAAAAACCAGCGAAGATGAACCATGCAGTAGTCAAATTGGCATACGATTGGACAGAAGAAAATATCGAAAAAACTGATCCATATCGTTTCGAAAAAATGGATGGTACAGCCGGCAAAATTATGATGACAGGTAATGATGCGGGTGCCTTAGGGGCGGTCTTTGGCGGCGTTAATGTCGTTGCATGGTATCCGATTACCCCATCAACTAGCTTTGTTGACGGTTTATTGAACTTCCGTCATTTGCGTCAAACAGAAGATGGGAAGAACACAATTGCTGTTGTACAAGCCGAAGACGAACTTGCAGCAGCAGGTATGATTATTGGTGCAGGATGGGCAGGTACCCGGTCGTTAACGGCGACCAGTGGTCCCGGTGTCAGCTTGATGGCAGAATTCTCAGGTTTAGCCTATTTTGCAGAAATCCCAGCAGTTTTCTGGAATATCACGCGTATGGGGCCAAGTACAGGTCTCCCAACACGTACAAGTCAAGGTGATTTGTTATTCACCCATTTCCTCGGTCATGGTGATAGTCGTCAAGTTTGTTTATTACCGGGTAATCTAGCTGAAGCTTTTGAATTTGGTTGGAGAGCACACGACATCGCTGAACAATTACAAACTCCTGTATATGTCATCAGCGATCTTGATCTTGGGATGAACAATTGGATGTCGGATCCATTTGACTACCCCGATGAACCCATCAACCGTGGTAAAGTGCTTAATGCAGAAGAACTCCAAGAGTTCATTGACGAACACGGTAAATGGGGGCGCTATATGGATGTCGACGGCGATGGTATTCCATATCGTACAATTCCAGGAACTAATCATCCATTCTCCGCCTACTTCACACGCGGTACAGGTCACAACGACATGGCTGTTTACAGTGAACGTAGCGACGATTGGGTGAACAATATGAATCGCCTCTACCAAAAGATGGAAGGTGCACGCGAAACATTGCCACAACCTATCATTGACGAAGTAGAAGGTTCAGAAATTGGCATCATTACCTTCGGTACAAACGAAGAAGCAATCCGTGAAGGGCGTGACCAGCTTGCGGCTGATGGTATCAAAACCAGCTACTTGCGTGTCTTAGCATTGCCTTTAGCAAATTCCGTCAATGATTTTATCGAAAAATACAAAACCGTTTATGTCGTCGAAAATAACTTCGATGGACAACTCAATCAAATCATTCGTATTGAACATCCAGAAGACATTAGCCATGTCAAATCGATGACATTGGGTGATGGTCTGCCAATGACGGCACGCTGGCTGTACGACAACATTAAAGCAGAACAGGAAGGTTAATCATGGGACGTACCAATAAACTAGGTCTGAGTCGTAACGATTATAAAGGTCGTCCGAGTACACTCTGTCCCGGATGTGGGCATGATTCTATCTCTAACCAGATCACTTCAATGGCATATGAGATGGGTATTGAACAACACAAAATCATCAAAATGAGTGGTATCGGGTGTTCCAGTAAAACCCCTGCTTACTTTCTCGGTGGGTCACATGGGTTTAATGCACTACATGGGCGTATGCCATCTGTGGTGACAGGCGCGCTCATGGCCAACAGAAGCCTAAGTTGTGTCGCCGTTTCCGGTGATGGTGATACCGGTTCAATCGGTATGGGGCAATTCAAACATGTGATTCGTCGCAATGTACCATTTGTCTATATCATCGAGAACAATGGTGTTTATGGTCTGACCAAAGGTCAATTCTCGGCAACAGCGGATGAAGGTCAATATCTCAAATATTATGGTCAAAATGACTTACCAGCAATTGACCTCGCACTAGAAGCTGTTGTTGCAGGTGCAACATTCGTCGCACGTAGCTTTAGTGGTGATGCGAAACAAGTACAAACCTTGTTACAAGCTGCAATCCGCCACCCCGGCACAGCAATCCTTGATATCATCAGTCCGTGTGTCACATTCAACAATGATATTTCATCCACAAAATCCTACCCATACGGTAAGGAAAACGAAATTCCATTGCATGAAATTCAATTGCTTGCACCAGATTATGTTGATGCAAAAGAAGAAATTACAGTTGATGATTATGAAGAAGGTGAAGTCATCACTGTTGATATGCATGATGGTACACATATCTTGCTCAAGAAACTTGACCATGATCATGATCCACGTAACCGTCGCCAAGCCATTGATGTCTTGGAACAATCACTACGTGAACAAATCTTCTTGACCGGATTGATCTACTATGAAGAACCACGTCCAACTCTAGCAGATCATGAAAATCTTGTGGAAACTCCACTTGCCAACCTCGAATCTGATGCGATTCGCCCGTCGAAAGAAGCACTCGACAAGGTTATGCAAAGCTTGATGTAAGCTCAATCTACGAACATTTTGAAAGACCCGCACGGAGAAATCTAAGCGGGTCTTTTTAGTCTACTCGCAACCAACATGTAGATAAGACATAGACTGTCTGAGACTGCGTAATTTCAATATTTGGGAAATGCATTGAGAATTTTTCATTATCATTGTAAACGCGTATTCCATGACATGATCTCACAAAGTCTGGTGCATGCCCCGAAAGAATTGCCATAATCTGATGAATGTCTTGCAAGAGGTTTGTACCACCAATTAAGGTCATTGTCCCATAGTAACCGTCATGTATATAGAACTCTGTACTATCAAGATTTTTAGGGATTGGCGACAAAGAAAAATTTTGCTCAATAAACCAACGTCGTAACTCTTCAGGAGAAGCATCTGTAATATAAACACTGTTTTTCACTATATATTCGAATCCAGTATATTCAGCATCAATATATAGGCTATCAGGATATATAGGTAATGCATTTGCTGAGGCGAACTCACCACCATATCTGACAAATCCATTGCACATTATGTTAATTAGAGCTTGGAACACTACTAAGGCAAATAATACAGTTAAAAATTTGCGATAAGATTTAGATGATCGCTTAGATTTTGATTTTTGCATCGCAGACATCACACTAGAGTATTATACCCACTATACACTGATTTGTTGTAAAACAAAACGAGGCAAGATCATATCCTGCCCCGCTTCTGTGTGTGGTGTTAACTGCTCACAAGGAGCATCTAGAATTCGTTAGTATTTTGGCATCTCAGGGTCGATTTCATCCGACCATGCAAGGATACCACCCTCAACATTGTACATTTTGTCGAGGTCGTAACCTACTTCAGATAAGAATGCGATACTATCCGCACTGCGTTTACCAGAACGGCAATGGACATAAAGAGTCTTGTCCTTCGGAATATCTTTGAGGATAGTTTCTTCCCAAAGTTTGCGTCCGGCTTGGATACCATTCTTTGCTTGTTGAATATCTGGTTTCGGAATGCGGAGTGTACCGTCAATTACACTGATATCCCATTCATGTGGGTCGCGCACATCAACAACAATAATATCAGCGCCATTCGCGAGTGCTTTCTGTACATCATGCACCGTGACTGATTTAATTTCCATTTCGTCTGTATCCTCTACTGCACTAAATTCACTATGATCATGTGCAGGCATACCGCAGAACTGTTCGTAGTCGATGAGTTCAACTTCGTTTTTACGAATACTGCAGACAGGGCAATTGGGGTCTTTACGCACTTTGATCGTCTGGAAGCTCATTTCCAGCGCATCATAGAGCATCATACGCCCAATCATCGAATCTCCGATGCCAAGCAGTAATTTAATCGCTTCGGTTGCTTGCATTGTTCCAATTGTACCGGGTAAGATACCCAATACGCCACCTTCAGCACAGCTTGGGACAAGCCCCGGTGGTGGTGGTTCTGGGAACATACAACGATAGCAAGGACCTTCTTCTGCATGGAAGACACTCAGTTGTCCCTCAAAGCGGTAGATACTCCCATAGACATTCGGAATACCCAATTTCACACAGGCATCATTTACCAGATAACGCGTCGGGAAATTATCAGTTCCGTCAATAACGATGTCCCAGTCTTCACTGAAGATTCGAATCGCATTATCCGATGTAAGTGGTTCGTTGTATTTGACGATTTCGATGTCCGGATTTAAATCGAGCATCCGTTTTTCAGCACTATCTAGTTTCGATACACCGACTGTGCTCACACCGTGAATGACTTGGCGTTGTAAGTTGGTAAAGTCGACAACATCATAATCTACAAGCCCGATACGTCCGATACCAGCAGCAGCAAGATAGAGTGCTAACGGGCTACCAAGTCCGCCAGTCCCTATCAGCAAGATATTGGATGCTTTTAGACGGCGTTGCCCTTCGATCCCGACTTCCGGCATAATGACATGTCGGCTATAACGTTTGACCTCTTCGTGGCTAAGATCGGCTAAACGATCATGTAATGGTGGCATATTTGTCCCCTTTTTGATTTCTAATATGCGGACATCTTTTATATGTCCCTAAACATTTATGATTTAGGTAGCAGTGATACCAAGTTGACGTTTGAGTTTGTTCACGTCGGCAACACCGTGATTAACATGTTTCGGTTGGAACGTTTCATCCAATACAAAGGTGGTCGGCGCAGACATCACACCCCAGCGTTGCGCAGCAGATGGGTCTTGTGTCGCATCAATCTGTATGATTTGAATACTGCCGTCGCCGAGTTCACTTTGTAATACTTTGAGAGCAGGTTGTTGCTGAGTCTTACATGGGATACACATCGGCGTCGTGAAATAGACAATCGTCGAGACTCCCTGCTTTAAATCAGTGAGAATCGGGTCAATATCGATCGACTTCGCTAGCTGGCTTAGATGAAACCGTCGATAGATACAGTAGACAAGGATGCCAACACCAAGCAACAATCCAGCAATTAAGAGACGTTCCAACATAGATTTCTATCCTTCCTGAACGGGTGCGTGGGTGAAGCCCGGTACACCAAGACGATTAAATTGATAATACATCCAGCAACCGAGGCAGAAATTCAACCAGAAGTTGAGGTTAGCCAGTGCGATGACAACCCATACAAGAATCCATGCTACTGTCGATGCACCTGTCAATAAAGCTAGCACAGCCGCCCCATTGAAGAGTGCTCCAACTAACATCGCAAATCGGTGTGGTTCGGGATTATCTTCAATGACATGTGGCTTGACAATGCCAGCGAGTTTGACACCATTCTGATAGATAATCCGATAGGGTGCGATTGGCAAACCCAGCCCCCCCATCAATTGAGCGATTGCAACAAACGCAACAATCACCCAGCTATCTATGATAAAGGCAATTAACAGTAAACTGATTGTGAATGCTATTCCTGTTTTCAATCCAGTATGATCCACCATACGCAAGGGTTGTGCTGACATGTGCCCACTCCTTTAATTTATCGTGTGTAACTAACGTCCCCCAGCAATACTTGGAATGATACGCAGACTATCATCAGCTTCAATTTCAGTTTCTAACCCCTGCATGAAGCGGATATCTTCGTCATCTATAAAAATGTTGACAAAGCTACGAAGTTCAGCTTCATTGAAAAGATGTGCACGCAGATCAGGGTGTAAGTCTGTGAGATTATTGAGTGCTTCACCAACAGTTGCGCCATCAACACTAATCTTTGCCTCACCATCAGTATAGGCACGTAGTGGGGTTGGGATGCGAATGCTTGCCATTGTTGTTTCTCCTGTGAGTTATATAGCCATTGTTGAATATACTAAATCCAGAGACACGAGCGGGAATCGAACCCGCTTGGAACGGTTTTGCAGACCGTCGCCTCACCATCCAGCCCTCGTGTCATTCTCAGTTAAGTTATTGTGAGCACCTCGTCATCAAATGCGCTCCGATCTGACTTCAATTTCCAAACACGCATATCTACTGCTTTACCATCTTGTACCGATGTGATGATATAGACAAAATTTGGTAAAGCGTGATCACGGTCAAATTCTGATGGGATTGCAGGTGCATTCGGGTGGCTATGATAATAGCCAACTAATAGTAGCCCTTTTTCATCAGCTTCGTCTTCTAGACGCATCCAATCTTGTGGAGTCATCGCATATCGATGATATTGTTCCTCTTCTTCAAAGACATTTTCAACCTGTGTGATGTCTTTGATGATAACATCGTTGCCAACCGCCTTCCCCAACAAGAAGCCACCACCTTCATTGGGATATGTGCCTTCCATTTGTTCAAAGATATATGCTTGTAGTTGTTTATCTAGATGAATTGCCATCGTTATCTTTCTTGTCTGATTATCGTCGCAATTAAAAAGAGCCAACCGTTTCGGGTTGACTCTTGTTATCTGTCAAAAGTTTGAAGCGACTCTCGTCACTGAGACAGCACAAAGCCCGATCCGGTATCCGCATCGTACATGTTACACATACAACAACAACAAAGTGCGTTATTTTCAATTGTTTGGGATTTGTGTGTCATCATTCTTGTTTTCATGTGCAAGAGACTAACATGTGTTTCGAGATTATGCAACATTTTGTTTTACATCACGACTATATGACGCATCACCTCAAACACATCTTACGAGCAATTTACCATGAGTATTTAATTAAATGGTGAATCGATTAACATTGAAGCGAAGATATGCCGATGATATACTGATGCCATTGATAATTCACGTAAGTAACGTCTATCACTATTCATCTAAACAGCATACATTTATGCTGTATAAAACCATACACATTATAATTTCCAACAAGGAGAAAGTTTAATATGGCAAACAAAGGCGGACTTGAAGGAGCTGTTGTAGCAGATATTACAACTAGCTTTATTGACGGTGCAGTCGGCAAACTCATTTATAGTGGTTACACAATCGAAGACCTTGCTGAAAATGCAACGTTTGAAGAAGTCCTGTTTTTACTTTATAACGTTCGCCTACCGAATAAAAGCGAATTTGAAGACCTCCGTGCAACAATCGCTAAAAGTGCAACAGTGCCAGAGCCAGTCTTGGCAATGATGAAATCTTTACCAACCGAAACACCTGCAATGGCTGTTTTGCGCACAGCAGTTTCAATGTTATCAGCATATGATGATGACGCAGAAAATCTGACTGACAAAGAAGTCGCTAAAGCCAAGGCTTTCCGTCTAACTGGGCAAATTACAACAATCTGTGCGGCATGGATGCGTATTGTCAAAGGTGAAGAACCTGTTGCTCCTCGTGAAGATTTAACATTGGCAGAAAACTTTGTTTATATGATGTCTAGTGAAGAACCAGATGCAACCGCAAGTGCAGCGGTTAATGTTTACCTTGTGTTGCTCGCAGAACACGGTATGAACGCAAGTACATTCACCACCCGTGTTGTCACAGCAACAGGAGCTGATATGCACAGCGCAATCGTTGGTGGCATTGGTGCGCTCAAAGGACCATCCCACGGTGGTGCAAACTCAGAAGCAATGAAAATGTTCCTCGAAATTGGTGAAGTTGATAACGTTGAACCGTGGTTCGATAAAAACATCAAAAATGGGGATCGCCGTATTATGGGTATTGGTCACCGTGTCTATAAAGCAAATGATCCGCGTGCAGGTATCCTCAAAAAACATGCAGAAGCACTCGCCAACAGTTCTGGCAACAGCAAATGGTTCGAAATTGCTGTTAAACTAGAAGAAGCAGCCCGTGCGGACCAATACTTCATTGATCGTAATCTCTATCCAAACGTGGATTACTACAGCGCGATTGTACTCTATACACTCGATCTCGACATTGATATGTTCACCCCACTCTTCGCTATGTCACGTATTGCAGGATGGTCCGCACATGTCATCGCACAGATGGGTGGTCGCCTAATTCGTCCAAAAGCGAACTACGTTGGACCAGAAGGTTTGAGCTGGACCCCAATCGGCGAACGCTAAGCAACAATAAGCTAATTCTATTCAACTAAAACACCCTATCAATATGATGGGGTGTTTTTTATACGAAACATAATCAAATTCGACACATTCTGTCGAAAATGACACCACATGATTGACCGTATCATCTATTCCATGGTTGGTGGA
>DIYL01000056.1 GCA_002428985.1 Anaerolineales bacterium UBA6055 | reverse complement strand
CACTGGTGGGGCATACAGATACTATTTCGTATGTATCACTGTTAGGCGACTTTGCCGTCAGTGCATCAGGGGATAGCACATTGAAGGTATGGAACTGGACTACGGGCGAACTCTTACACACGCTCAAGGGACATAGAAGCTACGTTAAATCGGTATTATTGAGGGACAAGTTTGCTGTCAGTGCATCAGGGGATAGCACATTGAAGGTATGGAACTGGACTACGGGCGAATTCTTATACACACTTGAGGGACACACAAGTTACATTAACTCAGTCTCGTTGACAGATGAGTTTGCCGTCAGTGCATCAGATGACGGGACTTTAAAGATTTGGAACTGGCGAAAAGGTGAGAGCAATATATATAGGTCAGGAGAGAAACATACACTGAAGGGGCATACGGGCTACGTTAACTTTATATCAATGGCAGACGAGTTTGCCGTCAGTGCATCAGATGACGGGACTTTAAAGATTTGGAACTGGGCTACAGGTGAATTGTTACGAACGCTGAAGGGGCATACACATCCCATAAATAGCGTCTCGTTGACAGACGAGTTTGCTGTCAGTGCATCCTCTGATGAAACACTGAAGGTGTGGAACTGGCGAAGTGGTAAGCTTATCCACACAATAGAGGGACATCTATTCAGTGTTCGTTCAGTATCGTTATCAGGCGAGTTTGCTGTCAGTACCTCAGGAGAAAACACACTGAAGGTATGGAATTGGCAGACGGGTGAGTTGATATGGACACTCGACGGGCATTTATCTTATATATATTCGGTGTCGCTGTTGGATGAATTTATTGTCAGTACGCACTCTGATAATACATTGAAGGTATGGAATTGGCAAACGGGTGAGCTGTTGCGCACACTCAAGGGGCATCTATCCCATGTTAATTCAGTATCACTGTCAGGCGAGTTTGCCGTCAGTGGCTCATATGACAACACCATCAAGGTCTGGAAATGGAAAACCGGCGAGTTGATACGAACCCTCGAGGGGCATACATCCTATGTCAACAGCGTGCCGCTGGCGGGCAACTTTGCCGTCAGTGCCTCATCTGACAACACCATCAAGGTCTGGAACTGGCAGACGGGCGAGTTGCTGCGCACGTTGGAGGGGCATACAGGTCACATAAATAGTGTGTCGTTGTTGGGGGAGGTTGCGGTCAGTGGTTCATCTGACCATACGCTGAAGGTATGGAACTGGCAGACAGGTGAGTTGATCACGACCTTCTATGCTGATTCTTCACAATATACAGTTGCTATTGCGCCAAATTTTGAGTGCATCGTCTCTGGTGGTCGTTCAGGGCAGGTACATTTCTTACGACCAAATGCGGCGTTGATGCGGATTTTGCGGGGTGATGATGACACATAATCGTGTTCAGTCCACAAGATAGAGTGTGCCACTGGACGTTTGGGTACGGTGACGATAAAACGGATCGATGGTTAATGACGTATAGATAGATGCACATACTATCGATGTACACCAAGGGGACTGATTGTGCACCATCATCTGATCAAAACCAATCCGACAATTCAAATTGACTGTGTTACTGCTGGTGATCCTGAGCATCCGACGATTCTTTTTCTACATGGCTTGGCGATGACGTTGGACTGCTTTACGACGCAAGTTGATTATTTTAGTCCACACTATCACATAGTTGCCCTATCGTTACGCGGTCACGGTCAATCCACTGCCCCGCCAACACCCACTGCTGATGACTTTAGTCTAGAGATAATAGTTCAGGATGTTATCCATGTGTTGGGTCATCTCAATATCGAAAAAGCACATATTGTCGGTCATTCGACGGGTGGGGTTGTCGGGTATGCGTTACTTAAACACGCACCAGAGCGGGTCGCATCGTTAACGACATTTGGCACAACTGCAGAACTAAACTCTGGGTTTCTGGGCAATTTAGTTGTCTTGCTCGATCAACTCTTAGGTCCTAAAATGGAAGGGTTTCTGGCAAAGCAAACTGTGTCGAAGCAAAAAGAAGTCGCAGCGTATGTTGGGCAGATGATTGCGGATACACCCAAGTCTACGATCGTCTATACACGGAAAAATCTATTAAATTACAGCTATCTACAAACCATTACTGATCATCCCAATCATCCAATTTTACTAATCCAATCTGAGTTCGACAGCGAAATTAATCAAGTGCTAGCCAGTACACTAGAATCGCTATCACGTCATCCAACTGCCGAGGTTATTCAACTCAACGCAGCGGGACATATGGCAAACCTTGATCAGCCCGAAAAATTTAATAAGATATTGGACGCATTTTTGCAGAAAATCTAGTTATTAAACCAACAACTTCACTCAACCCGATAGAGGGCGTATTGGAGTTGTCGCGGTACGGTGGGATACGGCGACCAGAACGGACCTTGTAGGCGATCACCATAGATGCGATGTAGGTTCGTGAGTGTATCGTCGGCATTAGCAGCAGGTGACCAGAACGGACCTTGCAGGCGGTTACCATATAATCCGAGTAAATGATCACGGATGTCATCGGCGTTGGGCACGATAAAAAATGCCTGCGGTGCATCGGGGTTGGGATCAAGCGACCTAAAATCAAATGTGTCGATCGGGATAATGGTGACGGGGATTTGATGCCGTTCATAAGCTTGCATCACCTCAACATCAAGATGATAGCGATTATCGACGGAGAAAATATAGACATCGGTTTCAGGGTCTAAAAATTGGGCGCGATACCCCGCATCTTGGTCGTCAATTTCAAGGCGAATCGTCACGTTATAATCGGGCATGAGCACGCCGAAATAAAATAGGATATGGACAGTCACCATGCAAACCAGCAGGGTTGAACACCCAATCGCAAATAAGCGACGCGCTCGGTCGGATGCAAGCCACCTCGTCCGGATCACTTGATAGACTGTGTCTAATCCGAGGGCGGTCAGCATCACTAGTGCCGGAAATACAACCACAAATCGCGCCGTCCAATCATTGCGTTCAATCAGCGAATTGCCGAGGACAGTCAAGATCATCCACAGCGGGAAAATCCAGCCCAAGCCTCGCCAATGATAGAGCGCGCGTCCGATGCCGATCAAGAAAAACGGCAACAAATGCGCCAGTATCAAACTGACCCCGCGCGGGTAATAAAAGGTGCTGCCGTCTTGTTGGCTGACGATATGCAAGAATGGCGGGTTGAGGCGTTCATCAAAATAACGTGATAACTGTTGTAAAGGTTGATCGGATGTGAAAAATTCCGCCCAAAAGTCTTCTTGCACACGTTGCTGTAAGAGCCGAGGCGCGACATTATCGAAGCCGTAGACGCTCAATGAAATATAAAATCCGGATGTAATCAGGACAGCCGATGCGATAAATACGGCGATCCCGCGTTTGTGTACATTTCCATTTTTAAACAAGGTATAGAGGATGATCCAGCCGATGATTAATGCCGGATATAGTAATCGTCCACCCTCGTAGAAGTACCCTGTCAACCCGAGGCAAACACCACCCAATGCAAACAGTCGTCGTGATCCCGTTTGTAATCCACGCCATAATAACGCAATCGCCAGCACGCCAATCAGCGGGTCGACGATATTATTAAGTGCTAATCGGCTATAATGGATGTGCGGGAGATCAAATGCGAGCAAAAATGATGCCAATAATCCAATCCGCACACCAAACGCCCATTTGCTGAGGAGATAGATTACAGGGATGGTCAGCACACCGATGAATACGCTCAATGCACGCAGGTTGGCGAGTGTCGCGCCGAAAATTTCGGTGTAGTAAAACTGCCCATACGAATAGACCCATGTGAAGTTCGCCACAGGTCCGATATTGAGCATGATTTGTGTTTTGGGGTCATCGCGTAAACGGGTAACAGCCGAGGCAAAATTTGTCTCGTCGGTATAATAATGCACGGCAGTCTCCAACCAGATAATCCGCACACATAATCCGATTAGCATAAATGACAAAACCCATCGCCACGCCCGATCGTTCGTGAGTTGATACAGGCTCGTTTTGATGTCTGTTAGCGTAAAACCGCCCGTCATGCCCCATGTGATTGCGGTAATCCCGATGATAAACAACGCAAATTGGTGAGCATGATGTGCTCCGAACATGAACGGCAGAAATCCGGGGATATTCCCTTGTGCTTGGGACAATATCGCAAAGCAGAGGAGACCAAAAGCACATAAGCCAATCTGCCAAGGTCTGAATGGTTTCCATTGGACGGATTGACTTGGGATTTCTGGTGTCGCTTGTTTGCGCCAGATGAGAATTGTCAATGCAAGGGTGATAGGCACAAAAAATAGTGCGAGGTCATACCAATCTGTCGGGTTGGCGTGATAATCAAACGTTGCAATTCCGCTTGTAATCAACAGCGGTATGAGTAGCCAGTGTGTCATCATTAAAAAAGGATGTATCGATACATCGAAGCAAGCTGGATCATAAAAGGTTTAGGCTCATATCTAAACATATCACAAGTTACTATATCTCACATGTCTCTCGATAATCTTCAGAGGGACGATACTGTGTCCATTCAACTTCATCAAACGACCGATTGGCGATCCGACAAGCAAGGGTCTGCCAGTTCGCTTGGTTAATATCCCACAAAACCAGATGATAGTCGCGCCCGCCACTTGCTACAATCTGCCCATCGGGGCTAATCGCAACTGACCACACCCAACTTTGGTGATGCGTCAACGCCCCACCAATCGACTGTAAGCTAGGAATATCCCACAAAATAATTGAACGATCCCGCCCACCACTGACAAGTAAATTTGCATCAGGATGGAAATCTAGCGCCAGCACCCAATCATTATGTGTACCGAGTAGTGTTGGGGCGATGTCTTCGCTGGAGAGTGCCGTTTCTGCATCCCATAAAAGGATATTATTATCACGCCCACCGGATACCAGCATATCCCCTGTTGGATTAAAGAGGAGCGTTTCAACATCATCATTGTGTCCGAACAGTGTGGCAATCGTATTTCCCGTTTCGACATCCCACAAACGAATAGTCGTGTCGCGGCTGGCTGATGCAATAATCGGTTCGGTGGGATGCCATGCCACATCAAATAATCCATCCTCATGCCCACTCAGGTCGACGCCACTTTCTGTAGTGTTATTGCGTAAGTCATCGACATTCCATAACCGTACCAAGCTATCATCACCGGAGGTTGCCAATTGTGTACCATCAGGTCGGAATGCAATGCCAAAGATTGATGCGGTATGCGCGACAAAACTATCACCTAGCGGTTCGTTGGTCATCATATCCCAGACTTGAACCACACCTGCGTCAGTGGCTAATGCAAGCAATGCGCCATCCTCAGATAAATCAGCAGCCGTGAAGCGTCCAATCTCAGGTGAGAATAATACTGAGCTTTCAAGTGTTGTAGGGTCTGTTTGATAAACATTGCCATCTAAGCCGACCGAAAAAATTGTATCGTCAGTGTACATCACCTGATAAATTTCACTCTCATGAGACAAGATATGATCAGCCAATAAGTCGGGTTGTGTCATATCAAACAGTACAACGCGCCCATCATCCCCAACCGTAACCATCTGTTCACCGTCACTAGAAAATGCCACCCCATTGACGTGATTGCCATGCACATAGATCGGTGCTTCAGTGATCGGTTGACCATTATCACTCGCCCATAAAATCAACGATCCATCATGAGATACGGAGGCAAAATACGTTCCGGACGGATGATAAACCATTTCGCGAATGTGATCGATGTGACGTGATAGTTGGAAGTCAATCAACTGACCGCTTCCAGCATCAACAAAGCGAATCGTCCCGAGAACATCACCTAATAACAGTAATCGCCCGTCAGGACTCCAAGTTACTGAGATAGAAAAATTCCCCGTACCAATTGATAATTGCAACGGATCAAATATCAAGTCACCGGACAATACATCCCAGATTTGCAAGACATTATCCCATGTAATTAAGGCAACCTGTGCGCCATCAGGACTCCATGTGGTGTCCATAATCCAGTCAAAATGTGTCGTTTCGCTGTCATCAGTTGTCAGGATCGAAAATTGTGGATCATCATCTATAAGTGTATCTGCCTGCCAGATGATAGCAGTTGCATCATAGCTGGTTGTAACTAGTAAACTACCGTCCTCGTTAAAATTCGCACTTGTGACAATACCTTGATGTGCATTTTCGATGTGCGTATTAAGGTTACCCGTTTCGGTATCGTGTAAAGTTAGCGATCCATCTACACGAGCTGTAACAAAATATGATCCATCCGGATGGAAGGCAATATCCCAGATTTCGTTGTCATCAGCATCATAAATCCATTGAGTTGATTGTGTATCCATATCCCACATGACCATACTGCCATCATCACCCGTTGTGACAGCAAGCTGATCACTAGGATGATAAGCAACTGCAGACAAAGGTGTGGCGTGGTCGTAGAGGTATGTTTCGAGATAGGGAGAATTTTCGAATGCAGACACTAAGCTCCCGATGGCTTCAACTGTCTCAGCCGATTGTAACGCCTCCAGTCCTAAAAGAAGGGATACATCAATCTCACCGAGTTCGCGTGCGACAAGCGATTGTACCGATAGACGCCGTGAATCGGACAAACGCTGTTGTTCTGCCGCGCGGTCACGCTCATCAATTGCAATTGCCCGTTGTTCTTCTGCTATCCCACGTTGTTCATCAGCTTCTTGCCATTGCAATAGCGCAAATCCAGCTAATACAATCGACAACACCATGACGCCAATCGCAATCGAGAAATTGCGTCGGGCAATTTGATTTTCACGTAAGCGACTCGCTTGAATGAATTCGTAGTGGAGCACATTGGCATCGGGCGTTTTGGTCGCGCTTTTTGCCAGCCAAGCCTCGGCAGTGACGATTTCTTCACCTGTCAACAAATAGCTACTATGTTCGTTATTCGCATGCCATTCACGCGCCCGTTGCAACAGACGAGTATGGTCGCGGACGTAAGCAAAATCAACATCCAGTGCTTCTAAAACACGCGGAAAACTTTCCTCGAATGTATTATCTTGCCCAGCATGTGGCGTGAAGTAAATCCAATTGATATGTCCGACACCCGCAGGGATTTCTGAATCCTCAAATTTTTCATAAACAACAGGGATGACCTTCTTGTTGAGATCAATGGCATATTGTAATTCGAGGTCAACAGTATAGGTTGATTGGAGATAATCAGGACTGAGGATAGCAATAAAGGCATCTGCCCCTTCAATCCCACGCTGAATATCATCTGTAAAGCTCTCAGAGCCGGGCGGAATGTCTTCCCAATCGACCCAGACCTCCTTACCATTTGCCTTGAGTTCATCAACAAACTGTTTGACAAACTCAACATTCAAACGGCGATAGGAAATAAATGCGTCGGAGTATGTTTGTAATTCGGGCATTTGTGTTGCCTTTAAAAGTGAATTTGATTATTCATAGTCGGCGTTATGTAAGCCTTCTGGTGTATATATTATTCTGGTTCAGGAGTCACCACATCGCCCGACTCAACCAAAATTGATTCCGGTACATCTGCACCAGCTAGCATTTGGATAATGGTGTTGGTTGCGGTTTGTGCCATTTCTTCGCGCCCGACTGACAACGACCCACGGATAAACCGCCCTTCACGCATATAATCGACTGCTTGCCGTTCGGCATCAATGCTGACGATCATGACATCATCCGGTGTGAGATCAGCATCTTCGAGGGCTTCAATCGCGCCATATGCCCCAGCATCATTTATACTCAAGATCATGTTAAACTCGATATTATCTTCGAGTAAGTTTTCGACAGATTCTTGTCCATTATCGGGTATCCCACCTAGATAACGCCCGACAATCTCAACATCTGACGCTACTGACAAAATCCCTTCTTCAAGACCATTCGCCCGCTCGACAATGACATCCATTTCCGGAAAGTCAAGAATAATAACTTGTCCTGTCCCATTCATTTCGTCTTGTACCAACTGTCCCGCATATTGCCCGACAGTATATCCCATGTTGTAGTTATCATCGTCACTCGATAGTTGAACACCACCGTAGAGATTCTCTTCGCGAGCTATCAGAACAAGCGGAAGTTGCTTGTCTTCAATTGTCTGGAGTGGCGCGTCTAAAAGATCGTAGTTAAGTGGACAAAGGATAATACCCTGTGCACCTTCTGCCATCGCTTGTTCAAGGATTGGTATCTGATCATATGCCTCGCCATCACTATCATATACTTTATTATCGATGCCTGCATCTAATAAGAAGGTGCGCATCTCACGGCTGAGGGTGGCGTGGTATTCTGTTTCGAGTGTACAGGCGATGATACCAACAAAACCATCATCATTGAGGTTATTTTGTGCTGCTTCGATTTGTGTAGTCGTCGGCATAATTTCTGAGCTGGTCGCACTGACACCTGTCAACACGGTATGCGTGAGTCTGGATGATTCATCATCGGCGGTCGTCATCACATCATTGAGAACCACCACACCAGCAAATAGCGCAATCACAATTACAGCGGCAACCACAGTCACCCAAATTGGGTCGAGATTCAATCGACTAGATTTAGTTTTTTCACGGATTAACGAATTGGTATGTTCTGCAATCTCGACCAAACTGCCGTCCACAGCTGGCAAACTCCCTGCGGAGGTGGATAACTTAGCTCGTAAGGGTGTGAGTGATTCAACCATTTCGGCAATGGTATTAAACCGTTGATCGGGACGTTTAGCGATTGCTTTCATAATTGTCGCTTCAAGTTCCGGCACGATGCTTGCATCATGAGTACTGGGTGGTGTGGGATCTGTTTCAAGGTGATGATAAATCAGCGACACAATGTCCTTCGATTTATCTACGGCGAATGGTGTTTCCCCTGTTGCCATCTCGTATAAAATTGTGCCTAACCCATAGATGTCTGCACGATGGTCTAACGATTCACCGCGCAGTTGTTCCGGTGCCATATTGGTAATCGTGCCCACAATTTGCCCGGATTGTGTGGAATCTTCATCGCCTTTGACAATTTTTGCCAATCCAAAATCGGTCAGGTAAGCATTGCCTGCTTCGTCCAATAAGATATTGGCGGGTTTTAGATCACGATGAATGATGCCTTTGCTATGGGCATGGGCGAGTCCACTAGCGATCTGGACAAATATATCCAATATACGGTCTAACGGGAGTCGGTTCTCTTTCATTAAGTCCTTGAGTGTGCCACCACGCATATAACGCATTGCCATATACGCCCAATTGCCTTGGATGCCATAATCATGGACTGTGAGGATATTTGTATGTTCTAATGATGCGATCAACGCAGCTTCGCGTTCAAACCGTTTATAGAAGTCACCATGTTCACTAGCAGCAATTACATCAATGACTTTCAATGCAACATCACGTTTCACTGATGGTTGTTCAGCGCGATACACTGCGGCTGACCCACCTTGTCCAATGCGCTCAATAATTGTGAAATCACCGAGTTTCTTACCAATTAATCGATCCATTGATTTGCCCAAGCCATCATCCATACAATAAGTCCGTAGCTTTTATTATCCAGAGTAATCAGGTTTGCGTCAAATCAGGAATGGTAGCAGTTGTTAATATGCAACAAATTTTAATCTGATCTTGGATTGATAGAATTCGTTTAGATTTGTAGTCTAAGGTAACGTATGTTTGACTCGCTACGAAAATTGAGATGAGGTAGATAGACAAAGATGAAGAGATTTATTGTATTACTAGTCGGCTTAGCGGTGATTCTTGTTGGGATAAGCCTTGCACAAGATGAATCACCCAGTCCACAAGAATTATTTAAAGGAGAGGTAGCCGCACCTGAATTCCCGATGAATCTGGACTGGATTAATACAGAGAATCCACTGACGATGCAGGGTTTAGAAGGTAAAATTGTTATGCTTGATTTTTGGACATATGGGTGTATTAACTGTATTCATATGATTCCTGTGTATGAAGAAATCAGTGAAAAATATGCTGAAGAAGTGGTTGTGATTGGGGTACATTCGGCAAAATTTGATAATGAGGGGCAAACTGAGAACCTACGTCAAATTGTCCAACGTTATGATATACACCACCCTGTGATTAATGATAATGAATTCCAAGTTTGGCAAACCTACGGCGCACGCGCATGGCCTACCGTCGTCATCATTGATCCGCGTGGAAACGCTGTTTTGCGTGAATCTGGAGAAATCCCATTCGAGCCGTTTGATAACTATATATCTGGCATGATCGAATATTATGATGAGTTGGATGAGAACATTATCAACCGTGAACCACTCGAATTAACGTTAGAAGGCGCAGGTGACCCCGGTACACCCTTACTCTTCCCGGGTAAAGTCCTGGCAGATGAAGCCAATAACCGCCTATTTATTGCGGATAGTAGCCATAACCGCATCGTTATCGTAGACCTCGAAACAAACACCGTCACCGATATTATCGGATCGGCACGACGCGGCTTCAATGACAACACATTTGATGATGCCACATTTGATAAACCACAGGGTATGGCACTTGATGGCGACCTACTCTATATCGCTGATGTCAATAATCATGCTATTCGTGTCGCAAACCTAGCTGAACGCACCGTTAGCACCATTGTCGGGACAGGCGATATGGGGCGCACAGGCATTCGCTTTGGAATGAGTGTTGAAGACCCATTGCAAGTCGCTATTCGTAGCCCGTGGGATGTTGAATTGGACGATGATGGAAACCTACATATTGCCATGGCAGGCACGCATCAACTGTATATCTACGATCTAGAACTCGGTATCCTTTATCCATCAGTTGGTAATGGACGCGAAGCCAACCTCAACGATGTCAGCCTTGGTGATAGCGAGTTGGCACAACCGAGTGGACTATTCTACGCAGGCGATGGCAAACTATACTTCGCAGACAGTGAGTCAAGCACGATCCGCCTCGCCGATTTTGAAAATGATCTCGTAACAGTTACAGCTGGAACAACTGAAAACAATCTATTTGACTATGGTGATATAGATGGTGAGCTAGGCGAAAACCGTTTGCAACATGCACTTGGTGTGCGCGGTGTCCCTAATGGTGATTTATATATCGCCGATACCTACAACAGTCGCATCAAAGTCATCCGTGATGGCGAAACTGCGATTGAAACTGTGTTTGGTCTAGGTGGATTAGGCGGTTATGCAGATGGGACTGCAGATGTCGCTGCATTTGATGAACCCGGTGGTTTGACATATGCCGACAACAAGCTATACATCGCCGATACCAATAATCATGTCATCCGTGTGATTGACCTTGAAACCGAAATTGTTGACACCCTCATGTTTAGCAACCCTGAAGCTTTAGTGATCAATCCTGATGCGCTCACTATTTTAGGTGGGAATTCCGCTGATGGCATGATCGTTGAACTCGATTCACTCACGTTAGCAACAGGCGAACAAGATGTGACCCTGTCAATTTCGTTACCCGAAGACTTTAAAATCAATGACTTGATTGATAGCCGGCTCGAACTCACATCGACATCTGATGCCGTACAAGTCGATGCAGAATCAGACACCAACACAACAACCGTCACAGTCGATCAAACTGACATCACAGTCCCGATTACACTGTCAGAAGGCGAGGGCGAACTGAACGCTGATTTGACCTTGTATTACTGCCGTGAAGGTGAAGAAGCGTTGTGTTTCATCGAGACAGTCAGCTATATCGTGCCCGTCATCGCTGTTGACGATGCAGACAGTGCGACTGATACAGGTATTTTGCTTGAACGCGAAGTCATTGTACCAACCGATTTCTAGAGCATTTGCATAATCTAGGTATAGTGGGGGCACATCATGGTGCTCCCTAAAAGCATCTTTGAAACATTTAACGTAATATGATGTGACACACCTCACTTGCGGATAACTCTCACACACGTTAGCATTGATAAAATCCACCTATATCAAAGAGGTTAATGTGATGGAAAAACTGATCACAATCGAACGTCACATGCAGGATACCCAAAAGCAATTCCCCGGTGCAACAGGCACATTCACCAAGATGTTACAAGATGTAGCCCTCGCTGCAAAAATCATCTCCCGCGAGACAAATCGCGCTGGATTAACCAATATCCTCGGCGCAACCAGTTCTGAAAATCCATCGGGAGAACGACAACAAAAATTAGATATGTTCGCCGATGAAATCATCTTCCGTATGAATGACCATACCGGACGGGTTGCCGCAATGGTATCCGAAGAACAAGATGATCTCATCGAAATTCCAGTTGAATTCGATACAGGCAACTACGTTCTACTCTATGATCCTCTAGATGGGTCGTCCAATATTGATGTAAATGTATCGGTTGGTACTATTTTTTCGATTCATCGCAAATTTACTAAGGGCGAAAAAGGTACAATAGAAGATGTCTTGCAAGAAGGTAAACGCCTAGTCGCAGCAGGTTACGTGATTTACGGCAGTAGCACCATGATGGTGTATACGACAGGCTATGGCGTACATGGGTTTACACTTGATCTTGGTGTGGGCGAATTCATACTCAGCCATCCTGATATTCGCATCCCAGAAACACCGATCTATTACAGCACCAACCACGGCATCGAGAAAGACTGGACCGAAGGTGTCCGTAAATTGACACACTATCTGCAAGGTATTGATGGTGACCATCCAGCACTCAACCAACGGTATATTGGGTCGATGGTAGCGGACTTTCATCGCAACTTATTAAAGGGTGGCATTTTTTACTATCCGGGCACACTTGAAAATCGGAAAAAACCCTATGGCAAAATCCGCCTGATGTATGAAGGGCAAGCAATGGCATTTATTGCGGAACAAGCTGGTGGTTACGCATCGGATGGTATCGGCAACATCTTAAATATCCGCCCACACACATTACACCAACGTACGCCAATCTTCATGGGCAACCGTGATCTTGTCGAAAAAGCCGAACACTTCATAAAAGAATATGACCAAGAGTGGGTTGCGTTATACAACGAATATCGTAATCGAGAATTAGTGATTTAGGATCATTGTGTTGTTGAGGTTGATGCATGGTCATAGGACAATTTAACAGCGAATGTGCTTCCTACATTGAGCTCCGTATCAACCTCAATTGTGCCTTGATGCAAGTCAATAATACGTTTCACAATAGATAAACCCAGTCCAAAGCCACTCTGTGTTCGGGATGGATCGGCACGGAAGAATTGTTCATACATTCTATTGACGGTGTCTTCGTTCATACCAATGCCATGATCCTCTATAGCAATGATGACGGCATTAGTATTTGATGTCGCGTGTACAATAACTTTACCATTTTCATCTGAATAACGGATCGCATTATCAACAATCCGTTTTAATGCTTGAGCGAGTAACTCTTCGTTTCCGATATAATGCACTGTTGTTAGCTCGTTCAAAAACGATATAGTCAGGTTACTCTCATCTGATTGTTGATGACGTGCATACTCCTCCAGATAACGGAGTATATCAGGTACATGAATTGTGTGTGTTTTGATCGTGTTCAAGTTATCCAAAGAAATAATAAGGTTTAAATCTGCAATCAATGTTTCGATGCGTTTGGTCTGCGATACAATGCGTTCGATATATTTAGCGTGTTGGTTGGTATCCTCTACTTTAGAAAGTAAATAACTTGATGTGCGGATAATCGACAACGGCGTGAAAATTCATGTGACGTGTCCGTCACAAACTTCTGGAAAAATTGACTTTTCTCGCGCTCCACTGCAATCTCAATTTGATGTTGTCTAGCTTGTATCCGACTCGTGATATTCCGATTGACACCAACCAACCCTGTCACCACGCCATTTTCATCGATTGATGGCACTTTTGATACAAGAAACCACTTATCTCCACAATTCGTCAGGCTATCCGGTGTTAATAATTCTTGATTTAGGATTGGGATGCCTGTTTCCATGACTTGTTGCTCTTCATCAAACATGACGCGGGCACGATTGTAAGGCATAAAATCAAAGTCACTTCTGCCGATTAGCTCATCCAAGCTCATATTATCTTGTTGGATCAGAGTTGATGTATTCGCCATAATAAATCGGCTCTGGCGGTCTTTGATATAGATTTTGTCCTCAATTGTATTAATCACAGTTTGTAGTAAATTGCGCTCGTCTTGTAATTCTTGTTGCGCTATTTCTTCGTCGGTTATATCTTGGTTGATGCCAACGAGACCGATAACCTCGCCATTTCGATCATAAATTGGTGATTTGCTGATGCGGTGACATGTGGTTTTCCCATTGCTATCAGTTGTGCAACTCTCAAAGTCAAAGATCGGTGTTTGTGTTTTGATGATTGTCTGTTCCATATCATAGTGATATTGGGCAATCTCGGCATCCATAAAATCAAAGTCAGTCTTTCCAACCAAATCTCTGGTATGCTTTATTTTCAAATGATTCTGTGTAATTTTACTTGCTGTCAGAAAACGGCTATCGACATCTTTGATATATAACGCAATCGGCAATACATCAATCAGAGACTGTATGCTCTGAGTTTGTTCTGCATTCAGGTTAAATAGATTATTTACGCTGGGTGTACTCGCCTGATTAAACACGTCAAGTACCTGTTCAAATGCGTGATCATCTTTTGTGGCATTACGTAGAATGCTGAGTTGTTCAGGTGTGAGTTGCATGGTGGATTCCCCATATATGGTTATTCACATTATAGGGATAATTTCATCATGGTGCATAAAGCCTTACTGTGACAAAGCGGATGAGTGTTCGATTTGATTTCTTTGCCCAACGTCAAATTGTCCGTTATGATTGTAACGCATAACAGATAGGAGAAACTGAATGCGCATTGATCTCAAAGATAAAGTAGCTTTAGTCACTGGTGCAGCACAACGTGTTGGACGTGCTATCGCCCTAGAACTTGCCAAAGCGGGTGTGCATATCATGGTGAACTATAATAGCACTGCACCAGACCAAGTACGCGAAACACTTCATGATATTAAGTCACATGGGGTTGATGCGTTTGAGATACAAGCAGATGTGACTAAACCTGAAGAAATCGACAAAATATTTGAGGCGATCAACGAGAAATTTGGACGATTGGATATTGTTGTCAACAGCGCTTCGGTTTTTCAACAACGCCAACTGATGGATGTGTCATTGGCGGATTGGGAATTGACGATGAATGTTAATCTACGCGCGCCATTCCTGATTACGCAACAAGCCGCAAAAGTGATGGCAAATAATGCGATCCCCGGTGGTACGATTATAAATATCTGTGATGCAGGTGTTGATGGACCATGGAATGCGTATTCGCATCATGGCATTAGCAAATCCGCCCTCTGGATGTTGACACAGGTGACTGCTACATCCTTAGGACCATCGATTCGGGCAAATGCAATTATTCCCGGTCCGGTCATGAAACCGGCTGGCAGACCGATGTCGGATGAAGAATGGGCAAAAGTCGGCGAGACAAACCCACTCAGTAAAACAGGTACAGCCGAGGATGTTGGACGTGCCGTGGTGTATCTCTGTCAGGAAGACTTCTTGACTGGAACACTGATTCATGTCAATGCGGGTGAGCATCTCACATAACGGTTGCCCTACGCTACCATCTCAGACATGAGTGAACCCTGAATAGCTGTGTATCTAATGCACAAACACCTTGTCAGTCTAGGCAGAGGGCATTAGAATTCCACGGATGATTAATCTATTAACTATACTCTACGCAATCTGTGCAGTGTTATTGGCACTGTACACCAGTGGACAGGCAATTTTGCTGTTTCGTTTTTGGCGTACCCACCGTCAGACAATCCCAAAACCCAAACTCGACAACTACCCGACAGTCACCATCCAATTGCCTCTATATAATGAGCAATATGTCGCTAAACGTTTGATTCATGCTGTTGCAGAATTGGATTATCCGCGTGATAAGATGTGGATACAGGTATTAGACGATTCAACAGATAGTACTGTACAAGTTGTCACCCGTATTGTCGCTGACTTGCAAACAGATGGTTATCAGATTGATCATGTCCGGCGTGAGGAACGGGTCGGCTATAAAGCGGGAGCACTGGCGTATGGTTTGACATTATTGCAGACAGAATATGTGGCAATTTTTGATGCAGATTTTATTCCACCAGCGGATTTCTTATTACAGACAATCCCGTATCTGGTTGACGATCCAGAAATTGGTGTTGTTCAGACGCGCTGGGGACACCTTAACGCCACTGATAATTGGCTCACCCGCGCGCAGAAATTATCGATTGATACGCATTTTGTAGTCGAACAAACAGCCCGCAATCGAAGTGGGTGGTTGATTCCGTTCAATGGAACGGGTGGTGTATGGCGACGCACCTGTATTGATTCGGCAGAGGGCTGGTCGGATGATACCCTGACAGAAGACCTCGACCTCAGTTATCGTGCACAAATGAAGGGTTGGCGGTCATTATTTCTCCCCGATATTGAAGTCCCCGGCGAGATTCCACCACAATTGATGGCGTATAAACAACAGCAAACCCGCTGGGCGATGGGCAATACGCAATGTCTGATTAAACTAGCGAAGCCGATTTTACAAACCCCGCTAACGCTTTCGCAGAAAGTTATGGCAATTCAGCATCTTTGCCAATATTTACCGCATCCGTTGATGTTATTGTTGCTTTTGCTCACACCGCCATTATTACTCGCTGATGCGCTCGTCGCGTTACCGCTTGCACCGCTTGGTATTGTTGGATTAGCACCACCATTGATGTACATCGTCGGGCAGAGGCGGTTACATGATAATTGGTTATCACATTTGAGGGCATTTCCGGCGTTACTGTTTATCGGAACAGGGATTTCTCTGAGTAATACACTCGCTGTTATGGGTGCATTTACAGGGGCAAAAGTTGAATTCCGGCGCACCCCTAAATTTGTGCAAGATTGGACACGGAATCAATATGCGTTACCCGTTGATTTAACGGTATTACTCGAAATTGTACTGGTATTTTATGCGCTGTGGGGGGCATGGCTGGCATGGCATACTCAGCGTGAATTGGTGGCCTACCTGCTGATCTATGCGCTTTCATTTGCGACTGTCGCTATCTGGACATTGCACGAAACATGGAAAATCCGCCGCATCGCAACCCGTTCCAGTCAACCGCATATGTCATCATCAGGATAACAGTATGCTATCACCGCTTGTTATCTTCCCAATTGGATTATTCTTCGTCGCAGTACTCGCGTTAGTCTCGGGTATTGCGGTCATCACGCGCCAACGCAGCCGTGAGGGTGGCCTCTTCACAGCGACGATGTGGGCAGTATTTTCAGGTAGTGTGAGTCTGGGGTTTGCACAGTTTGGGGCATTCGTCTATGTCACACAACGCAACGCCCCATTAGCTATTGGGATAGGTTTCTGCGGGATTATACTTGTGCTGGTGTCGGGCTGGATTGCGGCACGTTAGTTGTTTCAGTCACAGGTGTGAACTCAATCGCTACATATTTTGATTGCCGTACAATCCCCATAAACTGGAACATACGAAACATCAAGCCAAATCGCTTAGCCATACGCTGTGTCTGTGTTTTGACATGCGCAGGGTCATCTTGAACAATGGCATGAGCCGATACCCATTCACTTTCGATATTGCCTTCGCGGTCGCAAATTGCTAGATTGACACTGGAGTTATTGCGAACACGTTTAACTTTCCATGAGTCGCTACCTGTCCAACAATAGAGCTTGCCATTGTCTGGTGTAATCCAAACTGGTGTACGGACACTTGTCCCATTTTTACGGAAAGATTCAATAGAGACAAATTCTGCTTTGCCTAAGTCGTCGAATGTAATCATAGTTTCCCTCGCTAGATTGTTACATACTCTACGCTACGATACCCATAGAAGTTTCAAATCGCATGATAAGCATATTATGATTGTGTTAGATGTGCGATCTATTTTAGTTGTTTTGGAGATCGCATCAGTAGTATCATTCGGTTTCCCCATGGCAAATCAGCTTGAGTAACCTCAAACAAGCAGAAGATAAAGAGACCAACTAAAATCATTCGGCACGCCTCCAATCTGAGAGGTGTGCTGTTTCCTCACGTATCGAAACTTGATATGTACCTTCGCTTGAAATACAGTCCAATCACAACTAAATTTTTATCTTCCAGATAATAAAGTGTGTAGCTTATATGAATCCTTTAATTACCTTTTGATTGTTTTTTACGCCATTTGGTGACGGCTTCTAAACTGGCAGATGTCCCAAGTGTCTCTAAAACATAAATGATCGTATCCTCCACATACCACCACCAGTAAGGTTTATCTGACTGTGAAATTCCCAACCCATCAACGAGTCTTGAGATGTCTATATTTGTACAAGCTATGATTTGTTCACCAACTGCATGTCTCAATCGACGATCATCCAGAATATCCATCCCATACCTTTCAGACAATTTTACTTCAAATTGCTGTGTATAGAGTAGACAGTCTATCAGAGCATTTGTTGATTGTTCTGTATCTATCATTGCAAGCGACTTGACTATAGTAATTGACATATCTAGATCAACATCCGAATGAAGTTTATTTATCAATACTTCAATAGCGGGCTCGTATTTTGTTTTACCAAATAGTTTAATAGTTTCTATTCTGACTAGGAAACTTTGACTATCAAGTAATTTAAGAACCTCATCATTTACTGTAGTATTGCTAATATTATTTACGATCGTTGTAATTATTGCATCATCATCATTTGAATGGGTCGATAACAACTGAATTATTAAATCAGGTTTAAGTTTTGCCAAGGATTGTATGGCTCGGACTCTTAATGAGTTGTCTCTTCTTCTATTGATGATTTTCAATAATAACTCAATCGATTCATCATTGTGATGTTCGACAATATACTCAACTGCAGCTTCTCGGACTTCAACTATTTCATCATTTGCTAATTCATGAAACAATGATACTAAAGAATCACTTTTATAGTTTGATAATAGTCTCATAGCACTCGTACGAATAAATACTTCTGTAGAGCGTTGTGTATCTATTTTCCTGTCATTTGGAGAAAGATGCATATTTGTTATACTTAACCATTTATCTCTAGTGACCAGTTCATCTAGTCCAGTTAGTCGATTACGTTGTAAGCCGATAAAATCGTCTTCTGAAAAATCCTGACGTACAAACTTTCTAATTGCAGCATTATGTATAGACCCATCAGTTTTGATTCCAAACCTCGCTATTTGCATTAAATTGTTTTCAACACCCTCAATATGCATTCTAGAACCCAAATACCAAAGAGCATAAATTTTCACATCATCACGAGGATGATGATTATATGTAGATACTATTGCTTGGAATGCATAGGAGTTATCCATTTCTGAAAGCTGTAATAATGCTGTAATTCTTTCTTGTGGATTCCAGCTATCTAGTGCATTTACAGCACGTTTCACATCTTGAGGAGCGTTTCTTGATACTCTAATGGTTTTCTGAACAATATTGCTATCCAATTGTTCTAATTTATCAACTAAATCATCCCAAGGTCTATTTTTTCTAGATGTAAATTCTAAGTATTGGAGTGACTCAAGTCGCGGGTGTAATCGAGTTTCCTTGAGTAAAATAGGAATAATACCTATCCCGCGTCCCCAAGCATATGCCCACTCATATGTAACATACTCGGATGCTTTTGCATCAGGACTCATAACTACGATCAAAGCAAACGATCGTTTAATAGCTTCATCAATACCTTCACGCCAATCATCCCCAACGCTTAGCCTTTCATCATCGATCCAGATCTCAAAGCCTTTTGCCTCAAGTTCATGCTTCAAAACTTTAACAAAATCAGAATCTTCATGTGAATACGAAACAAAAACATACTCCATTATATTCACCCTAATCTCCGAATTTAGTAAGACTATCAGATTATAACATGCCAAATGTCACATCCGCACCCATGACATTAATGTGACACTCATGTGACGTGCGTCACTGCCTCGCCCAAATTTATTATGGGACAATACATTCGACTCGTACGTAAGAATGGAGAGGCGAACATCCATGACAGAAACCATTATCCATGATGTTGTCATCGTCGGTGCAGGACTAGCAGGTAGTTGGGCGGCAATGGTCGCCAGCCGCGAAGGTGTCAAAAGCATTGGTGTATTATCCAAAGTCCATCCGTTGCGCTCGCATAGTGGTGCAGCACAGGGTGGGATTGCTGCAGCATTAAGTAATGTCCGTCCCGTAGAAGGCACAGGACCACGCGGTCCACTCGAACAAGTTCCTGAGGGTGCAGAAGACCCCGATAGCCCCGACTTACATATGTTCGACACAATTAAAGGGTCGGATTGGCTGGGCGATCAAAACGCGATTGATATTTTGGTCAATGATGCCATCGACATCGTTTATGAATATGAACATCTCGGTTGTGTCTTCAGCCGTACAGATGATGGACGCATCGCGCAACGTCGCTTTGGTGGACACAGTGCACCGCGTGCTAACTTTGCTGCCGACTGGACAGGACATGTCCTCCTCCATACCATCCATGAACAAGCCTTACGTCATGGTGTGAAATTCTATAGTGAATGGTACGTCATGGATTTGATTATTGAAGAGGGCATTACCCGTGGTGTCATCGTTATGGACATCTTAACCGGTGAACTCCATACGGTGCGTGCAAAAGCGGTTATGTTTGCGACAGGTGGTTATGGTCGTGCCTTTAAGATTACATCCAATGCAACCGCGAATACAGGTGATGGTGTCGCGATTGCTTATAATGCAGGTGTGCCATTGATGGACATGGAATTTGTCCAATTCCATCCAACCGGCATCTATAAACACGGTATCCTCATGAGTGAAGCGTGTCGTGGTGAAGGCGGTTACCTGACCAATGCCAAGGGTGAACGCTTCATGGAAAATTATGCGCCTGACAAGATGGAACTGGCACCACGTGATTTGGTCAGCCGTAGTGAACAAACTGAAATTGATCAAGGGCGCGGTATTGGCGACGACGGTATGGGTATTTATCTCGACATGACCCACCTCGGACGCGAAAAGATTATGACCCGTCTACCACAAGTACGCGAAATTGCACGTGACTTCCTAGGTGTCGACATTATCGATTCACCCGCACCGATTCAACCGACTGCCCACTATAGTATGGGCGGTATTCCAACAGATGTTGATGGTCGCGTATTGGCAAATGCAGAAGGTGATCTGATGCACGGGTTCTTCGCAGCAGGCGAATGTGCTTGTGTCAGTGTACACGGTGCGAATCGCCTCGGTACCAACAGTCTACTCGAAGCATCCGTATTTGGTCGTCGTGCCGGATATGCACTTGCTGAATTTATCAACAGTGGTGCCGAATTGTATCCGATTACGAGTAATCCATGTCAGAAACAACAAGACCGCATCGAAAAATTGATCGACAAATCCAGTGTCAATGGTAATGCTGAAAATGTCGCCCACATCGGCGAAGAGCTCAAAGCCAATATGACCGACAACTGCGGTATCTTCCGCGATGGTGAACGCCTAGAAATTGCGAAACAGACAGTACGAGATTTGCAGGAACGCTTCAAGAATGCACGTGTGATGGATACCAGTCGTCGCTTTAACACGGATGTTCTTGCTGGACTCGAAACCGAGCATCTCTTGCAATTTAGCGAAGTGATTGTCGAAGGCGCACTCGCTCGTACCGAAAGCCGTGGTGCCCACTCGCGTACCGATTATGTTAAACGTGATGATGACAACTGGTTGCGCCATACGGTAGCCCATAAAACTTCCGACGGTCGCCCAACACTCAGCTATCGCGAGGTCGATATCGATTGGGAAAAATATCCGCCACAAGAACGGAAATACTAGATCGTACACCGACAACCGTAGGGATAGGTTTGCAAACCTGTCCCTACCCAACATTAGGCGAACACACAGGTTCGCCCCTACAAAATATGATCATGAACTTGTAGGGACTGGGCTTGCCCTGTCCGATAGACAAAGGACAACAACAATGACACAAACCGCAACCATTAAAATTAGACGCTTTAACCCAGACATTGACAAAAAACCATACTGGCAATCCTTCGAAGTCGACATGACCCCTGAGACAACCGTCCTCAGTGCATTAGAGAACATCAAAGCCAACCAAGACGGGAGCTTGACCTTCCGCCGTAGCTGTCGTCACGCGATTTGCGGTAGCTGTGCGATGATGATCAACCGTAGAAACACACTTGTCTGCAATAAACCGCTCGCAGATACACTCAACAAAAAAGGCGAAGTCACAATTGAGCCATTGCCTTATCTACCAGTGATTAAAGACTTGGTCGTTGACCGTACCGTCTTCTGGGAACAATACGAACGGGTTAAACCATGGCTGGTACCACCAACCGAAACACCCGCAAAAGAATTCCGTGTGATGCCTGCAGAAGTCGCTGCACTAGAAAATGCGGAAACTTGCATTATGTGTGGTGCTTGTTATTCAGCATGTCCAGTTGTTGCAGGTAACAAACGCTATATTGGGCCACATGCTCTGCTCAAAGCCTTACTCCGTGTGATTGATCCGCGTGACACCATCCCTGAAGAACGTTTGAAAATTGTCAGCACTACTGATGGGTCATATCGCTGCCACATGGTCTTGAATTGTATCGATGCTTGCCCGAAAGGTCTCGACCCTGCAAAGGCTATTGCACGGCTAGCGAACCTCGGTCTACGTATGAATGGCGTTGTGACGGAACGTGAACAACGTCAACAAACGCTGATCGCAGTCGACGAGATTCCAGTACAGTAGTTGCAATAGAACATACTTGGAGAAGGGTTATCCTTCTCCATCAATAAGTTAAGTATACTCCACTAAAATACCTACTTATCAAACCTTCTCTTGATCCTCAGCCATTGGTTTCTAATTCATGCTAAATTCCCAATAATGATAGTTAATCAACAATACCCCTAATAATTAGGGTGTTGCGTCAAAGCATTTGAGCGTAGAGTTTATACATCAACCGCAATATAGAATCTATAGAACAGGCGCATTATGACCAAAAGATGTGTACGTGTTTTAATTTTGGCGGATAATAAAGTATGGCAAGATACTTTAATGCAAACGTTTGATGCTCGTCATGTCCAATTTCAGATTGATATTGCAGATTCTATCACTGATGCGTATAAACTAATTCACCAATCCTCATATCACATTTGGATAATAGACGGAGACATAGAAGCTCAAAAGGGAGTTGAGATTCTAAATCATTGTCGAAAATCCGGTTTATCTACTCATGTTGGCGTCTTTTTTGTTGCCACAAATCCTACAGCAGATTTCGTTGCTGAAGTTCTACGGGGAAGAGATGGGGCGATTGATTTCATCAATAAGTCCGTTTTTGCACCCGATTATCTCTATAACATGATTGAACAAACAATTTATCGTAGAGATTTAAATTATCTCAATGTTAACTTGAATCTTGAAATCGTCTATACTGCCGAAAACCCGACCGCCAAAGATATTGCCTCAAAATTGAAATTAAAAAAATTCTGTGATGAAAAAGTCTATGTTGAAAATTCAGAGTTTCGTACAAAGTTTAGAAATCAACTAGCAAGTGAATTTGAAGATTTACTTTGTCGACTATATTTTGATGCTGATACAGTTAAGGTCATTCCAATTGAAAATGGCTTTAGTAGCTCGCAGGTGATTGTTACACAATCTCGAGACCGCAAAGGCATCAATAATTATGAAATTGTCAAATTTGGACCTATTGAGAGTATTGAACTAGAGTATAGAAATTTCCAAGCAAATGTACAAAGTAAGTTAACGCATAGAACACAAGTGATCAAGAGTTTAACACGTACAACTCATCTAGCTGGACTTGTGTATAGTTTTATTAGCACTGGAGATGTTCAACTTAAATCATTTACTCAATACTATACTGAGATGGATTATCCGGATATTGAAAAAGTTATCAACTATATTTTTCGAGACTTGTGTCACAACTGGTACACAAATCTACAATTTGCATTTTCCAAGTTGGGTGATGAATATAAACAATTGACTAACTGTACACGTGACCTTCTTGATATGGGATTATACCGCTTACAGGAATTAGTATCTGTTGTAGGTGATCAGTTGAAATTTGTAGGCTTAAATGAGTTATCACTGCCCAATCCTATTCCTGCAATGTTAGATAATCAGGTAACTATTGGTGTATTGAAAGCTGTTAATCATGGAGATTTAAACAGTGAGAATATCTTAATTGATGATAAGAGCGACGCATGGCTAATCGACTTTCGTCATACAAACTATGGTCATAGCCTGAAAGATCTTGCTAAGTTAGATACGGTGATTCGTTATCAACTTCTGGAATCTAATAAAGCCTCTTTAGAGGAACGCTTGCTATTAGAGAACGCACTCAATAAACCAGAACTCTATAGTGAAATAGAACAACTCCCCTTCTTACTTGACACGGATAACCCGCACATTATTAAAGCATATAAAACATGCCGTACCATTCGATTACAAGCAAGAATAATATATGCAAGCAAAATGATAGACAGTATGCATGATTACTATATTGCCTTAACCTATTTTAGTCTGAATTTCTTACGATATTTTGATCGTACAAAAACACAACATACACACGCACTATTGAGTGCGAGTTTACTCGTCGAAAAAATAGGAATAAGTTGGGGGTTTGACGAAGATGGATGTAATCAAATATGATTGTTTCATCCATGCATTATGATAGTGTGTTCAAGGAACGTGAACAACGTCAACAAACGCTGATCGCAGTCGACGAGATTCCAGTACAGTAATATCTGGAACAACCATACAAAATAACAAGAGTCGCTCTATCAGGGCGATTTTTGTGGTTTAATCTACTGATGGTTCAGTAAGCGACTTTCGAAAAATGATCTTGTCGTCACCCTCAGCATAATAATCACGGATTCTTGCTTCAAGATCGTACCCACATTTATCATAGAATGACCGAGTACGCTCAAAACTGTCTAAGCCAGATGTTTCGATCAATAGCAATCGTGCATTATGTGACGTTATCGCTTGCTCCACATACTTCACAAGTCTAGAACCGATCCCTTGACCATGACTATCTGGATGAACTGCTAACATATACAGATTCCATACACCATCAGTCATTGGCTCAGGCGCGTAATATGCGACACCGATTACACCATTGTCATCATAGGTCACCCAAAAGTGATCATCACCTAGCTCTGCGGCAAAATGTTGATTTAAAGTTTCACCGATGAATACAGCATCGTCTTCTGTAAATAACTCTGTTTCAACTGCTAGTGATTTAATAATCTCTATATCGTCTGGTTTTGCAGAGCGAATGTTATTCATTTGAGTTTTATCTATTGGCATCACAATTTATCCTAGAATAGGTATCTAACACACTCATGGTAGACTAGAGAATGATGAGGCTCAACTGTAATACTACAGTTTGTTTTTTGTCGTGTGAGTTTTGCAATATGCCGAAGAATATCAAATGACCAATCACAATTACGACCCAACCCAACAAGCTAAAATCGTCATACAACTGATAGACTTAATCGAATCGATACGCTATAAACGTTATGATCAATGGCGTGATGAACCTCACCCATTGGGATATAAATTCACACAGCGCGAACTCACCCAATGTGCCTTGCCGACCTATGGGAATCTATTAGCTGGACGAAGCAGACGGTTACCCGCACGTCAGCAAGTCATAGATGTTGCAAACTATCTAGAATGTACAATCGCTGAAACAAATGATATGTTGCGTTGTGCACAATATCTTCCAGAATATATTCCACTAACATCGCATCAAACTGAAACATCAATTAACCGAGCAAAACAGTTAATGTCACTCATACCATTACCGGCTGTCATTATGGGTATCGGCGGGGAAGGCATTCACATAAATCATTTCTTTTGCAAGTTAAATAACCTGCCCCCAATATATCATTGGCATCCCGAACAACGCAATTTAATCCATTCTGTGTTTGATACGACCATACCCTCTCATAGCTTACATAAAACAGTTGCGGGTATATGGAACACGACAGCACAAGGCGCGGTTGACCTGCTTAAATCGACCAACAAGCATTTTCGTTACGAACCATGGTTTATCGATAAGCTCAAACTGTGGAAGCAACTACCTGAATTTACTAATTTCTGGGAAAGTACAAATACCGCATGTGATCCTTACCATGATACGGTTTATGCCAAAATGCAATCGCCTTACCTCGATGAACCGATAACCGAACAAGCCGTTATTATCCCTTTCGCTGAGAACTTTGAGGTATCGCTCATTGTTTGGAAACCTGTTGATCGTGCAGCGCATCATGTTTATAAAGAAATTGGTTGTCACATCGACGGAATTAACATAGACAAGCTATCTGGTAGCCTGCTGTAGCACTTTGCCTATGCTATCCAATAGCTTTTTATCTCGCATCACTTTACAATCCAATCATTAAAAATTACTTTTTCTGGAGCCATTATTATGCAAGCAATTATTTTAGAACAACCTGAAAGCCTCAAGCTAATTGATGTCGATGCGCCGCCAGCGCCACAACGTGACGAAGTACTTGTACAAGTCAAGCGAGTTGGGATCTGTGGGACAGATTTACATGCCTATGAGGGTAATCAGAATTTTTTCAGTTATCCACGTATTATGGGACATGAACTCGCAGTTGAAGTCGTCGAAATCGGGGAGACAGACGCTGACCTTGATTATGCCGTTGGCGATTCGTGCTGTGTGATCCCCTATTTGAATTGTGGTGTTTGCATTGCGTGTCGGCGCGGACGCACAAATTGTTGCACCAATATGCAGGTGTTAGGTGTGCATATAGACGGTGGAATGCGCGAACAATTTATTGTACCTGTGGATAAATTGCTAAAGGCTGACGGCGTGCCGTTAGAACATTTGGCATTGGTTGAAATGCTGTGTATTGGTGCGCATGCTAGCAATCGTGCACGGATTATTGAGGGTGAAAATGCGCTCGTAATTGGTGCAGGTCCGATTGGGTTAGCGACCGCGCAGTTTGCTAAATTAGCAGGCGCAGATGTCATGATGATGGAAGTGAATGACACACGGTTGGCATTTTGTCGGGATGTGTTAGGTATTGAGAAATTGATTGATGCAAAAGATGCCCCGATGGCACAAATCCAATCCATACTTGGGAGTGAATTACCAACAGTCGTGTTTGACTGCACCGGAAATTCTAACTCCATGCATAGTGCATTTGAGTATGTGGCGCATAGTGGCACATTAGTGCTTGTCGGACACATCAAAGGTGACTTGACATTTAGTGATCCGCATTTTCATTCACATGAGATGACACTTGTCGCCAGCCGAAACGCAACCCGTGATGACTTCAAATGGGTGATTGATGCATTGCAACAGGGGCAAGTCAACCTCAGCCCATGGATTACACATCAAGCAAGTCCAGCACAGATGGTGAAAGATTTCCCAAGTTGGATAGATCCGTCAACGGGTGTCGTTAAAGCCATGCTAACATTTGATTAACTACTATTCTAGTAGAGAATCGTGTGACGCACTTCAAATACTTTTGTCGTCGCATCATACTCATAACCATGTCGTTTGCCGGTCAGGTCATTATATGGGAATCTATCAAGATCCGATGATAGTTTGTGCTCTGGTGTGAGCCATTTGAGTCTGCCAGATGACACCCATTTAGATAGATTCCAATGATCTTCAGTGGTAATTTCCCAATAATCACAGATGCGATGTGTTCGTAATTCTGGATGATTGAATGTCCATTCTTGCTTTATGGTTTCTAGTGATTTTGTTATATCACGAGCATAATAGCTGATGACATAAAGTGTAAATGCGTCTTTAAACGTCTTACCATAAATCTTTGTAATGGGAAGACTATGAATCACGGCGTATCCATCTATATCATTTGCTAGCAGTCGTGGCGACACAAACGGAACTTCGGGTTCTTCTGAAACAAATCCACCGCTACTTAGATTGCGTTTTGTCGGATGATTTCCATTGAAATGTATAAATTTGTGTACTGAATACAAATGATTAGAATGCTGGTAACCAGTAGGGCTAAAATTCACAACTACACCATTAGAATAGCGATTATGCCATCCATAGAGACTATATGTGTCGAGTTTTTGTTGGTGCGTTTCTCCGGTAAATGGACAAACAGAAATTGTTACCTCGGGCAAAATAGAAAAGTAGGGGATATATATTCCAATTTCATCCCATTGATCTTTTGCCAATTGTAAATAATATTCTACGCTTATCATCATCGCACTAAGTCACATAACTGCGCTCGTAGACTTCTTTGCCTGCAATGTAAGTTGCTTCAATCGCGCGGTCGTCAGCGCAGATCATCATGACAAAGAGTAATTCTTCTAACGTATCAGCAACGTTAGCGCGTAAGTTCAGCAGTGGGGTTGCCCGTGGATCTAGCACAACAATATCTGCGTCATGCCCCACTTTAAATGTACCCACGCGATCCTCAATCCCTAACGCGGTCGCACTGCCTAACGTCGCTAGATAAAATCCCTGTGTCGCTGTGACAGAAATCCCCCGCATCTGTGCCATCTTATACATTTCGTTCATCGTCTGGAGCATCGAGAAACTCGTGCCACCGCCGACATCTGTGCCCAAGCCAACCGTGACAGGACGATTCTCTTGCTTCATTGCCTCCATGTCAAACAAGCCACTGCCGATGAAAAAGTTCGACGTGGGGCAATGCGCTATTTTGGCATCTGTCTCATGGAAACGGCGTAACTCATTCTCGCTCATGTGGATGGCATGACCATAAATTGCGCGTTCTTCTAGTAACCCATACGAGTCATAGATATCGGTATAATTCTTGCGGTCAGGATACAATTCCATCGCCCGCGCGATCTCATCCTTATTTTCTGAGATATGTGTTTGTAGACGCACTTCATCAAACTCTTGCATCAAAGCCTGTGCCATCTCCAATTGTTGTGGACTACTGGTGAGCGCAAAGCGTGGCGACACGGTATACAGAGCACGTCCTCTATCATGCCATTTTTCGATGAGTGCTTTGGAGTCGTCATAACTCGATTGCGCTGTATCCAGAACAGAAGTAGGTGCATGGCTATCCATCATCATCTTTCCTGCCAGAATCAGCATATCATCTTGCTGTGCCGACTGGAAAATCGCATCGACAGATTCTCGAGCAGATGTACAGAAAATAGATGCTGAGGTTGTGCCGTTGCGCTTAAGCTCATCTATAAAAAATTCGGCAATGGTGTAAGCATGTTGCTCGTCTTTAAACTTGGCTTCGGTCGGGAAAGTATATTTATTTAACCATTCGAGCAATTGGGTACCATACGACCCGATAATTTCGACCTGTGGATAGTGGATGTGGGCATCAATAAAACCCGGCATGATAATCGAATTAGGATAATGGGTGATGATTGCGCCTTCCGGTAATTGTGAGGCGATATTGCGAGTTTCACCAACGGCTGTAATTTTGCCATCTTCGATGACGATCAGCCCGTCAGATTCATAGCGCACACAATCTTCGTAACCATTCAAGAAAGGGTCGTCAATTAAGTAAAACAACTGCCCACGTATTGCCGAGGCTTGTACATCACTCATCATAGTATCCTTCAAATTCGTTCGTCATTATGGCTTGATTGTGCCACAGAATCGTATTCATTGCAGGTGATTAGCAGTGACTTTACCTTGAGGTTCAAATATAAACAAATGCTGGTAGCCAATTGCTTTGGCATCCCAAAATGATAATCTGAGCAAAAGTTGCAGAAATCCAATCCCGAACTAAACTTGTTGTATCGTAAATTATTTTTAGTAGGAGATAGCATATGTGTAACGATGCTGTAGCTCATTCTGTTCGTGAACGTATTAAAAAAGACGGTCTACCCAAAGTAAGTCGTCGGAACTTCCTCAAGTTTGGTAGCACCCTTGCAGCGGGTTTAGCAATCGGGCCAAAACTTGTACGCGCAGACTCGCATGAGACAGGTGCTGTTGTTGACCTCAGTCATGGATTAACGACCGATTTCCCCGTATTCCCGGGGTTTAACCAAGCACAACGCGAATCGTTGGTCACTGTAGAAGAAAATGGCTTCTACGCACAACAATGGACATTTGGCGAACACACATCGACACATATGGATTTCCCTGGTCACTTCATCGGTGATGGTGCACTCGTAGATGAATTACCTGCGAGTATGCTCGTTGGCTCGGCTGTTGTGATTGATATCTCTGCCAGAGCCGAAGAAGATCGTGATGCGATGGTCACCGTTGAAGACCTCGAAGCATGGCAAAGTGAAAATGGTGATATACCTGAAGGCGCATTTGTGCTGATGTACTCTGGATGGGAAGCATTCGTCGGTGAACAAACCTATTTGGGAGATGACGAGGGGCTACATTTCCCCGGTTTTAGCCCAGAAGCAGCTGAATATCTTGTGAACGAAACAGGCATTCATGGCGTTGGTGTAGATACACTCAGCCTTGATCATGGGCCATCGCAGACTTTTGATGTGCATTATTCGATTCTTGGGGCAGGCTTGCTCGGTATCGAAAATGTCGCGAATTTAGCAGAAATTATTGGGCACAGTGCGACGATTGTCTGTGGCATACCCAAATATCAAGAAGGGTCTGGCGGTCCGGCACGCATCCTCGCTTTAATGTAATCACTATATACTCATGGGAGTGCTATACGTACTCCCTTTCACTTAATCCGCACGTCCGGACGGTATCATATCATCTACTATACGTGCCACGCGCTGATAATCGGTGCCGTTCAATTCACGGTTCATCCACCCCAACACAAATAATTCACGGCGTAACATTGCCCAATCCTCAAACGTGTGATATTCACACAGAATATCATTCACTTCTTTTTCAGTATAGATGCGGTCTAGCTCAAACTTGGTGAGGAGGTAGCGTAAGATATTGAGCTGATATTTACGATTTTTCCGGCGGGGCCAATGGATAATACGTCCTTGTGCATCGGCATACTGTTTAGGGATACCAAAATCATCAGGTGATGTACTCATATAGTTTCCCCTATGCATCTAGAATAGATAATAAGCGGTTTATTTTTATCATACCTCATTTGTCTATTGTCTGTTCAAAATCAGAAAACAATTCTATAGTGAATCCATAACTTCAAATGATAAGGATAACCACATGGCAGACTTCCTCAATGACCATGACACGACAATGTATGATGTGCTGAAAAATGCAAAGACAATTGCTGTTGTCGGACACTCTGATAAACCCAATCGTACCAGCTATCAAATTGCCAATTTTCTGCGTGCAGTTGGCTATACAGTCTATGCAGTCAACCCAACCGTCGATGAGATTGATGGTGAACCCAGTTACGCGTCACTGGCAGATATACCTGACACAATTGATATAGTGAATGTATTTCGCCGTTCGGAGTATTTAGCCGGTGTTGTTGATGATGCGGTTGCAAAAGGTACCACGGCAATTTGGGCACAGCTTGGTGTAGATGACCCTACAGCGCGAGCGACAGCACTAGAAGCAGGGATTCAAATGGCAACAGATCGTTGCATCAAAGTTGAGCACCGTCGGTTAGGTGTTTAAAATTCTTACACAGTTTATATTTGACCTGTTTGTATCCATACGATACAGTTGACATACCTCATTTGATCTATCAATCTATATTGGTGAGTGGAAACTCGACAACCCATAGATTGATATTTTTGTGTTGTCTTATTCCATCTCAACCGCTGGAAAATCAAATTTCCCCCGTTATATCACCTGAGATAGAAATGGACTGTTTCGTATGTCAAATATCTGGCAACAACTCAATAATTCAATGGCAATTGCAATCGACACATTACGCGAAAGTGTTGTGCAGATCACAACCGAAGAAGGCTCGATTGGCGCAGGCACAATCTGGCACAGTGATGGCTTAATCGTTACCAATGCACATGTCATCCTTGAAGATAAAGATACCCCGCGCAAAAACCTATCCGTTATCTTATCCGATAATCAACTGTATCCAGCGCAAGTGATCGGATTCGATGCAGAAAAAGACCTCGCAGCACTGGCAATTTCGACAACTGATTTGCCAACAATCGAGATCGGCTCATCATCTGATTTAAGTGCCGGACAATGGGTGATGGCAGTTGGGCACCCGTGGGGGATTGTCGATAGTTTAACATCGGGCGTGATTATTGGCATCGGCACGAACCTACCCGAACGCTTTGACGACCGCGAATGGATTGCACTCAGCCTCAAGTTACGTCCGGGACATTCGGGTGGGCCGTTAGTTGATGTTGATGGTCAACTTATCGGTATCAACACCATGATCGCAGGCCCCGAAGTTGGCTTTGCGATTCCTGTCAACATCGTCAAACAGTTTCTCAAAGATGTCATCACAGGCTATCAAGTCTAGCCATCGATTGTCTGTCTGGCACAACTAATCGTGTCAGACAGATATTTTTGAAATGATTAACTGCCATTCGTTTTCATAAATTCATCAAATTCTTCGCGGGTGATGCCAAATAACACATCGTCAAGATATTCACCATTATAAAAGCAGGTGCGTCGGATTCTACCTTCTTGGATAAACCCTAGTTTTTCATGAATACGAATTGACGCCGTATTCGTATTTAGGCACATCGAATTGCACTTCTGGTAGCGTTGTTCCCAAAAGCCATATTTGAGTATGATCCGCGCCGCATCGACCGCATATCCATTACCGCGATAATCTCGATAGACAGCAACACCAAACCCAAATGTCCCGTTTTTCTGATCTTGGCTGTGTAATGTGATCCACCCAACGGTGACACCCTCGAACGTTTCCATCGCAAACCGGATCATGTCGCCCTTTTTACCACTGACAACTTGCTCTAACCACTCTTTTTGATCATCAAGCGTTGTTGGTAACTCAATGCCGTCCTCATGAAAGGCTATTGTCCAACTGTCCAATGATGTGATGAAGCGTAATTCAGCGTCTTCTAATCGCCATGGGCGTAATCGAATTTTTTCGCCTTGCCAGAAGTAGTTTGAATAATCGGGTGTGAGTGCGCTCATGTTAATCTCCCCAGTGCATAAATATAACTTTTAAAAACTTCAAAGACCCATTAAAGTCTATAAACACGAGCTAGTATAGCACTCAATCAGAATTATTCGATTGTGAGGTTTAAACGGTGGATGCAATTGTTGGTCTGGGTTTTTCTGCTGGTAGTATAAACCGTACCACACTGACAAACATAACAACACCCATCACGAAAATACCAAGCATGAGATACATCTGTTTCGGACCGACACTATCAAATAACAAGCCACCTGCAAACCCACCGATGGCTGCCCCAACGCCACTTACCGCGACATTAAATATGCCTTGTGCAGTCGCACGATATCCCTGTGGTGCTTGTTCATCGGCATAGATTGCACCCGCGACTGTCAATAACGGGTGATTAAACCCATTAAGTAATTGCACTAATAAGACCAGTGTCGGGTCGTTAACAATCGCCAGTAGAAAAAATCGTACACCAGTCATCACGATGGAAAAAACAACGATAGCATAGGTGTTGAACTTTTTGATGAAACTGCTGACAAAAAATAGCACAGGGATTTCGACTATTGTGCCAACTGTCAGCGCTAACCCCATAATCGACTCTCCAGCACCGAGTTCTTTCATATAGGGGAAGAGATAGGTACTGATTGTCGAAAACGAGATACCGCCACAAAATCCGAGCAACAGAAACAGCAGAAAATGTGGATTTTTTAGGACTTCAAGAGGTCGCCCTTTTTTCTTTTTGTCGGGGTCTTTACTCGCCTTTTCACCATGTTCCATTTTTTTGCTGGCGAGGAATGTGAAGAACAGCAAAATCCCTCCTGCCCAAAACGCAATGCGTAGTCCATTGCTTTCGACAAGTGCACCAATAATCGTCGATACGATGCTAAAGCCAATTGTCCCACCGAGACGCATACGTCCATATAGGTCTTTTTCCTCGGCAAGCATGTACATAATTGCACTTGCGGCCAGTGGTATACTCGCAGAAAAGAAGATCGTCAATACAACTGCCAACACAAGCAGAGGGACAAATGAATCCAACAACGGATACGCCATCACCGACACAATCATCATCACAAACGATAAGTTCATCATAGATTTATGACGATTGGTGCGATCAGCAAATCCCGTGACAATCGGTAGACTGAATACTGTAATCAACGGTGCGATGCCAACCAATAGACCGATTTGCGTGCCTGTAAACTCGAGTTCTTGATAGAACAACACGCGATAGGGACCAAATGCGGCGACAGCCCCGAAGAAGATGAAATAATAGGTAAAAGACCAGAACTTATTCATTAGTGTGATGTTTCTCCCCGTTGCCGATTCGATGTGTATAAACCCGCATTGCATATTGTATCGTATTCAGAGCTGATTGATGACACGAGAGTGCGATTATGCAGTTAACATCTATACCCGTGTGTGTTCAAAGTTTGGTAAACTTAAGCAAATTTGATGACTGCTATATTTGGAGAATATGATGAAATTAGTCAGCTACTTAGCCGATGGAACGTCCTATGTTGGTATTTTAGGTGAAGACGGTATTCAACGATTAGATACGGATGTATCGATGCGTGATCTGATCGCCAGTGGAGAAATCCCTAGCGCATCTGATGTAACCGATACACTAGACCACGTAACGTTGTTACCACCGTTGATGCCGGAAAAGATTCTGGCGATTGGGCGTAATTATGTCGAACATGCCCGTGAACTGAACAATGAAGTGCCGTCTCAACCACTGGTGTTTGCGGTGATGCCGAGCGCAATTATTGGCACTGGCGATACGATTGAGTGGGAAAATGATTTAACAGAACAAGTCGATTGGGAAGGCGAACTAGCGGTTATTATCGGCAAGACTGCGCGCCGTGTGTCGGCAGATGATGCGTTGGATTATGTGTTTGGGTATACGGTCGCTAACGATGTGTCCGCCCGAGACTTACAGTCGAGTGATAAACAATGGGTGCGTGCGAAGGGGTTGGATACATTCTGTCCAATTGGTCCATGTATTGTCACAGCGGATGACATCGCCAACCCACATGACCTGACAATTGTGACTACAGTCGATCAAGTTGAAAAACAAAACGGTTCGACCGCCAATATGATTTTTAAAATTCCATTTTTGATCGAATATCTATCGCGTGCCTTCACACTGAACCCCGGCGATATGATTCTGACCGGAACACCCTCGGGTGTCGGTAAGGCGATGAAACCACCACAATTCTTGACCACAGGCTCAGTCGTCAGTATCGAAATTGACGGCATTGGTAAAATCACCAACACCTGCCAAGAACTTTAAGCACACCTCAAATATATGACATGTCCCTACATGAAAGTCGTAGGGGCATCATAAACAAAAATAGCCCTCGATACGCTATCAAGGGCTACTCAATTGCTAACTTCTCATAGGGAATTTTATTTACGCTGTTGTTGTTGGTCTTCTTCGTCATCTTGATAGGCGAGAAGATCATCGAGTGACATTTTCGGGATGCGATTTTCCGTCATGACAGCGCGCATCTCAGTGTTAATTTCGCCATCTTCGCCAATATGACGGCGGATATTTGCACCTGTTGCTTCGGAATATTCAAAGCGATGATCGGCAATAATAACGCCATCCGCAATAATTCGGAGTCCCCATTTGCCATCTAATTCTAATTGATCGTGTAATGGCATACGCGTGCTTGGGGTGAGGAAGTTACGCCCGCGTTGTAAGTTAAAGCTGTCTTCGTGGACATACGCGACATTACCAACAGAATCTACAATTTCAAAGCGAATATTACCGGTCGCATCTTGAGGCACACGGACCTGCACAAATGGTTGGATATAGTCAATATCATCAGGTAGCGACCACGTCCGGTAAATTTGGGGTTCGGAATCGCCACTGGTGGTCAATAATCCAATATCGACGGTTAATACAGCGACTTCATCAGGATCCAGCCCTGCCCGCGTGACCGATTCTAATGCATGACGATACACCCGCTGCTCTGCGCTGGCGGGTTGTTGATTGAAGATTTCGAAGTCATCGTAGTCATCTTCATAATCATCTTCGTAGTCGTAGTTATAATTGTAGTTGTAGTTATAATCCTGATTTTGGGTCAGGTTGGAACTGACGTTGTCATTATCAAATTGGCGGACTAGGAACAATAAGCCCAATAAAACCAAAATGACGGGGAAGCTATTACCCAGTAATGCCACCGCGCCAAGTGCCAATAAGATAAATGCTAGAAACCAAGTGTTGCGGTTTTCATTAAAATCCATACATCAACCTTTACTTATTTTCGATTTCGCGAATAACCGCCACGGTTGGATGGTTGCTGTTGTTGTAGCAAGTCACCCAGCTTGGTTTGTTCGGGTTGTTCGACTTCATCGACAATCACCATATCTTTGAGGTTATTGCTTGTCCGTTGTTTTGTTGCCAGCCCACTAGTGTATTCTTCTTCACCACTTAGTCGTCTGCGACGTTCATTCACCGATGGCGATAGCATCAAATTGTGCATTCCAGCAAGGTTGCCGTCAATATACACACGCAAATCCCAATCACCACTGCCATCAATACCACGGTTACCCGCCAGTGGTAAGTGATGGTCGGCAAGGATATTGAGCTCTCCTTCGCGCAAGTATGTTTTCATCTCGTGCACGTATTGTTCTTCGCCGAGTTGATTATAAATCTCAAAGCGAATCACAGCTTGACGTTCGGCTTCTTCTGGTTGGACGTACAAGGTTACAAATGGACGCGCGCCATCATCATCTTTAGAGATGTTGCGGGTGCGACGCATCGCCAACCCTTCCATCCCTGTTTGCATGGCGATTAATCCAATATCAAGCATCACCAAACCCCGTGTGAAATAACCAGCCGAGGAGGCAGCGCGTTCTGCAGCCTCACGGGCTTGTGGGGTCACACGCCGACGGATAGGCGCACGCTGTAGGACATCAATCAAGCTTTCGCGGTCGGGTCCCAATTCGACCATAGAAGCAATCACCGCAACAGCAAATGCTCCAATTAATGAAAGTTGCACTGCCGCCGAAATCGGAGCAGCCAAAAGTGCAAACCCGATCAAGAGGCCCATTGCGGTCAACCATGCTGTATTGCGTCGTTTTAAACGAATCATATTTCCACCGAATTTACTTATATGTACATCTTGTTTGGTATACGACTCTATAATGACAATCGTTTCAATGACATCATTTGATACTCAAGTGTGCCACACTTCAGTTAGATTTTCATTGACAAATTATGAACATCTTCCTATAACCCTATTTTAACACTAATTGGGGGGCTTAGTGCAATAAATTGCGTCGATATTCTAACCATATTAGACTGTAAGAGTTGAAAAATGGAGGAACATACCAATTATGTCTTTGCGCCCATATGATGATGTCGCAGCAAATGCCGGACTGACGACTATCACATCACAATTCTCCGGTATCCCAATTGTTAGCGCAATTGCGCCGTATGTCTCGACTGCATCCCTAAAAATAGTCAGCAGACTATTTGGTGTGATGATGGTCGGATGGATGTTTTTACTATTTTTTGGTTTTGTGTTTAGTGGTGCAGCAGATAATTCTGGATTCCCATTTGTTATGTTCTGTGGATTCTTCGCAGGCCCCGTTATCATCGGGATTGTACTGGTCGGCGGATATGGATTCCTCATGAGTACATTATTTACACCGCCAGAACTCATGATTACAGAAGTCCAACTCAAGCGCGACGATACCTTTGACATTCGCTATCAGCAAAATTTTAAGCGTGGCGTCACCCTTAAGTCAGTTGCTTATACCCTCATCTTGCGTGAGACTGCCACCTATCAACAGGGCACCAGCACTGTGACCGAACATCACGATAATATCATTGACGAGCGGGTCGAATTCGAAGTGCATGTTGACCCCAATAGCCCGATTGATGAACCTTTAACCTTTACGATTCCGCCGGATGCGATGCATACCTTTGAGACTGAACGGAACAAGCTGAATTGGTTTTTACGCGTGAGCTTGGATATTCCTAGCTTTCCGGATTTTCGACGTGAATATCGACTGCGAATTGTGTCATAGATTGGGCATTCTATGAAGCCATTACAACCTTACAATCTGCTGGCCAAAAATGCTGGCGTCTCAATACGTTCACCGCATCTGTATCGCAGTGCATTTCCACTAGCACAGTTATATCCTATCTACTGGACTAAACATGTCGTGGATAAATTAGCATATCTATGCTTTGTATTCGTCTTGATATGGGGTTGGGTCAGTGCTGAATTACTGACACCCATTGAAGCATCATTGCCAAGTATAACGCCACTCATTCTATTTTTTATCTTATGGTTTGGTGGCGCATTTATAATCGGCTTGCTGCTCATTGCTGTCATCACGTTGATTACAGCCACGAAGCTTGGCACACCAAAACTAGAACTCAGTGACATCGTGTTATATCCCGATGATTCTTTTGACATTCACTATCGGCAACATATCAAGAATGAGATGACTTTGAACTCACTCTCATTTGCATTACTTTTACGAGAAAGCGTCACCGAAGGTAGTGGTAGAGGACAAAAAACGATCCATCATGATACAGTCATTTTCGAAGACAATATGTCAGATGTAACAGTCTCACCCGACCAGCCAATTGATTACACACAGTCTTATACAATCCCCACAGATGCACCACCAAGTTACGAAGCTACTGATAACAAAATCCTGTGGATCTTACAGGTTAAGATGAGCATTCCTAATTTCCCTGATTTTCAACATGAATTACTGTTACAAGTCACCTCAGAGGTGCGTCAATGAAAGCCTCTCAGGAAGAGCATAAAACAAATTCTAGCTTGTTAGGCAACATACTCGATATATCTAATCGCATTAATTACCCGATTTCCACTAAAGTAAAAATCCTTAGTTGTATTTGGATTATCTTCTCTGTTGTATGGGGTTGGTTATTAATTAATATTGCTATTGACGTTTATCCAATGATGGGTCTTTTCGTCATTCTTCTTATTCTGCCAATTGTGGGTGGGCCAATAATCTTAGGTTCTGTTTTTATGCTGTTTGCCATAGTCACAAGCCCTCGCTGGAAGCAACCTAAAATATCATGTTCGAACTCAGGTGTGTACATAAATGATTCATTCGATATTTCCTATCATCAGGATTTCATTTTTAATACAATTGTTGAAACAGCTAAATTTACCCTAATTAAACGAGAGAATATCACGTATCTCAATAACAATCATCAAGTGCAACATGAGTCACATGACGTTGTTATCACACAACAAACCTTCAATCATTTAGCTGTATCACCAAGCCGCCCAATGAATCAATCCATAAGCTTAGCAATTCCGCCGAATTCAATGCATACATTCAATTCAATAAACAACCAAATAAGTTGGCTTATGCATACTGCAATTAAAATTCCGAACTTTCCGATTTTTGAACACGAATATAGTATTAGAGTTTTGTCTGAGGTGCGCCAATGAAAGCAAAAAATCCAACCCCCACAATTATGGTACGTTTTAAAGGTGCCGGACAAACCCGTGTGTTTCGTCCGCATGATACCGTGAAAGGGCTTGTCGAGATTAACCCGATAAGTAATATCAATTGCCGTTCAGTTGAGGTCAAAATTGGTTGGCATACAGAAGGACGTGGTACACGGAACGAAGGTTACGCCTATGTCGACCGCCGTGATGACATCACTCAATTAGAGGTTGGTACGCCTATTATTATCGACTTTGACTATAACCTACCTGTCGAGCCCTGGAGTTATAGTGGCACCCTAATCAGCATCGTGTGGAGTGTCGATGTTAAGATCGATATTCCTATGGGGCGTGATATTAATCACTCCGAGTCGTTTGTGTTACAGCCATGAAAGTCTTTTTTTAATGATGATTAGCAATATCAGATAAACGACTGTAAATCCATCAGGTAGAAATGTATTACATCAGTTAGACTAGGAATAATAGTGCATTCATGAATTGGAGTTATTCTGATGCTTTTCGTACGATTTGGTATTTTGCTAATTCTACTGTCTTCATTTCTTCATGTTGTTGTCACACAAGGTGAACCATCTGCGCCACAATTTCTATTACGCCAAGGTAATGATTTGATTTTGATTGACGGCTATACGGGAGAGACAATCAACATACCCGTAGATTTATCGGAACAAGATCGGATAGAGTGGTCGCCAGATGGAACTTACCTAATCATCGAAACCTATACAGAAGATACTTTCCATCCGTGTATAAACTTATATGATGTTGATATGAGTGAATGGTTATCATCTGAGCCAATTGCATGTGCGGTTAAGAATGCTTTGCTTTATGAGAATGACACTCAACTTGTCTATATCACAACAGATTATGCAAATGATGCATTATGGCATTTTGACCTCAATAGTGGATTGACTGAAAAATTATACGAGACAACCACAGGCGATGAAATCTATAACGATGGCATTTCTAATTTGGAATGGTCTCCATACGGAAACTATCTGATTCTACGTCTGTTTGAATCTTCAATGAGTGGCGGGCATAGTTCGCTCCTTGTAATGAACATCGATACATATGACTATATCATTTTACAAGCCCCTAACACATATTATGCAACTTATGCACCTGTTTGGTCGTTGGATGAAGAATGGATTCTGCTTGTCTTAAAAGAGTTATATTTTATCAGTTTTGACACGCCGATTGATAATCATAAGGGTGACCTATATCTCATCAACACACAAAATGGTGAACAACATCGACTGACTTATACACCAAGTATTGAGGAAAAGAATATCCATTGGACAGAGAATGGAGAAATTGCATTCACTGAAGTCCTGACAAATGACATATTGTTAACTTTAGATGAAGCACAAAGCATTGAGACTGTCTCTGCAGATGAAATCATTCCATCTGAAATAGAAGAATCATTTCCAGTGGAGAAACAATGGATTTCATATTCGGCAGACCCTGCGATTAGCGCATGGTACAGCAATTGGATAGATGATAATAACAACCCAGTTTACTTACTCACAATCGGCACATATATTCCAGAAAATATAGTATTTACGGTATCGTCATCGGAGCAACTTCAAACAGATAATATTGCTATTGGCTGGCGACCAACCGATTATATCTATTTACAAGAATAAGGTTGATTGTCAAGCAAACCTCATCTAATACTATAGATAATCATTAGTCAACTAAGTTGGTGGTATAAGTTATGCATCAGGTTTGATGTATATCACAATAATAAAAAAGAAGAGCCTGTTTAGAACGGGCTCTCACTCATGAAGGGTGTTGTTGCAGGGTATAGAAATTCGGAATAATGTTTGGGTGCGTGTCTGACACCCGATTGAAGTTTTTTGGGGCAAACTCAATCATTGATTACATGATATGAAATTCTGGTTGTAATCAAAATAGTACGCTTGTACTATTACGATGAAAATTATGATATTTCGGTTTATATAACGTTCGAATCTGCTTACGAAACACCAGCATAGTCAAGTACAGCATGAAGCAATACATTGGTGACAGCTTCAAGGTCTTCTTGTTTTGCGCTCTCTGACTCATGATGACTGATGCCATCTTTACATGGTGCAAATAACATCGTCGTCGGGGCGATATTCGCGACATAACACGCATCATGTCCCGCACCGGATGTGATATATTGATGCGATACACCGAGCATCTCACTAGCGGATTTCACGGCTTGCACACAGGTTTCATCGAATGCGACAGGCTCTGTATACGAAATCTGTTCCAATGATAAGGTCAGTCCGATTTCATCCGCAACTTCTTTCGAGACTTGGCGCAAGGCACTATCCATCACCTCTAATGTGTCGGCTGACGGATGGCGCATATCGACTGTAAATTCAACTTTCGCCGGAATGATATTACGCGACCCCGGACCAATATTCACCTGACTGCCAACCGTGCCGCGGGCCAATGGTGCATGTTCGAGTGCGATGTCATCAACCGCTTGAACAATCTTTGCCATACCGAGTAGCGCATTCCGTCTACCAACCATCGGTGTTGACCCGGTATGTGATGCAAAACCTTCTAATGTCACATCGTACCAGCGAAAACCCTGCGCCGTATCAACCACACCGACTTGAATTCCTTCGTGGTCAAGGATCGGTCCTTGTTCAATATGGCATTCAAAGAATCCCTTAAATGGATGATCGTGTATTGGTAAATCGCCCTTATAGCCGATGCGCTCTAATTCGTCAGCGAGGGTCGCACCGGTATCGACAGCTGTGCGTGATAATGCCCAATCGCGTTCAAATACTTTACCGTATACACCGGATGCCAGCATTGACGGGGCAAAACGTGCACCTTCTTCATTTGTCCAATTAACAACTTCTAATGGCGCGACAGTTTTAATACCATGATCGTTGAGGGTGCGAATGACTTCTAATCCGGCGAGCACACCAAATACCCCGTCAAATTTACCACCATAAGGTTGTGTATCGAGGTGACTACCCATTCCAACCGGATGTTGACTATCATCACTACCAGCACGACGGGCAAACATATCACCCAGCTCATCCATAGTAACAGTGAGACCCGCATCTTCGCACCATTGCTTAAATAAATCGCGTCCAGTTTTATCCTCATCACTGAGGGTCAGACGATGACTACCGCCGTTGACTGTCGCGCCAATTTTTGCCATCTCCATGATGCTATCCCAGAGGCGTTGTCCATCAATCCGAATATCGTTTGTCATATCATCCTTCTTTCAATTTAGTAGCTGACTATCTACTAGTATAGCGTCACTGGATCAATAAACCGACGATGCCACTCCTCTAATGTCAGTAATGTCCACAATTGCCGATTGTGGTCACGTTTACCGCTAGCATGCTCATCTATCAGGCGTTCAACAACTTGCATATTGAGCAATCCGCGTTCACGCGCTGTCTGGCTCAACAGAATATCGCGCACAGGGCTGATGTCTCGGCGTAACCACGCCCCTAGCGGTACACCAAACCCGTGTTTTTTGCGGTCAATAATTTCATCGGGGAGCAACCCACGCGCCGACTCTTTGAGGATGTATTTGGTAGTCGAGCCATTGAGTTTGAAGTTAAACGGAATTGTGGCGACATATTCGACAAGTTTGTGGTCGAGGAATGGCGCGCGTGCTTCAAGTGACGCTTGCATACTGCATCGGTCGGCTTTGATGAGTAAGTCATCGGGGAGATATGTCCACATATTCGCCATGACCAGTGGAATTAGCGGGAAAGGCATAGGCTGTGCTTCATATCGTCTGATGCTTGCTTCTACACTTTTGGAATTGATAGCAATTTCCTGCGCCAATTCTTGACTAAACACGCGAACAAGGTCAAAATAAGCGTCAAATATAGGCTTACTACCTGCCCGTGCAAATCGTCCTGCTCGCTTGATTGTATTGTAATAACCTGTTCCCTCGGGTAAGAGATCGATTGCTTTAGCAAGCCCCTTCCATAGTGGGCGTGGAATTACACTGAGTTTTTGAAATAATTTCGCTGCATAAAAACGCTCATAGCCTGCGAATAATTCATCACCACCATCACCTGTCAACGCAACTGTAACATGTTCACGGGTTAGCTTGCTAACAAGATAGGTCGGGATGGCGCTACTATCGGCAAAGGGCTGGTCATGATGCCACACTAAATCGGACAATAATTCCATCGCATCTGGCTTAACCGTAAATGCGGTATGGTCGGTCTCTAAATATTCGGCGACCTGCTGTGCATAAGGCGTTTCATCAAAGCTATCATCACCTTCAAAGCCAATACTGAATGTCTTAATAGCCGAGTTACTATGTCTACGCATCAATGCGACTATCAGGCTACTATCAAGTCCACCACTGAGGAACGCACCCAACGGTACATCACTAATTAAGCGCAGTTTGACGGCTTCTTCAAGGTGTTGTTGGAGTTGTAAGATATAGGGTTCAGGTTTGGCGTTGCTGTCTGCATTTGTTAAATCAGGTAAATCCCAATAGGTATGTGTATCACATCCTTTATCATCAAATTTGAGGAAGTGAGCTTCTTTCAACATGTTTATGTTTTGGAATGCAGTGTTTGATGTCGGCACATATCCGAAGCTCAGATACTCATCAATGATTGCCTTACCATGTACAGAAAACCCTGATTTTCTTGGCACATCAGGGTGAGCGAGAATCGCTTTGATCTCGCTCGCAAAGACCAGCACCTTATCATCTTTATAATAGTAAAGTGGTTTTTGTCCCATACGGTCACGGGCAAGGAGTAAGCATTTTTCACGTTTATCCCACAGGGCAATGGCATACATCCCTCGCAGATGTTCAAAGCAATTTTCACCGTATTCCTCATACAGATGCGCGACCGTCTCGCCATCCCCCTCAGTGCGAAAACGGTGTCCGCGTTTGGCTAAATCATCGCGTAAATCTTGGAAATTATAGATTTCGCCATTAAAAACCAATGCCACCGATTCATCTTCGTTGTAGAGCGGTTGGTCACTGCCCTCAAGGTCAATGATACTCAAGCGACGCATGGCGAGCCCCATATTGTCATCGATGTAATAACCTGCGCCAACGGGTCCACGATGGATGAGAGTATTGTTCATGGCTTCCAGTAGACGATCGCTAACCGGCTTGCCATCAAGATGAATCACACCGCAAATTCCGCACATGAGGTTATTCTCCAATTATGTGGTTGATGTAGAACGTTGGAATAAATTGAATTTTGTAGGGGTGCGACCTATATATCCGCCCGCATGGTTACCCCTACAATTATCTAAGATTAATTTGTTTCAGCTTCAACAGCGGTTGGCGCATATCCATAGCCTGTCATCGTTTCGATAAAGGCAGTAACGAGTTGAGTATAGTCGCTCATATATTGCTGGATGACTTCATCTTTAGATTTTGGCTTAGCAATTTCGGCTTCAAGTGTGCGCCGTGCTTTACTGATAGATGTATATTCCACAAATAGCGATGTACCATGCCAGCGTGCTTCTGCCCAACGCCAGCCATACACTAAAACCGCGATAAAGATCGCCATGCTTGCCGCACTACCAATCAGCCCTGAGAATAAACCTGGAATCTGCGTCATCAACAGATTAATGATTACATTGACAATCAATAATCCAGTGAATGGCAGTAGATAGGTCTTCGCCATTGCCATACCTAATGGCGGCATATAAGGTGCCAAATGCGCTTGATGAAACTCGATTGTTTGTTGTGCCTGTGCTGATAATGTTTGCATACGTTATATACTCTGGTTTCACTTATTTTCCTGAGTGCGATTGTGCCTGTGAGTTGGAAATTTAACAAGATTTGTCTTTTCAAAGTGAATAAAGATGTGATGAGAATCAGTGTTGTGTCATGCGTTATCTGCAACACATATAATTCGCTCTCCTAAAATAAGTAGCTCATGAGTAAAATAGCCAGTCTAAATTGCGGAGAAAAAGCTTATGCAGAAACCATTTATTGTCGTCACCTTCTATAAATTTGTATCCCTACCCGATTATCGCGAGATGAAAGATCCATTGTTAGCGTTATGCAACGAAAATGGTGTCAAAGGGACAATTTTGCTTGCAGGAGAAGGCATTAATGCGACAATTGCTGGGACACATGAAGGCATCCAGAATGTAATGGATTCGTTATGTGATGATCCGCGATTTGCAGACCTCATTGTGAAAGAATCGTATCATGATGAAATTCCATTCCAGCGCACCAAAGTCCGCCTCAAGAAAGAAATCGTTGCGCTAAAAGTCGATGGAGTTGACCCCAATCAACAAGTTGGTACCTACGTTGAACCCGACGACTGGAATGACCTCATTAGCCGTGATGATGTCGTCGTGATTGATACCCGTAATGATTATGAAGTCAAAATCGGTACATTCAAAAATGCTGTAAACCCAGAAACAGATGCGTTTAACGAATTCCCAGACTATGTTGCTGATCATTTGGATCCGTCCAAGCATAAAAAAGTTGCGATGTTCTGTACCGGTGGGATTCGTTGTGAAAAAGCGACCTCATTTATGTTGCAACAAGGATTTGAAGAAGTTTATCATCTCAATGGTGGGATTTTGCGCTACCTCGAATTGATGCAACCCGATAAGTCATTATGGGAAGGTGAGTGTTTCGTGTTTGACGAACGCGTCACCGTGGATCATTATCTACAAAAAGGTACAGTGACCATCTGTGACGACTGCAAAGAAACCGTCAATATGGACGATGACCATTGTGCTAATTGTGGATCGACCAACTTTCTCTAACATCCAATTTTTACACAACACAATAGTAGAATAAGCTTTTTAGAGCTTACAATCACATAAGTATATACTTGAAGCCCTCTATTTACGGGTATATTTTGCCATATCGACATACCGATTTTAAGCGTTCTGAGGATCTTATTTGAGTGTGGCTCTGCCGCACGTCTCGCAAATAAGTCGCTTAGAACGCTTACAATTTGGGGTTCAAATAGCGAGAACCGACTTGCTCGCGGTCGCCGTAGGCGAATTTAACGCCAAATTGTAAGAGGTATAGAGGTATAATGGTAATTACCATTTGTTAAGAAAATTTAAGTTTATCAATTTTATTTGACTTGATTGAAAACAATGCCCTATACTTATTGTTATAGACTAAAGAGATGAAGAGGATTCTCATGCCTCATTACAAGCGTAAGAAGATTCGTAGAAAAAGATCTAAATTAAACCTCCCAAAACCCAAAACTGCAATAGACCAAAACAATTCCCCTGATCTTGCTGATAAGGTCGATGATAACAATGTACAGTTGGATACAGACACCATTTTGCAACTACAAGGAACAATTGGTAATCAAGCTGTCCAACGTCTTATTTCAAAATCCGATGCTGGTAAAGGCATACAACGTACATTTACGCCTGCTGTTACCACTGGGAAAACGCACCTCCGTGATTTTCTATCAACCAACACAAAAATTGGACGTAACATCCCAAGCGGGACAGAGTTAGTCGTAGACCCTGCTGATACGAAAACAAAGGGTGATGAGACTTGGACACGTGCTGTTGATACTGCACCAGGAGAATGGGATCCTTCAACCAGTATGCTAGACGGCGGGTATATTCGCGGGTCAAAGATGAATACAGTCTCATATCCTAAAAACAAAGTCCATTGGAATGAGGCTGTTGGTTTATATACCATTGCAGAAAAAACAAGTGCTAGGCGCGATGGTAGTAAAATCATCAAGACACACTCAGGGCAATACAGCAATCTGGATGACGACGGTAATATTCGTAAACTGACTGAAAAAGAACGAACTCAGGTTGCAGAAGAGCGTGAAAAACTCGCAGAAGAAAAACTTGACGGCATCCTCCGTACGGCAGCTGTCAATGGGGGTATCAATCCTGACCTAATGGCAACCCAAGAAAACATCGAAAAATTAAAACACCCACTACGGCTTGAGCTTGCATCATGGGGCGTTGATCAACATGAAAAATGGTTCGAATGGTCTAAGCGTGTATATGCAAAAATCACGAGTGGTGCGGGTGATGTAGCAGCGGCAATCATGCACTGGCGTAGTTCAATTTATCCGCCAGATGTTTCTGAAGTTGGGATTACCAAAATCGAGATTGATGGTAGTGACCTTCACGATAAAGGCTTGGGGACAATGTTTGTAACCTATACAAAGCCAGCAGATGATAAAGGGATGTTTCCAGGTAAAGGCTCGGTTAAAGTTGTTATTAAGCCTGAAGACCGTAGTATTGAAAAAGCCCTCTTTGGTCATCAAGAAGATAGCTTAGCAAATAAAATGAACGAGCTGGCAGAACTTGACCCAGATGAAGCAATCACAACCATCAAGATGCAAACCCATGAGAATTACGGTTCCCTGATTGAATTTGTACAAGGTGAACAAGCACGTAGTCTAAGTGGATCAGAAGACCCAACAAACGCGTTAACAGAAGCCATTGCCTTTGCCTTCTTGACAGGTATGTCTGATGTGCATCAAGACAATGTCATTTGGAAAGATGGGAAACCATACTTTATTGATGCGGATAACTCCTTGAATGCAGGTCGTATGCAAGAGATTTCTGGTCAAACAGGTTTCACTGGATTCAACAAAGAAAAATCCACCGAAATTGGCGATCAAATTAACGAAGACCCAAGTGGATCTTCAAGTAAGATCATTCAAAAAGTGATTGAAGATGCAACGCCATTTGTTAAAGCAATCAAAGCAGCATTCTCAGGTAAAACGGGACGTATTGTACCGTTATACACCAATTATTGGGCAAACCGTTTCAAACAGGCAGGATATATCCAAGCCAAGGAGGGTGATTCCTCAGATGTATATACAAAAGGCGACGGGAAAGAGTTCACACAATGGCGGCTTGTTGATAAAGCTGCGCAAGAAGTGGTCAAACCTCAGATTCCAGAAAATGGTGTAGGTTTTGCCGCCGAAGCTGGTGTCTCTAGTGGTGGTGAGCAATACTACAAAAGTGTGGAGCGTGAGCAAACAAAAGCTGATCTCGATGAAGGTAAAATTCCATTCTATACTTACGAATATAGTACCGGACATATTAAACACAACGATCAAACAGTGTGGCATGGTCAATCTATTGACGATGCGATGGAGATTCTGTTGAAGAAATTCCCGGTTCCAAAGGACAAAGAAACAACTATCGATTAGCAAATACGCAAACTCATTAGGGTAGATAGAAATTACATTCTACCCTAGATGTTGGATTTAATTTTGAGTCCTATCATAAACGATAATCTATAATAAAAACCAACACTGCCTCGATTCTAATTGGGGCAGATTGTGTTTAATTATTTATCAATCCACATCATATTGAATATCGTTGACCGTGAGTTTGATATAGATCAGGTCTTCATCGGGGAATTGCCAAATAGCAAGCCCTGTACGCGGTACACGAAAATCGCCAAACGTCGCATAGTCGGTCATTGGTGTTGACCATGTATGCAAATGATAGTCACCATTATTTTCGGCATAACGTTCTGCGACAAAATTGACCACTCGCCCCATATCATCAAAGTAGAAACGACCCGTTACCGAGCTATCATAGTAAACAAATGTCGCATCTGCACAATGATCATCAACTTCATGCCAAGTAATATAAGGCGATAGATATGCAGTTGGGAACCAAACCATTTCTTGTAGATAACGGATCATCGTCCCTTGCAATAATTCTTTACTATCATGTGCATCAAACACAGTGAACAAATTGGCCAGCTTACCGACCATATGTGCATTGCCATCACGATAGGTATCACAGGCGGACATCAACGGGATGCCTAAAAATTTAAACCCTGCATTCCATTCAAAACTTGGTGGGTCAACAGTATAAAACTGCTCAGCTTGCATTTGCATCCATGGCTTATCGGCCGATAGACGAAATTCTCCGGTATACATGACACGCGCATTCTTGACCGCAATATTACCAAGAAGCTGACTGTATGTGAGATAACGACGCACAGGTTCGGGTAACCCTGCCAACATATCATGTGTGATAATTCCCGAAGCATCAAGAACTTGCATGATTGTCTTCTCCACACTTATCTTAAGTTATATCTTACTTTAGACCACATCATAAGTTATTGGGAATGGGAAGCCGACAGGTTTTTCAACGACAAATGTCATATCGTCTATCTGAAAAATAGCTTCATCCACAAAGTTTTGAGTAATTTTTCAAGCCCCACGGGGTCATCTTCACCACGTATCCAGACTGTTTTAATCAACCATACATCCTTACCTTCATCAGTCAGTGGCTTAGCGACCACATGCAAATCGTGGTGTTCACTCTCACGTCTGACTTCTTTGACGTAGCGTGTGTCACCATCATCTTCAGCAATCGTTTTATCAGATTGATCAAGTGCAGAGCGAATCATAGATTTAGAGATATTACGTAGGAACATACGCTCACGTGCGTGATCGGTATATCGAATTTTGGGCATTTGATGTCCTCATAATGCGGATTGGCAAAGGGGAACTATAGAATGTATTTTACGCGGAGGCAATATAAAAGTAAAAACGGGTAGCTGTGTAGCATACCCATTTCTTGTATTTAATAGCTTAGATGTTTGTGTTCTTCGAATGATTTATACTGAACGTAGATACCCAACCCTGCTAAAACAAGTGTCACGATTGCACCGAGAACAAGTGCAGGTGTCCCTACATTAACAAAGGTCAAGCCGTTCATAAATGAGAAGCGCGCCTGTGTGTCTGGGAAGAACAGATACAGTGCTTGCGCTACCATTGTTGCGCCACCCAATGCAGTCATAAGGATCAAAATATAATCATGGAAAATAATAGCTAATACGCCAACAATCACTGCGATCGCCAATAGCAGCAACGGTGCTGGTGTGAGCCCAAGCGCTTGTGCAATATATTGAACAATAACAATGCTTGCCCCTGCACCAAGCATAGCTAGACCCAGGTAGTAAATTATGAAGCTGAGTAAAGCGAAGAGACCACCAACGATAATGACAGCTAATGCTGAAGCCTCTGTATTAGTATATTGAGCAACAGCACCAACAACTAGGATACCCGCAATAAACCCATAAGCGACTAGCAATGGCCGGAAAATATCACGCCCAACAAAAGCATTAGCAAAACCAAAAATTAATAAGACACCACTCACAATAAGTGCATGACTTGGTTCTAACATATGTTACCCCCTAATAGTATTTTGTTTTCTCCCACCATCATCATATAGCAAACTGATCGCTCAAACATATGAACTATCATTAAGAAAGTGAAAGGCGTTTAGAGGTCAAAATGTTATATTAATTATTTATCTAAATGAGCCAAAGCAACTAAAAATAAACTAGTTCTCAGAACACCAAACAACAGTTTAGACGAAAGTAATACATATATTTTAACAACTTCTTTTGACCTCTTGACACACATATCTATTTAGATATACTTCTAATTAGATAATTATCGAAATTCAATCTACAAAAGTAATCAAAAAGGAAATGACATGAGTGAAAATGTCAGAGCAGAGATTGATGAAGGTAAGTTTGATGATATGCTGATGATTTTTAAGGCGTTAGGCGATCAAACCCGCTTGAAAATTGTCAGCTTGTTGATAGACGGTGAGCGCAACGTAGGTGAGTTGGCACAATTACTTGACTTGACCGAACCAACCGTGTCGCATCATTTATCGAAGTTGCGTCCAACGGGGATTGTACGATTGCGTTTTGATGCTAATCAACGCTTTTATAGCTTAAACACTGACACGATGAAAAAAATCGGGAAAAGTATCATCACACTAGATGCGTTTCGCTTTGATTTCGATGATAGTGAGCCGGATTATAGTTGGTTGGATGCTCTGGATATTAATGATTTTGCCAAGAAAACCTTGCGCGATTGCACCGAGAACCAAAGGCTGATAACAATTCCTCGTAAACGTGCAAAATTAATCGTCGTACTAGAATGGTTAGTGAGTTCCTTTGAGCGTGATCGGATTTATACCGAGCGTGAGGTCAATGAGATTATCAAAAAACGCCATGGAGACTCGGCTGGATTGCGCCGCGACCTAGTCGATATGGGTTACTTGCGCCGAGACAAAAGCGGGAGCAAATATATCTTTGAAGGATCATTCCTCGAATATTTTCAGTAGGCAATCAAAAGCGGGTAGCTAGACAATGAATCGTGCGAGGGCGGATTTAAGCTCCGCCCACAGAGTTAACGAGGGTATTCACGTTATTTGTTTAACACAGCATTTAGGGTGTTATGAGGCGAGGTACTCGGATACTACATTAAGCAAGATGGTCGCACTGGCAGGTTTCGACATATAGCCATCACATCCGGCATCATTAAAGGATGCACGGTCATGCTCGGTGATGTTGGCTGTAAATGCGACAACTGGGATACTTGCTGTTTCGGGGATCGATTTAATGCGATTAGTCGCTTCTAATCCGCTGATGTCAGGCAGGTTAATGTCCATAATGATCAGATCGGGTTTTTCTTGGACTGCCATATCAACACCAGATAACCCATCAACAGCACCAAATGCATCATATCCGCCGACATGTGTGAGGATACGCAACACCAAGTCCATATTTTGCGGGTTATCCTCAACATAAAGAATACGTGCGGTCATATATTATTACTCCACTTTATTTCATTATCAGCGCGATATTGTATCGGATGATCTTCTAGTCAGCCATATTCAAATAATGGATTACTTGCTCAATTAACTTGGCTCGGCTGACAGGTTTTGAAATATAGCCATCACATCCGGCTGCTAACGCCCGTTCTTCGTCACCATACATCGCATTGGCAGTTAATGCCACAACAGGTATTGACTGCAATTCTGGATTGGCTTTGATGCGGGCAGTTGCTTCTAACCCATCAATATCAGGTAAGTTGATGTCCATCAAAATTAAATCTGGCATCTCTTTATGGGCAAGGTCAACACCAGTTAAGCCATCGGGTGCTTCGATGACTTCAAAATTTTGATGCTGTAGAATCTTTCGAACTAAGCGCATATTTTGTGGGTTGTCTTCTACACAAAGAATTCTTGCACTCATTGTTTTTCCCTCAGGTGTTATTAATCTCCAACACAGTATAGCACCAAGTCCGCTCTACAAAACGTAACGTTTATCACCTGAGCAATCCTACTGTCAACAGACGGCCGTAATTGATTAAAAATCTGATTAACAACCGCCTGTTGCATCCTATTTTTATCGTCTTATTGTGCTGCTTCCAATGCTTGATCAAGATCAGCAATGATGTCATCAATATGTTCAATACCGATGCACAGACGAATCATATCAGGTGTTACACCTGCGGATTCGAGTTCAGCTTCGGTCAATTGGCGATGTGTTGTAGACGCTGGGTGTGCTGCAAGTGATTTAGCATCCCCAATGTTGACAAGGCGTTTGAAGATTTGCAACGCATCGTAGAATTTAACACCCGCTTCAAAACCACCTTTAATGCCGAATGTCATCAGCGCAGATGGGCGACCGTTGGTGTATTTTTGTGCAAGGTCATAGTATTGTGAACTTTCTAGACCTGCATAGTTGACCCATGCGACACTATCATGTGCTTCGAGGTGTTTCGCAACAGCAAGAGCATTTTCGGTGTGACGTTCCATACGCAGTGGCAATGTTTCCATACCTTGCAAAATCAAGAAGGCGTTAAATGGACTCAATGCCGACCCCATATTACGTAGCGCAACCGTACGCGCACGACCGATATACGCAGCAGGTCCCATTGCTTCGGTATAGACAACACCGTGGTAGGATGCTTCGGGTTCACTAAACATTGGGAAGCGTTCTGCGTTTTCTGCCCATGGGAAGTTACCAGAATCGACGATCACACCAGCAATCGTTGTACCGTGTCCACCCATATATTTAGTGAGTGAATGCACAACAATATCTGCCCCATAATCAAATGGACGAATCAATGCCGGAGTTGCAACAGTGTTATCAACAATCACAGGGACACCGTGTTTGTGTGCCATTTCTGCAATAGCTTCAAAATCAGGGATGTTACCGGCTGGGTTACCGATAGATTCACAATAAACAGCCGAGGTTTTATCGTCAATTAGTGCTTCAAGACTAGCTGGGCTATCGTCTGCTGCGAAGCGAACATCAATGCCCAATTTTGGTAGCATATGACGGAAGAGTGTGTATGTACCCCCATAGAGCAACGGTACAGATACAATATTGTTGCCTGCTTCGGCAAGGTTCAAAATCGAAAAGTTAACTGCCGCACTACCAGCACTCACAGCCAACGCACCGACACCGCCTTCAAGCTGTGCGACACGTTGTTCAAGCACATCATTGGTCGGGTTCATGATACGAGTGTAGATGTTGCCCGGTACAGCTAGGTTAAACAGATCCGCTCCGTGTTGAGCGTTATCAAATTCATATGCAACAGTTTGATAAATAGGAACAGCAACCGATTTTGTGGTCGGGTCGGTTTCATAGCCCGCGTGAATTGCAAGTGTTTCGGGTTTCATAAATAGTCGTCTCCTTAAGTTTATTAGCTGACAATAACTTTACAATATGACAGCACACATTAAGAGATGTAATCTATACAAATGATTGTAGGCGGAATATCTGAATTGAGGGTTATTCGTAGTTTTGTAGAGGCATGATATGCATGCCCCTACAGTGTTTTCTGGATATTCTAACACCAATCCGCGGTGCAGAAGGTTTGTACAGCAGGTGCACCTTCTAATGCATTAAATTCTTCGTCAGTTAATGATGTAAATGTATATTCGGCGAATAACAAGAATCCGTCGCCTTCAAACATAACCATCCTTGAGAATTCGTTTGCACCATTACGTCCAACCGGTGTCATAACTGTACCATTAGGAATGACTGCAGCGCGTTGGGTCGCTTGAATATCAAAGAAAGCAACCACAAAATCGGTATTTGCCGTGACAGATCCCGGCAAAGATGTTCTCACAGCAGAGGTGAAATAGGGGTCGGTGGTGTCGATTGTAAAGAGATTTTGCTCTACAAAACTAACAACTTGTAATTCCAATATCGCGCAAAAATCGGGGCTGTTGGAATCAGCGACCGCCACAAAGAAATCCCCTTGCGCTAATAATTGAACGAGTGTCTGTGTCGAGCGATCACATGCCCATAATGGATTCGGGCTACCACTCCACCCATCGGGGCGTGCCCCATCACCGAGTAATTCATCCGAGAGAATTTCGATATCATGTCTTAGGTCACGAACTTGATACTGTACGTCAGCAAAAGCGATCCCAAACCAATCTGCTGGCACATCAAATCCGAGTGTATCGGCAAGTAACAATTCGAGATCAAGGCGAATCAAGAGTGGAAGTTCGGGGTTTGTCACATCGAGATTACCCGACCAACCATCAGGACGAACGGTGCCTCGAACGGCAGTTGCCAATAGCTCAAGGTCATTACGCAAGTTAATCAATTCGGATAGGGAATCACCAAAAATATTTTCAGGTTGGGCAGAGATTGGGGCTTCTTCTTGGGTTGTCTCGGCAGGTTCAACAACAGTTACACCACTGCCATCGGGTGTTGCTTCTGGATTATCTTGGGCTGATACTGCGCTTATGCTCAGCAGTAGTAGGACTATCAAAAGAATACGACGCATATAAATTCTCCATTTGTAGTTTTATCTGCATTATGGTGATTATACTCTAAGCTGTTTGTCCGCGCGCCTTAACGCTGTAGGAAACCCGTACTATCTACGGTATCATGGAGAGAAAACTTATTGTGTTTAAAAGGTGAATTTATGTCCCAACAAATGCGTGTCGCCCTCGGGCAATATTATTCTGCAACCGATGAATATCTGACGTTCGCCAAACAATTGGGTGTAACAGGTGTTCAATTTAATATGATTCCTAAAACCCCTGATCTCCCAGATGAGAAAGGCTATTGGCAACTCGACGATCTCAAACGCCTCAAGCAAAAAGTTAACGATTATGATCTCAACCTCGAAGCGATTGAAAATGTCCCGCATCACTTCTACCGTGGGGCAATGTTAGCAACCGAAAAACGTGATGAACAAATCGAAAATTATCAACGAACTGTCCGCAATATGGGTAAAGCAGGTATTCCCATACTCGGGATTAATTGGATGCCGAATAGTGTCTGGCGGACTCCGAGAAAAGTTGGGCGTGGTGGTGCGATTGTCACCTCATTCGATATGGCAGAAGTCGAAGCAGGTAATGTCGTCGGCGGTTATGTAACACTCGAAGAAGCCGAAAACCGTGAATATACAGAAGCCGAGATGTTCGATAACTACGTCTATTTTATGGAGCGGGTCTTACCTGTTGCCGAAGAAAGCAATGTCAAAATAGCGATTCACCCTGATGATCCACCAGTCGAATCATTGGGTGGTATTGGACGTGTTTTCTACAAACCGGAAAATTTCAAAAAGGCACTTGATGCTGTTCCTAGTCCAAATCACGGGTTGGATTTTTGCATGGGTTGTTTTTCTGAGATGTATTATGCCGACAAAGATAATAACCAAGGTGTGTTGGATGCACTTCGTGAATTCGGTTCACAGGGCAAAATTTTCTACATTCACTTCCGCGATGTACAGGGTTGTGTGCCGAGCTTCCAAGAATGCTTCCCCGGTGAAGGTAATGTCGATGTTGTTCAAGCAATCAAGACACTTAAAGAAGTCGGTTTTACAGGTTTCCTGATTGACGACCATGTGCCTGAAATGATAGGTGATAGTGAATGGCGACATCGCGGTCACGCCTATTCCACTGGATACATCATGGCATTGGTGAAAGCAGTCAACGAGTTAACCTAAGTCCCTCATAACTTAATCTCGGCAATTGGAGCAAACTTGAACAATTTCGATCGGTGTAACGTATGACAGAGTAACAGATACCGATTGGAGAAAATCATGCAACAGATTGCCGAGATTACAGAAGCACAATTTCAAGCCGAAGTCCTCGATCAAAAACAACAGATTTTGGTGGATTTTTACGGGGCAGATTGTGTTGTGTGTGATGCCATCGCGCAATGGTTTGATGATATAGAAGATGAATTGACAACACCTGTGTGTAAGGTATTTTTAGCTGCCCCATCCTCTGTTTTAGCGCAACAATATAACCTACGCGGCATTCCTACGCTGATTCGCTTTGAAAGCGGTGTGGAAACTGATCGCATGGCAGGAGAATTTTCACTGGATACCTTTCGGCAATTTGTCCTTGGATAGATGCAAAAAGTATTACTCTTAATTTCTATCTTAATTATCCCATGATATGCTGAAATGAACTTATCTTGTTGTTATAGATGAAGGCTAATCTCATGGCATTTCTCTCCCGTTCGTTCGCGTTCGAGAGTATTCACAATGCAAAAGACACCACCATCAAACTCGCAGAATTAGTGCGCTATGCTGATCAACACAGTGACTTGCGCCGTATGACCGATTTTGTACATCGCTCTGATAAATATTATGATATGACTGTACTCATCAAACATGATATGGGCAAACGATCCTATTACACGAGCACCATCATTAATGGCACAGTCGAGAATCGTCCGGATGGCACAACCCTTGTGCAAGGTGTCGCTCGTATTGGTCGGCTCTATTTGTCGGTTGTACTCGGGGTGGGTGCATTCGCTACACTGATGATGGTCGGTACAATGGCAGAGCCGATTGTTGCTGGTCTATGGGCATTGCTATTGCTGTTTATGCTGTCACATATCCGTCAGATGCTAACCGATCGTCAGCAAATTATCCGCGATATGCAAGAAAAATGTCAGGAAGCGATGTTAACAGAAGAAGAACGCGCCGACCTCATTGGTGAATGGCAACCCATCTCGCGCTATGCTGAAGGCAATTTCTACAATACACAGGCACAATAAAATCGTTGGTTATGTCGACTGTTCCTATGTAGTATATATGTAGGTGAAGGTTTATAAAACGCAATCTGAATACTGTATTTTAGGATTTTCTATTGGTTTATTCTAATTTAAATTTCTAACTGTTTAGAGCATAATGTGATAAACAGTTTGCACCAAAATGAGTAATTCGGATGATAGAAAACAAAATCCGTAAAGAAATTGCCTCACGTTTCAGAATGCCAGGTCTCAATCACTCAGTGCATAAATCATTTGATGAAACGGATACATTTCAAGCTAATTTGATATGGATGATTAGCACAGACTATTTTACTAGTCTCACAAAACCACCTTTAACACTAGCGATAATTAATTCAGATAAGTGGAGCAAGGGTCTTATTCTATTCCCTAGTTTTGAAGAACGTTACAACGTTTCACTAGAAGGTATTGAGTTTGAGACACAACTCGATCTCATGCAAACTTACTTTTCATCACTCGACTTAACATGTGATCACGATATTACAAAAACTGGTAATTATAGAATTCGTGATTTTTACCTATATGTATCTACCAAGAAGTTTTATGCAAATTTAGCCTTCAAAGACCCACATGACTCAACAACACAAATTCGTGAATTATGGAATTCCTTTCTACACATCTTAGATTTGCTTGTCGATAAGTACGACATTGATGAGTTGCGTTCATACACCAGACATCGTTAGGGTGTGAAAACATCACAAAATAGCTCATATTTGCAAGACACAAGGCAGAGTCACGCTCCATAAAAAAGCGGACAAAATATGCCCGCCTTCACTATGCTATATTTCAACCTTCTAAGATTCTTGAGGTACTTGCAAACCTTGATAAACCGCATCAATTGCCTTCAACGCCGTCAAATTACGGATAGGCCAGCTATATTGTAGGCGTACCGGATCATCGAAGAAGTTACGTGCAAATGTCAGATGGAAGTCATCGTCTGAGAGGCCATTGCCGGGCAAAGTTTGGATCGACAACCAGAAGTTCCACATCGGCACATCATATGCTTGTGCGACTCGATATACTGAACGATTCAAACCATAGTCACCTTCTAGATTATCGGCTTTGGTCGCCAAAATCGGGACGACACCCTTATCAATCCAAAACTCAACGATCTGTCTCATGTAATCTTCGTATTCTTCAGCAGGACGTTGTGCCCACCAAGTCTCCATACTCACAATTACAATCGACGGTTGATTCAGGCGGTATTCACATTCAAGTGGATTTTCGCCGGGTTCGCAGACATTTGGATCTGACCATAGAGGGGATAAAACCGACGCTACATTAAACCCATTATCTACAGATGCGCTTTCGCGAGCCCATGATTCCCCGAAGTGATCAATCGTTGATTGTAAACTATCGAATTCCCCTAATGCATATTCTTGTGGATCATCAAAAATCGACAAGAAATGTGAGGATACATTTTGACAGTCGCCTACTTTCGAGAAGCGGTCATAGTGATTGCCGAGCTCTTGACCGCGTGCATAAATTTCACGGGCGGTCTCAGTCACTTGGGGCACAATCGGCGCGACCATCCACGCGTCAGGGTTGAAGACTTCGGCAAGTGTACTATGCATATATCCTGTCTGCCCTGAAAGGAAATCATTCACTTCAAGCCAATCGGTGGTGTCGTTAAGCTCATCACCAGCAACAATCGCCTCAACTTCGAATAATGCCTGTCCAGCGTAAGGGCGAATTAGTGGACAATCGACTTCAGGGCATTCGCGCAAGTTGGCTTGCCCGATGGTGCGATAATACACGCCATCCACGGCTTCTGTCACTTCTTGGGCAGTGACAAATGGTATCGCTGTCAATAATATCAATAAAAAACTAACATATTTAAACATCTATCGTCCTTGTTACCTACAACTTTCGGATTTGTACGTTGTTGCAATGCAAATTAATTTTACTGTTCGCAAACGGAACTATTTGATTATGCTTATATGTATACATAAATATTGTTCAACTAGAAGAGAATTTACAAGATAGAAACAATAAATTAATCATTTCTGGAGTTCATCATTGATATATTCCAGATTTATATAATGTGTATATATAGTTACCAATAAGCAATACAAAAAATGAAATTAAAAGTATTCCAAGTATCCAATAATCAGTTTCAGTATCAAAGTCGCCTTGAAGGAATGAACTTATAAGTTCAACACCAATACCTCCGACAAGTGATCCCAGCAAAAAACTACTTATAGGATTTTCCAACAAATTTGAAGTCGCAAATAAAAACGTTGGTTTTTTTATCCTCAGCAACACTTTATCAATAGTATCCAGAATTTGGGGTGAAACATTGACTTTCAGTAATTCACCTCGACTTATGTCATCTAGTTTGACTTCATGTAGTTGATATACTAAATCATCTTTATTTGCAACAAAATCAAACAAATCGCCTCGAGTGTCACCATGAAATAGTGTATTACTTTCAGAAGTTTTGCTTTCATATTGCTTTTCTAGAATTGCGGCAAGAATATCAAGAACTATACTATCTTCCAGAGTTCTCCCAGCAAGTTCAACTAGTTCTTTTCGTTGATGTAAAGAAATAACACTTTTATTTTGATGATTCTTATACGTAGTTTTTGAAAAATAATTATTTTCAATAGGTGAGTTTATTATTCCAAAAACATAAGTAGAATTGTTTAGTACCTGAGGTAGGTAATTAAACAAAGTTTCCCAACTGTATGCAAGACTATACATATCAGGATTGCCTAAATTTGTTATACTATCAACAATATACGCCTGTAATATTCCACCTTTAACATTTAAAAGTTGTACAACTTTTTTCAAGTTAACGTCACCAATATAGCCTAAGGCACATAGTTGAATCTGTATGATTTTGGAATTCAAATTTATAACCTACATTTACTAATTATAGGTATAGCTACGATGTATTGTAGACAAACAAAATTGTCTGTCACCACCAAAACTAGTGTAGCATAGTTCAGATTTTGGCAAAACCATTGCAACTATTTATTCTTCAATACAAATTTAATACGAGTTTTTCTTGAATGAAGGTACTAAGAACTTATCAAATCTGCACAAATTTGGGCAAAATAACGATACAACATCTCCCCCATGGAAGAACGGTCAGAGGCTTGCAAGCAGTATGATGTCAGCGTTTTATACAAAGTCACCTATGATCGCAAACTTATTCAAATCATCCAAACGGCTTTGAAGTTTATACCAACAAATGCCCAATATTTTTTGTAACATTTGTCAGTTGTGCAAGTTTAAGAACTTGTTAAACTATGCGCTGTGACACATCGTTACATATATCACAAGCCCAATACCTTTCAGGAGGAAATTGAATGATCCGCAAACTGCCAGTATCTCTGTTGGCTCTTGCACTTATTATTCTTGCAGTTGTGCCTGTTGGCGCACAAGACGAAGTTGTTTTTGGTGTCGTCCTTGTTGGTCCAAATGATGATCGTGGTTGGAGTACGTCCCACTACGAAGCTGGACTATACGTTGAAGAAAATTTGCCCGGCTCTACCATGTTATTTTTTGAAAGTTTGAATCCCGCTGATACACCTGAAACAACATTGATGGATGTTGTTGAAATTATGGTTGATGATGGTGCGACCGTTATCTTCACCACCTCCGATAGCTTTGAAGAAGACACAAACAATGTTGCGGAAGCATTCCCCGAAGTAACCTTTATCAATATCACTGGTAGTAATGCAATTGCATCCAATGACATTATTGAAGGTGAACACGCTGTTGAACATAACTTACCAGAATTGCCAGCTCCAAACGTTGGTAACTTCAATGGTTACATGGAACTCCCACGTATGATTGCAGGTTGTGCGGCAGCATTGACCAGCGAAAGTGGTAGCATCGGCTACCTCGGTGCATTGATCAATCCTGAAACACGCCGTTTGGCAGTCTCCAGCTACCTCGGTGCAAAATACTGTGCAGATAACTATCGTGATGACATCTCTGGTGATGACATTTCCTTCGAAGTTGTCTGGATTGGTTTCTGGTTCAATATTCCAGGTGTAACCCTAGATCCAACCGAAGTTGCAACTGGCTTCCTTGATGGTGGCGCAGATGTCATTATCTCCGGTATCGACACCACCGAATCCATCACTGTTGCAGGTCAATACACTGCAGAAGGCGACATCAGCTATGCGGTACCATACGGTAACGTCAATGGTTGTTCCGAAGCACCTGAAGCATGTATCGGTGCAGCATATTATAACTGGGGTCCTGCTTACCTTGACGTCGTCGAACGCGTTATCGACGGTACATGGGAACAAGAATGGCAATGGATCGAACCTGTCTATGACGAAATCAACGAAGATGGTTACTACACTGTAGAAAGCATCATCGGTTTTGCACTCGGTGACGCACTCAGCGAAGGTACAATCGAAAGCTTGACCGCATTCGCTGGTGAAATCGAAGCCTTCCAAACTGACCCAATGCACGAAGGCGAAATCTTCCTGTGGGAAGGTCCGCTCAGCCTCCAAGATGGCACAGTCATCGCCGAAGAAGGCGAACCAGTAACCTTGCTTGACATCTGGTTCCTACCACAATTGGTCGATGGCATGATCGGCGCAAGCGAATAAGCTTTACTGCTATAAATTCGAGCGTGCCAAAACGGTGCGCTCTATAACAGATACAAAAAAGACACGACCTAGCGATGGGTCGTGTTTTTGTTTTGCTTGTTACTTTGCTAACGCGCTCATCATCACTCATAATATAAGTGCATATCAGTCAGTCGGAGCACACATATGAAACTCTTCATCAGTTACTCGAGACAAGATAAACACTGGGTTTACAATCTACATGACCAATTGCGGGAGAATACCTCACATCATACATGGATCGACCGCAATCTGGTAACGAGTACCGACTGGTGGGACATTATCCTGGAGAATATTGAAAGCTGTGATTGTTATATCTTTGTGATGTCAACAGATTCGCTGACATCTGAATATTGTGTCACCGAATGCGAATATGCGCTCAACCTCAACAAACCGATCATCCCATTGATGCTCAAAGATTGCTTTGATGCGATTCCATCGGAATTGTCCGCGCTTAAGAAAAAGCAAGTTGAAAATCTAACAACCGTCCCCTCGATTACAGCCGTCTTACTCAAAATCGAACAAGCCCTCAGCCAAATCCGCGACGACATACACGCTGGCAAATATGAAAAACAGGCAGTTGACCGCCCACTCTCACCGGATGATTTCGATAATGCTATGATTAATTATGAAGCAGCATTGAAAGATATTGATGACAAAAATTACGAGCGTGCTAAACGCCGTCTACAACGGGTAATCGAGTTTGATAATTTGTTCCACAGTGACGAAGCACAAGACATCTTAGATAACTTTGACTTTTTTATGAAGCGCCATGAAGCGTATAAATCTGTCGCACAATTGATGAATCAGCCGGATGGATTTGAGAGAGCACAAGCAGCTTGGGAGAAATACGTTGAGAAGTATGGGGCAGATTATGATCCTGATGACATAGGTGCATCCCTCAATGACAATGATTATATGATAGCTTATCATCGCATTCTTGAGGCAAAAGCGACAAGATTAACAGCAGTAAATCTTACTAAACTAAAACTAAATCGTATACCGTCTGAAATTGGTCAATTGCCCAATTTGATAAGACTAGATCTACGACTCAACGAACTAATTGAATTACCAAAGGAAATTGGACAACTGACAAATTTAACCATGCTAGATTTAGATCACAATCAATTGTTAGCACTACCCTCTGAAATCGGGCAACTGGCAAACTTACGAACACTTCTTTTGGAGAATAACAATTTGATTGTACTACCCACTGCAATCAAAGAACTAGTTAATCTAAGAGAGCTTGATTTAAGCAAAAATCAATTGAGATCATTACCTTCTGAAGTCAAACACTTAGCCAATTTGAGGACACTTCTTTTGCACCATAATGCCTTGACCAGATTACCCGCTGAAATTGGGTATCTAGCTAACTTGACAGCGCTAGATATAAGCAAAAACAAATTGAGATCATTCCCTACTGAAACTACACAATTAGTTAATTTATATATTCTTCAACTAAGTGAAAATCACTTGACCCTAATCCCTAGTGAAATTGGACAATTGACCGACTTAACAATACTCTATTTACAATACAATCAGCTAACTGCATTACCGTCTGAAATTGGGCAACTAACCTTCAAAAACTTTTCTTAAATGATAATAAACTAACATCATTACCCATCGAAATTGGTAAGTTATCTAAATTGGAAGAATTTTCAGTCGGTGGCAATCCGTTAACTGAATTGCCTCAAGATGTTGTTTCAGGAGGGGATGATGCCATCCTCGACTGGTTGCGGGAACAAGCGCGGGCCCAGGGGCTGATATAAGATCCCCCCTCTAAATCTCCCCCCACAGCGTGAGGGGAGACTTGAAAGCCCTTCTTTGCAACGCGGGGAGGGGTTTGGGGAGGGGACAATTATAAGAAGCAAAGCATATAGGAAACGATAATATGGCAAATAATTCCGATGACAAGAACACCATCCGTACACGCACAACGGGAAAAGTCTGGAATACGCTCAAACCCCGCGCCCGCACCATGCGCAAGAATCCGACACCAGCCGAAGACCGATTATGGTCACGGTTAAGACGTAAACAAGTCGCTGGGTTGCGCTTTCGGCGTCAAGCACCGATTGGGCAGTTTATCGTTGATTTTTATTGTCCAAGTATGCGCCTTGTAATTGAAGTGGATGGCGCGATTCATGATGTGCCGGAAATCGCAGAACGTTATGCAAGTCGGCAACAGTATCTTGAATCGTTGGGGTTACGGGTGGTGCGTTTTACAAATAGCGATGTATTAAATGAATTGGATGCGGTCATTGAACGGATCGGCCATATTGTCAACGAACAGCCATAACCAAAAAGAGCGCACCGTTTGGTACGCCCTTTGGAAATTTCAGATTGGAGACCGGAAGGCCTAGTCACCTGCTTCAGGAAGTGCATCGAGTTCTTGCAGAGTCTTTTCATTTTCTTCGAGCCAGTGAATCGCGGACATTGCAGCGGATGTACCTTGTCCGACAGAGGTTGCAACCTGTCGCCAGATTTCATCCTGAATTTCACCTGCAGCGAAGATACCGTCTACATTGGTGCGATAGCGTTGGTCTGTAATGATGTAGCCGTTTTCGTTGAGTGCGATTTGATCACCGAAGACTGCATTGTTCGGATCGTGACCGATGAAGATGAATACACCGTCAGTTGGTTGTTCGGTAACTTCACCTGTCTCGCGGTTCTTGAGTTGAACTGATTTGACACCAGTCCCCTCTTCACCGAGGATTTCTTCAACCACAGTATTCCATGTGAAGCTGATTTTTTCGTTGTTGAAGGCACGTTCCTGCAATTGAACACCTGCACGGAGTTCATCACGGCGGTGAATGATGTTGACTGAACTAGCGAAGCGGGTCAAGAAGATCGCTTCCTCTAATGCTGAGTCACCACCACCGACAACGACGATGTCTTTGTCGCGGAAGAAGAATCCATCACAGGTACCACAGTAGCTAACACCACCACCGACGTATTCTTTTTCACCAGGGACACCCAATTTACGTGGGTCTGCACCAATGGTCACAATTACGGTATCAGCTAGATATTCTTCAGCCATAGTTTTGACCAAGAATGGTGAACCTTTGCTGAAGTCTACACTTTCGACCAGATCGAATTTGACTTCTGCGCCGAAGTTTTCTGCGTGTTCTTTCATGCGTTCAACTAATTCAGGTCCGCTCAACCCATCAGGGAAACCGGGATAATTTTCGATTTCATGGGTAATCGCGACTTGTCCACCCAATTGGTTACCAGCAATCACAACTGGTTTTAGTTGTGCGCGGGCAGTATATAGTGCGGCAGTCAAGCCGGCTGGACCGGAACCGATGATAACAACGCGTTCTTTCTTCATGTGTTTATGTCCTCGTCTGTTTTCGTGTATTATTTATCTGTTTCGTCAGGTAGGTTTTCTAACTCAGAAAAATCAAAATCTTCCATCGCTTTTTCAGCTTTGATTACTGCGACCAATGCCTCGAACTCTTCACGGCAATCACCCCAGTAATTCATAAATTTCTGCAACTCAGGCAAAATTTCGCTGAGTTCTGCACCGCTAGCGACTTGTTCTGCAAGTTGGGCAATTTGCTCACAACCGTCATTGCAGTCCATTGCTATGATGTTCTCATCAGCGGGTGCATTTGCGATGAAATCGAACATTTTTCCAAGTTGATCACCATCATGTTTCTCTGGCATGGTGAGTGCTCCTTTTTTGTCTCTTACACTTTACGGACGAGTGACATATATGGAATCTTACAACAAATCAAATTTTTTCGCCCACAGATTTATATATTTTTTACAACTCATATGATTCTACCGTCTGTTTATCCTTAAATGTACATCTAACTGCTTGTCAATCGTATTAGGGATTTCAAGTTGTTTCGTACGGGTAAATTCCATCGCGCACTCAACATTGCAATTGAACCTATTAAAATCGTACAAATCCTCAATATGCACTTAATTTTCGGTTTTTCAATGTCATTATCATGTCCCTTCATAGATGTCTGTATGCTTCATACAAACACAGTCTCATTTTATCGGCATCCTTCATACTGTATCCAGCGTGCAATGCGGTACAATACACAATAGGGCATACGCTACTAAATAGTAACCATTTTAGTTTAGTGGTAACCAGACTGTAACTTAATACGAGCAAATGACTTATCAGGGTGGGTCAAGCATGTTAGAAACTACGGGAAATGACATCATCGGGACAAAAATCGGCGATCGATACCAGATTGAAGAATTGTTAGGTGGTGGTGGTATGGGGGTTGTCTACCGAGCGATTGATCGTTTCACAGGAGATGAAGTCGCCCTCAAACAAGTTCACCTCAATCCTGAGGGGAGCAGTTATGCCCTAGATGATTCCAAAGTAGATTACCGTCTTGCCCTCGCCCACGAGTTCAAGACCATGGCTTCCCTGCGTCACCCACATATCATCCCTGTCTTAGATTATGGCTTTGATAATGAGCAGATGCCGTTCTATACAATGGAACTGATGCACGATGCTAAACGGCTGACAACCGTAACCCAAGAACTCGCTATGGATGAACAAATCCACTATCTGGTGCAATTATTACAAGCCCTCGCTTATTTGCATCGACGTGGCGTATTTCATCGAGACCTGAAACCTGATAACGTCATGATTGATGGCAACGGGGTTTTACGGGTGCTCGACTTTGGTTTGGCACTCGTACGTAACCAAAAAGACCCCGCTCAAAATGCCACAGGTACGCTGGCATATATGGCACCAGAAACATTACAGGGGCATCCACCAACAACAGCAACTGACCTGTATGCAGTCGGTGTGATTGCATATGAGATTTTTACTGGGTATCATCCGTTTAACACCAGTGACATCAATGCGCTTTTATATGATGTGATTAATTCTTTACCAAATTTTGATGGTCATGATGTCAATAGTGACATCATGATGATTATTCAGCGATTGATGATGAAATCAGCACAAGACCGGTATCAATCAGCACAGGAAGTAATTCAACTTCTCAGCAACCTTGTCGATGGGAAAACCATCAATGAGTCGCTCGCAATCCGCGAAAGCTTCTTGCAATCGGCAGATTTTGTCGGGCGCGAATTTGAAATTGAGCAGCTCACAGAATTGTTGGCTAAAACAATAGACGGAGAAGGACAAGCCATTCTAATTGCGGGCGAAAGTGGAGTCGGTAAATCACGCTTACTCGACGAGCTACGGACATTAGCACTGGTTGAAGGAGCAAATGTTGTTCGCGGGCAGGGCATTAGCGAAGGCGGTAGTCCGTATGCATTATGGCGTAATACATTACGTTGGTTAGCGATGGTTCGCCCACCGGATGACCTTGAAGCGAGTGTGCTCAAACCGATTATTCCTGACATTGACGAATTGATTGATCGCGCGGTTGATGATCCGCCGGAATTATCCCCACAGGCGATGCAAGCCCGTATCATCAGTATCATGGAATCCTTGTTTGAACATCAACCAATAGATAAACCATTGGTCGTGATTCTGGAAGATCTACATTGGGCGGGTAGTGAAAGCCTGACAGCACTCGAGCATATCGTCAATCATTTATCGAATACACCTATTTTTATTGTCGCGAGTTATCGCAATGATGAGTATCCAACTTTACCTGATGTTTTAAATTTACCTGTCATCACACTTAAACGCTTGACTAACGAAGCGATTATGGCACTCAGTGCCTCTATGTTGGGTGATGCTGGTCAACAAATACAAGTCGTCGATTTGCTCCAACGCGAAACTGATGGCAATATCTTCTTTGTGATTGAAGTGGTGCGTGCACTAGCAGAAGAAACAGGTAGCTTAGAATCCATCGGCAAACGCACTATCCCCGGTAATATTTTCACAGGCGGCTTAAAAACAATCATTAATCGGCGCCTTGAACATGTCCCGACGCAATTCCGTCCATTAATGGAGTTATGTGCGATCACTGGACGACAAATTGACCTGGCGTTATTAGAAGTATTCAATAGCCACCTGCCTAATTTACAACAGGTCAATTTAGATGAGTGGCTAGAAGCAATGAGTGATGCCGCAATTATCAATGTGATTGATAATGAATGGCAATTTACGCATGATAAACTACGTGACGGTTTGCTAGACAAGATCACAGGATTAGAAACCCGCGATTTACATCGCCGTGTCGCTGAAGCGATTGAAGAAGTTTATGCCGAACAACCGGAGCATACCGTCAGCCTTGCTTATCATTGGCGTAATGCTGGGGATATGAGTCGTGAATTTAGACATGTTATACGCGCTGGCGACCAAACCCTATCTAATGGCGCGTATGAAGAAGCAATCAAATATTTCCATCGTGCCTTAAACATCGCAGGGAAATCAAAATTAAAACCACTTGATCGGGCTAACGTCTTACGGAAGCTCTCATCAGCTTATGTTGCAATTGGCAACCTTGCCGAGGGTAGTACAAACTTGCGAGAATCACTGGCGTTATATGGGTATCCTGCCCCGACCGAGAGTGAACTCAACCGTAAGTTGCTCGGACAGTTATTGACTCAAGTCACGCATCGCGTTCTGCCTTTTGTATTCATGGAACGCAAAGCCGATGACCACGCCACCTTATTAGAGGCGGCCGCCGCCCATGAACAACTGGTTGAATTAGCCTATTACACCAACAACTCAATGATGGGGTTATATGCATCATTGCGTACATTAAATATCGCGGAATTGATGAAACTCTCCAGACATCTAGGGCGAGCTTATGCTTCGGTATCTTATGTTTCTATTTTGGTGAACCCATCCATCTCAGATATGTATTACCGCAAAGGGATTAAAGCTGCATATGATTACAAAGATTCCCTCTCGATTGCGAGAACACATCAAGTCTCGACGTTGCGTTATGTCGCAAAAGGTAAATGGCAAGAAGCCGAAACAGAGCTAAACCAAGCCCTCAAAATTTATGAGGAGTTAGGGGATTTGCGCTATTGGACGAGTGGTGCACAAACACTCGGAGAAGTCTATTATTTCCGTGGCGAATTCGAGAAAAGTATCGACATCCGCAAACGTATCTATGAGACAGCCCTGCGTTATGGGGATACACAGGCACAAGGTTTTGGGTTGCGTGGACAGGCGATGAATTTGCTTATTTTAGGCGATCTTGATGAGGCAGAAAAATTAGCTCAAGCCGCTGTGTCACGTTATTCGGCGAGTAACGACCAAATTGGTGAGGCAGATTCATGGGGATTGTTGTCATTGATTAATCTGCGCCAAGCTCGTTACCGTCGTACGTTGGTAAATGCCGAACAAGTAATTAAATTGGCAACCCACCAAGCGCCGACCTCATATAACCTGCTCATCAGTTATTATACAACTGCCGAAGCATTGCTTTCGTTATATGAGCGCGATAATGGGACAGAACATCAAAAACTAGCCGACCTGATCACCCCGGTATTGGGTGTCTTCAAGACGTATACACGCCGTTTTGGGATTGGTAAACCGCGCTATAATCTCTATCTAGGAAGATGGTACTGGTTATCCGGTAAACAGAAGGCGGCAGTAAAACTATGGGAACAAGGTCTCAACGATGCACAACAGTTAAAGATGCCTTATGACAAAGCCCTGTTACAATATGAAATCGGATCACGTATCTCAGATAGTCAACGCTTACAGCAAGCAATCCAAGCATTTGACCAACTCGGTGCGGTATTCGATAAACAACGGGCAGAGGAAATTTCTAATTAAGTATTCTGAACCATCGCTTGATTACGATTAAAATATCGTTTACGCTAGGGTAAGTTGCGAAGACGTCAATGGGGTATATACATGTCTGTTACATTCACATGGGATAATCAAGAGCAAACACAACTTCGATTTATTTTTGACACACTCTGGCAAGTTGAAGACTTAAAACGGGTCGTTGATTATTCTAGAGCAACAATAGAAGATTTAGACAAGCATGTGGATGTCATTATTGATATGTCTGATTGTGAGTCGATGCCATCAAACTTGGGTGTCTTGCGCCATCATTTGCAAACACTCGATAGTGAACGTGTGGGTGTCATGGTATTTGTGACCAACAACAAATATTTGCAAACCGTCATGCAATTGTTGAATCAACTGCTTCGTAACCAATTTACAATGCACTTTACTGATTCTTTAGATGATGCCTTCCGGATTGTGCGCCGTGCCAACATCACACGTTCTGGATAATCAAATCATTCTTATTCAGCCAGTAAAACGATATAAACTTTCTATTCCGACGAAAAGATACCAAATATATTGCCTTCTGTATCTTTAACCAGCGCGTAAAAGCCCGACGATCCCATTGGTTCTTTTTCCGACATCACCGTTCCACCCGCATCACTCACCTTCTTTAATGCAGTTTGGATAGAATCATCAATCTTGATATACACAAGAATCCCTTTATCGCTTGGCTCAAAGTTGTCGGTTTGATTGAGCGTGAAGCCAGCTTGCCCGCTTACCATGCGAATATTAGTTATTTTGCGGATACCATCATCAACAATCCCGTCACCATTTAGATCAAAAGCTTTCTCGTAAAATGCGAGTGCACGGTTGATGTCTTTCACCGGAATTTCTATCCAGATAACTTGGAATTCCATATCTATCTCCTTCAACAAAACGGATAAACAAACAGATTAAATTCAATTGAAATGTCGATTCAACGCCTTTTTGAGTCCCTTGTCCTTACACTTAACCAACTCGAATGTTTCGCAATGATGAAATGCCATAAATTCTTCAATGGCTGTAATGAGTCCTTGTGTGAGTTCAGGCGTGACAACAGTGGTATCTTCAAGGTGTAAGGCATGGAAGATAAGGTGTTTTTTCTTACGATCAACTTTAGGATCAATCCGTCCGACAAGTTCATGCCGATGTAGAATCGGCATCACATAATACCCATAAACCCGCTTGGCTTTGGGAGTATAAACTTCGATACGATAATAAAAATCCCACAACATCTCATCACGGTCACGATGCCAGAACAAGTTATCAAATGGCGACAAAAAGAGTGTCATTGTCGGTGCATGTTCATCTGCTTGAATTTGCTCTAATACTGGTACATTATCCCGATGAATATACGCGTTATCCTGCCAACCAATAACCTCAACTGGCAACATCTCCCCTGCGGACATCATCTGATCGAGAATTGCTTTGGCGGATGTTTTCTTCTGGCGATAATAATCGGCGATATGGTCAATTGTGCCAATGCCGACATGTCGTAGCCCCTGTTCAATTGTCCAATGGTGGAAATCGTCGAGTGTATTATCTAATGTGAAGTTATGTTGGTCTAAAACGCGTTCAGTCAGATCATAATAACGCTGAAACTTCTCACGGTGGCTAACCATAATCTCGCCCTGATCAAACAGGTATTCCAGCGCGATTTTAGCGGGCTTCCAATTCCACCATCCACCTTTTTGCTTGGTCGCACTATCAAAATCTTTGGATGACATGGTCCCGTGTTCACGCAGTGTATCGTAAACTTCACTGATAACTTTTTCGGAATCATCCCCTAATCTGTCGATGTGCCATTTGGTCTCTTTGAGTTTTTTCTGTTGGATGTAGGGATGATAGTATGGATAGTGTGCTATCGGTAATTGGCAGGCAGCATGTGCCCATGTTTCAAATAACCAGCCGTCTTTTAGCAAGTTATCCAAGTCTTCGCGGTTATATAATCCAGCCCGTGCCAGCATAACCAAATAATGACTTCGTGCCACCACACTAATCGAATCTAACTGCAACAAGCCGATGCGCTCAATGATCTGCTTAAGATCGTCTTGCGCATTTGAATCAGGACGTTGATGAAGCCCCTGCTTATAAACCGACAATCTTTTGACATCGTCACGGGTAACACTAAGCATTGCATACCTACTTTGGAAGATGTGAACATATGTGCTAATTTTAGCATAATTTCTCATATGTTTCGAGGCATAGTGACAGTCAGTTGGTCATGGTTTCAATCAAATTCGATACTCATGATTATTTTGTGGAGATTGTCATCACAGATATGTGATAGTTGACATCAGGAAAATCACCCGTACATCAATACACTATAAGATAAGCACTTGATTTGATTGGGTATCACAGCTGAAAGAGTTCACTATGTATGCACCACCACGTTTAGTATTTTGGGAAACCACACCTGCGTGTAACTTAAAATGTATCCACTGTCGCCGGATTACCATCGCTGACCAATTGACACCACAAGATTTATCGACTACAGAAGCCTTCAAGCTGATTGATGAAATCGCAGCTGTTGGTAAACCTGTATTTGTATTATCTGGTGGTGAACCGCTCTATCGGTCGGACATCTTCGATATTGCTCGATATGCCACCGATGCAGGTCTACCTGTTGCACTGGCGACCAACGGCACCCTAGTTGATGATGACATTGCACAGAAAATCAAAGCGTCAGGGGTTAAGCGGGTGAGCATTTCATTTGATGGTGCTGATGCTGCTACCCATGACATGTTCCGTGGTTTGAAAGGCTCATTTGATGATGCCATACGCGGGTTTAAAGCATTGCGCAAGGTTGGCTTACCTGTACAAATTAACACCACTGTTGCTAGACACAACGAAGATCAAATGGATAAGATGCGCCAACTAGCGAAAGATCTTGATGCCATCGGGTTGCATCTGTTTTTGCTTGTGCCTGTCGGATGTGGGGTCGAAATTGCTGACGAACAAATGATTAGCGCGCAAGAATACGAGCGTATCCTAAATTGGACGTACGAGGTTGAACAAACCGATCCCAATTTACAAATGAAGGCAACTTGCGCCCCACACTATTTCCGCGTGATGCGTACACGTCAAGCAGAAGAACGGCGTAATGGCATGGTAAAAGAGCTACCACCAAGCCACCATCGCCAAGTACATGGACATCCGTCTATGCACACCGCAACCAAAGGCTGTCTAGCAGGAACCGGTGTGTGCTTTGTATCGCATCGTGGTGAAATATTCCCTTGTGGGTATCTGCCTGTAGAAGCTGGCAACGTGCGCGACGAATCGTTTGACGACATCTGGCATGATAGCCAATTATTCCAACAATTACGTGACCCCGAACAATTAGAAGGCAAATGCGGTGTTTGTCAGTTCAAGAACCTGTGCAGTGGCTGTCGCGCCCGTGCCTACGGCATCACAGGTAATTATATGGCAGAAGAACCCTTCTGTGCCTTTGATCCTGAAACTCGTTCGTTAATTGCAGTAGATGCAATCTCATGATAGACCGTCATCCAAAATGCAAAGCAATTCGATCACACCTGACTGCGATTGTTCAAGCCGAACTTAAGCAGGTATTACGCCGTCTAAATGATCAATCATTGATAACACGTCAAACACTCAACATTTTTGCCGAGCAAATCGTTGATGGTGTCTTAGAAAAACCAGCCGCCGTCGTTTCTAAAGCTGAAAAAGACCAACGGCAACTGATGATCCAGACCTTGTACGATTTATTTGAAGTGGAGTCTGTATGACCAATACAACCCTCGCCATCATCGGTGGTGGTATTGCCGGATTAAGCGCCGCTTTTTATGCACAACAAGCCGGCATGGATTACACATTAATCGAAGCCAGTAAACGTTGGGGTGGCAAAATCCGTACAGAGACCTTAGAGACACCTGACGGTGATGTACTGGTTGAATATGGGCCGGATTCCTTTATCTCGCAAAAGCCATGGGCATTGCAACTCGCACGCGAACTAGGATTAAATGATGCCTTGCTCGGCACAAATGATGACCAGAGACGTACCTACGTCTTAAACAATGGTCAACTGCGCACCTTGCCCGATGGCATGATGCTGATTATTCCGACAAAGTTTGCCCCCTTTGCGAGTTCGCGTTTGATTTCCCCGTGGGGTAAGTTGCGGATGGGAGTTGAAGCCCTTGTACCTGCACGAACCGATGATGGCGACGAATCACTGGCAGAATTCATCACCCGTCGACTCGGTCGTGAAGCTGTGGATAAGCTAGCTGAGCCGTTAATGTCGGGTATCTATAATGCAGATGCTGAGCGTCAGAGCGTGATGGCGACTTTCCCACGTTTCCGCACTCTGGAAAAGAAATATGGTAGCCTCACACGAGGTATGATCGAAGCGAAGAAGAAACGTTCACCAACAAACAAACCTAAAGTTTCGACTTTCATGTCATTTAAGCGTGGGATGCAAACCCTAACGGATACATTGGTGGAGCAATTAACAGGTCGCTTATACCTCAATCAGCAAGTCGTGGAACTAGAGCCTGTGGCTAATGGCTATCAGTTATCATTTGCTGATGGAACGACTCAACATGCACAATCCGTTATCTTGACGACACCCGCTTACGTTACTGCCCGTCTTTTGCAACCCATTATGCCTGAGATTGCGGAACAACTGACAAATATTGATTATGTGGATACAGGCACAATGAGCCTCGTCTACCGCAAGACTGATTTGGATCAGTTGCCTGATGGCTTTGGCCTCGTCATTCCACGTAGCGAAAATCGCCGCATCAATGCTGTGACTGTTGTATCAACTAAATTTGACCATCGTGCCCCCGATGATCTGGTCGTGCTACGCGTTTTCTTTGGTGGATCCCGCACACCACAAACTATGCAACACGATGACGAGATCGTTTCCAAAATTGTGCGCGACGAATTAAATACAATCTATAACATTACCGCACAACCAATCGCAACACGCATCGTGCGCAGTTATCAGGCGACCCCACAATACGATGTCGGGCATGCCGAGCGTGTCAACGCGATGATGGATGCCTTACCAGCAGGACTCATGGTCACAGGGAGCACATATCGGGGTATTGGTGTACCAGATTGTATCCATCAATCACAACAAGTGATTGACCAACTCAAAGTATGAGTCACTCCTTAATCCTAGTGAATTACTCGAATATAAAACCGATGAGACAAACAATATCTATGAAATATGATTGTTTACTGCCTAGTAAGATATTACTAAATTGAGGTAAGGTGTCTAAACGGTTCGCTAATATAGTCATCTTCCATTTTGTAATCACTGGATTTACTTAAGTCAGAATCATCAAATGAATCAGTTATACTAGATGCTTGACGAATCAATGACATTAATTCCTGAAAATTCGTTGGAGCACCAAACAAGTTCGATAAAAAGACTGTTAGAGCAGTTGCAGAAACAAACATAGTAAACCTCGCTTCGAATATTCCAGTATCAGGATACTGATTCCAACCTAAAACATAGTTGATAGCTCCCAGAAAAAAGCCAAGCGGGACAAACAAAGGTAGGAGCAAAATCAGCATCTTTTCATTCTTATACTTACGATCAAAAAATACTGACCATAAAATCACTAGAACTAATACAAAACACGACAAAAAGTCAGATAAATACAACCTGTGTTGTGATGAATTGGCAAATGAAAAGGATGTTGTATAGAGCACGATAAGAATAATAATATAGAAAACTTCTTCGATAACATGGAGTATACTCCTTCTTAATCAAGAGATATGAAAATAGTTTAGATATATTACATTAAAATGTATCAAGAATGCTATATTATCAGTATATTAAGTTACACTACTCTGTCTCATATCATCACAAATATGTCGTAATCCAAGATTCTAATACAATTCATGCGAACCGTTTTGCATACTCCTACGTATATAGAAGTGAGAACACAAGATACGAGGAGAATCCAAACATGAGTAAACAAAAACGCAAAGTTGAGTGGTCATTTGATTTTGAAGATATTGGTAACCGCGTCAATGAATTTTTTAGTGAAATGGGAGGTGGTGACGTCAATGTTGAAACAGCAGATCTTCATGTCTTACGTGATGATGCGACCTCCGCAACCGTTCGGGTTGATTTCTCAGTCGGACGCGCAACAGTCGTAGCCCTACCTGCTGATAGCGACAAATTATTTAACGCAAATATCACCTATGTGGGCGAGTACGAATTTGATGTCACTGGTAGCACAGATAAACAAATTACCCTCAAGCAAAAAGGGTCGTTCCCGCGTGGCATCGGTAAAGTCATGACCAATGCAAAAGACTTGGTCTGGAATATCGGTCTGGCACAAAATATCCCTCATGCCCTGCGCCTAAAAGGCGGTGTTGGTGAAACCGATATTGACCTCACGAACTTAAACGTGAATAGCGTCAAGATGGATACGGGCGTAGGCAAAATGATCTTAACTTTACCCATTCAATCAGCTGTGATGGATGCCAACATCAATGGTGGAATTGGTGAAACACAAGTGATTGTTCCAGCAGGTGTATCCGGCAACCTCGATATTAAAGGTGGTGTTGGTGAAGTTACTGTAACAATTTCTCCTGATGCAGCGGTACGCGTTGATGCTTCGGCAGGGATTGGTGACATTAATCTCCCCAAACGTTTTGAACGCGTGAGCGGTAATGGCAATGCATTCGGGATGAAAGGTGTCTGGCAAACAGAAAACTTTGCTGATGCAGAGAATCAGATTGTCATTGATTATCAAGGCGGTATCGGTAGCTTCCGTATCAAGAACTTTGAAATTGTTTAGGTCTCTGCTAGACAATTCTGCACAAGGGCGAAGTAATTCGCCCATCACCAATTCCCTCGCATACTGCTATAGCTAAACAAATAAGATAAAACATAGAAAATTTTATATGTGCGAATGGCATAGATGTGTCATAATGGAGAAGATTGACGCAAGTATATGCTTTTGTTTATTTGGATGAGAGCATTGCGTATTCTTTAAAATGCACCAAACTATGATATGGTGTGATAGCATCTTAGAGACTATACATTTATACCTTATAACTGGATGGCATTATGTCCGATAGAAATGATCAATTTGACGACGACTTCGACGAGTTTGATGACTTTGACGATTTTGACGATGATTTTGATGATGATTTTGATAGCGAGCCAGCAGGATTAACGGCAGACCAAGAACGTAAATTAGAAAGATTCCAGACCAAAGTTCGGCAAGCAACTCGTGTCTTGACTAATTCGAAAACATCAGTCGAAAATCGTGTTAAAGCAGCAGAATGGTTAGGGCAATCTGGCGAGCCAACAGCGATTACTGCATTACGTCAAGCCTACCGTAACGACCCTGAGAAAAAAGTTCGTCGCGCGGCTGAAAATTCGCTGGGCATGTTCCGTGCCTTACAAGAAGCCCTCGATGATCCTGATCGTGCCGAAGAAGTCGAACAATTACTACAAGATATTATCTTTGAGGGGCAAGTCGGTAGCTCTGGTGGTGGGGCGAATCTCCGCCGTCTCCAGATTGTTCTGGGTATGACATTTGTGGGATTGATGGTGATTGGTTTACTGACAAGTTCTGGCATATTGGCAGGTAATAGCTTACCGGAACTAATCCCCACCCCGACAACTGTTTTATCACCGACACCACAGCCAACTATCTCGCCGATTGATTTTGTCGGTGATTTGTTGATGATGCACGACGATCTTGTCTTCGATGCAGAAATATTAGCAGAACGCTATCAACAAGCAATCCAAGCAGAACCCTTAGGGTGTGATGTCACGACCTTCCGTATGGCTGATGAATACTTTGCGCCAACAGGATTCCAAATAGATGAGTATCCACTGGTTACCGATTTCATCACTCGCTTGAATACAATCCGTACCGATTTAGAATCCTTACGGACAGTCTATGACGAGGCATGTGCCAGCGGTACAGCAATTAGCCCAGAAGTTGCCAACGAACAATGGGCGGCGCTCGTCCCAATTCAAACCTCACTCAGTAGTGATTTCTTGAATCTATTAGAAAACCCTGACTTTATCCCGGGTGAAACAGTTGCGACACCAACGCCACGACCAACAGCAACAGCCTTCCCGACAGCGACTGTCGAACCATCTGTGATTAACGGGATTATCTTACAACTCGACTTCAATATCACCGAGATGAACCAAGCGATCACCGGCACAAACGAACGATTGATTCAATTCTGGTCAGATCTTGAACTGGGCGGTACGACCCTTGCATGTCGTGATGGTACACCGGTATTGCCTACAGATTACATCCTGACTGAAGAGCAGCGCCTTGACCTCCCAGAAGACCTCATTGCAGCAGTTGACGCCTATAATTTTGGCATGCAATTATCACGGGATTCGTGGGCATTGTTTGAAGTCGCTTGTAATGCAGAAGAGCCTGCGACACAACAAGGACGCACACAAGCCCAGCTTGCAAAAACATCATTTGATGAAGCGGTTGCAGCGATTGCTCGCCTCACTCAATAATTGATACAAAGGTCCTCCACCTGTAAGCAATTGATCACAAATTTAGAAGGCGTTGACAATTTCAGTCAGCGTCTTTTTTGTTGAATTCCTATGGGATAGCATACAATAAAGCTATCGACAGAACCGGAGTAGATAATGAGTCATATATTCATTAGTTATGCCAGCGCAAATCGCCCATTTGCATTACAAGTCGCGGAACGGCTTGAGCAATTTTATGATATCTGGATTGATCGTGAAGGCATTGAAGGTGGCATGCAATGGGAACAAGCTATTATGGAGGCAGTTACCGATTGCGCGATTTTTGTCGTGATTGTCACACCGGCATCTAATCAATCCGAATGGGTCGCCCGCGAAACGATTCTTGCAGAAAAGCTGAAGAAACAGCGGATTCCAATCCTTGCAGACGGCGAATTACCTTTCCGGTTGCTGAATTTGCACTATATTGACTTTCAAGGTGAGTTTGAAGGTGGATTCCGTGATTTACTCGAAGCCCTCAAACCCTACCTACAGCCACAAGACAAGACCCGCGATGCAGTTAATCAATTACTAGGTGAAGCAGTTCGCGCACAATTAGCTGGAGATACACCAACAGCGCGTAACCTTGTCGGACAAGCCTTAACGATTCAACCCGATTTATCAGCGACAGTCGAGACATTCTGGCAAGAATTATCGCATGTGCCACAACAAGCGCATGCCGAATCGGTTCAACGCATTATTGATAGTGGTCAACACATCATTATCGAACAAGTTCGATATTTCACTGAAAAGCAGTATGAAGATCGTACGGCATATGTTTGGAAACTATATCTAGATCTACCCGAAGACATCCTCAACCAAATCGAATCCGTACACTATGAATTACACCCTACATTCAAGAATCCCAATGCGATTGTGCGTGATCGTAAATCTCACTTCCGGTTGAAGTTCGTTGGATGGGGAACTTTTGATGTTGGTGTAACTATATATTTTAATGACGGGTCATATATAACAACCGAACATGCTCTAAGTTTCCCAGAATCCTAACCATTCTGCTTAGTTATTCAACATATCGTTTATATAAATCATCTAATGCTGTATAACATGTCTCTACATCGCCATCAGCTACCAAAAAGCCATGGATAATATGTCCGGCTTGCTCCTGAAAATCAAGGAAGCCATAGTGACGCGGACGTAAATAAGCGTGATCAAGTGTGTTGACAGTATCCGAAAAGAACTGACCCACTAATGCATTGGCGCTGTCATCTGTCCACGCAACCCGATTCCCCGGTTGACCGCCGTGTTCGACATAAAACCCGCTCTGAGTATCCGCTTGGCACAACCAAACACCATAATCAACGGCAGTTTGGATATGCTCACAACTCGAAGAAACTGCAAATCCGGTGCCACCGAGTAACGCGCCTTTGGTCTGTGGAATATCATTGAAACGCAATTTGTGCTTGCGATAATTATCACGCGAATAATTCGTATATCCGAACGTCAACGGGCAATACACAACATCATCGTTTTCGCTCATATAATCCAACAAATGAATCGGATTCCAGTTGGTGCTTTCAGGGTGGCAAACAGCGTGGAGTTGCTTAAGCAAGTTGAGTGATTCTTTGCCAGTGGTTTCATCAAAAGGCTTGCCCGAAATTTGAGTTTGATCACGTAAACTGGCATTCAACGTCAGAAAACTACAGATGCTATCAGTCGGCACAAGTGGGATTGAAATATATTGACCACCTGCCATCAATTGTTTGCCGAGGTCAATCACACCTTGCCACGTATTAGGGCATCCATCCTGTAATAGGTCAGGGCGGTAGACACTAACTTGGGTCGCCGTATCAATTGCTAAAGCCCACTGATGTCCATCCAACGCATAACTTGGATGGCTTAAGCCCGCACTTTGATCAGCGAAAATTTGTAGTGTATCGGCATCAATATACTCATCCAATGCGACCAGACAACCTGTGCTAGAAGCCAACCCTGCATGCGGATGATCAATAATCAGCAAATCATATTCCTGCGCGATAACATCAATTGGTGCATCACCAAAATCTTTGAGTGACCGCCGTTCCCATGTCACTTCGATTCCGAATTTTTCTCTAGCAATCGACAAACTAGCTTCTAATGGTTGATACCCACGCGGATGATCCCATGTCATGCCTTTAAGCTGAATCATAATAAGCCCTTTCCTCATCAAGCGAATTGAATGTGATTATAATGAATAATATGGTGAAATGCTTTGAAAGTTAGCATCTATAATGTTGATTCGTTTACAAACCACAATCCCATCCACCACTGCTGAACAAGTCACACCCTTGAATGTGTTATGGATCGGACATCTATCTATGCCGATAACCTTGCCAATGCTAGGGCATCTATATATTATTTGTCCACTGTTAGACGCTGTTGTTTCGGTGGCAGGCACACGATTAGACGCATCACACTACCTCTATCTGACCCCGCAAACAAACACGCCTTATACATTAACCAACCTTGACCCGAATATCCAATCAGGGCAAGCACTTGTCTTGTGTGTGAGTCCCGGATTTGTGGGACATATGGCAGAGTTTTTGGAGATTCCAGCCCAATTCAGTGAGTTATTAGATGGGGTTCCGTTACCCAAAGGCGATACGATGTCGGACTTGTTACATATGCTTGCAGTTGAACAAAATATGCACACCGCAGATGACCTATTTCTGGATGCTGTTGGGCAGGTCTTACAATTGTTGCGTCTACGCCATGCTACCGTGCAAAGTTTGACTCACAATAAAAAATCGACCCAAGCGGATCTTGTCCCACGCTTATTGCAGGCGCGACAATTTATTGAGGTACACTATCTCGATGCAATCAAAACAGTCGACGTAGCCAATCATGTTGCTTTATCAGAATATCACTTTGCGCGTTTGTTCAAATCTGCATTTGATATGACGGTGCATCAATATGTCATCCGCCTACGTTTAGACAAAGCCCGACGTCGCCTCGAATTTTCGGATGATCGTATCACCGACATTGCACTGGATGTCGGTTATAACAGTTTGAGCGCATTTATCAACGCGTTTCGCAAATATTGCGGAGTATCGCCGTCTGTTTATAAGACAAAATTCAAAACTACGGGATAGCAGCAGACTCACTTTAACCCAATATAGCTCTATATAAACCTTATTTATGTTATAATGAACCGCAGATGTCCATCTTAGGGCGCTATACCTTAACCAACATACAAGAAAAGGAGTTATTCCAATGGCAAACGCCAACAACTACGTACAACTAAAGGCAACCATATTGACACCCAACTTAAACAGATTAATTCAAATGAGGATTCAACTTGAAGATCAAGAACATAGGAATATTGGCGCATGTAGATGCAGGTAAAACCACCCTCACCGAACAACTGCTTTATCAAACGGGAGCAATCCGTCAACTAGGACGTGTAGATCACGGGAACACCCGCACCGATTCGCTCGAATTAGAGCGGGAACGAGGCATTTCTATCAAGTCTATGCCGACCTCCTACTGGCATAACGGCTATAAAATTAACATCATCGATACACCTGGACATGTCGACTTTGTGGCGGAAGTCGAGCGGTCACTCTTGTTACTTGATGGAGCTGTGCTAGTAATTTCGGCAAGAGAAGGCGTCCAGACACACACACGATTACTATTCAATGCGTTACGGCGCATGCAAATCCCCACCCTCCTTTTTATCAACAAGATTGATCGTATGGGCGCAGACCTTGATGCAGTCCTATCGGACATTCGAGCTTATCTTACTCCCAATATTTTAGCATTACAGACAGTACATAATCTTGGTCAACGCGAGGTGACGGTCGAATCACTGGAACTACAGGCAGATGATGCACTCATCGACATGCTCTCAGACGTCGATGATATGCTATTTATGGATTACCTCGATGAACAGCCGATTACATCGGAACGCCTACAGACTACACTACAGGCTGCAATCGCAACCTGTGCAGTATATCCTGTGCTCTTTGGGAGTGCGTTACAAAGCATCGGATTACCAGAAATTCTGGAAGGCATTAATCAATTGTTGCCAGACTTCATCGCACAACAAACTACCCCCAATGAGCCGTGTGGTGTGGTTGCAAGTATCCAGAGATTACCCTCTATTGCCGGACGTAGCAGTGTGATCAAAGTCATGGGTGGAATCGTCGAGTTACGCGCAGTGATCGGTGAAGACCGTATAACCAATCTCTATCAGTTTAACAAAGGTGAATTAATTCCCGTCGAGAGGCTGACCGCTGGAGATATCGGGGTTGCAACTGGATTACATAATTTGTCCGTTGGTGAAACCTTTGGGACTGTCACCCATAAAGGCTTTGCACTCGGCGAACCAACCCTCAAGGTCAAACTCACCGCAACCAGTACGATACAACGAAAAGCGTTGTTACAAGCACTCACATTTATGTCCGAGAGTGACCCGTATTTGTCATATGAGTTGAACCACTTCAATGACGATATATACATCACGCTGTTTGGATATGTTCAGCTAGAAATCATCGAAGAGACGCTCAAACGGGATTATGGTCTTAATATTGACATCGATGAACCCATGATTATTCTGACGGAGACACCGCTTGACGTGGCAGAACGGATAATTTTTATTGATGATGACACCTATCCATTTTGTGCTGGATTGGGTTTGCGAATCGCCCCACTTCCGCGTGGTAGTGGCATCGTATACCGGACAGATGCAATCAATATGGGTGGATTGATCAGTCGCTTTCGTAACGGGATTCGTGAAGGCATCATGGATTCACTCGCCCAAGGATTATATGGTTGGGAGCTGACGGATATGGAAATTACAGTGATCGACTACAAAGTTCAGCCATGTACGACGCCCGTAGAATTCCGTGATCTTGCCCCACTGGTACTATTCGAAGCATTGGCAAGCGTAGGAACACAACGCTTATGGCCTATCTATGCCTATGAGTTGACCATCCCAGCTACACTTATGGGTAGAGCAATGCGGGATTTACAACAGATGCGGGCAAGCTTTGATACACCGACTATTGTTGATGATGTGTGTACAATTATCGGACAAGTTCCAGTAGCGAATACAAAAAACTATGGATTTGAGGTGCAGAATTATTCTGGTGGTATGGGTCACTTCGAGACACATGTCATCGGGTATGAAGTTGCGCCTGATGATATAACGGCAGAACGTCCACGCTTCAAAATTGATCCTGCCAATCTACAACTGTATCTGCGAGAAAAACGCCGCTAAACAAATCTTCATCGTCAATTGAGTGCGAGCAATACGGGTGTGTACAGGCATGTACCGCCCGTTTTTACTTGCATCTTGTTGATCTTGCGAGACATCAACTTATGGATGAACAATTAACTTGATTGCATATGATATATCATATATAATATTCAAGGGATGGGAAATTACCGTCAACAAATTATAGGGGACGCACAACTAAATGAACTTCTCTCAACCACTGTATCGAGGTGGTCTATTCATATTGTTGCTGATTATTCTTCTGTTCGCACCAACTACAACATTGGTCTATGCGCTACCTAATGTTGTGCAGTTTGATGTGGATTATGGGGCTGCCGGCGAGCTCACATCAACCTATACCGCCACGATTGAGCTTGATACGAATGGGACCCCGCTGGCAGCTGAGGTGCGGGTCAATGTAACAGCGACCGATGGCACTGCCACCAATGGAACAGACTTCAACTTCACCAATCCGACGCAGGTTGTCTTCAATATAGGGGATAGCGACGGCGCGACTCGTACTGTCAATGTAACGATAGTTGACGACGATACGTTCGATGGAGATGAAACATTCAGCCTTGGGCTAGCAATTGCCAGCGGAACAGCTTCTATCGGCACCAATGGTACACAAAACATCAACCTATACGACAACGCAGTCCTCCGTGATAGTTTGATATGGACTGAAAGTGGTGAGATTGGTACGAGTGCGCTCGATGGTTCTGATGAAGTAAAGTTTACTTTTGGTGGCGCGAATAACAACGATATAGTCTATAACCCATCTGACCAGAGGATTTATGCAATTTCAGGTGGGACAGTACAACGCATGGCGTTTGATGGCAGTAACCCGAGCCAAATTCTAACCTTATCAGGTAATGGTCAAGGTATTGCCATTGATCCAGTCGAAGAAAAAATCTATGCGACCAGTACGAGTGCGCTTGCTGGGGTGCGTAAAGCCAACTTCGATGGTACAGGAGAAATAAGGTTCTTCGATAGCGGGGCTAGTAATTTGGATATTGAGGTTGATGCGATTAATCGTACTGTCTATTTATCCTCATTCAACAATAACATCATCCGAATAGCTACTGATGGAACAGTTCTGGATAACCCATTAGTTACTTTTGGGAGTGGTAATGCAGTATACATGGCAGTTGATACTGTGAATAACAGCCTATACTGGCAACGCTCTGACACCACCAACATCTTCCGTGCCGACCTCAATGGAAACTCGCCAACAGTCGTCGCCACTAGTAGCGGTAATGTTAATGGAATGATCACGGATCCTATCAATAACAGCTTATACTATGCTTTTAACAGCGGGATAATAATACGCGCGCAACTAGATGGCAGTTCCCCTAATGTTATTATTTCCAATGCTATTGGCGCTCGGGAGGTCGATATTGCATACGATTTGCCCGTCCGACAAGATATGATGATTGAGTTCAATAGTGCAGCCGTTACAGGATTTGAACGCACAGCCAATCCAGAAATCTTGGAGTTAACCACATGGAACGGCGACGTAACCAGTCGTCCGGTTACTATTGAGCTGACTGTAACTGGAGGGACAGTCGGTTCTGATTATACGGTGACCACACCTATTACGATTCCAGCAGGCACACCCTCAGGCACAATTGCGATTCCTGATTTTGTTATCATCGACGATACGCTAGTTGAAGCGAATGTAGACCTCAATCTGGAAATCAGCAACCCGACCTCAATTGTACGGTTGGGCACTCAGACAACCATGACGTACACGATTCAAGACGACGACTTATGCAATGATGCAATCGTAACCAACGAAACAGAACTAGCAACTGCGATTACTAACTTCAATTCAAGTTGCGCTGATGGTGATGTGATGAACGTTACAGTAGATGGCACTATTGGGCTGACAACAGCGCAACCCCCTGTCAATAACGCTACCAGCGCACAGTTGAACATCAGTGGTGGGACACTGGATGGTGGGCTTGCCCATCAACTATTGAATATCGCAGATGGACAAGTCACGCTAGATGAGATGACAATGCAACGCGGCAACGCAACAAATGGTGGAGCAATTGCGGTGGGTGATACCCTCATCGTAACCAATAGCATATTTACCGATAATCAATCAATTACGAATGGTGGCGCGATTTATGCCACAACAAACCAAAACATAGAAATTCGCAATAGTGCGTTCAGTACCAATACGAGTGGTAGTGGTGGCGCAGTTAGCGTCAGCGGTTCAGGGTCATTACTGATCGAAACCACCACTTTTACAGATAATATCGGCACAGGTATAAGTGGTGCGCTATCCTTGAGTACTATAGGTGACGGTGTGGTCATCCAACGTAATGTGTTTGATGGTAATACAGCGCCTGCTGGAGGGGCGATAACGTTAGTCGCTGGGGTCAACAACTTGATCACAAATAACACCTTTGTGAACAATCACGCGACAATTGCCTTTGGTGGAGGTGCGGTACTTATCATTTCTGGGGGGCCTAGCCCTTTCAATTCTACCTTTACTAACAATACATTTACTAATAACGTAGCCACGAATGGTGGTGCCATGGCTATCTATTTTGCTAGTGTCACCCTCAGCAACAATATTATGTTTGGTACGGTGGGTGGCTCAGATTGTTGGATCAACACTGCGACTATCACGTTTAGCCCCGGTCGCACCAACTTGATCGGTACAGATGCCACGGGTGCAAATGCCTGTGATCCCACTGGTGCAAATAGTTTCAGTGCAGACCCACAATTAGGTCCGCTCCAAAACAACGATGGCGATATGGCGACGATGGCAATCACCAACACCAGCCCAGCATACAATGTTGGAGACAATGCTAGTGTAAATTCATTAGGGACTGATGCACGCGGCACATGTTTTGAACGGGTTATGTTTGGTCAGGTTGATCTTGGCGCATATGAATTTCAGGATGATAGTGTTCCATGTAATGAAACGGATTCTGACGATGATTCTGATGAGGTGATCGCAAGTGTTGATGAAACTTCCGCAGAGGGCTCATCTGCTGTGCCCAGCACTTCCGAGTTATTGTTGCTTACGGCACTAGACCCAGTAGCGTTTGCATCACCGGGCGATGAAGTCCAGTGGCAATACACCGTGACCAATGTCTCCACAACTGATTTACAGAATATTCAGGCTATTGTGACCTACCCAGATGACGATATTAACGGGATAAGTGCGATTGCCAGCAATAGTGTAAACGGTGTATTTACATCAGGGAGCCTAATTACGACGTTTAACCTCGGCACAATGAGAGTAAATGAAACCATCAATCTAGTCATTGACACAAAACTGCCAGAACGCGGAGGTCTCTTTGTTGGTACGCTAACCGCATCTGTTGATGGCATTACAGTAAACCAACGCGCTGATCGTACCGTTACTGTAGCGAGTGCTCTACCCTCGACTGGAGAAACGCCCTACTGGCGTAATTGGATTCTAAGTTTCATATATCTATTCGGTTTGATGATGGTCACAGGCACAACATGGCAGGTGATTAGACATATTCAGGCAAAAGCGAATCCTATGGATTAGTTGTGCATTATCATTGACTATCAACCGGAATTGTGTCGCTATCGACTTAACCGAATGAACGCGGTTTCGGCAACAAATCCTCAAGAGGAACAGCAAATTCAGAATGCCATTTGGGTAAGCGTAAATATTCGTCACGCTGGAAAATCCGCGGATTTTCATGACGCGAATAGGTAGTCATGATTTGTAAATCAGGCAAAAATACCCACACGTAATTTGTACCAGCACGGACATATTGGGCACAAATTGTGCGAATATCTTGTTCAGAGACCGCCGCATCAAAAACTTCGATAGCAATATCCGGCGCAAATGGCAAATAGGAATAGGGATACCGAATATGTCCCCACTTTTGGTGTGAGATAAATGATACACGAGGTGCACGCAAGGTATACTCAGATAAGCGATAGCCATTATTTGCCCCAAGTACCTCGCCCATATCAAATCGTTCAACAAATTCAGTTAGACGGGCTTCGACTCGCATCCCGACAACGGAATAGCGAAAGCCTAGCGATTCCTGTTTGACAGGTTCACCACTCAGCAGTTCATAGGGTTGGAATGGATACTGTTGCCAGAATTGATCCACATTTAGGGGCATGGCGCATATAATCCTACTACATTGATACATTTTCTATTGTAGTAGAAATCAAGGGAATCCACCGCAAAATTTGGTATCTGTTTGAAGATTTAGTCGAAAGATGGTTGGAAATTTCTTACCATGTATTATCGTCACAGTCAGCCAATACAAGCCGTCTGCTAAATTGGTGTGCCACACCACCTAAGCAATTTCCCCAAGAAGGTTGGTGAGATTTACCAACTTTGGTAAGTATCGTCGTCATGTTTGCAAATGATACAGTGTATATAAGAAATTGGGAATTAATCGCATTGAGCTGTCTGAATTAAGGGATTCGACGAACACAGATGAATTTTGTGGATGTTAAAGCACTTCTACATGCAATTCGTTATCTACAACCGTTACCGTTATCATCACTACATCAACTGCTACAGCACCAGCATATCATTCAACACGATATGCCCCGCCGTTTACAAGATTACCATGTGCGGACATGGGTGATTAATGTCATTATGAAACAATATAATCGCTCCCGTGTCTTCCACGGGCTCACACGGGTGTCAGCAGACATGTCACGGCAAGAAATATTGTCATATTTGGGGCAAGATTATCAACAGGGCGACCGTGTATTAGAAGCGTGGTCGGTAATGTTCGTGCGCTATTCGGGATTACTGGATTATGTCAGTGTACCGGAGCATGAACGCCTCGCGCAGACCACCGAACGTACTTTGCGTCGTCGCCAAACATATGGGCACAAGCTCATGCATCTACATATTTTACTGCGTTAATCAATCTTCCAACGCAATCAGTAGGGAACAATTCACACATTGTCCCCTACACCAGTGTAAAACTAGTCAATCGGATGCCACGAGAATCCGTCACCATCCGCTTTTACGTGCCCCAAACCGGGGAACTTCAAATGATAGAACAAGGTTAGCAGTCCTTCATCTGCACAGCGTTTAAGGATGCTGTTACGGGTTTTCACAGCTAACTCAGCATCAGAATCAAAGCGAAAATGCCAGTTGGTGTATTTGAATTGTGCTTTGTTGTGCAATACATCGGCAACGTGAATCACACTTTCACCATTCGATTCGACAAGTAGTGCCGATTGTCCTAAGGTATGTCCTGCAATCGCAACGACACTTACACCATCGGCAACCTCATCACCTTCGCTTAGGAGAACAAATTTATCGTGCAAAGATTGCATCATCTGATAATTTTTCTGGTGTCCTTCATCATCAGAATCTTTCCACTTACCCATCCATTCGTCCCACTCATCACTTGTGGTCATATAGCGGGCATTAGAGTAGACAACATTATTATCCTTATCCATCAATCCTGCGATGTGATCACCATGAAAATGCGTCAGATAAATAATGTCAATGTCTTCCGGTTTGACGCCGATACTTTCTAATGCTGGAATTACACCGCCCATCTCAGGTTGAGCATCAACACCGAATCCGGTATCAGCAAGGATTTTTGTCCCGCCTGCATTGATGTAAAACGGATTTAAGCTGGTATGAACCAATGTCACGCCATGGAGTGCTGCATTAAGTTCGTCATCGGTAGCGTTCGGGTAACGTCCTTTGAGATCATCTATTTTAGGATCATCAGTTGTGCGTGCGCCTTCTAACAAGACTGAACAATCAATATCACCGACTTTAAATTGGTGCGCTTGTGCCATACGTATTCTCCTCCTCTAATTTGCTTAGTTTTAACATGTCGCCGGATACTATAGCAACTTTACTCACCCAAAACATATGTGTTAAACCAATCAAGCATCGCATCATTATGAGCACGACGGAGATTAACAGCCCCGCGAATCGATGCCCCATGTGAACCGCCAGGTTGGCGCAGCATTTCTACAATACAACCGTTGGCTTTGAGTACCGAATAGAATTGCTCGGATTGTTCCGCCGGGCATCGCCAATCGTGCTCACTCTGCACCATGAGTGTCGGAGTTTTACAGTTATGTGCATAGGTGATCGGGGAGCATTTTTCATAAATTTCAGGAATTTCATGCGGGTGCCCACCAAGTTGTTCCAAAGAAAAATAAATACCGATGTCACTTGTGCCGTAGAAGCTACGCCAATTGGTGACTGGATTTTGTGGAATAGCAGCTTTAAAGCGATCAGTATGCCCGACAATCCACGTCGACAGATTACCCCCACCCGATGTCCCACACACACCAAGTTTATCTGGATCAGCGAGTCCCCGCTCAATCGCATAATCGACACCAGTCATGAGATCGTTGTAATCGAGATTGCCCCAATCGCCTTTAATGGCGGTCGAAAATTCATCACCGTAACCTGTCGAGGCGCGATGGTTCAAGAATAAGACACCATATCCGGCACCAGCCAGCATCTGGAAGTCAAAATGAAAGCCATACCCATAGGCAGCATGAGGTCCACCATGAATATAGAGAATCGTTGGATAGGGCGCATAGCCAACAGCAGGTTTCATATACCAGCCTTCAACTTGTACCCCATCAACACTATCCCACAACAGGTGCTCGGTTTCTGGCATTGCGATCGCCTCTATATGAGCTTCGTTTAAGTGCGTCAGTTGTTCGGTAGTATCTCCAGATAGATCGGTCTGCCATAGATCGAATGGTGAATTTAAGAGTGTCTTGGCATAAATGATGCGATCATCATTCATATCGCAGATGAAAACTGCCTCATCTCCGCTAGTAATCGGTTGATGTGATTCGTCGCCAGAGAGAGCCACTGCATAAAGATGGACTGTACCACCTGTTTGCACCGGGACATAAGCGGTTGCGCCATCAGATGTGATTTGCGGTTGCCAACTAGACAGTCCGCCTGCCGACATATCCAGTGATAAGCGTCCGCCAACGCCGACTGCCAGCCCTGGACTCCGGTTATCAACTTCACCGGATGCAATATCAAGTACATATAAATCCGATTTTGTGCCGATCGGTGCGCCATCATCCGGACGACCGACAAACGCAATTTTGTCACCATTTGGTAGCCAACTCGCTTTACCGTATGTCCACCATCCATCTAAAAGGGATTGCTTATTCCCATCCAGATCAATAATCATCAGGGTCGAAAGAATTGTTTTGATGGCATCAGCTTGCATGCCCGCAGAGTAGAGGATTTTTGTCCCATCCGGCGACCAGCGCAACGCCACATTATCGGTCTCATCATCAGTCAGTTGTGTGATCTCACCGGATGCGACATCTAGTAAGTAAATGTTGTGGACTGTTTGATCGAGATACCCCATCGCATCAAAGCGATAGACTGTGCGCATTACACGATAGGGTTGTTTGGTTAAATCGAGCGGGGCATCGCCTTCAAAGTCAGGTTGTGCTGAAAATGCGATAGTTTTCCCATCTGGCGACCACGCAAACCCACCGAGGTTTTGTTTAAGTGTCGTGAGTTGAGTCGCTTCGCCACCATCTACAGGCATTGAATAAAGTTGTAGCGCGCCGGAGCGATCCGACAAAAAAGCAATTGATTGACCATCAGGTGAGAATTTAGGCATAATATCTTGGGCTTTGCCATTAGTCATCTGGCGGTCACCGAGGTAAATGGTGGCGTATTCTTTATCATCTACGGCGTTGATCTTATTTACATAATAAACGATGTCGTCACTAGTGGGGGAAAGCATCGCACCATTTAACATGTGCAATTCAAATAAGTCTTCAGGCAGTAAAGTTCGGGTATCTGCCATGTATTGATCTCCTTTAAAATTATTTTTTGTCGCTGATTATAACGCATCTCTTTTAGAATCGTGTGATTATTATTCATCAGATGTACTTCGAAATTTGGCGTTTGCTATATAGTGCGTCACAATAGAGGGCAGAATCCAGCTAACGGAGACTTACCTTATGTCCGACCAACCCAATATCATTGTCTTTTTCACAGATCAACAACGCTGGGATACCACAGGTATTCATAGCAACCCACTCAATATCACACCAAATTTTGATCGCATCGCACGCAATGGGACTGATGTGCATTATTCATTTACGTGTCAGCCTGTCTGTGGTCCGGCGCGCTCATCGCTACAAACGGGTATGTATGCCACCGAGACCGGATGCTATCGTAACGGCATTCCACTTAAACAAGATGATAAAACCCTCGCACACTATTTTAATGACGCAGGCTACGACACAGCATATATCGGGAAATGGCATCTCGCTGATAGCGAACTTCATGGCGCTGTTCCAGAAGATGCACGAGGCGGATATAACTATTGGCTAGCATCTAATTTACTCGAGTTTGTGTCGGATGCGTATGACCTTGTGCTGTACGATAATGATGAACAAGCAGTCAAATTACCCGGGTATCGGGTCGATGCACAGACAGATGCCGCCATTCGTTACATTAATGAGCATCAAGACAATCCATTTTTCCTGTTTATGTCCTACCTCGAGCCCCATCATCAAAATCATCGTGATGATTACCCCGCACCACAAGGTTATGCCGAAGCCTACCGTAGCCAATGGATACCGCCTGATTTATCGGCATTAGGTGGTTCGACCCATCAACATCTTGCGGGGTATCTCGGCATGATTAAACGACTCGATGAAGCCCTAGGGCGTTTAATGGATGCACTCATTAGTCTGGATATGGTGGAGAATACAGTCATTCTGTTTACATCAGATCATGGTTGTCATTTTAAAACGCGCAATGATGAATATAAGCGGTCGTGTCATGATGCATCAATTCGTGTACCGACTGCCTTACATGGGGCAAATTTTACTGGTGGTGGTCGTATCTCACAGATGGTTAGTCTAATTGATTTGCCCCCAACACTACTCGATGTCGCCAACATCCCTATCCCAGACACAATGCAAGGGCAGTCGATTTTGCCATTGGTCAATCGGCAGATGGTCGACTGGCAAGAAGAAGCCTTTATCCAAATCAGTGAATCACAAGTCGCACGGGCGATCCGTACACCACGCTGGAAGTATTGTGTAAGCGCACCAGACAAGGACGGTTGGGACGATTCTGCTAGTGATTTATATATCGAAGCCGAATTGTATGACTTACTCGCCGACCCTTATGAGTTGCATAACCTCGCAGGGTTCGAAACGCATCGTGATGTCTGTGATGTCTTGCGTGGACGCCTGCTAAAAAGGATACGTGAGGCTGAGGGTGAAGAACCGATTATCGAACCCGCACCCGTACGCAAAGGCAACCCACAATTAGAAGTGACAACAGAAGAGGGTTGGCTCTAAATTGGTCTTATATGGACTTATATTTCTATATGCAAAATTACAAGTTCGGAGGGTTTAAATCGTCCCTATTGGTTATAAGTGGACATACACATCCGAGTCAGAACGGCGCACAATCGGTCACAGATAGAGACAACCTACCAAAAGGATAATAATTATGGCACGCGATTATGCCAACCAACCTGCAACTGCAATGCGCCGTTCTGACCGCGCCGTGGAAGACCAAACATGGCTTAAACAATTTCTAAAGGCTGCACCTGTCGGGACTCTAGCAACTGTTCATGATGGACAACCTTTCGTCAATACAAATTTGTTTGTCTATGACGAAGCCTCGCACAGCATCATCACACATACTGCTCGTGTTGGACGAACTCGTGCCAATATTGAATTACATGACAAAGTCTGTTTTTCGATCATGGAGATGGGACGCATTCTACCGGCTGACGAAGCCCTTGAATTTAGTGTTGAATATGCTGGTGTGACGATCTTTGGCACAATATCAGTTGTAGATGAGGATGAGGAAGCAAAACGTTTATTGCAACTGATTATGGATAAATATGCACCGCATCTCACTGCTGGTGAAGATTATCGCCCACCTGTTGATGAAGAATTACCACGGACAACTGTATTCCAGATTCATATTGACGACTGGACAGGTAAGAAAAAAGAAGTTGAACCAGAGTTTGCCGGAGCATTTTGGTATCCTGAACAACCCGTTCTAACATCAAACCAAACACGTTAGCACAAACACAGACTTCCACTTATATATCGTATCGACTTCAATTGACTCGAAAAACAAATCTCATTTATCCCAAATTGATCAGGTTCTATTCTGAATTTGGGATATTTGGGATATAATCTAAATTCTGTCATCTTGTTGTTAAGGGTATAATAGAGAATGTGTCTGAATACTCAAAATGTACTGTGTTTGTTATAGATTAGTACGCTATACTCAATAATTGCTTAACCATTTTCCAACATCTACCAAATGGGCGTGTCTTATTATGGATGTCCTAAATTTATCTGGCAAAACTATTAAATCATATGATGTCGAAGATCTCATAGGCGAAGGTGGCTATGGGGTTGTCTACCGCGCTACACAAAAAGCGGTAAATCGCGAAGTGGCGATGAAAGTTATTCTACCAAAATATGCGAACTCGCCCGAATTTATCCGCCGTTTTGAGGCTGAAGCGCAAGTAATCGCCCGTCTGGAACATCCACATGTTGTGCCCTTATATGATTATTGGCGTGAGCCTGATAGTGCATTTTTGGTCATGCGCTTTTTGCGTGGTGGAAGCTTGCGTGATCAACTCGATGAACTCGGGAAATTACGCCCCGAATCTGTCAGCAAGATACTCGAGCAGGTTGCCTCTGCCCTAACATTTGCACATCGTAATGGCGTGATTCATCGTGATATTAAAGCCGACAACATCCTACTTGATGAAGATGGAAATGCCTATTTAGGTGATTTTGGGATTGCTAAGGAACTCGGTACAGAAGCAAATTTAACCAAAGATAATATTATCGGGACACCTGCTTACCTCGCACCAGAGCAAATTCGGGGTGGTGAGATTGGTCCACAAAGTGATATTTACGCCTTCGGGATTATGTTATACGAAATTCTCACAGGGAGTCGACCATTTGCAGAGCTAACCCCCGCGACATTGCTCTATAAGCATCTCAACGAATCACTCCCGATGATCGATCACAACGCACTTCAATTGCCATCAATGATCAATAACATTATTCAACGAGCAACAGCAAAAGATCCAAGCGTCCGCTATCCTGATGCTCTGACATTGGTCAAAGAATTTCAGCATTCGCTTAATATAGGAGATGTTGCAGAAGAACTTGCAACACTTGAAATTAGCTCAACACAATACAAATTAATCGAAGCAAAAAATCCATATAAGGGTCTTCGGGCCTTCCAACAAGCTGATGCTGATGATTTCTTCGGGCGTCGAACGATGATCCAGCGCGTATTAAATCGCCTTGCTGAAGACACAAACGAAGCAGATTTTCTCGCTGTAATCGGTCCGAGCGGTAGTGGTAAATCCAGTCTGGTCAAAGCGGGTGTGATTCCAGCCTTACGCCGTGGACAAATCAAAGATTCAGCGAACTGGTTCTTTGCTGAGATGGTGCCCAGCGATAATCCAATTCAAGAATTAGAAGCCGCCCTGCTTAGTGTTTCAACATCGCCATTGCCACGTATGATTGATCTATTGCGTGAAGCAGACTATGGTCTGGCTGAAGGTGCAGAATGGTCATTGCCAACCGACGATAGCAAATTATTGTTGTTAATTGACCAATTTGAGGAAATTTTCACACAAGTTGAAAATGAAGCAGAGCGCCAACATTTCCTCGATCTCATCCACTATGCGGTAATGACTGAAGATAGTCCGGTGAAGGTCATTGTCACCCTTCGTGCTGATTTTTATGACCAACCGCTCCTCTATCAAGAGTTCGGTGAACTGATCCGTGAACGGACTGAACTTGTCTTGCCACTCAACAATGACGAATTAGCAGAGGCAATTACCGGTCCAGCGCAGCGTGTCGGTGCCATATTAGAAGATGGGCTCGTTGATGAGATTATTCAGGATGTGCGCGAACAACCGGGTGCATTGCCGTTGCTCCAATACGCCTTAACGGAATTGTTCGAACGGCGCGATGGTCCGATGTTACTTAAAAGTGCATATAATGATATTGGCGGTACATTGGGCGCGTTGGCAAAACGTGCTGAAGAAGTCTACCGTCGCTTTAACCCCGAAGCGCAGAAGATGGCGCGTCAGATTTTCTTGCGTTTGGTCACATTAGGTGAAGGTCAAGAAGATACACGTCGGCGTGTCACGCAAAGTAGCTTATTGACATTAGGTGATCCGGCAGTGGTTCAAGATGTGATTGACCGCTTCGGACGGTATCGTTTATTAACGTTTGATCACGATGAAGTTACACGTAGCGCAACTGTCGAAGTCGCCCATGAGGCATTGATCCGCCAGTGGGAGCGGCTACGGGACTGGCTCAATGAAAACCGCGAGGACTTGCGTCTAGAGCGACGCTTACTCCATGCGGCCGAAGAGTGGAATCAATTCGGTAAAGACAAGAGTTATTTATTGCGAGGGACACGTTTAGAGCAGTTCCGCGAATGGTCACAAGAAACAGATCTGACACTGAACAATACTGAAGCAATATTCTTGGATGCTAGCTTTGATGCAGATGCTGATCGAAAAGAGCAAGAACGGATTCGGGAAGAGCGTGAGGAAGCTTTAGAACGGCGTACAACCCAGTTCTTACGTGCTTTAGTCGGTGTCTTTGCGCTCGCAACATTAATTGGGATTGGCTTGAGTATCTTTGCATTCAATCAATCGAATGTCGCACAAGAACAACAACAAATCGCAGAATCTGAACGAGCACGGGCAGAAGATGCGCTGATGATTGCTTCAGAAAATGAACAGAAAAATCTGAGCCTTGCACTCGCTGCGAATGCACGCAATGCCCTGATTGAAAATGAACCTGCACTCGCTCTACCGGTTGCGCTAGAGGCGAGTGATGCCTTTACACCAACAGAAGCTGAAGTCCTGCGGATTTTAGGGCGAACCGCCTTCGCACCAGGACCACGTTTCCGGTTCACTGATGCTCAACAGTCTGTGTTAGCAGTTGCCCCTAGTGCAGACGGTGCAATCTCAGCGTATGGCAGTGTTGACGGGATGGTTCATATTGTCAATAACACGACTGGAAATAATATCCGCTCATTTGAGGCGGGGGCTTCAGTAATCGGCTTATCATTTAGTTCTGATGGCACGTTCCTCGCGGGGGCATTAGAAGACAGTACCGTCAAAGTATGGGTCGTTGCCAATGGTGAAGAACATATGACGCTCACTGGTCATACCCAGCTTGTTAGTGATGTGGAATTTAGCCCTACAGGCAACCTACTCGCATCGTCGAGTGGTGATAGTAGTATCCGACTGTGGGATATCAACAGTGGTGAACTCATTCGGTCACTCGATGATCACGCTGGGTTTGTAATGAAAATTAGTTTTTCACCAGACGGTGGTCGCCTCGTTAGTAGTTCAGCCGATGAGACCATGACAGGCTCAAATGACGACATCACAGATCGCACAGTACGGATTTGGGATGTCGCAACAGGTGAGAACATCTTAACGATTGATCCAATGTCTGGCTTTGTGCGCGATGTTGAATTTAGTCCGGATGGACAGTCTGTGGCTAGTACGTCATGGGATTTTGCAAATGGAGGAACAGCTCGTATTTATGATGCAACAACAGGCATTGAATTACGTCGTTTCTTCGCGCATCGTGATGTCATCACCAATATCGAATTTTCTCCTGATGGTACACAACTAGTCACCGCATCTTGGGATAAAAGTATACGCTTCTGGGATATTGATAAGAGTGTCGAAGTTGAGACATTCGTCAACTTCCCTGAACGCCCGATTGATATCGAATTTACACCGAATGGCGAATATATGCTGATCGGAATGGGGAATGTCGGCAATAATGACCTCACGACACCAGACGATAATCCAGTGGATACCTCTGCGTGGCTTTGGGATTTAGAAAACCGTACCCAAGACAAGGTCTTTCGTGGACATGAAGATTGGACATGGACGACTGATATTAGTCCTGATGGACAACTCGTAGCATCAGGCAGTGGACCGCTTCGGTTATCAGATGATCGAGATGATTATGACACCACCGTTCGTATCTGGGATGTTGAGACCAGTGCAGAAGTGCGGACATTACGCGGCCATACCAATACAGTCGATTCAGTCAAATTCACAGCAGATGGGGCATTTTTATTGTCGTCCTCGTGGGATGGTACGATCAAACGCTGGGATGTGATTACCGGACAACTGCTGACGACCTACGGTGAAAACCTGCCCGATATGGGAGAAGTCTTTATGATTGACATCATGCCGGGAGATTCAGAATTTATCTCAGCATCTAGTGACGGCATTCTTCGTCTGTGGAATATCGACACAGGTGAAGTAATCCGCACATACGAGGGGCACGAAGGCGCTATCAATGGAGTCTTCATCAATGCACTGGGTACACGCATGGTGAGTGCAGGGAATGATGCCACGATTCGTCTATGGGACATTGAAAACGGCGATGAACTCAATCAATATATCGGGCATGAAGACACGGCTAATTATGCACGATTGTCGCCCGATGAAACCTTCATTATCAGCACATCATGGGATGATACAGTGCGGATGTGGGATACAGAAAGTGGTGAGGAAGTACGTCGATTTGTGGGACACACTGGGAATACATTTGGCATTGATATTACCAATGATGGACAAATCATGCTGACAACATCATCTGATACGACTGTACGGATGTGGGATATTGAATCGGGTGAGGAGCTCAACCGTTTTGAGCAACATACCGATTGGATACAAGAAGTCTTCTTTAATAATGATGAGACCTTTGCAATTTCTGCCGGACAAGATAACGCACTGCGTAAATGGCGAATCGCACGCACATCGGAACAATTAGCAGAATTTGCCCAGCAAAATCGGTATATTCGTGAATTGACATGCGATGAACGAGCCACGTATCGCCTCGAACTATGTGATACGGAATAAGTTGTGTGAAGTGTCATTCTACCTATAGATGAATGTCACTATCGAACACAGAATATTTGTTCTATAATTCTAGGCATTGGGAATGTAGCAGAAAGTATGACGCAATGCCTAGACCAACTTCAAAAAAACAACTCTTAGAACAAGCTGATACCAACTATACTAAATTACAAGCAGAACTTGACCTCATCCCACAGGATGATATGTTAGATAGTGGTGTTGTTGACGCATGGTCAGTGAAAGACGTGCTTGCGCATCTGTACGAATGGCAACAGATGATGTCTTCATGGTACGAAATTGGGAAAGCCGGAGATGACCCACAAACTCCATCCCCTGATTATACATGGCAACAAATTCCAGATTTAAACCAACAAATCTACGAGACATATCGAGATATTGCATTAGATGATATTGTAGCGAAATTCGAAGCGTCGCATCTCGCCATGATGGCATTGATTGAGGGTATTGATAATGAGGAATTATTCACCCCCAAGATATATAAGTGGACAAAATCCACTACTTTGGGGTCATATCTAACATCAGCAACATCCAGCCATTATGATTGGGCGACTAAACATATTCGGCGGTGGCGCAAAGCCAAAGCGAAACAATTAAAGTCCACTATCTGATCGACTTGCCACTCATCTATTATTGAAATACCCCATCCGGCTAACAAAGTATCGTTCTTTGCCGGACGGGGAATATCAAATTCCTCTAAACCTTATTTAAAAATTGTCTGATCCGATCTCACTCGCCGATATATATCATCCAACAATATCTTTGTTTTTTCGATCGACATATAACAATGCAGTAACATGTCCTCTATATCCCGCCCATTCTAACAGCAATCCTATAATAACCAACTTAGGTCTATTGCAGGGAGGAAATCTGCCCCGTATAATACTAATAGTCATATTTCATCTGTCACATAATGTACTTGGTATTTTTATTGACCACGCCAAAAGCAACATGGTACAGATAATAGGCAATTTGCCTAATTTCGTATAATTATCGCTGTTGATTCGATCTGCTGTCGGATGTCCGGCACTCACACCTGTTTATTCGTGAGGGATACAGTATCGTTTGAACGCAGGAGAAAAACCTCATATGACCCCTTTTTTCATCTCCCGCATTGTTGGGCTGGTGGTATTTTCTATTGTCGGTATTCGTGTTGGCAATGATCTAGCTAGTTTCATCCAATTGGGTGAATCAGAATCTGCATTTCTATTCTTTTGGGTGGGTGCGCTCTTTGGTTTAACTGCAACCCCATGGATTACCGTTTCACCGGTACAGCGGATGCGTCGCGCAATTAATGAAATGCCTGTCCCTAAACTCATGACTTCCGTGATTGGTGGTTTAATTGGTTTATTACTGGCATTAATGCTTGCATTTCCCCTATCTCTCTTAGAACGTCCCTTGGGCGAAGTGTTGCCCGCAATTGTCTCTGTTGTTTTTGGTTATCTCGGAATGACGATCTTTAGCTTGCGGGCGAGTGAAATCATTGAAACAGTCGGTGAACGCTTTGGTGGTCGTTCACGTCGGATTACCTCAGCCACATCACGCCAATTATTGCTCGATACGAGTGTGTTGATTGATGGGCGTATCGTTGAAATCGCTGAAACAGGCTTTATAGGAGGGACATTGGTCATTCCACGCTTTGTTTTGAGTGAATTGCATCGTGTTGCCGATTCGTCGGATCCCCTACGGCGCAATCGTGGACGGCGTGGTTTAGCCAAACTCAATGAATTACAACGCAATAACGATCTGCCGATCAAAATCATTGAAGAAGACCCCATCGATTTTAGTGAAGTTGATGCCAAACTAGTCGCTCTGGCAATACAGATGAATTGCTCATTGATTACCAACGACTTCAACCTAAACCAAGTGGCAGACGCGCAAGGCGTTGATGTTCTCAATATTAATGCACTAGCGAATGCGGTACGGTCTGTTTATATCCCAGGGGAGACCTTTGCTATTCGCATCATCCAAGAAGGGCGCGACCCGAATCAAGGGATTGGGTATCTGGATGATGGCACGATGGTTGTGGTCGAATCTGGTCAGAAATATATGGATCGTAATATTGAAGTGGAAGTCACGAAGCTTATTAATCGTCCGACGGGGCGTATGATCTTCGCTGTTCCCGAAACTGAAGGAATGCGTTAAAGGTCTTTTGGACGACGCGGTTGAGTATAGCGGGATAACATATCACGTCCTTCGTCAATCGCGGCGTCCATATCCCTGATCATTTGAATATTCAGGGGGAGTGAACGGTTGATGCCTGCAACAAAAACATGGATGGCTGTGCTCACCTCTATGTGTAAAAAGTGCGTCTTACGAATGTCGTGTTGAGATGCCAATTGACGTATTTGCGCGAAATTGATGTCAACAGTCGAATTTGCTTCACGTTCAATAATGAATACTTGATGGATCTCGCCGGACGCCGCGCGCGATGTTAACGCTTGGTCGGCTATAGCTTCAAAATCAGAATAGCTAGATGCGCCATAGACATAGATATGGTAGATTCCAAATTCAAGTCGTTTGAGTGTGCTTGGCATAAATATAACCCTGTGCGTATTTTCTAATCCACAGTATACAACACCTTTACGTAGGCGTGGGGTAAAATTGACTTCTCAAACAGTTTGCAAACTTATGACAAGGGTTGGTCGTCGCTATCGATGGGCATCATACAGATTACGGGTTTGATGCGCACTGGTTGTTCGCCAATCGAGCAAGGCAGTTAGTAACGTTTGTTTGATCTCTAGATGGTCGGAACTATCCCACAAATTATGTAATTCTTCAGGATCGTGTTCAAGATCAATGAGCTGTCCATAAGACTGCCCTGCAAAATGTACCAACTTCCACTGGTCACTACGAATCATTGTCATATATGGACCTTCATAGATGCCATCAGGTGGATGCTCTGCAAAGACATAGTCACGCCCTTGCCACGCTTCACCGTCAAGTGCAGGTGATAACGAAATCGTCTGCATCGTATCAGGTGGTGTGACCCCAGCTAGCTCAAGAATTGTCTGTCCTACATCCATTAATTGACATTGTTCTGTAACCCGTTCACCAGCCTTAAAGCGATTTGGAGACCAAAAAATTGTTGGAACACGGGTGATAATATCGTACATTGTCCATTTTTGAATATGACCATGGTCGCCGATACAATCCCCATGATCACTCGTGAAAATCACAATTGAATTGTCTAAATAGCCTTCAGTATCCAAGGTATCCAATATTTTGCCAACCTGTGTATCAATCATCGTGACGTTAGCGCAATAATATGCCCATAGGCGTTGGAGTTGCTCCTTAGATGGGTTCGGGAGATGTACAACTGAGTCGTGGTCGATTTTAAAGTTGTGTTCACGCAATTGTTGATATGGTGGAGGTTGTCCGTCTAATTCTTCTTGTGTCACTTCAGGTAATGGGAACTCTCTATCCATATACGATTCAGCAACTTCTGGGGTTGGATCATATGGTGGATGCGGCCCGGGGAAACCAATTTGCATAAACAGTGGTTCAGTCTTCGGATAAGATTTCAGCCACCATTGCGCCATCTCGCCGACAAAATTATCGGATTGTGTTTCGGGTGGCATATCCCATGTAAATGCGCCCATCCGATCACGATAATCATCTCGTAAACGATATTTTTCGCGCTGTTGTTTAACCATACCACGGGCAGCCAGTGCTTTATCCCATTCATCAAAATAATAACGCGCCTCGAGATAACGATCTTTATTTTCAACCACATACCGCTCATGAAACCCAAGTGGCGTTTCCCATGGGACTGTGTGCATCTTACCAATATTGACACAGTGATACCCCGCCTCATTCAAGTGTTCCACCCAAGAATGTCGCCATGTATCGGCATTGCGCATGATACCTGTCACATGAGGATAGTACCCTGTAAACAAGCTCGCCCGCGATGGAGCACAAGACGGGGCTGTGATGTGACAGTTATCAAAACTCACCCCTTCGTTGACGAGACGGTCGAGATTTGGTGTATCCATATATGGATAACCGAGGGCATTGATTGTTTCGTAACGTTGTTGATCGGTGATGATGAAAATAATGTTAGGTGGTTGGCTCATAATGGGACACTCAAGTAATTTAAGTATAATTTTACAGAGTTTACCGTTAATGAATTAGAATTGCCAAAATTACGTCAATTATAAAAATGTTTTAAATAGTCGGCAATCATGTCAGATTTTGCCGATAAAGGTGAGCGCATCATGTTATAATAGATTCTGGTTGATGTGGGAAGCGAAGGATAACAAGTCGTATGATAGGTACTCAGCCTAATTCAACACTTCATGATCGTTACATTATGAAGGAAAAACTCGATGAGGGCGGAATGGGCGTTGTGTATCTGGCAACAGACCGCCTAACTGGCAAAGATGTTGCACTTAAACAGGTTAAGATTGACCCATTCACTACAATCAGTGAGGCCAGTACAATCTCGGATAGTATGGACTCCAAGAATGCGCTAGCACAAGAATTCCGTGCAATTGCTTCTATACGTCACCCCAACATCATCAGTGTTTTAGACTATGGTTTTCTCACCGATGGTTCCCCCTTCTTCACTATGGATTATATGGAAGAATTTAGTGACTTTGTCGCTGGTGGTGTGACTAAACCTGTTATCGAAAAAATCAATCTAGTCGTTGAACTTTTAAATACGCTGGAATACCTGCATCGTCGTGGATTATTGCATCGGGATATTAAACCCGGTAATGTCGCCCTCTATCGCGATCATGTCAAATTATTAGATTTTGGCTTGTCGATTGATGCTGATGCGATTGCAACTGATGAAGACAATATGAAAATTGTCGGCACAATTGCCTACATAGCCCCAGAAGTTTTGCAGGGTCGCAAACCAACACCCTCATCTGACTTGTATGCGGTCGGGATTATGGCATATGAGTTGCTTATTGGAAGACATCCATTTGACCTGAGCAATATGAATATGTTGATTATGGATGTCATCAGTACCATGCCAGATCTGTCGCTAATAGATACAATTGAACTGACAGACCAACCAATCACCCCCTCTGAGAATACACCAACTGAGGAACTAACCACAACAGCTTTAGAAGACACAGTTGCCATGCCACCCGTTGTTGACGACGTCAGTCCGCCGCAACCGTCATCGGCTGGTACCGTTAAAGGTAGCCAACTGAGACAAGTCATGCACCGTATGCTAATCAAAGATGTTGACGATCGTTATCAAAATGCGGTAGATATTGTCCAAGAGCTAAATATCATCTTAGACCGCAACGACACTCAATTATCCGATGGTGCACGCGATAGTTATTTGCGGTCGGCAAAATTTGTCGGTCGTGAAAAAGAGATGGGCATTTTGCAAGATGCGCTCGAAGAAACTGCTATGCGTCACGGTAGTGCATGGCTCATCGCGGGCGAAGCAGGTGTCGGTAAGACGCGTTTAATTGATGAATTACGTGTCTATGCGTTGATTAAAGGGTATACGGTTGTCAGTGGTCATGCCGTTGCCGATAATAAAGTACCTTACCAACTCTGGCGTGATCCTATGCGTCGCTTATTGTTGGCTTCAAATATTTCTGACGTCGATGCGAGTATCCTCAAAGATTTAGTATCAGATATTGAACGCTTACTTGAACGTTCGGTTGATGATCCGGCACCACTAGATGGCGAGAAACACAAAGAACGTTTGCAATCGTCTATTTTGAGCGTATTTCAGGATATTCGCTCACCGGTATTGTTGGTTCTAGAAGATATTCAATGGTCACCCAATAGCATCGACACCTTAAACCGCCTATCTTCGATTATTACAGATAAGCGCATTATGGTGATTGCCACCTTCCGGCAAGATGAAGACGATCAACTACCAGAACAAATTCCCGATTTTAATCTAATGTCACTCAATCGTCTGACTCGCGAGGAAATTTACAGCCTCAGTGAATCCATTATCGGCGAGCAAGATGGATTAGAGACTATTATTGATACACTCTATCGTGAGACTGATGGTAATGTCTATTTCATCATCGAGATTATACGCGAACTTGCAGTCAGAAGCGGTAGCATTCATAAAATTTCTGCATCAAGTCTAGGTACAGATGTGTCTAGTGAGGGTGTATTGACCATCCTTAAACGCCGTTTGACGCGCGTCACCGATGCTGGATTACGCTTGCTCAAAGTGTTGGCATTAGAAGGGCGCGAAATTGATCTGGATGTTGTCAATGAGATTCAATTTGATTTCGACCTCGATCAATGGCTGGTGTCATGTTCTAACTTGAGTATCCTCAATACAGCCGAAGATGGCGATTGGCAATTTGTTCATGATGCTATGCGTCGGACAGTATTGAATGCAGTTACAGAGGATGAGCGATCGGATTTATATGAAACCTTAGCAACTGCAATGGAAACAATCTATGGTGACCAAAAAGAATATGCTGAGGTTTTAGCAGGGCATTGGGGAAATGCTGGCAATACGGACAAAGAACTCCAGTTTGCACGGCTGGCAGGTGATTATGCTCTGCATATTGGTAACTTAACCGAAGCCCGTGATTTATATGATCGCGTACTCGAACTCTTGCCCCAATCATCTGATGATGACCAAATCCGTGACCATGCGAATATCTCAATTAGCCTCAGCCGAACACTCTACTATCTTGGCGAATATGACCGTGCTAGCGAAACAGCTTCTCAAACCGTTGATACATTGAGCGAAATAGACGATTCGCGACAGTTAGCAGATGCGCTGATTCAACATGCGGAGGTCTTAAAACGCCAAGGTGAACTACAAGAATCCGAAGGGCTTGTGCGTGAGGCCCTGACCATCGCAACCGATCTAGATTATCAAAAGACGATGGTGTATGCCTTTGACCGCTTGAGTGATTTAAGCAATGAACAAGGCAATTACGAACAAGCCCGCGATTTTGCCAATCAAGGGTTAAGCCTTGCTGAACAGATTAATGACAGCATGGCACAGGGGAGCCTACAAAATAACCTTGGCATGATTGCCTTTTCTCAGGGTGAGACACAAACAGCACAAGAACATTTTTCGCGTGCAAAAGCGATTTATGCTGATAGTGGTCAGACGCGTAATGTTGCTGTGCTCGACATGAACCTTGGTGCAGTGATGGGACAAGGTGGCGATTTAGATACGAGCCTGACCTACTTTGCAAGTGCATTAGAAACATTCCGTTTGATCGGTGAAAAGCGCATGTTAAGCCGCATGTATAGTAACCTAGGGTTTGTTGCATCCCTCAAAGGAGATTTACAATCCTCTATCGCTTACTATCAAGACGGTCTTAAGATTGCCCGCTCAATCGGAATTCCAGTCGAGATTGCATTAGTGTTGTGTAACCTTGGGGAGGCAAATGAACAACTCGGGATGCTTAATGATGCCCGCCAAAATTATCTGGAAGCAATTCAAATTTCACATGATTCATCAGCAACTCAAGCGACCTTGCTTGCACTCAGTCATATGGTTTCGCTAATCGAATCCACCTCTGATGCCCTATCCGTAATTGGTCATATCATCGAAAATCCAGCAAGTAACCAAGAGGCGACAACCCGCGCAAACCAAACACTCGACAAAATCAAAGAAAGTCAGCCCGATTTAGATTATGAGGCTGGGCTTACGATTGGTAAAGACATGTCACTAGAGGAGATTGTCAAGTTGATCCTATCCCCTGAATAATTTTAGGGGATCATTCAAAATCTGTGTGTAAGGTTACAGACGGTTGATCCCCTCATCAAAATCATCAGAACTGGAAACAAAATTTCATAGTTTGTCAGTGATACTGTGGGGCGTCAGCTTGATTTGCGTTAAAATAAAGTATTCAACAAACTAATTTTTTGGAGAAGATGATGTCATTTAAACCAAGTGAATCGCAAATTACCTCAGCTTTTGAAATTGCAAAAGAACGTTATGCCGCATTTGATGTCGATGTCGATGCCGCAATGGAAACCTTAAAAACAGTCCCGATCAGTTTACATTGCTGGCAAGGTGATGATGTCCTCGGTTTTGAAGACCCCGACCGAGGTTTGAGTGGTGGGATTATGGCGACGGGGAATTATCCTGGTAAGGCTCGTAGCATTGACGAATTACGGAGTGACCTTGATAAAGCCTATAGCTTGATACCCGGAGATCATCGTTTAAACTTGCATGCATCGTATCTTGATAGCGATAGTAAAGTTGCTCGCAATGAAATTCTGCCAGAACATTTTGCATCATGGGCAGATTGGGCAAAAGAAAACAATCATGGTATCGACTTTAATCCGACGCTATTTTCTCATCCATTGGCAGATGACGGCTTTACCTTAGCCCATCAGGATGAATCAATCCGGAACTTTTGGATTGAACATTGTATCGCTTCACGGGAAATCGGTGCGTACTTTGGTAAAGAACTGGACAATCCCTGCATCACCAACGTCTGGATTCCTGATGGCTACAAAGACACACCAGCTGACCGCTTAGCCCCACGTGCCCGTTTAAAAGATGCGCTTGATAAAGTCTTTGAAAAAGAACTTAACCCTGCGCATAATCTTGATGCAGTCGAATGTAAATTATTCGGGTTAGGCTCGGAAAGTTATGTCGTCGGCTCGCATGAATTTTACATGGGATATGCGATCGCCAATCAAACAGTGTTGTGTCTAGATGCTGGACACTTCCACCCGACCGAAACAATTGCCGACAAAATTTCATCCGTTCTACTCTATGTACCAGAAATCTTACTGCATGTCAGTCGTGGTGTGCGTTGGGATAGTGACCATGTCGTGACACTCAGTGATGACTTACAAGCGATTATGCAAGAAATCGTCCGTAGTGATGGACTCGAACGAGTACATATTGGTTTAGATTTCTTTGATGCCAGTATTAACCGTGTTGGTGCATGGGCAATTGGCACACGTAATGCAGTACGCGCACTATTGATGGCATTGCTCGAACCCCGTGAGTTACTCCGTCAATATGAAGCTGATGGTGACTACACCTCACGCCTCGCCCTATTGGAAGAACTAAAAGGCTTGCCATTCGGCGCAATTTGGGATTATTACTGCCATGTACAAGGTGTTCCTGTCGGTATGGGATTTATGGATGAGATCAAAATCTATGAAGCCGATGTCCTCTCCAAACGTGAAGCATAATCTACACATTTAGTCTATGTAGGGCGACATATACCTGTCGTCCTGCACCATCTCACAATTGACACTCATCCCCAATTCTCAACGTTAAAGTGATATTCACTAGACCGAATGCTAATAATACGTCATAATATGGACGGTTTATGATTATTGTTTGACACAGGTGGAGGCTATCCCATGGCTATTTTGGTCATGTTAATTATTATCATATTAAATATTGCGTTGTTGGTTATTGTGATGCGCGTCGGTGTGCAGGGTGACCATCATAGCGAACTAGCACCAGAGCAATCATCAGCAGTGCTTGCATTACATGAAAAGCTCGGCCTACCAATTCCTGAGCCTAGTGAAATGGTTGACAAGGCGAAAGAAGCTGTCGCAGAAGCAATTGAAGAAGTGAAGGAAGAAATTGCTGAGGCAAAAGAAGAAATCAACGAAGCAATTGAAGAAGTAAAAGAAGACATTGCCGAAGTCGTTGAAGATGTCAAAGAAGCTATTACAGGTGAAGATGACGACGACGATGACGATGATTCTGTTGTATCTGAGGTGACAGAAGATGTAGCTGAAACAACCGAAGAAGTTACCGAAGCTGTCGAAGAAGAAGTTGTTGAAGCGACGGAGGAAACTCCTGAAGCCGCTGATGATGCGACCGATACAGGTGCCAGCGACGACGATAAAAGTACAACCTAGATAATGCTATTGATGGGCAGATGCCAGTATCTGCCCTGATGACTCCTCATGCACATCGGCTTGATTACATCAGACATCAGCACAAAAAATGGTTGGGCAACTTACTCACTCAATCTGATTCAAGCTCTCCATAGGCATGGCATCCAGACCACGATTATTAGCTCACATAATACGCCTGATAATGATCTAGAGATTCATCGCATATTACCGAGCGTCACCCCCCCTGAGCGCAACACCTTCATCAAAACAATACGTCAACGTCGGTCTGTACAAAAACTACTCGCGGATTGTGATATCATCCATAGCACTATTGAACCGTTTGCCATTCTCGCAGATTGGGTGGCAAGATCGCGTCCGTTATTTGTGACAGCACACGGGAGCTATATCAATCTCCCGCGTATTCGACGCTTCCCGATGAATCATCTGTATCGTTGGTCATTTGAACGCGCAAATCTTATCTGTGTGAGTAACTATACAGCCCAAGTTGCCCAAGAGATTATCACAAATGCTAAGACACATGTGATCAATAATGCAGTTGATGTCGCGCGCTTTCTCAATCCCCCATCACTACCACATCCTAAAACAGCCCCGACAGTTATTACAGCCGGTGGGATTAAACCACGTAAAGGTACACTCGAACTCGTCAAAGCGATGGCTATCGTCCGTGAGACAATCCCTGATGCGCAATGCTTGATTATGGGCAACCCACAAGAACACACGAACTATTATCACCGTGTCCAAGAGGCTATCCAAACGCACCAACTTGAGGATACAGTGAAGATTCTCGGATTTGTCGATGAAGATGAGATGCTAGCATGGTTCGGTGCAGCAGATGTGATGGCATTACCGTCAGTCAATGACAAACATTGGTTTGAGGGATTTGGCTTGGTCTTAGTCGAAGCCAGTGCATCGGGCACAGCAGTTGTAGGCACTGACCAATGTGGCGTTGCCGATGCAATCGAACACAATGTGACAGGGATTGTTATCTCGCAAGATAACATCATGGAAGAACTACCCCGTGCATTAATTGACCTTCTGACGCATCCCGAAAAAGCGCAACAGATGGGCGAACAAGGACGCATCAGTGCACAAACCCGCACATGGGATAACGTCGCAAAACAAGTGATTGATCTCTATCAAGCAAGCCTTTAAAAATACTCTCTCAAATTATGCTCCAAAACGCTTGGCGTTACGGGCACGGCGTTTTGCAATTTCGACCTCACGGTTTTTCGGTTTGGCTTTGGTTGTAAGCGAATTCAGTAAATCAGTGGTTGCGTCAGCTATCACATCTACCGCATGATTAAACGCGTCTTCATTAGCTTTTGATGGTTTGTTCATCCCACTGATTTTACGAACATATTGCACTGCCGCTGCACGGATGTCTTCTTCGGTTGCGGGCGGATCGTAATTAAATAATTCTTGGATATTCCGGCACATGATTATCACTCCCTCAGTTGATGTTTTGACGTGGGTCAATATTATAGGTTTGGTAATTTCCCATATGTGTAGTCCATTTTATCGAATGGGTAGTCCTTCCAAATCCAATGGTTTTCTCTTAGGGTAAGATTTTGGTTGTAATAGATTATGACCTCGCTATCGCCATCAGTATAGGCAAGTACATCATCAGCTATAAGCCTTGTGTATTTGATGATTGCTGTTATTAGTTCATGTTTAACTCTCAATATATCGCCAAACTTTTTTAGATCAAACGAGCAGTCCAGAGTAGGGGTAAATGATAAATCTTCAATAAACTGTTCGTTGAGTTCTTGGTCAACATCACTTACATATAGCGTAAATCCCTCAGGTTCAGAAACAACGAGAGTCCCTCTGTCGTTAACTTTTTGTATCGAATAATTCTCAAAGTCCAAACATTTCATAAATTGATGGATAAATTCTTCGGCTGTATTCGTAGACTTTAGATACATTTCATCGGATATTGTCATATGTTCACTCTTATTTCTTTACTTTGATGTTACCTATTCATCTGTATTGAACCTCTTCAAGAACATTATACAGTGATCTTGATTCAATCTACTTGTTTCCTTGACTAAAACAGATAATTTGTTCTAGCACTCTCTCAATACTATGGGCTACAATAGTCTACACACTTAACCCATCAAAGGATGCCACCCATGCTTGACCTACTCAGTTACCGTCGCACCGTTAGCAATCTCTATGCAACAGTCCGCGAACACAACGCCGATAAATCTATTTATGAGACATGGGTCGCTACCCGCGATGACCTATTTGCCAACCACTCTCAATCGGCACTCGATTTTGAGCAGAAAGGCAAATTCAATGGATTGCAATACTACGACTATGATCCGGCATATGATGTAGTTGGCACATTTAATTCTGATGTCGAGCCCAAAGAGTATCATGTTGATGTCGGTGATGATGGTGAAATTCAATATAAACGTGTCGGTGAAGTCACATTTACGCTCCCAACAGGTACAGGCACATTGAGTGTATTCTGGATTATGGGCTATGGTGGCGGGATTTTTATCCCATTTGGCGATGCAACCAACAAAAAGACGACTTACGGTGCCGGTCGTTATCTGTATGACACGATTAAAGGTGCAGACCTCGGACAGCGTGACGGTGATTTAATGATGAACTTCAATTATGCCTATAACCCATCGTGTAGTTACAATTATCGTTGGGTATGCCCACTAGCGCCACAAGAAAGTAAAGTCGATTTTGAGATTCCCGTCGGCGAGAAAGTGCTAGATATTTAGGATACATCATGCAAACTTCGGATTTGTTAAATGCGAGACAACGCATCGAAGACGGTGAATCCGTTCGCTCTGTCGCGCAGAGTTTAGGCGTGCATCATTCACTATTGCAGTATTATCAAAAACAAGACTGGCAGAAAAAGAATCTCGTCAAAAGAACACCAATTGATGTTGATTTGTGGAAACAACATTATTCATATGCACTTGGTTTGTATCTTGGTGATGGTCACATATCCTTGGTGAGAAAAACATATCGACTGAGGATTACATTGGATAGCATTTATCCTAAAGTTATCAATATGGCGATTGAGTCATTAGAATATTTGCTACCAGATAATAAAGTTACAGTTCATAAGATCACCAATTCGAGAGCAATTAATGTTACTGTCTTTAGCAATCGACTTCCGAAATTATTCCCTCAACATGGTGAAGGTGTTAAACATAATCGTGATGTAAGCCTAAAACAGTGGCAAATCAATATTATCGATCATCAACCATTTATTCGTGGATTGATGCACTCTGATGGATCTCGTTACATTCGGACAGTAGGCAAATATCAGTACGCATCATATAACTTCACTAACGTATCACATAATATAGCGGCAACCTGCTGTTGGGCTTTGCGGGCATTAAATGTAGATTTCAAAATCGTACGTAATGGACCGAAGATAAGGGTCAATATTGACAAAAGACGGTCTGTCGGTATACTTGATTCTATATCCTGTCACAAGGATTAGGCGGCGTGGTGGAATGGCAGACACGGAAGTCTTAAAAACTTCTGCTCGCAAGGGCGTGTGGGTTCAAGTCCCACCGCCGTCACTATTCTTTTGACATCATCTATCTATAACTCCCCTCACTTAATAAACAACAGTATAATCAGATCTAGCTTCTTTTGGTTTCACTTGCAAAGGATTTTGCTATGCCGGAATACAATACGCATCATCAGCCAGAAAAAATTGATCCATCGGCGTGGATTGCAGACGGAGCAGTCGTCGTCGGTGATGTGACGCTTGGTGAAAATGTTAGTGTGTGGTTTACAGCGGTGTTACGGGGTGATACAGAATACTTATCGATCGGCGCAAATACCAATATCCAAGATGGTGCAGTCTGCCATGCCGACCCCGGTTTCCCCTTGGTGATTGGCGAAGGTGTAACAGTTGGACATCGCGCAATTGTACATGGCGCAACCGTTGGTGATAACAGCCTAATTGGGATGGGTGCGATTGTTCTTAACGGTGCACAAATCGGAACAAATTGTGTTGTTGGGGCAGGGGCACTTGTCACCCAGAATAAAGTTTTTCCTGATAACTCCTTGATTATTGGTAGCCCCGCGAAAGCTGTGCGTGAATTAACCGACGAAGAAATTCAAGGCATTCGATTAAGTGCCATTGAATACGTTGCTAAGGGTCAAGCATTCAAGCAAGGGTAAAACAAAACGACGCACCGTTTTGGCACGCCGTAGGGGAATTTTGTGTTATTATCACAAATGTGACCACCTCACAATAGTATGTATTTTGGATATGACGCATACCATTGTGTATGTGTGTAGGTTGTTAGATGGTCGGAATGTTACTCACATTCACTTATAGAATAACAAATTTACTATACCCCCGCTACACCCATATGAGTGATTTATGTAACCTCTTACATGTCTATGTCAAGGCATTAATGCCTGTCAACTCACGCCCAATCAGCAATAAATTGATCTCGTTCGTACCTTCATAGGTATAGACAGCTTCGGTATCGAGCATCAGACGGGCAATATGATTATCAATCACAATTCCATTACCCCCAAGGCATTCCCGCGCTAAACGGGTGACATAACGTGCTTTACGAGCGTTATTGTATTTTGCCATCGACACCATGCCCTCACTCAATTCATCGCGTTCAAGTAACCGCGCCATCTGGAAATTCAACGTTTGCATGAGGGTAATTTCAGTCACCATTTCAACCAGTTTTTGTTGAATCAGCTGATAGCTGGCGATAGGTTTACCAAATTGTTCGCGCTCTTTTGTATATTTCAACGCCAATTCAAATGCACCAGATGCTGTTCCTGCTGCTGTCCATCCCGCACTATAGCGACCATTCCTTAGAACTTTTGCCGCATCTTTAAAGCTGGTGGCATAAGCCAATTTATTCGCTTTAGGAACACGCACATTGTCTAACTTAATATCAACATTCAGCACAGCACGTTTCGATATTTTGCCCCAGATATCACTTAGAGTAACGCCTTCTGTTTCACTAGCATTCTCGATGACATAGCCACCGAACTGTCCACTATCTTCATCCCGTGCCCAGATAATCAATAAATTCGACATCGACGCATTACCAATCCAGCGTTTAGCACCATTGAGAATGTAACTATCACCGTCTTTACGTGCAGTCGTTTTAACACGTGCAGCATTCGACCCAACCTCAGGTTCTGTTAGACCGAATGCACCGATTTTGTCTAATGTGACCATATCCGGTAACCAGCATGCTTTTTGCTCCTCATCACCAAGCAGGCCAATCGATCCCATGGCTAAGCCAGAATGAACTCCATAAAATGTACCGATACTTCCATCAGCTTTGGACAGCTCATACGCGACCAGCCCAAACTCAACAGGATCAAGCCCTGCTGCACCATGTTCACCCAATAACCCGCCCATGATGCCGAGATCTTTCATTTTCATCGCCATATCATAGGGGAATTCGGCTTTTTCCCAATAAGGATTGATATGAGGCATAACATCAACTTCGAGGTAATCACGCACGCGTTGACGTATGGCTTTCTGATCATCCGTTAAGTGCATATCAAGGTTATAAAAATCTATATTAGAGAAAAATGTTTCGGTTGAGGGTACCATTAATAATGCCTTTAATTGGGTTTTAAAAAGTATCTTGGAATTTATTTTAGGTTTTTTGAGTCGAAGTTACGAAATAATTGATAAATCAAATCACATAATGTGCATGTAGGATAAGGTTTACGAACCCTATCCTACAAGTTTAACAAACGCTTTAGCGAAGTCTATACAACATATGACTACTTCAAGCTTACAGTCACAGTACCGGTAAAGCCGCCATTTGCATGACTAACAACAGCGGTATATGTACCCGTTTCTGGCAGATTGTAATCGTTAATGAGCGAATCTAATTCACCACCACCATCATCGTTACCTGCAATCGGATTGCCATCTGCATCGAGTAACACAAGCAAAGGATCAACACCCACACCAAGGCTATCACGTGCTGTCAAAGTGATGTTTTGCCCTGCTTCGCCACTAAATGTAAGGCGAGCAACAACCCCATAATCCATATCAACAGTTACCGTTTCGCCTAAGTCAAGCACATCATCAACTTGGGATGATTCCACCAATGTTATCCGTTGATAGAAATCAGGTGCAGCCAAAGCTAATTCATCAGTTTCGGAATAGATGAAACCACGTGCCATGTAATAATCTTGCATCTCAGGTTGGAGCGCAATTGCTTCGTTCATTGCATCCAGTGCATCCGCCCAATTACTCTCGCTAATGTTGAGGTTGGCAAGGTTGTAGTAAACGTAACCCAGTTCTTCGGGCACAGGAACAGTATCAGTATTTTCCAGTGTACTGTTTAGAATATCAAAGGCTTCATTTGTGTTACCATTCGCGCTGGATCGTAATGCTTCAAAAATCCCTTGGTAGATGAGAGAGGTTGCATCGTCACCGCGTTGTAAGTACAACACGGCTTTACCCGCATACGCTTGGAAGTAGCGTGGGTTCAAGTAAAGTGTTTGATCATAATCAAGGTTGGCTTGTGCCAAATCTTCAGTGCGTAGATATAAGTCACCGCGTAGACTATAGGTCGTCCAATCATATGGGCGAATACTAATCGCTCGAGTGTAATCATCAATAGCACGATCAAAATCGCCAACTTCAGATTGAGCGAATCCACGGAAAAAATATGCGTCCCAGAGTGTTGCATCCATCGAGACAATAATGTCTAGATCATTGATAGCGCCCGCGTAATCTTGTGCTTCAATTTTTTCGATCGCTTCTTCAAGTAAGGTTTCAACATCAAATGATGATTCTTCTACCTCGCTACCAGCAGGGTCAGGCGTGGGAGTGACTTTTGTAATTGCGAGTGTTGGCGTCGGGGTCAGGAATAAGCCAATCGTGAGTGTCATCACGAGCATCATGGCTAACAGTAAACTTTGCTTTTTCATGCAGACATTGTCCTTGTCGATAATCTATCTATACAAAATTGAGACGCTCTAAACTGACACCATCACACTTATGACATATTTGGAGCAGGCTCATTTACTATCATTATATGGTTCAACATAAGACAGATATTAAGTGGACGTTTCGGAATCCTTATCTTTGGGTGGCGTGATGCTAACTGCCGAGAAAAATTCTCCAAGGAAACTGCTCGGACGCGTCTTAAGTAGGGTCGTTTCGGCAAAGCCAGCTTTGGTCGCTAAAGTTTCCCATTTTTCATAAGTCAACGGATGTGGTACCCAGCGATTCCCTTTATCAGTATTGTATTCAACGATAATCAATCGCCCCTCAGACTTGAGGTAATGTAGGCATTGTTGAAGTACAGGCAATTTATCCGCCACAAAGTGTAACGAATTCGCCATAATTATCCCGTCTAATGCCGGAAGATCTAATGGGTGTGTAAAATCAGCAGGAATATACTTTACTTTCATACCGGGGAATTGAGATTGCATCGTCTTAACTTGTCGGCGCAGTGAGCCATTATCACGGTCAATCGAATAGATAAATCCCTCATCTCCGATACACTCAGCTAGTGCTAGAGTAAACGCACCACCACCCGACCCTAAATCTGCCCATGTACCACCAACTTCAGGAATGCCATTTTTAATCAAATTCACATGGTCTCGATGATTCATATGTGCTCCTCGCCTATGCTGATTTTAGTGTCATCATAGACGAAGTTTGTTAATTCTACGCATGACGAGGTCATACCAAATTTAGTTATATGGGTGATTTTAAACATGCATCAAAACAAAAACGTGTAATATATGAATCACACGCTTCTAATGAAATTTGGGCTTATGCCATTTCGTGGTTTTCTTTACCTGTATACATAGACATCGCCATTTTGATTGTCTGCGAGCTCATATGCACGGTTCATTGCTTCATCACGCGTTTCGAAAACAACTGTTGCTCTGTCACTACCCTCTTTACAGACTGCCCAACCGTTGTCATGGGGATAAACCACCTAATTATTTTCTGTTGTATTTTCGTCAGAGTCTGATCGGTCTTTCGGATATCTCTTTCCTGTGTACATGTAATAGACATCCCCATCTTGATTATCTGCAAGTTCGCGGGCACGTTCCATTGCTTCGTCACGCGTTTCAAATACAGCAGTTGCACGGTTACTACCTTCTTTACAGACTGCCCAACCGTCATCGTGTGAAAATACAACTTGGTTTTTAGATGTTGTGTTTGCCATAAAGCATGACTCCTTCGTTTACGTTTTTAATATATATAAACTGTATTGGTCATATTTAAGCCAGTGCTGTGATTAGTGTATGAAACTTATTGGAGCGATTAAGAACTCACTAACTTTTAAGCAATATCTCCAGCCACAACCTAGCCATACTGGACAATGACATAGGCTGATTACCATCGTACGATAATGAAAGCGTGTTGTATCATGTAGTCCACTTTCCAAATCATAACTTCATCAGCTATATCTAAGAAAAACAGCGAGTTGCTTGCCTTGCCCCTTAAAATCGTCTACCATTAGTAGACACTTCCTCGCATGGTAGAAGAAAATAAGGTCACTGTTATGCAAAAACGAATGGTTGAATTTATACGTGCCCTACGTGCCGCCGGAGTTCGTATCTCATTGGCGGAAAGTCAGGACGCGATGTTTGGTGTCGATCATACTGGTATCAAAGATGTTGATACATTCAAGCACACTATGAAAGCCACACTGGTAAAAGATCATCGGTCACAAGATACGTTTGATTATTTCTTCCCATTATTTTTTAGCAACAACAAACCCCCGCTAGAAAATATCTTAGATCAACTCACGCCAGAACAGCAGGAAATGCTCCAACAGGCGATGCAGTCCTTGATGGGTAATATGGATGCACTCCGTGATTTGTTACAACAATTGCTCGATGGCAAAAACTTTAGTGATGAAGACATGCAACAGATGGGCGATATGTCGGGATTGCCACAAGGCGACGAGATGTATATGCGCCAATGGTTTGAACGTCGCATGAATCGTCAAGCAGGTCTCGTCCAATTGGAGCGGATGCTAGATGAATTGCTCAATGAACTATCGGAAATGGGTATGAGTGATGAAGCCCTCGCTGAATTGGAACAGATGCTACGCGACAATTTACAGGGTCTCTCGGATCAGATTTCACAATATGTGGGTCAATCACTTGCCGAACAAATGGCAGATAAAGAACCCCGTGAACGTCCTGACTTGCTCGATGTGCCGCTACAACGCCTCAGCAGTGGGGATATTGATGATGTACGCGATGAAGTCCGTCGTTTAGCCGCACGTCTACGCACACGTGCAAGTTTGCGTCAAAAACGTGCCAAAAGTGGACAATTCGACCCGCGCAAAACCATCCGCAATAATATGCGCTATGGTGGTGTACCAATCGAAATTTCGCACCGTAAAAAACACAAAAAACCAAGTCTGATTCTGATCTGCGACTTGAGTACGTCGATGCGTTATGCGGTCGAATTTTTGTTGACGATGGTTTATGAGCTATCCGACCAAGTTCGTCGCACCCACAGCTATATTTTCATCGATGATATGGTGGATGTCAGCACTGTTTTAACTGAGCTCCCACCCAAAGAAGCTGTCGGACGGATCATGATGGAAAACCCACCAGGATATTACAGCACCGATCTCGGCAAAAGTCTGAACACCTTCAAGAAGGAGCACATGCACCTGATTGATAGCCGGACAACAATCTTGTTCTTCGGAGACGGACGCAACAACTATAACGACCCACGCCTTGATATTGCACAAGAGATGCAACGTAAAGCCCGCCGTTTGATCTGGTTCTGCCCTGAACCGCGCACCCAGTGGGTCACCGGCGACAGCGACATGTGGGAATATAGCATGTATGCGGATAATGTGTTTATGGTCAACAATTTGCGTCAACTCGCGGATTCAGTTGATCGTCTGCTGGCAGATGGGTAATCTTTAAAAAGGATATTATACAAGTTTGAGTATTTATCCGTTGCCAATTTGATAGAACGATCTATGTAGGGACGAACCCGTGTGTTCGTCCGCTCTCTTCTTTAATGCATAAAACGTATCTTCTTCCAACTAGCTGGGTTGGTTTGTACATATTCCTGGATGATATTCAATTCAACCTCATTGCGTATAATACGATCATAATAACTATGTTGCCAAAGTCGTTTATCAAAGCGTTGCCATCCCTCTGATTTCACACCTTGAATATATCTATTGGTTGTCATCGTTTTAAACTATTGCATCACGTCTGGTATTGAAGTACAGAGAGTTTGTTATTCAAGCCGATTAATCACGAGGATTCCGTGAAAATGATTTGGCATGACGACCCAAAAATCAAGTTGTATATCCTCAAATTTTTCCGGTAATTTTAACCAATATTCTGAAACCATATGACCTGCTTTGCTACACGTCATAATTTGATCATCGACATCACCCAATAATTTCAAGCGATTTTGAATACAAATCGTCAGAAAGTATGCACCATCTTGTGCATAATCATAATCTCTGAGTCGATTTGCTTTTCGTTGTGGCAACATAATTATGGTTTACCTAACTAACCTGAGTTTCGTTTAAGAG